>NZ_WBWA01000002.1 GCF_008932295.1 Brucella tritici | reverse complement strand
TGCTGGCAACAGGATACGCGCCGAGACTTTGGCAGCCGGTTCTTCGCGGTCATGCCGTCACCGGCGATATCATTGCGCCAATTCGCAAGCTCGGCGAGACAAAACGCAAAGCCACCCGCCAGGATGCTGCTGACGTCGCCGAAGCACTCGTCAATATCCGAACCTACTTTATGCCGAAGCGGGCAAAACAGAAGTTCTGAAAGAAAGTGCTATTGCGATCCCGTCAACGCCGAAAGCAGTGGGCTGTTCGTCGCGCTCACGATCATCAGAAAGAGTTGAGCTCGCATTCGTCATGATCCTGACTAGCATAAATCAGGACAGGACGCTATAAAAACAAGTAGTTTCAGTAGGATAAAATCAACCGACACGTGCCGGCGGAGCACCCCAGTCCGGACGTCTCCAGTCTATTCCTTCCCATAGCATCGCCAGTTGCGCTGCTGTCAGTCGAGCCGTCCCATCGGCCGCTGAAGGCCAGGGGAAACGACCTTTCTGCAGAATTTTATAGTAAAGGCAAAATCCCTGGCCATCAAAATACAGCAGCTTCACCCGATCGCCACGTCGCCCGCGAAAGGCGAAGACAGCTCCACCTGTCGGCTTCTGGCGCAAGACATTCTGCGCCAACATCGAAAGGCCCTCAATGCCCTTCCTCATATCTGTGACGCCGCAGGCAAGGTAAACCCGAACGCCGGTGCCCGGTCCAATCATGCCTGTTCCACCGCCCGGATGAGCCGCGTCAGCACTGCGCCCTCCACTCGGCTGCCAAAACAAAGACGGCGGCCGCAGCGCAAGTGCAATTCAATCATGGAGGGCGAAGCATCAAGGGTATCGTTCCCCGCGCCACCGATCTGCTCGCTACTCATCTCAATAGGAAGAAATACGGCTTCCTGTGAGGAGAGCAGAAGCCCCTTCTTCTTCAGTTCCCGTCGCCAGGAGTAAATCTGCTGGCGGGTCACATCGTACTTCTGCGCCACATCCGTCACTGTCGCGCCGTCGATCCCAATCGACATCACGATGTCCAGTTTCTTCTGATCTCCCCAGCGACGACGCCGTTCCGCGCCAAGAACTTCAACTCGCATCCAATCCTCGCATAAGACACGTCGCTAACGACGTCGTTAAACACGTGTCTTATGCCAAAATCACGAACTCAGGCAGGCGGTAGCAATCGGGCCGTTACGTTGCATGCGGGTCATGCGACGCAGCTGATCCCGCAACACGTCGGGCGCTGCGATGATCGTATTCTGGATTAATTGCAAGGCTACCCGCTTACTTTTTACCCGAGTTTCCAACACAACCATCTTGGCACAAAAATGCCGTTGAGTGGGAGCGTCCACCCCATCGCTCACGATTGAGGTAGACGATGCGGATGGAGATACTGGGCCACGGATTACCCAAACATCCTATTTTTGGAAAATTAACAATGGTCGCCAATCCAATTGTAATGATGTCGGAAACTTATCAAACTCTGAAACTAACTGTAGCCCAGTATCGACCAAAATCTCTGAAATTAACGAATTATACATCTTAGACGAATTCTGAACAACAAGTTCGGCACCGGGCTCAAGCAGTCTATATACTTCTTTAATTGATAATCTTAAGGATCTTTCATTAATCACCTGCAAAAGACCAAGTTTGAGGGTATCAGAGCGGTTCTCGAGCATTTTTCTTTGAGCTAGAATCCGGCTAAACTCTTCAAAATCATAAAGTGGTCCCTGAAACTGCTGCTTCCAGAAGCGTTGAATTTCGCCGCTTAATCCTAATCCAATAGCTGGCAAACGACGACTTAGATATACTGAGTTTGCAAGCCAACAAAAAATCTTTCTATCACTAGATGAACTCAGGCATCTCGGACATACCGCCTTCTCATCGTCACATTTAAAACTTGATCCAGACCAACCACATATATTGCAGTTGCAAACCTTCCCTTGAGAAATACACTCAAATTCCTGAACGGAATCTAACGATCCCGGATGAATCGCAAATATATCACTATCTATTCTACTCTTTAAGCCAGGTCTAGTCTTGTTAAATAAAGACAAAACGCCGGGCAACTCACCGAGTTTCCATCCCATACTTTCTACATAATAACTATATTCAACATCTGTGTAAGAATGAGGGACCTCTTGACTGAAACCACCAATCTGATCATACATCTTTCGACGGAGTGCAAACAGACCTCCTTGCACATGCTGAAAAACTCGATTGGGATTTTCATGTGCATAATTTTTATTTCTAAATTTTTCAAATAACGGAATATTTTCATAGTCTTTACCAGTGAGATAGGAAGGCGAATAACAAAGTGTTCCAGCCACTCCAACACTTGGATTATCGTCCATATAATGTACGACATTAAGGTCCCAACCAGATTTCAATATAAATCCTTCCCGTCCACATAAATAGACGCAGATATCACCACTTCCGTTATCGATGGCTTTGTTGGTTCCGGGCCCTACGTAGGCATTGTACCCAGGTATAATTAAGTTGAAATTAGCGTACTTACTCAAATATTTATCATAAATGCGAATATCCTCATCTTCATTAGAATTAGCACATACCGTGACACTAAACGGTAATGCTGTGTACTTGTACAATCTGTTTAAAACCTCTTGGTGCTCGCGAAGGTTTTTCCAACCGATCATAATGACATCGATCTTTCTGGACTCCCAAACTCGCGTCATTAATCGTGTCAGTTTCTTAGCATCATGTTTCTGGATTGCCACGGTTTTGGCATTCTTGACAATGTATTGCCTTCTTTCCGGGCTAAATGAAAAAAACCTTTTTATACCCTGCGCAATGGATGTTGGGGTGGGATCGCATATTACTCCCGTGATCCCATCCTCAACCAGATCAGGAATACCTGATATGCTAGTTGTAAGTACAGGCACACCCGCAATCATTGATTCAACGATGGAGGTGGGTATTCCGTCCATGTCACCGCTAGAAATGCGAATAGAGGGGCAAGCAAACAAATCATATTTTCTGATCGTCTCACCAACTTCATTTCGGTTATTTAATGGCCCAAAAATATTTACATTGTTTATAGCCATTTCCCTTATTGTATTTCGGTACTCCTCCTCAAGAGGACCATAGCCAAATATATCAATCGTAATTCCATCTTCTTCTATATCGGCGGCCGCTTTGATGAGCAGGTCGAGACCTTTTTTTTCTACGAAACGGTGTACTGCGCAAATTCGTTTGTTCATAATTATTTTACCTTCTGCAGATGACCATTCTCGAAGTCGGAAACATCCACAGCATTTGGATTGATGATAATCTTATTTTCTGGCACACCTCTTTGAATTAAATAGTCACGATGAAACTGTGACAATACAAAGACGGCCCTGCATAATGCGGATTGTCCAATTTCACCAATGCGATTCTTAAAGTCGTTGTCATATTTAAATATATCCTGCGCGTGGGCAATAAATGTAAAAGGAATCAAGGCTTGCTCACAAGCAGGCCACAAAAAATCTGTCACAGTTGGATAAACAAAATGCCCATGAGCAACAGAGCATTTTTTCTCTATTAATAGTGACGCTAACTGTTCTACATCCTCGACTCGATACCACTCAACTGGGAAATCAGGTTTGAAATCAGGATAAGGTGATTGGCGACAGAAGACCACGACATGATAGCCTTGTCTGCTCAGCTCACGAATTTCGTTCAATACGAAAGTCTCGGACGGAACAGGAAAATGCCAGCAAAAATAAGCTACCGTTATTCTTTGTAAACTTTCACAATTACTCAACGAGTCCCGCTTAGAATACACTTTATTATAAAATGATTCTAATGCGATATTATAATTACTTTGACTGAATTTTTCTTTTGCAATACACCTACCTTCATTACCCATTGTCTTGATTAGCTGCAAGTTGGAACATAATGCTTGAACGTAAGGTATCGCATCTGAGTAATGCTTGAAAGGTATCAAATAACCGCTTACCTTATGCTCGATAAGCTCTGGAAGAGCGCCGTGATCATATGCGATTATAGGACGACCGGCCGCCATTCCCTCCAAAGCCGTACGACCAAACGACTCTGCAAAATGCGAAAAAATAACAACGACATTAACTTGTTTAATTGCATCAGCGGGGTTCGTGTAATAGCCACCAAACCGGATATTCCTCGGAAGAACGCCTTGTATTTCCTTCGCACGAAGCTCCTTTATCAACTCGGTATCAGGCCCGATGATTGTAAAACAAGCCCTAGGCTCTAGGTCAGCACATTTAGATGCCAATGCAACGAAATCTTGGATACCTTTTTTAGGGATATTACTGGATATAATACCAAATATAACTTGTTTTTCATTTATATTATTTTCTATATTGAATCTATCCGTGTCAATCGTGTTATAGATACGGAATGTCTTCTCATCAAAACCAAAGCACCTGTGAGTTGCATCAGAATTTACAACAATCCAGTCAGCTGCAGATTTTATCTCAGAAATTATATCTGCTGGCGATAAACCTATTGAGGCAGACAGCCATGAATCTTCACTAACAAGCTCCCTTACATGAACAACACTTTTCACACCTGCCATACGAGCACTAATAAGAGCGTCATGTAACATTATTGTGTTTACATGCACCGAATCCACTCTTGTTATGCGGATTAAATGACTAAATAAAGCTATTGCTTTATCGTTATTTACAGAAATTTTCCACCAACTATACTCTGCAATAAACAAGCCACATACTTTTTTCTGCACTGCATTTGTATACTCCTGGTTATAACGAGGTAAAACTGCTATAACATTATAACCAGCAGCCAACAAACCATCTATTATATCGATAAAGCTACGCTCTCCACCGAATAAAAACTTTCCTACAGTATGAGCAACGAGCAGAATTGTTTTCTTATTAATATCTCTAGTAAGCCCACCTTCTGCCCATACATATGGTATGTCATCAATGTGAGAAGGGGTATATTCACCTACAGGAGGAGCACTGTAGTCTGCCAATCGGCCATATATTAGATAATGCCTAATTGGGGGCAACGAAGATTTTCTTGCATCAGCATAAATTGCTTTGTAAGCTCTGGAATCAAATCTCGCAGAAGGATTTCTTTGCTCTTTTAACCCCACCTGCAGGAAATGTTCGTAGGCCGTGAGTTCTCCCATACGAACATCTGCATAGGTTGCTTGATACCATTCGGGGTCAAAATAACCTTCCAGATATTGGCTGTTTGCGCTCTCCACACCTTCATCTTCCAACGCAATTTTAGTCACTGGTGAAGATGGAGATTGCATGTACGAGCAATTAGGCAATGCCCGCCCCTCAGATTTTCCATACTTTATATAGTGTACTAAGGGGTTTAATCCCGCTACGCGCACATCTTCATAAAGCACAAGATAAGCAAGTCCGCTAAAGTGAGGGCTAGGATCCCTGCCTTCTTCCGCACCATGCCGAAGATAATGCCTCACTGGATGTTCTCCCGCAAGCTTAACGTCGGGATATTGCGCCTCATACCATTGTCTATCAAATAGTTTACTTCTATGTATCAGCCGGGCCTCACTCCATTCTTTATATAAAAGCTTAGAGTTCATAATTTTTTTAAAATTTTCGCCCTTATTCCATTCATGATGGCAATTACCCGTGAAATTTCTGAGACCGATTTATCGCTGATCCACCTTGGACTTTTAGCTTCAAGCTTGTCTGTTAGAACAGACGTAGCTCAGATGTCAATTATTCAAATTAAACCTCAAAGAGAAGTAATGCAGCAAAATCAACCTATATGAGTGGAGCATTCCCCATTTCACCAATATGAAAATCCGCGTTCATTGTAAAGCACTGGTTCAATGAGCGTGTTAACGCTTGCTTTCCCGAAACCGGGCCGGTTTACCGAGCCTGCAGAAGCGGCTGAATGTACGCGCATATCCTTCGTCCGGGTTTATGTACCAGAGTTCGGAGGTAACGCCATTTGGCACGATACGCCCCAGGCGCGGATGAGAAATCAATGTGCCCACAAGGCATGTTGTGTCCCGACGATCAAAATCCCAGTTGTTGATCAATGGCGCATCCGCCAGTTCCTTGGGATCTGGATGCTCTCCATTGAGCAGGCGTTCGAGATCATGAACAAGCGCCTTGAGGGCCTTGATTTCTGCTGCAAGCCTTTCCCGGTTGAACGCGCCATCGTTTGCGATAATTGCCATGAGATATTCCTTTCATTGGATGTGCGGGATCGTTCGCGTTCGAGCAGACGAGCGCGTTTTGGAATGAATCCGGATTGTTGATTGAGTTGAATGCCGGTCGCCTCTGACCGCTCAGGCTGGACCGGGTGCGCTCGTCTCCTGAGGCCTGCTATCCGCTATGCTCACCGAAGCATGACTGCCTTGTTGATCCTGTCGCCGGATGGCATCGTTGAGAATGGCGGTGACGGTTTCACCCTCCAGAACGCCATGTTCAAGCAACGCCTCGGCAAGCGCCCTGTGCGCTTTAGCGTAACGGATAAGTCCGTGACGGGCAATGTCGTAGGCTTTTTGCAGCCGCTCATCGACATGGCTGGTTATGGGATGGGTTTCATGGAGCAGTTCCCGTCGTGCCACGCCGTCGCAAAACAGCAATGGGCGCTCTCTGGCAAAGCCGTATGTCGTTTCCATTGCCAGCGCCAGGTCGGTTGCATTCGCCAGATCGCTTCCCGGTCGCATCCCGGAGCCGACAGAGACATCTCCAAGAACAAGCTCTTCCGCCGCTCTTCCCGCCAGCATCACCGCAAGATTGTCTTCGCAATCCTTTTCCAGCGGAATAAGCTTGCGACGTTCCGTTGCAAAGCCGAACCCCACCTGTTCTTCAATGCTCAGCGTCAGCGGATGGCCGACTTGCAATATATGACGGATGAGAGCATGGCCTGCCTCATGCACCGCCATGCGCCAGCGCTCTTCCGGCAGGATTGCCCGGCGATTGCCAACAATGCCCTTTTCAATATCCGTCCAAGTAAGCTGACGCTTCGTACGACGTGCTTGCTGGCGAGCCTGACGGGCAATCCGCTCGATATCGGCTCCGGTCATACCCTGTGCCTTTAGCGCCAGAGGACGCAGATCACGCAAACTCTTGAGACGTTCATCTGATTTGCAACCTGTCATCGCTGTTGCTCCATCTGTCGTGTTTCCAGCACAGCTTCAAGATCAGCACCCAGATGATGCGCGAGAATGCCGACCAGTGCATCCGTGTCAGGCTTTGCTATCCGGACATGGGTTTCCATCCGTCCTGATCGTAACAATGCTTCATCAATATCGTCAGGCCGGTTGGTCGCACCCACGATGACGATGCCTTCCTGTCTGACAGCACCATCCATCAATTCGAGCAGTTGATTGACGACAGCGTTCCAGTAATCTGCATAATCGCGGGATGGATCCTGACGTCGCCCGATACTGTCGATCTCATCAATAAACAGGATGACCGGAGCATGAGACGCCGCTTCTTCAAACGCACTCTTCATGCGTAGCAACACATCACCAAGATGGCCCATCCGCAGCCATGTCGCGATAGACGTTGCAAGGACAGGAATACGCAGGCTGTTACACAGCGCCCGTGCAAATGTGGTCTTGCCGGTGCCGGGCGGGCCGGACAGAAGCAGCCGTGTGCTGATGTCAGACCAGACGAGCGATCCTGACGTCCACAATGCAAGGTCATCCTTGAGCGCCAACGCCCAGTCAGCCGCCTCGCCATAGCCAGACAGGTTTTCCACGCATAGAGTTGGTGTTCGACGCGTGGCGCTCTCTGCGGAACCGACGTCACCGATGACGTCATTAAGCGGTTCAGGTTCAATCAATCGGCTGTCGGAAACAATCTTCCTGCCATGCCGACCGCGTTCTCCAGTCGAGAACGATTTTTTGTCATCGGCCTTATCCTTCTTTTTATCTGCCTCTTTCTGCTTTTGCTTTTGCTCCTGCACCGGGCGTGCCTGCTTTCTCCCCTCCAACTCCCATTGGGCCAGCAGATAAGCGAAGGTTTCCTGGCGTGTGCTGGCTTCCCGGAACGAGTGTCTCAACTTACGTAATGAACCGAGTGTAAACTCCTCTGGAAAAACGGTGTCGGCATCGTGTGCAGTCACCGCATCGAGCAGCCTGTTGAGAAGAGCACCATCAAGCGGACCGGTATCAAGGACAATATCTGCCGCCACTTTCAGCCTGGCCGGAATCTCGTATTGCATATCAACGATACCAAGAAGCCATTCGCCACGCGACAGTGCATCCCCAATGCTGTCTTCATCGATCAGCGCCAGTTTCTCAAATCCATCAGCATCAATAGTATTGATAATGACATCTGCCGGACGGAGGCGGCCCCTTGTCCGCTTTAACTGCCGGATCGTTGTCATTCCCCAGTGCTCAAGGGGCCGTACCACAACGTGCCCGCGATAAAGCCGCTGTTCATTCAACATCCGGAACAAGATATCTTCAAAGCCTTCGATATCGGTGCGCACGATGACAAGCCCGGATCGTCTGCGTGAAAGCTCCATCAAGCGTTTTTGCCCGAAACTCCTCTCCTCCAGAGCCCGTGCCAGCAGATGACAGACCGCGATATCGCCCATATCGGGCTCGACATGAAAGCAGCGCAGGAGTTTCAAAAGATATGTTCGCTCGACGGGATAACAGAGCATCTCGCTCAGGAACATTGGAAATGGCAGCGAAAGGGCAAACTGATCTTGCACGCTGGAAGCACTCAGATTGAAGCTGGCACCCATATAAGCGTTCAAGACACGCAGATCATGAACCGGATGACCGGTCAGAGGTAATACTGGTCGATCTGTATCACCCGGATCAGATGACTGTTCGGGCATGTCGAAGCGCATCGCGAAAAACCCATCAATGTCGACTTCAGTCTGAGACAATAGATCGAGCTCGCAGAAAACCTGTCGCACGTCGCGATGCAAAGCATGTTTCAGGCGGGCAAGTAGATGCCGCCCAAGCCGGCTTGCGCCGGGTGGTGAAATGGTCATGAAGCGACCTCATGGATAGAAGAGTGAATTCCTAAGCATATCCCGAAAAGCGGCAACCGGCTTTGGGATCGAGACATGCGTACAGCAAGGAGACAGCGCGGCTCCAGCGACTCCGTTTTAACCAGAACCGCCCCAGCGGCATCTCGTCAACGCGATGCGTTATCAGGCGTCAGGATTTGAGCTTGCGGTGCTGACCTACTGTCCAGGGCCTTGAGGGCAATCTTCACCAGTTCCTGCTCCATCAACTGCGCCTGCTCGCTTTGTGTATCTGCAAAAGTGTCACCAATCCTGATGAGAAGGTCTCCCCAGAGACCCTCCTGCAACGCCACTACCTTGTCCGCAATCCCAGCTTTGCCGAGCAGTTGATCAAGATCAAATATCGACCAGACCCCGGTTTCTTCATCACTGTCATCGAGCAGCGGGTCGATCAGTGCAAATTCGCAGTGCTCAATGTCGATGTCATAATATTGCCGTGCCAAACGGGCCCATGCCGACGGCAGGGTCGCGACTTCTTTGCGCCATTGATCTAGCGCGTCTTTATGCATGCTGATGCAATAGATCATACTTATTATCCGCAACGCTTTCTTTTCAGCATCGTAATGCACCAGATCAAAAGCGTACGGTGCGTTCTTGGGCAATGCCGAAGTCGCAGTTGCAAGAATAGCTTCGTCCGGTGCAGATTTGCGGTCAACCGAGTTGACGACGCGATTAAGAATATCGCGTGTAATTGGCATCGCACGTGTCGGTTCCGTATCACCAGAAACCTTTGCCCGCGCCGATGCTTCTTCAATAAGTGCGAGGATTTTCTCACCCTCGTTCCAGATCGCCCACCGTAGAAGAACGTCACGAACGGCGCATTTCTGCCTGGCCCGATCTTCAGCGTGGGCAATACTGTTAAACAGCCACGCCAGATTTTGCGACGCATACAATTCTCGTCCGACATTACGGACCGGGATTTTGTGTTCGATCAAATCGATGTAGCCGACGACAGTTTCTGCAAACATAAGTCCTCCTTCCCCGAAGCGATGCAATCGCCGGAGCCAAATGGGTGTGAAAGGTCGGTTGCGCTTGCCCTTGCAAGCAGCGTCAGATTTTAAAGACAGCAAAGACCGTGACGTTGCGCGCAAACGCACACGACCAGAGCGCCAGAATGGGAAATTGGGAGTTCGGGCTTTAAAGAGCGCCGAACGCGTTAGGGGCGGAAACTATTCCCGCTGTCGAGCCGCCATGCTGACGAGGAATTCAGGGCGTGGATCTTTTAATCCGGGACGAATGTCGCTAATAACCAGCATAGCTTGGCTCCTGTTGTTGGCAGGCTAAGTTAGTCTTCATTCTGGTGTTCCAGCACCAGAATGAAGACGTCTGATCAATCAGACAAAGTGACTATTGCAGGATCTCAAACGTGCTGCAAGGATCCAAAACGAAAAAAGATCCCAATCGAGCATTTTTATCTAAGTCCCGGATATCACCGGCTTTTTCGAATTCGCGCCTACGGCTTCAAAAGCCAGTGCCCGTAAGGCTTTTGTATTTGTCAACGGCTGACCAGCACGATTAAAACAAGGCAAAAGTTATCCACAGGCGGGGCCTCAGGAACCATTTTAACAGCAGGTCATAGCGCTCATTAAGCGAAGCAGCCTCTCCGGATATCCGGCCTTATTTCAAACGGCGTTTGCGGCTGAATCGGGAAAATCATCTCAGGTAACACTCTTCTCGAATTCTGAATCGGATGATTGCAAATTATTTCGACTTGAAACGCGTTGCCGACAAATCAAAAGGACGTGCCTGCACATTACGCGCCCCGACCGGCTCGCCAGTTCAAACCTGAGATTTCCGATTCACCTGCAAACGGCGTTTTATCAAGTAATGGGGGGAGCACAGACAAAGGAAACAAACGCCATTTGTCAAACGAACCGGTTAAATTCCCCTGTCGATGATCCAGCGCAGCTTTTGACATCTCGGAATGCTACATCGTGGGTTGGCCCTACACTATTGTGTAGCCAGTCCGGGAAGCTCGAGGTGATCGGCGGCCTTGTGCGAGGTGACAAAGGCCAAGCAGTTGCCGTCATAGTGCATGGGCGCACCCAACATGGCCGAGAAGCCGAGCCGTGCAAGTTGCCAATCCGCGAGGTGAAAGGCGTACGATGACGGCGTTGGCAGGCCAGCTTGACGTTCGTATCAGAAGCATGTCGTGATATCTGCCTAAGCGCTAACTTTCAAGGCCCCAGCCAAGACGCCGCTCCGATGATGACTGCCGTCAGACTGGCTTAGCGAAAGCGCGTAAGCCACCCAACATATCTTTTATCGGCGTGATGGGCGATTTTCCGTATGAATCATGCGGAGAGTCCTATGAATGAGGATATGAATCATTCCCAGATATTTGAGGTTTTGACGGCGGAACCCGTGCGAAGCAGACGGCGGCCGCGTGACTGGTCGGATGACGAGAAGGCGCGGATTGCTACCGTGTCATTGCAGCCAGGGGTCAACGTCTCGGCGATTGCACGCTCTGAAGGTCTGGGGCCTTCGCAGCTTTATGGATGGTGTCGTAAGGCGTTTGCGTCTGGTGTTGCTTCGCCAGCAACAGCGGGAACGAACAGCCTGTGTTCAGAGCGCAAGCCAGCCCATTGACAGCCTCGTACCTACAACCAGCATACTCGGCGGGCCAGATCAAAAGATCGATCAGTTTCCACTCCCCGCCCGTCAGATCACTCGGATAGCATAATTCAGCGCACGTGTATTTCCCACGGCTCGATGCAAAGCGTTTCCTGCGAGCCGCTCGCAAACGGCGTTTGCAACGGAATCGGAAAAATCACCTCAGATAACGCTTTTCTCGATTCCTGAATCGGATGACTGCAAATTATTTCGATTTGAAATGCGTTGCCGACAAATCGAAATAACGTGCCTGCATATTACGCGCCCCGACCGGTCAGCCATTTCAAGCCCGAGATTTCCGATTCATCTGCAAACGGCGTTTCATGGAGTAACGGGGGGAGAAGAGACAAAAGAACCAAACGCCGTTTATGAAACGAACCAGTGAAATCAGGTGGCCACAGTTTTGGAAGCCATATTCATTTTTCCGGTTCGCCAGCATCTCCGTGAGGCATCAAATGCACTTTGCGTCGGAAATCCCACCCCTTTTTGGTGTATCTGTCAATCAGATCATCAATGACATCCAACGAAGCGTCTTTATCGAAGCCCTGAGCTGCCAGCCCATCAAGCAGCATATCAATCAGCTTCTCCATCCCATCCTGATTGCCAGACCTCATCGCTTTGGCAATCATGAAATGCAGGAACACCCGAGCAACGTCGTCTCGTGTCGGTTTGCGCTCCGCTCTCAGACGATCCCGATATTCTTTCTGCCGCTCACGCTGCTTGCGCAAGCGTTCTGCCTGCTGTTTGTTCGATGCCATTTCACCCCCTGTTGCCCGCTAACAATTAAATTATGAGCTCGAAACCTGTTGACATAAAGCGTTTTCCCCGGTCTGCCCGCAAACGACGTTTGCAGATGAAACGGAAATCACGGGTTCAGCAACGTTTGTCCGTAACTTTGCAACGCTCTTGCCAGGTTTTGAATCGGATTAATGCAAATTAGCGCGATTTGAAGTGCATTGCTGGCAAATCGCAATGGCATGCCGACACGTTGCGGCGCCCTGCCCGCAACTTCAAATGAAGTGCCGAGAAATTATTGCAATCCATATCACGTACTGGGTCCGCCGATGCAAACGCCATTTGCACTATACAATATATCTCTCCCGGTCTACTTCCGAAACATGGGTTTTCTGTGCTTTCCGCTCCGTTCGAGGGGTATCTCCCACGTTGATAATAGTACAGCGCGACATCTAACGACGGCGCGCTGTTTTCTTGATTACGGATTACGACGTCGGGACGGCTTCACTTTTTCTTTTTTAAACCAAGGTGCAGGTTCTTTTGCCTCGACATACGGCAGCAAGCATAAGGGCTGTGGTTGCAGATGGCTCGTAATGACTGGATACACGTCAATAGCTTTTTTCATCACCTGCAAGCTGGCAATATTCGTATAACGTGTTTCTCCTTCCGTTCGGCCCAAATGCCCGGTAATGTCTTCCATAATCGACATTTCTATCCCCTTCTGTTTCAGCGTGTTGCTGAAACCATGGCGCAACGCATGGATTGCGCTACCCCAAAGCTGATCACCAAGCCCCGTTTCCGCTTTCAGCAAAGGGACAAAGCTCTTGTAGAAACGATCACCGGTATCGTTTTTGCGTCTTGGAGCGACCAATTCCGGAAATAAACATCTGTGTCCGAGTTCCTTCAAACGCTTTGCGTAGTCGATAAAACCCAGTCGGATAAGCTCATCTGGCACGGGGAGATCGCGGACTGATTGGAGGTTCTTCAGTCCTCGGAGCTCATTTTCCCGAATTTTGATGGACCAGATACCTTCATCTTTTGCGTAAACCACATCATCGACCATGAGGCCCGTAAATTCGGCGCGTCGTGCGCCCAGATATGCGTAAAGCATTGGCACATAATAAAGGGACGAATGATATACGGCCTGCCCGAACTCCCGCATTTCCTGCGACATGGGCCCGGCACAACCGGTGAACACCGGAATCTGGAAGATCGGTTCAACCTGCTCAGGGCCGGGTTTAGCAGTCAGCGCCCGAACGGATGCGAGGCTGCGTTTCTTCGGCTTGATCCCTTTGAACGTAAATGCCCGTAACATGAAACCTGACGCGACAAGATGGTTCAGGAACTGTTCGAGATTGCCGAGATGGCGTCTGATGGTCCCGCTAGACAAACCAACCTTGGGTGCTGGCAAATTAAGCTTTTGCGCGCGGATTACTTCCCGTTCTGTCGCCTCGCGCAATTGCGCAGTCGTCATTGCCACGTAACGCGAACTGCTTCCCCATCTGGCAAGGATGTTATTGAAATGCTGGCGCAACGCCGCCAAGTGGGTCTGATTAATGGCACTGCTCGTGAGAACATTGTGCTCGCCCAGAATACCGCAGAAAATGCGAACGACTGTCTTGACGTCCTTTGCCGTGCCTTCGTTCCAGTTCTCACGGTTGTTGGCAATCAGAAGGTCGCACTGCTTCATGAATTGCTTCACTGGCAGGTCCTCCCCAGTAAGCCCCAGCATGTCAGATGCTGATGCAAGAACAAGATTTTCCACTACCGGCTGTGGCTGTGGCTGTGGCTGTGGCTGTGGCTGTGGCTGTGGCTGTGGCTGTGGCTGTGGAATGATATCCGGTACAGGTTCCACGTTTACAACCGAAACAATTGGTGCTGGCCGGGCAGGGTCTGGTTCAGCCTGCTCGTCAGGATAATCGATGAGATAGCGATCATCGGTATTGAGCAGAACGTCTGCGCGCGCTTTGAAATATTCAGCCTTGGCCTTTTCGAAATTAAGGATCGAATAAGACAGACCATGCTCTTGCATGAGAGCACGCATTTCGTCGACAAAACGCGAAGATTCTGCATCCTGGCGTTCAGCACGATAAGATATCGCGATGCCGTGATGGAGGCTCTGCGGTACCTTCGATTGCTCCAGAAAGCGCCAACCTTGGCAAATTTCTTCTTCAAACAAGACACGACGGGTGCCAAATTTTTCCAGAAGCCTGTGAGCCCAGCCTACTTCCAGATCGGCGGCCAGATTATCGATCTGATGGAAACCTGTCGGGGTGCGCTGGCCTGCAAATTGCAGGTTCTCCATATGATCATTCATCCGCGCGATTTCGGACTGAAACAATCGTTCGAGGGCTTCTTTCGACATCAATGCACTTCGCGGATGTTCTGCTATTTCAATCAGCATCAGATTAAGCTTGCGGGCCATACGACCTGCCTGGCGATGATCTGATTGTTTAAGGCTGAATGCAAGATGACGCGCGCCGATATGCTCGCTCATTCGTGCTGGAAGACGCGGACGCCAGTAAAAAATATTTCCGCGCCGCTGAAGATTCTGAACCTGATGTCTGACTGCCATAATAAGCTCGCCGTTTGGAGCTGATGAGACAAACCGACCAAGGCGAATCGGCATGTGTCATAGCTCTGTGTCACAGTTACGTGCACATTCGGCGAAATCGAGAAAAGACTGAGGATTCCCACCTGGGGAAACATTAAGTAAAATCAATAAGATATTGATTCTACGCATGATTCATGGCTGGGGCGCCTGGATTCGAACCAGGGAATGGCGGTACCAAAAACCGCTGCCTTACCGCTTGGCTACGCCCCAACAAATCAAACCGAAGCAATCGGTTGCGCGGCCTTATAGCCGCTTCGAAACCCGAGCGCAATCGCCTAATCGCGAAATCCCGTTCAGGATTACAGGCCCTGTGAACAACGTTTTCAACCGCATATCATCGCTCCTCGTTCCCCAAAACGAAACCGCTGATTTGCGTCCGGCTTCAAAGCTGCTACTTCCTACGGAAGAGTGTATTTTCGGTATTCACTATGCTGTTTTTGTTGATTTCGTTTCTCGTCAGCGCTGCCTTGTGCGGCATCGGTCTCTATCTGCTAAACCGGCTCTTGCCCGAGCGCTTTCTCGCGGCTCGCATGAGTTCGCGTTCCAACCATACGACGGTAGCGCGGCAGATCGGCGGATTGGCACTTATTCCCGCAATTATCGCAACGCTGTTGATCTTTGCGCCGGATCTGGAAATCAACGCATTTCTGGCGCTTTGCCTTTCCGGGGCCTCGCTGCTGCTCTGGATCGTCGGCGGACTGGATGACCACTATGAGCTTTCAGAGATCATCAGACTGGGATCGCAGTTCATTGCCGCCGGACTGGTTGTCTACGGCCTGGGCCCGGATTTCCGGTTGCTGCCGGACCTTCTGCCCTACTGGCTGGAGGCAACTCTTATTGTCTTCGCGCTGGTGGTGGCCATCAATGTGACTAACTTCATGGACGGTCTTGATCTTATGACTGCCGCAGGCATAGGGATTCCGCTGGCGGGGATCGGCACTCTGGCCGCCCTTTGCCTTACCGGGCTCGAAAGTGGCGGTATCGGCATCATCGCGGCAGGTGGAGTGCTGGGCTTTGCCCTGTTCAACCGTCCACCAGCAACGATCTTTCTGGGTGACTCTGGAAGTCTGCCACTTGGCCTGATCACGGGAACAGCGCTAATCCTGCTCGCACGGGAAACGCATATCGCCGTCGCGCTGATCCTGCCGCTCTATTATATTCTCGACGCAAGCACGACCATCGTGATGCGGTTAAGCCAAGGCGAGAACATCCTTAAAGCGCATTCCAAACACGCTTATCAAGTGGCAAAACGCGCAGGCTGGAGTGTACTAAAGGTCGTTGGCCACGTGGCGCTCCTGAATCTGATCCTCATCGCTTGCGCCATAACGCTGCTCGCGCTTGATCACATGCTTACCCAGGTCGCACTTCTGCTCGTCGCTATTGTCGCAACCCTTGTTCTGCTAATGGATCTCCGCGGAGGCTTCAGGAAGTTATAACGTCGAACAGTACCTTGCGAACCGCATCGACATCACCGCTTTCCATGGCAATACGAAGCGCCGTGAGGCTGGCAGGCACATCGACCGCAGCCTTATTGCCTTGGGGCGCGCGCATGATCTTGGGATGGCGGGTCGGCTTCGCCTGTGAAGGATCGTAGAAGAGCTCTTCATACATCTTCTCGCCTTCACGAATCCCTGTCGTCTCAATTGCAATATCGCCGTGCGGATTCTCGTTATTTCGAACGGTCAGCCCTGCCAGCAGGATCATGTTCTCGGCCAGATCGCGGATCTTCACCGGTTCGCCCATTTCGAGCAGAACCGTATCGCCCGACGCGGCGATGCCACCAGATTGCACGATAAGCTCGGCAGCCTCCTTGATCGACATGAAGTAGCGGGTCATGTCCTCATGCGTCAGCGTAATCGGACCACCACCGGCAATCTGCTCACGAAAAAGCGGGACGACAGAACCGTTCGACCCCAGCACATTGCCAAAACGGACAGAATAGAACGCCTTCTTCTTTCCCGATTGCTCGGCCAGCAAACCGCAATAATAGACGACCAGCTCAGCCCAGCGTTTGGTTGCGCCCATCACATTCGTCGGTCGCACTGCCTTGTCGGACGAGATGAGGACCATGCGCTCAACATCGGTGTTGAGAGCCGCCTGCGCCACTTCCAGCGTGCCGAACACATTGTTGAATATACCGACCAGCGGGTTTTTCTCGACGAGCGGCACATGCTTGTATGCTGCACAATGATAGACCGTATCGACATTGTTGTCGCGAATGGCTTTCTCGACGCAGTCCCGATTGCTGACCGTCCCAAGGATCGGCACAATCTCGCAACTGGCGATCTGCCTGAGCTGCCTCTCAATATTGTAAAGTGCGAATTCACTCGACTCGAACAAAACGATGCAGGCCGGTTTCCATTGTGAAATGGTACGGCAAAGCTGGCTGCCAATCGAGCCGCCCGCTCCCGTTACCATGATGCGACGGCCTTCGACCACTTCTCGCAACAAGGCCACATCAGGCGGCACGGGCGAACGCCCGAGCAGATCATCGATCTCGACATTGCGTAGCGAACTGACCAGATATTTCCCAGCCGTCAGATCGGCGATCGGCGGAAGAATACGCGTATTGACCGGAAGGCGCCCCAAAAGCCGCGCGAAATCCTGACGCTGTTTCTGTTCCAGCGACGGTTCAGATACCACTACCTGCTTGATACCGTAATTTTCGATCAAGGTGGAAATGTCTTCCACGCCATAGACCCGCAGCCCGATAATATCCATGCCATTAAGCTGGCCATCGGGATCAACGAAGCCGACGACCAGAGTGTCGCTATGGCTGCGGAGCGCGGTTGCGAGCTGACGGGCGGGCTCGCCCACGCCGATAATCAGTGCTGAACTCGTATAACGTTTGTCCGACTCGGAACTACGCAAAAGCCATTTCGCACCGAAACGGCTGGCAGAGATGAATACAGTGCTCAAAAGCCAGTAAAGTAGCGGAACAGAGCGCGGCAAACCGGTACTGCCGTAGAGTTCCATCAGGAAGACAAGCGCGACCCAGAAGAGCGCTGCAATGGCGGTAGCCTGAAAAATCGGCCAGATCGCGCGTTCAGCCAGATAGCGGATGATGGCGCGATAGAGTCCGAAGCGAATAAAAACCGGAATTGCCAGAACGGGCGCGATGAAAATCAGGAAGGTTTGTCCCTCGTTTGGCACGAAGACGAAACCAAGGCGCATGACAAAAGCCAGATAAGCACTCAGCAAGAGCAGAACACAGTCGCTCAGCATCAGAATGATCTGTTTGCTGGCGCGGGGCAAAAGCGCCAATCTCTGCCATGGATATTTCAAACTCATACGCGTGTTATCCCGCTCTCCGCCGGAGAGAAATACCGGAACGATTCCAGCGCCATAAGGCTATTTATACTACTAATGGGGACTAAAGCTTAGTCAATCCCTTCGCGACTTGCCGTACGCCATAACTGCGAAGCATTCTAATTTCTCGCCACCGTTAACATGAGTCCTCCGGAAGGACTATATCAATTGCCGTTTCAGGCGCTTAACAAACATCTTTTGGCAAAATTACGGCTCGTAGACCGTCCGCGGCAAAACTGTAAGCGGCCAATCCGCCGCATTTATTGTCAGGCAATTATGGTGTTGGTGCGAATGCTGCGCCAATTGGTGCGCTTCAGCTCGATTCCGTGATTTGACGCTCAGATGCACAACAGCATCGAGCAACCGCAAGGCCTCATTGTGGGTGACATGTTTCTGCGCCTGACTGGGCAGAATATAGGGCATTTTCAGATTTGGGGTTTGGTCCATGAACAGCTCCTCGCAGTGGATAATGCGAGGAGTCTAGTTCGTCTGTCCGAAAAGAGGATAAGTCCGGATCAGCTTCCGCGATAGGTGGAATAGGACCACGGGCTGACAAGCAGCGGGACATGGTAGTTTCCATCAACATCGGCGATTGCGAAGCGGATCGGAATTAGGTCGAGAAACGGCGGATTGGCTTGTTCCGCACCGCGTCCCTCAAAATATTCAGCAACATGGAACTGCAACTCGTAAGTGCCGGTGCGCAATTCATCAACGGAAAGCAGAGGCGCGTCCGTGCGTCCGTCGAGATTGGTCACCGTCCGCTTGATGAGTTCGGAAACGCCGTTTGTAGCAATACGATAAAGCTCAATGCGCATCGCCGCCGCTGGACTGCCGTGGGCAGTGTCGAGAACATGTGTGGAAAGTTTACCCATAATATCCCTCGATAAAGCTCAGGCAGGTTGCGTCGTTTCAATGCGGTAGGCGGTATCGGAGAAGAAAAACTCCTCCAGATTGTCTTCCTTGCCTGCCCGGTCGACAATCAGAAAATCGGATTTCTGCTCAAGCGCCAGTAGCGGGTGGTGCCACACATTGCGCAGATAATTGACGCCCTGATCACCGCGCGCAAGGAAAACACGCGGACGTGCAGGCTTGCCTCCGTCATCCTCGGCGACGATCACAAGGAACGGCCTGCCGTTCAATGGAACGAATGCCTGCGAACCGAAAGGATGACGTTCCATCATGACGATGTCGATTGGCGCTTCGAACGATTGTCCGCGGAAAATATTGACGAGAACCCTTGCTTCAGTGCCAGCGGCTTCGACACGCGCGAGATCGTGGTATCGCTCGGTCGTGCCGTTGTTGATCAGACGAAGCTCGGCTCCTTCTGTCTCGATGACATCGCCAAATGGCGCAAAAGCGTCTTTTGTCAGCGGTTCGACCACCAGAGTTTCGACGTGCAAATCATCCTCCCCGTAAAAGCAGATTTCTTATAACGACAAAGCTTGTTGAAGAGGTCTCTGTCAATTGCGAAGCAGTTTCAACCGAAACAAGAAAAAGCCGGGCCAACAACCCGGCTTTCAACATGCAGGACCGATAAAATTTCAGCGCTTCAAAAGTGACATCACCGCAGGGACACCGCATGCGGCAAGTGCGAGTTTCACGAGATCGCCGACGATAAAGGCACCGAACCCGAAGGCAATCGCCTTTTCCAGACCGAAAAGATAAGCCATCCAGCCTGCACCCATCAAAAGAATGACGGCTTCTGCGAGTAGCATTGCACCGCCGAGAGCGAGAGGGTTACGCGCCAGTCCCTTGTCGGCAGCACGTCCGACGATCCAGGCAGCGGCAAGGTAGGAGAGCAGATAACCACCTGTCGGACCAACCATATAGGCAAGGCCGATGCCCTTCTCCGGCGTTCCGGTGAAAACCGGCATGCCAAGCGCACCTTCGAGCAGATAAAGAGCGACAGTCGCCACGGCGAGCCGCGAACCGTAAAGCGCTGAAATTGCAAAGAGAGCGAAGGTCTGCATCGTCACATTGACGTAGACCAGATCGACTTTGATCTTGGCAGAAATGGTGAGAACAGCCGTTCCGATCAGCGCAAGCCCGACAAACCAGAAAGCACGGGCCAGTTGTCTTGTCGGCAGATATTCTGCTGCGAGAGAGGCGGTGGCGACGCGAGACTTTGCTCTATGAGGCATATCCAACTCCACTTTTGACGCGGCGACAGACACCGGGATGTGAAATTCTCCGGAACCTGCCCGCTGACGCGATTGTCAGCCCGCGTGACTGTTCACGTTTGCAACCCGACTATATAAGGCCTATGCCGTTTCATCAATCAAACCAAAGAAGAATGGAAGCCGCTTCAATGGCGCTTGTTTTCGACAGCAGTTTCACGCCCCAATATGGGAAGCCGGTTGAACTGAGTAAAGGCATTTTGCGCCTCACCGTCAACAATCCGAGCGCTTTCACCTTTCACGGCACTAACAGCTATCTTATCGGCACGGATACGCTGGCGATCATCGATCCCGGCCCTGACGATGAGGCGCATTACAACGCCTTGATCGCAGCCATTGCCGGTCGTCCGGTCAGCCATATCTTCGTCAGCCATACCCACCGCGACCATTCACCTTTGGCGCAGCGCCTGAAGGAAAAACTTGGCGCTCGCACCGTTGCCGAGGGACCGCATCGCCCTGCCCGCCCCTATTATGCGGGCGAAACAAACATGCTTGAGGCAAGCGCCGATACGGAGTTCGTTCCGGATATCGCACTGACCGACGGAAGCACGATCGAAGGTGATGGCTGGGCTCTGGAAGGAATTCACACTCCCGGACATGCCGCCAATCACATGGCGTTCGGCCTGAAAGGAACCGGCATTCTTTTCTCCGCAGACCATGTCATGGCCTGGGCGACGTCCATCGTCGCACCGCCGGACGGCTCGATGAATGACTACATGGTCTCGCTCGAAAAACTGCTGGCACGCGACGACAAGGTCTATCTGCCGGGGCATGGCGGCGCCGTGACCAAGCCTGCCGCCTTCGTTCGTGGCCTGCGTGCCCATCGCAAGATGCGCGAACGTGCCATTCTAGAGCGTGTTCTACAGGGGGACCGGACAATCGGCGACATGGTGAAAGTGATTTATCGCGAGACTGATCCGCGATTGCACGGTGCGGCTGCACTGTCCGTGCTCGCACATTTGGAAGATTTGGTCGGGCGCGGGGAAGTCACGACAGATGGCCATCCGTCGCTGGGCAGTATCTATCTTCCCGGCTGATTATTCCACGTCCGCTGGAGCCTTGTTGACCTCGCCTTCCAGCGCCCCCAGAAAATCGGTAATGAAACCGGCATTCTGCCCCATATCGCGCTTGCCATAGCGTGACAGCGAGCGCACATCGACATAGGTGGTTTCGCCTTCGTCGAGCAGGCGGATGACGATATCGCTTTTCAGACCCAGAATGAAACTATGCGCGGTCACGGCAAATCGCGTCGCGTTTTGTTCCGGCGAAGACGCATTACGTGCGATCTCCTGCCACCCGAAAGTCCTCAGAACCGTCTCGACCCCCTGCGCAACGCGGTCCGGTGCGGCTTCATAGCGGCGTCCGACCACATCGGGATAGGCGCTCAACTGGGTCAGCGCATCGCCACTCACGGCCACTGTCAGCGGATTCATCCATTGCAGGCGTGGCGGCATATTGGACGGAAATTGCGGTGGCGTCTCGAAATCCGTGGAGATGTCGTAGAGGGGTGGAGAGAGATACCACAGTGCCGTGACCAGTCCGACTGAAAGTAGCACGGCAAAAGCGAATATGCCGCCCCAGAAGGAGCGTGCGCCGCCCTTGTCGCCATTGACCCAGAGATTGCGAAAACCTTTAGCCGAGCAGAGAAGGGCCAGAGCGGCAAGACCAGTGCTCAATCCGGCAAGCAGCACCAGATCCGGTGTCTCCAGTGTCCAGAAGCGATGCAAAAGAAACGCCATCGCAAGCAGCACGAGCGCAAAGATGCCAAGCCGAAGCGCCCACACTGCAGAGCGCGACTGACGCCGCTGGTAGCGAAGTTTTCTCATGCAGTCTCCGAGAGCATTTCCAGCTTATACTGAATCATTGGAGCCGCTCTGTCTCTCTGTTTTCACACAGTATGAATAGCAGAGAGATTTTCGCTCGGCAAAACTTCGGCGTAGAAATTCAAATGCCCCACCTGGCTTGGACATGGCGGGGCACTTTTCTCGGCGATGTCATTTAGAGCGGCTCCGGTCAAAACTGAGTTGCCGGAACCGCTCTAACTATTTGTTTCGTCCCATTGTCCCACGCAAAACCGCTTCGCACTTTTGCTGGAAATGCTCTAGTAACGCGCATCTTTCGGCTTCTTCATATTGGGCCAGTCCTTCACCTTGCCTGCGAAGTCGGGACGCGGCATGTGGGTGAAATATTCCGACACATCAATGGCTTCCTGATCGGTCAGAACACCGCCCTGCCCGATGGGCAGATTGTAGTTCTGGGCTGGCGGCATCGCATATTTGACGAACTGCGCCGCCTTGTAAGTCCGGGCCAGTCCGGCCCCGATGTTGAAGCTTTCATCCCCCCAGAGCGGCGGGAAGATATAGTCACCGGCCTGGTCCTTCATGCCTTCGCCACCCGCACCATGACAGGTCGAGCATTGTGCGGCATAGATTCTGGCACCGTTGACTGGATCGGGAACAAGGCTTTCATCGATGGGACCGCCATTGCGGATCGCCACTTTGGTGCCCTTTTTCACATCCTGCCGAAGCCAGTCCATATAGGCGACCATCGCCTTCATGTCGGCCCCGTCAGGCGGCAACGGTTTGCCGTTCATCGAACGCTGAAAGCAGCCATTGATGCGCATCACCAGATCGACTTCCTTGCCAGCACGGGGCATGACGGCGGGATAGAAATTGCTGCTGTTGATATAGGAAGCAACATTATCCATCTTGCCCTGCCCCATGTGGCAGGAGTTGCAATTCAGGCCGTTGCCGACATTGTCGGGCAGAAGCCGCGCGGTTTCGTTGAGCAACCGCTTGCCGTGCATGATTTCAGGCGCGTTCGGCTGCTTGAGAATGTCACGGTCCGGCGGGATGACATAGGTTCCGACCTGATTTTTGTCCTTGTCCAGAACCGCATAGGCTTTGGGAGCCGGGGCATCCAGCGAAGGCCGCAGGTGATTGAAGAGAAATGCGCCGCCCGTTACTGCCACGGCAAAACTGGCACCAAGAACGACAATCGTACTGGTTTTCATTGCTTGTTCTCCGGAACGTAATGGACGGGCTTGTGAGCGATTTCACGCCGCATACGCGCGATATCCTGCTCCGTTATGGCAGCACCGTGGTTGCCCCAGCCGTTGCGAATGAAGTTCAGGATTTCGGCGACCTGCCAGTTCGGAAGGTTGGCAAAGCCCGGCATAGTGAAAGCCATCTTGTCCGCCGGCGTGTCAGGCGTCCTGCCCCCGGTCAGAGTGACCTGAATGAGCGAGCTTGGATCATCGGCAAAGACAATCGAATTGCCAGCAAGCGCCGGATAGATGCGCGGTGCGCCCTTACCGTCCATACGATGGCAGACCGAACATTGCTCGACATAGGACAAAGCGCCCGGTGCACTGAAATCTCCCGCCTTGAGGGCCTCCGCCGTCACATCTTCCTTCGGTTGCCATTCACGTTCGCGTCCTTCGCTTGGTGGCAGCGACTTCAAATAACGGGCAATCGCCCGCAAATCATCTTCCGCAAGGTATTGGGTCGAATGCTGCACTACATCGGCCATTGAGCCGAACGCCGCCGTGCGATCGGTGCGCCCGGTCTTGAGGAAGGTGACGATCTCGTCTTCGGCCCAGCTCGAAAGGCCTGTATCCTGATCGCGCAGGTTTTTCGCATACCAGCCTTCCAGAACCGAGCCGGACAGGAACTTGCCCTTCGGATCGTTCTTCACCGCTTTTTCTTCATAGGCGAGACCACGTGGCGTATGGCACGCACCGCAATGACCGAGCCCCTCGACCAGATAAGCGCCGCGTGCGATCACCGGATCAGTGTCCGCTGCAATTTCGAACGGACGCGAATTTCCAAAGAAAAGCTGCCAGTAGGCGAGTGGCCAGCGCATGTTGGTTGGCCACGGCAAGGTGCTGGGCTGGTTATCCTGTTGTACCGGCTCCACCTTCGACATGAAGAACGCATAAAGCGCCTTCATGTCCTCGTCATTCACGACCGTATAGGAAACAAAGGGCATTGCCGGATAAAGATGGACATTATCCTGACGTACCCCCTGCCGTACGGCGCGCTCGAAGTCGGCATAGCTGTAGCCGCCGATACCGGTTTTGCTGTCTGGCGTGATGTTTGTGGAATAAATCGTGCCAAGCGGCGTCTGCATGCCGAGTCCACCCGCAAACGCCTTGCCTCCCGGAGCCGTATGGCACGCAGCGCAGTCGCCCGCATGGGCGACATACTCGCCTTTTTCGATCAAAGCCTTGTCGGTGACATCGACGGCGGCTTCGTGTTTCGCCGTCAGCCAATGGGGTGTTGAAAGCGCAAAGAGCCAAGCTGCGGCTAGCGCACCCGCGCCGCCGACCGCCGCTTTCCAGATCAGTTTCATGTGCCCTCCGACACCAATTCCCTTGTGATGAGGAGAACGTCGAAGATTCGGGATGAAAGAGCATTGACCGCGATCAAAACCTGTCGGGGGAATATTTAGCGATCTACAAAAGCAACAGCTAATGCACGTTTGGCGTGCTTGATAGATTAGGCAAATCGCATTAGGGGCAGCACCCTCCAGGGGCGCAATTCAATCTGATTACGGCAGATTGGCGCTCCAATTGTTTGTTCAGCACGCATCTGATCCGAAAACCGTTTTGCACTTTTCGGGATGCGTTCTTAGCCTGCAAAGATCACCAGCTTTAAGAATAAGTGAGAAAAAGCTAGGTAAATCAAATAAAAAGGCATTGCAGCAACCGCTAACAGAAGGCATGATTGCGTATGTGGGGGCTTATATTGCAATCGTCGGAGAGGACGGAATGGATCGCGCCCTTCAAAATGGCAACCAGTCATCGGACGGCACAACCGCAGAGGATGCGATGACGCTTGAAGCCGTCGAACTGGAGTTTGCGCTTGGAGCCATCGACGTCCTTATCGAAGGTTTTGATTCCGCGCTCGCCAAGGCCGCAGAACGCGTTGGCGGCGAAGTTCTGTTCAATATGCCTGCTCTCGACACCAGTGAAGCACAACGCATCGGTGCAATTGCCATTGCCGGGCAACCGGAAGATCAGGTTATCTTCGTCACATTGCGCAACGACGGCACGACGCTGTCCGTTGAACCGCCCACGGGCGAAAATGCCGTTTTTGAAAGCCTTGGCCGCAACTACGCCGCCGTCATGAAAAGTCTTTCCCTGAAGGAAAAAGTCAACGGCGCCTGAACGGGATTATTTCGGCGCGACAGGCTTTGGAACGCCCGCATGAAGATTGTGCGGAGCAACCGGGTTGAGTGTCATCGTTGTCTCGACATCCTTGAGGCGCACGAATTTCATCCCCTTCGCCTTCAAGGCCAGGACGCCTTTGGCTACCCCTTCACCCGCCGACCGCGTTGGTTGGTTGATATGCGAGATGATGACGTCGCCGTCACGCGCAGCAGCGATGCGGCGCTCAACCGTCGGCGCCAGCAACGAGGCACCCTGATCGCCATTCAGCGAATAGCCACCGATCTTGTAGCCCATGCTTGTTGCCAGCTTGATGGCATCGGTCGAATAACGGGCAGTCGCATCGCGATACCAGACAGGCTTCGACACTCCGGCATCAGTGATCGCCGTCGCGCCGGCATCGATTTCCAGATGAACCGTCTCAAGTGATCCTGCTGTCTTGATGCCATACATTTTCTGCTCGTTGGTAATGGCCGGAACATGCATTGCGCCATGGTTCTCGATATCGAACAGATCGGCATTGGCCTTCAAAACCGCCATGGCGGCCGGGTTCTGCTTTATCCATCGCCCCGTCACGAAGATCGTCGCTGGAATACGGTTCTGCACCAGCATGTCCAGAATGCGATGATCGGTCTTGCCCATACAGGCATCAAGCGTCAGTGCCACCTGGGGCGATGCTGCACCACCCCGCGCGATATGCAATTGCGGCTCAACGATCTTGATCGTGTCGTGCGCAGCCTTATTCTCCGCGCGCTCCTGCGGCGAGATATCGTATGCGCTGGCAATGCCAGTCGTGGCGAGAATGACGGCTCCTGCCGAAACAATAAAACGAAGCATGACAATATCTTCTGAAAATGGCTTAACCACCGGAGATTATTCCGGCAGCTAAGCCAAATTGTGGCATGCTGTCAAACCTTGCGTATGGCCGACTGCGCAGCGGCAAGACGGGCAATCGGCACACGGAACGGCGAACAGGAAACATAGTCGAGACCCGTCTTTTCGCAGAAGGCGATCGACGCCGGATCACCACCATGCTCGCCGCAGATGCCGAGCTTCAGTTTTTCGCGGGTCTTTCGTCCGCGTTCAGCGGCAATTTCCACCAGTTCACCAACGCCTTCGAGATCAAGCGACACGAACGGGTCCTGTTCGATCACGCCACGCTGCTGATAGGAGGTCAGGAACGACGACGCATCGTCGCGTGAAATGCCGAATGTCGTTTGCGTCAAATCGTTGGTGCCAAACGAGAAGAACTCAGCCGTTTCCGCGATTTCGGCAGCGCGCAAGGCTGCACGCGGCAGTTCGATCATCGTGCCAACCATATAGTCTATCTTGACGCCCGCCTCGGCCATGACTTCCTTGGCAACGGCGTCGATGCGCGCCTTGACGAAATCGAGTTCGGCTTTCAGACCAACCAGCGGCACCATTACTTCCGGCACCACGTGTTCTCCAGTTTTCTTCCCTGCTTCAACGGCAGCTTCAAAAATCGCCCGTGCCTGCATTTCCGCGATTTCCGGATAGGATACAGCCAGACGGCAGCCGCGATGGCCCAGCATCGGATTGAATTCATGCAGGGCATCTGCGCGTTCGCGCAGCTTTGCCGCATCGACACCCATCGACCGGGCAACCTCTGCGACTTCCTCGTCCGTATGCGGCAGGAACTCATGCAATGGCGGATCAAGCAGACGGATCGTAACCGGGAGCCCCTTCATGATCTCGAAAAGTTCGACGAAATCCGAACGTTGCATCGGCAAAAGCTTTGCGAGAGCCGTGCGGCGGCCTTCTTCATTGTCGGAAAGGATCATTTCGCGCATGGCCACGATCCGGCTTCCGTCGAAGAACATGTGTTCAGTCCGGCAGAGGCCTATGCCTTCTGCACCAAACGAACGCGCCGTGCGGGCATCTGCCGGGGTTTCTGCATTGGCGCGAACCTTCATCCGGCGGGTCCGGTCAGCCCATTCCATCAGCCTGCCGAAATCGCCGGAAAGCTCGGGCTGCAGCATGGCCACAGCGCCTTTCAGGACCTGCCCGGTGCCACCATCAACGGTAACGACATCGCCCTTCTTGAAGGTCTGGCCTGCTGCAAGCATGACGCCATTGCGATAGTCGACGCGAAGCGACCCCGCACCGGAAACGCATGGCTTGCCCATGCCGCGTGCGACAACGGCTGCATGGCTGGTCATGCCGCCGCGCGTCGTCAGAATGCCTTCTGCCGCGTGCATGCCGTGAATATCTTCAGGGCTGGTCTCGATGCGAACGAGAATGACCTTACGGCCCTCCGACTTTGCCTGTTCGGCTTCTTCCGAAGAGAAGACGATTTCGCCCGTTGCAGCGCCCGGCGACGCCGGGAGGCCCTGACCAATGATCTGGCGCTCCGCACGCGGGTCAATGGTCGGGTGCAGAAGCTGGTCAAGCGCTGCCGGATCGACGCGCAGAACCGCTTCTTCCTCGGAAATGAGGCCTTCGCCTGCCATTTCGACGGCCATCTTCAACGCTGCCTTTGCGGTGCGCTTGCCCGAACGGGTCTGGAGCATCCACAATTTGCCGCGTTCGATAGTGAATTCGAGGTCCTGCATGTCGCGATAATGCTGTTCCAACCGGTCAGCGACCTTGAGGAATTCAGCGAAAGCTTCCGGCATTACCTTTTCAAGCGACGGCTTGTCGGAACCGGCCGCAATGCGCGCTTCCTCGGTGATGTTCTGCGGCGTGCGGATACCGGCTACGACATCTTCACCCTGCGCATTGACGAGAAACTCGCCGTAAAGCTTCTTCTCGCCTGTCGAAGGATTGCGTGTAAACGCAACGCCAGTCGCAGAGGTCTCGCCCATATTGCCAAACACCATGGCCTGCACATTAACCGCCGTGCCCCAGGCCGCCGGGATATTATGCAGCCGCCGATAGGTGATGGCGCGCGCATTCATCCAGCTTGAAAAGACAGCACCGATGGCGCCCCAGAGCTGTTCGCGCGGGTCTTGCGGGAAAGGCTGGCCGAGTTCTTCCTCGACCTTGGCCTTGTAGGAGGCGATGACCCCCTTCCAATCTTCGGCCGTCAGTGCCGTATCGACCTCAACGCCGAGATCGGCCTTCTTGTCTTCAAGAATTTCTTCAAAGAAGCCGTGATCGACGCCCAGCACGACATCTGAATACATCTGGATGAAGCGACGGTAGCTGTCATAGGCAAAACGCTCGTCACCCGCCTCGCGGGCGATAGCCTGCACCGTCTCGTCATTGAGGCCGAGATTGAGCACCGTATCCATCATGCCCGGCATGGAAGCACGGGCGCCGGAACGCACCGACACCAGAAGCGGCTTTTCGGCATCGCCGAAATTGCGCCCCGTCACTTTTGCGATATGGGTCAGAGCCGCCTGAACCTGATCATTGAGCTCGGATGGATAAGACCGGTCGTGATCGTAATAATAGGTGCAGACTTCGGTCGTGATGGTAAAGCCTGGAGGTACCGGAAGGCCAAGGCTGCTCATTTCAGCCAGATTCGCTCCCTTGCCGCCGAGAAGATTGCGGTCGCTTGCCGCACCTTCTGCCTTGCCGTCGCCGAACGTGTACACCCACTTCGCCATCATGGCCTCCTTACTGCAGGATAGGCTCACGAAAAGGCTTGCAACAGTTGCAAGCACTCCCAGAACCTGCTTCCCGTTGCTTATGCGATCAGAAAGGCTGCTGCCAACCAAAAAAAACCAACCGCGACAATAGAATCGATTAAACGCGAGATCAGCACGGTAAAGGTTCATATTGGGAGGACGAGAAAGCAAAAAAATCATTATTATGCTTCCAATTGTGCTCAATCGTTCGCACAGCCAGAAAAGTAAATTTCAGCAGCGCGGAACGTTCCATCGGTGCGTTTACATTGCACAACAACGTCAACAGAAATCTCCAACATACGTCGGATGTCAGCGCGTTCGAGTGCGCTTCCCCCTTCCGATTCCTTGACTAGTAAAGTCAGTTGCTCGAAGGCAAGTCTGGCAGAATCTGCATGAACTGTTGTGATGGATCCTGGATGGCCCGAGTTGATATTGCGAATATAATAAAACGCGCTTCCATCCCTGAGTTCCTGCAGCAATATACGATCGGGACGCATTCGCAGACACGATTCGAGTAGTTCCTTCGGACCCGCATTCGATAACCCCTGCGAGCCCTTTGAATAAAACAGACGCACCTGATTTGGTTGGGAAATTATAAGTTCCGGGCTGTCTTCAATCGAAATGACACGCTCGTGTTGTGGAATATGCTTGATAAGAGCTTTTGAAAGAGTAGTTTTTGCGGACCCTGTCGCACCAGAGATAATGATATTTTTCCGCGCGATAACAGCTTGACGAAGAAACTCCTTGAATTGCCCTTTTTTGTAGAGTTCTTGTAAACGTTCTTGCTCTTTTGAAAGGGCACGAAAGCTTGTTTGCGTATGAGAGAAAAAGCCATTGGCGTCCAGATCATCAAGCGTAAAATCGAGCGATGATGGTTTGCGGATTGTGATGCTGACCGTTCCTTTCGTGGTGGCAGGCGGAATGACAATTTGAATTCGCTCGCCAACTGGAAGTGTTGCCGAAAGTATCGGTCGCGTTTCATTGATGGTTTGATGGGAAAAGCTCGCCACCGCCCGGGCAAGGCGCATGAGTTTTTCAAAGGAAAGCCCAGGAAGATCGTGTATCTGCCAACCACCCGGCCCTTCCGTCAGCACCTGACCGGGGTGATTGACAATGATCTCATATAACGAGCAATCATCCAGGAAGACCGCGAGAGGCTTTAGAAGTTCACGAACGACAGTGCTGTCCTGGGCTTCAGCCATTTTTCCACCTATTTTGTCACAAGCGTCGATGGCGGGTGGAAATCACCCAAAGCTGCCCGATCGAGAATACGATTTCTAGGTTCGGTTACACGAAGCTGGTAAACGCCTGTAAAATCGAGATCGCGAGCGACAAAGATGGAGACCAATTCCCCCTGATGCTTGTTGAGTGTCGGGGCAATATTAATAGATTGCTCCACTGCAATGGCAGCAGCCTGTTTGCCGGCATCTGCGGTATTTTGTGCATCAAAATTGCCGTCTTGCAGACGACTGCTTGCGTAACTTGTCGCATCGCCGACGACGGAAAGGAGAAGCGCACTGCCAAAACGCTCCCACCAATGCGTATCGACCTGCCCATCAACGCCAGCGCGGCCAAGCGCATCTGTTGCTGGCGAGGCAAGCATGACGATCACACCTTGAGGCGTTTTCGCCCTGTTCCAAAGCACAAACAGACGTTTTTGACCCCGTTGGAGGCCGCCACGATATTCCCCGACAAGCTGGGTTCCCTTTTCCATCAGCACCACGCGGCCATTATCGGATAAAACATCGCGGTTGATCACGCAGCTTGCAAACCCCGGCTGATCAGAGGCAAGTGCAGTTTCGAGCACACAAGGGATCGAACTACCCATGGCGATGATGAAATCGCGATTTCCGAGCATACCGGCGCGCGATCCCTCTAGTCGGGTCGGTCGCAGAAGATTTTCGAACCGTTGTTCGTCGGCATTCTGCTGGTTCTGGCCAATAAAATTGCCATCGATTGGCACAAAATTCCCATCTGGCACCGCATTACTGCCGTTCCCGCCCTCGCCTCGTGAGGCCGAATTTTTCTGTCCGCCGCTATAAGCCATAACGGGCGCACGACGGGCGGCATCAAGCAATTGGTCCACTTCGGGCATGGGGTCTTCAAGGACCGGTGTTGGCAGTTTTACCACCGGCTTTTCTTCAACCGGCTCTGTCTTTTCTCTTGCCGCCTCAAAGGGTGTCGTTTGGCGGATCACGACGCGCTCGGTCTGGATATTGTTGTCCTTTGTTTTGCTTCCAGATGTCGACCACAGAGCAAAGCCAATAAACAACACAATGGCGAGTGCAACAGCACCACGCTTGAGGACTGGATTATTGTCGATGCGTGTAGCTGTAACCGTTTCGGCGCGTTCGCCTGGGATCTGATGTTCCTCGATCTCGGCCATCTTAATCACTTCTTCCCCTGTCCCACCAGATCCGGTTTCACGATGCGCTCAACTGAAGGAGACGTCGTGTTTGTGGCAGGGTTGATGCCAATCCGGTCATAGGCTTCGTTGAATACGCACAGCACATCTTTGCCTCGTCGCAGAATGAATTTCCGGCTTAACGCATGGACCATGACCAGATTGCCATCGACAGTTTTGGGCACGAGGGTCTCCGACCCGTCGGAGTTTTCCATATAGATCGCAGGCATTTCCTGATTGCCCGCAAAGGAGAATGTTGTGATTTTACCGTTGTCGTAGACGCTTTGTGGCTCCAGTGCCTCTGCCCCTTGTGCAGAGTACCGCCAGTTGCGCGGACCATATGCCTCGTGAAGCGACAGCACATCGTCAGCATCCTTTGCTTGGACTGTGCGCGCCTGGGCCGCAGCTTGCTGGCGGCGCTGTTCGGCTTCCTCCTGCGGATATCTGAATTTCACATAAAAGTAAGTGTTCTCTCCGACTTCTACCGAACCCTCCCGCACCTTAAGTTCCATCTGATAACTGCGCGTAGATCCGTCCCGACGTGTCGTTACAACAGAGATATTGGTAACCGGTTGGTTTTCTCGTGGTTTTAAAAACAAGATATTACCGGCTGGTGCTACTTCCCAGGCAACGCTGTTGCCAAGGGCCACATGTGCAATTTCCTCATCCCGAGCAAACTCGACTTGAACCGAGGAGCGCAAGGACCCGATGATCCTTGTGATATTGTAAGGCTGATAACTGACAAAACGGACCCGACTGTCCTGCGATGCTGTTGTCGGTATCTCCAGCGCGAGGACACTGGACACAGATGACGCCAGAAAAAATGTGACAATTATTGGAAAGCGCATCAATCGATTGCCTCCGGATCTGCCCGATATTCGCTAACAGCGAAACCAAGCGGGTTCACCAGTCGGTCTGTCGATGACATGGGTGCGTTGGCGTAGGAATAGGTGAGGGTCGCAACAAAATGTGTTGTCCGCACTTCTTCACCGCGGGTTACGCTACGCATATAGCGTACCGATGCCACGTTCTGATTAATGAGCGCGATGGAGACTATGTTAATCCGCACCGTGGCAGAACGGCCATAGAAATTTTGTGGTGATTGCGGATTGCTGCCACGATAAGTAGCTGCGAACCGCGCCTGTTCGGCTTGCGTAGAGAGAAGCGCAATTGTTCGAAAATTCTCCTGGGCTTCGCTCCAGACATAGCCTTCGCGTCCACGAACATATTTTGCCGCAAAATATTTGGTCACGGCTTCGTCGTAAGTGCCAGCGGTCGCCGATAGCGCTGAAACGACATCAACGATCCCGGTAGAATTGTCGACACGAACCACGAAAGGTTCGACAGTTTTCAGCGGCGCAAGGCTCGCAACGGCGAGGATTGATATGCCGGCAACAATACCGGACGCAATTGCGATCGACCACGCCAAGCGATTTGATCGCTCGACCTGAATCATGCGGTCTTGATCAAAGCGACGCGCTTTCTCGAAATAGCTTTTGAGATTGTCTGTCGTGACCATCAATCCTCGCAATCGCCAAAAGAAGCACCAATATCGAAATGATCAAAAGCCCTGGATGGTTTGCGTTCATCAACAAAGCGCGTGATGGATTCGGCTTTGGACTTCGGCAGTGCACTCGATTTTTCCCATTGCCACATTGCGCGATTCAGTGGTCTTCGCGCATTTCCATCACATTTTGGCAAGGAATTTGTCAGCGACGAACAACTGGCAAGTGCGACCGCGATCCCGAGAACCAAGGTCGGCTTGATCACTGATAAATACCTGTTTTTTATCGCCGCAGACGAGGTCATACGCAGATCTCCTTCGCTCAGAATGCTCTTCTCATCATGCGGGTGCCGCGAGCCATGAACCCGACGCCGCGCGATGTTGCCTTGGCAAGCAATCCTTCATGCGCATCGCGTGAAGCTGTATAGCCGTAAGCCAGAGACGCTCCGCCGGACGCTAGAGCCGAAGCGATGCCTGGAAGCTGATAAAAGACATAAAGAGCGGCAATGCCGATGGCACAAAGCGCGATGGGGCGCATCAAGACATCGGAATAGCCCTCGATTGCAGTAAAAGTGGTGTCGAGACATGCAATCAGCAGTGCTCCAACAGCGACGACAAGAACCTGAAGAATGACAAAATTTGCCACTTGTCCGATCCAAGCCTCTGTGAAGCGTCGCGTCGACTGGAACATGGCAAATGCGATGAAGATTGGGCCGATCGCCAGCACGATGGCTAGTGCCAATCGCGCATAAAGTGAAACGACATAGCCTATTCCCGCGACAAGAAAGCTGACGCCAATCACCAATAATCCGCCAACACCAGTTACAATATCGATGGGCCAGGAGGATCGTGACCAGATGTCGGTCGCTGAGTTCTGTCCTTTATCCAGCAGACTATCGAAAGTCGATGCGCTCGGCGCGGCGCCGGAATTAAGTGCTTGCGAAATCTCGCGCGGCAGCTGTTCGAAAAAAATATTGGTGACATAGGTCTGGTATTCGCTGGCGTTCTTGACCAGCGTCACGATGATCGCAAGCTTGATTGCGCGAAAAGCAAAATCCAGGATGGGTTCATGCACCGAACCGCGCAAGATAAGATAACCAAACAGGATAACGTAAAGGGTCACGGCAACGGTAAGCGGGCCTGAAAGCCATTCGGCAATATTCGACGTCCCATCGGATATGAACATCTCCAACGGCCGCTTGAATTGTCCATCAATAAACTCGAAAACGTGATACACGGTGCTAGCCTCCAAGCGCCTTGCGCATATTCTGGAAACGCAACTTGCTATTGGCCGCTTCGGCATTCATGCAATTGACCGTATTGCGCAACTTACCTGGATTGTTGCGACACTTGTCGAGAATGCGTGACAGCATTCTGTGATCGGCCAGCAAGTCTTCGACCGTGTAGGTCGCTTCTGCTTTCTCTGCGCATGCGGACAGGAGGACGAACGCTGTCAGGATCAGGACATTTTTCATTTCAGCCCCCCCTTCATTGCATCCATGCGACGGCGCCAATCTTCTGCCTTGCGCTGATCATCAACCTGCGTTTGCGCCTGCTGAACCATGCGCAAGCCTTCCATTCGCAGCACATCGGTTTGCACAAAGGCTTGCTCGGCCAGGAGCCTTGCTTGCAAATCGGCAATTTCCTTGGCTTCACTTGCCGTGGAAATTTTCTGACGCAGTTCATCAATTCCTTCGATGCGTTTTGTTGCTGCGTCGTAAATTTTCTGGCCGATCCCCATCTGGCCGGCATTTTTGTTCTGCACACGGGACAGTTCTTTTGCGTAAAAATCGTCGGCAGAGGTTTTGTAGGTCGTATTTTTGTCGAGGAATTTTGTTGCAGCATCGTTCAACGCCCCGCTGCCATTGCCTTCGTATAATCCTTCTACGGCAGCAAATTCCGGCGGAAGGGCTTTTCGGATTGCTGGATCATTGAGAACCTGTGCGACATCCGCCATGTCTGTCAGCTTGTTGAAAGAGGTATAAAGCTCTTCGGCCTTCTCAATCTGCTGATGAAGAGCATCGAGCTGCGATTTCAACTGCGCGATACTTTCCAGATGTTTGGCGATCGCCGTTTGATCAATGACAGGGATGCCCTGCCCCATCGCAGCTCCTGTCGACAAGGTCAGCACTGCAACCATCATTGCGCAAAAACGTCTATAGGAAGCCATCAACTTGCACTCCTTCTTTTCTGGAAAACTGGAAGCCAGTCCGCAGGATCGTTTCCGATTTCAGCGCGGATCGTATCGACAAGCTCGACATTTCCGGTACGACCGGAAAGAACAGCCAGTTCATCATCAAGGCCGTGCAGGTCGAGCTCTGCAACGACGCTGTTGTGCCCCTGCTTCAACAAGAATTGCCGGCTTTCGACTGATAGTTCGCGCGCAATCAGTTCGTATTCACGTTCGGTAAGCTTGAACCCATCGACATAGTCAGCGTGATTACCGCGCGAATTCGGGAGGAAAATCTGCGTCGGACATTGCTCGATTATCGTATGAGCAATTGGAGAGATAATCGCATCGCGTGGGCTTTGTGTTGCAAATAGCATCAGACCATTTTGCTTGCGGATGGTTTTGAGCTTGTTTTGCGCCAGATCGCGAAAGCCATCGTCCTGCAGCGCTTTCCAGAACTCATCGATAACGATGAGTATGCGCCTTCCGTCAATCAGCTGTTCGACACGATGAAACAGATAGGCCATAAGGGGTGTGCGGATTTCTTCATGGTCGAGAAACTCCGTCATGTCGTAGCCGACGAACTTCCCGCCCCTTCCTGCCCTCATCGGGGCAAATTCGTTGAGGCCAATATCGTCATCGTCATTGTCGAAAACCCAGCCAAGCGGCCCTTCGCGTTCCCAACGACGAAGCCTGGCAGCGATCCCTTCAGGATCGGTATTGTTCAAGAATGTGCGTAGTGCACCAATCGTTCGGCGCTCTCTAGGCAGATCTGATAGGCCATCGATCGCAGCAGCGATGTCACGCAGTTCGGTTACGGTCAAATCTCGAACATTGGAGCGAACAAGTTTGCCAACCCACACAGCAAGGAACACTTTATTTTCAGGTGTGAGCTCGAGCGCCTTTAAAGGAGCGCATCCGGTCGGACTACCATTTTTAAGCGGAAGATATGTTCCGCCGGCGGCCCGCACATAAAGGTCGGCTCCACGATCCTTGTCGAAGAACACAACATGAGGATCGTGTTTTTCGAGTTGAGAAAGCATGAAGTTGATGATGACCGTCTTACCGGTTCCCGATGGTCCACACATGAAGGTGTTGCCGAGATCGCCGTAATGAAAATTAAAATAAAACGGCGACCCGGAAGCCGTCTTCAATAGCGCGACAGCTGGCCCCCATTCGTTATTGTCCTTCTGACCGGTCGGATACGAATGATAGGGTGAAAGCGCTGCAAAATTACGCGATGTAATCGCCCCGGACCGTGCACGGTAGCGGAAATTCCCAGGAAGCTGTGCCCACCAGGCGGCCTCCAATCCAAGATCTTCGCGTGCAACGACGGCCCCACCACTCGTAAGACTTGCCCGCGCCTTGGCGAGGTTGTCGGCGAGATCTTTGACGGAGGAAGCAACGACGGCAACCGAAAGATGATGCTCGCCCAGAACAAATCGGTTTGATTCAAGGTCATCCATCGCTTGGTCGAGATCACCAATCTGGGATGCTGCTTTGTCACCACTGCTAAGCATCTGATTTTGCTTACGGCCCAGGATCGATCGAGCGTCTGATTTGGAGGTGAATGCAAAGGATTGCGTCAGGATAAATTCAAATGGACTCGAGAGCACTCCATCGAGCATGCCTATTCTGGTGCGAGCTGGATATTCTTTGAAACTCAGTATACCGGCATAGCGGCTTTCAGCCTCGTGCCGGATCTCGACAGTTTCTCGCCCGATGATAACGCGGTCAGAGTAAATAGCGGAAGAAACTGGTCCTTCCGTCAACGGAACGGGCTCGCGCCTACCACCAACCAGTTGGTGCAAAACTTCGCTCAGTTGTGAATACACAAGCCCGTCTCGCTCATAAACCGAAAGCACGCGCGGGTGAAATCGCTCCAGGCCTGCGGTTACATCAATTACCTTGTCCTGGAGATCTTTAAATGCCTCCTCATCAAGTTCGACATTTTGCACTCGCCTTAGCTTTGAAAAAAATCGTGTCGTTTTATCTGCACCGTAACGGGCCGGAGACCAGAGCAGCGTGAGATAAAGGTCGTTACAAAAGAGGTTTTCGCCAGCCATCTTGAGGCGATATTTTTCGTTAAGGGCGTTCGAAAACGCTGCCGAAAATTCCCCGTCCGGATAACTGTCGTTCCGCCGCCTGATAACATGCGTCCATAAGGCAAGCCGCTCATCGGCGATGTTGCGATAAAGGGTATTGAGGTCACGGTGTAATCCATTCAAATCGAGCACATCCGCCGTTTCGAATGACACTCCTTCCAGTGCGATCATCACCATCAGCGTTCCGGCGTTAAGAGCAATCGTCGTCTCATCGACATGACGGACGTAAGGAATGTAGATTTCCGGTCGAAGTTCCCGGACCTTTAGCTTCATGATGTCAGGCAAGGTTGAGATCCCTTTCATCATATCGACGTATCAGGCAAAGCGGAGATAGCGTTGACCCACCCCAATATCCGCTATTGCGAGATCGACCACGCGTATCCACCCATGCGAGCACAATGCGAAACATGTTATGGTCGTGTTTGATGAGAGCTCGAAAAACGAAATGGAAAACGATGCCGACAAGAGCATAGGAAATCGAGCCAGCAAGGAGATAGAATATCGTCGTTGCCATGACGTTGATGCCCATGGCCTCCATCGTCACGCCAGCAACCATAGCGGGTCGGGTGCAGGCGAGAAACAATGTGTCTTCCTCGAAGATTGGCCCAACACTTGTCATCGCTCAGCTTCCGACGATGGTGCCAACAAGCTCGGATGAACCAGCAATGACGCCGATCCCGATGATCCAGTACCCTGCCCGACGCAAATCCATGTAACCAAACATCCATGCGATGGCGATCACGATTACCGCAATGGTCGCAAGCAGTCTGAATATGTTGCCGGTGAGAAGATCAACGATGTTTTGGAGAATGGTCTCGATGCCAGCGGCTTGTGCAAATGCAGGCTGGCTCACTATCGGCACAATGGCCGCGGCCATAATGCAAGAGGCGACAATTGGACGGAGGCGGCAACAGAAATTCATTCGCTTTGCTCCTTTTGTTTGTTCTGAAACACGAGAACCGATAAATTGCGTGAGTTCCTGAAGACATCCCACGAGGACACAGGTGGGACGGAAGCTGCTTCCTCCAGGGCATTATTAGCCGCGCTCTGCTTGCTTCTGCTTGTCACAGCGGCAACAGATGAATCATGTATAATGCCCCTTTGCTCCACGGCATTTTCGATGACGAGCTTGGCCATGGTTGGCCGCAGTTGTTTGATTTTCTGGAAGACCTGTTCGTCATATCGGACCATTTCACCGATCGAGGCGTCACCGCGCCCATACCAGGATCTCAGCATCTGTTTTTCAGCCCTTACCGGATCGAAATTTTCCTCGACTGCATGGCGATAATACCCATCGAGAAGATGAGCAGTTGTTTTGAGATTCAAACAGGGATCGAATGCGTCAGCGATCGATAGATTTGATTTTCTCAAGTCCTCAAGGCTGATACCACCCAAACCAAGCTGAATGTCCTGCTGCTCGGTGACAAGTGAAGTTGCAACCTCAATCGCTTCGGCTTTTGTCGCTGGTTGCTGCTTGAGCGGCAAATCGCTGTTGATGCGAATATTAAAAGGGGCAAAACCACTTTCCAGGCTGACGACACCGGCGAGCGTTTCGGGCGAAACAAAAGCTGCGCAAGTTTGAGCGAGAACGAGAAACGAAACAGGCATGGCTTAGTACCACACTCTGTGCTTACCCAAGTGATCGATGGTCACATCGATATAACTCGGTTTTTCGCGAACGAATGGCCGGGTGGTTACATATGCCAAGCATTGATTGCGGCTATTGTTTCGCTGCATTCGCGGCGAGATGACCGTCTTTTCAATGGAGGCGATGCTTCTTTCGTTCCGGCAAAAGGCGCCATCCACAGCCTGAAGAGATGTTGAGATACATGTCGTCGCACGTCCGCCTGCACTTTGTCCGGCAAATAGACGATATCCGGATTGATAATAATACGGCTCATAGCGCGGCCGCGAACTTTTGAAACCAACACCATTGCAAGTGGGAAATGCATGGCCTCTTGCCAGCCAACTCCAGAGTTTCTGGATAGGCGGTCGACATTCGGAATATTGCATTGGGCCGCCAGGATTGGATAAACACAGGATAACTTGGCATCCCCAGCTTTCGGCGCGAGCGTCGGGGGCTTGAATGAGGTATAGTGAACCGCAACCCATAACCCCTATCGCAAGTTTTAAGAGAAGGCTTCTCATGCTCATAACTCCGTTATCGACCGTCTTTCGACGTTATGATGAAGTAATGTCATCAGCACTCATACTGATTAAATAATGCATAGTTAAAAAAATGGCAAGCTTTTTAAGTGATCGATGGCAAAGTCAGGCACTGGCGGTTTTCGCGGTTCGTGAAATTCTCGAAAAACCGCTCGCGGATGAATCACCTCAATCCCGCATCAAACAGATTGGAATGGTAAACATCCTCTATATGATGCATCAGGCTCATGAGCCTTTAACCCTTGCTAATGTTATGGTTTTTACAGGAATGACCCGCGGCGGCGTCATTGAAACGATGGACGCTCTTGTACAACGTGGCATTCTGACCGAAACAATGGGCAAGAATTCCATGGGCAGAGGCACAGCGCGACAGTTCGAGTTTGCGCCTGAGGTTTTTGCGCAAATTCGGTCAACAAATTAATGGATACTGGCGCCTATACTATAAAAATTATTTCAACTGGATCGACATTCATAAGCTTTGCAGACTCAGCAAACCGAAACAATCATAAAACGGACATACTTCCGACTGAATTTTTCTGCGCCATCTATCGCGCATCGTTCATTTCTTCCAGATAATCGGAACAGATTTTCTCAATCTGAGCGATAAGCAGGTTCGTTTGCTTCAGGAGCCATCGTAGTGCTTCCTCGGTGATATCAAAATGCGGAGAATACCGCGCCTTCACGTAAGCTTCATTGACGATATTGAACCACGCCTTGTAACGCTGTTGATCTTGCGGCCATGCCTTGGCCAACTCATTGCGTTGCCCTTCCGAGAGCCGACGCAGGAATTTCAGATTGTGCGAAGACGGAGAGTAGTTTGTTGTTACCAACAGGAACGTGGAATACGCCTGTTCTATCGCTTGATGGAGCAGGAAGGCCGCCTCTTTGAAAATTCCCGTCTCAATGCAAAAATTGGCGGTCAGTACGAAATTTCGTGCATGCGGTAGCCGATCATCAAAATATTCTCTTGCAATACGATGGGCGTCTTCCGGATTAAGAATACCGGGTTGGGCGAGCGGCTCGGGATCGAGTTCGTAAAGTACAATGCCTTCTTTGCGGATGTCAGTGAAGAAATATCGCCCTTCCTTAATTCGCGTGTTTACCTCACGCAAAGAATGGACGATGAAGTTTACCGGAGTCTGCACATCACGCAGGCGCATAAGCCGGTCTTCGGTTTTTCGCCAGAACTCAAAGTCCGCCAGCTTACGATTGTTGACGATAATCAGCAGGTCAAAATCGGAACGGTAGCCTTTGCCGGTATACGGTTCATCCACTTGTGTGCCGCGCGCATACGATCCGAACAAAATGGTCTTGACGATACGACCGCGCTTCTTGAACTCGGCCGCCCCCTCCTTGAGCGCATCCTCGAATTCCTCGAAGATAACTTCCAGCACGCGCTGCAACTCACGCTGCTTTACGTGAGGCAAGTGATCAATACGGTCTTTCATCAGCACGGGCGCACCTGTCGGTCAAAAAGTAAGGGCGAACTATTTTGAATGTGGGCTTAAATTGCAAAATTGAACGACGTCGATCAAGAAAGCCTTTGCAAAGTTTGTGCGATTTTATTCCTATGTGGCTCTGCCGACGAGATATGAGTTTTCTCCACCGATCCTACAGCACTTATTTTCCTTTGTTGTTGCGCTCCTCGAAATATCTTGAGATTCATCTAAACCTTGTTTCCGATTGTTGCCACAACTATTTGATTCTGTTACAAGACAGTGCATTCTCAAACAACACATGCCAGGGACGACGATACAGCGATTGCTGTTAAAAAAAGCCGTCATGCGGTCTCCACAACGTCCGGCTCTATTCATTGAACCCTCCGCCGGGCGCAGGAGGAATGCTTGTGTTGCAAATTTCGAATGTGAGAGCCGCCCGGGAACTTTTGCAGCAGGATGCTATCCGTTATGGCGCTGAAGACAGTCTGATTGTGGATGCCACGAGGCGAATCTATGCAGACACAGCCCCCACAGCTGCCGCGCTTTTTGCACTCGACGCCTGGTTCGAAGACGATCAGCGAAATTTTCAGTTCTGGACGCGGATTTTTCAGCGCCTCATGAATTGAAACTTACTGAAACGGGTCTGCAGGCCGATCGAGCGCGTAGCCCCGGCCCTGCACCGTTCTGATCAGATTTGGACCATGCCGCACCAATGCACGCCGGATATGTCCGATATGAATGTCGACCGTACGTGGCTCGCCGATAGCTCCTCGACCCCATACAGCATCGATAAGGTCCTGCCTGCTCCAGACAATTTCAGGCTTTTGCATGAGCGCTTCAAGTAGACTGAATTCTAACGGTGTGAGATCGATGTGATGACCGTTTCGATACACCCTGAATTGCGAACGGTTCAGCAATAGGTCGCAGTAGGTCAAAACAACTCGTGTGACGCCAGTAGCCGTGAAATCGCCTCGGTACCTTTGGAGAAACTGTAGCAAAATAAATGGATCGAACGGGCGTTTCAGAACAAGATCCAATCGCTCATTGATCCCGAGCCTACTATCGATACCGCTCTTTGCCAGTAAAATCAGTGCGAGACCGGGAAGCTGCCCCTTGAGGTGAGAAAACTCGAAAAGGTCAGCCTCGCCGCTGTCCAGTATCAAGACGCTCGCATTCAGTTCGCCGCCTATCTCGGCACTGGTCAGGTCTCTGATCTCTGATACGAGTTCCGCATCGAACCCTTCAACCGAGAGCAGATGACGAAGCATCAAAAACAATTGCGCGTCAGATGTCTTTATAAGAATCTTCGACATAACATTCATCGCCCTGCTGAAGCACTATTAAGGGGAAACATATTCTCCACCGTTTACATCGATCGTGGCGCCATTGACGAAGCCAGCATTTTCCGAAGCCAGGAAAGCAATTACAGCTGCTACATCGTCAGGGCTCCCCAGCCGACCGACTGGAATACGCAAAAGAGCATTGCGATTTGCATCGGAATCAATCGGGCCAGTCATTCCGGTTACTACATGTCCCGGCGCAACCATGTTGGTCGTAACTCCGGTGCCGCCAAGTGTGGACACGAGAGAACGAAGACAACCCGATAGCGCAGCTTTTGATGCGGTATAAGCGCTGCCAGCGAGGCAGGGCACGGCCCTGCTGGCGATAGAGCCAACCAAAACAATTCTGCCGAAGCGCCGTTTAATCAGATTAGGTAAAACCCATTGGCAACAAAGGACAGGTCCAATCAGATTGGTTGAAAGGACTGCGCTCCACTCCTCTGTCGACGTTTCGACAAACGTTGCAGCTTTGCCATCCTTGGCTTTGGGTGATATGCCAGCATTACAGATCAGTGTGTCTGGCGACCCCCAATAGCTTCGCACCTCATCGAAAAAACCGACAATTGCTGTCGGCTCATTTATGTCTGCACTTCGATAAAAGATGGTATCTTCCCCGAACTGCGAAATGAGCATTTCGCCAGCCGCCGAGACTCGCTGAGGTGTCTGCCCGAAAAAAGCTACTTTGTAGCCTTCTTGCGCCAATCGTCTAACCGTTGACAGCCCAATACCGGAACTACCCCCGGTGACGACCGCTATACGCTCACGCGCGCCGACTGTCATGCTGCATGATCCATTGCGGCAAAAAGTGAAAGCGGAGGATGAGCGTCGGGATCCGTAATCACTTCAATGAGCGACGGTTTACCACTTTCAATGCTCCGACGTAGCTGCTCCGATAAGTCAGCAGCATTATCGACGGTGGCAGATCGACATCCGCACGCTGAAGCGACCGCCGCGTGATCGACCGGTGCAAAATGGCACGCCGTTGTATAGCGGCCGAATTTTATTGTTTCCGCATCTTTCTGGAAGCCCAACACGCCATTATTCAAGAGGATGACGGTGACGGGTAGCTGCATACGTATCATCGTTTCCAGTTCGGCCCAGCTGTGTGCAAATCCACCGTCTCCTACGAGGACAACCACCGGCTTGTCAGGCCGGGCAACCTTTACCCCCATCGCAAGCGGTAGGCCCCATCCAAGGCCAGCAAGCCCGCGCGGTGTAATGAATCTCGTGCCCACCTTGCGACAGCGAAGCTGACCGACAACCCACATCGACGAATAGCTCGCATCCGCCACAACCGTGACGTCATGATCGAGCCAGGGCTGCAGTTCCTGCATAACGCGCTCAGGCCGCATGGCACCTGACCGATCTTCAAGAACTGGTCGACGAGATTCATCATATTTCGTCCAGAAACCGGCAATTCTCTCTTCATAGGCGAGGCGCGGCATACTACGCTGAAGGAAGGTTCGTTTAGACAACCCTTCGCATAAGGCCGTGAGTGTTTCGCGTGCATCGCCATGCAAACGCAACGCCTCGTAATTACGTCCGATCTCGCTGGGGTCGATGTCAATGTGGATGACTTTTGCAGTAGCAGGAATCTGCTGCCAATTGTCGGTTCCGTTCTGATTGGTGCGTGTTCCGGCAAGGATTACCAGATCGGCTTCATTCATAAGTTGACGACTGTGGAAACCCAGCGATCTAGGACCAGTCAGAGATCCTAGAACGCCAGCAGATAGAGGATGGAATTCGTCAACCACCCCTTTGCCCATATTCGTCGTGAACACAGGAAGGGAGGCTATCTCTTGAAGCCGGGCCAACGCCGCCGCTGCGCCACTGGCATGAATACCGCCGCCGGCAAGCACAACAGGGTTGCGAGCTTCAGCAATAGTATCTACCGCAGCCTGAATAACGTCATGGGATGGACAAAACCTGTCGAGCGGCCAGTAGCCAAGACAAGCAGTTCTCGGCTTATCGACCTTCGGAGCCGGGCTACGCAGCAGATCCGCAGGCAACAAAAGCGCAACCGGTCCCGATCGCCCGCTTGTCGCCGCGGTAAAAGCTGCATCGATGTAGTCATCGACGCGCTCGGCCACATTAAGTCGACGAACCCATTTTGTGCAGGATTGGAAGAGGGCGATTTGGTCGATATCCTGAAAGGCATTCTTGTCCGTTTGATTTCGCTCGACGTCCTGTACAAGCGCGACAACTGGAATACTCGCCTTCATGGCTTCAGCTAATGGTGGAACAAGCAGCGTAGCAGCCGGACCGTTCTGCGCCGCGACGACACCCACTTTGCCGGAAACGCGGGCATAACCGTCCGCCATCGCTCCCCCCATATTTTCCTGACGATAGGCGATCTGATGAATGCCACGTGCTTCCGCGGCAAGAATAACAGCGGAGGGCAGACTTTGTGCGAAGATCACTTCCACGCCATGGCGGACAAGTGCTTGAGCGATTCGATCGGCAACGCTGTCTGTAATTGCGGCATGTATCATGAGTTGTCCTCCCGTACGGGGTTTTGTGCAAGGAAATCATCAAAAAGCGAGGCAATAAGGTCGACTTCTGTTTCGCCCATCGGAGTCGATAGGCTGGCCGCGGCCCCAAAGGGCAACAGCACGCCATTGCGGGCGAAATGCCGTGTGAGCTCTCGGATGCGTAGGGCTTGATCAGGCGACGTAATCGAAGAGCGATAATCAGTCGGCGCTTCACGTTTTGGATGAATGCGGAAGAGGGAAGCGGCTCCTGTGATTGAATAAGGTGCCTGTCGCAACTGAGCGATCTGAGCCAGACGTGAACGCAAGGCATCTCCTAGTTCCTCAAGCCGTGCAAAGGAATCAGGTGTCAATGCATTCATAGCGGCAAGACCTGCCGCCATGGAGACTGGGTTAGCGGAGAACGTGCCACCTTGCGGAACCGGCAGCTTACCATCCCGTTTTTCGAAGACCGACATGACTTCTGCGCGCCCGCCGATGGCTCCAATTGGAAACCCGCCACCAATGATCTTGCCGGTTGCTATCAGATCGGGACTAAGACCGTAACGGTCCGAAGCCCCCCTATAACCTTGCCGGATATTCAACACCTCGTCGGCGATCAGCAGAATGCCATGCTCTTGCGCGAAGATTGTCAGCGCTTCAATAAATCCTTGGCTTGGCCCAAATAGCCCGGCGCGGCTCGGCATCGGATCAATCAAAATACCGGCGATCCGATGCGCGTGGCCTTCGAGTTTCGAAACAATCCCCTCTTTGTCATTGAACTGGAGCACGATCACATCGTCGCCAAGGCTGGACGGCGCACCATGATATCCTGGCCGTGCAATGTTTCGACCGGACCCGTTATTGGGATAGGTGCCGGTTTGCCCCGTTTCAGCCCAATCATAACCCCCGTGATAAGCTCCCTCAAAGCGAACGATCGCAGAGCGACCTGTGAACGCTCGAGCGGCCTTGATTGCAAACATGACCGCTTCGGTCCCGCTGTTGACGAAGCGAACCTTTTCCATTGCCGGGATCCGCGAGATCAGCAATTCAGCCAGTGCGACCTCGTGTTCCGTCGGATTGGAAAAACAGGTTCCGTTACGCAATAGCCTAGCAACCACTTCCGCAACCGGTTCGAAGCCGTGTCCGTGTATAAGCGTGGTGAAGTTGTTGTTGAGGTCCAGAAGACGGTTATCGTCCACATCAACCAGATAGGCGCCATCACCACGGTCAATGTAGATCGGTATCGGATCGATATCGATCGTGGCGCGTGAAACACCTTGCGGCAAAGCCTGCAAGCTGCGGGCGTAAAGGCGTGACGATTCCGTTCTCTGCACCGGATCGCCACGGTTTATTCTCGGACTAGGTATCATTGATTAGGCCTTTTAAACGCACATCAGCTAACGCTTTTGCGTTACCTTTGCACTTTTGTTGCAACAAAAATACGAAAGGTCAAGTCCATACAACAAAAATCTATCTTGTTTCGGAGCGCACTCGCGCCGCCTGGCGCAAGCGCCGATATCCATCCCGAATGTCGCTTTCGAAAGCAGCACGCAAGGATGCGCCATCCTTTTCTTCAAGCGCCTCGATTGCCAGTTGGTGATTGCGCACACCATATTTCTCTTCGGCAAACTCTGGGTACAGATCATAAAGAGATGGGCCAACCCTAAGCCAGGCCCCCTCAATCATTGACAAAAGCCGCGGCAGCCCGGCCATTCCATAAACATGAAAATGGAAATCTTTGTTATACCGTAAAGCCGTCTCGTAATCGCGCTGATCCAGCGCATCGTTGATATAATTTTGAATATCTTGAAGTCTTTCAATATCTTCAACGGTCGCTGAGTTCGCCGCCAGCTGCGCCGCTAGACCTTCAAGAGCGAGGCGAATTAGCGTAATCTCACGCAAACTGTCTTCATTCAAGACCGGTACGATTACAGTTTTCGGTCCCGAATAGACCAGCGCACCCTCACCAGCAAGACGGTTGATTGCATCCCGCGCAGGCGTGGAACTAAATCCGAGATCTTCGGCCACGGCACGGACGGTAAGCTTTTTACCAGGCTTATACTCCCCCCGTATCAAGCGCTCTTTCATTTCCCGATAAGCGACATCTCCAAGCCCCGGAGCCTGCCCCTCATTCGTTATGTCCTGCACTTTCCCTGCGCTCATTTAAGCCTCAATCTCTGTTGACACATTTAAATTTTGATGCAACAAAACATCTATGTAAAGTTTTTGTAAAGATTTTGTCGCGTCATTTAAGGTTCTAGCACCACCCACTTATGGAGTCACGCAGTTGCCAATCAAGTTCGCCTCTGCGTGCGACCCACACCTTGCCTTTCTGGCATCATGCACTGAAGGCGCTACGCACAGATTTCAACATGGTTTTCGGAGGAGGAAAATTTGATCGGTCAGAAATTAATGCTCGCCGCAGTTCAGAAAAGATTTGGCGAAACCTGGGCCGTCCACGAAGCTACGCTTGACATCCGGGCAGGCGAATTCGTTTCTATAATTGGACCATCCGGTTCAGGCAAAACGACTCTGCTCACCATGATCGCTGGCTTCGAACATCCAACGAAAGGCAGAATTCTTATTGGTGGCACCGATATAACCGCGCTACCACCCAATCGACGTAATATTGGCATGGTGTTTCAGAAGTATGCGCTGTTTCCCCATCTTACGGTGCGGCAGAACATTGCGTTTCCACTGAAAATGCGCCGACTGGGTTCGAAGAAAGATATCCAGTCCCGCGTCGATGAAATGCTTGAACTGATCCGTCTCGATGACTTCGCCGATCGTTATCCAAACCAGTTGTCTGGTGGACAACAGCAGCGCGTGGCGGTCGCTCGCGCATTAGTTTTCTCTCCGCCAGTCATTCTGATGGATGAGCCACTGGGTGCCCTCGACAAGAAATTACGAGAGGCAATGCAGTTTGAGATCAAGCGCATACAGGAGAATCTCGGAGCAACAGTCATCTATGTCACTCATGATCAGGAAGAAGCGCTGACAATGTCCGACCGCATCGTGGTAATGCACGACGGTCGCGTGCAGCAGATTGGCACTCCGTCAGAGCTTTATAGGGAACCCAACGGGACATTCGTTGCCGATTTTATTGGCTCTATCAATTTTATTCCGACAACTTATCGCGGCCGAGAAAACGGTAAGTGCATTCTGGAAATCTCAGAAGGTGTCGTCGTTGAAGTCGATGCACGACTTCATCCCCAACTAGCTGAAAAATCTATCGGTTCCGAAATCAGGCTGGCCATGCGGCCGGAAAATATTCGTATCTCTACCGATCTTAAAAAGGGGCAGCTGTCCGGTACAGTCGAGGCTTCCGTCTTCATCGGTTCAAGCACGGTTGTCCTGGTCCGGCTTGAAGCTTTTCCAGATATCGAACTGCGTGTTCAGTTACCTGCGGCGGCATCTTCGCCAGTGCCCGGAAGGAATAGCCGTGTTGGAGTGAATTTCGACGCCCTCACACTTCTTACTTTCGACCTTGAGAAGAGGCTGGCAGCATGATTTCTTCACCTTCGAACTTTGGTGCATTTTTAAACGGAAAATCCGCACGCAAGTACCCTCCATTAATGTCATGGTTGCTGGTTCTGCCTTTGCTATCCCTGTTGGCATTCGGCTTTTTGTATCCGATAGGCAAGCTTATTGTTCTGAGTTTTTCAGACGATGCGATAAGCTATGCACGCATCATGGAGGGGCGTCTTTATCTCGATGTCCTGGCTTCCACGGTTGGCGTTGCGGTCGCTGTAACCGCCATTGGCTGCGTGCTCGGCTTTCCTGTCGCCCTGGTCATGGCAAGAGCAGGAAAGCTTGCAGGGATTATAGCGGCGATTTGCGTCTTCATTCCGCTCTGGACTTCGGTTCTTGTTCGCTCCTATGCCTGGATTGTCCTGTTGCAGCGGAATGGGATCGTGAACGGATTTCTCAGCGCCGCCGGTTTAACTGACCAACCTCTCAAGCTTCTTTACACGCAAGGCGCGGTTACACTGGCGATGGCACATGTTCTCATGCCTTTCGTTGTACTGCCCATCTATGCTGCGCTCAAAGCTATACCCAAGGACCTTGATCGGGCTGCTCTAAACCTAGGCGCAAATCCTTGGAAGGCTTTCTTCATCGTCACATTTCCTTTGTGCCTTCCCGGGATATTTGCCGGCGCCACACTGTGCTTCGTTTTATCGCTTGGCTTTTACATAACACCCGCTTTGGTCGGAGGGCCGGATTCCATGTTGATGGCAACGCTTATTGGACAAGAAACCACTGTGACGCTCGATTGGCCATTCGCAGCTGCCCTTTCAACCGTACTGCTTTGCATGACGATTATCTTTGTCGCGTGCTTCCGACGAGTATTAGCACTCAACAAGGGGTTTGGCAGTGTCCATTGATCAATTCTCTACAATCGGCTCGAAGCCAGAAATCAGGATTTCAAGGATGCCACTGACAGGAAGGCGCATGGGCAATGTCGCCTGGAAACTGCTCGCAACCTTCTTCGTGGGCGTCATATTGTTATTTCTCATTCTACCCACCTTAATCATCATTCCAATGTCGTTCAGCCGGACAGATTATCTGCAATTCCCGCCGCAGGGTTTGTCGTTGAGATGGTACGCTGCATATTTCAGCGATGCTGACTGGATGGCGTCAACATGGTTCAGCCTGAAAATAGCCTTGGCGACAGCCCTAACTTCCACCGTTGTGGGAACCATGGCAGCCCTCGCTTTCGTTAGAGGTGAGCTCCCCTTCAAAGGGGTGTTCCAGGTACTGACGATCGGCCCGATGATTGTTCCGCATATTGTTCTGGGTGTCGCCCTCTACCTGGTTTTTGCACCGCATCAACTGACGGGAACCTTTTCGGGCTTTCTCCTCAGCCATACAGTTTTGTCGGTTCCATTCGTAATGATTACTGTTGTCGCTGCGTTGCAGCGCTTCGATCCAGCATTAGAACTTGCGGCTCTCAATTGCGGTGCGGGACGAGGCAGGGCGTTCTTCCATGTAACTCTGCCCATTATCGCCCCAGGTATCGGCTCTGGATTTGTATTCGCCTTTCTGGCCTCTTTCGATGAAGCCACGGTGGCGTTCTTCATTTCGGATATCAACGGCAAGACGATCGGTAGAAAAATATTCGAAGACATTGATTTCAATCTGACACCAACCATCGCAGCCGCCTCGACGGTCATCGTTTTGGTGTCAATGTGCCTGATTGCACTTTCCTTCGTGCTTTCACGATCCAAGCAACACTGAGAAGTGGGGAAATCATCATGAAATATCAAAGCGTTAAAGATATTGCTCGCAATTCGTTGGTTTTGGCGGTGACCCTGGGGGCGGCCTTATATGCCGACATCGCTCACGCAAGCGATGTTATCATCGCATCAACAGGAGGCGCTTATGATCGCGCTTTGAAGGAAGCCTGGTTCGATCCGTTTACCAAACAGACGGGGATTCGCGTAAAAATTGTCTCCGCCACCAATTCAGAAATGCGCGCTAAGGCCTCAGCAATGGTCAAGGCCGGAAACGTTTCCTGGGATCTTTATCTTGATGGAGAAATCCAGTCGGAATCCGAGGCTCATCGACTTGTAACCGAAGATCTGAGCGAGTTTTGTAAAGCATTCGCTGACCGGCCTGATTTGCCCGAGAATGCGTGTGCGCCGGGCGGTGCTTTGCTCCAGTCGACCGCAACGTTGCTCGTCTACCGGAAAGAAAAGGAAGGCCAACGGGAACCGCAGACATGGGCGGATATGTGGAATACTGCCGAGTTTCCCGGAGGCCGGGCGTTCCCGAATTTTGACGATCCCTGGCGTGTATTGGCTGCTGCGCTGCTTGCTGACGGTGTAAAACGGGACGAACTTTTTCCCCTTGACGTCGAGCGGGCATTCAAAAAACTAGATGAAATTCGTCCCTCAGTTTCGTTGTGGTGGAAAAGCGGCGACCAAAGTGTTCAAGGTTTCCGCAATAATGAATATGCATTGGGACAGATTTGGCTTACCCGTGCGAGGGCTATGCAAATTGAAGGTCTTCCTATCGGCTGGTCTTATGACGCATCTTTTCTTGTAGGCGATCGCATTGCCCTCATTAAAGGAGCCCCCAATCGTGAAAATGCACTCAAACTGATAGCTTTTTGGCTCGACAATCCGATCGCCCAGGCAAAAGCTTGCGATGTCTTGGCCTGTACACCACCAAGTACAGAAGCGATCGCTATGATGTCCGCCGAAACAAAGCGCTTCATGCCGACGGCCGAACAGGTGCAAGACAGCGTCGTCATTCCTGATGCTAAATGGATAAACGAGAATGCCAGAATGTTACTGCAAAAATGGAATCTGTGGGTTCGGGGGTGAAATTCACAATAATAAGCACCCAAAAAATCGCACGCTCTCGTTGTTTCTTGTCTCGATGACAAAACCAATAAGACGAAAAGAAAATAGGCGATCGTGTCCCAAGAGGTGGTGTAGCTTCGGCGCTCGCCGTGCCTTCCGGACAGAGCCGGGAACGTGTCAGCTTGCCGCTGGCAGGCTGATGAGCGGATCATCGCTCATCGTGGCGATTGTCTCAAGTGTCATGTAGCGGGACCGCTGGACGGCCCACTCGTCATTTTGTTCGAGCAGCAACGCCCCGACGAGTCTGACGATTGCGTCATCGTTGGGAAAGATGCCGACGACCTCTGTGCGTCGTTTGATCTCACCGTTGAGACGTTCGATGGGGTTTGTGCTGTGAAGCTTGGTCCAGTGCTGCCTGGGAAAGGTCATGTAGGCGAGCACGTCCTGCTCGGCGCTGTCCATGAGAGTTGCAAGCTTTGGCACCTTCGGCCTGATCTGATCGGCGACGTTGCGCCATTGCTGGCTGGCGGCCTCTGGCGTGTCCTGGGCGAATGCGGTGGCGATGAAGGCGGACACGACACGCCGTCCGCTCTTTCCGGCATGGGCCAAGGCATTGCGCATGAAGTGGACCCTGCAGCGCTGCCAGGTGGCCGAGAGAACCTTGGAGACGGCGGCTTTTATGCCTTCATGAGCGTCGGAGACGACGAGCTTGACGCCGCGCAGGCCCCGTCTGGTCAGCTTTCGAAGAAACTCAGTCCAGATCGCCTCGGCCTCGGATGTGCCGATCTCCATGCCGAGCACCTCGCGTCGACCGTCTGTGTTCACGGCCACCGCGATGATGACTGCGACAGAGACAATACGACCGCCGCGTCGGACTTTCAGGTAAGTGGCGTCGATCCAGATGTAGGGCCATTCACCTTCGATGGGCCTCTCGAGAAAGGCCTTCACCTTCTCGTCGATCTCCTCGCAGAGCCGAGACACCTGGCTCTTGGAGATGCCGCTCATGCCCATGGCCTTGACCAGGTCATCGACGGAGCGGGTCGAGACACCCTGGATATAGGCTTCCTGAATCACCGCCGTCAGGGCCTTCTCCGCCATGCGGCGCGGCTCAAGGAAGCTCGGGAAATAACTGCCGGTGCGCAGCTTCGGAATGCGCAGTTCTACGGTCCCCGCCCGTGTCTCCCAGTCCCGGTCGCGATAGCCGTTGCGCTGGGCAAGCCGGAAGCCATTCTTCTCGCCATAGCCCGCGCCGGTCTTCGTGCCGACCTCCAGCATCATCAACTTCTCGGCAGCGAAGCCGATCATCTCGCGCAGCAGATCGGCGTCGGCGCTCTTCTCAACGAGTGAGCGCAGGTTCATCATGTCGTCGGTCATCGGTGGTATCCTTCAGGTTGGTCTTGAACAACCCGACCCTACCGGAAAACACTGGTGACCACCGCTGCCCTGCTACACCACGCCCTGGGACACGATCAAATAGTAGGGCACTGGTTTGGGTGCTTAAAATGTTATCACAGTTTCCATTTCCAGGCGCGAGGTGGGCCGCTCAGGATAAACAATTGACGAACGAACCGATCAGGGCGTTTCAATTTACAAGCCATAAAAAAATTGGTCCACCAGCCTGTATCAGCCCACCTGCTCGCTGTCGTCGGATGGTATCCAAACTCGATCAACAAAGTTGCCGCCGATGTTCCCCGCACAAATGCAAAGCATCGGATGAACTCGGCAGAGCCCGATTTTCCGTTTACTTTGCGCATCTCGAGCTTCATCCACGGATACCCAGAAGCAGGCTTCCTCGAGATATTCAGGCTACAATGTTAGCTACCCACACCCAATATTTTTTTGATATCACATATTTTGCTTTCATACCAAGTAATCATATTCTAAAAATGATATTTATTGACGCTTATGATTTTTTTATTAAAATTACTCCATTGAGTGTATCTTTTTGACGCAACATTCATTCCGACGGAGACCCCTGCCTTGAATATTAACGTATCAATCTGCACACAGGATCCCCAAACATACCTTATATTGGGGCATATTCTCAGCGTCGCGGGGTACAACCCAAACCTGTTGCAACTCCCCTTCTCCACAGATTTGTCCCTTGAGACGATTCCATACGCTATATTATTTGACACAAGTGAAAACACAGATCCGATTTTTGAACTTTGCGCCTCAATTAAACGTAATTCCATGACCGAATCGATAATTCTTGTCGCCCTGCTTCATCCATGCAACGAGCTGACTTTCCTAGATTTTTTGAAGTCTGGATTTGACGAGTGCTTTCCGCATCCATTCACTCCCGAACGAGTTTTATCCTTCTTGCAAGATCGGCGGCCTGTCTCGACAAACACAACCTCATCAACATTACCTCCTCGTAAGAATACCTTTGGTAACCTGGACATGAGCCCTGAGGAAAGAACACTGAGACACGGAGAAGTTGAAGTACAGCTACCCCCGATCGAATTCCGCATTCTGCAAGGATTTGTCGATGCGCCCGGTCAGGTGATGAAGCGAGAACAGATTATAAAAATGGGCTGGCCACCGCATCATTATGTCCAACCCCGCACCGTAGACGTTCACGTCGGCAATCTGCGGCGTCGACTGCGGAAACTGACCGGTAAAAATATGATACGTACAGTACATACGACAGGCTACGCATTTGATTATTCCCAATAACTTTGCACTTTATAAAAATAAAGATTTTTTTAATACTTCATAAAAAGTCTTCATAAATACTTTGTTGCATTGCACATAAACAAAAACTCAAATGTTGGCACCACGATGGAGGATGTGATGCCAAAGAGTTCGAATGAATCGCTTCCGCACTATTCAAAGGCCGAAGCGCGCAATACAACCAAAGTCATCGATACCGCTGTCTCCCATTTCGACGCAGCCCACCTTCAGGGGGTTATGGCGCTGTATGCAACCCCATACCCGGGACGACAGGTCTTGTTGAAAGGCCAAGAAGACCCGATCGTCGATTTCGTCAGATGTTCTTACCTCGGATTGGATAATCATCCTCGTATCATTGCTGGAGCTATTGATGGAATCCGCCAAAACGGCAGCTTGCACTGGTCATGTGCGCGGACAAGGTTGAACTTCGCTGACCTTTACCGACTGGAAGAGAGCCTCTCTGATCTATTCAAGGCCCGTGCCATAACTTACACGACCGTTCTAGCTGCCAATATGAGCGCACTTCCACTTATCGCATCAGGGCATCTGACTGGAGGTGTAAAGCCAGTCATGGTCTTTGACCGTTTTGCACATGCAACACTTGCTTATCACAAAGCCGTCATCGCAAACGAAACTTCCGTACGAACAATTCCCCACAATGATTACGGAGCACTTGAAGACATATGCAAGGAAAACGGGAAGGTAGTCTACGTCTGTGACGGCGTTTATTCGATGGGAGGACACGCACGAATAAATGAACTGAAGCGATTACAGGAGAAATTTGGCCTATTTCTATACATCGATGATGCGCATGGGGTTTCAATATTCGGAGAGAATGGCCAAGGCTATGCGAGATCCCAATTTGGGGATCTCGGAAATCGAACGATTATCGCTACTTCATTGGGTAAGGGCTTTGGAGCATCTGGTGGCTTGTTGATGCTTGGAACCGGAATACAGGAAAGCTTGTTTCGCCGCTTTGCGATTGCACACGCATTTTCGGCATCCATGAACACTGCAGCAATTGGCGCCGCCCTGGCATCCGCCGAGATCCACCGATCGCCGGAACTAAAACAACGACAGATCGCACTTTGCGAAAATATAGCGCTTTTCGACAGACTTTTGGAAACAGCGCAAACCGGTTCATCGATGCCTATCCGCACTATTCCAATAGGCGACGAAATGACGTCCATCGCATGCGCCCAGGAACTATTGAAGCACGGCTTCTACGCTTCGGCTATATTTTTTCCGACGGTAGCGAGAGGCGCGGCGGGGCTGCGCGTGTCGATAACAGCCAGCCATCAATCTAATCACATCGAATGTTTTTGTAACACCGTTCGCAACATCATAAGCAATATCATGCAGGACGGCTTGCCCTAGCGCGCCGCTCCAGCTTTCGCATTGTCTCGTAGCGCTGCGTAAACTCCAATTGGGTTCATACCATCTGGGCATTGATCGCAAGATATTGATCGCTGACAAATGCTCGGCTGCACAGAACTTTTAAGTTGGCACACATTTTTATCTTTGGACGCATTGGAGACTTACACCGATTGGAATGAAACGAACCAAAAGGCCTCCAAAATGAGAGATCGAATATATAAACATATCGATGAAATGTTCATTCCTCATCCGCATGCTAAAGAGGTTGAAGAACAATTCAGCGAGGAAACTGGTACCTACATCCAGCATACTTCGACAAGAAAAAATATACGAACCCTGGATTTTGGGAATGCTTTCCTGGTTGTGAGAACAACTGACGCTGGCGTTCACTTCCGGATTGAAGCTGAGGATATCCTCACCTACCACGGCATCTGGATCCTACTACACGGAGGCAGCGTTCACCACATTTGGAACACCCAATAATGGCTCCCTAGCTGCCCTGTAAGATCCAGGAAATATAAATAAATGATAAACTGGGAAATGGACATTTCCCCCAATCCGACAAATGTTTCACACCGGATATGCGTCGCAATCGGTTAAAATTTTTAGGTGTTGCATCCCGACAGGTTCTGCAATGTCCCTTTGGATTCCGAAATTCAATGAACTATCTGCAAACTCAAACTTTTCACATGATTGCAGCAAAGAGTGCTGCATTATTGTTTATCCCCGTTTCCTTCGCCGCGATACCCCACCGAAAGCCAACGGCCACGGATATTTGGCTACAAATGGGGCTGAAGAATACGCCGCAAATCCTGAATGTCGGTTTTAATACGATGGCAAAAAGCCGATGTTTACCGCGTAAAAAGCTGGCGAAACAGTTCTTCTGAACGACGCAGACCTTCATCCGTCAAGATCAATGACTTCGACTTGTTCACCGGATCACAGATCAGGCCTTTGTCATGCAACCGATCCGTCGATGACCAGTCAAAACCCTTCCAGGCGCAACGCTCGTTGTGGAGCGTCAGCCACAACAGGGCCAGAACCACGTCATCGATTTTGTCCTCGTCTATCTCCATTCGTCAACAATACCAGATACAAGCGACATAGTCCTCCAGTTTTGAGCGCATGCGTCCATTATAAATATATGACTGAAGGAACTATCGCGGTTTTAAGCATTCTTGTTCCATCTCATTTAGCCCGGAAAATTCATGGCTGGCAGGCGGATGTATCATAACCGGTTGAAATAGCGTAGGATTTGGTTGCTTAATCCGATCCATACGATTTCCGGGAGATACCATCCGCCATGAAGGATCATACGCTGCCGCTACGCGGTTTGTCACCCGTTGATGGCAAGAATGCTATAGCGCGGTTTGATGGTGGTTTGCTCTCGTCCGACGGTGGCGTTCTGGCGCTGGCCGAGATCGAAAAGAGATTACGGGTTGGCGAACGCCTTGCCGCCTGCATTGAGGATCCTCGCCGCCCGGATCAAGTCGTGCACAGTCTTTCGACGATGATCAGTTTCCGCATGCAAATGATCGCGGCTGGTTATGAGGATGGCAATGACGCCAACCAGCTTCGCAGCGATCCGGTCTTCAAGATGGCGCAGAATAGTTCACCCTCAGGCCGGTCACTGGCCTCCCAGTCAACGCTGTGCCAACTGGAGAACCTGCCGGATGTTCGCGAACTTCTTGCCATGGGGCAGGCAATGGTCGACCTTTACTGTGCCTCATGCGCAGGTACCCAAGCGGATCGTGCTCGATATCGATGATACCTTTGATGCCGTTCATGGTTGCCAGCAGCTGCGACTGTTCAATGGCCATTATGATGAATACGGCTTCCAGCCAATCGTTGTGTTCGATGGCGATGGCCGTTTTGTTTCTGCGGTGCTGCGTCCGGCAAGACGGCCGGGCGGCGCTGAAATCCGTGCCCATCTGCGCCGCCTTGTCCGGATGATCCGTAATAACTGGCCCCATACCCGTATCCTGATCCGGGCTGACAGCCATTACACCAGCCCACTGGTTATTGACTGGTGTCGCGCCAATGGCGTTGACTTCATCCTCGGTGTTGCACCAACCACAACACTGCGCAGGCATGTTGGGAATGTAGAAGCGGATGGACTCAGACGTTTCGAGACCTCGGCCAAGCCGGACAACGTGCGCAGGTTTACGGAATTCCTTGATGGTGCGGTAAGCTGGAGCCGCGTTGAGCGTATCACCGCACGCGTTGAAGTCGGTTCTCAGGGAACAGATACCCGCTTCATTGTAACGAACCTTACAGCTGGCCGGGCGAAAATGCTCTATGAGGATATCTACTGTCGGCGTGGTATGGCCGAAAACCATATCAAGTCGTGGAAGACGCATCTGGCAGCCGACCGCACGTCCTGCACCAAAGCAACCGCCAACCAGTTCCGCCTCTTCCTGCATGCCGGTGCCTACTGGCTGATGTGGGACTTGCGCGCCGCGATGCCGAAGCGCTCATGCTTCGCCGTCGCTCAGTTCGACACATTGAACCGCACCGTATTTACCGGAGACCGTTTGGTTTAAGTTATGCGGCCATAGCTGGCGCGTCCAGCATGGCATAGTATCGTTCTTCGGCCTCGGCGGGCGGAATGTTTCCGATGGGCTCCAGAAGGCGGCGGTTGTTAAACCAATCGACCCATTCGAGCGTGGCGAACTCCACGGCTTCGAAGTTGCGCCACGGTCCCCGTCGATGGATGACCTCGGCCTTGTAAAGACCGTTGATCGTTTCGGCCAGAGCGTTGTCGTAACTGTCGCCAACGCTTCCGACAGAAGGCTCAATGCCTGCTTCCGCCAGTCGCTCGGAATAGCGAATGGACACGTATTGCGAGCCCCTGTCGGAATGATGAATGAGTCCGCCACGATGGGCGGGCCGCCGATCATGAAGCGCCTGGTCAAGAGCATCGAGCACAAAGCCTGCATGGGCAGTCCGACTTGCCCGCCAACCGACGATACGGCGAGCGAAGGCATCGATCACGAAAGCGACGTAGACGAAACCCTGCCAAGTGGCCACATACGTGAAATCAGAAAGCCACAGCATGTTTGGTGCGGGTGCGAAGAATTGTCGGTTCACGCGATCAAGCGGGCATGGAGTTGCTTTGTCCGGCACAGTGGTTCTGACTGGCTTGCCGCGAATGACGCCTTGAAGCCCCATCATTCTCATAAGCCGAGCGACGGTGCAGCGGGCGATGTCGAAGCCTTCTCGTTGCAACTGCCGCCAGACCTTGCGCGCACCATAGACCTGGAAGTTCTCGTTGAACACACGGCGTATCTCGATCTTCATGGCCATGTCGCTCCGGGCGCGGGCCGACAGGCGATCCACGTCCGTGCGCTTGGCGGCGACCTCATAATAGGTGGACGGGGCAATCGGCAGCAGCCTGCAGATCGGCTCGACCCCGAGCCTTGAGCGGTGTTCGTCGATGAAAGCAATCATCGCTTCAGTGGGCGGTCGAGCTCCGCCTGGGCAAAATACGCAGAGGCTTTGCGTAAAATCTCATTCGCCTGACGAAGTTCGCGGTTCTCCCGCTCCAAAGCCTTCATCTTCTCCGCGACGTCGCTCGGCAAACCTGCACGCTTGCCGCTGTCGACCTCGGCCTTCTTCACCCATTCATGGAGCGTATGCGCCGAGCAGCCGATCTTGGCCGCTATCGATGATACCGCCGCCCAGCGGGAGGGATGTTCGGATTCATGCTCCGTCACCATTCGAACCGCGCGGGCACGGACTTCAGGAGAGAATTTGTTCGTCGTTTTGCTTGTCATAGACCCTACTTCTCACGAGTTGGGGTCTCCGGCAAACCCGGTGCGGTTCACATTGCGGCTGCGCCTGATCAAGATTGCCGGGCGGGGGATCGAAATGAAGACACAGATCCGTCTCCATCTGCCGACCTCATGCCCGAGCCAGAATATCCTTCGTCTGGTGCTCGAACGTATTCCAAAGTTGACGACATAGAAAACGGGGCGAAACGCCCCGAAACTTCAACCCTACATCGCAACTTTCAAACCCGGAAATCACCACGAAGGTTCAAAACCGGCGTACGGCCCCCTGTGGAAAACGCGTGCATAAGCACACGCGTTCTTGCGCTCTCAGAGCACTATCTCATTGGCTATGAATTAACCGGGTTAAGTCGAGTTTATCGGTCGATGCTCTGTACCTGATTGACGCTGCGCTGTCGGCGCTGAACAATTACCTTATCGCGCGCCTGCTTGCGAACGGTTTGCTGGAGAATTTTTAACCTGAACCGCATTGCCTCAAAATCTGGACGCTGTGCTAACGAGACATGGTTGATGACCGCTTTCTCCCCACGCAAGATCGCATCACGTCCAAATCTAAGGTCAAGCGCCCGGCTAACCCGTTCAAACTCTTGACAGATGACGGCATCAAGCGAGTTGGCGGCAACATTGGGTTTGGCACCCTTCGTCTTCGTGACATCTGCAAGCTTACGCAATGCATTTTCGGCGGCTGGCGACATGCCCGGGATGACGATAGCCATACGTCGACGTTCCTCGGTGATTGATTTGACCTGGTTTTCAAGCGCTGTCCTATAGGACGAACCAAGTGACCGGATCTTACTTTCCGCATCCCCCAAGGCCTTAAGGGCGTTTCGTCGCTCGCGACCGATTGCCAACAGTCTATCCATGATACGATCAGATCCACGAATTGCACCATAGGCTGAGGGTTCATTCGCGATGGCTCTAGCAATCCGCTCGCCAGGAAACCCCTTCAAGATAAGAGCCTCGATCTGGTCGACAGCGCCAGCCGGGTCACGCCAGATGCGTTTGGCTATTTCCACCAAGGCTGCTCGATCATGACGATAGTGGGCAACATCGCGCGCCCTCGCCCGAGCCTCATCTTCAACTGGTAGCCGGAACTCCGTCACAGCAGCAAGCATGGGCAACAAGGCTCTCGTTTTCTTCCCCGGCTCCACGCTAGCGGCGGCAACCACCTGCGAACGGTCTTGCCGTTCAGCAAGTTTCTGTTCGTCGCATAATCGGCGTATGGCTCCAAACAGATCGGTCAGTTTATCGCGTCTATCGGAATCAAGATCCTCCGGCATGCGTTCAATCATGTTGCGTTCGCCGACGGCATCGACATTTTTAGTAAAAGCAGTCCGGCCGAAGCGAGCCGTCAGCGCCTCATTGACTGCCTTTACCTCCTGAACCAACAAACGATCCTCGACGGCATAAGCAAATGCAATCTTGTAGGCATCCGGTCCACCGTGTTCTCGCACGCTTTCAATCTCGGTGAGGCGGGCCAGTGCCGGCTTCGAGAGTGCCGGGATTGATAAGGCCATATATGAACGACGTTTTTCTTCGCGATTTTTGAAGCGCTCGGCCTGACGTCGGAATTCTGTCGCATGGGCTCGCACCAAGGGAGCGAGTTGCGACAGTGCGTTGAGTGCAGCCTTGCGGTCATTTCGGGCAATATGATCGTCGATCAGGCGACCCGATCCACGCAGATGGCCAAGATGCTGCAGATTTTCGGCAACCCGACGCGGCTCGACGCTGGCATCCGATGCAAGTCCATTCAATGTGGCCAAAGCGCTATCGGGATCACGATAGATCTTTTCCAAAAACGACCGGAGGACTACCTCCCGCTTCTTCCAGCGATCCGAACTGAGTTGAGCAAGCCTGGCATCTTCCTCTATGCTACGGACAAATCGGGTTGTCGGTGGAATAAGATAGACCCGCTCGATGGGATTGTCGGCCGCACGCTTTTCAGATCGCTCTTCATTATAGGAGACATTTTTCTCATGCTCGATCGTAAAGCCAAGCGCGACATTTGCTCGCTCCCAAAGTTTTGCCACCTGCTCACGCTTTTCCACAATCCATGACCACTGGCGCGTCACCTTATCTTCTATGTCTGCAGCCATCCCGGAAATTGTGTTGATACCGCGCCTGCGGGCAAAGTCGCGAACATGCGCCTGATAGTCGGCCTCGTTCTCGAAATCGAGTGTTGTGGTTTTTGCGCCTGAACGGCCAAGACGTTCAACCAACTGTCCAAAGAGTTCCGGGCGATGGCTTTCGCGCTCAATGCGCTCAAGACGCATGGCTGCGGTTTCAATCTGCTTTGCCGTCCAGACGTTTCGCTCCACCTGCCTTTCCTCGTAAGTATTCTTTCCCGTTTCCGTGTTGAGGACAGGAATTGTGACCTTGACGATTTCGACACCGTCTTTTTTCAAAAGAACAGTATCGCCTTCCGATACGCCTGCGTCGGACAACGCCTTGGGCAAGCTGACGCCCCAAAGCCGATGCACAGTTCCGTCATCAGTCTTCACGTCGGCATAAGGGCTTTCGTCAACATCATCGTCCTGCGGTCGGAACTTTGCCATGCCGGCCTCAACCAGCTCCCCAGTAACGCCAGCCGCATGGTCAATACGCGATTTCCCACCCCATTCCGCTTTCGGCTCAAAATCCTCACGTGCTGCATAAAGATCTGTCCTATCCCGATGTCGCGTCATCGCCACATAGGTCAGATGCTGATCCATCATGCCAGTGGCAAGCACGAAGGTCCGCTCGACAGTCGTTCCTTGCGCTTTATGGATGGTTGCAGCATAGCCATAATCAATATTTCGATAGCTATCCTCGCTTATAATAACGTCGCGACCGTTGTCGAGACGGACGGAAAGCAGCGGAACATCATGTCTGTTGCCCGTGGAAACGACGGTACCAAGCAGACCATTCTTGACATATTGTGGGCCGAGCCCGGTTGCTCGCGTCTCAATAAACCTGGAATTTTCAAGGAAAATGATGCGATCACCAACAGCAAATTCCCGCATACCACGATCAGTTCGGAATTCCCGCGGCACGGTCAACGCGCTTTCCTTCTTCATTTCTTCACGAAGAGATTCGTTGAGGAGCCTTACATCCTTGTTGGTATGGGCAAGCACGAGCAATTTGTCACAATATGAAAATGCACTTTCCTCTCCCCTTGATTGCTGGAGAAACGAGCGGCGTGCATCTGCCCAATCCGAAACCAGACGGCCGATAATCTCGTCGTGGGTTCGCGCCTCGACAAGGTGCCCATGCTTTAAATATGCATCAAGACCTTTTTCGACTTCACCACGTGCAAACAGATGTGAGGCGTCGCGTGCCCATCCTTCGCGCTGGCGACGAACACCAGCAAGTTCTGCAGAACCTATCCGCTCAACAATAGCGCGGAACGCTGCCCCGGCCTGAATTGGTTGAAGCTGCATCGCGTCACCGACAAGGACGACTTTTGCTCCGGCATCCTTTGCTGCCTCCAACAGACGGGCCATCTGCTGCGACGGCACCATTCCGGCCTCTTCTATGACAAAAACATCGCCGCGTTTCAGCAGATCGCGTTCGTTCGCCCAGGCAAGTTCCCATGCGGCAAGAGTTCGCGATTTGATACCCGAACTTTCCTCCAATCCCTCGGCTGCCTTGCCAGCAAGTGCTGCACCCAAAACGCGATGATGCCCGCTTTCCCACGCAATACGTGCAGCGGAAAGAAGCGTCGATTTGCCCGCTCCGGCAAGACCAACAATGGCGGCAATAGCGCTGTCACTGGTGACATGATGGACAGCGTCAATCTGCTCCTGCTCAAGTCTGAAGGGCTTTTCAGGATCAGCCGTTTCGATGGCCACCAACGCCGCCGCTCTTCGTTTGTCAGTGATCCTGAATCCAGTTCGCTTGGACAAAACCTCCGCCGAACCAACCATGTCAAATTCTATGCGCAAGATCTCTTGCGACGTAAAGACAGCCGGTTCCGCCACCTTACCAGTTTGCCGGTCAACTTGCTGAGGCCTTAACAACACCAGATTATTGGACGCCATCACCCGTGTGCGGATACTGGCAAAATCGGCTGGATCATCAACATAACGATGTAACGTTCTGGCGATGTCGCGTTCGTTGAAAGTGGAACGTTCGCGTTCAAGCTGCTTTAACAGAAGTTCAGGCTCCACAAGAAGCCGATCTGCCATTTCCTGGCGGCGAACAAGCTCGACCGGCGCGAAATACATCTCCATATTCTTGCGCGCCAAAGCAGCCTTCTCCGGTCCAAGATGCTTTTGCGCGATTCCATCGACCCCCTGTTCGGCATATGAGCGTCCGTCAAGACGAATGTCATGGCCAGCAAGCGCCAAATGCCGATTGGTCGTTTCCGCCCAGGCAATCTTCCACTCCTTCATCGTCTCCTTGTCACCGGCCCAGCGCGAGTAAACGATAGCACCATTCGGACGATCGGGCTTGATCACCCGCAACGGCTTGCCGTCGGGGCCAGATACAGCCACCATCTTGCTGCCAAACCCTTGTTCCGTCAGCGGTCTCAACGTCATCATCAGATGGATATGCGGATTGCTGTCCCTGTCGTGATAGACCCAGTCGGCAACCATGCCCTTTGCGGTCAGATTTTCCCTGATAAATTCGCGGACGAGCGCAATGTTTTCTGCACGTGTCAGTTCCTCCGGTAGCGCAATAACGAGTTCACGGGCAAGCTGTGCATCCACCCGCTTCTCAAAAGCGTCGACCGCATTCCATAAAACTTCGCTTGCCGCGGCGACCGTCTTTCCTTCAATGGCTGTCGTCAGCCAGTTAGGAATCTCATCGGGAAGCGCCAGTTCCTCATGCTTGAGTTCATCAGCCCCGCTACGATAACTAAATGAAGTTCCCGCCTGCTCGTCCATCATCCGTGCACGATGGCGATAGGCAGCAGCCGAGACAATACTGCGCCCCGCCCCTCTGCTGATCACCTGCGCTCTGACGAACATGATCGCCATGACACTCCTCCAGACCTTCAAAGAACGTCGTATCTCGGCACACGAGCTTTGATCGACATCGATTTTTTAGACAGTTAAACCAGATTTTGCTGCAAAATATGTTATAGAATTGCGCTTTATAACATATTTAACTATCTTTTTGTATATAGTTAAATTAACAAGAGGCAAAACGGTGAAATGGGAAGGAACCCGATAGATGGCAGGCAAAAATTCTATTCTTGATATCGACATGCAAATCGAGAAGCTGCACGAACGCAGAAAAGAACTGCTGGTAAAGTCCGCCGAGCGCTTTGCACGTGCAGCCACGAAATCCGGTTTGGCGGAAATGGACATCGCCGATACGGAGATCGATCAAATCATTAGTGAAATTACGACACGATTTCGCGAAAGGAAAAAAAGGAACATCGGTGACGCATCCGCTGCGTCGCATCGAAAGACAAATGGTGGGACTGGCGCGTCGACGGAGGCTGCTCGTGTCAGTTAAACGCAAGAAAGACCTTCGCAAAAAATACCTACTCGGCGAAATTGTCGTTCGTGCCGGTCTGTCGACGGCAGACCGGGCATTCCTGCTCGGTGGCTTACTGGAACTGGCGCGACTTTTACCGGATACGGCTGAGTTTCAGCGCTTGCGCAATCGCGGTGAAATGGCTTTCCGCACAAAAGCATCGGATCCTCATTGGCAAGAAAAGCCGGATGCTGTGCAATGACGACTGGCGCAAAACCGCATCCAAGCCAATTGCTCGTCCTGGTGCCAGTCGCTGTTTCCAGTTTAGCATTCTATATTACCAACTGGCGTTGGCCGGAATTGGCCGCTGGCTTATCAGGGAAACCGCAATACTGGATTTTACGGGCGTCTCCTGTACCAGCCCTTATATTCGGCCCGCTTGCCGGGCTCCTGACTGTCTGGATGTTGCCATTGCATCGGCGGAAACCGATCGCTCTGGCAAGCCTTGCCTGCTTCCTGCTCATAACTGGCTTCTACGCATTGCGCGAAATTACCCGTCTTTCCCCCTTCGTGGAAAGCCGGGCATTGAGTTGGGACCAGGCGCTGTCATACCTTGATATGATCGCGGTCGTCAGCGCTGTCATCGGCTTTATTGCCATTGCTGTATCAGCACGCATTTCCAGTGTCGTGCCTGAACAGGTAATGCGCGCCCGGTGCGCAACCTTCGGCGAAGCAGACTGGCTGCCAATGCGTGCTGCAGCACAACTATTCCCGGAAGATGGCGAAATCGTCGTTGGCGAACGTTATCGCGTCGACAAGGAGCTCGTTCATAAACTACCATTCGATCCAAACGACCCAGCCACATGGGGACGCGGCGGCAAGGCACCGCTTCTTACCTACAAGCAGGATTTCGATTCCACCCACATGCTCTTCTTTGCCGGATCAGGCGGCTACAAGACGACGAGTAATGTCGTGCCGACAGCGCTGCGCTACACCGGTCCGATCATCTGTCTTGATCCCTCGACCGAAGTGGCACCAATGGTAATCGAACATCGCCGGAAGAAACTGCGGCGAGAAGCCATGATCCTTGACCCGGCAAACCCTGTTACAGGTTTCAATGTGCTTGACGCAATTGAGACATCAACCAGCAAAGAAGAGGATATTGTCGGTATCGCTCATATGTTGCTGTCGGAAAGTGTGCGCTTCGAAAGCTCGACCGGCTCTTACTTTCAAGATCAGGCCCATAATCTTCTCACTGGGCTTCTCGCACATGTCACGCTGTCGCCGGAGTTTTCCGGCCGACGCAATTTGCGCAGCCTGCGACAGATCGTTTCCGAACCCGAGACATCCGTGCTCGCCATGCTGCGAGAGGTTCAGGAGCATTCAGAATCTGCCTTCATTCGTGAAACACTTGGCGTCTTCGTCAATATGACCGAGCAGACGTTTTCAGGTGTCTATTCGACTGCATCGAAGGATACACAATGGCTATCTCTCGACAATTACGCTGCCCTCGTCTGTGGCGATAGCTTCAAATCCGCAGAGATCGCGACAGGCAAAAAGGATGTGTTTCTAAATATCCCTGCATCGATCCTGCGTTCCTATCCGGGGATCGGGCGTGTAATCATCGGCTCGCTGATCAATGCAATGATTGAGGCGGATGGTGCATTCCAGCGCCGTGCCTTGTTCATGCTCGATGAGGTTGACCTGCTTGGCTATATGCGCGTTCTTGAAGAAGCGCGTGATCGCGGTCGCAAATACGGGATCAGCATGATGCTGATGTACCAATCCGTCGGCCAGTTGGAACGCCATTTTGGCAAAGACGGTGCATTGTCATGGCTCGATGGATGCGCCTTTACAAGCTATGCGGCGATCAAGGCACTCGATACCGCGCGAAACGTCTCGGCCCAATGCGGGGAAATGACGGTGGAGGTAAAAAGCAGTTCACGAAATACCGGCTGGGATACGAAAAACACCGCCTCGCGAAAATCCGAAAACCTCAATTTCCAACGTCGCCCGCTGATCATGCCACACGAAATCACTCAAAGCATGCGCAAGGATGAGCAGATCATCATTGTACAGGGACACAGTCCGATCCGCTGCGGGCGCGCCATCTATTTCCGGCGAAAGGAAATGGACGAGGCTGCAGAAGTCAACCGGTTCGTCAAACGATAAAGACCGCAAAACTGCGCTTCATTTAAAGTTTCCTCCCGTCGGGTTAAAGCGACGAATCGCAATGACACAAAGCGTGATCTTCATTTTTGTTCGGGGCCATGCTCCCCCTGTCATGACCCTTCGTGGCAAACTAAGCGATAGGTGCCATGGCCGCTCATCTGGCAAACTGACCGGCAAACCTGAACGATACTGGCTTTTTGCTCCGCCTCTTCTTCAGGCTGGATCGCGGTGCTCAATGGTCGGAGCAACCCTTCAACAATCGCCCCAACGATACACATTGAGACGATGCGAGAATCTTGTGAAACAAATGTAACCCGATGACCAACTTTTCTTCCATGTTGGTGTGGACGGCTCCCAACGGCATCGCGATGTGCCAGAATGAGTTCGTTGAAAGTTCAATCGAGGGAAACCCGTCCGTAGAAGAGATTAATCATGCTGGTGAAAACCTGTTCAGTCCGCTATTCAGATTTCAGCTATGCATTAATCGAATGGCTTATTTCATGGCATCCAAAACGACGCTCAATGCAAAAAATCTCGAAGCGCTCGGCGTAGAGAAACTGGCTGAACTGCTGATCGAAATCAGTACCGGAAATGCCAACCACAAACGACGTCTTCGAATGGAACTTGCTGGTAACTCTAGCGGGGAAGAATTGGCCAGGGAGGTTCGCAAACGTCTCAGCAGTATCGCTCGTGCCAAGAGTTGGATCGACTGGCAGAAAGTCAAGACGGTCAAATCCGATCTGGAAACCCAGCGTAAAACAATCGTCGAAAAAATAGCACCGACGAATCCCGATGAGGCTTTCGAACTCATATGGCAGTTTTTGTTGTTAGGAGATTCTATTTACGAACGCACACATGACGGTAGCGGAACGCTCACCGAAAGCTTTCATCAGGCAATTGATGACGCAGGACGGATAGCTGGACAGGTCAAGATCTCCACGGAGAGCCTTGTCGGGCGAATTTATGCAGCACTCCAGAATAACAATGGCTACAGTCAATTCGACAGATTGATCCCATCCATGGTACCAGCCCTTGGCGAAGAAGGGCTGCGGCAATTGCAGCAGCTATTCGAAGGCGGAACGAAGACACGCGACACGAAACGAACCAACGAAAGCAGACAACTGATAGGTTTGAGCTCAAACGAGCCTGTTTATCGGGACGATGTCCATGCGAGTAGCGCATTCTTCACAGCAAAAGTGTCCTTGCAGCAAATCGCTGACGCGTTAGGTGACGTGGACCTGTATATCGCTCAGCATGCCGAGCACACGCATATTATCCCCACAGTAGCGACAGAGATCGGCAGGAGGATGGTTTCGGCAGGGCGAGCCGAGGAAGCTTTGAGAACCCTTGACAACGCACAAATCGGTGAGCGGTATCAAGTTCCCTACGATTGGCAGGCGACACGAGCCGACGCTCTTGAAATGCTCGGTCGTGGTGAAGAAGCACAACAGTTTCGCTGGCAGTGCTTTGAACAGTCTCTCAATGACGGCATGCTGAAGGAATTTGTGCGCCGATTACCGGATTTTGACGATGTGGAGGCTGAGGAAAAGGCATTTGCATACGCTCAGACCCATCCCGATGTCCAGCAGGCATTGATACTCTTTTTGAACTATCCTTCTCCTGCCGAAGCAGCCAAATTGGTAACGCACCGAGCCGCCGGACTAGATGGCGATCGTTACGAACTGCTTTCTCCTGCAGCAGAAGTGCTAAGCGCGAAATATCCACTGGCAGCGACCCTCCTTCTGCGTGCCATGATCGATTTTACGCTCAATTATGCTCGCTCCAGTCGTTACAAGCACGCCGCGCGACATCTCATGGAATGTGCGTCTCTGGCACATCAGATAGAAGAGTTTGCAGAGTTCAAAACGCATGATGACTACGTTGCGAATTTGAAAAAGGTGCATGGCCGAAAACATGGCTTTTGGAGCCTGATGCGATAGTTATTTTTCCCCTTGATGTCCAAAAATCGCTCGCATTTGGCAATTTCCAAGCTTGATTGAAAATTTCCGCTGATTGGAGAAAAGCGGCCAGCATTAAGGAGAGCTATTTATCGCTAAAGATGATAGCGTCCAACGGTGCAGTTTGGAACGTAGATGATCTGGCTACTCGCCTGAAACACCTAATGCATCAAGCGCAATCTGGCGAGCACGGCGCGCGGTTTCCTCGTCGCAAATGAGTACATTGCCGGTGCCGGAGAGCAGCGCGGCAGCAAGCGCTTCTGCCTTGTTAAGCCCGCCCGACGCGAACACCACAGTCGGCACGCTTTTTAGGGTCTCGAATGACGGCGCTATGGCGCGCCGGTTGATCGGATGGTCGATGGGCTTACCATTCCGGTCAATAAACTGCGCGACGATATCGCCGCAGGCACCAGCTGCAATCAGTTCATCCAACGAAACGTCACTCGGCAATCCGTAGCGGATTAGCAGCGAACGCATCGTCAAGTCGCCGATACTGACAAGGATGATGTCGTTCTTCCTGATCCGCTCAAAAGCGCTTTCGAACACGTCCTGACTGACGATGGCGTCGCGAGATTGGGGGCTGCCAGCGTAAATCGGCGCGGCGAGGTAAGCGCATTGCGCATTGAGCTGGCGCGCCAGATCACTCGCAATATCGAATGTATTGATCTCGATGCCATGCGTGAGACCGCCGAGGACGGAACTGACGGAAACATCGGGCCGTTTCAGCTTAGGCATGTGACGCACCATCTCACGCAATGTCGCGCCCCACCCCACACCGATCCCCGATATGTCGGTGGTGTTCAGCTGGTCTAAGAGATAATGGGCGGTCGCCTGTCCCACCAGCACAGGCACCAGCTCAGGATTGTCGGGCGTCGGCACGATACTGGCGTGCCGCAACGAAAAATCGGCGACGAGCTGTCGCTCCAATTCTACGCATGACACCAGTCGAGAGTTCAACGTGATCGTCACCAGCGCCGACCGGCGCGCCTCGGCGATAATCTTATTGATGCGCAGGCGATTGGTGGAGAAGGCCTGCGCGATTTCTCCTTGTGTCCGACCTTCCATGAAATATTGCCAGACGACGCGCATCTGCATCTGTTCTTCGGCGAGCGCAGCTGGACCGTTCAACAACGGTTTTCCGTTCATCATCAGAACCTCATTTGCCAACCGGGCCCGCCCGGCGGACCCTCTGCCTGTCTGCCTTGGTGTAGCAGCGCTTCTCCCGCACGGAAAGATACCGGCACTCCGAATTTACGGCACAAATCGCTGATTCTACTGTTTCAATATCTAATGTATTTACATCTGTAATTATCTATTGACAACTGTTTCGACCTACCTAGACTGAATGTCGTCAAAGTTGAAGCATTACCGGGAGGAAAGAGCGATGCCGCCGGAAATCAAAAGGGCAAAACGACACCGACCTATCCCGTACGATATGCGGGCTGGCTTTCCTGCCGTCCATCCAATGCCCTGCGTGCAGGGATGATTGCCATGACCGACATAACATCAGCAGGCTTGGATGCTCTTGAAAATATTGCTCTCATCATTTTTGACTGTGACGGGGTGCTGATTGACAGCGAGCCTATCGCCAGCCGGACACTTGCCGAAATGCTGCGCAATGCCGGCATGTCCATCACGGACGAGGAGGCGCATGTCAGGTTCACCGGCCATTCAGAACCGTCTATCCGCAGGATCTGTGCGGAAGAACTGGGCATGATCGACATCGATGCCCATTTCTCCGCCTGGCACACGCGTCTTTATGAGGAATTTGGGTGTTCGCTCACATCGATGCCGGGCATTGATGCGGTGGTCAAAAGCGTGAGGCGGCCCAAATGCGTTGCCTCAAACAGTTCCATCGAGCGCCTCAAAAGCAGTTTGGGCAAGCTTGATTTGTGGGAGCATTTCCATCCCGCAGTGTTCAGCGCCCAGATGGTGGCAAGACCCAAGCCTGCCCCAGACCTTCTTTTGCATTGCGCTGAACAATTCCACGTCAAGCCGGAGCATTGCGTGATGATCGACGACAGTTCGCACGGCGTCCTCGCCGCCAATGCAGCAGGCATGACTGCAATCGGATTTGTCGATCCAGCAGATCCGCGTCCCGACCGGGCTTCGCTTCTCAAGGCCAGCGGCGCTGCTTTCGTTGTCAACGGAGCAGCAGAATTACCGGCTGCGATAACCGCTGCCAATATCCTCATCGGTGAACATGACTGACCGACTGACCGGAACGTTACATTTGCAAGTCCACACCAACAGTTGTAAACCTTTTTCGATGCGGCGAATTGATCTGATCAGTTTGCAATCAGGGGAATGAAGGAATGGTCCGCGTCATACAGATTTCAGACACGCATCTTGGACGCCACAAGGCGCATTTCGTGGAAAATTGGCAGCCTTTGAAAAACTGGCTCGCCAGTGAAAATCCCAATCTCATCATTCATTCCGGCGATATCAGCGTGGACGGCGCGGATGTCGAGGACGATTTTACCTTCTGCCGCGAAGTGATGGTCGGCCTGCCCGCCCCGATGCTGGTTGTTCCTGGAAACCACGATGTCGGCGAACCGCAAAGCGCACATCAGCCGACCAATGAACATCGTTTGGAACGCTGGAACCGACAGTATGGCGCAGATTTCTGGGCAAAGGATGTGGGAAAGTGGCGCCTTCTCGGGTTCGATTCCATGATCCTGAGTTCCGGTCTTGCGGCGGAAGAAGCGCAGTTTCACTGGCTGGAACGACAAATGCAGAGCGCGGACGGCCGCCGCATCGCATGGTTTACCCACCAACCTCTGTTTATCAATGGCTGGGACGATATCGACAACGGTTATTGGTCAGTAAGGCCGGAACCACGCACCCGGCTGCAGCGCCTCACGCAGCGCTTCGGTGTCGATCTTATCGCCAGTGGTCATCTTCATCTGTCACACGATTTCGTTCTCGACGGCATCCAGTTCGTCTGGTGTCCGTCAGCCGCCTTCGCGGTTGGTCCAGACATGCAGCCGCCTTTGGGCGGCGAAAAGCAGCTTGGCGCCGTACGATACGATTTCTCGGATTCAGGTTTCAGCTTTAAGCGTGTACATCTGCCGGAACTGAAGATGATGTGGATCGATGACGTTGTGCATGAGGTTTACCCCCCGCGATAGTTGGAGCGGGCGACGAATGCTGGAGGAGAGTTTTTGTCCCAGGTCGATATCCAAAACATCAGTAAATCGTTCGGAAGCCTCAAGGTACTGGACGACATTAATATTTCGATCCGCGACGGGGAATTTCTTACCCTCGTTGGACCTTCGGGCTGCGGCAAGTCGACACTCGTGCGCATCATCGCCGGCCTGGAAAGCCAGTCGGCAGGTACGATCAGCGTGGACGGCGCATCGGTGAACCACCTGCGCCCGCATGAGCGCAAGCTGTCGATGGTGTTTCAAAGTTACGCGCTTTATCCGCATATGACGGCTTTCGACAACATCGCTGTTCCCCTCACAGTAGAAAAACTCAGCCTGTTGGAGCGCATCCCGCTGATCAAACATCTCTCGCCACGCCGCAAAAGGCTAACACAAGAGATTGCACAACAGGTCGAAGCCGTGGCCGGCCAATTGAAGATTGAGGCGCTGCTTGGCCGCAAACCTGCGCAGCTTTCTGGCGGGCAGCGCCAGCGCGTGGCGCTCGGCCGGGCGATGGTCCGCCAGCCGCGCGCCTTCTTGATGGACGAACCGCTATCCAATCTGGACGCGAAACTGCGCGTCCACATGCGCACAGAACTGACCGAACTGCACAAGCGCATGGGCGCGACCTTCATCTATGTCACGCACGACCAGATCGAAGCCATGACCATGTCGGACCGTGTCGCAATGATGGACGGCGGCAAGGTGCAGCAGCTCGGGACGCCGACGGAACTTTATGAGCATCCGACCAATCTGGAAGTGGCCCGCTTCATCGGTAGCCCAACAATCAATACTATGCCCGCATCGATTGGACCGGCCGGTCGGGTGGAAATACAAGGCAGGCCACTTGGCATCGCCGTCAACCTGCCGCAGGGCGAGAGTGTGACCATCGGCATCAGGCCGGAGGCGCTCGACCTTCTTTCGCTTAAGCAGACGGCCACAGGTCAACCAATCATCGACGCACGCCTGCGCCGCACGGAAAATCTCGGCGCCGAATTTCTCCATCACCTCGACCTGACCGGCACGGAAGCGACCAGTTTCATCATGCGCACGACTTCGCCGCATGAAGACATCCACGAAGGCGATGCTGTGCGACTGACCTTCGACCCCACGCTTTGCCATATTTTCGGCCCCGACGGACGGCGGGCGGAAAAAACGCATGTGCTCTTGTCAGGCGACGATTCCGGGAGGGCAAAACATGGCTCAACCCGTTGAACCGGCTCTTGGACAAAGGCTCGGGCGGCGAGAATTCGTTGAGAAGCTGACAGGGCTTGGCCTGGCGGCACCCGCATTCATACTGCTCCTGTTGCTCCATATCGTGCCGCTGATTGTCTTAGTGGTGCTCAGTCTCACCGATTATCAGCTTGGCGACCTGACGCTGTCATTTGCCGGCCTCAAGAATTTTTCCAATGCCTTGCACGACGAAACCTTCCGTCGATCGCTCTTCAACACGTTCATCTACGTGGCCTTCGTGGTTCCCGGATCAGTGGGGCTCGGCCTCCTGTTCGCCCTTCTCATCCATGGCCGAACGCGTAGCCGCGCAATCTATGAGGTCATCTTCTTCCTGCCGGTCACGGCAACGCTTATTGCCATGGCGTCGGTATGGAAATTCCTGCTTCATCCAAGCCTTGGACCAATCAACGCGATTATTGTTGCCCTGGGCTTCCAGCCGGTCAATTTCCTCAGCGACCCTGCCTATGCGCTGCCGACGTTGGCGGTCATTGGAATCTGGCAACTTGTCGGGTTCAACATGGTGCTGTTTTTGGCCGGTCTCTCGGCGATCCCCAAAGACCTCTATGAAGCCGCTGATATTGATGGTGCAGCTGGCGTGATCGACCGCTTCCTGACCGTGACCTGGCCGATGCTTGGGCCGACGACCATGTTCGTCCTCATCACTACATCCATCACCGCCTTCAAGGTCTTTGACACGGTAGTCGCGATCACGCGGGGCGGCCCACAAGATTCCACCAATGTGATTCTCTATGCGATCTATCTGGAAGGCTTCCAGTATTTTTCGACCGCCTATGCCGCAGCGCTGACGCTGGTGTTTTTGGCATTCATCCTGATCTTTTCGGGCATCCAGACCTTTTTCATCGACAGGAGGGTGCACTATTGACACCGCTATCGGACGAACAGCCACAAATCGCCAGCCCGCCTGCACGCAGCTTCTCGGAGCTGAAACGGGGACTTGGCTTCATCGCGGTCCACGCCATCTTGATCTTAGGTGCAATCTTCATCGTCATGCCCTTCGTCTGGATGCTCGTCACATCAATCAAACCGCCAAATGAGATATTCAGCGCTCAGCTGCGGCTATGGCCAACGCAGTTTTATGGCGTGGAAAATTACAGCTTCGCGCTTGAAAGCGCACCTTTGCTGCGCTTTGCGCTGAACGGCGTCATTGTGTGCAGCGGTATCCTTCTGGTCCAGTTGATCGTCGCGATCCCGTGTGCCTACGCACTGGCCAAGCTGAAATTTACCGGCCGCAACCTTTTCTTCGTTCTGATCCTGCTGGCACTGGCGATCCCCATCCAGGTGCCAGCGCTTCCCCTCTATATCGCTCTGGCCTGGGCTGGTCAGCTCAATAGCTATTTTTCGATGATGCTGCCGTTTTTCCTGTCAGCCTTCGCAATATTCCTGTTCCGGCAGTTTTTTAGGAGTTTCCCCGACGATATCATCAATGCCGCACGACTTGACGGCATGGGCGAGCTTGAAATCATCTGGCGCATCGTCACGCCGAGTGCCATGCCGGCAATCGCCGCTTTCGCGGTGTTCTCGATTGTCGCGCACTGGAACGACCTTTATTGGCCGCTCATCGTCATTTCCGACAACCAGCTCGCACCGCCGCCGCTTGGCATGCTGCTCTTCGCTGACGCGGAAACTGGCTCGAATTATGGAGCGCTGACGGCGGCCGCCACCATGCTCACCGCCCCGCTCGTGATCTGCTTCCTGATTGCGCGCAAGCGCTTCATTCAGGGCATCACCATGACCGGTGTCAAATAAGAAGCCTCAATATATAAACGTCTGAATCCAGGGAGGAACATATGAAACACATAGCAAAATTCATCGCAGCCGGAACCTTTACGCTTTGTATGGCGGGAACGGCACCCGCCGCCGAGGTGACACTGGACGTGCTCTACGCACAATCCGGCTTCGCGAAGTTCCATGATCCAATTTCTCAAGCCTTCATGAAGGAGCACCCGGATATCAAGATAAAATTCCGGGCTCCTGCCAAGGACTACGACGAAGGCCATCTCCTGATGCAGCGGCTGGCCGTCACCAATCAGCTTCCAGACCTCTACTTTCCCGGCTACCATCTTATGCCCGAGCTTGCGCGCACTTTGTCCAAGCGCAACCAGATCGTAGACCTCAAGCCGTTTCTGGATGCCGAACCACAAAACTGGATAACGGAGAATTATTCGCAGTCCATGCTCGATATTGGCGTTGTAGATGGTGTCAAATACGGTATGGCCTTCAACGCGTCGCTTCCAATTCTTTACGTCAATGAAAGCGCCGTCGAGAAAGCAGGTTTGGACCCCAAGGAGGTACCTGCGACTTGGGACGATCTTCTGGCGCGCGCCAAGAAAATCCATGACGCAGACCCGAAGATGACGGGCATCGGTTATACAATCTACGATTGGCCCGACGATTGGCTCTGGCAGACCATTTTGCGGCAGGAAGGAACGCAGCTCGTCGAGCCTGAAACAGGAAAGGCTGGCTTCAACAATGAAAAGGGTCTGGCAGCCCTCAAAATTCTCCGTCGTATCGTGACTGAGGGCGGCGAGAATTTGCTGGAATTTGAACAGGCGCGCCAGCAATTCGCAGCTGGACAAACCGCCTATTTCATCGATACTCCCGCCCGCCTTGCACAGATTATCGGCCTTGTAGGAGACCGCTTCAAACTGAACACGATAAGAGTACCGATTGACGATAAGGAGAATGGCGGCCTCCCAACGGGCGGCGCAGCAGGCATCATTCTTTCACAAGATGAGGCCGTGCAGAAAGCGGCCTGGGAATATCTGAAATTTGCCACCGGTCCGAAAGGACAGAGTATCGTGGTAGAAACGACAGGGTATCTACCGACGAACAAACTGGCTGACGGCGCTGATTATCTTGCTCCTTTTTACCAAAAGGAACCGCGCTTCAAAACAGTGGCATCCCAAATCGAGCTGGCGCGCCCGTGGGAGGGGTATCCGACCGGATCGTCGGTGCGCATCTGGCGTGCGGAACGCGACATCATTGCCAAGGTTATGCGGGGCGACCTTACCCCTGAAGATGCCCTTCCCATGCTCGTGAAGACGGTCGATGAAATGACTAAGTAAGTTCTCATCATTAACAGCTAACTTTGCCCTGTAGCCCTTAGCAGCGCATAGATTGTATCGCCAGCCTGTCATCGGTCTTCATATGACCGTTGGCAGGCAAATTCCAAAACGGCACAGCAACCCCCATAACAAACGACCGTTGGTCCTTGGTTGGCACGCTTTTGCGTTGAAATGCGGTGAATGATGCAATGAGCTCGCCGTATAGTGCCGGATGAGCTCATTGAGAGGCATTGATGTGGACGGCATATGCCCATGGCATCAGGGCGTCGATGTCTTTGGCCAGATGACCGTTGGCGAGGCTGATGAAGAGATCGCGCAGATAGGCGGGAGGATTGCAAGTCCTGCCATCAGCCGCGTCGGCAGGAGTGGTAGGCCACCGCCATCCTTGTAACCTTCCCCGAAGCGCTGTTCCAGAAACGCCAAGCAACGACGCTGTTCTGCGCCGCACCGACATCGCCCTCGCGCGCGCGCCATTTCCCAACATTCAGGCTCAGATTGCCGAGCTGATGATGCCTCCGGCCCGTGCCGTCGCGACGGATAAACGTTTTCGTCAGCAATGGCAGGCAGCCCGGTGGATATAAGTGGCGCTAGGACGTTACACGATCCAGTGATTTACGCGACCGAAATTGTCGCCCATACTGTTAGCTCTGAAGATTTATGATCGTCATCCCGCTTCGCGCAGCCGTTCAGCCGTCTGCAAGTCCACAGAAACGAGCTGACTCACGCCCTGTTCACCCATCGTCACGCCGAAGAGACGGTTCATGCGTGCCATAGTGATCGGATTATGCGTGATGACCACGAAGCGCGTTTCGGTCGAAGCCGCCATTTCATCCATCAGATTGCAGTAACGCTCCACATTGTGGTCATCCAGCGGTGCATCCACTTCATCGAGTACGCAGATCGGCGCCGGATTGGTGAGGAACACAGCAAAGATGAGCGCCATGGCTGTCAGCGCCTGCTCACCGCCGGAAAGGAGCGTCATGGTCTGCGGCTTCTTGCCGGGCGGACGGGCGAGGATTTCCAGACCGGCTTCCAGCGGATCGTCGCTTTCGATCAGTTGCAGTTCCGCCGTGCCGCCGCCAAACAGATGTGTGAACAGGCGCTGGAACTGTACATTCACCACGTCGAACGCAGCCAGTAGACGTTCGCGTCCCTCGCGATTGAGGCTCTGGATCGCCTGACGCAATTTCTTGATCGCCTCGATCACATCTTCACGCTCGGAGACGATGGTATCCAGGCGTCCGGACAGTTCTTCCTGTTCCTCATCGGCGCGCAGATTAACCGCCCCGAGCCGCTCCCGCTCAATCTTCAACCGCTCCAACTGGCGTTCCAATTGATCGGGATCGGGCAAAGCTTCATCCGGCCTTAAACCCGTCTGGCGAATAGCCTCGTGCGGTGGGCAGTTCAGCGCTTCGGCGATCCGGGCTTCGGCATCCTTGCGCCGCTCTTCCGCCGCCGCAAGACGTTCTTCGGCACGCGCACGCTGTTCACGACTTGCCGCGAGTTGCTGGATGGCAAGGGTCGCCGTCTTGTCGAGTTCCGCCTGCGCAGCCTCAGCCTCGGCCAGAATATCGCCAGCCTGTTTTCGAAGGGCATCAGCCTGCGAAAGCTCGTTCAAAAGCGCCCGGCGGCGGTTCTCGATTTCGTCAGGCGCTTCCGCAAGCGTCTCGGCCTCATCCGCCGTTTCCTCACGGCGATCATTCAAAGCAGCTATATGTCGGTCAGCATTTTCGGCCCGGGATTTCCAGTTGCGACGCTCCAGCGCAATCATTTCCAGCCGCCGTTTGCGAGCATCAGCCTCGCGCCGCAGCCCCTCATAGGCGGCGCGCGCTTCTGCCAAAGCCGTGCGGTCCGACATGACTTCGCTGCTCAATGCGGCAAGGCGTTCGCCAATCGCATCGATATCCGGCATTTCGCCAAGCCGCTCTTCGGCTTCCGTGACACGGATCTGCGCTTCTTCGAGATTTTCTTCCAGATGCGCCTTGCTGTCTTCCAGACCGGCACGGCGTGTTGCCAATTGGCCTGCTGCACGCTCCGCAGCCGCGAGAGCCTCACGCGCTTCATCAAGCTTGCGCTGGTTGGCACGCCATTGATCGCGCGCGACACGTTCCTGTTCGACGGCCTTGCGGACGCCTGCTTCGGTTCGCTGCACATCCTGCTCAGCCTGCTCGGCACGTTTGCGCGCGGCAATCGCTTCCTGTTCGAGTTCCACCAACCGGTTTTTTTGTGCCAGTCGCTGAGCTGTCGGGGTCGGCGCATCAGCGCTTGCCGTATAGCCATCCCAGCGCCAGAGCGCTCCGGTCTTGCTGACGAGCCGCTGGCCGGGCCGCAACATGGCCTGCAGGCGCTTGCCTTCACTTTCCGAGACAACGCCGACCTGTGCCAGCCTACGGCGTAATTGCTGCGGCCCTTCTACCAGCCGATCCAAGGGTGTCACGCCGTCGGGCAGAGCGGGATCGGCATTGGCTGCGGGATTGTAAGCCCAGTAGACCGGTGCATGTTCATCGCTTGCCGCATCAAGATCTTCGCCGAGTGCCGCACCAAGTGCTACTTCATAGCCTTTCTCAACACGCAGTTCTTCCACCACTGGCGGGAATTGCCCCGTTTCACCAGCATTCAGAATGCGGGCCAACGTCTGCGCTTCCGTTTCGATGCGATTCAGTTCGGTACGCGCCTCGCTCAAAGGTTGGCGGCTGGCGGCTTCCGCTTCGCGCGCGCTTGCAACGAGCTCTTCCGCGCTTGCGACCAGTTCCTCAGCGGATGCCAGTGCTTCCGCACAGCGATCGACTACGATGCGCTTTTCCGCCGGATCGAACAGGCCACCGATCTGTTCCGCGACAGCAGCGATGTCGCGCTCGATCGCTTCCATCTGGACAGAAAGACGGTCACGACGATCACGTGTTTCCTTCAATACACGTTCGATCTGCACACGCTCTGCGGCAGCTTCGGCACGTTCGGCCGTCACGCGGGACAAAGCGCTCTCGCTGTCCTGCAATTGAACTTCCGCTTCCTCAAACAGTGCATGCAGTTCCTGATCGCGCTCGCCGGATTCTTCAGCGGAAGCGATCAGTTCCTGTTCTTCGTCATCGAGACGCGCCAGAATGTCGGCGTTCTCACGCATCATTTCTTCTTCGCGCGCGATGTCGGCGGAAAGCTGCTCAAGACGCTTTATCAACTCTGCCCGACGGGCACGAAGACGTTCGCCTTCCTCATCAAGCTGCGTTCTGGCAATGGAAAGGCGCTGCAATGCAGCCGCGGCTTTCGCTTCAGCCTCACGCAGTTCGGGCAGTTTGTGTGCGCCGACCGCCTGTACTTTCGCCGCGTTCATCTGGGCTTGCGCCATGTCACCGACAGCCGAGGTTGCCTGCGCCAGGGCGCTTTGCGCCTCGCCTTCCTGCATCTTTGCCTGCGACCAGCGCAAATGCAGAAGTGCGGCTTCCGCCCGGCGAATATCTGCGGAAAGTGCCTTGAAGCGGTTTGCCTGACGCGCCTGACGTTTCAGACTTTCGATCTGGCTTCCAAGCTCGCCAACCACATCGTCCAAACGCTCGAGATTGGTTTCAGCAGCACGCAAGCGCAGCTCGGCCTCATGACGGCGCGTATGCAGGCCGGAGATGCCAGCCGCTTCTTCCAGAAGCGCACGACGGGCTTGCGGCTTTGCCTGAATAAGCTCGCCAATGCGCCCCTGCCCGACCATGGAGGGCGAACGTGCGCCGGTGGACTGGTCCGCAAAGAGAAGCTGCACATCCTTGGCACGCGCTTCCTTGCCATTGATGCGATAGACCGACCCGGATTCCCGTTCGATACGGCGAGAGACCTGCAATTCGTCCGCATCATTGTAAGCGGCAGGCGCAGTGCGGTCGGAATTGTCAAGAAAAAGCGTGACTTCCGCAGTATTGCGCGCGGGCCGCGTGGCCGAGCCGGAAAAGATCACATCGTCCATGCCGGAGGCGCGCATGTTCTTGTATGAGTTTTCACCCATCACCCAGCGCAACGCTTCGACCAGATTGGATTTGCCGCAGCCATTTGGGCCGACAACGCCGGTCAGCCCGCCTTCGATGACGAACTCCATGGGCTCGACGAAGGATTTGAAACCAACAAGGCGCAGCTTGGAGAAGCGCATCAGAATGCCCCTCCTGCAGCGAGAGCGGTGCCTGTTAAAACTGGGTACTGGAACCGCTCCAGCTCATTGTTTGTACGCATTATCCCACGCAAAACCGCTTCGCAATTTTGCTGGAAATGCCCTATCTCAAAAACGCAAAAAGCGGGCGCAGAGAAGCGCCCGCTTTTCGATCTGAAAAACGGATCAGAGAAGCTTGTCGATGATTGCCGACATTTCGTCAACCGAAAGCGCTCCAGCGTATTTTTGTCCGTTAATGAAGAAAGTCGGCGTTGCATTCACACCGAAATCCTTCGACCCACGCTCCATCGTTGCTCTCACATCATCGAGAACTTGCTGGTTCGTCAAGCAAGCCTTGAAGGACTCCTGTGTAAAACCGGCAAGTTTTGCAATTTGCAGGAGAGCTGCCTCACCGTCTTCGGCGGTTGCCCACTGCTGCTGCTGCTTGAAGAAAACGTCGACCATCGGGAAATAACGGTCTTCCGGTGCGCAGCGCGCCAGCATGAAAGCGGCAGTCGCGCGCGGATCGAACGGGAACTCACGGAAGATGAGCCGTGCTTTGCCCGTATCGATATATTTTTCCTTGATTTTCGGGAATGTGTTGATCGTAAAATCTGCGCAATGTGGGCAGGTCAGCGATGCATATTCAACGATGGTGACCGGCGCGTCAGCCTTGCCATAGACCATATCCTTGAGCTTGCCGGGTTCGGCAATCTTGGCCGCATCAACGGTGCCTTCAGGATCGCGCTGCTGCGCATTCGCGCCACCGGCAAACGCCAGCCCGGCAGCCGCTGCTCCGGCAAGAGAAATAACGTGTCTGCGATTAAACGCTGCAGGCATCCGAATCATCCAGTCCTGTTTCAATAGTTGACTTCGACATACAATCTAAAGCGGCAGATCGCACTTCGCTAGACCCGCAGCGTTCACATGAAAGTCAGCGCCTTGCGTTTTTTGTCTTCATATTTGCGACAATCAATTGGGGTGCCAAGTTCAAACTGCTGAAAGCTTGCATCAATTTTATGGCAGCAGGCCGAATTCAGCTGTCCTTACCGTCTTTTCGACCGATTGTCCGCTTCTCTGCGAGAATGTTCTTGCCAAGACGTGCCAGTGCTGCGCGAAGCGCGTCATCTTCGATACCGTCCGTGGCCTTGTCGATGCGGCGTTCTTCGGCAGGCCCAAGCGGCGCCAGCCTCTTTATCCGACGCTTGGCTGGAATGACTGGTGGCTTCTGTTCGATGCGAATGCGCCCGACTGCCGAGAAGCCGAGAAAGCCATTAATACGACTGATAATTTCTCCTGTTTCATGCTGGACTTGCAAGGCAGCGAAGCCTTCGCAGGCGATAATCAGCGTTGCTGGTGAAAACGGATCGTCCTCATGCAGACGGCGCGGCCAGATAATGCGCAGCGGACGTGACGTTGCACCGATGGCAGGCCCGACAATATCTTCCCACGACTGAAGCAAGGCGAGATTGATACCGGCACGCTTTTGCAGCATCGGGTCCACCAGACCCGAAGCCATGTCTGCCAGCGGCCTGAAGCCGCGTCTGGATGTTGGTTCGCTCATCGCGCTCCATTATAGCCGCGAAACCACTCGACAAACAAAGGAATCCCCTGATCGAGTGTCGTTTTCGGGCTAAAGCCAAGATCGCCAGCAGCAAGCGTGATGTCGGCATAGGTGCGCGGCACGTCGGCGGCTGGCATAGGTTCCAGCTTACGGATTGCCTCCTTGCCCGTCGCTTTCTCGATTGCAGCAATGAAATCGTTCAGCATTACGGGCCGGTTGTTGCCAAGATTATAAACAGGTGCGGTATCTTCCGGCTTGTCGAGTATGCGCCGTACCGCACCGACTACACCGCTGACGATATCGTCCACGAAGGTGAAGTCCCGCTGCATCTCACCATTATTGAACACCCGGATCGGCTCACCCTTGAGGATCGCGGACGTGAACAGCCATGGCGCCATGTCAGGCCGCCCGTAAGGACCGTAGACGGTAAAGAAGCGCAAGCCCGCAGAGTGGAGCTTGTGCACGTGACGGTAGGAGTAGGCCAGTAGTTCGCCCGAACGCTTTGTCGCGGCATAGATCGAGACGGGATGATCGACAGGATCGCTTTCGGAGAAAGGCACCTTTTCATTCGCGCCATAGACCGACGATGAGCTGGCATAAACGACAGGCGGTCGCTTATCCAGTCTCAGCGCGGTTTCGAAGACCGTGACCTGTCCCTGCACATTAGCGGAGATATAGACGGTGGGGTTCTCAATGGAGTATCGCACACCCGCCTGTGCTGCCAGATGCACGATGATATCTGCATCCCGATCAGCGCCGATCGCCGCATTGAACGCTTCTGCATCGGAAATATCCGCCTTCGCAAACCTGAAACCATCCCTCATATGAAGTTTGGAGAGCCGGGTTTCTTTCAGGGCAACCGGATAATAGTCGTTCACATTGTCTATGCCAATGACCTGCCAGCCTTCATCCAGCAGTCGTTGCGCCGTGTGGAACCCGATAAACCCGGCTGCGCCCGTTACAATGGCTTTCATGCGGCTGATTTCTTTCCAAAAATATACGAGGTGAGACCTGCGCGGCGCGCGGCCATCATTCGCCGCGATGCAGCCGCATTAAGTGCTGCAAGGAAGAACATAGTCGAGGCGATGGTTACCTCGTGCAAAAGCGGATTGTGCAACATGCCGTAGCTGCCGCACACCACCGCGGAGTAAATCAATGCTCGTCGCATCGCCCAGCTATCGGCTGTACGCCACAGATAGACGAAGATCGAGATAAATGCACAAGCCATAAAGATGAGGCCGATAATCCCGTCGTTCAGTAACTCATCAAGAATCGTGTTATGGACATGACGGAAGCCTTCCAACATTGGAGCCTTGTCACCAGCCTCAGTCTTCACGAAATCCATCTTCGAATAGGAGCCTACTCCTGTGAAAGGGTGAGTTTTGATGACATGGGACGCGCTCGTCCACATGACCTCACGGATATCGGCAGACACTTTATCGTCCCAGTTGGAACTGTTGCCGCTGTCATAGTATTCCACCATACCCGCGAACCGTTTGGAGATAATATCGCCAACCGGTCCGACAACGACGAGAGCCGCTATTGCTGCGAACAGTATCGCATAAGCCGCTCCCTGTTGCCTGATGCTGAAACGCCTTAGGAAAATAAGAATTTCTATGGCCGCAAATATCGGCAAGACCACAATGACTGCTCGTGTTTCAGAAGTTAAAACCGCAGTGAACCCCAACACCAGCCAATGTGGGCCGTTCGGCAAATATCGGGAGGCGTTGCGCAGGGGGACTGCAGCCGAGATCGCCGCCACTGCTGCAACGAATGCAAAGACTGCCTGATTGCCGCCGACACCAATACGGCCGCCATTGGTCACAGCAAGATAAAGTGCGATGACCACGGCAAGCAACGTTCCAACCCGCGCGCCGAGAACATAAGCTCGCAACGGATCGCGAACGAGCACCATCCCCGAACCAGCAAAAGCGAAAATGGCAATTAGCAGAGTATAGCCGATCTGCCGGTTATCGTGGAAGGGCTCGCCTCGAAACAGGATCAAGCCCAGCGACCATACAGCATATAAGACTATGAAAAGATAGAACTTTTTGGCGAACATACGTGTCGTCGCGTGACGTCCGCAGGCAAGATAAATGCCGATGCATGAAAAGACGAAAAGTATCAGCGGTCCAAAACCGATGCGAATGGGCATCGCGGCCGACGCTATCCCGAGCACCCAGGAATCTATCCGGCGCCGCAGGAGAAAAGACTTTTTAAAATAACTCAATCTCTGCCCTCTCTTAAGCCCTTCTTATCAAGAGCGTAGGCGATTCGTCGGACATAATCAGTTACTCGAAACACAAGGGTAGTTATCCTTTTGTATACGGGTAAACGCTTCTTGGCGTAGGCAGAACGCCCCTGAGCGATCGTAGAGATCGCAATATCCGAAAACTCGACGACCGGCTTGTCGGTCGTAAAAACCTGATATGCACCAGCCCACCCACGTTCCAATGCAACATCATAAGGCAGTCGCATGGGCCGGAGCGCCTTCAGCATTTTCGACGCGCCTTCCCTGGTTACGACATATGCTGCTGAACTGCCCAGCGGGCCATGCAGACAGCGACCTATGGAAAACTGATCGTCGGCTTTTTGAAACGGGCGAAAGGCAGACGTCCTGTGATTCACGAGTTTAACCGCATCCCAACCCGTCACCTTTGTCAAATACGTCAGGAACGGTTGAAAAGCAGGAGTGAAAACTACGTCATCTTCCACAATGACCGCAAAAGATTCAGGTGCTGCGGCTATCATTTCCAGCGCTTGGATATGGCTGAAATAACAACCAATTTCTGCGGGCAGTACAGTTTTACCATGCCAACGACGAAAGCCTGCATCATCGAAATCCGTCAGTTCTTCCGGGGACAGAAGTTTTCCCTCAACAGCTTCCACGCGCCTCAGATCGATCGAAAGCGCATCCGCATTGGACTTCAGCCTGTCCCAGCGATCCCGTGATCGCGCAAGATTGATGACATAGACGGGTACAGAATGGTCCACTTATTCTCTTTCCAACTGAGTACATCAGAAGGCCCACAGTGAGGCTTCTACGCGCTAGGATCTATTATGCACAGCGTTGTTTCTATCAATTGTAAAAATAAGGCATTAATCAGAATGCTGCCCAACTGTTAACCGATGTCCTTCTCATGCTGAATTCTACCAATTCCGATCAATCCACAAAGCTCCTGCGCTGGTATGACCGGCACCATCGCGTTCTGCCGTGGCGCGTGAGCCCGTCCGAACAGGCCTCCGGCGTCAAGCCCGATCCCTATCGCGTCTGGCTCTCCGAGATTATGCTTCAACAGACGACAGTGGAGGCGGTCAAGTCTTACTTCATGAAATTCGTAGAACGCTGGCCCACCGTTCAAGCCATGGCAAAGGCGAGTGAAGACGATATGCTGCGTGCATGGGCCGGGCTCGGTTATTATTCGCGTGCACGTAACTTGAAAAAATGTGCCGACGCCGTAGCCTTACAGCATGATGGCAAGTTTCCGGACAATGCCATTGCACTGAAGGAACTGCCGGGCATCGGCGATTACACTTCGGCGGCGATCGCGGCAATCGCGTTTGGCGAGGCGGCTGCCGTCGTCGACGGCAATGTGGAGCGTGTAATTTCGCGGCTCTACACAATCGACACGCCCCTGCCCGCTGCAAAAGCTGAAATCCGCGCACTCATGGGTCAAATGACGCCCATCGACAGACCGGGAGACTTTGCTCAGGCCATGATGGATCTGGGCGCAACCATATGCACGCCACGACGGCCAGCCTGTGCGATCTGCCCGCTCAACGATGATTGCTTGGCTCTCAAATCACGCGATCCGGAGGAGTTTCCGGTTAAGGCCCCCAAAGCAGAAAAGCCAATTCGCACCGGGGCGGCATTCATCGCCATTGCGGAGGATGGTTCAATTCTCCTGCGCAAGCGGAAAGGTGAAGGCCTGCTTGCCGGAATGACCGAAGTTCCGGGCAGCCACTGGACGGCGCGTATCGACGGAGATGCAACAATCGCTGCAGCACCGTTCGCGGCACAATGGAACGGTTCCGGTTCAATCACGCATGTTTTTACACATTTCGAACTGAGATTGTCGGTCTATCGCTCCGAGAATGTCAGCAAGAGTGCGTCTACGGATGGATGGTGGTCACAGCCAGACGACCTTTCCGATGAGGCGCTGCCCACCGTCATGAAAAAGGCGATCATCGCCGCCATACCAGAAGCATTCAAACGAGGGAGGAGAAACCATTGAACAGTCCCGTCAAGCATGTCGTCTTCGATATTGGCCGAGTTCTGATCCACTATGATCCTGAACTTGCTTATCTCGATGTCATTCCCGATGCTTCGGAACGGCGGTGGTTTCTGGAAAACATCTGCACCAGCGCATGGAATATCGAACAGGATCGCGGCAGAAGCTGGCAGGAAGCAGAATCACTTCTGATCGATACATATCCCGAGAAACGCGATCATATTCGTGCGTTCCGGCAAAACTGGAACCGCATGGTTCCCCATGCGTACGAGGACAGCGTCGAAATTCTGCGCGGTCTGATCAGCCATGGCAATGACGTCACCATGCTGACGAATTTTGCTTTAGACACTTTCCGAGAAGCACAGATTCGCTTTCCCTTTCTGGCCGAAAGTCGGGGCGTCACCGTATCGGGCGACATTCATATGCTGAAACCCGACCGCGAAATCTACGATCATCACGTTGCATCGTTCGACCTTGATCCCGCGGCAACGCTTTTCATCGATGACACAATGCACAATGTGGATGGCGCCAGACAGGCTGGCTGGCAGGCTGTGCATTTTACGGATGCGGGCAAGTTGGGCGCTGATTTGAAAGCCCTGGGTCTCGCCTTCTAAAGCGTGTCGCATTTATTCAGCCTCATATCCTGCTGCCTTGAAGAAGTTTAGGCATTCGGTGACGGAGAAGAGGCTGATGATGTCACCGAGAGCATAGGAGATGGCATCGAAGCTTCGTGCGGCTCGCTTTCGCAGGAGTGCCTTAAGTTTTGAGAAGGCCATTTCGATGGGATTCAGGTCTGGCGAATAGGACGGCAGGAATAGAAGCCATGCGCCTTCCGCCTTGACCAACGTCACGCCCTTTCGCTATGGCAGCGGTAGAGCGGATCACGGCCTTTTATGCCTAATCATAGACTGGCCTGTCGTCGTCTTTCGTTTCTAGCGAAATCTGTCAATCACCTTTTCAGTAAGCCTTCTACAAAATCGGACCCGAGTGCCTCTCTTAACGCTTCAACTCCGTTTTTGGGTAGTCTGGATAGGCCGCTGACAATACCCTCTTTCCATGCATCACCGCGCTCCCATGCTTCCTCCCAAGCATCGCTTAGTTCAATGCCGTGGCGCGTTTGCACGAGGGCTTCGAAGAGCAAAGCGGCTTGCGTTAGATCTTTGTCAGCTTTCAAACGCCCCAACGTGTCAGTGAGTCTTCGCGACGACACAATCAGCTTGTGTACGGCATACCTCTCGGGAGCAGGAACGAGAACGTTTATGCCTTCGCGGAAAAGTAGCACTGTGCGGATAGGCTCGTAGATCAGGTAATCAAGGAACCGCAGATTCTCCGCCGACGCGCCGCCGAGGGCGGGCATGGGCGACGGCTTGCCAGTGTATTCTTCTGATCCCCGATTTCCGGTCAAGAACTCCACCCGATAGCCCTTGGCGTTCACGAAGGCGACCACCTTAGCCTTATCGGCCTGGTGCGGAATCGCGCGGAATTCAGGGTCGACTGACTGGAGGATTTCGAGGATTGGCGGGAGACTATCTTGGACACCAGCCGATATTGCGAAGTCCTGAGCGAAGTCTGCGTCGCCTGTCTGCAGCGCGGCAGAGGGCAGCCGGACACCGAGCATTCCAGCATAGGTGCTGAATGCCACCGACCCAATCAAGATGGCGCGCAGCCGGAACAACCCAGCATCGGCCAAGGCTTTCGTGACGTCACCAGCGAAGGGATCAGGACCGGGAAGGCCGGCGCGTCGCAGCGTGCTAACCATGCGTCTACGCTCTCGGATGTTGCCCTTGATCTCTTTGTGGGCTCTTACCCGCTTAGTGATAGCTTCGTCACTCGCGGGGCCGACGTAGCTTCGTTTGTCTTTGCCCTCGGGGGTGGGGAGGTCGAAATACCAATAATCGCGATCTTTGACAGTTACAGTCACAAACCATCCTTCTAAAGGGAAGTCTGCTACGAATTGTGCATCCATTGTCCGCTGCGCCAACTCCGCGAACATCGTTCTATAGCTGATGTCGATCTCTTTCATCCTTGGCCTTTTCGAATGAGTTGGTCGTACCGGCGGCGAGTTGAACTATGTCGTTATAAGTTCCTGCCAAAAACCTTATAGCCGATCTTACCGTTAGCAGCGTTATAAGTTCCTGCCAAAACCTTATAACAAGTTGACCGCGAATAAAAGCACAGGAAACGGGCGCAAGATATGGTGCTTGCCTGTATCAGGGCTGTCACAGGCAAAACAGGCTAAAGCGTGTCGCATTTATTCAGCCTCATATCCTGCTGCCTTGAAGAAGTTTAGGCATTCGGTGACGGAGAAGAGGCTGATGATGCCACCGAGAGCATTGGAGATGGCATCGAAGCTTCGCGCGGCGCGCTTTCGCAGGAGTGCCTTGAGTTTTGAGAAGGCCATTTCGATGGGATTCAGGTCTGGCGAATAGGACGGCAGGAATAGAAGCCATGCGCCTTCCGCCTTGACCAACTGTTCCGCCCTTTCGCTTTTGTGGAAGCCGACATTATCGAGGATCACGACGTCACCGGGCGACAGTGTCGGCACAAGCGGTGTCTCACAATCCATTTTTCGAAGATGCGGCTGTTCATCGGAGCGTCGACGATCCATGGCGCGGTCAGGCCATGGCAGCACAGTCCGGCAATGAAGGTCTGCGTCTTCCAGTTCCCGAACGGAGCATAGTCGGCAAAGCGACTTCCTTTGGCCGACCATCCGGTGCGTTTTGTCAGGCGCGTATTCGTGGAGGTCTCGTCGATAAAGATGAGCCGCGCCAAGGCTTTGTTGAAGAACCGCTTTCGACGGTTGATCCGCAGGTCACGCGCCTTGGCGATCTCAAGCCTGCGCTGCTCGCTTGCCTTGGGGCTTTTTTATTGCTCAGCCCGAGCCGGTGCAGAAATCGCCCTACCGTGGCACGTTGGACTTCAATGCCGCGCTCCGCGAACGCAACCCACAGTTCGTCCAAAGTCGTTACTCTACGGACAGACATCCGCTCGCGGACCCAATCCCCATGAGCCAAGAGATTCGCACCACCAGGCGGGTGGTCCTGCTTGGCGGCGATCAGAGAACCGGATTACTGATGCAGGATCACCATGTTGTTGACGAACCGAAGCGAACCCCGGAAATGCCGAACGGCTTCACGGTTGCCATGCCCCTCATTCACAAGCGCAACAACACGCTCACGCAACTCTATCGGATGCGGCTAGCCCATGGTGCATCTCCTTCCATGGGCAAAGTGAAGCATACTTCAAGCCAAACTGGAATCATGAATCCGGTTAACGGCGACACGCTTTAGAGCATCCCTGAAATCGGGAACCGGCTTCGGGGTAAAGACATGCGTAAAAACAAACGAATAGAGCATCTCCTACGATTCAATCAAAACAGGAAATGCTCCGTGCCTAAAATAGCGAAGGCGCCCGAAGCCGATGCTTCGAGCGCCTCACTATCAGACTATGCTGGAGGCCGTCCGATATCTAATCGTTTGCGCATCTTATCCGAAAACCGCTTCGCACTTTTCGGGACGCGCTTTAAGCGCCTGCAACTGCCATCTGGTCGCGAATGACCTTACGCAAGGCGTCAATTGGCTTCAGCGCGCCGTTTTCCTCGTAGTGCCAGAAAGTCCATCCATTGCAGGCATCAAAGCCCTGAACCTTTGCACCGATACGATGGATCGAACCCGCTTCACCGTTGGCAGCCAGCGTACCATCCGCGCGAACAATGGCAGCAAAACGGCGACGTTCATCACAAAGCACCGTGCCGGGACGAAGAAGCCCCGCTTCGAGGACGCTAGTGAACGCGACACGCGGTTCGGCCCGTTTGCCCGTCATCACCGTCAGTTCGGCTTTGCCGAGCGGTTCAACAGCGTCAATACGGGCCATCGCTGCATCGATATAGCTCTGTTCGCGCTCGATACCGACGAAGTGGCGTCCGAGGCGCTTGGCAACCGCACCCGTCGTTCCAGAACCGAAGAACGGATCAAGAATGACGTCGCCAGGCTTGCTGGATGCCATCATGATGCGGGCAAGCAAAGCTTCCGGCTTCTGGGTTGGATGAACCTTGTCGCCATTTTCGTCTTTCAGGCGTTCAGAACCGGTGCAGATCGGGAACAGCCAGTCCGAGCGCATCTGTACGTCGTCATTGGCGGCCTTCATCGCTTCATAATTGAAAGTGTAACCTTTGCCCTTCTGATCGCGCGAAGCCCAGATTAGCGTTTCATGAGCGTTCTGGAAACGACGGCCGCGGAAATTCGGCATCGGGTTCGTCTTGCGCCAGATGACATCGTTCAGGAGCCAGAAGCCGAGATCCTGCAACTGCGAGCCAACCCGGAAGATATTGTGGTAGGAGCCGATGACCCAGATGGTGCCATTCGGCTTCAGGACACGACGGCAGGCCATAAGCCATGCACGCGTGAAGGCATCATAGGCCTGAAAGCTCTCGAACTGATCCCAGTGATCGTCAACTGCGCTGACCATCGAATGGTCGGGGCGATGCAAATCGCCGCCAAGCTGGAGATTATAGGGAGGATCGGCAAAAATAACGTCCACGGAATGATCCGGCAGGCGTTCCAGAGCCGCGACGCAATCACCTTTGATGATGGAATCAAGCCAGGCGGTACGCGGAGCCTCAATGGGCAACTCATGTGCAAGACGTACAAGAGACATGGGATACTCGATTACCTGTGGACGCAAAAAACTCGTCCTTATGGTTACCGGGTAGGGTAAATATGCAGTTAACGCCAAGTGATTGAAATCGTAAATCTTTTCTTAAGCGAGGTGGAAAGTCCGCAGTTCCGGGCTTTTCATGGTCAATTGACCCTCGACATTTTGCCGCCTGTCATCTTAACGCCGCGATCGCTATGCAATTGTAACTTTAACTTCTTGCCCTTGATAAGGCTTGGTTATCCCTTTTTGCCTATAATCGGCAGTCAACTTCTGAATTTGCGTGGCGGGCATGCGCGCCGCCCCGCTTGTCCGGTGTATTTTATGATGAGTATCGCTGAACTGCGGCATAACCGGTATTTGCGGGTTCTCTTTGTACCCTTTCGCATGCGTGCACTGGTTCGCGGCAGCGAAATAGGCCTCGTTATCGCCGGCACCGTCATCGGCATCATTTCAGGGCTGATGGTTGCCGCGATTGGCAGCATTTCCCAATGGATGCATCAGGCAATCTTCGCTCTTGAACCCGGTGAGAAACTGAGCTCGGCGGCATCATTGCAACCCAGCGCTTATATCGCGCCGCTCGCGGGCGGCATCTTGATGGGGATCGTGATCTGGGTTCTCGCGCGCTGGCGCAAGCGGCCCATCGTCGACCCTATCGAAGCAAATGCACTTCATGGTGGACGCCTATCGCTGACGGACAGTTTCATTCTCGTCGGACAGAACCTGATTTCGAACGGTTTCGGCGCATCGGTCGGGCTTGAAGCCGCTTATACGCAGCTTGCGAGCGGTTTTGCATCCCGTATCGGTCGGGCACTCAAGCTTCGTCGCGCCGATTTGCGAACGCTGGTCGGCTGCGGCGCTGCGGCAGCTATTGCCAGCGCCTTCAATGCTCCGCTGACTGGCGCATTCTATGCATTCGAACTCATCATCGGCGTCTATTCGATTGCCACGCTGGCGCCTGTCGTCGTGGCGGCGATCGTTGGCGCGCTGGTGACGCAGGCAATTGGCGGAGCGCCCTTTGTCATCGATATCGGTCAGATCAACGACATCACGCCGCGCGACTACGTGCCAGCGCTCGTTCTCGGCTTCTTTTCGGCAGGTATTGCCATCCTCATCATGCGTGGAGTCACTTTTGTTGAAACGACCGCCCGACGCAGCATAGTGCCCAATGTTTTGGCACCAGCAATCGGTGGTGCCGTTGTCGGTATGATCGCGTTCTTTTCTCCGCAAGTTCTGGCATCGGGCCACGGAGCGTTACACCTCGATCTGAATGCAAACATTACAATACCGGCATTGTTGCTGCTGATCTTCACCAAGTCTCTCGCTTCCGCTGTCTCCATCGGTGCGGGCTTTCGTGGGGGCTTGTTCTTCGCATCGCTGTTTCTGGGTGCACTGACGGGCAAGCTGTTTGCAGCCGTGGCCGGAGCCGTTCTACCTGCCGGTCTGGCACTTGCACCTGAAGTATATGCAGTTATCGGCATGAGCTCACTTGCCGTCGCCGTCGTTGGCGGTCCGATGACCATGACCTTCCTTGCACTGGAACTTACCGGCGATTTTCCAATCGCAATGCTAGTCCTCGGCGCTGTCGTCTCGTCCTCGCTGATGGTGCGGAAGACCTTCGGTTACTCCTTCGCAACATGGCGCTTTCACCTGCGTGGCGAGGCCATCCGGTCCGCCCATGATATCGGTTGGATACGCAATCTGACCGTAAACCGGATGATGCGTCACGATGTGCGAACCGTGCTGATCGATACCGATATAGAAACCTTCCGGCACGATTTCCCTCTCGGCTCGACCCAGCGTGTCATCGCGGTCGATGCCGATGGACGCTATGTCGGCATGATCCCGGTTCCGGAGGTCTATGCCGACAGCTTCGACACATCCGACGGCGAACACAGCATCAGCGAGCTTCTCAAATATCAGGACGAGTTCCTGTTGCCCCAGATGAATGCCAAGGAAGCCGTCGCCCGTTTCGACCGGGCAGAAAGCGAAGCGCTGGCCGTGGTAAACAATGCGCAGGAGCGCAAGGTACTTGGCCTTCTCAGTGAAGCACACACGCTACGTCGCTACAGCGAAGAACTGGACCGGCGGCGGCGCGAAGTTTCCGGGGAGGTCTGAATTCGCACCAACCCCGATTTGACGGCTTCGCCATAAAGGTGTAGCTCAATCGCGGTGTTTCCGGCTGCTGCCGGTGCCCACTCCTCCCAATAAAAAGGCTATGATCATGGCGGCACCGTCCCTCATCATTTTCGATTGCGATGGCGTTTTGGTGGATTCCGAAATCATCGCGGCAGAAGTCGAATCCGCCCTCCTCACCGAAGCTGGTTATCAGATCTCGGCTGATGAAATGGCCGAGCGTTTTGCCGGTCTGACGTGGCAGGATATTCTTCTGACGGTAGAGCGCGAAGCCGGAATTCCGCTTTCAGCATCACTTCTCGACAAATCCGAAAAAATTCTGGACCAGAAGCTTGAGAACGAAGTTCAGGCGGTTGAGGATATCGTGGAAGTGGTCTCGGCACTTAAACTGCCGAAGTGCATCTGCTCCAATTCGACCAGCCATCGGTTGGAAAGCATGCTGAAACGTGTCGGCCTTTACGAACTGTTTGCGCAGAACATTTTTTCGGCCAAGGAAGTCGGCACCAAAAAGACCAAGCCTGCGCCGGACGTTTTCCTTTATGCGGCCGAGCAATTCGGGGTCGATCCGAGAGATGTCATCGTGATTGAAGATTCCGCGCATGGCATTCAGGGTGCTCGCGCTGCTGGCATGCGTGTGATCGGCTTTACGGGTGGTGCTCACACCTATCCGGGGCATGCCGACAAGTTGACCGATGCCGGTGCGGAAACCGTCATCCATCGCCACAAGGACCTGCCGAGCGTTATCGAGGCCCTGTCCGTCTGGACCGATGCCTGAGTGAATTGATCCGACGCCTGGCTATTGTCAGGCGGCGGATTGCTTGTTGCGCCCCTTTGGCGGGGCATTGAGAATTGCCAGAAGCTCTTCGGCTTCACTCTCCGAGAGGCCGATCAGCATACGGGTTCCCATGATGACGGGTTCGCCAGTGGACGTATCGAAGATCGCCCAAGTGTCCGTCGGTTCGAGAATGCGTTCATATTTCTGTTTCATGAGAACACACTAGCGTAAATCTGTTGCCATTCATTTCACGCAGGCAGTCGCATTTAATTCGAATTTTATCGATGTGCATTTATTCACAAGCATTGTCGCAATCAAACTTTTCAGCGACGGCTTTGCTGCGCTTCTGTCTTGTTCTCCGCAAACGGATCGTTACCGGCGCCATACATCTTCGTGCGCGCGGCTGAACCACTCGTTCATCTGACGGCATACAGTCGTTTAATCTAAAAAAGAACATTAATTTCAATATGATCAACACATAATAATATTATCAATCGAAACTGTTGCAACGTTGATTAAATTTGCATAATCTGCGCCTGCAACAGCTTGTTGTAAATTATGTCGGTTATGTTGATATGATTGATTTTATAGAACTAAATAATGATCAGAGGCGTGAAAAGGTTAATTCCGATCAACGCTATGAAGCCTTTCAGCAAGCATCTGCAACGGTCAAAAGCTTCCGTGGTTCATTAGTTTGGCATACTGTTGGCGGAACCGAGCATTTGATGCGCAGCTATTATAATTCTGCCGGAGTCAGACGTCAAAAGGTGGAAGGTCGCCGCTCACCAGAAACTGAGGCGATAAAAGTCAAATGGGATGCAGCTCGTCAAGCCGCTCAAGAGGTCTTGAGCGCGCGCAAATCCCAAATGGAACGCCAGACAGCTGTTAATCGCGCACTACGGCTTGGCCGCGTACCTCATCTTACGGCTCGGATTATTCGAGCCGTCGACAATGCTGGCTTGCTTGGTGCCGGGATTCGGATCGTTGGTACTAACGCGATATTTGCTTACGAAGCAATCGCCGGTGTGTTTGTAGATCCAGGCATCACCGCCACTGAAGATATTGATCTGCTCATGGATGCGCGTCGTTCTCTCAAAATGGTCGTAGATGACGACATAAAGAATAACTCACTTCTCGGCCTTCTGAAGAAAGTCGATAAATCTTTTGAACGTACTCGTTCCAGCTATCGCGCCGCGAACCGAGAGGGATATTTGGTTGACTTAATCAAACCTCCGGCCAAACCCATTTGGAGGGAAAACCGTGAAAGCATTGGCAACGGTGAAGATGAACTTGTTGCCGCTGCGATCGAAGGGCTTGATTGGCTCGAAAATTCGCCACCCTTCGAGGCAATTGCGATTGATGAAAAGGGCGAGCCTTTGCGTATAGTCGCTCCGGACCCACGTATTTTTGCCGCTCATAAATTCTGGATCTCCCAAAGGGGAGATCGTGAACCAGTTAAGCGTCAGCGTGATCGTGCGCAGGCAGAAACCGTCGCCCAATTGACGACCACTTACTTTAAACATCTTCCATATGAGGCGTCCGAGCTACGTGCGCTACCACGAACCGTTTTCGAGAATGCAGCATCCTTGTTCATCGATACATAACCGCAAATTTATTCGACAACCAGGATCAAGAAAATCATGCCTGTTATATTGATACCGTAAAAGGTTGCGTTTCCCACAGTCTCTAATGACCATGGCATTCAACGTGCCAAGCATGCACTCCGTAAGTTTTTGTCGGGCCACTGAGCAAAACGTCAAGTCGACTGTTATTAAATGGGAAGGCCAAAATTAAATAATGCGCGGAAATATCTTTCCGCGCATTATAACTAAAAGAACGGTTTCATGATCAAGCGCCTGACGGCAAATCATTATTTCGTGTCGTACGGGCCTTCGTCAAAACCCACGAAAATCTGGATATTGTTCTTTTCCGTCATCGGCACGGTGATTGCCTTGTCATTGAAGACGAACTGTGTAGCGGTATCTCCATTGGCTATCGTAACCGCCTGCTTGTGCAGCTTGGAATAGATAACCTGATCGCCCTGGCGGACGGCAACGCGGATTGGCATGGTGATGGTGCCGCTCTTGTATTTTGGTCCGGGTACGACCTTGCCGGCAGCGGCAACGTCAATCGTCATAGTCCCGGCGCCATACTGGCAGGCACGGGTCGTATCGGTCAGAGCGGCCTGATAGATCACACGTGCGGGATCCTTATCACCACCTTTTTCATATGTACTGAAGAAGGCCGTACCGTCACGCAGCGAAACCGAGGGACAGAAAGCGCGCAACTCGGATTCCTTGATGCGCTGGTCGCTGGTAGAGGCGGGCGTGGTCAACGAAGAACCTGAGCCTCCGTCGGCGGCCTTATCAGTGCCACTGGTTGTGCAGCCTGCGAGGGCTGCGAGCAAAACCGTTGCAAAGACTGGAAACAACGATGAACGATTCTGTGGTGCTGTTTGCATAAACCGGGCTTCCCTGCACTGATCGACCTGTCTTCTACATCACGCATGTGTGTAGCGCGATGACGTTTTCCCGTTTTTTGCTCCGGAGAGCAACCCCATACACGTCAACATGCTTTAAAACCTTGCGGCTTTTTTAGGGAGGCTCTATTGCATTACCCGGCTCAAAACCGCGCCGATCTGAAATGAAGGCCCAAGAAATGAAATATGTAAGCACGCGTGGGGAAGCGCCGGTCCTGGGGTTCAGCGATGCATTGCTCGCCGGTCTCGCCCGGGATGGCGGTCTCTATCTGCCGCAGGATTATCCCCAGTTTTCGCCAGAACAGATCCGCGATCTGCGCGGAAAATCCTATGTGGATATTGCGCTGGCGGTGCTCACTCCATTTGTCGACGGCGAAATTCCGCATTCGGATTTCCGTCGCATGGTACATGAAGCCTACGGCACTTTCCGCCACGATGCGGTCTGCCCGCTGGTGCAGACGGGCGCAAACGAATTCGTGCTTGAACTCTTCCATGGTCCGACGCTCGCCTTCAAGGACGTCGCCATGCAGCTTCTCGCCCGCATGATGGATTATGTGCTGGCACAGCGCGGCGAACGTGCAACTATCGTCGGCGCCACATCGGGCGATACGGGCGGCGCAGCCATTGAAGCCTTTGGTGGTCGCGACAATACCGATATCTTTATTCTGTTCCCGAACGGTCGCGTATCGCCGGTGCAGCAGCGCCAGATGACATCATCCGGTTTTTCCAACGTCCATGCCCTTTCCATCGAAGGCAATTTCGACGATTGCCAAAACCTTGTGAAAGGTATGTTCAACGACCTTCAGTTCCGTGATGCGCTGTCGCTTTCGGGTGTGAACTCGATCAACTGGGCGCGCATCATGCCGCAGGTTGTCTATTATTTTACGGCCGCACTGAGCCTCGGCGCGCCGGATCGCGCTGTATCTTTCACCGTGCCGACTGGTAATTTCGGCGATATTTTCGCAGGCTATGTGGCCAAGCGCATGGGATTGCCCATCAACCAGCTGATTATCGCCACCAACGACAACGACATTCTCTCGCGCACGCTGGAAACCGGCGCGTATGAAATGCGCGGTGTTGCACAGACGACATCACCGTCGATGGATATCCAGATTTCCTCAAACTTCGAACGTCTCCTGTTCGAAGCGCATGCACGCGATGCGGCAGCATTGCGCGGCCTGATGGACAGCCTGAAGCAATCAGGAGGCTTTTCGATCTCCGAAAAGCCTCTTTCGGCGATCCGCAGCGAATTCTCGGCCAGCCGTTCGACTGTCGACGAGACCGCAGCAACGATCAAATCCGTGCTTGAGGCGGACGGCTATCTGCTTGATCCGCATTCGGCAATCGGCGTGAAGGTCGCTCGCGAAAATGTGTCCGATGCTGCACCGATGGTTGTTCTTGCAACCGCGCATCCGGCCAAATTCCCCGATGCCGTAAAGGCTGCCAGTGGTGTCGAGCCACAGCTTCCAGCATGGCTTTCGGACTTGATGCAACGAAAAGAAAGCTTCACAGTTCTTCACAACGACCTGAAAATCGTGGAAGAATACGTTCGCCGCCATTCGAGAGCTTAAAAAGACCGGCTCCGAGACGAGAACCAGAGCGGGAATGCAGGGAGCAGTTTGCTTATGGGTGTTGAAGTAACGCGTCTTTCCAATGGATTGACGATAGCCACCGATACAATGTCCCACGTGGAAAGCGTGGCGCTTGGAATCTGGGTCAAGGCCGGTGCGCGAAACGAAGCTGCCGACAGGCATGGCATTGCTCATCTTCTCGAGCATATGGCATTCAAGGGAACCGAAAACCGCACTGCCTGGCAAATAGCATCGGATATTGAAAATGTCGGCGGCGAGATCAATGCCGCCACCAGCGTCGAAACCACATCCTATTATGCGCGTGTTCTGCGCAATGACGTGCCGCTGGCTATCGACATTCTCTCCGATATCCTGACCGCGTCCAAGTTCGACGAAGCTGAGCTGGAACGCGAGAAACAGGTCATCATGCAGGAGATCGGCGCGGCACACGACACGCCCGACGATATTGTTTTCGACCGTTTCACGGAAACAGCCTACCGCCATCAACCGATCGGACGCGCCATTCTCGGCGAACCTGAGACAGTGATGTCTTTTACCTCTGCCGATCTGCGCCAGTATATGGACGAGCAGTATAGCGCCGACCGCATGGTCGTGACGGCTGCGGGCGGTGTCGATCACGATGCATTCGTGAAGGAAGTCGAAAAACGCCTCGGCGGTTTCCGCGCCCACAATACAGCGCCGACCCTTGACCTTGCTCACTATGTTGGCGGTGATTTCCGTGAAAATCGCGAACTCATGGATGCACAGGTTCTGATCGGCTTCGAGGGCCGTGCCTACCATGTGCGCGATTTCTATGCCTCGCAGCTTCTCTCCATGGTCCTTGGCGGCGGCATGTCCTCACGCCTCTTCCAGGAAGTGCGCGAGAAACGTGGCCTCTGCTATTCGGTCTATGCCTTCCATTGGGGCTTCTCGGATACCGGTTTGTTCGGCATCCACGCTGCAACGGGTCGCGACGAGCTGGTCGAACTGGTTCCCGTCCTCATCGATGAACTGCATAAGGCAGCCGACTCCATCAGCCTCGAAGAAGTGGACCGCGCCCGCGCGCAGTATCGTGCAAGCCTTCTCATGTCACAGGAGAGCGCTGCAAGCCGTGCGGGACAGGTCGCGCGCCAGTTCCTGCTCTATGGTCGCCCTGTCGATAACAGCGAACTGATGGATCGTCTTTCGCTGATTACGCCAGAACGGTTGACCGATCTGGCAGGACGCCTGTTCCTCGACAGCAAGCCCACCATCGCCGGTGTCGGCCCAGTTGGGCGACTGATGAGCTTCGACGGGCTATCGGATGCACTTTCGACCAGCGCGCATGCGAGGAAGATCGCTGTATAATTGAGGCAATAGGGCATTAGGGGAGTAGGGCAGTATGTTTAGCTCGGCGAATACGTCCACCCTTCCCTACTGCCTTACTGACTTACTGCCATATTGCTTTATCCCGTCATGATCGGCCTGCCCTTCCGTAGAAGCAATCCGACTGTCCTGCGTGGCCAGCGCATTTATCTGCGTGAGCCGATGATGAGCGATTTTGCGAGTTGGGCCAGTCTGCGGGAACAGAGCCGCGCCTTTCTTGCCCCGTGGGAGCCAACATGGCCCGACGACGACCTCACCAAGAGCGCCTTCCGCCATCGGATGCGCCGTTTTCAAGATGAAATATCGGCTGGAACCGGCTATCCATTTTTCGTGTTCCGCAATAGCGACAACAAGCTCGTCGGCGGCATTACGCTCGGCAATATCCGGCGTGGCGTCGGCCAGAACGGCATGATCGGCTACTGGAGCGGCGAGCCTTACGCCGGCAAGGGCTATATGACCGAAGCCCTATCGCTGGTTATCCCCTTCGCATTCGATCAACTCCGGTTGCACCGGATTGAAGCAGCCTGTATCCCTCATAACGAGCGTTCGATACGGCTTCTCGAAAAAGCCGGATTTCAGAGAGAAGGACTGCTGCGTTCCTATCTCAAGATAAACGGCTTCTGGCAGGATCACCTGCTTTTTGCCCTTATAGAAAGCGACAAACGTATGACGGATAGCCGCATGATCAATGGCAAGGTTGGACGCTCGTGACCGGTTTTGCGGGTAAGTGGTTTGTTGCTGGTGCGCGATTTCTCGCGCTCATGGTTTTTCTGACCATCTCGGTCGTCCAGGCATCGGCCATTGAACCAATCAAGATTTCCAAGGAAGATACGGCCCTCGACCTGTCTCGCGCTGTCGAACTTCTGCGCAACAAGGGCGAGAGCGTGCAGGTATCGACTGCACCGGGTCCTGACGGCATTGTGCGCCGTATCGAAGTGCAGGCCGATCAGAACAGCAAGGCATCAGGCGACTGGGCTGCTTTCTCGATTGCAAACCCCACCGACGAGCAGATTGACCGCCTGATTGTGGCTCCGCATTTCCGTCTTGTCGGCTCCGGCGTCATCTGGCCTGATCTTGGCTCTCCGCGCATTGCATCGATCACGCCCAGCGAGGGCTTCGCGCTCGACCGCCAGCCAAGTGCTGATGCAGACGTCTTCCGCATCACGCTCAATCCGGGCAGCGTTGTTACCTTCGTGGCCGAACTGTCTTCGCACAACCTGCCCCAGCTCTATCTCTGGGAGCCGGAAGCCTACAAGGATGCGGTCAATTCCTACACGCTTTATCGCGGTATTCTGCTCGGCATTTCCGGCCTGCTGGCACTGTTTCTAACTATCCTTTTCGTCGTCAAGGGCACCTCGCTCTTTCCAGCCACCGCCGCGCTTGCATGGGCGGTTCTGGCCTATATCTGCGTCGATTTCGGCTTCTGGAACAAGCTGATGGAGATTACGCCGGGTAATGAACAAATCTGGCGCGCGGGCACCGAGGTGGCGCTTGCCGCCTCGCTTGTGATTTTCCTGTTCACCTATCTCAATCTCAACCGCTGGCACGATCATTTCAGCTATGGCGCGGTAACATGGGTTCTGGGTCTGCTGGCGCTTGCAGGGGTTGCCGTTTTCGATCCGCCCGTAGCTTCCGGTATTGCGCGCATTTCGCTGGCACTAACCGTCCTGTCCGGCGTTGCCATTATCGGCTATCTGGCGGTCAAAGGGTATGATCGCGCCGTCATGTTGATACCGGCCTGGCTCCTTACCCTCATATGGTTGCTGGGTGCCTGGATGACGGTTTCAGGCAGGCTCGACAATGATATCGTGCAGCCTGCCCTTGGTGGCGGTCTGGTCCTTATCGTTCTTCTGATCGGCTTTACCGTCATGCAGCACGCCTTTGCTGGCGGAGCGCTGCAACAGGGCCTCCTGTCCGACATGGAGCGACAGGCTCTCGCCGTCATCGGTGCAGGGGACATCGTTTGGGATTGGGATGTACCGCGTGATCGTGTTGTGACTACGCCAGACATCGCCAATTATCTTGGCAATACGGCCAACAGCCTGCAAGGCCCGGTGCGCAACTGGCTTCCCGCCATGCATGCCGATGATCGCGATCGCTTCCGCTCGACGCTTGATGCCATTCTGGAAAACCGGCGCGGGCGGATTGGCCAGATTTTCCGGCTCCGCGCCAATGATGGCCACTATCATTGGTATGCGCTGCGTGCGCGCCCCGTCATCGGTTCGGATGGTGAAGTGGTGCGTTGCGTTGGTACGCTGGTCAATGTGACGGAACAGAAAAAGGCGGAGGAACGCCTGTTGCACGATGCCGTGCACGACAATCTGACCGGCCTCCCGAACCGTGAATTGTTCCTCGACCGTCTCAGCAACGTCATGAACATGGCACGCGGGGAAAGCAATCTGCACCCGACGGTATTCATCATCGACATAGACCGCTTCAAACAGGTCAATGACAGCCTTGGCATGTCGGCAGGCGATACAATCCTCCTGACGATTTCACGTCGTCTGGCACGCCTCATGAAGCCGCAGGATACTCTCTCGCGCCTGTCTTCCGACCAGTTCGGCCTGCTGCTCGCGTCTGAAAGCGATCCGGGACGCATCGCCTCCTTCGCCGAAGCTCTGCGTCAGGCCGTGCGCGCACCGATTGCCTATGCAAAGCGCGAAATCGTTCTGACGTCATCCGTCGGCCTGATTACCTGGACGAAAACGGCGACAACCGCTGAAGATTTCGTGAAGGACGCCGAGCTTGCCATGTATCAGGCAAAGCGTTTCGGTGGTGACCGGATCGAACCGTTCCGTCCGGCATTCAGAGCCATCGGCAGCGATAAGCTCCAGCTTGAGTCCGATCTGCGTCGTGCGCTTGAACGCGACGAAATCAGCCTTGTCTATCAGCCCATCGTCAAGCTTGATGAAGGTACGATTGCCGGTTTCGAAGCGCTCATGCGCTGGGAACATCCGCGGCGCGGCGCGATTTCGCCTTCGGAGTTTATTCCAATTGCGGAAAATTCCGGTCTTATCATTCAACTTGGTCTGTTTGCGATGCAAAGGGCTGCGGAAGACCTGTTCGCGTGGCAGGAACTGTTCCCGAAACTTGAGCTTTTCGTTTCAGTCAATCTTTCATCCACGCAACTCATCCGTCAGGACCTCATCAATGATGTCCGTTCAGTGCTCTCCCGTATTCATCTCAATCCGGGCAGCCTCAAGCTTGAACTGACGGAATCTGTTCTCATGGAAAATCCGGAACAATCCACGCATGTCCTGGCCCGGCTTAAAGCGATGGGCATAGGCTTGTCGCTTGACGATTTCGGGACGGGCTATTCCTCACTGGCATATCTCACGCGCTTCCCCTTCGACATCATCAAGATCGACCGGTCGTTCGTGAAGGGCGACCAGCCGCAGAAAGCCACCTTGCTGCGCTCGATTGTGAGCATGGCGCATGATCTCGGCCTTGCGGTCGTTACCGAAGGTGTGGAGAGCGAAAGCGATGCGCTTCAGCTTCGCCAGATGGGTTGTGAATATGTGCAGAGTTTCATGTTCGGTCAGCCGACCAGCCGGGACGAAGCAACCCGCATGATCCGCGAACAACTGGACGCTGCGGCGGCTTGATTAGGGCAGTAGGGCAGTAGGGCAGTAGGGCAGTAGGGCAGTAGGGCAGTAGGGCAGTAGGGCAGTAGGGCAGTAGGGCAGTAGGAAAATATGGTCGTTTCGGCCGTATGCAATTCAAACATATTGCCTTAATGCCCTATCGCCTCAATCCCTTCCTCACGCATGCCCCGCATCGGAAACGAGCCGGGACATATCAATGCCCATATGGAGCATCAGGCGCGAATACTTGCCCTCGATATCGCTGTCGAACAACATGTCGAGCGGCGCATCACAGGTTAACCAGCCATTCTCGGCCAGTTCCACTTCGATCTGACCAGGTGCCCAACCGGAATAACCAAGGGCCATCAGGGCTTGTGATGGTCCCCTGCCCCCGTAAATGGCACGCAGAATATCGACCGTTGCCGTGAGGCAGACATCCTCTGAAACCGGCATGGTGGAATCGACCATATAATCGTCGGTATGCAGCACGAACCCGCGGGTACGGTCCACCGGACCGCCATTGCGCACCATCATATGTTGCGCACGATCCGGCAGAATAATCAGTTCATCCTCATCGATAACCCCGATCTGACGCAGGAGGTCAGGGAACTCGACCGGCTGAAGCTGATTGATGATGAAGCCCATCGCACCTTCATCAGAATGCGCGCAGATATAGACCACTGACCGGGCAAAACGCTCGTCGCTCATTCCGGGCATGGCAAGCAGGAATTGCCCGTTTAGAAAACCCTGCTCTTTGTTCGGCGTCTTGAGAATGGTCATGATTATGAAGGTAGCAAGACTACGCAAAATAACAATGGCCATTTATTTTGAGCCCCGAATTCGAAGCAGAACCCAGCTTGCACAACCGGACGGAACGCCGCCATACAAGCAACAAATTTGCGCCCGACGATCCCGGTAATATTGGACTTGAAGCGACCATCTTTTCGTTCCATCTTTTGCCCATGAACAACCGAACTTTTGCCTTCGCCCCGCTTTTGTTGGCCTCACTGGCACTACCAGCATTGGCCTCGACCTCCGAGTGGACCGAGACGCCCGGCGGGCGTGTGCGTGTCGTTATTGAAGACAACGGCCCGAACGATGCGGCCAGTGGCGAACGGCGCGGTGCCTTGCAGATCGAGTTGCAGCCCGGCTGGAAGACCTATTGGCGTAATCCCGGCGATGCAGGCGTTCCACCGCAGATCAATATCGAGGGAAATGCAAAAGCGCAGATCGATTTCCCGGCACCTGTCCGGTTTGGCGGCGATGATGAAAGCGGCATCGGATATAAACACCCCGTTTCGCTGCCAATCGTGTTTCATTTGACATCCGCCGACACACGGCTAAAGGGCCATGTTTTTCTCGGGGTCTGCGAGAAAATCTGCGTTCCGGTGCAGGCAAATTTCGACTTCCCCCTCAACGAAGACGGACAACAGGCTTCGCCACAAGCGATAGCTGCGCGCACAATCATTGAGACCGCTTTCGACCGGCTCCCGACACCGGCAACTTCGACATTCGGCATAAGCAATGTGAAACGGGATGGAGACAAGGCCGTCTTCGATCTCACCGTTCCCGATCCCGCGACCCCTGCGGAGCTGTTCGTTGCCAGCGACAAGGTCAGGCTTTCCGACGCTGTTGCAGTTGAAAGCGGCCAGACCGGGCATCGTTTTTCCGTCCAGATGCATGGAAAGGCCGACAAGCCCGTTATCGACTATACCATCGTGCAAAATGGAAAAGCCGTCGCCGGTCAGGTGACCCTGGATTAGCCCTTTCCTGCTTTTATCCGTGTTTTGAAATTGTCCGACGACCTGTTATCGGTTTAACTGTGTCGCCCGCGCTTCGCGGTGCGATTAGCGTTTGACAATAGGCAGTGGAGCAGACGGCCCCCTGCCCCGAGGAGAAATTAGATGACGATCAAAGTTGGCGACAAGCTGCCTGCAGCGACTTTCAAGGTGAAGACTGCAGACGGCGTCAAGGAAATGACGACCGACGAAGTCTTCAAGGGCAAGAAAGTCGTTCTCTTTGCCGTTCCAGGCGCCTTCACGCCGACCTGCAGCCTCAATCACCTGCCGGGTTATCTTGATAATCGCGACGCCATCCTTGCCAAGGGTGTCGACCAGATTGCTGTGGTTGCGGTAAACGACGCCTTCGTCATGGGCGCATGGGCGCAAAGCACGGGCGGCGAAGGCAAGATCCTCTATTTGGCTGATGGTTCAGCAGCCTTCACCAAGGCTGCAGGCCTCGAGCTCGACGCCACTGCTGGCGGCCTCGGCATCCGTTCCAAGCGTTATTCGGCAATTGTGGAAGACGGTGTCGTCAAGACGCTCAACATCGAAGAACAGGCCGGACAGGCGGTTACATCGGCTGCGTCGGGCATTCTCGAACAGCTTTGATCCGGAGCCTTTCCAACAAAAGTTCGAAGCGCCTTCGCGGAGAAATTAGTCCGCTGGACTGATTTCCTGCCCCGCTTTGATGCCAAGGATAATGCTTAGAAACAGATGGTTAGAGCGTTTCCAACGATTTCATTAAAACGGGAAGCGCTCTAACAAAAAGGGCGGCAATGCCGCCCTTTTTCATGCAAGTTTATTGCACTTTCAATGATTTACGGCCGCCATATTTGAACGGCTCCATGCCCTCCCGGGCAAGTTCATCGGCGCGTTCATTTTCCGGATGTCCGGCATGGCCCTTGACCCAATGCCAGTTGACCCTGTGCGGTTTGCGCGCTTCGTCGAGCGCCTGCCACAGTTCGGCATTCTTGACCGGCTTCTTGTCAGCGGTCTTCCATCCGTTGCGCTTCCAGCCTTCGATCCAGCCGGAAATGCCATCGCGTACATAGACTGAGTCCGTATAGAGATCGACTTCGCACGGTTCTTTGAGTGCCGAAAGCGCAGAGATAGCCGCCATCAACTCCATCCGGTTGTTGGTCGTGTCGGCTTCGCCGCCCTTCAGTTCCTTGACATTGCCGTTCCAGCGCAGAATTGCGCCCCAGCCGCCGGGACCAGGATTGCCGGAGCAGGCACCATCCGTAAAAGCCTCAATCCGCTTCACGCAGCCGCTCCCTGCTGCTCCAGCCCATATTCGGCTGCAGTTTCAATCTGGCGATGGAAACGCATCTTGCGCACATATTCCATTGGGTCTTTCTTGACCACGAAACTGCCTTCCGGGACGTTGAGCCAGTCGTAAAGCCGGGTGAGCATGAAACGGATGGCAGCCCCACGTGCCAGAACCGGCAGCGCATCGGCCTCAGCCGCAGACAGCGGACGAACCGAGGTGTAGCCGCGCAGAAGCGCCGCTCCCTTGGTGCGATTGTAGGAGAAATCCTTCTCAAAGCACCATGCATTCAGGCAGACGGCGACATCGTAGGCAAGAATGTCCGTGCAGGCGAAATAGAAATCGATAAAGCCTGAAAGCCTGTTGCCGAGGAAGAAGACATTATCCGGAAAGAGATCGGCATGGATCACGCCCTGCGGCAGATCGGCGGGCCAGTTCTTTTCAAGAAAGGCAAGGTCGGCTTCCGCCTCGCGGACGAGACCCGGCTCCACCGTATCCGCGCGTTCACGCGACAGGTTCCACAGCGGGCGCCAGTCAGAAAGCGTCAGGCCATTGCGGCGGCGCAGCGAAAAATCAGCGCCTGCCAGATGCATATGCGCCAGCCCCTCACCGACAGCTTCGCAATGTTCCACCGTCGGGCGGCGCATCCACATGCCCTCAAGGAAAGTGACAATTGCGGCGGGCCGTCCGGCAAGTTCACCGATTGTCGTGCCGTCGCGACGAACCACCGGCTGCGGGCATTCAAGGCTACGGCTGGCCAGATGCTGCATCAGGCCGAGAAAGAATGGCAGGTCTTCGCGATTGGTGCGCTTCTCATAAAGCGTCAGGATGAAGGAACCTGAAGAGGTGTGCAGAAGATAGTTGGAGTTCTCCACTCCTTCCGCGATGCCTTTGTAAGATGTCAGTGTGCCGATATCGTACTGCTGCAGGAAAGCGCCAAGTTCGATTTCATTAATATCCGTATAGACGGCCATGCCGCTTATTTCCCTTGTATGATCTTGGGCATCAATTTCGGAATACCGACCACCCGGTGTTCCCCGTTGACGAATGCCATATCCTGCACCGTCAGTTCCACATCGCGAATCTCGCGGTTCACAAGGAAGTTCTCGGTTTCGACCGTCGTTTCAGCCAGCTCGATCTTCACGTTGAAGCGCGCCTTGAAGGCATCAATGATTTCATCAACGATGATTTCCGGTGCCGACGCCCCAGCCGACAGGCCTACCACCGATATATCCCCTATGCGCTCCCATTCGATATCAGTCGCGCGCTGAACCAGCATCGACATCCGCGCGCCAGCCTTTTCCGCCACTTCAACCAGACGTTTGGAATTGGAAGAATTCGGTGCGCCGACAATCAGAAACAGATCACATCCCGGAGCGGCAGATCGCACCGCATCTTGCCGGTTGGTCGTGGCATAGCAAATCGATTCCGCAGCCGGAGCCGAAAGGTTCGGAAAGCGCGCCTGCAATTCCTCAATGATACCGGCCGTGTCATCCACCGAAAGCGTCGTCTGCGTCACGAAGCCGAGATTGTTCTCATCATCGAAATGGCAGTTACGCGCATCCTCAACGGTTTCGATCAGCGTCACCGCACCATCCGGCAATTGCCCCATGGTGCCGATCACTTCAGGATGGCCGGAATGACCTATCAGAATAACATGGCGACCGAGGCGCTGATGGCGCATGGCCTGCTTGTGCACCTTGGAAACAAGGGGACAGGTTGCATCGAGATAAAACAGGTTCTTGGCTTCCGCATCCGCAGGCACGGACTTTGGCACACCGTGCGCAGAAAACACGACTGGCTGATCGCGGTGCGCTGTGGGGATTTCGTCCAGTTCTTCCACAAAAATCGCGCCACGGGACTGCAAACCCTCTACCACATAGCGGTTGTGCACGATCTCATGGCGAACATAGACCGGCGCGCCGTATTTCTTCAGCGCCAGCACGACAATTTGGATCGCCCGGTCCACTCCGGCACAAAAGCCGCGCGGGCCGCAAAGGCGAATTTCCAGTGTTGGTCGCTGATCGGTCATGAAGCGTGCTCGCAAGGTTCGGCGTGGCTTTAAACTCAAGCGCGTTGCGCTTTCAGTTTTTGTTCTGACTCATGTCTTTGTCCCCAAAACCGGTGCCCGCTTTTGGAAGACATGCTTTAATCCCGGAGTTGGGCTGCAACGAGACCGTTGTCAAGCCCTCACCCCTTTCGATAGCGCCACAACCACGTCCCGACAACCCCTATCAGGGCCAGAGCGAGGCCATACCACGTCGCCGCGTATTGCAGATGGTTGTTGGGAAAATCGATAATCGTTACACCACCGATAGGTAAACCGCCCGGATTGGGCTTGTTGTCGGCATCAATGAAGAACGGCACGACCTCATCCAGATTTGGCAGATCGGCGCTTTCCGCCATCGCCGTCCAGTCCTTCCAGTAGAAGATATCCTTGGCAACATCATTCTCGGGAAGGAAGAAACCCGGCTTCGCCGACAAGGGATCGCGCGCCAGCCCAGTCACGCTCACCGGACCGTCTATCTGCCCTTCGGCGCGCGTTGACGGGTCCTTCTTCTCGTAAGGAACGAAGCCGCGATTAACCAGCACGAAACGCCCGTCCTCAAGCATCAATGGGGTATAGACATTATATCCGGCTGCTCCCTCATAGGTGGCCAGAAAATGCCGTTCGCCCTGATGCATAAAAGTGCCCGAGACTGTCACCGGACCATATTCGACCGATCCCTCCGCCTTGTAGACTTTCTCCATTTCGGAAAGCGGCAGCGGCGGTTCGTGAATGCGCTGTTCGGTCGATGCGATCAGCGCTTCCTTCCATTGCAGGCGTTCCACCTGCCAGGTGCCGAGCGCCAGCAGAATGACGAGCGCTATGGCAGAAGCGATCAACACACCCCAGGGAAAACGACGCGACTGCTGTGCTGCCGTCATTGGCCGTCATCCTGTCGGTTGTCCAGACGCCCCTGCGCGGCCTTATGGCGATATTGCATGTTGATAAGGATACCCTTGGCCCATCGCATGGCCACAAGGCTGAGAATGATCGCTAGCGGCACCCAAAGAATGAAATGCACCCAGAGCGGGGGCCCGAAATTCACTTCCATCCAGAGCGCAAGACCGACAACAATGAAGCCAATAATCAAAATGACAAATGCCGCGGGACCGTCACCAGAATCGGCAAACGAATAATCCAGTCCGCAGGCTTTGCAGCGCGGAGCGACTTTCAGGAAACCGTCGAACAGCTTCCCCTCACCGCAACGCGGGCAATGTCCGGCAATGCCACTCTTTATTGGATCAACGGGAGGATAAATATTGTGATCCGGCATTGCGATTCCCTTCTCATTATCTGTTCACAAACAAAAGGCGGCCATGTTGCCAGGGCCGCCTCGAAACTTGTGACTGCTAACTATCAGCCACCGTGCATCGGTGCGCCCCATCCACCCCATACATAGATGGCGAAGAAGAGGAACAGCCAGACCACGTCGACGAAGTGCCAGTACCAGGCAGCGGCTTCGAAACCGAAATGCTGCTTTGGCGTGAAGTCACCGCCGATGGCGCGGATAAGGCAGACCAGAAGGAAGATCGTGCCGATGATGACGTGGAATCCGTGGAAACCGGTCGCCATGAAGAAGGTTGCGCCGTAGATCGAGTCCTTGAACGCAAACGGTGCGTGAACGTACTCATAGGCCTGCACGAAGGAGAACAGGACGCCGAGAGCGACCGTGATCGCCAGACCGGTGATCATGCCCTTGCGATCATTGTGCAACAGCGCATGGTGCGCCCAGGTCAGCGTCGTGCCCGACAGGAGCAGGATTACGGTATTGTAGAGCGGCAGGTGCAGAGGATCGAGAACCTCGATGCCTTTTGGAGGCCAGACGCCGCCCGTGAATGTGGCGCGCGCTACCTGATGCACTTCATTCGGGAAAAGGCTTGCGTCGAAAAACGCCCAGAACCAAGCCACGAAGAACATGACTTCCGAGGCGATGAACATAATCATGCCGTAGCGCAGATGCAGCGACACGACGCGGGTATGGTGACCCTCATGCCCTTCCTTGATCGTATCTGACCACCAGCCATACATGCAGTAAAGCACGATCGCGAGGCCGATGAAGAAAATCCATGGCGTCACAACGTTGAGGCCGAAGAACGGCAGCTCACCGGCATTGATGTAACGCATCCACGCAATACCGCCGACGGCAAGCACGAATGCACCCACCGAGCTCAGAAACGGCCAAGGACTGGGCGCGATGATATGATAGTCGTGATTTTTCTGATGAACGTCGGCCATGTCTCTCCCCGTAAATCCCCTTAGGGGCTCCTCTCTCGTACCTTCCTGCTTAAACCGCCAATACGGTTCCAAGCAAGTCTGTCTGTAACAAGCGGTATTTATTATCAGAATAAAACCGCTTCATTGTTTTGTCTTTGTGGCATTATGCGCCGTTAGGTATCAGCTTCCGTCTGTCGTTGTCTCCGCCTTGGCATTTGCGACAGGCTTCGGTTTCTCAATCGGAAAGAACGTATAGGACAGCGTGATCGTCTTGACGTCCTTCAGATCGGGATCGTTGACGATCTCCGGATCGACAAAGAACACCACCGGCATTTCCATGTCCTCGCCCGGCTTCAAGGTCGTATCCGTGAAGCAGAAGCACTCGACCTTGTTAAAATAAGCCCCAGCCCGGCCCGGCGCGACGTTGAAGCTTGCGCGGCCATAGGTCGGCTGATCGAACAGGTTGCGTGCTTCATATTTGATCATCGTCGTTTCGCCAATGCGAACCGTAACCTCACGCTGCACGGGCTTGAAATCCCATGGCAGCCCGTTGGCCGTATTCGCGTCAAAACGTACCTTGATGGTCCTATCGAGAATCGTATCGGAGTACTGTTCGACACGCTGTGTCGTGCCGCCATAGCCCGTCACCTGACAGAAAATACGGTATAGCGGCACAGAGGCGTAGGCCGCACCGATCATGCAGACAAAGAACGACAGGCAAGCAAAAGCAATCGTCGCGTTGGAACGCTGCTGCTTTTTCAGCTTCTGATCTTTTTCCTGCTGATCCGCCATTTTTTCCTCCCAGATAAAATTTAAAGCGGCCGTACCAGAATGTTAGCGCCCAGCTTGGCAATCGTGCCGACGTAAACAAGCAGCACAAACAGAGCCAGTGCTATTGCCAGCCCCCAGGAGCGATTGCGCTGGGCTCGCTTCTGCTGCTCCGTCGGAACGATCAGCTCCAGTTCGCTATCCACCGGCTTCTGTACGGTTTTATCCATTAGAACACTCCAAAGGCGACCAACGCCTTCATGACCAGCGTCTCGACAAGCAGTACCGCAAACAGTCCCGACAGGTAGAGCAGCGAAAAACGAAACAGCTTGCGGGCAGCAGCCAGCATTGCTGGCTGCGATCCGGCAGCCCAAAGCCGCCATGCATAATAAACGAAAGCCAGTCCGAGCAGCGTCGAAACCGCGCCATAGACAGGGCCAGCAAAACCGAGCACCCAAGGCAGAACCCCAACCGGTGCCATAATGATCGAATAGAATAGCGCCTGACGACGGGTCGAAAGCTCACCCTTGACGTTCGGCATCATCGGAATGCGCGCCGCTTCGTAGTCATTGGCTGAAAAGAGCGACAGCGCCCAGAAATGCGGAGGCGTCCACAGGAAGATAATCATGAACAGAACAATGCTGTCCCAGGTGATTTCGCCTGTCGCAGCCGCCCAACCGATCATCGGAGGGAATGCGCCTGCCGCACCGCCGATGACGATATTCTGTGGCGTCGAGCGCTTCAGCCACATCGTGTAGATGACCGCGTAGAAAAAGATCGTGAATGCCAGCAGCGCTGCCGCCAGCCAGTTGACCATCAGACCAAACGTAACCACCGAGAAGGCTGACAAGGTCAAACCGAAGGCCAGAACCTGATTGGGCGCAATGACGCCAGCCGGGATAGGCCGGTTGCGCGTACGCTTCATGACCGCATCGATATCCGCGTCGTACCACATGTTCAGCGCGCCGGAGGCACCTGCGCCGACTGCGATGCACAGGATGCTGATAGCAGCCAGTACAGGGTTCATATGTCCCGGCGCGACCACGAGACCGACCAGCCCGGTGAAGACCACAAGGGACATCACCCGGGGCTTCAAAAGAACAAGGTAATCCCGCGCAGTCGCCTCGGAGAGAACGAGTGCGTCATCGGTGCCTGCGTTTTTTTCCACCAGAGACATTTTAACTTCAAAAACCTCAAGTTCACCGGCCCGAACACCACGCCCCTACAGCGTGGATCGGCACAATCACAACAATGTCCTCCCGGAAACCGTTCTGTTCCCGCCGGAAATGCCGTGCTTGATGGCCGACTTTTCGTCTACCGGCGACGGGCGGAACAGAATGTCGCCCGCCCATAGCACATTTTGTAAAGATGGGCGAAGTCTTTTCCCGACTCCGCCCATCGCACAATTACTTGATACGCGGCAGCTGTTCCCACTGGTGGAACGGCGGTGGCGATGAAAGCTGCCATTCCAGTGTGGTTGCGCCTTCACCCCACGGGTTTGCACCGGCTTCACGCTTCTTCGCGAATGCCTCGAAGACATTGTAGAGGAAGATCAGGACGGCGAAGCCCGAAATGTAGGAGCCGTAGGACGACACCATGTTCCAGCCTGCATACGCATCCGGATAGTCGATGTAACGGCGCGGCATGCCAGCAAGACCAAGGAAGTGCTGCGGGAAGAAAACCAGGTTCACGCCAACGAAGGTGACCCAGAAGTGCAGCTTCGCCGTGAACTCATTGTACATGTAGCCGCTCATCTTCGGGAACCAATAGTACCAGCCCGCGAAGATCGCAAACACCGCACCCAGCGACAGAACGTAATGGAAGTGCGCCACAACGTAGTAGGTGTCGTGCAGTGCACGGTCGAGACCGGCATTGGCAAGCTGCACGCCTGTCACGCCACCAACCGTAAACAGGAAGATGAAGCCGATTGCCCACAACATCGGTGCGCGGAAGGTGATCGAACCACCCCACATCGTCGCGATCCACGAGAAGATCTTGATCCCTGTGGGAACCGCGATGACCATCGTCGCGAACACGAAGTAACGCTGCGTATCGAGCGACAGGCCGACCGTATACATGTGGTGAGCCCAGACGACGAAGCCGACGACACCAATCGCGACCATAGCGTAAGCCATGCCGAGGTAACCAAAGATCGGCTTGCGCGAGAAGGTCGATACGATGTGGCTGACAATGCCGAAGCCCGGCAGGATCAGAATGTACACTTCCGGGTGCCCGAAGAACCAGAAAAGATGCTGGTAAAGGATCGGATCACCACCGCCGTCCGGGGTGAAGAAAGTCGTTCCGAAGTTACGATCGGTCAGCAGCATGGTGATGCCGCCTGCCAGAACCGGCAGCGAAAGCAGAAGCAAGAACGCCGTCACCAGCACAGCCCAGGCAAAGAGCGGCATCTTGTGCAGCGTCATGCCCGGCGCGCGCATGTTCAGGATCGTCGTAATGAAATTGATCGCGCCGAGGATCGACGACGCACCCGAAATGTGGATTGCCAGAATGGCAAAGTCCACAGCTGGTCCGGGCTGACCCGAGGTCGACAGAGGCGGATACAGCGTCCAACCGCCGCCAGGCCCCCAGCCACCGGGCGCCGAAGGCATGAACAGCGAAATCATCAGCAGCAACAATGCAGGCGGCAGAAGCCAGAACGAAATATTGTTCATGCGCGGGAAAGCCATGTCCGGCGCGCCGATCATCAGCGGCACCATCCAGTTGGCAAAACCACCGATCAGTGCCGGCATGACCATGAAAAAGATCATGACCAGAGCGTGCGCAGAGGTGAACACATTGAACATCTGCTTGCCGGCATCAAGCGCAGCATCGCCCTCAACACCGTAGACCATGGACGCCAGCCCATGGAAAATCTGAATGCCCGGCTCCTGGAGTTCGGCGCGCATCGCGATGGACAGTGCGCCGCCGATGATACCGGCGATGATTGCAAAAATCAGGTACAGGGTACCGATGTCTTTATGATTGGTCGAGTATACCCAACGAACCCAGCCGTGCGGCTTGTGGTCGTCGTGGGCACCATGCTCGTGAGCTGCTGTGCCAGCCATGGAATTCGCTCCCGTTTTTCAACAGTCTTGGCGTTTGGGATCAGAGACCCGCCGCAGCCACCTTATCGTTTGCGCCACTTTCAACAGCGGCCTGAAGTGCTTTGTTCGCGCCGTTCAGATCCGATCCCGCAGCGGCGATCCAGGTCTGATACTGCTCCTTCGAGACAACGCGCACGGCGATCGGCATGAAGCCATGATCCTTGCCGCAAAGCTCAGAGCACTGACCGTAATAAAGGCCTTCCTTGTCCGCCTTGAACCAAGCTTCGTTGATGCGACCCGGAACGGCATCCATCTTCACGCCGAAAGCCGGGATCGTCCACGAATGGATCACATCGGCAGCGGTGACGAGGAGGCGAACCGTTTCACCAACCGGAACCACGACTTCATTGTCGACGGCGAGAAGACGCGGATAACGCGCACGGTCCTCTTTTCCGGCAGCAGCGCGATCACTGTCCTTCAGCAGAAGGGCATCAAAGCTGACCGGATTATCGATCTGATATTCGTAACCCCAGTACCACTGGTAGCCCGTTGCCTTCACCGTCAGCGTCGGATCCTCAGGCGAATATTGCGCCGTCAGAAGCTGGAAAGACGGCACCGCCAGGAACAGAAGAATGATCACAGGCCCGATGGTCCAGATCACTTCAATAGCGGTATTATGGCTGGTTTTGGATGGTTCCGGGTTTGCACTCGCGCGAAAGCGAAACACGACCCAGAGCAACAAAAACAGAACCAGCAAGGTAATTGGAATGATGAACCAGAGCGTATAACGCTCAAACCAATGAATCTGCTCGGCAATTCCAGTCGCTGCGTCCTGAAATCTCCATTCCCAGGGACGGGGCTGATCCGCAAAAGCGGCACCAGTCGTCCACAGCACTGCAAGAGCACCGCCGAAGGCGCCCTTCGTTGTGGCAACAATCTTATCCACCAGAACTCTCTCCCTTTTCGCCCTTTCGAGCTGGACGCCGGACGCTAAAGACGGCCGCATCCCCCGTCGGCGTTCAAACCACACCTTAGCGCACACCGCAAGGAAGGCGAATATGTTCCTGTGCGGCATTTTTGCGCGCAGCCCGCATAGTGGAGGATAGACGTCTGCGTTGATTCAATGTGCGAGGGCCGCTGGTTCTCACCGTGAAAACTTGGGAAAACCGCACGAAACCCATAATGAAGCCATGATTTGACAAGACGTTTCTTTTAACGTGCCGCGTGACAATCGATGCAACAGACGGTATCACCGTTGCTATGATGGCCAAGACCGTTAAACGCCAATCACGGCGCTTTTCATGGCCAATGCAGCGCGTTAACGTCCCGGTGATTCGATCTGGAGATTTCATGACTTTTCGCATGCTTGCCCGCCGCACGATCAGCCAGCGCCTCGCAACTCTAGCAACAGGCGTCAGCTTGACGCTTGCCGTTGCAACGCTTCCTTCGGTTGCTCAGGACACACCGGCACAGTTACAAACCCCGCAAGAAGCTCCCGCGGCCCAGTCGCAGGCAGCTCCGCCCAGCCCTCAGCAGAGCGGCAAACTCAAGTCGCAGCACGGTGCGTGGTCAGTTCTCTGTGATACGCCCGCTGGCGCCAAAACGGAACAGTGTGCGCTGATCCAGAACGTGGTCGCAGCAAAGCGCCCTGAACTGGGCCTTTCAGTTGTCGTTCTCAAAACGGCAGACAACAAAGCCCGCATTCTCCGCGTGTTGGCCCCGCTCGGCGTTTTGCTGCCTAACGGACTTGGCCTCAATGTCGACGGCAAGGATATCGGTCGCGCCTATTTCGTCCGCTGCTTCGAAGACGGCTGCTACGCCGAGGTGATCCTTGAGGATGATCTCCTCAAGACATTGCGTTCCGGCAAGGCAGCTACCTTCATCGTCTTCCAGACACCGGAAGAAGGCGTAGGCATCCCGGTTGATCTGAAGGGGTTTGGTGAAGGCTTCGACGCCCTCCCCTAAGAACTATCGATATTCCGGCGCTGGCGGGCTGCAAACCGCATCCCGCTGCGCTTCCAGTGCTCATGTATCCTTAAAGTACACTCCGCTTCGGTTCTCGCGGCCCACAGTTTTCGCCGTGCCATCACCAGAATCTCAACAGTTCTTCATCGCGTGGTTGTTCTTAACCGGTTTAAGGCTTACATCCTGCAGCAAACACATGCTGCAGGATGTATTTTTATGAAAAGCCTGATCGACAGTTTCGACGCTAGCCGCGACGATATCGAACGCCTTGTCGCCCAAAGCCTGAAAGGCAGCGACGATGGCGAGCTCTTCGTGGAATATCGCGAAGCGGAAGCGCTTGTTTTCGACAACGGCCGCCTCAAGACCGGCTCATTCAATCAGGACCAAGGCTTTGGCCTGCGCTCGGTCGCAGGCGAAGCCATCGGTTATGCTCATGCTGGCGATCTTTCGCTTGCTGCGTTGAAACGCGCATCTGACGCTGTTTCCGCAACCTTAAAGGGCTATGGTGGAAACTACGCGGCGGCGCCTGCCGGCACCAACCGACACCTTTACACGGATGAGAACCCCATCGGTTCACCGTCATTCGACGCGAAAGTGCAGCTTTTGCAGCAGGTTGATGCCTATCTGCGCGCCAAGAACCCGAAAGTACGTCAGGTTTCCGTTTCACTCGCAGGCTCGTGGCAGCAGGTCGAAATTCTGCGTGCCGACGGTAATTTCGTGCGCGATATACGGCCCATGGTACGCCTGAGCGTTTCTGTCGTGGCTGGCGATGGCGACCGTCAGGAATCGGGTTCGCATACTGTTGGCGGACGCAAGGGGTTCGGCGAATTCATCACCGCCGAAAGCTGGCAGCACGCAGCAGATGAGGCATTGCGTCAGGCGCTCGTCAATCTTGAAGCTATCCCTGCCCCGGCAGGTACATTCGATATCGTTCTCGCCAATGGCTGGCCGGGCGTCATGCTACATGAAGCTGTAGGGCACGGGCTGGAAGGCGACTTCAATCGCAAAAAAACATCGGCCTTTGCGGGTCTGCTTGGGCAGAAAGTTGCTTCCAAGGGTGTGACAGTCGTCGATGACGGCACTATCGCGGAGCGACGCGGTTCTCTCACAATTGACGATGAAGGCACGCCGACCAATCGCACCGTGCTGATCGAAGACGGCAAACTCGTCAATTATATGCAGGATCGCCAGAATGCGCGCCTTATGGGCATGGAAGCGACCGGCAATGGACGCCGAGAATCCTATGCTCACGCGCCCATGCCGCGCATGACGAACACCTACATGCTTTCCGGCGACAAGACGCCGGAGGAAATCATCGCCTCCATGAAGAAGGGTATCTATGCCGTTTCATTTGGCGGTGGTCAGGTGGATATCACATCCGGCAAGTTCGTGTTCGGCTGTACGGAAGCCTACATGATCGAGGACGGTAAGGTCGGCGCGCCCATTAAAGGCGCAATGCTGATCGGCAACGGTCCGGATGCCATGCAGCGGATTTCGATGATCGGCAACGACATGAAGCTTGATACCGGCAGCGGCAATTGCGGCAAGGGTGGCCAGTGGGTTCCCGTCGGCGTCGGCCAGCCACATCTGCGCATGGATCAGGTAACGGTAGGCGGCACGGCTGTATAAGAGCTATTCCGCTTATCAGCGTCATCTAACTTGCAGACACAGGGAGTAAAGTGCAGGTTACGGACTATGGCCTGCACAGCGATATTCGATGCCAGGCCAATCTGGAGAGAGGAATGCCTGAATCGCCTTACGACTGGACGGGCAAGCAAACGGAGAAGCGCGACCGGCAGAAGCGTATGCTGGTCGTGACAGCCATTACGATGGGCGCACTCATTCTTGTCCTCGGCATGGTGGACGGCCTGCTGATCCTGTTGGGCTGACATGCTGCCCACCTACGAAATCGACTGTGCTGGTGTTGAAAATCCCGATGAGCTCTGGCAGCGCTATCTTTCGGCCGTTCCCGCCCAAGACCCGGAGTCCTTCGGCTATACACTCGACTCATTCTGGGACGCTGTGCAATGGCAAGGTCCGGGCTGGCCTGGTGAATGCGAACTGGTGTTCAGGAATACCGAATCTCTAGGCAAGCTGACAACACGTGGCGGGAAGCCGTTTCTCGATGCCTTTCGGCAATTGGTTGCCGACACGGATCGTGTGGCAATCAAGCTGGAGTGAACGGATTTACTCTGCCGTTCCGGTGTTCTTATCGTAATCAGCGGAAGCTTTCACAAGCGCATCGATATCATCCGCGCAAAGATACGCTGTCATCGCATCAAATTTCTTGTCTTCCCACTTGTAAATTCCGAGCCTCAAAAGCGTATCGACCGTAGCTGCCGGAAAACGGGAGCGAATTGGGGCTGCAGGATTGCCAGCCACGATAGTGTAAGCTGCAACGTCTTTGGTGACGATGGCACCTGACGCAATAATTGCGCCTTCCCCAATAGTGACCCCGGGCATAATCATGGAGCGCATTCCAAGCCATGCCCCATCCCCGATAATGGTGTCACCATTTCCCTTGTAGGCATCGAGAATGACATCTGGAAAAGGATAGAGGCTGAACCAGTCCGTGCGATGCGTGTGGTTCCCACCCATCAGAATGACCGCCTCTGCGCCTATACAAACGTAGTCGCCAATATAGAGCTGATCGACAGACCATTGGGATTCCCAGGCCTTCAGACTGTATTCGTCGCCATAAAGATAACGAACCACGCTCTCTTCAAACGAACCCGTCCAGGCATTGCTGTAATAGCTATGCTTGCCACGCACATGAATATTCGGGTTCTTTACCGTCTCGTGAAGCAGTTCCACGATCGACCAATGCTTGCTTTTTGCACTTGCAAACGACACGGTTAAGGCAACTTTCCAGAATTTATATTGCCGGATCTTCTTCCAGCAAACCTGTTACAAAATCGAACAGGCCCGGGCGACGATCACGGCGAAGACGTTCAGCCTCGATGATCGACTTGACCGCGGCAAAGGAGCGATCAAGATCTTCATTGATGACTATATAATCGTACTTCACCCATTTCTGGATTTCAAAGCGGGCATTCTGCAGGCGGGTCTCAATGACGTCGGCTGTATCTTCCGCACGACGGTTCAGGCGCAGTTGCAGTTCGCGCATCGTTGGTGGCAGGATAAAAATCGAAACCACATCAGCTGGCATCTTCGCTTGCAATTGGTCTGCGCCCTGCCAGTCTATGTCAAAGAGCATGTCCTGACCGTCAGCCAGCGCGATTTCAGCCGTTTCGCGCAGTGTGCCATAAAAATTGCCGTGGACCTCAGCCCATTCAATCAGCTCGTCATTGTCACGCAGGCGTTCAAATTCACGGATCGTCTTGAAATGATAATGGACGCCTTCGATCTCGCTCGGGCGGCGCTGACGCGTCGTCACACTGATCGACAGCGAGAGGTTCATCTTCTTATCTTCCAGCAACAGCCGGGCAATGGTGGACTTACCGGCGCCGGATGGCGACGAGATCACCACCATTAAGCCTCTACGTGCGACGCCATTTTCAACCGAAGAGATGGCCATGATACCTGTTACTCCAGATTTTGTACTTGTTCGCGAAACTGATCCACGACTGCCTTCAGTTCCAGACCGATGGCTGTGATCGACGCTGCATTCGATTTAGAACACAGTGTATTAGCTTCACGATTAAATTCCTGTGAAAGAAAATCGAGCTTGCGCCCGACGGGACCACCGTCCTCCAGAAGCTTGCGGGCGGATGCCACATGGGTCTCCAGCCGGTCAAGCTCTTCCTGAATGTCGGCCTTGGTCGCAAGAAACGCCGCTTCCTGATAGAGTCGCGCTTCATCAAGTTCGCGGGCGGCATCCAGCAGCAGCGCCACCTGTCCGGCGAGGCGGGTTTTGATCGCGTCCGTGCCGCGTGATGGGTCGCGACGTGCATTCGCGGTCAGGCACTCTATACTGTCAACATGAGCGGAAAGAATGGTGAAGAGAGCTTTTCCCTCCTGCATGCGCGCATCGGCAATTGCCTTGAGTGTCCCCTCAAAGCCGGAAACGATGGCAGCTTCCAGTTCACCGCGTTCGTCTTCGTCATCAGCCATCTGCGCCTGATCGATGATACCACGCAATGAAAGAATGCCGTCTACGCTGGCGGGGGCCAGTCCGTGCTTCGCCTGCAAATCCGCACCGAGCCTCAGGACCTCCGCGAGCATGGTCTGATTGATACTGAAACCGGCCTGCGTCTCACTGCGTTCCACACTGAGACTGGCCTGAAAATTACCGCGCGAGAAATGACGCGCCAGCATGGAGCGTACCGGATGTTCGGCAGCTTCCAGTCCTTGCGGCAGACGCAGCCGAAGGTCGAGCCCCTTGCCATTGACGGAACGCACTTCCCAGACGATGCGCGCCTCTCCGCCTTCCATGGCATGTTGCACGGCATGGCGTGCAAATCCTGTCATGCTTTGGAGCGCCATGCGTTCCATCCCCTCAACTCACGCCCGCGACAGTGCGGACTTACTCTAAAAATCAAGCCGAAGCCGGTGGCAAACACCGGCTTCGGTTACACATTCTCACATCAACCAAGGTCATAGCGAAGCGCTATTGGCCTGCATTCTGGCCCGAACCCTGGTCTGTATTGCTGCCGCTATTGTTCTGTTGTTCCACAGAGCGCCACTTGCGGACATTGGCGTTATGCTCCTGCAGCGTCTTCGAGAACACGTGACCACCGGTGCCATCGGCTACGAAGTAGAGGTCTTCCGTATCCAGAGGATTAGCGACGGCTTCCAGCGCAGCCTTGCCAGGATTGGCAATCGGCGTCGGCGGAAGGCCGTTGATCACATAGGTATTGTAAGGGGTTGGCTTTTCGATGTCCGACTTGAAGATCGGTCGGTCAGAAGGTTTGCCAGCCCCGCCGAACAGGCCATAAATAATGGTCGGATCGGACTGGATGCGCATGCCCTTCTTCAAACGATTGACGAAGACCGAGGCAACATGCGGACGTTCCGACGCGATGCCGGTTTCCTTTTCCACGATCGAAGCCAGCGTCACGAATTCGTTCTTGTCCTTGACCGGCAGGTCGGGGTTACGCTTTGCCCAGGCCTCATCCACGAGCTTCTTCTGGGACGCAACCATACGATCGATGATTTCCGAACGCGTCGTGCCGCGCGTGAAATTCAGCGTATCGGTGAAGAGCGAGCCTTCCGGCGGCATGTCCTTGGGCATGTCGCCAACCAGCGTCGGATCAGCCGAGATACGGTCGAAAATTTGCTTGACCGTCAAGCCTTCCGGAATGGTCAGCGGATACATGATGGATTTGCCACTGATGAGGATATTCATCACATCGCGCATCGAAGCACCCGCCGGAATGGCGTATTCGCCGGCCTTCAGATCATTTTCATGACCGAGCGTCCGCATACCGTAGCGGAAAATACGCGCATCACTGACGATTTCGCGGTTTTCCAGACTATTAGAAACTTCGGCAATACCAGCGCCGCGCTTGACGAGAAACGTCGTTTCAGCCGTGAGCGGACCTTGCCCGTCAAACTGCATCTTGCCGAAATAAAACAGGGCTGACGCGCCGAGCAGAACAAGCACGACGAGCGACAGCATGAAATTCATGAAGACGACGATCTGGCTGCGCGCATGGCGCGAACGCTTGCGCGGCGGCGGTGTTCCCGGCTCGGGACGCAGAGCTTCAGACGCGGATTTCGGCACGAACGGCTTTGACGTCGCATTCGTTTCCTGCGTCGCGCCCTTGGGCTGCTCGTCTGCAGGGGGAGTTCCGGATGGCGCCTCTGAATTCACTCAATCACCTCGGTCCAGAGTATTTCGATGATTCAAACCAAACCAGGAAAAAGACTCTGTCTATCTATTTTGGCGAACCTCTCGACACATTGTGCCGAATGCCCGCCCATAACGGCTTTTTGCACTTATTTTTCGTCAGAGCGGATAAAACTCTTCGGAGTCGTGACCACACTAACCGCTGTTCGCGATTTTAAACATCGCATCGGGTTATATTTTGGCAAAAACGCGGAGAAATCCCCGCGTTTTTTTATTCGATATTCTATCGTCAGCGACACCGATCAGGAGTATCGGCGCAGGACCAGCGAAGCGTTGGTTCCGCCAAACCCGAAAGAGTTCGACAGAGCCACATCGATCTTGCGTTCGCGCGCCTTGTGCGGAACCAGATCAATCTTCGTCGAGACAGCCGGATTGTCGAGATTGAGCGTTGCCGGCGCGATATTGTCGCGGATGGCAAGCGTCGAGAAAATCGCCTCGGCTGCACCAGCCGCACCCAGCAGATGGCCGATAGCCGACTTAGTCGAGGACATCGAAATCTTCGATGCAGCATCGCCGACCACGCGCTCGACAGCGCCGAGTTCGATGGTGTCAGCCATGGTCGACGTGCCATGGGCGTTGATGTAGTCGATCTGGTCCGGCGTGATTTCAGCGCGCTTCAGGGCAGCGACCATACAACGCTCGGCACCCTCGCCGCTCTCGGTCGGAGCAGTGATGTGATAGGCATCGCCCGAAAGACCGTAGCCGATGACTTCCGCATAGATTTTCGCGCCGCGCGCCAGTGCATGTTCCAGCTCTTCGAGAACCACAACGCCAGCGCCTTCGCCCATCACGAAGCCGTCACGGTCTTCGTCATAAGGACGGGAAGCTGCGGTCGGGTCGTCGTTACGCTTGGTGGACAGTGCCTTGCAGGCAGCAAAGCCTGCCAGCGAAATGCGGCTGACCGGCGATTCCGTTCCACCGGCAACCATGACATCTGCATCGCCGAAAGCGATCAGACGGGCAGCGTCGCCGATAGCGTGCGTGCCAGTCGCGCAAGCCGTCACGACCGAGTGGTTTGGACCGCGAAGCCCGTGCTTGATGGAAACGTGGCCGGAAGCCAGATTGATCAGGCGGCCAGGAATAAAGAACGGCGAAATACGGCGTGGACCCTTGTCGCGCAGTGTGTAGCCTGCCTCGACGATACCTTCGATACCGCCAATGCCGGAACCGATGAGAACACCGGTGCGGACCTGATCCTCGTCGCTTTCAGGATGCCAGTCGGCATCGTCCAGCGCCTGATCGGCAGCCCCGACAGCATAGACGATGAAGGGATCAACCTTGCGCTGTTCCTTGGGCTCCATATGGAGGTCGGCGTTGAAGGTGCCATTGGTGCCGTCGCCAACCGGAATACGGCAGGCAATCTGGCAGGCCAGATCGTCAACTTCAAATTCCGTGATGCGGCGAGCACCGCTTTCACCGGCAATAAGACGCTTCCAGGTCTCTTCGACACCGCTGGCAAGCGGCGACACCAGACCAAGACCGGTGATGACGACACGCCTCATATCCACCCCTTAAAACTTTGTTATGTCACAAACACCGCCCCGCAGGCTTTAACCGGCAGAACATATGTCCGGGCCTGACTGGAAGGGATGGTGCTCCAATTGTTGAAACCGGAGCCTGCCATGTCGAACACGATCTCCGATCAGCGTTCCGGCAGATTCACAAACAGGCCGATGAACGGCCTTCTTGCATGTGCGTTCCGATCGTGAAGACGAATGAAACGACAAAAATAAGCAGGGCCGGGATTCGCAAGAACCCCAGCCCAATGCCCAAGTTCAGATTAGGCGGAAGCCTTGTCGATGAACTTCACAGCGTCGCCGACCGTAAGGATCGTTTCGGCAGCGTCGTCAGGAATTTCAACGCCGAATTCTTCTTCGAAAGCCATGACCAGCTCGACCGTGTCGAGGCTGTCTGCGCCGAGGTCATCGATGAAGCTTGCGCCTTCCGTGACCTTGTCGGCATCTACGCCCAGATGTTCAACAACGATTTTCTTGACGCGCTCTGCGGTATCGCTCATGTCGGAACCTCGACCTGTGTGTTTGTTGCTCTGCCTTGGTTAGCGGCATGCAGGATTGTAATCAAGTTATAAGATGTCTGCCAAGTTTCGAGCGAAGCCGCCCGGACAGTCATCCTGTGGATATTCCTTTCGGAACAGGATCGCGGCATTTCCATTAGAAACACCGCAACTCTCGATGGGCGCATTACCATGCTTCTTGGGCGAGGCAAAGCGCCTTTTCCTGTCACGCCCCCGGTATTAAGGCATTTTATACCATAAAACAGGGGTCGCCAGGTGTTTGTGTCTGAATCAAAAAGCGGCAGGCCGAGGCGAAAATGGTGATTTCGAGAACCGGAGCGCAGCGTACATTTGGGTACGTGAGCCTAGGTAAGCACAGAAATTGCCATTTGCAGACCGGCATGGCGACTTTTGGATCAGACGCTTAGATCATGGCCATGCCGCCATTGATATGCAGCGTCTGGCCCGTCACGTAACCGGCCTGATCGCTGGCCAGATAGACCACAGCAGCAGCGATATCGGCGCCCACGCCCATGCGCTTCATGGGAATATTGGCCATGATCGCTTCCTTCTGCTTTTCGTTCAGCTTGTCGGTCATGGCCGATTCGATGAAGCCCGGAGCGATGCAGTTAACCGTCACATTGCGGCTTGCGATTTCCTGCGCCAGCGACTTGGAGAAGCCGATAAGACCCGCCTTCGATGCGCAATAATTCGCCTGACCCGGATTGCCGGTCACACCAACAATCGACGTAATGTTGATGATGCGGCCATTGCGGCGGCGCATCATCGGATGGGTCAATTCACGCGTCAGATTGAAAACGGACGTAAGATTAACATTGAGAACCGCATCCCAGTCTTCGTCGCTCATGCGCACAAACAGGCCATCGCGTGTGATGCCAGCATTGTTGACCAGAATGTCGACACCGCCCATTTCCTCCTCCGCCTTCTGGCCCAGGGCCTTTACGGCTTCGCGGTCAGAAAGATTGGCCGGGAAGATGAAGGTGCGGTCGCCAAGTTCAGCGGCAAGCTCTTTCAGCTTTTCTTCGCGCGTGCCGTGCAGGCCGACGATTGCGCCCTGCGCATGAAGAGCGCGGGCAATCGCTTCGCCAAGACCGCCGGTTGCGCCGGTTACCAGAGCCTTGCGGCCAGTCAGATCAAACATGCGAAATCCCTTTTAAGCGTTGAGAGCAGCAAGCGCTGCTTCGATTTCTTCAGCCGAACCAACGGCGGCGCCGGACACATCCTTGGAGATGCGACGCGCCAGACCGGTCAGAACCTTGCCCGAACCTACTTCATAAAGCGAAGTCACGCCATTGGCGGCAAACCATTCCACGGTCTCGCGCCAGCGCACCTGACCCGTCACCTGCTCAACCAGCAGATCGGCAATTTCGCTGGCGTCCGTCACCGGCGCTGCGCGCACATTGGCGATGAGCGGCACAACCGGATTGTGCTTTTCAACTGACGCAAGCGCTTCACGCATCGCTTCGGCGGCAGGAGCCATCAGGGTCGAATGGAAGGGTGCGGACACCGGCAGCATGATGGCGCGCTTTGCGCCCTTTTCCGAAGCAAGCGAAGCCGCCAGCTCGACCGCAGCCTTGGAACCGGAAATCACCAGCTGGCCGCCGCCATTGTCATTGGCGATCTGAACAGAACCGGAAGCCTTGGCTTCCGTGCAGATCGCTTCAACGTCGCCATGCTCCAGACCAATGATGGCAGCCATCGCGCCTTCGCCAACCGGAACAGCCTTCTGCATCGCATTGCCGCGAATGCGCAGGAGACGCGCCGTATCGGCAAGCGAGAACGTGCCGGCAGCACAAAGCGCCGAATATTCGCCCAGCGAATGACCGGCCACGTAGGAAACCTTTTCCTTCAGCGAGAAGCCACGCGCTTCCATGACGCGCAGCACAGCCATCGAAACGGCCATCAGCGCAGGCTGGGCATTCGCGGTCAGCGTCAATACGTCTTCCGGTCCTTCAAACATGGTAGCGGAAAGCTTTTCGCCCAATGCCGCGTCCACTTCATCGAAAACGGCGCGCGCTTCAGCGAACTGCTCGGCCAGAGCCTTGCCCATGCCCACAGCCTGGCTGCCTTGTCCGGGGAAAGTAAATGCTACCGCCATTGATGCCTCATTCTGGTTTTAAGCATATGATAATGTCGAAACCGATATCCGTTTTCGCCGACATGCCCTGCAATTAATGCACAATTTGGCGCGATGTGCCTTAGCCTTGGGCGAAAAGTCAAGCATTTGTCGGTTTTTCGGGGATATCGCGCTTGCAAACAAGGGGAAAAACACGTAATAGCCGCCCGTTCATTGCTCGGCACCAGCTGGGGGCTGAACGGAGGGCCGTGTCCCTAACTAATGATTTAGTTAGAACTACGTTGGAAGTCATAAGCGCTTCTGCCTCCCGTGTCTCCGCTCTCGACCGTCTCAAGTACGCGTCCTTTCTTCACCGGTTTTCCGGCAAAAGAGAAGTCGCAGGGGCTTAGCCGCTGGTGTCGGCGTGATATAACGAAGAAAGGCAAAGCCAATGGCTCTTTATGAACATGTGCTTCTTGCCCGCCAGGACATTTCCCAGCAGCAGGTCGACGCTCTCGTCGAACAGTACAAGGGTGTCCTCGAAGCTAATGGCGGCAAGGTCGGTAAGGTCGAAAGCTGGGGTCTGCGTCCCCTCACCTACCGTATCAAGAAGAATCGCAAGGCGTATTACACGCTCGTAAACATTGACGCTCCGGCTGCGGCCGTTGCCGAAATGGAACGCCAGATGCGCATCAACGAAGACGTTCTTCGTTTCCTCACCGTTCGCGTTGAAGAACACGAAGAAGGCCAGTCGGCCATGCTCACCCGCCGTGACGACCGTCGCGAACGCGATGGTGATGATCGTCCGCGCCGTCGTGAAGGCGGTTTCGACCGTGGTGATCGTGGTGATCGCGGCCCACGTCGCCCGCGCGACAACGAAGCTGGTGAAGGAGCATAATCATGGTTGATATCAATCAGATCCCGACCCGTCGTCCTTTCCATCGCCGTCGCAAGACGTGCCCGTTCTCCGGCGCAAACGCACCGAAGATCGACTACAAGGACATCAAGCTTCTGCAGCGTTACATTTCCGAACGCGGCAAGATCGTTCCTTCCCGTATTACGGCTGTCAGCCAGAAGAAGCAGCGTGAACTCGCCAAGGCGATCAAGCGCGCTCGTTTCCTCGGCCTGCTGCCTTACGTTGTGAAGTAAGAAATAGATTTCGGGAGGCGCTCTCTCAGAGATCGCCTCCCGTGCCCTTTCCTCCATTGCGATGGGCGCAACGGAGCGTAATAAAAACCCAAGTTGGGGCAGCCGCCTCTAACTGCACGAACCGGCAAGACCGGAGCAGGACAGCGAAACTGATGAAATTCAATGGAACCATTATCGGTATCGGCATATTGGCGGGGCTTGCCTCGGCCTTGATGTCGTCCGGCGTCATCGCCCAGGGTGGTGCGATGGCGGCTATGGCCATGGTTCTCTACTTCCTGACACCACTGCCTATCTTTGTTGTTGCCCTTGGCTGGGGTTCGAGCGCCGGTATCGTTGCCGCCGCCACAGCCACGGTTGCCGTCGGCGTTGTCGCCGTCCCGCTTGCAGCACTCCTGATGGCATTGACGAGCTTCATTCCCGCAGCGACCGGTGCCTATCTGTCCGGCCTCGCGCGGCCAGCCGAAGAACTCGGCGGACCGAAGGATATTCTCGTCTGGTATCCGCTGTCGGATATCGTGTTCCGGCTTGCCATGATGGTGGCGCTCAGCTTCATCGTCATCGGTGCGATTCTGGGCTTTGGTCCGGACATGGCGCGCGAACTCGCAAATACGCTTATCGACCGGGTTGCTGAAGCCGATCCGCAGTTCACCGCCAGCGATGATATTCGCAACAATGTAACGTCGCTGCTGATGGTCGCCCTGCCTGCAGTCCAGCCGGCAACCTGCCTCGCGATTCTCGTTGGCAATCTTTATCTGGCACAGCGCCTGATCTCCATGTCGGGTCGCCTGCGCCGTCCGCGTGACGACTGGCCCGCAACGCTGCGCATGCCGCGCCCGGCCCTGCTCGTCTTCGCTGTCGCTCTTGCGGTTGCATTCCTTCCCGGCGGCGCCGGATTGATCGCAACCGTCGTTGCTGGCGCGCTCAGCGCTGGTTTTATGATGTCAGGCCTTGCCATCATGCATTTTCGCACACGCGGCAAGGTGTGGCGCCCGGTGGCGCTGTGGCTAGCCTATTTTGCGATCATACTCTTCGCATTCCTGCTTTTCATCTTCATGGTTCTCGGACTTTTCGACACTTCGCGCGGCGCGCCAGTCTCGAAAATGCCGGGCGCTGACAATCAGTAACCGAATCAGAAACTCGAAAGGAAACTCCAATGGACGTTATTCTTCTGGAACGTATCGGCCGCCTCGGCCAGATGGGCGAAACCGTCAAGGTCAAGGACGGCTATGCCCGTAACTTCCTGCTCCCGCAGGGCAAGGCTCTTCGTGCCAACGAAGCCAACAAGAAGAAGTTCGAAGGCCAGCGCGCTCAGCTCGAAGCCCAGAACCTGGAACGCAAGAACGAAGCCAGCGCCGTTGCTGAAAAGCTCAATGGCGAAAGCTTCATCGTTGTGCGTTCGGCTGGTGAAACCGGCCAGCTCTACGGTTCTGTTTCGACCCGTGACATCGCCGACATCATCTCGGCTAACGGCTTCACCCTGCACCGCAACCAGGTTGAACTGAACCATCCGATCAAGACGATCGGCCTACACGAAGTTTCGATTTCGCTGCATCCGGAAGTTCAGGTTCAGGTTACGGTCAACATCGCACGTTCGACCGAAGAAGCCGAACGTCAGGCAAAGGGTGAAGACCTGACCTCGATCGAAGCCATCTACGGCATTGAAGAACAGCCTCTGTCGGAAGAAGTTTTCGACGAAGAAGACGAAGCTGAAGATCAGGCTTAATTTAGCCACCTATTATCCGTGGGAATGGCCAGCCAGATGGCATGCATTCCCATCGTAGTAAACTTTATATGATCGTGCCCGGCGGCCTCCGCCGGGCATTTTCTCTTTTCAGATCGGTAAAACTCCCTATTCTGCATATTAGTATTGGATTGGAGAGGGTGCTGACGGAAACGTCTGCGTTGCTTGGGCATTACTCCCGAGGCCGATTGGCCAAAAGGGATATTGCCTGAAAATCTGATGACAGTGCGGCTCTGATACTTATGCACCGCCGCCTGCCATGCAAACGCATGGACGTGCGCCTGCTTCGATCCCCAAGAGGAGATGGGGCCGATGTATGGAATGATGCGTACTGTTCTTTCGCATATGATTAAAGCCGGTGACCTAAGGGTTACCGATTCTAGTGGTGCGCGTTCGCAGTATGGCGACAAGACGGGCGCGCCTGTTCATATACACTTCAAGACAAAGCATGCCGAGCGCGCCGTAGCACTCGACCCGGAACTGAAACTCGCCGAATGCTTCATGGACGGTGAGATCGACTTTCTGGAAGGCGATATTTACGCGCTGCTCAGGATCGTGTTCGAAAATACCGGGCCGACAGCCGCCACAGAGCCGTGGATGAAGGCTCTGGCGAAACTGCGTATTTTTTTCCGCCGCTTCCAGCAGATGAACACGATTTCGCGTTCGTCAAACAACATCAAAAGTCACTATGATCTTTCGGGCGAGCTTTACGACCTGTTTCTCGATCCCGACAAGCAGTATTCCTGTGCCTATTTCGATCCGCCAAATGCCACGCTGGCCGAGGCGCAGCTTGCCAAAAAGCGCCATATCGCCGCAAAGATGCTGGTGAAGGAAGGCGACAAGGTGCTCGATATCGGCTGTGGCTGGGGCGGCATGGGGCTATATCTCGCCCGCCATCTCAAGGCCAACGTCACCGGCGTGACCTTGTCCGAAGAACAACACGCCATTGCCAACCAGCGCGCTCTGGATGAGGGGCTGGCCGACCGTGCGAAGTTCGAATTGACCGACTATCGCAACATCGATGACAAGTTTGACCGGCTGGTGTCGGTTGGCATGTTCGAACATGTAGGCGTTGGCCACTTCGCAGAATATTTCCAGCACGTCGCTCGCCTGATGAAGCCGGACGGCGTTTTCCTTCTGCATGCCATCGGACGGGCAGATGGTCCGGGAGCGACCAATCCGTTCATCCGCAAATACATCTTCCCAGGTGGCTATATTCCCGCACTTTCAGAGGTTCTGCCACATATTGAAAAGGCCGGGCTCTATGTCACCGACGTAGAAATTCTCAGGCTGCACTATGCGGAAACGCTGAAGGCGTGGCGGGAGGCGTTCATGGCCAATCGCGACAAGGCCAAGGCGCTTTATGACGAGCGCTTCTGCCGCATGTGGGAGTTCTATCTGGCGGCATCGGAAAGCGCGTTCCGCTGGCAGAACATGATGGTGTTTCACATTCAGATCGCCCACAGGCAGGAATCCGTTCCACTGACCCGCAACTATATCGAGGCTGAGGAAAAGCGTCTCAAGCGCCTCGACAGCGCGCCGAAAGGTGCCAATAGCGAGGTCCGAGCCGTCAAGAAAAGCATTAACGCCTGACAGCGACCCCGTCGATTCGAGATGTCAGTCCGCGTCAACAGCGGACTGACAAAACCATGATCCGAACTGTGGATCAGTGTGAATCATGGTATAGCTTGTCTCTTCCAGCAGGAATCACTCGAAGTCGCGTTGCGTTTGGCATCGCTTGAGGGCTAGCTGGTTGCATCAGGGACAGGATTGAGAATCATGGCGGAAGCGGCGGTACGCAAACTCGACGATGCGCGGGACCAGAAAGATGCGCTTTATCGGGAAGCCCCCCACAATATTGAAGCGGAACAGGCGCTGCTGGGCGCGATCCTGATCAATAACGATGCCTTTTACCGGGTATCGGACTTTCTCAAGCCAACCCATTTCTTCGAGCCTCTGCACCGTCGCATCTATGAGATCACGACCGATCTCATTCGCGTGGGCAAGATGGCAAATCCTGTGACGATGAAAACCTTCCTGCCGACCGAAGGCAAGGTGGGCGATCTCACGATCTTCCAGTATGTGACCCGTCTCGCAACTGAAGCCGTCACCATCATCAATGCCGAGGATTATGGCCGCGCGATTTACGATCTGGCGACACGCCGCGCGCTGATCGGTATTGGCGAGGACATGGTGAACGTCGCCTATGACGCACCTGTCGATATGGCGCCGCAGGAACAGATCGAAGACGCTGAGCGCCGCCTGTTCGAACTGGCGGAAACAGGTCGCTATGACGGCGGTTTCCTGCCCTTCAAGGACGCCGTCACCACGGCTGTGGACATGGCCAATGCCGCTTTCATGCGTGACGGCCACCTTTCCGGTGTCTCCACCGGCATCCATACGCTCGATGGCAAGATGGGTGGCTTGCAGCCTTCCGACTTGATTATCCTTGCGGGTCGTCCGGGTATGGGCAAGACCTCGCTTGCAACCAATATTGCGTTCAATATCGCCAATTCTTATGAAGGCGAGCAACAGGCCGATGGCTCGATGAAGGCCGTCAACGGCGGCGTTGTTGGCTTCTTCTCGCTCGAAATGTCGGCGGAGCAGCTCGCAACCCGTATCATTTCCGAACAGACCGAAGTTTCCTCCTCGAAGATCCGTCGCGGTGACATCACCGAGACCGATTTCGAGAAGCTCGTTGCCTGCTCGCAGGTGATGCAGAAAATCCCGCTCTATATCGACCAGACCGGTGGCATCTCGATTGCGCAGCTCGCCGCCCGCGCTCGTCGCCTCAAGCGCCAGCGCGGCCTCGACGTTCTGGTGATCGACTACGTACAGCTGATGACCGGCTCGTCGAAGGCCTCGGCACAGAACCGCGTGCAGGAAATCACCGAGATCACCACCGGCCTCAAGGCCCTTGGCAAGGAACTGAATGTTCCAATCATTGCGCTTTCACAGCTCTCCCGTCAGGTGGAAAGCCGCGACGACAAGCGCCCACAGCTCTCCGACCTTCGTGAATCGGGCTCCATCGAGCAGGACGCCGACGTGGTGCTTTTCGTGTTCCGCGAGGAATATTACGTCAAGAACCTCGAACCGCGTGATGAATTCGACCCGAAATATGAAGAATGGAAGCAGCACTTTGAAAAAGTGCGCGGCACTGCTGACGTCATCATCGCCAAGCAGCGCCACGGGCCGACCGGAACGGTCAAGCTCGCCTTCCAGTCCGAATTCACGCGATTTGCAGATCTGGCCGAGGGTTCCTATCTTCCCGAACAGTATGAATAATATCTCTTCGAAAAGGGCGCGTCTCTGATGGCCAAGGCGCGCATTCAGTTCATCTGCCAGAATTGTGGCACAGTGCATACGCGCTGGGCGGGCAAGTGCGATTCCTGCGGCGAGTGGAACACGCTCGTCGAGGAAGGCACCAATAGCGGGATCGGTTCAGGCCCCGGCGCCATGTTATCCAAGCGCAAAGGTCGCGCTGTAGCCCTCACCTCCCTGTCCGGCGACATTGAAGATGCGCCGCGGATCATTTCCGGTATCAGCGAACTTGATCGTGTGACCGGCGGCGGCTTTGTGCGCGGTTCAGCCCTTCTGATCGGCGGGGATCCCGGCATCGGAAAATCTACACTTTTGACACAGGCTGCAGCTGCCCTTTCCAATCGCGGCCATCGCATTGTTTATGTTTCGGGCGAAGAAGCGGTTGCCCAGATTCGCCTGCGTGCGCAGCGTCTGGGCGTGGCATCGTCGGCGGTGGAACTTGCCGCCGAAACCAACGTCGAAGACATCATCGCTACCATTTCCGATAACAAGCGACCCGACCTCGTCATCATCGATTCGATCCAGACGCTCTGGACCGATATGGCAGATTCTGCTCCTGGCACGGTCACGCAGGTGCGTTCGTCGGCGCAAGCCATGATCCGCTATGCCAAGCAGACTGGTTCCGCAGTCGTGCTGGTGGGACATGTCACCAAAGATGGCCAGATTGCAGGCCCCCGTGTGGTCGAGCACATGGTCGATGGTGTCCTCTACTTCGAGGGTGAAGGCGGACATCACTATCGTATCCTGCGCACGGTGAAGAACCGTTTTGGCCCGACCGACGAAATCGGCGTCTTCGAGATGTCCGATGGCGGACTGCGCGAGGTTTCCAATCCGTCCGAGCTTTTCCTTGGCGAGCGTAACGCCAAGGCTCCAGGTGCAGCAGTCTTTGCTGGCATGGAAGGCACGCGCCCGGTGCTGGTGGAAATACAGGCGCTTGTCGCCCCCTCCTCGCTCGGCACCCCTCGTCGTGCGGTCGTCGGCTGGGACGGTGGACGACTTGCCATGATCCTCGCCGTTCTCGAATCACATTGCGGCGTTCGTTTTGGGCAGCACGACGTCTATCTGAATGTTGCGGGCGGCTATCGTATCAGCGAGCCTGCCGCTGATATAGCTGTGGCTGCTGCACTGGTTTCATCCATGGCCGGTATTGCCCTTCCGCCAGATTGTGTTTATTTCGGCGAAATCAGCCTTTCCGGTGCTGTTCGCGCGGTAACGCATGCAGTACAGAGGCTCAAGGAAGCTGAGAAGCTCGGTTTCCGGCAGGCAGAGGTGCCCGGCGGCAGCGGCGAACTTTGGAAAGATCGCAACTTCCGCCTCATGGAAACTTCGGCTCTGCCCGACCTTGTTGCCCGTATCGCGGCTTCAGGCTCCGGAAAGAAGCAATAAATCTGGAGTTTTATGACTGGAAGAATCTGTCAACCTTCCGGTGATAAGCTCCAGCATCTTTGACTGCCCTGCGTATTAAAGTGATTGCGCATAATAACTGAGGACAGGCAGAATGCCGATAACCATGCTTGATGGAATTCTACTCGGGATAACGCTGGTTTCAGCCGTTCTGGCGATGGTGCGCGGTTTTTCCCGCGAGGTGCTGTCGCTGGTATCGTGGGCGGCAGCAGCCGCTGCAGCCTATCTCTTCTACCAGCCAGTTCTGCCCTTCGTGCAGCCCTATATCAACAACGAAACCATCGCGAAGATTGCCGCCGCTGGCGCAGTTTTCCTTGTTGTGCTGATCGTCGTTTCTCTGATCACCATGAAGATCGCCGATTTCATCATCGATAGCCGTATCGGTGCGCTTGACCGTACACTCGGCTTTTTGTTTGGCGGCGTGCGCGGCGTGCTTCTCGTTGTCGTTGCCATGCTGTTCTTCAACTGGCTCGTCCCGACAAACCAGCCAGCCTGGGTGACGAACGCGAAATCGAAGCCAATGCTCGATTCGTTCGGCCAGCAGCTGATCGACCTTCTGCCGGCTAATCCCGACCAGATGATCGACAAGTTCAAGCCACAGCACAATGCTCCGGCCTCTGGCGAGCAGGAAGAAGCGCCGGTTCCGGACGATACGCCTGCACAGCAATAAGCTGTTCCGATGTATCGAAAAGCCGTCAGCCCCGCTGGCGGCTTTTTCAATTCCGGAGGCAAAGCCGACCGATGTGAAATGGCCAAAATGACGCTCACACATTGTCATTTCGGTTCCGCGATCATATTTCAGGCGGGAATTTGCGAGATTATTCGCGACCATCGTGTGATACTAATGTCCATGAGACTATATCGACGCAGCGGTGAACTCTTCGCTTTTAACAAAAAGCCATCTTGTGATAGAGAGGCGGTTTAGTTGCCTCTGCAATCGAAAGGCCTTGCGGCAATGACCAGCCATTCTTCTGAAAATGCCTCCTTTATGCTGGACGAAGACACCCTGCATGAAGAGTGCGGCGTATTTGGCATACTTGGCCATGAAGACGCAGCCGCGCTGACCGCATTGGGCCTACATGCCCTCCAGCATCGTGGGCAGGAAGCCGCCGGTATCGTTTCTTATCACAATCGCCGTTTTCATTCCGAACGCCATATGGGTCTCGTCGGCGATCATTTCACCGATGCAGCGACGCTGAATCGTCTGCCCGGCGACCGCGCCATCGGCCATGTGCGCTACTCCACCACCGGCGAGACGATCCTGCGCAACGTGCAGCCATTGTTCGCGGAACTGGAAGTCGGCGGCATCGCCATTGCCCATAACGGCAACTTCACCAACGGCATTACGCTGCGCAAGCAGCTGATTGCTTCCGGCGCGATATTTCAGGCGACCTCCGATACGGAAGTCGTGCTGCATATGATTGCCCGTTCGCGCCATTCATCTTCCTCTGACCGTTTCGTCGATGCCATCCGGCAGGTCGAAGGCGGCTATGCCATGCTGGCGCTGACCCGAACCAAACTGATTGCCGCGCGTGATCCTATCGGCATCCGCCCACTCGTCATGGGCGAGCTCGACGGCAAGCCTATCTTCTGCTCGGAGACCTGTGCCCTCGACATTATCGGCGCGAAATATGTTCGTGACGTCGAAAATGGCGAAGTGGTCATCTGCGAGATTCAGAAGGACGGGTCCATCACCACTGAATCCATCAAGGCTGAAAATCCGCAGCCGGAACGGCTCTGCCTGTTCGAATATGTCTATTTCGCCCGTCCCGACTCCGTCGTCGGCGGTCGCAGCGTCTATGTCGCGCGCAAGAATATGGGCATGGAACTCGCCAAGGAAGCCGGCATCGAAGCTGATGTTGTCGTGCCAGTGCCAGATGGCGGCACGCCTGCCGCTCTCGGCTTCGCGCAGGCAAGCGGCATTCCGTTCGAATATGGCATCATCCGCAACCATTATGTGGGCCGCACCTTCATCGAACCGACGCAACAAATTCGCGCGCTTGGCGTCAAGCTGAAGCATTCGGCCAATCGCGCCATGATCGAAGGCAAGCGGGTCGTGCTGGTGGATGATTCCATCGTACGGGGCACCACGTCCGTCAAGATCGTCCAGATGATCCGCGACGCGGGCGCAAAGGAAGTGCATATCCGCGTGGCAAGTCCAATGATCTACCACCCGGATTTCTACGGTATCGACACCCCCCATGCCGATAAGCTGCTGGCCAACCAGCACAAAGACCTGGAATCCATGTGCCGCTACATCGGCGCGGATTCCCTAGCGTTCCTTTCCATCGACGGGCTCTACAAGGCTGTTGGTGGGAAGCCGCGTGATCCGAAGGCGCCAGCTTTCACCGATCACTACTTCACGGGCGAATATCCGACCCGCCTCCTCGATCAGGAAGGCGAGAGCAACGTGCATACGCTGTCGCTGCTCGCAAGCAACGGTTGATCGCCCAATTCTTCACGCAGGCGGCCCAATAGGCCGCCTGTTTCATGTTCTTGCATCATATGGGGACTAGATGAGCATCGACCTTACGGGCCGCATCGCACTGGTAACAGGCGCATCGCGCGGTATTGGCTACTTTCTTTCGCTTGAACTGGCAAAGCGCGGCGCGCATGTGATTGCGGTTGCCCGCACCGTCGGCGGACTTGAAGAACTTGACGACGATATCCGCGAACTGGGAGGCAATGCGACGCTAGTGCCTCTCGATATCACCGACATGGAAGCGATTGATCGTCTCGGCGGCTCCATTCATGAGCGCTGGGGCAAGCTCGATATCATGGTCGCGAATGCGGGTGTCCTTGGCACGATTTCACCGATTGGCCATGTCGAGGCCAAGACGTTCGAGAAGCTCATGAACGTCAATGTTACCAGCGTCTGGCGCCTCATTCGATCCACTGATCCGCTGCTGCGCGCTTCCGACGCGGGACGTGCCATTCTGCTTTCCTCCGGCGTGGCGCATACCTGCCGCGCTTTCTGGGGCCCCTATGCTGCCTCGAAAGCTGCTGTCGAGGTCATGGCACGCAGCTGGGCTGAAGAAACGAAGCAGATGAAGCTCAAGATCAACTCTGTCAATCCGGGCGCCACCCGCACCGCCATGCGCGCGCAGGCCATGCCGGGCGAAGATCCTGAAACGCTGCCAACACCGCAGTCAGTCGCTGAAAAGATCGTCAAGCTCGCCGATCCAAACCTTGAAGTTAGCGGCAAGCTTTTCGACGTGCGTCAGGACCGCTTCCTCGACTATCATCTGCCGAGCTGATTTCGGCCCTCCGGCCTTGCCTATGTGCAAGGCCGGTTCTATGTATTTACTTATTAATGTTTCCCGCTTGGACCGCGTTTCGATCTGACTGAATCAGATCAGCGTTCTAATTTTTTATTTTGACGCGTATCCTATCCGAAAACCGCTTCGCACTTTTCGGGATGCACTTTAGCCATCTGTTGGCTCTTTTTTCAGCGGGCATTTCTCCCCCTCTCAGACCCCCTTGTCACGTGCTGCCAAATTTGGCGCGCGTTCACTTTGCTATTGGAGGACTTATGACCGAAGATCACCAGCGTTTCATTATCATCACGGGCGGGCCCGGATCAGGCAAAAGCACACTGATCGATGCACTCGAAAGGCAGGGCTTTCCCCGCACCGTGGAAGCCGGACGCGCCATTATTCAAGATCAGGTCGCTATCGGCGGCAAGGCCCTGCCCTGGAGTGATCGCGCGCTTTTTGCAGAGCAAATGCTTTCATGGGAAATGCGCTCGCACACGATGGCGAAACAACAGCGCGGGACGGTCTTCTTCGACCGCGGCGTGCCCGATGTAATCGGCTATCTGATGCTGTGCAACCTGCCCGTTCCCCAGCATATGGAAGAGGCCGCACGGCAATTTCCGTACTACAGAACAGTTTTTCTGGCCCCGCCTTGGGCAGAAATCTTCGGTCAGGATGCCGAGCGGAAGCAGGATTTCGAGGAAGCCGCACGCACTTTCGACGCGATGGATAAAACCTACAGACGGCTTGGATATGAAATCGCGCTCCTGCCGAAATCATCGGTCGAGGAGCGCGTTAGTTTCATCAAGCAGATATTGCCGTCAGTTTTCCTCTGACGGCTTATCCTCTTCGGTGACGGCCTCTTCCTCGGCCTTTCGATCAGCAGCTTCGCGCTTGTTCCAGGCAGCCAGGCTGAACGGAAGAAATGCGAGATAGGCAAGCGCCGTGAGGCTTAAGGTCTGCCAGGTGAAGCTCATCAGGAAGGCGACGTAAACCACCACGAACAGGATGAGCGGCATGACGATATCGCGCCGGACAAGGCTTCCGGCGGATTTGCCATTATAGACTGGCAGACGGCTTACCAACAGGAACGCGATCGCCACGGTATAGATCGCCACGCCAAAAGCGAGTCCCCGCGTTGGCGTCAAACCCAGAAAGCCAAGATAGACCGGCAACAGAACGAGCATGGCACCGGCCGGTGCGGGCACGCCAATGAAATAGTTACTTTGCCATGCCGGACGGTTCGGGTCTTCGAGCATGACATTGAAACGCGCAAGCCGCAGGCAGCATGCAATGGCATAAAGAAGTGCTGCGATCCAGCCGAACGAGCGTGCCTGATCAAGCATGAAGGCATAAAGCACCAAGGCGGGCGCTACACCGAAATTGACGATATCGGCAAGCGAATCCATCTGGGCGCCGAACTTGGACGATCCCTTCATCATGCGGGCGACGCGCCCATCAATGCCATCCAGAAAGGCAGCCACGAGCACCATCACGACGGCAAGCTCGAAGCGGTTCTCGAAAGCCAGACGGATACCGGTCAGGCCGGCACAGATGGCCAGAACCGTTATGACGTTGGGAACGACGATACGCAGCGGTATCTGCGACAGCTTTGGGCCGCGCGATAAATCCACGCGGCCATTGGGCTCAAAAGGCGGAAAGGGCGTTTCCATCGGCTCAGCCGATCCGCACCACCGGCTCGCCGCGCACGCTGCCATAATCGGCGAGCACGGTTTCACCAGCAATTGCCGTCTGGCCAATAGCAACACGAACAGTCGCATCGGCTGGAAGATAAACATCGACGCGCGATCCGAAACGGATCAGTCCAAACCGCTCGCCCACAGACAGATCATCATCCTCGTTGGACCAGCAGACGATACGACGGGCAACCAGACCAGCAATCTGAACAACCCCGATCTTGCCGTGTGGGCTTTCAATCAGAACGCTGTTGCGTTCGTTTTCCGTGCTGGCCTTGTCGAGTTCTGCATTGAGGAACTTGCCCGGACGATGCACGACCTTTTCAATCTTGCCACGCACCGGAGAGCGGTTGATATGAACCGAGAACACGTTCATGAAAACCGAAACCCGCATGAGCGGTTCGGCGCCCAGATCCAGCTCGGCCGGCGGCACAGCCGGGCCGACGAAGGAAACCTTGCCGTCAGCAGGGCTGATGACCAGATCGTCGTCCATTGGCGTTACACGCTCTGGATCGCGATAGAAATAGATGCACCAGACGGTCAGCACCATCCCGATCCAGAACAGCGGGTTCCACAGCCAGCCCAGAATGAGCGAAACCACGAAAAAGCCCGCGATAAACGGATAGCCTTCCCGATGGATCGGCACGAAAGTATTGCGGATGGTGTCAGTAAGGCTCATCGCTCTTCCTTTGAGTTTGGCCGTTATTTACCTCATCCTGTTCAGAATCGAAATCCATTTCGCAAATTATTCACGGCTGTTAGGGCACGTGATCGTGCCCTAATATAACGAGCCGCCGATAAAATGGCTATTCCGCTGCCGGAACGCCACGGGCAACGACACCCAATTCGTCGCTTTCCCGGACCTGACGCAGACGCTCTTCAGCCTCATCAGCCTCGCGCTGGCGAGCCCACATGGACGCGTAAAGCCCCTTATGCTTGAGAAGCATGCGGTGGGTGCCGCGCTCGGCAATCAGACCGTCCTTGAGGACAATGATCTCGTCCGCACCGATCACGGTCGAAAGACGGTGCGCGATTACTAGCGTGGTGCGGCCACGGCTGACGATGTCGAGCGCGGACTGGATTTCCTGCTCCGTTGCCGTATCAAGCGCGGAGGTCGCCTCATCGAGTATCAGGATCGGCGGCGCTTTGAGGATCGTGCGGGCAATCGCAACACGCTGCTTCTCACCGCCCGAAAGCTTGAGGCCGCGTTCGCCGACCATGGCCTGATAGCCTTCCGGCAGATGCTTGATGAAGCCGGAAATCTGCGCCAGTTCTGCCGCCTTTTCCACCTCTTCAGCCGTGGCATCAGGACGGCCATAGCGAATGTTGTAAGCGATCGTATCGTTGAACAGTACAGTGTCCTGCGGCACCATGCCGATAACCTTGCGCAGGCTTTCCTGCGTAACGTCGCGGACATCCTGCCCGTCGATGGAAACTGAACCCGACTGGACATCATAGAAGCGGAACAGGAGGCGCGAGATCGTGGATTTACCCGCGCCCGACGGTCCGACTATCGCGACTGTCTTTCCTGCCGGAACTTCAAAACTGATGCCCTTGAGGATCGGGCGGTTTGCATCATAGGCGAAATGCACATCATCGAAACGGATCGCACCGTGATCGATTTTCAATGCTGGTGCATTGGGCTTATCGACAACTTCCTGCTTCACATCGAGGAGATCGAACATCTGCTCGATATCGGTCAAACCCTGACGGATTTCGCGATAGATGAAACCGATGAAATTGAGAGGAATAGAAAGCTGCATCAGCATAGCATTGATGAAAACGAAATCGCCGATAGATTGCGTTCCGGCCCGGACTTCAAGCGCTGACATGACCATGACCACCGCCATGCCAACGCCAAAGATGACGGCCTGACCGAAGTTCAGCCAGCCAAGCGACGTCCAGGTCTGGGTCGCTGCCTTTTCATAGCGCGCCATCGAAGCATCGAAGCGCTTTGCTTCCATGTTCTCGTTGCCGAAATATTTGACCGTTTCGAAGTTGAGCAGCGAGTCGATTGCCTTGGTGTTGGCATCGGTATCGGAGTCGTTCATTTCGCGGCGGATATTGATACGCCAGTCGCTCGCCCTGATCGTAAACCAGGTGTAGAGCCAGACCGTCGCAGCGACCACGAGCAGATAGGAAATGCCGTAGGCGACGGCGAAAATCACCGCCGTCAGTGCAAATTCAAGAATGGTGGGCAACGTGTTGAGGATAGTGAAACGGACAATCGTTTCGATGCCCTTGGTGCCGCGTTCGATGACCCGCGAAAGCCCGCCCGTACGCCGTTCAAGATGGAACCTGAGCGAAAGCTGGTGCATGTGCACGAAGGTTCTGTAGGCGAGTTGACGCACGGCATATTGGCCGACGCTCGCAAACAAGGCATCACGAAGCTGATTGAGACCAGCCTGCAAAATCTTGGCGCCATTATAAGCCAGTACAAGCATCACCGCGCCGACCAGAAACAGCGGGATATAGTCCGGCGGGTTCAATTGACCGGTCAAGGCATTCGTCACCCATTTGAAGAAATAGGGCACGAGGATGAGCACGATCTTGGAAATCACCAGATAGAAGGTGGCCCAGACGACGCGCATACGCAGGTCGGGCCTGTCGGACGGCCACATATAGGGCCAGAGATTTCGCAGTGTCTTGAAGGTCTCGCCGGAGTCGGCGGAAACCGTTTTGGGGGAACTCATGGTGCGTTCTTTCGAGTCGGTGGGCTCAAGCGATTTCGTGCGAGATGAAACTCCGTCATCGCTTTTTCTGTTTGTATCGATGCTTCTCTTCCGAAAGCCATTTCGGGCTTTTCGGGATTCTCCATCTTTTGTCTTTACGCGCATCTTGTTCCGAAAACTGGTTCCCACTTTTCGGGATGCGCTCTAGCCGCAGCATCTGCTCTTGAAGGAAGCAAAATGCGTGCGGACAGCGTTTAGTTGCTGCCAGTTGACGCTGTAACGCGAAGACTGACGCTCAGGCCGATAATCGATTAGACCGGCCTGCACGAGGACCTTTAGGTGTTGGGAAACCGTCGATTGGGCAAGGTCGAGCTTGCCGACAATATCCTTACAGCAGCAGGCGTCCTCCATCATCAACTGGCGGATAATTCGAATGCGGACAGGATGGCCCAGCGCAGCGCAAATGCGCGCTGCCGCTTCATCGTCAATACCGAGCTGCGCCAGATCGGCGACAGCTTCGGTCGAGCTTTTATCCAGAACTATCTTCATCGTATATCGTCGATATACGATTATGCTCCGGAATACAAGATTTGGAGACGTTCATTCCAGAAAAGACCGCCAAAACGGAAACACACTATCGTGACTGGCGCATATTACTGAAACGCGCTTCCCTATGTTGAGAGCGGCGTTTCAGCGTCGACAACTCCCCGTCAGTTAGCGCTATCTTCCAACTGGCGCTTGACCTCGCCCTCACCCAAGGGCTCCTTCGGCATGTTGAATACCTGGCCCGGCCAGATGAGATCGGGATTCCGGATCTGGTCGCGATTGGCGAGATAGATCGTCGTATATCGCGTACCCTTGCCATAAGCGCGCTTGGATATCGTCCAGAGATTATCTCCGCGCCGAATGATGACGGAGCCATCGACTTTCTGCAGCGGGGCTGCCGACGAAGCGGCTTCACCGCCATTCGCGCCCGATGGAGCGGCCGTCTGGCCGTCCGTATCGGAAGCAACAGCCGAGATATTCTCGCCAGCTTCGCGACGGAACGGGACGCGGGCTGTCGCCAGAACCTGATTGGCATTATCGAGCAGATCAGCGCGAATGATATAGTCGCCGACGCTGAGAGGCTGCTTGCTCTGCACGAGGAAACGGCCATCAGGCGAAATGAGGCTTGCACCAAGCAACGTATCATTGGCGTGGACGATCACACGATTGCCGCCCTTGGCTTTACCCGCAACAAAAACCGACTGGCCTTCAATCTCCACCGCTTCGATTGCAATCGGCAAGTCCTGCGCAGGTTTGGCTTCCGGCTTGTCGGCCTTGGCTGTCACTTCGGGGGCAGCATCCGTATTTTCCTGTGGTGCAGGAGCTGTCTCCGGCTTGGTGATCAGGCGGCTCGCCTGCCCCGGCTCCTCAACCAGTGCCAGCACCTGCCCCGACTTGGTTTCAGGCACCGACACGATGGCGGTCTGCGCGGAGGTGGCTACATTGTTGTCCGCTCCAGTAGCACGCAAGACGAGCTGATGATCACCCGCCTTCAAAGGTTCATCCAGAACAATGGCGAAATCGCCATTGGGTCCCGCCTTGGCTTTACCCACGACGGTTGCACCCGCGACAACCTCGACATCGGCATTGGGGAGCGCCTTACCCGCGATCACGACCGAACCGTCAGGCTCAACGCGAAGAAGATCGAAAACCGGCGTCTTGCTGGCCTGCTCTGCGGGAGCGGCATCTGCCTGCTTGGCAGGCTCTTCGGATTGCGCGCCTTGCGGCGTCGCATCGTTTGCTGAAACGTCACCTACAGGTTTGGTAGCCTCAGGCGCTTTCGTCTCGGATGGCGTTGCTTGTGGCTGCGCTGGCGCATTGCTCGACGCCGGGGTCGACACTGGCGCAGTTGCATTGGGTTGCGGCGCCTCAACGCGGGATCGCGTTGCATTCCAATAAAGGCCGAGCCCGGCGACAATTGCGACGAGCCCGATACCGAGCAATCCTAAACTGTTCTTTTGCATTTCGCTTCGAAACCCACGCCAGAGACTTTAATGACGGGTTTATAGCTTTTGGCTTCCCCCCACAAGAAATCTGCACTGAAACAGCAAAAGGTACGAGGCTTTTTATTAGCAGGATTACTGTTCTACACAGTTTGTCGGCTTTGATTGGTCGGGATCGTCCATAAGGTTATAGAGATCGGCCGTCTCGCCCTTGGTCCACCAGATATAGACACCACCAGCATATTTGGCTCCAGACCCTGAGATAACGTTGGACGCGACGACGGTTTCGTCTTCGAGCTCCAGTTCAGCAAGCGAAATATCACCGGCATTGTAATAGGTTACCGAGACATCTTTCTCACCGCATTTGTACAGAACAGCGTTGGTCGTTACTTCGGTATCATCGGGCAGTTTGATGTTGATTTCGCCAGCCGATGCAGATGATGCGGCAAAGGTGAGCCCGAGAAACACAACCCAGTTCTTCATATCCAATCCACTTCTCAATCTGGAGTACATAACGATTGAGATATAACAATCGCTGTGAATGTCCACCCGGAACCTGATCTATACGTCCCGCTGGCAGCAATCTTCACTGCAAAATGAAATCGCAGGCGCTTGACGCTGAAAGGTCAAAAGCGCACAAGAAAATCATGTCTGAGATTCGATCCATCTGCGTTTATTGCGGCTCGTCTACGGGCCTGAATCCCATCTATCGTGAAGCCGGCGTTACGCTTGGCCGGTCCATTGCCGAACACGGTTTGCGCCTCGTCTATGGCGGCGGCACACGCGGCATCATGGGCGCGGTTGCGCAAGGCGTGATGGAAGCTGGCGGCGAAGTCACCGGCATTATCCCGACCTTCCTGCTCGACAAGGAAGCGAGCCTCGAAAAGGCTGAACAACTCACCGAACTTATCGTCGTTGGCGACATGCATGAGCGCAAGCACCTCATGTTCCAGAAGTCGGATGCGTTCGTCACCCTTCCTGGTGGCATTGGCACTGTTGAGGAAATCGTGGAAATGATGACCTGGGCGCAGCTCGGCAAGCATCGCAAGCCGATGGTGTTCGCTAACATCAACAATTTCTGGCAGCCGATGCTCTCGCTTCTGGAGCATATGACGGCAGAAGGTTTCCTGCACACCGCACACCAGGTAAAGCCGCTCGTCATCGACAAGGCGGAGGACATCGTTCCTGCCATTATCGCCGCCAATGGTAAGGCGCACGAAGGCGACCAGAAGATCATCGAAAAGATGTAATCGCGGGTCCGCCCAAAATAAATGACCTAATGATAGGGGCGGAGCGATCCGCCCTTAATTTTATCCGGGAGGGATTGATGAAGACTATCGGGCTGATAGGCGGGATGAGCTGGGAAAGCTCGCAGGAATATTACCGCATCATCAATCAGGAAATCCGCACACGGCGCGGCGGCACGCATTCGGCCAAAAGCCTGATGTGGTCGATGGATTTTGGTGAAATCGAGCAGCTTCAGCATGAAGGCAAATGGGACGAGCTGACCGGGCTCATGATCGAGGCCGCGCAGAACCTTGAAAAGGGCGGCGCGGATTTTATCCTGATCTGCACCAACACCATGCATAAAATGGCCGATGACGTCGAAAACGCCACGTCGATCCCGCTTGTGCATATTGCCGACCCGACGGCAGAAAAGATCAAGGCCGCAGGCTTGTCCAAAGTCGGGTTGTTAGGCACCGCCTTCACGATGGAGCAGGATTTCTACAAAGGCCGCCTTGTGGCCAAACACGGACTAGAGGTTCTGACGCCCGACGATGCCGACCGCAAAACCGTGCATGACATCATCTATCAGGAGCTGGTGGTAGGCGAAGTGCGCAAGGCGTCACGCGAAAAATACCGCGCTGTCATTAATCGTCTGGTTGAGCGCGGGGCCGAAGCCATCATTCTCGGCTGCACCGAAATCATGTTGCTCATCAGCCAGCAGGATAGTCCGGTGCCAGTATTCGATACGACGCAGCTACATGCAGAAGCGGCGGTGGATGCCGCTCTTTCCCCAACTCCTTGAGAAAGCCGCTCCATACCACCTCACAGAAACGGCCTATTCTTCCTGAATTTCAACGCCATTCGCTTGCTTCCTGCGAAGGGCTATGGCAAATATTTTAAATATTCAACCATATGGTTGACTGTTTTCGAGAATGTAGTATATTCAACCTTACGGGTGAATAATGAACGATGATGCTCTGTCACATATTCTCAAGGCTGTAGGGGACGTTACCCGACGGCGCATCTTGACGCTGCTCGTTCAGGAGGGTGCGTCAAGAGTGACTGCACTCGCCGCTCATTTCGACATGTCGCTCAACTCTGTCTCCAAACACATCAAGGTGCTGGAGGAGGCAGGGCTGGTCACCCGCAAGACTTTAGGACGCGAGCATTTCATTGCCGCCGAGCTGGAGCCCGTGCGGGAAGTGGAAGCATGGTTCGCGGAACTGAAGTCTGTCTGGGAACTGCGCCTAACGGCGCTGGAGGATGTACTCGTTTCGAAGGAACAGGAAAATGAGTGAGCTTGAACTGACAGTCAATCGCAGAATCGCCGCTCCACGGGAGAAGGTTTTCAACGCATGGCTCTCGCCAATGACGCTGGCGAAATTCATGCGCGCATCAAGCGACAGCACCGGGCCGTCCGATGTCAGCACGGATGCGGTAAAAGGCGGTCGCTTTTCCATCGTCATGCATATGGTCGACCGCGACGTGCCGCATTCGGGCACTTATCTCGAAATCGATCCGCATTCGCGCTTGGCATTTACGTGGAATTCGCCTCATTCGCTGGACGACAGCGTGGTGACGATAGACCTGAAGGAAGTGGACCCGAATACCACCGATATTACGCTGAAACAGGTCAAATTCCGCAGCCCTGAAGCGCGAGACGGCCACATCAGGGGCTGGACCACTATTCTGACGAATTTCGACGGGCTGGCAAACTGACATTGCCGATAGAAATAAAAAAGCCGGGCGATTGAGCCCGGCTTTTATCCAACTTTATCTCTTCACCAGCGTCGCCACGGCTTCGACATGTGGCGACCAGAGGAACTGGTCAATCGGCGTGACACGTGTAACGCGATAGCCGCCCTTTACTAGAATGGCCAAGTCGCGAGCAAGCGTCACCGGATTGCACGAGACCGCAACAACCTTCTCCACCTTGGACTTTGCCAGTTCAAGCGCCTGTTCTTCCGCACCTGCACGCGGAGGATCGAAAACCGCGGCGTTATAGGGCAGTAATTCTTTCGGCATTAGCGGACGGCGGAACAGGTCGCGACGTTCAACTGAAACAGGTTTCAATCCCTGCACATGGCGCACGCCACGATCAAGAGCTGCAAGGGCCAGCGCGTCATTTTCAACGGCATGAACCGCGCTCTTTTCTGCAATCCGCAGCGCAAATGTGCCGACACCGCAGAACAGGTCCGCGACACGCTTGGCCTTGCCGACATGATCCAGCACGAGCTGCACCATCGCTTCTTCAGCATCGGCAGTTGCCTGCAAGAAACAGCCAGGCGGAACCGGAACCGGCACCTTGCCGAAATGAATGAGCGGCTTCTTCGGCTCGACAATGATTTCGCCTTCATGTGAAAGGCGCGCAAAGCCCTTCTTCATAACAAGCGCCGTCAGTGCGCGCCGTTGCTCATCGCTCAGCTTGCCGCAACCGCTTGCCGCGAGATCGAGGCCGGACTCCGTCTGTGTTGCTGCCAGCTTGAACGGTTTGGAACCGGGTGCAATCAAAGCTCCGACTTCACGCAGATCATCAAGCCGCGCAATGATTTCCGGAACGGTTACCGCACATTCGACGATATCGATGATTTCATGGCTGAGGTGACGGTTGAAGCCGAGCAACACGCCCTTCTCCGTCTTACGCGCCGCAAAAACAGCGCGGCGGCGTGTTCGCGGCTGGCAAGCAACCAGAGGCGCAACCTCCGCCTCAATCCCCCTGCCCTTCAGCGCGGCGACAACCAGCTCGCGCTTCCACAAACGATAGGGCTCATCCTGCCAATGCTGCAGCGCGCAGCCGCCGCAATCCTCGAAATGCTGGCAGGCAGGCGCCTGACGCTCAGGCGATGTTTCGAGAAGCGCCATAACCGACGCGCGGTTCTTGTCGCGCGCAACATTGGCCACTTCGCCCGGCAGCGTGAAAGGCACATAAATCTGGCCATCGGGAAGGTTAGCGACGCCATCGCCGCCCGCACCAATCGAGCGGATTGTTATTTGCCCCATTGTCTGCGTTGTCATCGATCTTTCTTTCCTGCCAGGAGATATTCACGATTGCCATCGCCGCCTTCGATGGGCGACGGACAAAGACCGAGCGCGCGCCAGCCAGCTTGCGTCTCCAGCCATGATCTCAGTTCTTCTGCTATGCGTTCGCCATCTTTCGGGTCGCGCAAAATGCCGCCCTTGCCGATAGCCTCGCGGCCCGCTTCAAATTGCGGTTTTACGAGAAGCGCGCAGATAGCACCTTTTTGCGCAAAGGCCAATGCCGGAGGCAAGGCGAGTTTCAGCGAAATGAAACTCACATCCGAAACCACGCAATCGATTTCGCGTCCATCCATATGGGTAAGTTCCAAAGCGCGGGCGTTGAGCCCTTCCTTGTTGGTGACGCGAGGATCGGCGCGCAGGGTCTCGTGCAACTGGTCGTGGCCGACATCAATGGCAAGAACATGGTTCGCGCCCCGCTCCAGCAGAACTTGCGTGAAGCCGCCTGTCGAGGCACCGATGTCGAGCGCCGTTTGCCCTTTCACATCAAGGTCAAAATGGTCGAGCGCCGCGATAAGCTTCAAGGCAGCGCGGGAGACATAAGAGCTTGCCGGATCATCCACGGCGATCTTTGCAGTGCGCAGAACCGTCTGGCCCGGCTTGGTGACAGGCTTGCCGTCAACCTTGACCGTGCCGCGCTGGATCGCATCACGCGCCCGCGAGCGCGTTGCAAACAGCCCATGCTCTACCAGCAGCTGATCGAGCCGCAGGTTCTTGTCGCTCGTTTCCCCGCCCATCGGTCAGGCGCTGAATGGCGCTGCAACCGCCTCGCGGCCAAGAGCTGCAAACACCGCATGCACGATGCCTGCCCGGTCAAGACCGGCCTCGGCATACATAGCGTCCGGCTTGCCGTGGTCCTGATAGCTATCCGGCAATGTCAAAGCCCGCACCTTGAGGCCACGATCAAGAAGGCCATCGGTGGCAAGAAATTGCAGAACATGGGAAGCAAAGCCGCCAACAGCGCCTTCTTCCACCATCACCAGTACTTCATGTTCGCGTGCCAGACGACGGATCAGATCCTGATCGAGCGGCTTGGCAAAACGCGCATCGGCAACCGTGGTCGAAAGACCGGCAGCACCCAGCTCATCAGCGGCGGCAAGACATTCCTGCAAGCGCGTCCCGAAGGACAGGAGCGCGACCTTTGTACCCTCACGCACGATGCGTCCCTTGCCGATTTCAAGCAATTGCCCGCGTTCCGGCAGGTCAACACCGACACCGTCGCCACGCGGATAGCGGAAAGAAATCGGACCTTCGTTATACTCGGCAGCCGTGCGCACCATATGGCGTAGCTCAGCCTCATCTGAGGCAGCCATCACCACGAAACCAGGGAGAGCTGCAAGAAAGCCGGTATCGAAGGAGCCTGCATGGGTTGGACCATCGGCGCCAACCAGTCCGGCACGGTCGATTGGGAAACGCACAGGCAGATTCTGGATCGACACGTCATGCACGACCTGATCGTAGCCACGCTGCAGGAAAGTGGAATAAATCGCGCAGAACGGCTTATAGCCCTCGCTTGCCAGCCCAGCAGCGAAGGTTACCGCATGTTGCTCGGCAATGCCGACATCGAATGTGCGCTGCGGAAACACTTCGCCAAAAAGATCAAGTCCCGTGCCCGATGGCATGGCGGCGGTGATCGCCACTATTCTGTCGTCGTGACGGGCTTCCTCGATCAGGCTCGTGCCGAAAATCTTGGTGTAGCTCGGTGCGTTTGCAGGCGGCTTCGACTGCTTGCCCGTAATGACGTCGAATTTGTTGACGCCGTGATATTTATCGGCCGCAGCTTCTGCAGGCGCATAACCCTTGCCCTTCTGCGTCACCACATGAATGAGCACCGGGCCTTCCTGCGTATCGCGTACGTTTTTCAGGATCGGCAGCAGATGATCCAGATTATGGCCGTCGATAGGACCGACATAGTAGAAGCCCAGCTCCTCGAACAGGGTGCCGCCGGTGAAGAAGGCACGCGCATATTCTTCCGATTTGCGGGCCTTGTCCTGCAGGAATTTCGGCAGTTTCTTGGCGACCTGCTTTGCGGCCTCTCGGACGCTGCGATAGGTCTTGCCGGAGACGAGACGCGCCAGATAGGCGCTCATGGCACCAGTCGGCGGCGCAATCGACATGTCATTGTCGTTCAGGATGACGACAAGGCGAGCATCAAGCGCCCCGGCATTGTTCATCGCCTCATAAGCCATGCCTGCCGACATAGAACCATCGCCGATGACTGCAATCACATTACGTTTTTCGCCCGAAAGGTCAGACGCGACCGCCATGCCTAAGCCCGCCGAAATCGACGTCGACGAATGCGCGGCTCCGAAAGGATCATATTCACTTTCGCTGCGCTTGGTGAAACCCGAAAGGCCGCCGGTCTGGCGCAATGTACGGATACGGTCACGACGTCCGGTCAATATCTTGTGTGGATAGGCCTGATGGCCAACGTCCCAGATGATACGATCATGCGGTGTGTCGAAGACATGGTGCAATGCCACTGTCAGCTCCACCACACCCAGTCCCGCTCCCAGATGCCCGCCAGTGGTCGAAACCACGTCGATCAACTCCGCTCGCAACTCCTGCGCAAGCTGAGGCAGATCGGATTCCGGCAATGCGCGCAGGGCTTCCGGGATCGGTGCCTTGTCAAGCAATGGGGTCAAAGGTCGGGACATTAAAACAACCTGTTTCTGGTTCGATATTGTTGTCGGTATAGCAGCAACGCGACAGGATCAAGCAGGGCGGGACATCGTGTCCTACGGCCCAACCCAATTCACCTCATTCAGGCAAAGGTATGAAATCCTGCTCGTCACCGGGCACGATATCGAAGCGGCCACTGCGCCATTCTTCCTTGGCCTGTTCTATCCTTTCCCGCGAAGAGGAAACGAAGTTCCACCATACATAGCGCTTCGAACCAAGAGTTGCACCGCCAAAAAGCATAATATGCGCGCCTTCCGGTCCGGCCTTCACGACAATATCGTCGCCGGGACGAAACGCCAGCAAGCGGTCCGGCGGAAACACTTCGCCGCCAATGCCGACATTGCCCTGCAATGTATAGATAGCGCGCTCTTCGGCCACGGGCGGGATCGGAAAGCGTCCATTCGGCTCTATGCGAATGTCCGCATAAAGCGTATCGGCGTGCTGGATCACGGGAGACTTCACACCAAGCATGGAACCCATGATCAGCCGACCGGAGAAATCACGGTCCTCCATCACCGGCAGATCCGGCGCATTGGTGTGAAAAAACTCAGGGCTGATTTCTTCCAGCGCATCGGGGAGTGCGAGCCAGGTCTGGATACCGGAAATTGATAATGGTCCGTTGCGTTCCTCTTCCGGAGACCGCTCGGAATGCACAATGCCGCGGCCTGCGGTCATCAGATTCACGTCACCGGGACGGATAACCATTTCAGTGCCAAGGCTGTCTCTGTGGCGGATATGTCCGTCAAACAGATAGGTCACGGTCGAAAGTCCGATATGCGGGTGCGGACGTACGTCCAGCGCATCTCCATCCCGCAGCACAGCTGGTCCCATGCGATCGAAAAAGATAAACGGCCCAACCAGACGGCGGCGCACCGTCGGCAAGGCTCGCCGCACTTCCAGTCCGCCAATATCGCTTGTGCGTGGGATGACCAGCGTTTCGATGCTGTCTACCGAAGTCTTGTCACCAAGAACCGGATCAGGACACGGAAAGAAACTCATGAAACGCAACTCCAGCAGTTGATCTATGGTGCTTATGTAGGCGGCGATCTCACTTTATCGAATGTGCCCTCAAAACAAAACCGCACCGACGAGCGGTGCGGTTTGATCATGATGCAAATTTGGTCAGCGTCCCTGCAACAGCTTCGAGAGCGAGCTGGCGTCTGGCACCTGACCGTTAGTCGTCAGCTTGTCTACGAGACCGGGCAGAACCTGCGATAGCTGATCCAGCAATTCCTGCTGGTCGATACCGGCATGCTGAGCAATTTCGCTCAAGGTTTTCTGGCCGATTGCGTCGCCAAGCTGGCCCGGCTCGATTGAGTGATTGGTTCCCTGGCCGACCCAGGAATCAACCTTGTCGCCAAGGCCCGCCTGTTTCAGCTGATCGAGGAGGCCGCCAAGACCACCGCCCAGTGAACCTGGAGCCGACGGAGCTGCAGAGGCACTTCCGGCAGCCGCGCCGCCGAGCAGACCACCAAGCCCACCAAGGATACCGCCGAGCAGGCCGCCACCCGCTTGCGACTGATCCGGCACTGGCACGGGCTGCGCCTGAGTGGCCGCCGTATCATCGCTATTGCCCTTCAGCATCTTGCCGATCAGCAGGGCGCCGAGCGCAATCAGAACCGGTTTCGCGAGGCTTCCGCCGGGAATGGGCGAATTGCCTGAGTTGTCGTCATAACTTCCCATCACACGATACTCCCTGTTATCCGATGCCAACTGTGCATTCGGTAAGTTAAAGTTAAATGGGTTTCCCAATTTGACAAGCATTATACCTTGCAAATTTTGTAGCAGTGTGAAAATTTCCTAAGTGCGTGATGCAAAAGTGTATTTACGCATCGGGAGATATTAGATGTCTGTTATAAGCTGGATAATACTAGGCTTGATTGCCGGCTTCATCGGCAGCAAGATCGTCAATAAAAGTGGCCAGGGCCTTTTTCTGGATATTGCTCTCGGCATTGTCGGCGCCATCATCGGCGGCGTCATCTTCACCTTCTTCGGCGCACAGGGCGTCACCGGCCTCAACATATACAGCCTGATCGTTTCCATCATCGGTGCCATCGTGGTGCTGTGGGTATACCACGCAATTTCCGGCAAACGCTCTATCGGCTGAAACTGAATCATGTAATTCAGGCTCCGGCTCGTCCGGAGCCTTTTTAGTTCTGTCGCCTGAAAGACCCGCCAATCAATGAGCTTTCTGGAACCATATATTGCCGCTTATGGCGCGCTGGCGCTTTTCGTGATCGTATATTTTGAATCTTTCGGCGCACCCTTGCCCGGTGAAAGCGCCCTGATCGCAAGTTCGCTGCTTGCCTTGCATGGAACGCTCAACATCGAAGCGGTGCTGATTGCCGTATTCATCGGCGCCGTTCTCGGCGATTGCACTGGCTACCTGATCGGCCGTTTCGGTGGCCGTCGCCTGATCCTGCGATATGGGCATCTCGTTAAGCTGACACCGGAACGGTTGGAGCAATTCGAGAAGCTTTTCGATAGCAAGGGAATCTACGTCGTGGCGACTGCGCGTTTTGTCGTGTTGCTGCGCCAGTTGAACGGTATCGTCGCGGGTTCCATGAAAATGAACCCGCTGCATTTTCTGGCAGCCAACATCGTCGGCGCTACGGGGTGGACGCTGGCCTGGGGCCTTGGCCCCTATATGCTGAGCGGGATTCTCGCGCCTTATGTCGCCCAGCTCAGAACCCTGTTCTGAGCAGAATTATTAGACCAGTCTATTCCGGATCAAGCGGTTCGGTTCCAACCGGCTGGCCATCGCGGCCAATGCGAATCTTCTCCACCTTGTCCTCGGCAGACTTCAGAAGCGTATCGCAATGCTTCTTGAGGGCTTCGCCACGTTCATAGATGCGAATGGACTCTTCCAGCGGTACGTCGCCCCGCTCCAGATCGTCGACGATCTTCTCAAGCTGCTTCAATGCATCCTCGAAGCTCATTACTGCAATGTCGGCGTTGGACGGTTCGGTTACCATGATTCATCCTTTCAACAGCCGCGTAATATGCGTAGACGCGGACTGCGACAAGCCCTCTAGATCATATCCACCTTCAAGCACACTCACTAGCCGGTGATCGCAGAACCTTTCTGCCCGCTCCATGAGTTTGCCTGTCGCCCAGTCAAAATCCGCTTCGTCAAGATTGAGCTCGGCCAGCGGATCGCGAAAATGAGCATCGAAGCCCGCCGAAATAAGGATCAAATCTGGCCGGAAATTGTCCAAAGCGGGCAATACACGACTATTAAATGCCTCACGGAACTCGCGACTTCCCGTATCAGGGGAAAGCGGTGCATTGAAGATGTTGCCGACGCCGGTTTCATCCTTCGCACCCGTGCCGGGATACAAGGGAAACTGATGCGTCGAACAGAACAGGACGCTTGGGTCGTCCTTGAAAATATCCTGCGTTCCGTTGCCGTGATGGACATCCCAATCAACGATAGCGACACGCTCCGCGCCGTGACGCTGCTGCGCATGACGGGCAGCAATCGCAATATTGTTGAAAAGGCAGAAACCCATCGCGGTGGAACGCTCGGCATGATGTCCAGGCGGGCGGGCTGCAACGAAGACGTTGTTTGCAGCACCGGAAAAGACATCATCAACCGCCGCCGTTGCTGCACCAATTGCCGTCAGCGCCGCATCCAGACTTTTCGGGCTGACATAGGTGTCGCCGTCGAGCTTCACCACAGGCGCTGGCGCTTCCTCGTCCGAAGCTGGCTCCGGTATTCCGGCGCGTATGGCTTCCAGATGTTTTTCAGGATGCGCAAGCAGTACCGACGCCTCATCGCCGCGCGGGGCCTCTATCCGGTCGAGCCGATAGAAATCCGGCCCCTCCAGTTCGCTCATCAACGCCCGAATACGATCCGGGCGCTCGGGATGGCCGGGCGGCGTCAGATGTTCGAGATAGATCGGATGCCAGTAAAGCCGTGTCGTCATAGTTTCACTATAGCATCTCGCCAGCACATGACCATGTTGGCCATGCGCCAGCTCTGTCTGAAGGAGGTCAGATGATTTCCGTGCGTGCGATGTGGATGCCGAAGCCTTCAAGGCCGACATAGTGACGCTCACGCGATGCCAAAAGCACAATCGACGTAATGCCGAGATCCTTCAATATCTGCGCGCCGAGACCGATCTGACGCCACTCCTCCTCGCGGGCAACCGCTTCGGCATGGCTTTCATGCTCGCTCTGGATTGCATCGCGAGCGCGGGTGTCGTGGTGATCGGAACGCACGCCAACTGAACCTTCGCGCAGATACACCAGTACGCCGCGGCCTTCCTTGCCCATCTTTTCCATGATGGCATCGAGATTGCTGCCGCCTTTGCCAAAGACATCGTTCAGCACATCTTCGCGATGCAGGCGGACCGGCACTTCCTCGCCGTCACGAATATCGCCGAATACGACGGCTACGTGCTGCATGGGTTCCCACGGCAGTTCGTAGGTGTAGGCATGGGCCGCACCTGCACAGGTCTTGACCGGCGCATCACCAACGCGCTTGACCAGCGTTTCCTTGCGCTGGCGATAAGCGATGAGGTCGGCGACCGTAACCCGATGCAGCGTGTGCTTTTCAGCAAAAGCCTTCACGTCCGGACCACGCATGACGGAACCGTCATCATTGACCAGTTCGCAGATAACGCCGATGGGCGGCAGGTTTGCGAGCTTGCAGAGGTCGACAGCGGCTTCCGTATGGCCGGAGCGCATCAAGACGCCGCCTTCGCGGGCAACCAGCGGGAAAATATGGCCGGGACGCACGAAATCCGAAGCACCGGCATTCGGGTTCGCCAGATTGCGCACGGTCAGCGTGCGGTCTTCTGCCGAAATGCCTGTCGTCGTGCCATGGCGGTAATCGACCGTCACGGTGAACGCAGTCGTGTGAGCGGATTCGTTTTCGGCAACCATCGGCGCGAGGTTGAGGCGCTTGGCTTCGTCGCGGGTCATCGGAGTGCAGACGATACCGGACGTGTGGCGAACGATGAAGGCCATCTTTTCCGGCGTGCAATGCACGGCGGCAACAATCAGGTCGCCTTCGTTCTCGCGCCCGTCATCATCCATGACCACAACGATTTCGCCGCGTTCGAAAGCGCGAAGCGCATCCACGACCTGCTTCTGGTTATAGCTCATTTCGACCTCTATGTGTCAGGCAACCAACGGGCCCTATCGTCGGTCAGATATGGCCAATATGGCCGAATTCAATCAGACGAGGCCAATTTGGCCCCAAGTTAGTCAGACGCGGCCAGTTTGGCCCCAAATTGTTCAGACGCGGCCAGTTTGGCCGCGGTGGCGCAGATAATGATCGGCAATCGCGCAAGCCACCATCGCCTCGCCAATCGGCACGGCGCGAATACCCACACATGGATCGTGACGACCCTTGGTCATCACATCCACTTCCTTGCCGTCCTTGTCGATGGAGCGGCGCGGGGTCAGGATAGACGAGGTCGGCTTGACCGCAAAGCGCGCCACAACCGGCGCACCGGTCGCAATGCCACCGAGAATGCCGCCTGCATGATTGGACAGGAACAGCGGCTTGCCGTCATTGCCCATGCGCATTTCGTCGGCATTTTCTTCACCGGTAAGACGGGCAGCCTCGAAACCGTTACCAATTTCCACGCCCTTCACGGCGTTGATCGACATCAGCAGGCTTGCAATATCCTGATCGAGCTTGCCGTAGATCGGCGCTCCGATACCAGCAGGCACGCCCTCGGCAACGATCTCGATGACCGCGCCAACCGACGATCCGCTCTTGCGAATGCTATCAAGATAATCCGCGAACAGCTCGACCGAACCCGCATCCGGCGAAAAGAAAGGATTGTTGTCCACTTCCGACCAGTTCCAGCGGCGGCGGTCGATACCGTGTACACCCATGGCAACCAGCGCGCCCTTGACTTCCAGCCCCGGCACGATCTTGCGTGCAATGGCACCCGCGGCAACACGGGCCGCCGTTTCGCGCGCCGACGAACGCCCGCCGCCACGATAGTCGCGAATGCCGTATTTGACGTCATAAGTGTAATCGGCGTGGCCCGGACGATACTGGCGGGCAATCTCGCCATAATCCTTCGAGCGCTGATCGGTGTTCTCGATCATCATCGAGATCGGTGTGCCGGTCGTTGTCATGGTCACGCCGTCGTCACCCAGAAGAACACCGGAAAGCACACGCACCTGATCGGGTTCGCGGCGCTGCGTCGTATATTTGGACTGGCCGGGCTTGCGCTTGTCGAGATAGGCCTGAATTTCGGCTTCCGTGAACGTGATGCCGGGCGGGCAGCCGTCAACAACGCAACCGAGCGCCAGACCGTGGCTTTCGCCCCAGGTGGTTACGCGGAACAGATGACCGAAACTATTGTGAGACATGCGCGACGCCTGAATAAATTGTCCTTGTCCGGAGCAGGTCAAGGAGAGAGCAGCTACTTTACGGCCCGGTTTTATTGAGCTTTTTGACGCCGGTCAAATCAAGCTCCCCCGTGACGTAAAATTTCCTTCTGAAGATCGATATCCGGCATTTTTTTTGACACATTCCGCACGCTACACTGTGGGATATCCGGCGCGACGCGCTAAAAATCGCAATCACGACAATCGTGTCGAATCGGTCAGGCGACAACCCAACCCGAGGCACAACCAAAGGAACGGAAAGTCATGCATTATCTGGTCGGATTAATTCTCATCGTGGCGTCGCTCTTCTCGACGGTGGCGATGGCAGACGATGCCGAAGGCAAGATCACCGGCATCAACAAGGACAGCGAAACCATAACGCTGGATGACGGCCAGACATACAAGCTGCCCGGCGAGTTCGATTACAGCGCGATCAACAAGGGCATGAAGGTCCTTATCATCTACGATATGGTCGACAGCACGCGCTTCATCACCGACATTCAGGAAGCTCCGTAAGCCCGAAACCGTCCCCTATAGAAAAATGAGCGGCTCATAAGCCGCTCTTTTTATTTGGGCTGGAACCAGCCGCTTCTGACAACACGCGCCCATTCGGCACGACCGTTGTTCTCCGCCATCTGGACCATCCGTGCCGTATCGTAGGGAACATTGCGCAGGGTTATCTGCCAGCCAGACCCGGTCTGCCCGATGACGGCATAGGACGCATTGGGATTGCCAGTCTGGACAATATGTGGAACCGGGTGATCGTCGTCGTAACCGGGACAACCCACGCTTCCCGGATTGACCAGCATTCGCCCGTCCCCAAGACGAACAACCCGCGGCGTATGCGTATGGCCGCAAAGGATGAGAGACGCCGCTATATTTTCGGCCTCCGCCTCGATCTCGTCCCGGGACCGCAGAACAACATCGCCATTCGCGGTAACTTTCTCCATCCAGTAGGTGGTATCGCTCGATGGGGTTCCGTGGCAGATGAATATGCGTCCATCAGCCAGAGAGCGCGATGCAGGCATTGCGCGCAGCCATTCGATTTGCCGGTCATCGAGCTGTTCGCGTGCGACCCGATCCGAGGGGCCCATCTCCGCGAGCGACTTTTCCACAAGTCAGCGATCATGATTGCCGCGAATGCAGATCATTTCTCGCGCCATCAGCATATCTGCTGTCTCACGCGCGGCTAAGGGACCGCTCAGATGATCGCCGAGATGATGGTCGTCTCGATTTGCAAAGCATCTATATCGGCCAGCACCGCAGCCAGCGCATCGCTGTTACCGTGAATATCCGATATGACCGCGAAACGTTCGAAGGGCATGTAACGCCTCCATCGCTGGCAAAACTCTGTTCGCGGTCACTATAGACTGATTTGCGGGATCAAACCCATTCCAGCTTGCCGTTTGCAAACTTCAGAATCTTATCCTGCGGGATGGAAAGATTGGCAGCGGCATGGCCGTCCATATCGCCATAAAGGTAAAACAGCGTGCGGATACAGCCACCATGCGTCACGCAGACGGTGGGCCATTCCACAGCTTCCACCCAGCGCCCGATGCGGCGCGAAAGGCCCATATAGCTTTCGGCGGTTGTGCCGGGCGGCACGAAATTCCACTTGTCGCGGGCGCGCGCTTCCAGAAGGTCTTCGCGCTCCCTGGCAATGTCTTCCATCATGAAGCCCTGCCAGTCGCCGAAATTGACTTCCATCAATTGCGGATCGGTGCGGTATTCGTAAGGATCAAGGCCCATGCGCAAACGAATGCGTTCCATCGTCTCGCGCGTGCGTCGCAGGGGGCTTGCAACGAAATCAAAGCCTGCACCGTCACCGATCAGCGATTTCAGCATATCGCCGTTGCGATCGGCCTGGCTACGCCCATTATCGTTGATATCGATATCGAGCTGTCCCTGAATACGCTGCGAAACATTCCAGTCTGTCTCGCCATGACGCGAAAAGTAGATAATCTCCCGAGCCACAGCCCTACCTCTATCTGCCGTCAATGAATAATCTGGATAATTTCCCCGCAGTGGGAAAGACAAAGAAAAATCCCGAAAAGCCGGTCAACTTTTCGGGATTTCGTATTCGCTGCTTCAGTCTTTCACGACCGAAATATCCGGAGCGTCAACCGCTTTCATGCCGATGACATGATAGCCGCTATCCGCGTGATGGACTTCGCCCGTCACCGAACGGGACAGGTCGGAAAGGAAATAAAGGCCGACATCGCCCACTTCCTCGATGGTAACGGTACGACGCAACGGCGCGTTGTACTCGTTCCACTTGAGGATATAGCGGAAGTCGCCGATGCCCGAAGCGGCCAGCGTCTTGATCGGACCAGCCGAAATCGCGTTGACGCGAATGTTCTGCGGCCCGAGATCAACGGCCAGATACTTCACGCTTGCTTCGAGAGCAGCCTTGGCAACACCCATGACGTTATAGTTCGGCATGACCTTTTCGGCGCCGTAATAGGTCAGCGTCAGGATCGAGCCACCATCAGCCATCAGCTTTTCCGCACGACGCGAAATCGCGGTCAGCGAATAGACCGAAATCAGCATCGTGTTGGTGAAATTGGCTTCCGACGTATCGACATAACGGCCGGTCAGCTCATCCTTGTCGGAAAAGCCGATGGCGTGCACGACGAAGTCGAGCTTGCCCCACTTTTTTTCAAGCGTCTCAAAAACAGCATCGATGCTGGCGGCGTCCGCCACATCGCAATGTCCGGCAACGAACGCGCCAAGCTCTTCAGCCAGCGGCTCGACACGCTTCTTCAATGCATCGCCCTGATAGGTGAATGCGAGCTCTGCGCCTGCATCGCGAGCGGCCTTGGCAATACCCCATGCGATGGAGCGGTTGTTGGCGACGCCCAGAATCAATCCACGCTTGCCCTGCAACAAACCTGACTGTGCGGTCATTAGGGGTCCTCATTGAAAACAATTAACTTGTTGCCCTATCGCACAGGCTCGGCTCTGCTTCAAGCAATTGCAGTGAAAAAGCCGGGCATTGTCACTTTACTGCCGCAAAGAGACAACACCCGGCTTTAACCGATTGAAGTGAAGCTTCAAGCGACTTTGCGCTTTTGCAGGAATTCTTCCAGTTCCTTGTCGCCGCCTTCCGGCAGCATGATCCGCACATGCACGTAGAGATCGCCACGTCCCCCGGCTTTCAGCGGAAGGCCTTTTTCCTTCAGGCGCAACACGCGATCAGAGCTCGACCACACCGGTATTTTCACCGCGATCCGTCCGTCCAGCGTTTCGACTTCCTGCTTGCCGCCAAGAACCGCGTCGGCAAGTTCGACCGGAAGGTCTACATGGACATCACGCCCTTCCATGCGAAACCGTGGATGCACCTTGAAGTGTATCGTGACCAGCGCATCGCCTGCCGTTCCGCCCATCAACGGCTCGCCCTGCCCTTTCAGGCGAATGGTCTGACCGTCTTCAACGAATTTCGGCAATTTGATTTTCAAATGCTTGCCGTTCGGGAAAATCGCTTCGACCTTCTCCGCTCCGGCAGCCTGTTCCAGCGTAATGTCGATGGACGCGGAAAGATCGGCACCCTTCGCCGGGCCGCGCTGACGCGCTCCGCCTGCACGGGCACCGCCACCGAAAGCTCCGCCGAAAAGATCGTTCAGAATATCATCCGCACCGCCGAAGCCGCCGCCCTGCTGAAAGCCACCGGGACCGGAACGGAATTCGAAATGGCTGTTGCCACCGCCGCCCTGCCGGAAGCCGGCAAACGGATCGCCATGTGCGCCACCGAAACCTTGTCCGCCGGTGAAGCCCTGAAAGGCAGGTTTGCCTTCAGCATCGATCTCGCCGCGGTCGAATTGTCCGCGCTTGTCCTTGTCGCCCAGAATTTCATAGGCCTGGTTCAGTTCTGCAAAGCGCTCCTGCGCCTTCGGATCGTCCTTGTTCTGATCCGGATGGTGCTTTTTGGCCAGTTTGCGGAAAGCCGATTTTATTTCCTCGGGCTTCGCCGTTTTGGCGACGCCCAGCACGCTATAGGGATCGCGCATATAGTTCCTCTTTCAGGAAAATAACTGTGAGATGAGTAAGACTCGTTGCCCATAATATGCGCATGTGGCCGGAAAAGTTCCAGTCAGGGCGAGCTTTTCTTTTCAGCGTCTTTTGGATCAAACACTCAGATCGGAGCGAAAGAAGTCACCGTCCACTGACCGCCGCGCTCCATGCAGGTTTCGCCGCGATAGATGGAAACTCCGTCAAAAGCTTCACGCGAGGTTTCGAATTCGCGGCAAAGCTGATTATTCCTGTTGTTCTCGGCAATCGTCGTGATCGTTCCCTGGCTGCCCGTATCGGGATTGGCCCACGGCACGGGCTTTTTGCCCCATTGCGTAAAATTGAGCGCAGAAACAACGTTCTTTATCGCCGATTGATCGGAGAGCTTGCCTGTATCGGTCTCAACCGGCTGCGGCTGCTTCACGGACCCGGTGATCGTGGAAGAATCGGGAACGGCCTTTTCAATGCTCACACCACCCATGGCACAACCGGCAAGCGAGAGCATGCATATGCCAATCACAGCCCTGCACAGTGTTTTTGCACCGCTGTTCAGGCTCCGGAGATTGTGTTTACGGCGAAGCGTCTCGACGGCCAACGCTATTCCCTTATTTCTACACGCTAAAGATGCAGGGATTATGGGTGAACTTGAGTTAACAAGCGGTGTGCCGGAAAGGTAAACAAATCGGAATCAGAGCACAACGCCCAACTCCGTACTTTATTCAGCCGTCAAATGATGTTCCCGGTTTTCTGTATCCTGCTCGGGACAGTGAAGGTGCGGTGCGTTCACTGTTGCGGTGCGGGTAGCATAGCCGTTCCGGCCAGCCTGTTTCACCTTGTCGAGCGCAAGATCGGCCCGGGCAAAAATGTCGAGGTCACTCGTTTCATTATCGCGCTCCTCGCTGGCGATACCTATGCTCACCGTCATTACGAGTTTCTGCCCATTGAACAGATGATGCAGACCGTCAGCGAATTTAAGAGAATTACGATGTAAAGCGTCAGAAAATCGAGTTTTGGCATAGCCCCCACCTTGATCGGCGCCTACAAGAAGTTGCCCGTCAAGTAAAGCTATGTCGAGCCCTGCGACGACACATCCCGGCAAGGCCATGGACAAAATGCCGGTTATCGAAGAAGCTCCTTCCCGACCCGCCCCATCTGGGGTTTCTTTGGCGGGGATTCCCCTGCAGGATGATCCGCAAAATTCCGACAGGCTGTTGAAATATCCAAAATGACAAACGCAAGCGACGACTTCACCGAATCCTCTCAGCCGTTCAAACTTTTCGCAGACTGGCTGACCGATGCCAAAGCGAGCGAACCGAACGATCCCAACGCCGTCGCGCTGGCAACGGTCGATCCGGATGGCCTGCCCAATGTGCGCATGGTGCTGTTGAAGGATTTCGACGAACAGGGCTTCGTCTTCTACACCAATTATGAGAGCACCAAGGGCAGAGAAATCCTGTCGGCGGAAAAGGCTGCAATGTGTTTTCATTGGAAGACGCTGCGCCGTCAGGTGCGCGTGCGCGGCGCGGTGGAGAAAGTAAGCGATGCCGAAGCGGATGCCTATTACGCCTCGCGCCCGCGCGGCAGCCGCATCGGCGCATGGGCATCCAAGCAGTCACGCCCGCTGGAAAGCCGCTTCGCGCTGGAAAAGGCCGTTGCGGAATATACAGCAAAATATGCCATCGGTGACATTCCACGCCCGTCCTACTGGTCGGGTTTCCGTATTCGCCCGGTCTCGATCGAATTCTGGCATGACCGCCCGTTCCGCCTGCACGACCGCGTCTTGTTCACCCGGCTCAAGCCGGAAGGTGACTGGAACAAGGACCGGCTTTATCCGTAAGGGATAGAAAACCGCTACACGCCTCCGCCCTCATCCTAAGGTGCGGAGCGTAGCGAAGCCTCGAAGGATCGGTCCTTCGACAAGCTCAGGATGAGGGTCGCGCGTCTACACCCGCCCTTCAATTACACGATCGGCTTGATCGCCACCCAGAGGCTGCCGAAAACGAGGCCGAGGAAGATCAGCCAGCCGACAATATTGTTCGACTTGAACAGTTTCAGGCACTGATCGGGATTGTCGATATCGAGCACGATGATCTGGCGATAGAGATGCACGCCAGCGGCCAGCAATCCAGCCAGTGCGGGCATAGGCACCTGCGCCACGGCAAAGGCGGCAGCAAAGAAGCCGATAGCGCCGCCATAAAGGATCATCAGCGCAGTCTTGGTGTGTTTGCCGAACAGGCGCGCCGTGGAGCGAACGCCGACCAGCGCGTCATCTTCCTTGTCCTGATGCGCGTAGATCGTGTCGTAGCCGATGGTCCACAGGATCGCACCGATATAAAGCAGCACCGGCGGCAAGGAGAGTGATCCTTCCACCGCAGCCCAGCCCATCAGCGCGCCCCATGAAAAGGCAAGACCCAGCACGAATTGTGGCCAGTCGGTAATGCGCTTCATGAACGGATAGGCCGCGACGATCAAAAGCGAGAAAATGCCGAGCGCAATCGAAAACCAGTTGAATTGCAGCACCACCACAAGCCCGACAAGCGCTTGCAGGACGAGAAAGGCCTTGGCCTGACCACGCGTCACCTGTCCGGCAGGCAGCGGACGCGACCGGGTGCGATCCACCTGATCGTCAATATCCTGATCGACAAGGTCATTATAGGTGCAGCCTGCACCGCGCATGGCGATAGCGCCGACCAGAAACAGGAACAGGTGCCAGATTGAAGGCACAACCGACCACGCGCCATCACCCGGATGTGCACCAGCGCCCGCCACCAGTGCCGCCGACCACCAGCACGGCCACAACAGAAGCTGCCAGCCAATCGGACGGTCCCAGCGCGCAAGCTGCGCATAGGGCCACAATCCCTGCGGCAACAACTTATAGACCCAATGACCCGACGGAGCGTCCTTTACACGTCCTTGCGCATTGCGTGACTGAATCGATCCGTGTAGTTCGGGCTGTGACATGGCGAAATCCTTGATATATGCAGCCATCACTATAACCCCGACGAAGACGGAGCAAGCAATGAGAGTTCTTTTAATCGGTTCTGGCGGTCGTGAACATGCTCTGGCCTGGAAACTGGCCGCTTCTCCGTCACTGACAAAACTCTATTGCGCACCGGGCAATCCCGGCATCGCGGAAGCTGCCGAACTGGTCGATATGGATGTCAGCGACCACAAGGCCGTGATTGCTTTCGCCAAGGAAAACGCCATCGATCTCGTGGTAGTCGGCCCCGAAGGCCCGCTGGTTGCAGGCCTTGCCGACGATCTGCGCGCCGAGAACATTCGCGTTTTCGGCCCGTCCAAGGCCGCAGCCCAGCTTGAAGGCTCCAAAGGTTTCACCAAGGATCTCTGCGCCCGCTTCGATATTCCGACCGGAGCCTATGGCCGCTTCAACAATGCACCAAAGGCTAAGGCCTATATCCGCCAGCAGGGCGCTCCCATCGTGGTCAAGGCCGATGGCCTTGCGGCAGGCAAAGGCGTGGTCGTCGCGATGACGCTTGATGAAGCGCTGGATGCCGTCGATGCCTGCTTTGAAGGCGCATTCGGTTCTGCCGGTGCCGAAGTGGTGGTGGAAGAATTTCTGGACGGCGAAGAAGCAAGCTTCTTCTACATCTGCGACGGCAAGACCGCCGTGCAGCTCGGCTCGGCGCAGGACCACAAGCGCGTCGGCGACGGCGACACCGGTCCCAATACGGGCGGCATGGGCGCCTATGCACCAGCGCCGGTCATGACGCCGGAAATCGTCGAGCGCACCATGCGCGAACTGATCGAACCGACCATGCGCGGCATGGCGGAAATTGGCGCGCCCTTCTCCGGTGTTTTGTTCCTCGGCCTGATGATCGGCAAGGACGGCCCGAAGCTGATCGAATACAACACCCGTTTCGGCGACCCGGAATGCCAGGTGCTGATGATGCGCCTCAACAGTGACCTGTTGGCGCTGCTCAATGCCGCTGTCGACGGCAAGCTGGATCAGGTTTCGCTGGACTGGAAAGATGATCCGGCGCTGACCATCGTCATGGCTGCGGAAGGCTATCCGACCAATGTGAAGAAGGGCAGCGTCATTCGCGGTCTCGACGCGCTTGACGGCATCGACGGCGTCAAGGTTTTCCATGCTGGCACGGCAGAGAAAGACGGGCAGCTGGTTGCCAATGGCGGTCGCGTGCTGAACGTGACTGCCGTGGGCAAAACCGTCGCTGAAGCGCAGGCCAAGGCTTATGACGCCATCAAGAAGATCGACTGGCCGGAAGGTTTCTATCGCACAGACATCGGCTGGCGCGCCGTGGAGCGGGAACGTTCCGGCAAATAGTTTTATTGACGGCACCGGCATGATCGCATCCTTTTGACAGATAGGATGCGATTGGAGCCTGTTTTCATCATGCAATAGGCTGCGAGAAAATATTGACGTTTACGTAATAAGCCGGTAGCTCTTATCATGAAGAAGACTGATACTCCCTCTGCCCGCTGGCAGATTGGAGGCCGGGGTTCCCGAGGAGGAGCCTCGATGAGCACGATGTGGAGGAAAGATGTATCGCGCGCCGGTTTCTGAAATTTCCCATACGCTGATGAAGGTTGCGGGGCTTGAGAAAGCGCTGGAAGACAACCGCTTTCCCGAATTTTCCGCCGATCTGGCCGAAGCCATTCTCGAAGAAGCCGGAAGATTTGCAGCCGAGCGCGTCGAGCCGTTGCGCATTTCCGGCGACCGCAACGGTGCTACCGTTAAGGACGGTGTCGTCACCACCGCCCCGGGCTGGAAAGACCTTTACCGCGACTGGATCGCGGGCGGCTGGAACTCGCTAACCGGCACGCCGGACTATGGCGGTCAGGGCCTGCCGACCATGATGTCGGTCGCCGTCAGCGAAATGTGGAATTCCGGCACGCTTGCATTCGCCATTGCGCCGACGCTGACCATGGGTGCTGTCGAAGCGCTGGAAAAGCACGCCTCCAAGGAATTGAAGGATATCTATCTCGAAAAGCTCATTTCCGGCGAGTGGATGGGCACGATGAACCTGACCGAACCGCACGCCGGTTCCGATCTTGGCGTACTTCGCACCCGTGCAGAACGCGCCGGTGACGGTAGCTATCGCATCTTCGGCCAGAAGATTTTCATCACCTATGGCGAGCATGACCTGACCGACAATATCGTGCATCTGGTGCTGGCTCGCCTGCCCGATGCCCCGGCTGGAACGAAGGGCATTTCGCTTTTCCTCGTGCCTAAATTCCTCGTCAATAATGACGGCTCGCTCGGTCGCAGGAACGATCTGTTCTGCTCTGGCCTTGAACACAAGATGGGCATCCATGCCTCGCCGACCTGCACCATGATCTATGGCGACGGTTTCGTGAAAGGTGAGGAACAGGGGGCCGTCGGCTACCTGATCGGCGAGGAAAATCGCGGGTTAGCCTGCATGTTCACCATGATGAACAATGCCCGCCTTCTGGTCGGCATTCAGGGTGTCGGCGTTGCCGAGGCCGCCTATCAGCAGGCGCTGGCCTATGCCAAGGAGCGCAAGCAGGGCCGCGCCATCGGTGCTGACCCGAAAGACGGCATGAGCCCGATCATCGAACACCCAGACGTGCAGCGCATGTTGCTGACCATGAAGGCGCTGACGCAGGTTGCCCGTTCGATCACCTATTCCTGCGCACATGCCATTGATATGAGCCATGCAACGGATGGCGCAGACCAGCAATTCTGGTCGGATCGCGCCGGTCTGCTGACGCCACTCGCCAAGAGCTTCGCGACCGATGCGGGTGTGGATGTTGCTTCGCTGGGCATCCAGATCCACGGCGGCATGGGCTTCATCGAAGAGACAGGTGCCGCGCAATTGCTGCGCGATGCCCGCATCACCCCGATCTACGAAGGCACCAATGGCATTCAGGCCATCGACCTTGTGGCGCGCAAGCTGCCGCTCGGTCATGGCGAGCACATCAAGGGCTTCCTCGCAGAACTCGAAGGCGATGCCGACAAGGCCGCGGCATCCAATCGTCCGGAACTCGGTGAAACCGGCACGCGCCTTTCCAAGGCCATCAATGAGGCCCGCGAAGCCACGGACTGGCTGCAAAAGGCCGTTGCCGAAGGGCAGATCGAAGCGGCACTTGCCGGGGCCACGCCTTATCAGCGGCTTTTGTCGCTCGTTTCAGGCGGCGCCTATCTCGCGCGTGCAGCACTTGCGGACGGCGACAGCGGTCGCGCAGTGCTGAGCCGCTTCTTCGCGGAAAACATGCTTGCCGAAGTATCGTCCCTGAAGGACACCGTCATCACCGGCGCTGCCAGCCTTGCCGCCGCCAAATCTGCGCTGGAGGCGTAAGCATGAGCGAACATATCCTGATCGAACGCAAAGGCGCGGTCCAGATCATCCGTCTTAACCGGCCCGAAAAGAAAAACGCCATCACCCGCGCCATGTATGCCACTATGGCAAAGGCGCTCAAGGACGGCGATGCCGATGACGCCGTGCGTGTGCATGTGTTTCTGGGGAGTCCGGGCGCTTTTTCCTCCGGCAATGACATGCAGGATTTCATGGCGGCTGCGACGGGCGACAGCAGTTTCGGCAGTGAAATTCTGGATTTCCTCATTCCGCTGGCAGAAACCCAAAAGCCTATCGTTTCGGGCGTCGATGGTCTCGCCATCGGGGTCGGCACGACGATCCATTTTCACTGCGATCTGACTTTTGCAACGCAGCGCGCTCTATTCCGCACGCCGTTTGTCGATCTCGGCCTCGTGCCGGAAGCAGGTTCCAGCCTGCTTGCGCCGTCGCTGATGGGCCGTCAGAAGGCCTTTGCCCTCTTGGCGCTCGGCCACGGCTTCACAGCGGAAGCCGCGCAGGAAGCCGGGATCGTCTATCAGATCGTTGCCGAGGATGCGCTGGAGACGGAAGTGATGAAGGCGGCGGAAGAGATTGCCGCCAAACCGCCGCAGGCCATGCAGATTGCCCGCGCCCTGATGCGCCTGCCCGCCGAGAATATCGCTGATCGCATCACCCGCGAGGCCAGGCATTTCGCCGAACGACTGACTTCGGATGAAGCCCGCGAGGCTGTCATGGCCTTCCTTATGCGCAAAAAATAAACCCGAATGTCTTCTTTCGCGGGCGCATCTTTTCCGATTTTCGGGATGCGCCCCAAGACATCCGGGGGCTTTTTGGAGGTCAGCCTAAATTTTTGAAGGGGTCGCTTTTCTCAAGCGACCCTTTCCAATTCAATTTCGAGCGATAATTTCCTTGCCCGAGATCACCAGACGGACGCCAAGCGTACCGGTCTTGCGGCGAGCGAGAAAACGCGGACGGCGACGGCGCGGCTCTTGTCCCTGACGACGAGCCTGCGGCTGACTGGTGCGGACCGCGCCCGTGCTTTCGTAAAGCGGGCGGGCGACGCCGTCTTCCTCAACCAGCATCATCGGCAGATTGAAGCTTGCGGCCCAGGCGCGCCAGTCGGCTGCAACGTCGGTCAGATCATGTGCGACAAGCAGGGGAACGGAAAGCTGCGGGTCTTCATGCATCAGCTCCAGCGTCACCGTGATTTCGCCGAACTCGTCTTCCACTGCACGGGCGGCAACGCCGACAAATGCGTTGGCCGGGAGAGCGATCGACATCGGCAGGCCGCTTGAAGGCAGAACCTGCCGGATCACAGCGCCGCGCTCATTGATGGTGAAGGTAACGTCGCTGCTCCCGTCATGGGTCGCGTAGCTCACAACCTGCGGAAAGTGAAACGGATCGAGCCGCAATTCCCGTCCTGCCCAGTCGGGCTTCAGTCCCTTGCTCATCATTTTCGACGCCTCTGTCTCTCTGTCTTTTTTGCGCAAGTCCGAACGCAAAACCGCTGCACACTTTTGCTGGACTTGCTTTTTTGAGAGCCGGTTTTTCCGACTTCCCTTTGTCAAGCTTTTTGCTCTTCGTTGAGATGGAGAATAGGCGCGGTTTATTACCGACGGGCTTAATGAGTTAAGTTAACTTTTCCCTGCCTTTTCCTTTGGTTAGCAGATTACAACCAGGTGTAAGAATTCGGAAATTCTTCTGAAGAAGTGTTTACTAAAAAAAACGGGCGGTTAATACCGCCCGTCTTACTTCCTGGAATTGTGCTATTTTTACAGAACCTTGCCGGGGTTCATGATGCCTGCCGGATCGAAAGCCGACTTGATGCGGCGCATCAGGTCGAGCGCAACATCCTGCTTGAAGAAAGCCAGTTCTTCCCGCTTGAGCTGACCAATGCCGTGTTCAGCCGAAATCGAACCCGTATAGCTCGCGACGATCGTGTGGATGCGATGGTTCAGTTCGTGCCAGCGCGCAAGGAAGGCTTCCTTGTCAGCGCCAACAGGCTGCGAAACGTTGTAATGCAGATTACCGTCACCGATATGGCCGAAGCAGACGATGCGCGCACCGGGGATCATTTCCAGCGTCGCGGCATTGGCTTCGTGGATGAAGGCGGGGATGGAAGCAACAGGCACGGATATATCGTGCTTGATCGAGCCACCCTCCGGCTTCTGTGCCCAGGACATTTCCTCACGCATCTTCCAGAAGGACTGTGCCTGCGCCACGCTTTCGCCAATGGCCGCATCCTGAATAATGTCGCTCTCAAAGGCTTCGGTCAGGATCGTTTCCAGCGTCGTGCGCGCATCTTCTTCCGAACGGGTAGAGGAAATATCGATCAGCACATACCAGTCATGCTGGCTTTCGAGCGGATCGCGCACGCCATCGACATGGCGCACTGTAAATTCCACACCCACGCGCGGCATCAATTCGAAGCCGGTCAGCGACGGGCCTGCATGTTCCGTCGCAAGCTGGAACAGGCGCAGCACATCCTCCGGATTGCGCAGGCCCGCATAGGCCACGCCCTTGCCCTTCGGCTGCGGGAAGATTTTCAATACTGCCGCTGTGATGACGCCAAGCGTTCCTTCCGAGCCGACGAAAAGGTCTTTCAGGTCGTAGCCGGTATTGTCCTTCTTCACATAGCGAAGATCGTTGAGAATCTCTCCGGTCGGCAGCACAACTTCAAGGCCGAGGCAGAGCTCGCGCATGTTGCCATAGGCAAGCACTGCCGTACCGCCAGCGTTGGAGCCAAGATTGCCGCCGATCTGGCAAGAGCCTTCGGCACCCAGCGACAGCGGAAACAGGCGGCCGGCTTTTTCAGCGGCTTCCTGAAGGTTCTTCAGAATAACACCCGCTTCAAGCGTTACCAGATTGCCGACCGTATCGAGATTGCGGATGCGGTTCATCCGTCCGAGCGACAGAATGATGGCTGCGCCGCTTTCATCGGGCTGCTGGCCGCCGACGAGGCCCGTATTGCCACCCTGCGGCACCACCGGCGTTTTCGTCTCGCTGGCAAGCTTCATGATCGCCGCAACTTCCTCCGTCGAACCCGGACGAAGGACGAGAGGTGTGCGACCGTGATAGAGATCGCGCTGCTCGACGAGATAAGCGGCGAGATCTTCCGGCGCGGTGAGCGCATTCTTTTCGCCCACGATGGCGGAGAAACGTTCGATCAGAGCGGTGTCCAGCATAGTCTGTCTCTTACATAGGAGGATGTTAACGCGGGGCCGCCGCGCGTTTCAAACGGTCGTTGATGGCCTCGCCGAGACCTTCAAAGGGGATAGGCTCGACGGCGATGGTGGAGGCGCCTGTCGCGTCCAGCCTGCGCATGAAATCGAACAGATTGGCCGCTGCTTCCCGCAAATTGCCATCGGCGCTCAGGTTCATGATCGCCCTTGCCGCATCAGCCCCGGCCACACGCTGCGGGCCAAAGGCAAGCAGCGCTTCCCCCGGCTGCACCGAGCCGACACCAAGCCGCATCGCAGCATCAGGCGCATAATGCGAGGCCATCATGCCCGGCGCCTGAATTGCCGATGTGTGGTCGGCGCGCACGAGCTTCTCACCAATCACGGCTTCGATTTCTTCCGCAGCCAGCCCGCCGGGACGGAGCAGATGTACTTTATTACCGTCTACCTTGACGATGGTGGATTCAACCCCAACACCACAAGGACCGGCATCAAGGATCAGATCAAGCTTGCTGCCGAGATCGTCTGCAACCGCATCGGCGCTTGTCGGGCTGATGCGACCTGACGTGTTGGCGCTTGGCGCTGCAACCGGACTATCAAGCTCCTCGATGATATCGCGCACACGGCCAAGCGGCATGCGGATGGCAAGGGTCGAAAGTCCGGCGGTCACAAGCGGATGGATCGGGCGATAAATGAGGCGGTCCGTATCCTGCCTGTCCTTCAGCGGCAGCACGATGGTCAATGGACCGGGCCAGAACAGTTCGGCAAGCTTGCGTGAAAGGGCGTCGAAAGTGACATAGCGCTCCGCCATGGCGATGCCGCTCACATGCGCAATCAGCGGATTGAACTGAGGCCGCCCCTTGGCCGCGAAAATACCCGCCACACCCTCGCCGTTGGAAGCGTCGGCGGCAAGGCCATAGACTGTTTCGGTTGGAATGGCGACGAGACCGCCGCGCCGCAGCACTTCCACCGCGCGCTGGACTGCCTCATCATCGAATTTGACTATATCGGACACTGGTTTTCCGCCTCTCGGGCGTCCCAAGTTAAGCCCGTTCTGCCTACACAAGCTCAAGCCCCGGTGCAAGCGATGTGCAAGCAAGCTCCTCCCCTATCCCGACACAATCACGGCAAGACGATCGCGATTGCGCATGAAAAATTGCGTTTTGTTAGGTTTTTCAGGGCATAATGATATTATTCATGCGTGAGGTGAATAATGTTATCGCGATTTATCGCTATTTCGCTGACGGCCATCGGACTGCCCGCAATTGCTTCCGCAAATGGGGGGGAGCGCACGGCATCGCCCTATCAGGTCGGCTCCATCGATTATATCGGCTATGACAAGATCGGCGCCAATGGCCTGCCGATCTGCGGCGCCTGTGTACAAAAGCAGGCTGCGGAACTCGACGCACAGAAGGCAATCGAGGCTCGCCGCAAGCGCGCCCGTGCCTATATGGCGCGTATGCAGGGCCAGCCCGTCCCGGACGATCTGCTTGAGCCGGCCGCCGCGCCAGCAGAAGACTTTGACCCCACAAAGCCGGTGCGCGTCGTTGGCGACCCCTGGGCCGGAGCATCGGATGAAATCGATCTCAGTTCGCTCGAACTCAGACCCAGCCTGAAGTAAACAAAAATGGCGCCAGCCCCTCGCCTCTCATCCTGAGGAGGTCCGCAGGGCCGTCTCGAAGGATCGAAGGCGAAAGCAAAATCGACGGGCGCGACAGGCGCTGTGCGTTTTCCCTCAGCCCTTCGAGACGCCTCCCTTCGACAAGCTCAGGGAGGCTCCTCAGGATGAGGGAAAATGGAGCCGCACGTGGCTGATTATCAGCCCGCGATCTTGGAGAAATCCGCCACTTTGCCGGTTGCCGCACGAATCTGGTCGAGCAATGCCAGACGATTGGCGCGGACATTCTCGTCCTCGTCGTTCACCAGCACTTTTTCGAAGAACGTATCGACCGGACCGCGCAGCTTGGCGAGCGCCAGCATCGCACCGTTGAAATCTTCACGGGCAATTGCAGCCTCGGCATCTTGCGAAGCCAGAGTGACGGCTTCAAACAATGCCTTCTCTTCCGCTTCGCGAAGAAGAGACGCACTCACGCTTTGCGCAACCTTCGTACCCTTCTTCTCTTCGGCAGCGAGGATGTTGGCGGCGCGCTTGGTGCCAGCCAGAAGGTTCTTGCCGTCTTCCTCATTGATGAAGACGATCAGCGCTTCCAGACGACGGGCAACCAGCAGCAGATTGTCGGCTTCCGGCGACAGTACGGCGTCGATGGCGTCGTAGCGCGCGCCTTCTTCCTTCAGATGTACCTTGAAACGGTCGTGGAAGAAGGACAGAAGATCGGCCAGCACCGGCTCGGACGATGCTTCTGCCTCGGCGCGAACCTGCTTTTCATAGCTGGCCAATGCGTTGTCGACATCCTGCTCGCCGTCGACATCACCGGAGTTTTCCGCAGCAAGCTTGGCTTCAAATTCGCGCAGCTTGCGCTGGACCTGACCTTCTTTGAGCGCGGCAAAGGCCGAACGGAAGAGCGGCAGCAGTGGGAACTTCCATTCCTGTGACAGCAGGAGACGGATCACGCCCAATGCCGCGCGGCGCAGCGCAAACGGGTCCTTCGAGCCGGTCGGCTTTTCGTCGATCGCCCAGAAACCGACCAGCGTATCGAGCTTGTCGGCAAGCGCAACGGCAACCGAAACCGGGTTCTTCGGCACCACATCGGACGGACCTTGCGGCTTGTAATGTTCTTCAATTGCAGCGGCGACGGCATCGTCTTCGCCCTGAAGCAACGCATATTTGCGGCCCATCGCACCCTGAAGCTCAGGGAACTCGCCGACAACTTCCGTGGTGAGGTCAGCCTTTGCCAGAACTGCCGCGCGCGCAGCAAGCTTCGGATCGGCACCCACTAACGGCGCAATCTGCGCAGCCAGTTCGCGAATGCGTTCAACGCGTGCGCCTTGCGTGCCGAGCTTGGCATGGAAGGTCACATTCAGTGCATCCAGACGCGCCATGCGCTGATCGAGCGGCTTTTTCAGGTCAAGACCGAACTTTTCCGCCGAGGCGGCCAGCTTGTCGAGGTCGGGCAGATCATGCTGATCAGTGTGCCAGAAATAGAGCGCATCCGACAGGCGTGCGCGCACGACCTTGCCGTTGCCATAGGCGATTTCCGTGCCGCCGTCGCGGGCTGCAATGTTCGATACAAGAATGAACTTGTTGGAAAGCGCTTCGGCTTCGCCCTGCTTGCGGGTGACGAAGCACTTCTGGTTGGCGCGGATGGTGAGGCGGATGACTTCCGGCGGAATGGCCAGGAATTCTTCCTCGAATTCGCCCATCAGCACGACCGGCCATTCGACCAGACCGGACACTTCTTCCAGAAGCCCGTCGTCTTCGACCAGCTCAAGACCGGAAGCGAAGGCGAGATTATGCGCGTCCTGCGAAATGATTTCCTTGCGGCGCTCCGCGTCGAGAACCACGAAAGCCTTTTCGAGTTTTTCGACATAATCCTCGAAGCGGCGCACCTTGATTGCCTGACCGTCGCTCAGGAAACGATGGCCATAGGTGACATTGCCGGACTTGATGCCATCGACATCGAAATCGATGACCACTGTTTCCTCGGTTTCAGGACCGAAGGTGCAGAGGATCGACTGCAGCGGGCGCACCCAACGAAGCGAACCCGGCCTGGCAGAAGCCGCACCCCAGCGCATGGATTTCGGCCACGGGAAATTGCGGATCGTCTGCGGCACCAGTTCGGCGACGATCTCTTCCGCTGCGCGGCCCGGCTTCGTCAGATGGGCGACATAGAAATCACCCTTCTTCGGATCGGAGTGGACATGGGCCTGAGAAACATCAGTGAGACCAGCCTTGCGCAGAAAACCCTGAATGGCCTGTTCCGGCGCTGTGACCGACGGGCCTTTGATGTCTTCGTGCACGTCCTTGGAACGCACGGTGAGGCCGCGAATATCGAGCGTCAGACGACGCGGCGTCCAGTAAGCGGTCGCGGCTTCATAGGTGAGACCGGCTTCCACCAGACCATCGGTAATCATCTTTTTCAGATCACCGGCAGCCTTGCGCTGCATGCGAGCGGGGATTTCTTCGGAAAAGAGTTCAAGAAGTAGGTCAGGCATTACTCGCCCTCACGCTTGAAATTGAAACCACCGGCATCCGTCAGAAGGAATGCCTCGCCGCACTGACGCGCAAGATTGCGCACGCGCAGAATATAGCTCTGACGCTCGGTGACCGAGATCACGCCGCGCGCATCCATCAGATTGAACACGTGGGATGCCTTGATGCACTGGTCATAGGCCGGGAAAACGCTCTTATGCATTTTATGATTGGCGTCAGGAGCAGGCGCACCAGCCTTCAGAATGGCCTCGCATTCGCGCTCGGCATCGATGAAATGCTGATGCAAAGCCTCGGTATTGGCCATTTCAAAGTTGTAGCGGGAATATTCCTGCTCGGCCTGCAGGAACACCTCGCCATAAGTGACCTTCTCGTCGCCTTCGAGGCCGTTGAAGTTGAGGTCGTAGACATTGTCCACACCCTGCACATACATGGCGAGGCGTTCGAGACCATAGGTCAGCTCACCGGAAACCGGCGAGCATTCGATGCCGCAGACCTGCTGGAAATAGGTGAACTGCGACACTTCCATGCCGTCGCACCAGCATTCCCAGCCGAGACCCCATGCGCCGAGCGTCGGGCTTTCCCAATCGTCTTCCACGAAGCGAACGTCATGCAGCGTCGGATCAAGGCCGATGGCGCGCAGCGAACCAAGATAGAGATCCTGAAGGTTCGGCGGCGATGGCTTGATGATGACCTGATACTGGTAATAGTGCTGGAGGCGGTTCGGGTTTTCACCGTAACGGCCATCCTTCGGACGACGCGATGGCTGCACATAGGCAGCCTTCCACGGCTTCGGCCCCAGCGAGCGCAGCGTCGTTGCCGGGTGAAACGTACCGGCACCAACTTCCATGTCATAGGGCTGCAGAATGGCGCAACCGTGCTCCGCCCAATAGTTATGGAGCGTCAGGATCAGACCCTGAAAGGAACGGGTGGGATGCATATGTGCTGGCAACGTACTGGACACGGGGTCGGGCCTTGTAATTGAAATGATGGCCCGGTCTAATTTGTCCGTAACGCAGGGTCAAGCACAGGCTGCCAGTTTCGGTGTCACACCACTTTGAAACCCGCAGCCTGAAGCTCTTAGTCAGTTGCCGGTTTTTCTGGAGCCTTGTCGGACGGTGCGGCAGGCGCAGGCGATTGCACAGGAACTTCCGGCTTCTGCTCGACAGGCTTTTTCTCGTCGGGCTTTGCAGCATCGGCAGAAGATTGCCCCGGAATATCCGGCAAACCCTTCTTCAGCTTCGCCTCGATCTTCACCAAATCTTCCGGCTCGGGCTTGCCGGCGATGGCATGGTTCCACTGGAAGGTCGCTTCCAGAAGGCGCCCGACACGCCAGTAGGCATCGCCCATATGGTCGTTGATCGTCGGGTCTTCCGGACGAAGCTTGACCGCCTTTTCCAGTTCAACCACCGCCTCGTCATACCGGCCCAGCATGTAATAAGCCCAGCCCAGTGAGTCGACGATATAACCGTCCTGCGGACGCAGCTCGACCGCCTTCTTAATCATGCCCAGCGCTTCATCGAGATTTTCACCCCGGTCAACCCAGGAATAGCCAAGATAGTTCAGTACCTGCGGCTGGTCAGGGTAAAGCTCCAGCGCCTTGCGGAAATTGGGCTCGGCCTTGTCCCATTGCTTCAGGCGTTCATAGGCAATGCCGCGTTGGTAGAAGACCGGCCAGTCCTTGCGTTCCGGCGTCTTGATCTGCTCCACCGCAGCATCATAAATCTTCGCTGCATCGGCGAAATTCTTGTCCTGCGCATAGACACCACCGAGCGCCAGATAAGTGCGCATGTCGGTCTTGTCGCGGTCGAGCAGAACTTTCAACTGCTTGACGGCTTCAGCAGACTGGTTGTTTTCCGCCAGATTGAGCGCACGCTGCATTTCCGCATCGCGGCGGTAAGGCGATTTCTCCGGCACGCGGCCATAATAGTCGATGGCCTTTTCCGGCTGGCGCAATTTGGCGGAAATATCGCCCAACTGATAAAGCGTTGCGTCATTGTCCGGACGCAGCGGCAGTGACATCTGCAGATAAAGCTTGGCGAAAGCTTCCGCGCCGCTACGGTTAATCGCCGTGCCAAGCGTATAGAGCGCTTCAGCAGTGCCTTCCTGAGCAGTTTTGATCAGGCGGCCATATTTCTCGCCTGCCTCGATCTTTTCGCGCATTTCAGTGATCGTCATACGACCGTTCAGGAGTTCGGCTGCATCGTTCAACGTCTTGATCGCACCTTCCTTGTCGCCCTGACGAAGCTTGAAGGAGGCATAGGCCATCACGATGCGTTCATAAGTGTCGGGGGCAGCGCTTCCGCCGGGCCGGTCATCGATAGCCTGCTGGTAGAAATCACGCGCTTCCTGGTTCTGGCCAGCAAGATCGGCTATCAATGCGGAATTGTAGGTGCGGAACAGACCGTACCATTCTGGTCCCTGCATTTTCTGGATGTCGGCGAGCGCCTGTTTGGCATTGCCCTGCCCGACCTTTACCCATGCGCTCATGAAGCCGGTCGCGAGGCGATCCATATCGGATTGCAGCGACAGCATCAGAAGCGGTCCAACCTTGCGATATTGCTTGCGGTCGATGGCGTCGATCGCCAGTGCCACGCGCGAAAAACGCTCGATATCAGGGATGTTCTTCAGTTCTTCCGCCAGAGGCAGCGCATCCTTGAAGCGGCCTTCGGTCAGCAGAACCAGCAGCAAATCCTGCTTGATCTGCGCATTGCCCGGATCAAACGCCATGGCCTGACGATAGAAATCGACGGCGGTAGCGAGATTATTGTCGGATTCGGCAGTGCGTCCGGCAAGATAGGCTCCGGCAAACGAACCGGCGCGGACAGGAGACGGTGTGGGATCGGCTGTCGTCTTGGCCAAAGCGCCGCTTGTCGGGATCGCTATCCCCGCCAGAAGCGAGAGCAGCAAACCATAAAGCGGGCGGTATTTCGATCCTTGCCGCATAAAGCCCTATCCTCTTCTCAAATCCCTGTGACAGATACCGGCAAGCGAACCCCAACTGGCTCAAAAGCCGGGCACGCTGTCTCTTTGCCGGAAAAGGCACCCCAAGCATGGCCTTTTTGGGATGGCGGGGCAAGAAAAGCATCCGTGATGAGGTGCTTTTCCCGTGTATCGCTGGCCCGCAAGAAATGCTGGCCGGAGTTTGTGGCTATTGCCGGTCAGTTCACGCGGCTGATGCAGAAATCGATGACTTCGATCAGCGCGTCCTTCTGAGGCGTCGCTTTCAAAGGTGCCAAAGCATCGCGGGCAATTTCGCCGAAATGCCGCGCGCGCTGCACAGTGTCGGCAATCGCGCCGTGCTTCGTCATCAGGCCGATGGCCTTTTCAAGCGAGGCGTCATCGCTCGCACCGTCCTCAATCGCGTGCTTCCAGAAAGCACGCTCATCGTCGGTGCCCCGACGATAGCTCAGAATCACCGGAAGTGTAATCTTGCCTTCCCGGAAATCGTCACCGGTATTCTTGCCGAGATCGGCTGCCGAGCCGCCATAATCAAGCGCATCATCGACAAGCTGGAAGGCAAGGCCGAGATTGAGGCCGTAATCGCGCAGCGCTGCACGATCCGAACGCTGTGCACCGGCAATGATCGGGCCGACTTCACCGGCAGCCGAAAACAGCGCCGCAGTCTTGGCCTTGATGACCGCCAGATATTCGTCTTCGGTGGTTTCCATGTTCTTGGCAGCGGCAAGCTGCATCACTTCGCCTTCGGCGATCACTGACGCCGAGGTCGCGAGAACGTCGAGCGCGTCGAGCGAACCGACATCGACCATCATCTTGAAGGCCTGCCCCAGGAGGAAGTCGCCGACGAGAACGCTGGCCTGGTTGCCCCAGATCATGCGCGCCGTGCTTTTTCCGCGACGCAGATCGCTTTCATCGACCACATCGTCATGCAGCAACGTGGCTGTGTGCATGAATTCCACAGCGGTCGCGAGGCGCACATGGCCGTCGCCTTCGTAACCAAACATGCGGGCTGCCGCGAGCGTCATCATGGGACGCAGGCGCTTGCCGCCGGAGGAAATCAGATGATTGGCGACTTCCGGTATCATTTCAACATCGGACCCGGCCCGGGAAAGGATCATCTCGTTCACCCGCGCCATGTCGGCCTTTGTCAGATCGACAAGCGGTTGAACCGAGCCTTCCTGTTTCTTTTTACCGTCCAGATTCAGAACCACACCCAATGCCATTTCTCCTAGCTGCCCGGCCACATTATTGAAACGGACCGGATTGCTCAAGACGCAACTGCCCCCAAAGCGCCCTCAAAGCGTTACTATTCCAACGCCTGTTCACCATTGAAGGAAGCTGTTGTCAATGCGGTGCATTCGCTACAAACTGTTCAAATGATCGAACTTATCCGTACAAATGATTCCGTTCTGCTGTCCTTTGCCGAGGCCTTGATGAAGGAGGCCGGGATCGCTTATTTCATTGCCGACACGAATATGAGCATTATCGAAGGCTCTTTGGGCGTATTGCCGCGCCGCCTTCTGGTCAGCGAAGAACAGGTTGACGAAGCACGGCAGATTTTGATCGATGCCGAGATTGAACACGAATTGCGCGATCAATGAATTCTGAAACAAGTTCGGAAAGCGAAGATGAAGCCGGAGAAACGCTTGATGTGTTTCATCGCGGGGCGTTTCATCTCATCCAGCCCGCATTGAAAGGCCATCGTTCCGGCGTGGATGCGATGATTCTGGCAAGTGCCGTTCCAAACGGCTTTGCCGGACGCGTTGTTGATCTTGGCAGCGGCGCAGGTGCTGCCGGACTTGCGGTCGCCTCCCGATGCCCGGGCACCAGTATCACCCTAGTCGAGCGTTCCGCCTTCATGGCGGGCTTTGCCCGTAAAAGCATTGCGCATCCGCTGAATACCGCCTTGGCTGGTCGTATCAGCGTGATCGAGGCCGACGTCGCCCTGAGAGGCAAGGCACGCCTCGCCGCAGGACTGGCCGATAACAGTTTCGACTTTGCTATCATGAATCCGCCCTTCAACGAAGCGCGCGATCGCAGCACGCCCGATCCGCTGAAGGCGGAAGCGCATGTCATGCCCGAAGGCATGTTCGAACAATGGGTGCGCACTGCGGCAGGCATTGTTAAGCCTGGCGGCGGCATTGCTATTATTGCCCGCCCCGGCTCCATTTCCCCCATCATTGAGGCTTTGTCGGGTCGGTTTGGCGGCTTGAAGATCGTTCCTGTCCAGCCGCGTCCCGATGCAGCGGCGATCCGCATCGTCGTGACAGGCACGCGCGGAAGCCGCGCCGGTCTGTCGCTCATGCCAGCGCTCGTTCTCCATGGCAGCGAGGGGCATGGTTTCACGCGTCGCGCCGACGGCATCAATAACGGGCTCGACGCCCTTATTTAATATTAGGCTGTGCCAGCACGACCAGATTGCGGTCCGGATCGTGCAATCTCAGGATCGTCGTATAGTCGGCGCTCTCGACATTTCCGGGGCGAATCCCTTCGAAGGAAAGCCGCGCATGCTCGACCCGCACGTCGCGGACAATGAGCGTCAGCGTTCCGTGCCCGGCTTCCACCGGATTCAGATAGAGCTGGAACCCGGCACCTGAACCGTGATGCCACTCAGCCAGTCCCTGCATTGGTCGCGCATCGGGATTGCGATCGAAGATCGTGGCGAACCACTCCGTGCTGCGTTCGAGGTCGGTACAATTGAGCTGCGCGAAAATAGCCGTGAGCACCATCGCGGTGTCCTCCCGGATCGGATAACACGGCAGCATTTCAGAAGTTCCGACAGTTCAGACCTGCCGATTTCGGTCCGAGCGGGTGATTTTGATTGAAACCCTATATTCGAGCCAATATTCCTAAAGCAGCAATTTTCGTTCTGCGGCTCCCCGCCGCCCTTTTCCGAAAAAGCGCAAACAACAAAACGACAAGAACAGGCAACGGGAACCAATGAACCACAGCCCAAACAAAAGCCGTCCGGTATCCGTCATGCGGCGTTTTCTTGATAGTGAATCTGCCGGTGGCATAAGCCTGATGGCGGCGGCAGCGCTCGCGCTCATCGTGGCGAACTCTCCGTTCTCGCAGGCCTATTTCGATATATTGCACACTCATATCGGTCCGCTCAGTCTGACAGACTGGATCAACGATGCCTTGATGGCGGTGTTCTTCCTGCTTGTAGGGCTGGAAATCAAACGCGAATTTCTCGATGGGCAACTGGCAAGCTGGCCAAACCGCATGCTGCCCGGCATCGCGGCCGCAGGCGGTGTCATACTGCCAGCCATCATCTTTACCGCGTTCAACTGGCACGACCCCGCCAAGGTGCGTGGCTGGGCTGTGCCATCTGCCACCGACATCGCTTTTGCGCTCGGCGTTCTGTCACTTCTGGGGTCGCGGGTTCCTTCCAGCCTCAAGGTGTTTCTGGCGACGCTTGCTATCCTGGACGATCTCGCAGCCGTCGTCATCATCGCCATCTTCTATACCGCCGAAATCTCCATGCCATATCTTGGTGGAGCTTTCGCCGCGGCTATCGTTCTGTTCGTCATGAACCGGATGGGCGTGATGAAGCTCCTGCCTTACCTGATCGGTGGAGCAGCGCTCTGGTTCTTCGTGTTGAATTCCGGCGTTCATGCAACGGTTGCAGGCGTGGTGACGGCGCTGATGATTCCGCTGAAACCCGCGCCCGGCAAGCCCGACGACATGACCTCGCCGCTGCATATACTGGAACACGCACTGGCCAAGCCTGTTGCCTTCATCATCGTACCTATTTTCGGCTTCGCCAATGCGGGCATATCGTTCGCCGGTCTCGATGCCTCGGTGATGCGGGATACACTCACGCTTGGCATCATGCTTGGCCTTTTCATCGGCAAGCAGCTTGGCGTTTTTGGAGCGGCATGGCTCGCGATCAAGACGGGTCTGGCGCAAAAGCCGCTCGGTGCCACATGGATACAGCTTTACGGCGTGGCGGTCCTGTGCGGGATCGGCTTCACAATGAGCATCTTCATTGGCCTCCTCTCCTTCCCGTCGGAACTCATGCAAGCGGAAACAAAGATTGGCGTGCTGGCTGGCTCGGGCCTGTCAGCTATCTGCGGCTATATTCTGCTGCGGCTGGTCACAAAACCGAAAAACGCCTGACGGGAACAATACTGCCGCTCGGAAAGCAAAAATTCCGGGCGGTTTCCTTTGTGTTTCCCATATTGCTTCCTACATTCCGGCTGAGAGCCTGAATGGTTTCAGTTAGCAGGAGTTAGCCTTGCCCGGTTTATTGACGCGCCTTGTTCCACGCCGCTTCCGCCCGGTTTCCATCGAGATACCTGTCGTGCGACTGCATGGCGCCATCATGTCCGGTGGATCTGCATTCCGCCCGATGCTTTCACTCGCGTCGACAGCAGCAGTCCTTGAAAAGGCGTTCACCGACAAGGAAGCGCCTGCCGTTGCCATTTCGCTCAATTCGCCCGGCGGTTCGCCGGTTCAGTCCCGCCTGATCTACCGGCGTATCCGCGATCTCGCAGCCGAACATCAGAAGAAGGTCCTCATCTTCGTCGAAGATGTCGCCGCCTCGGGTGGCTATATGATTGCGCTGGCCGGTGACGAAATCATCGCCGATCCGTCATCCATCGTCGGCTCTATCGGCGTTGTGTCGGCCTCGTTCGGCTTCCCTGAGCTTCTGAAAAAGATCGGTGTCGAGCGCCGCGTCTATACGGCGGGCTCCAACAAGGTGACGCTTGACCCGTTCCAGCCGGAGAAGAAGGCCGACATTGAGCGGCTGAAATCACTGCAACTCGAAATCCACGAGACCTTCATCGACATGGTGAAGGAACGGCGCGGTACGAAACTTGCAGAAGACAAGGACCTGTTTACCGGGCTGTTCTGGACCGGCATCAAGGGGCATGAGCTTGGCCTGATTGACGGGCTTGGCGATATGCGCAGCTTCCTGCGCAAAACCTATGGAGACAAGGTTAAGCTCAAGCTCGTGGAACAGAAGCGCGGTCTTCTGGGGCGCAAGATGCCCGGTGTGGATATGGCACTCGGTAATCTTGAACCGGCTTCCATTGCCGCGCATCTCGGCGACGGTCTGCTTTCTGTGGCCGAAGAAAAGGCGCTTTGGGGCCGTTATGGTCTGTAAAAAATAAAGCGAAGGCGAAAATCGGCGTCGATTTTCGAACCAAAGCTTTGAATTCCCTCGTTTCACCATGATATGGTGTCAGAAAGCGGGGTGGGCCGCTTCCCGCCCCTTCATGAACATCCGGCATTTCGGCGTTGCGATCTGGTAATCCGAAATGCAACCCTTAAGGACTTGAGGCCATGCCCCAGCTCATCTTTCTGCTGCTGATCATCGCCGCCGCCTGGTACGGCTACCGCTCGTTCAAGCGTGAAGCCTCGCGCGTGTCCCAGCGTGTGCGTCAGGCAGAAAAGGAAGCGCAGAACCGGGCTCATGGCACACTCGTGCAAGACCCTAAAACCGGCGAATATTACGTCAAGAAGGACTGATCTTTCCATCAGAAGCAGTTGCCGAAGAAGCGGCGCGGTGGCTTCCGTAACCGGACGGCCATGGTTTCTTTAGAGCGGTTCCTATTTTAACAGAATCGTCGGAACCGCTCTGACTATTTGTTTCATCGCATTTTCCTGCGCAAAACCGTTTCACACTTTTGCTGGAAATGCCCTATTGCCGGTCCATAACCAGAAATGACCATTTCCCGGAAAACCGAAAAAACCGCCAATGCCGGATTTCCCGGTTCCGTGACGCGACTGGCCCCGGCCAAGATCAATCTCGCGCTGCATGTGACGGGGCGTCGTGACGATGGCTACCATCTACTCGATATGCTGGTCGTCTTTGCGCGCTTTGGCGACAGCGTTCGTGTTGAATTTGCGGAAAAGGACAGCTTCACTGTCAGCGGTCCTTTTGCAAAGGGCATACCGCTCGATGGCGGCAATCTGGTTCTCAAAGCGCGCGAGACCTTGCGCGAGCATGCGCAAAGGGCAGTACCGCCCGTCGCCATTCATCTGGAGAAGAATCTTCCGATTGCGTCGGGCATAGGCGGCGGATCGAGCGATGCCGCAGCAACGCTGCTGGCACTTGATGCGTTGTGGGGCCTTGATCTCGGTTTCGACCAATTCGCCATGATGGGGCTTGCTCTTGGTGCCGACCTGCCCATGTGCCTGCATGGCGCATCAAAGGGAACACCATTGGCCGCACGCGGTATCGGCGAAGACCTGACCCCGGTTGCCGAATTTCCGGCCTTGCCCATGTTGCTCGTCAATGACGGAACCGCTGTCGCAACGCCGGATGTTTTTCGCGCGCTCGACAAACGCGATCATCCGGCACTGAACCTTGCTTCCCATGCAGATATCGCCCCCCTTTGCGCCTATCTGCAAACAACCCGCAACGATCTTCTAGCCCCGGCGCTGAAACTGGCACCCCGGATCAGTGACAAGCTTGAGATGCTTCACGCAAGCGGAGCGCTCTACGCACAGATGTCGGGTTCAGGTGCCACCTGCTATGCAATCTTTGAAGACATGGCGGCCACCGAACAGGCAGCCGCACGCCTTTCAGCCGAAAGGCCTGACTGGTTCGTAATCGCGACCCAAAGCGTCCCGTCCCGAAAATAGTTTCTCGACGGCTCCCATCCAAAACTCCACAAAACTGCCCCATTGTTCACTCTCATTGGACAATATATTGGGACAGACTGTTCGCGCTTTTTGAACAAAAGGCCTCGTACAACAATTTCGTGAAGGCTGATATATAATGCAATATATTGAATACATTCATTTATTTCTTATAAGTCATCAATACTTCAGAAATTAGGCCGCACAAATGTGTGATTAAGAAAACATTTTCGTGACTGGAACTTTTTCTCACTGTCACCCATTTGAGATGCATCGGAACGACGAACAAAACGCCGCTCCACTTTCCAAGGAGATAGGAAAATGAAAAAGATTGTTCTTGCTGCCGCTGCCCTCGCTCTTAGCGCCGGTGCTGCTTTTGCTGAAAACCCACGCGTTGGCGAACCTGCCGATCTTTATGCAAACGACCGCACCCCGGTTGCTTCCCAGAAGGTTGACTACACGGCTCCCGCTTCGATCAGCCAGTCCTCATTCCAGGACGGTTCGGCTCATCGCTTCGGTGATGCATCGCCTTCGAGCTACCAGAACTAAGTTTTCTGAAAACTTAGGCGCAGGGCGTTGTCAAAAAGCCTCCCAGCCGATGACGCCCCGATAAATTCCCAAGCTGGATATTCCTCCCAATCATTCAGCTTCCCCCAGTTATCTCCCCGATGGATGGCATGGTGCCACCCGGGAGCCCCGGAAAGGCTTCTATGCCATCCGAAGGGGCGATCATAAGGATTAAGAAAATGAAGAAGTTTGCTCTTGCTGCCGTTGCCGTTGCCCTTAGCGCTGGTGCTGCTTTCGCTGAAAACCCACATGTTGGCGAACCTGCCGATCTTTATGCAAACGACCGTACGCCGGTTGCAACGCAGAGCCAGAAGGTCGACTATACAGCTCCTGCCTCGATCAAGGCTCCGGTCTATCAGGACGGTTCGGCTCATCGCTTTGGCGATGCTTCGCCTTCCTCTTACCAGAACTAATCCGGCCAGAACTAATCGGGTCGGCATGTCTGACGAAAAAGGCGAAGCTTCCAGCTTCGCCTTTTTGCTTTTCTTAGTCTTCGTCGGGCGGCAGAATGGAGTGCCTGAGGCGGGTTGGTCGCAAGCGCTGGGGAAGCTGGTCAAACGCCACGCCGTCGAGCAGCAGCGGTTTTACAATGTCCAACCGAACCAGAAGCCCCGCATCGAGTGTCGCCTTGTGACCGAAGATTTTACGGACCGTACCGAAGCCGCCGTCTTCCGGCAGTGAAAAGCGCGCCACACCGCCATCCTGATCCATGTGGCGACGGAGGACTTCCTCCCACCCATCCTGCGGAATAGCGCCCGGCTTCAGCAAAAGCACCCATGGCGTGCGAATTTCATCGAGCGCCGCCTCAATATCCATTTCGGCATAAAAGGCACAGCCTGCACCCAGCGCTACGAGAGCGGTTTCGTCCGATGATCCCCGGTCGATGACCGTAACGCGGCGCAGTAAACCCTCCACGACGGCCGACACCAAAGCCGAAAGCGTGTGGGCCAGCGGTTTTTCAGAATTGAGGGTTTCGATGACGACTGACAACATGCGCGCTTCATATATCAAGAATACGTGAGCGGAAAGCTGTCACGCATATGTTCTTGCTTTGTTCTAAATCTTGCGATAGGAATAGATTCATCAGAACAGAGTCGCATGGCAGCACGACACGCACAACAGAACGGTTTTATGCTGTTCCCCGGTTTGTTTTCGTCGTGATTGCGCAACGCTCGATGTTTCCATTCAGGGAGACGAAGATGGAAGTGATCCAGCAAGCAGATATCATCAAGCAGGCCGACAGGGCTGCCTTCGGTAGTGGGCGCGCGGATCACGCCAATGCGATGATCGGTGAGGCTGGCTTGCGCATCGATCACGCTCGCAGGCGCGGGCGTGGCGCGGGCATAAATCCGACCGGACGCTTTGAGCCGACGACGCGGCATGAATTCGATGATGGCTGGACCACGCTTGAGGAACTGCCGCCGTTCAAGACCGACGTGCAGATCGAAAAGCCGCGCACGATCATCACCCGCAACGATTCACCAGACATCAATTTCGACCGCTCGATCAATCCATATCGGGGTTGCGAGCATGGCTGTATCTATTGCTTTGCCCGTCCGACCCATAGTTACATGGGACTTTCTGCCGGCCTCGATTTCGAATCCCGCCTGTTCGCGAAACCGGATGCCGCACGCCTTCTGGAACGCGAGTTGGCCAAGCCCAATTATCAGCCGAAAACCATCGCCATCGGCACCAACACTGATCCCTATCAGCCGGTCGAGAAGAAATGGCGCATCATGCGTGAAATTCTCGAAGTGCTGGAGGCCGCCAATCATCCGGTCGGCATCGTGACGAAATCCGCCCTGGTGGTGCGTGACATTGATATTCTAAGCCGCATGGCCGAGAAAGGGCTGGCCAAGGTCGCCTTGTCGGTCACAACGCTTGATGCCCATCTGTCCCGCACGATGGAGCCGCGCGCCTCGACGCCGACACTGCGGCTTCAGGCCATCCGCAAGCTGGCCGATGCGGGTGTTCCAGCGTCCGTCATGATGGGGCCGGTCATTCCGGGGATCAATGATCACGAGATCGAGCGCATTCTGGATGCCGCCTATGCCCAGGGCGCGCGCGAAGCGGGTTATGTTCTGCTGCGTCTGCCGCTCGAAGTAGCGCCTTTGTTCAAGGACTGGCTGCTGCGCAATTACCCGGATCGCTATCGTCATGTCATGTCGCTGGTGCGCTCCATGCGCGACGGCAAGGATTATGACGCCGAATGGGGAAAGCGCATGCGCGGCACTGGCCCCTATGCATGGCAGATCGGGCGTCGTTTCGAGATTACCGCCCGCAAGCTCGGCTTCAATGCACGACGGCTGCAGTTGCGCACCGATCTGTTCGAACCAGTCGAAAAAGGAGGCAAGCAGCTTTCGCTGTTTTAGGAAAGACGCCCAGCGAAAAGGCAAGCCTAACCTTGGGCTGGGATCGTTTTTCAAACTGCATACCCTATCAGTCGTCAATTCAGTTTCCGTCTGATTTGTCCTTCAGACGGAGGGGCTACCTGCTTTCACGCCACCGTCCTCGAGCAGGGCCCTTGCGGAGAATCGGAAGCAATGCGAGCATTGCCGCCAAATGAAACGCTCGGCTTCTGATTCTCCGCTCCTCTTTGATATCCCGCTCGCGCCTGACTTTTCTGAAGAGAAAAGACTGCTTTCGTGTGGACTAAAACACATCGTCGGCATCGACGAAGCCGGACGGGGGCCCTTGGCCGGTCCTGTGGTTGCCGCTGCGGTTGTTCTTGATATCGATGACCTTCCAGATGGTCTGGACGATTCCAAGCGTCTCACGGCTGCAAAGCGTGAAGCGCTTTACGAAACCATTTTGACAAAGGCCGTCACCATTTCGGTGGCAAGCCTCAGCGCGCGCAGCATCGACGTAAGCGACATCAGGAAGGCCGCGCTTGAAGCCATGCGTCGCGCTTCTGTCGGCCTGATCTTGAGGCCATGCCACGCGCTGATCGACGGACGTGATGTTCCGCCGGGGCTTCCCTGCCCAGGTTCGGCGCTGGTCAAGGGCGATCAGCGCTCCGTTTCCATCGCCGCTGCCTCCATCGTCGCCAAGGTAACACGCGACCGGATGATGATCCGCGCCGGAGCGGCGCATCCACCCTATGGGTTGGAGATACATGCGGGTTACGCGACCGTGAAGCACCGCACCGCAATCGAAGCGGCTGGCCCCGTTCCCGGTATCCACCGCTACACTTTCGCGCCCATCAAAGGCCGTTATAGCATTTAGAGCGCGTTTCGTTTTGATTGGATCAGATCGGCGCTCTAAGCTATTATATTTCAAGCATAATCTTACCGATCCTCGTTTCACTCCGGTCGGATTATGCTTTAAACAGCCGCCAACTTGGCCGCGAAGCCGAAAAGCAGCGCTGCAAAACCCCAGCGCTGGACTGACTGTATGGCAGGATAACGCTTGAACAGGCTTCCGAGCGACGAGCCAGTAAAGGCGTAGATCGTATCGAACGACAATCCCACCGTGGTCATGACCGCCCCCAGAAGTGCAAACTGGAGCGCAATACTGCCATTTTCGGGATGAACGAACTGCGGCAGCAGAACCGAACAGAAAAGCAGCGCTTTCGGGTTGAGGAGATTGGTGAGAAGACCTTTCCGGGCCGACGCCATATAGGATCGGCGCTCACGAACACCGCCGACTGTATCCACTGTCGGCAACGGGTGGCGCAGAATGCCTATGGCAAGCCAGACCAGATAGCAGGCGCCGATAATCCGGACCAACTGAAACGCTACAGGAAAGGCATGAAGGAGCGCAGCGAGACCAAGTGCGGCAAGTGCCACATGACAGGCACGCGCTATTGCAAGCCCTGCTGCCGCTGCAAGCGCATGCGCCCTGCCCTCAGCCGCGCCGGTCTGGAGTAGCAGAAGCATATCCGGTCCCGGAATAAGAAATGCAGCAGCCAATGTGCCTGCATATAACCACATCTCACCCATCGATATCGTCCACCAGAGCATTTCCAGCAAAAGTGCGAAGCGTCTACGCAAGGAAATCAGTTCACTGGACTGATTTCATTTCCCGCTTCGATGCGTAGGATAATGCGAAAAAGAAAGTGCCAGCCTGTCCGCTATGCGAAGCAGTGGCGTATCGAAACTATGCGGAGACGCATGCGCATGTCCTTGCGATTTATGGCTCAAGGTTTCCGATTTGTGATATATTCTACCAGTATACTAACTTAGATTGTCGGATCATGCCAAAATTGAAACTGGACGCTATCGACCGCAAGATACTGACCGCACTTCAGGAAGATGCGCGGCTCTCCAATGTACAACTGGCAGAGAAAGTCGGCCTGTCGCCCTCTCCATGCCTGCGGCGCGTCAAGATGCTCGAAAAGGCAGGTGCTATTCAAGGTTATCATGCAGCACTAGACCGCAATGCGGTCGGGCTTGGATTGACTGTTTTCGTCGGCATCCGGGTGGAGCGCCATCACGAGGAAACTGCGACTGCATTTCGCACCTCCGTGCAGAATCTGCCGGAGGTCTTTTCATGCCACCTCGTGTCGGGAGAATCCGATTTTCTTTTGCAGGTGGTGGTCGCTGATCTCGCTGCCTATGAACGCTTTCTATCCGGCACGCTGTTACGGCTTCCCGGCGTGATCGACATTCGCAGCAACTTCGCCATCCAGACGGTCAAATCACAAGGAGAGCTGCCGCTTACACATCTATCGGACCTCAAGGACTGACCTCACTTTGCACCGTCGGAGGGCCATCACGTCGGATATTGTCAATGCGGTTCTCGTCGGGCCCAAGGGCATTCTTCTTGGGCGCCGCAGCCCGGATCGTCGCGCCTATCCAGATCGGTGGAGTTTTCCGGGCGGTCATGTTGAAGCGGGCGAGAGCTTTGAAAGCGCACTCCAACGGGAAATCCACGAGGAACTCGGGTTAACAATCCGGTTATTCTTGTTCCTTACCACCATAGAGGTCGCAAATCCGGTCACGTCATTCCACCTCTTTACTGTCACCGCCTGGGACGGCCACCCCCACCATTCGCGACCGGGAACACACGGAACTGCGATGGTTTAGGCCAGCGGAAGCTTGCGCACTGGACGATCTTGCTTTGGAGGAACATCGACCGTTGTTTGACAGACTGGACGGCATGGCTGCCAGCCTCTGATCGGACTGCATTGAAATCGATTTCTCGACCCAAGCCAACAAAAAACGCCGCCCTTTTGAGGCGGCGTTTCTCTGAAACTATATGAGTCGGGATTAGTTCAGGTTCGACTTGACCTGCGACAGAGCATCCTTGAACAGGTTGCCTGCGACCTTTGTGTCTACCTTGTCGGCAACGATCTTGCCGGCTGCGGCGACTGCGAGGTCAACTGCCGAAGCACGAACTGCGTTGATGGCATCGACTTCAGCCGTTGCAATCTTCTGTTCGGCCAGCTTGTTGCGGCGTGCAACATATTCTTCCGTCGCGCGCTTGGCGTCTTCGAGAAGCGCCTTGGCTTCACGCTCGGCGGAAGCAACGATATCGCCAGCTTCCTTTTCGGCTTCCTTGCGCTTGCGATGATATTCGGCCAGCAGCTGCTGGGCTTCCTCGCGAAGCGTGCGGGCTTCTTCCAGTTCGTTCTTGATGCGATCAGCGCGTTCGTCGAGCGAACGACCGACCATGCCCGGAACCTTCAGGTAAGCCAGGATTGCCAGGAAGATAATGAGGCCAATCAGTGCCCAGAATGTAGCGTCCATTGTCCTCTCCTCAGGCGTTCGAAGCCTTGACGGCTGCTGTTACCGAAGCCTTGTCGGCCTTGGTGCCCAGAAGCTGTTCGACGATCTCTGCCGTGGTTTCCTCGGCAATGTTGCCGACGTCGCTCATGGCCTTGGTCTTGATCGCGGCGATACGTTCTTCGGCTTCCTTGAGCTTGCCTTCAAGTGCAGCTTCAGCCGCAGCACGTTCTGCGTCGGCTTCGCCCTTGCCCTTTTCACGGGCGGCTTCGGCAATCGAAGCAGCCTTGGTGCGGGCCTGGGTCAGTTCCTGCTCATAGGCAGCAATAGCGTTGTCGGCATCCTGCTTGAGGCGGGCTGCCTGCTCGAGATCCTGAGCGATACGGTCGCGACGGGTTTCGATCACGCCACCGATGCGCGGCAGAACCACGCGCGACATGAACAGATAGAAAAGACCGAAGGTGATCGCGAGCCAGAGGATCTGCGATGCATAGTGGGTGGAATCAAACGGCGGGAATACGCCGCTGCCGTGTCCGGCATCGTGAGCGACCCCGGTTTCGGTGTGCACAGCATCAGCTGCGCCGTGCTCGCCAGCAGCAGGTGCCGGTTGCGATTCGGTGGCGGTTTGGGCAAACGCCGTGGACACGAACATCCAGATTTCCCCTTTAATCCAGCACGATCTGATCCAGGTGGAGAAGGATCATGCCTTACTCAGACGACATATGCAAAGGCCAGCCGCGTCTGCATCTTTCGACGGAATACGACCAGAAAGGCCATATTCCCAAAGCTGCTTCGCGGCCAGCCCGTTTCTTGCGACCGTTGATTAGACGGCGAAGAGGAGCAGAAGCGCGATGAGCAGCGAGAAGATGCCCAGAGCTTCCGTAACGGCGAAACCGAACACCAGACGGCCGAACTGGCTGTCAGCAGCGGACGGGTTGCGCAGAGCGCCGGAGAGGTATTGGCCAAAGATATTGCCGAGGCCCAGAGCCGTACCGGCCATACCGAAACAGGCGAGACCGGCGCCGATGTACTTTGCTGCTTCCGCTTCCATGTTAAGCTCCTTCTGGATTGAATATAAGCGCGGATTTCAGTTCTGGCGGTCGCCCGCCGGCTTGAACTCAGTGTCCCGGATGTACTGCGTCGTTGATGTACATGCAGGTGAGAACGGTAAACACGTAGGCCTGCAGGAAGGCTACGAGGAATTCCAGTGCGGTGATTGCGACCGTCATGATCAGTGGCAGCACAGCGCCGCCGATGCCGATCGGGCCAAGTGCAGCCAGCGAAACGACGAAGCCCGCAAAAACCTTGAGCGTGATGTGACCGGCAAGCATGTTCGCAAAAAGACGAACAGAGAGGCTGATCGGACGCGACAGGAACGAGATGATTTCAATGGCGACAACCAGCGGCACGATGATGCCCGGAACGCCGCTCGGCACAAACAGCTTGAGGAAGCCGAAGCCGTGCTTGAAGAAACCGTAGACGATAACCGTACCGATAACCAGAATGGCAAGGGCAAAGGTCACGATGATCTGGCTCGTAACCGTATAGAAATACGGGAAAAGACCGAGGAAGTTTGCAACCAGAACGAACATGAACAGCGAGAAGACGAAGGGGAAGAACTTCATGCCCTTCGACCCTGCCGAATCCCGCAGGCTGGTGGCCACGAATTCGTAAGCCATTTCCGACACCGACTGAAGACGGGTCGGGATCAGGCCGCGGCCCGAAGACGTCAGATAAAGGAAGCCCGAAGCGACCACGACGGTTGCGACCATGAAGGCCGAAACATTCGTGAATGACAGGTCCACACCGCCTACATCGATGGGAATCCACCGGGAAACCTGGAACTGATGGATCGGATCGTTCGCCACCTTAACCTCGTCTGTCTTCCCTGCCCGAAGGCAATTTTGGCCTGCCCGAAGGCGATTTGGTCTGCCCGCAGGCAATTTGGTCTACCCGAAGGCGTTTTAGTCTCGGGCCAGAAGGCCCACTTGTTCACTTACACTTGAACGAACTTTACCGTGAAGCCCGTCAAGTCCTATTTCTTGTCGTTCTTTTCCGCGCTAGATTTAATGTTAGCCTGTTCGGCAACATACCCAGCGGAACGAAGCACGTTGAGGACGCCCGCACCAAAGCCCAGAAGGAGAAATACGATCAATCCCCAGGGCGATGTGCCGGCGACACGATCAATGAACCAGCCAATCAGCGCACCCACCACAACCCCTGCGATAAACTCGCTGGAAATCTTCATGGCCTGCGCGACCGAGCTTGCAGTCGCCGATCGCTCCTCCTCGGAAGCCGGTTGCTTGAGCACACCCTTCTTGGCCAGTTCGGCCTCCAGGCGGTTCAAACGCTGATCCAGCTCCCCGGAACCGGGTTCGTTCTTCGCATTCTTGATGGTACCGGATGGCTTTCCGGGTTCAGTCCCGCGCGCCATTGGCAGCTCCTTTTCTCAAGAAATACGAGGATTTCAATCCCATTTCCAAGTTGGGCGCAACATATTGACACGCCGTCCGCTAGTCAAGGCGGTGCAGGCATTGGTCCAGAAGGTTTTTTATCCAGAAAAATCAAATACTTAGTTATTGGTGCGACTCATTTTCCGACCAAAGGATCAGATTGGCCACATTATTGGCTAAAAAAACGGAATCGATTTTGGACGGTCGCACCCTGTTCGGGTGAGGCTGAAAGGCGGCCTTATGCGCCTGTTCGGCCTATTAGTCCGCTAACAAAAACGTGAGTTGAAACCGGTCGATCCCGCCAGTGCGCGAGAACGGAGCGATCAGCTCCATCCGCCGCCATAGGTCCGATAGAAAATGTGAAGGCCGATCTTGGCGACCTTCTTCATGGTCGGAGCCCAGAACGGGCGAACATAGGTCGCGTGGTAATGCGTGGCGGAACCGACTTCCGGTAGCCATATCTGACCGGCAGAGACAGTCTTTGCAACCTGCTGTGCCATGCGCCATTGCGGCATTTCGGTCACGCGGTGCTTCTGGCCGTCGCAGGCAAATGAAAACTGGCAGGCATTGAGCCAGTCGCGATTCTGGTAGACCACGCCGCAGATCGAGCCCGGATAAGCCGGGTTGCGCACGCGGTTGAGAACGACCTGCGCGACGGCAACCTGCCCCTTCACCGTTTCGCCGCGGGCTTCATAATAGACAGCTTCGGCAAGGCACGTCTGTTCGCTCTTGCTGAAAGCAGAAGGTGGCAACGGCGTTGCTGCCCATTCATGGTCCTTCTCGCCGATAGGCGGCACGAAGCGGCCTTCATCCGGCTGCGGCTTCAAAATGCTTTCGAAAGGCGATGTCTTGCCATAGTCCGGTGTCGCAGGCGCATAACCAAGGGCCAGCACGTCCGGCTGGTCATTGGTAATGAGCTTGGCAAGCTGGGTCGGCATTTCGGAGCGCGGCTTTGGCGGCTTGACCGCATGGAACGCCATGGTGATGGCGACTTCCTTGCCCTCCAGCTTGCTGGAGAAGGCCATTTTCGCGTCCGTCTTTTCCGGCGGACGCGTAATCATGCTGATCTTTTCGAACATGCTGCCGGCAGTGAAGGCCTTGGCGGGCGCCTTGGGCTTCACCGAGACAAGACGCCCCGTCTTGTCGGAGCGATTGATGCGGTTTTCGTCCGGGTTCGGATCATCCGGGCCGAGCTTGGCCGTCTTTTTGCCTCCGGACAGCGCAACACGACCGATGCCCGGCACTTCAATGCCGTTTGTCGCGATGCTGCCCGTTACAGTCGTTGCGTCCACAAACGGCATTTCGGCCTGATGCACGGAGCCGACCGGCGCCTTGGCGACGAAGGCAGTCCAGCGATGCGATCCCAGATCCGCCGACGGCACCAGGCTCGCCATGTCCTGAAAGGCAATCGCATTGGAATTGAAGAGATAGGTCATGGCTGCCAGAACCAGTGGCACCAGGCGATGCGGCTTATGAACTGTCTGGCGTGGCTTTGCCCTTACCGCGTAATAGCGCCCCTCCTCCGGGCAATAGCCCGCGACGGGATAATGCCACACCGGCTCGGCAACGGCCTTCCTTCGACCAAACAGCGCTCGTAAAGATACAAGACGCACCGCACACTCCACTCACACTGACTAAACTGATGCGGCGATAACGGAGTATTAACCTTGTCCGGCGGGTAGAGGACACGCTTGCGGCTCTGGCTAATACAGTCATTATCAGCAGCGCGTTAACCATGAACGAATATGGTTAATGCGGGGTTTAAGCAGTTTCAGCTTTGCGAAAACCGGATTGCTGTAGTGAGGAGGTGCATCATGGATAAGGTTACGGGTGGATGCCTGTGCGGCAATGTCCGCTTTGAAGCGTCAGGGCGGCCATATCGGGTCGGCATCTGCCATTGCCTTGACTGCCGCAAGCATCACGGAGCCCTGTTTCACGCTTCGGCGATATTTCCGGAAGCTGCGGTTACGGTCGAGGGAGAGACCCGTGACTATGCGGGGCGATTTTTCTGCCCCCGCTGCGGGTCGCCGGTTTTCGGACGCAGCGCAGATGAAGTCGAAGTCAATCTCGGGTCACTCGACGCAATCGACCAGTTCAAGCCGACCTATGAACTCTGGACCATCCGCCGCGAATCCTGGCTGCCACCATTCCCGGACACGAAGGGCTACGAACGCGACCGCGATGGGTCGAGCCGCTTCGAGGATTAGAGTGCATCCCGAAAAAAGTGAAACGCCTGGCTGCACAAGGAAATCAGTCCAGTGGATTGATTTCTGATTCTGCTTCGATCAGACCAAGATGCGCGGAAAAACAAATACAATATAGCACTCCCGACACTTCCATTTTATTTAAAGTGGAAATGCTTCTGGCGTCATCTTTTCTTTAATGACTAACGTTCTATTTGTGATGAAGATAGTATCGTCAAATTTTCGGGGAGGAAATTTATGCAGGTTTTGAAAATCGGGGTTATCGGGGTGGCGTTCAGTGCTTTTGCAATCATTGCCACAGCGCAAGCCGACGACTGCCAGAACGCCAGTTCGCAGTCCGCACTCAATGAATGCTATGGCAAAGCCTACAAGAAATCGGATGCCGAGCTGAACAAGATCTTCAAGACCTTGCAGCGCCGCGCCGACGATGCGGACCTGAAGAAAAAGCTGGTTCAGTCGCAACGGACATGGATCGCCTTTCGCGACGCCGAATGCGACATGCAGACAGTTGGTGGCGGCAGTATTTCCGGCATGGCCTATTCGATCTGCCTGTCCGACCTGACGGCGGAGCGCGTCAGCGACCTCAAGAAATATCTCAAATGCGAGGAAGGCGACAGCAACTGCCCCTTCCCCGCCGCCAGCAACTGATCAGTTCTGGCTCCCATAGGCGGCATCGAAGAATGCCTTTTCCAGTTCGACCGCTCGCCGGAAGAACTGCTGGCATTGTTCTGCCGCTGCCGGGCCGACCCTATCGAGTTCCGAGCGCAGGAAACCGACAAATTCCACGAAGTATGGATTGTCGTGCAGCGCGATCCATTCCGCGAAAATAAAATCGTCGGGCAGAGGCTTTGGCGCTTTTTCAGCCCAGTCGAGATAAAGCCATTCGGCAACGGTCAGCACCGACAGGCAGACCGCATAGGAGCCTGAACGCGCAGCTTCCAGCATCAGTTCCTTGAATGCAGCGGTTGGCGTCGCATCAGGTGTATCGAAACGCTCGGCGTCAGCGACTGCGAGTTTCGCAAAGGAGCGTTCGAAATAGGAGTTCTCATCGCTGCTGATCATGCCTATGAAACGGCCCAATGTCAGCTTGGCTTCCATCCTGTCGCAATTGACCAGCGTTCCACCCAGCAGTGACAGAAAGCAGTCGATAAAGCGATGATCCTGCACCAGATAGCGCGTCATGACATCAGGTGCGACCGTGCCCGTATAGATTTCACCGACGAGGCGATGGCCGACGGCTTGCGACCAGAATGGCTGGCTGTTCTCGCGCAAGCGTTCAGAGAAAGTTTCAAAAGTGCTGACTGACACGATGATCTCCATGTTTTGAACGGAAACCTATTCGGGCATTGCTTACTATTTTACTGACCAGCGTTCGATATCCGCGCTCTGCCCGATCAATGCGAGGCCGTTGGCGATGGAATCGAACTGGTTCGAGCTCGTCACCACGGCGTCGGGAAAGCGGTTTTCAAACACCGTACGGATGACCGGCACGAAAGATGTGCCGCCGGTCAGGAAAACACGGTCGATAGACGACGTTTCCAGCTCCGCTTTATCCACCGCCTGCTGCACCGACTGTTCAATCTGGCGCACATCGTCTGCGATCCAGTTTTCGAAATCGTTGCGTGTGATGTCGGAACGGATTTCGAAGTCGTCGGCCTTGAAGTGCAGTTCCGACATGCGCTGTGAGGAAAGACGCACCTTCAGGTCTGAAACGGCGCGGTATATCTCGTAACCGTAATCGTTCTCGATCAGGTTGATGAAATGTTCGAGGGGTTTTGGATCGACCGCTTGCCGGGCCAATTCGTCCAGATCGCGAATGGTCGCCGGAGAGTTCATCAGGAACAGCGTGTTCCAGCGCGCAAAATTTGCATAATAATGGTTCGGTATGGTCAGCCTTTTGCCGAAGGACTGGTACTCCGTACCCTTTCCGAGCAGCGGCGAAACGGCATTGTCGATGATGCGATAGTCGAACGTGTCGCCCGCAATGCCAAGACCCGTCTGGCTGAGCGGTGCGAAGCTGAGGCCATTCTTGCCCACTTCGAAGCGCACGATGGAAAAGTCGCTCGTACCGCCGCCGAAGTCGGCCACCAGAACGGTGGATGCAGCTTTCAGTTCCTGTGCATAGAAGTAAGCGGCAGCAACCGGCTCATAAACGTAGTGAAGATCGGTGAAGCCGAACGCCCGGAACGCTTTTTCATAGCGCTGCATGGCCAGCGCTTCATCCGGTGAAGCGCCCGCAAAGATCACCGGCCTGCCGATGACCACGCGATTGCCCTTTGGCGGCAGGCGATCGCCCAGCCGCGCGGCGACCGTTTCGAGGAAGGTCGTCAGAATATCCTCGAACTTGAAGCGCTTGCCGAAAACCGGCGTATCGGTGAAGGATTTCGATGCCGCGAATGTCTGAACGATTGCAGCATGCGCGTGGAATGCGGCGCATTGACGAATGCGTCCATCGCCCAAGGTCCGCTTTCAACAGTGCGCTCGCCGGTTTCGCGATCCTGCCAGAAGCAAAGGATCGAGCGATAGCCGGTAATCTCGGCGCCATCCTTCGGAACGCTCAGGACGACCGTGGTTCCGTCGGGTGCTGCCACTGACAGAACGGTGTTCGTCGTGCCGAAGTCGATGCCCAATGTCACGCCGTCAAAACGGCTCTGGTCAGCCTTCGTCATCACTACACCTTTTTTGGAGAAAACCGGGGAGCGGGCGAATTAGCAGCCGCGGAAGCCAAGCTCAACCCGAAAGTGCCTATTTAAACATTTGCTGCGATCACGATCTCAATTGCCCTGTCTAGATGAGAAGAATTTCCGGTCGCGCAAATGTTAATGAGTGTTTTTAAAGTTTACATGACCTCTTTCTTCTGCCTGTTAGGTTTCTGCGCCGCAACTGGAGTGGTTCGTCTTTCATTCACACCCCCCTGAACTGCTCCGCTTATTTGTTTTCACCGCCTTCACGTAACGCCAGATATTTTCTGTCTGGCTTCGCTATGCTCTAGGTTATCCAACAAATGAAAGCGATACTCATGGCGTTTCTCTCACGTACGGTTCTTGCCACTGTTCTCCTCTCGGCCAGTGCGCTTCCCCACGCCGCAAATGCTCAGGAGACGGCCAGTCAGCCGATAGCAAGCGGTTATCACAGCAGCGGTCAGGCCACCGCAGAAGTCAGCGGTGTCGTGGCAGATGGCGACAAGCTGACGGTCAAGGTTCGCTTCATCAACGCCAGAGAAGGCGGAAGTGTTTCCACTACGCTTTACACCGCGCTGTCGGACGAGGACTACGAGAATGACTACTATCTCCTCGCAGGCGACAAGAAATATCTTCTGCTGAAAGACTCCGAAGGCAAGCCGCTTGCTCCGGCGTCTGTTTCCTTGTTCGGCACGGGTCATGTGGTCGGTGTCTGGCACGGCGTCTTTCCTGCTCCACCGAAGGGCCAGAAGGTGACGCTCTATATCAAGGGGGTCGAGCCACTCGGACCGTTCGCGGTTCCCGCCGAATAGGGGGCGGCCATGACCAATCAGATCAAAGGCTGCATCGCTTTAGGGCTTGCCGTACTCTGCCTGCCGTCCATTGCGGCAGCGCAGACTACAAGCACCGACAACAGCGTCTATATTCGCGACCTGGTGCCCGAAATCCGTGATCTGGTTTCGGCATCGGGCAGCACCGATGGCAAGGCGCGTGGCCTGTCCGGTGCGGCACAGGAGATTGTCGAGAAGAGCGGCAATATCACCATGCGCGAAACCGATGACAGCATCGTCCTTTCCGTGACGAGCGATATTCTGTTCGATTTCGACAGCGCCAAACTGACTGGCAAAGCCAAGGCAACGCTGACCGATATTGCCAGAATATTGGAAAGCATGCCGGATTCCGCCGTCCGCGTGGTGGGCCATACGGATTCCAAAGGGTCCGACAGCTATAACGACAAGCTGTCGAAAAACCGCGCCGATGCGGTTACCAAGTTTCTCGTTGGCAATGGTGTCACATCTGCAAGGTTGAAGCCGGAAGGACGCGGCGAAAGCGAACCTGTCGCGCCCAACGAGATCAAGGGCAAGGACAATCCCGATGGTCGGGCGCAGAACCGGCGTGTCGAATTTGTGCTGCCTAAGGCGTGATGCCGTCTCACCCCTTCAAACAAAAAAGCCCGGAGCGATCCGGGCTTTTTCTCTCTATGGCGTTTATTTCTTTTTCTTCGCGCGGCCTGCGAACGGATTATCCGAAGTGCGCAATGAAAGCCTTATCGGCACACCTGGCATATCGAAAGTTTCACGCAGACCGTTGATGAGATAGCGCACATAGGATTGCGGCATCGCATCGGGGCGCGAGCAGGACACGACAAAGCCCGGCGGCCGGGTCTTCACCTGCGTCATATATTTGACCTTGAGGCGGCGCCCAGAAACTGCCGGTGGCGGCTGGTGCGCGATGACGCCTGCAAGCCAGCGGTTGAGGCGCCCGGTCGAAACGCGGCGGTTCCAGATTTCGTGGGTCTTGACGACATTCTCCATGAGCTTGTCGATACCCTGTCCGCGCTCGCCGGAAATCGGCACGGCGCGAAGCCCGCGCACCTGTGGCAGCAGGCGAGCCGTCTTTTCGTAAAGATCAGCCAGAACCATCTGGCGGTCCTCGATCAGATCCCATTTGTTGAACGCGATGATCGGCGCACGGCCTTCACGGATGATGAGATCGGCAATCTGCAGATCCTGTTTTTCAAACGGGATCGTCGCATCGAGAACGATGATGACGACTTCCGCAAAACGGATCGCACGCAGGCCGTCAGCTACCGAAAGCTTTTCGAGCTTTTCCTGCACGCGCGACTTGCGGCGCAGACCGGCGGTATCGAACAGCTTGATCTTGCGGCCACGCCATTCCCAATCCACCGAGATCGAGTCGCGGGTAATACCTGCTTCCGGTCCCGTCAGCAGGCGGTCTTCACCAAGCATCGTATTGATGAGCGTCGACTTGCCAGCATTGGGTCGGCCAACAATGGCTATCCGCAGCGGCTTGGTCGCATCATAGGCCGGGATTTCTTCTTCGTCCGGGTCTTCGATGTCGTCGCCGATCAATTCACCGACGGCTTTCGGCGTGAAGACCTCATCGGCAACTTCCTCTTCCTTCTCGTCGGCAAAGACACGCTCTTCGCCCAAGAGTTCGACAATGGCGTCGCGCAGGTCGGGCATTCCCTGACCGTGTTCGGCAGAGATCGGGCACGGTTCGCCAAGTCCAAGCTGGAAAGCGTCGTACATGCCGGACTGCGCGCCGCGCGCTTCCGCCTTGTTGGCGACCAGCACGACCGGCTTGCCGGAACGGCGCACCACTTCCGCGAAGGTGCTGTCGGTCGGCGTCAGGCCGTTCTTGGCATCGACCACGAAAAGGATCACGTCGGCTTCCTGAATGGCAGCCTCGGTCTGCGCGCGCATGCGGGCTTCCAGGCTGTCATTGGCAGCTTCTTCAAGACCTGCCGTGTCGATAACCTGAAACTTCAGATCGTAGAGCTTGGCATCGTGGATGCGCCGGTCGCGCGTGACGCCCGGCAGGTCATCGACCAGCGCCAGCTTGCGACCGACGAGGCGATTGAACAGCGTGGACTTGCCGACATTGGGACGCCCGACGATGGCGACTGTGAAACCCATGGGAGAAGATAACTCCAGAAACCAGAGCGGTTCCGCTTTCAACCGAAACGTGGAACCGCTCTATTTATTTATCTTGACGCGCATCTTGTCCGAAAACCGCTTCGCACTTTTCGGGATGCGCTTGTTTTATTATGTGCTTTGCGCGTCAGGCACGTTGACGCCTGCGCTGCGCATCAGATCGAGCATCGTATTGGAACGCTGGCGGATGTTGGCCGGAGCAAGACTGTCATTGGCAATCTGCTGGAACAGTTTGACCGCATCATCGAAACGCTCAGCCTTCCAGGCAGCCAGACCCAACGCTTCGCGCGCGCTTGAGCGCATCGGGTTGCCGTCTGCGGAAAGCGTTTCGACGCGCTTGGCGACGTCATCATACGAACCGTTGTCGACCAGCAGATAGCCGGCACGCAGGCGCGCGACATCGCGAAGCGGTGCAGGCACGGCATTATCGGCAGCGACGTCATCGAAAGCCTTCACGGCACCGGCGGCATCGCCCTTGTCCGCGAGAACCGATGCAGCGCGCAGGCGTGCCAGCACGGGATAGGAGCCGTAGCCGGTCTTCTCCAGATCGTCGAGCGCGGTCAGCGCTTCGTCGTTCTTGCCTTCCGAGGCGAGGTCCAGTGCGGCGAGGAACTTGTCACCGGAAGCGGAAGCCTTGCTGTCGACCCAGTGCTGATAGCCGACCCAGCCAGCCGTTCCCAGAACGATGGCCACAGCACCGCCGATCAACAGCGGACCGAAATTCCGCCAGATCTGCTTTGCCCGTTCCGAACGGATTTCCTCGTTTACCTCGCGAATGAAACTGTCGTCTGCCATGGACCTGCCACTAAAGCCAAATTGATGTTCATATTTGTTCGTTCTGGCGCTTTTAGTCGCATTTCGCGCCATATGTAAGACCCGTCTGCGAAATAAGCCTAAACACGTGTCACAAAGTGCATTTCGGTCCGACAATAGCCTTATTCAAGAACTAGTGGAACTGTTCCTCCCCCGCTTCGTTTCGTGAATCATGCGCTTTCTGTCCCCCCGCCCTGTTCTTATGTCCGCCTTGGTTCTGGCCACCTGCACTGCGCAGGCAGAACCAATGTCTGCAAAGCCGCAATATGTGCTGATTTCCTTCGATGGCGCACATGACAATGCGCTGTGGACCCGCTCGCGCAAGCTGGCGAAGAAGAACAATGCCCACTTCACCTATTTCCTCTCCTGCGTCTTCCTGTTGACCAAACAGGACCGGCGGGACTACAAGCCGCCTCACAAGCGGGCGGGTTCGTCCAATGTCGGCTTTGCGCTCAGCCGCGACGAAGTCGTCGCCCGCCTTGGCAATATCTGGCAGGCGCATCTGGAAGGAAACGAGATCGCCAGCCATGGTTGCGGCCATTTTGACGGCACCGACTGGTCGACCGCCGACTGGGACAAGGAGATCGAGGAATTCCGACGCATCACCGCTGACGCCTACAGGAATAACGGCATCGACGGCGAGCCGGAAGGCTGGCGCGATCTTGCGCTGAAGGGCATTGACGGTTTCCGAGCGCCCTATCTCGCCGCATCGAAGCCGGTGCAGGATGCGCTCAAGGCAAACGGGTTCCGCTATCAGGCGTCCTCCATCACACGCGGTCCCGAAGAGCCGACCCTTGCCGGTCAGTTTGCTTCTTTCGGATTGCCTCTTGTTCCGGAAGGCCCGTCACAACGTCCTATCGTGGCGATGGACTATAATCTTTATATCCGTCACTCGAAAGGCAAGGAAGCGCCGCAGCAATCGGCGGCTTTCGAGGAACGAGCCTACAAGGCATTCCGGGCGGCATTCGACAAGCAATATACCGGCGAGCGCATTCCGCTGCAGCTCGGCTTCCATTTCGTGCTGATGAATGACGGCGCCTATTGGCGCGCTATGGAACGGCTCGTAACGGAAGTCTGCACCAAGCCCGATGTCAAATGCACCACCTACAGCGATTATCTGGACAGTCTCGACAAAGATGCCGTCCATGCGGGCCAGAACAGATCTTAAACACCCTCTTTAAGTTGAGGGTGTCGTCTTCAGATTTGCCTGATCGAGCGACGGCAGCGGCTCGTCATGGATGACCGCCTCAAAGGCCCTCAGACGCTTGTAGATCGACAGCAACTCGATGATCGTCGTCCATGAATTGACGAGATACTGGAACGATCCCTGCACCTGCGAAAAGACATTGGTGATCTGGTTCATCAGGCCAAGCGTCAGCTTGCCAGCCACAATCGACGGAACAAGGATCAGGGTCGGGAAAATATTATCGGCCTGAATGTAGAAAATGCGGGCGACGTTGAAATAGACATAGTGAAAATAGAGCCGGAAATAATTGTGCCGGACATTGCGAAACAGTTCGCCGAGCGTGATCGGCTCCGCGCGATCCGCATGATCTTCGCCATAGACCAGTTCCTTGCGGTAAGCCGCTTCGACACGCTGATTGTTGAACTCCAGCCCCGGCAGCTTGATACCGACGAGCGCCAGAAATCCGGTGCCGAAAGCAGCCCAGAAAATCGCTGCCACGACCAGCGCATGCGGCACCATGCCAACCACCGGTAGCTCGCTGACCTTTTCTGAAAAACTGAACAGGACCGGCAGAAAGGCGATCAGCGTCATCACCGATTTGACGAGGCTGACACCGAGCTGTTCCAGCGTCGTGGAAAAGCGCATCGTGTCTTCCTGCACGCGCTGGGCCGCACCTTCAATGGAACGCAGTTTCGGCCAATGGCTGACATAGTATTCGTTCATCGCCGAACGCCAGCGGAAGATATAGTGGCTGACGAAGAACAGGCTCAGAACGCCGACCGTCACGCCGATAAAGGCAATCTCGGCGAAGGTGACCATGCTCCAGTAGAAATCGGAGGCGCTGACGGCTCCGGGCGTTGTCAGTGCCTTTTGAACCAGATCGTAGAAAGGTCCATACCAGGCATTGACCGCAACGCTGACCTGCACGCCGAAATAGGTGGTGAACAGGATCAAAGCCGATCCGAGTATCGACCAGCGCTGCCAGCGATGGGGTGAAAACCATGCCCAGAACAGGTAGAAAGCGAACGTCGCCACCGCGAAATAGATATAGAACCAGAGAAAAGGCGCCGACCAGAACAGGCTTGCACCGATGATCGGCGCCGCGTCGTGCGCCAGAGGCGGCAGACCGAATGTTGCGCCCAGCCTTTCCCCTCCTTCATACCAGCCGAACACCGCAAGCAGGCTCCAGACCAGCGCGGACCAGAAGAACAATTTCGGGCGAGGAAAGAATGACACAAACACTGAATTTCAGTCCGGCTTCGTGAGGTTTTTTTCATAAAACGCCGGTCTTTGCACCTTTACCAGTTAAATTCTTGTAAGGTTTCAGCTCTGTGATCTTGTCATGCGGCCCGCCATGATGCCAAGCACCGCGACGACGACCAGCGAAAGCGCTGCGGCCAGACTAGCCGAAGTAAACGAACCGGAGCGCTGCGCCATGAAGCCCGCAACCAGCGGGCCGACGATCTGGCCGATGCTGAAGCAGACCGTCATCCGCGCCAAAGCGCGTTTTGGCGAAGCCGGTGCGAGTGTGCGGGCGATCTGCAATCCGAACGCCGTCAATACCATGAAAGTGATGCCGAGAAGCGCACCACCCACCAGAGGCCCGAGCGGTGGAGCCAGCACTACGCTCGCGGCAACGCCGACAGCCTCCAGAATGGCCGTCAGGGCAAATGCATTGAAGAGGCCGAATTTTCTGGCAACCGGCGCCCACAGCCAGATCGAGGGCGCAGCCGTCAGGCCGGTCACTACCCACACAGCCGCTTCCATCAGCGGGCCACCATCGGTCGCGCGCACGATTGCAATGAGGAACGTGGCTGTTATCACATAGCCGAAGCCGAAAATGCCATAAGCCAGCGCCAGCGCGTTGAAGGCGAAGCTTTGGGGAAGCGGCGGTTCGCGCGTGCCGCTTTTGCCACCGACCGGCCCTTCCCTGACGAAAGCCGCAACGAGAACAGCCATCACAATGGTCAAAGCCGCAGCGCCGATCCAGTCGGCGCGCCAGTCGAGCCCGGCAAAACGGATCAGCGCCACAAGAACGGCAGACAGTGCAATGCCGCTGCCGACGCCGCCAAAATGCAGGGCGCCAAGCCCGGCTCTTTCCGCCGCAGTAACATGGCTTAGAACGATTGCGGTGCAAAGGATCATGGTCACCGCACTGATGAAACCCGCTGCAAAACGGATGATGGAGAACAGCCAGACGCCGCCGAAGAGCGCCATGGCAGCGCACAGCAATCCGCTGACGATAAGGCCCGCGATCACACTTTTCCGTTCGATGCCCGCAGACCATCCATAACCGGCGACGACGGCCCCCAGCAGATAGCCGATATAATTTGCCGATGCGATGAAACCCGCATCGGCGGTGGTGAAGCCAACATCGGCCATCATTCCCGGCAGGATCGGCGTATAGATGAAACGCCCGATCCCCATGGCTGCTGCCATGGCCAGAAAACCGCCGAAAGCATAACGGACAGCAGTGCGATGTTGTGAAGATGCAGGCTTGGTCATTTCCAGGGAGGTCTCGGTCATCAGCGGGAAAATAAACCTCAATCATCCAGGGACAATTGAATTTTTCTGATCGGATCGATCACGCGGATTGAGGCTGCAACCACAGAGTTGGATTTGAACTCTACCGAAGCAGACCTACAATAGATTGAATACACTCTCTTGATGGAGGATCAGGATGAATAGATCGGGACTATCCGTTTGTCTGTTAGCCACCGTTACAATCGCCGCCACAGGTACCGTTCAGGCGCAGGAACTGAAGACGATGGACGATGTCGGCAGTGCACTGAACGCCTGCTGGTCCCCACCTTCGGACAGCAAAAATTCTGCCGTTACCCTCAGCTTCAGCTTCAAACGTGACGGAAGTCTGATTGGACCTCCTCGCGCCAGCGCGATCAACGTTCAGGGTGACGACAAGGCGAGAAAGGCGTTCGTCAATGCTGCAATTGAGGCGGTTGAAAAATGCACGCCGCTGAAACTTGCGCCATCACTTGCGCAGGGTATCGGCGGAAATGTCTTCACCATGCAGTTTCATTCATCTGATTAATCGAGGCGTCTGTTTTCAAGTAAGGTCTTGCGAATCGCATAAGTGAGTGCTTATGTGATTGCATGAATGAGAATGATGTATTCAGGGCACTTGCCGACCCGACCCGCCGGATGATTTTCGAGAAGCTGGCATCGGGCAGCATGAATGCCAGTGCACTACGGGAGGGCGTGGAAATCAGCCAGCCCGCCATGTCGCAGCATCTGGCCGTGTTGCGCGGTGCGGGACTGGTGCGTGAGGAACGCCAGGGGCGCTTCGTCAATTACGAAGTCGATCCGAACGGACTGACGCTCATCGCCAACTGGCTCGCGAAATATCGCATCTATTGGCCGGAACGTATCGACGCTCTCAAAACCTTGCTGAAGGATATGGACCAATGACCGACCGGCAGGAAGAAGCACCCGAAAAAGCCATCGAGCTTGAATATGAGTTGGATGCCGCGCCGCAGAAAGTTTGGCGCGCAATCAGCATTCCGGAGTTTCGCGAAAACTGGCTTCCATCCGAAGCATTGGCCGATCCGGAGCCTGCATCCTGCAAGCCCGGTGAGGAGATCAGCTACCGGATGCGGGAAAGCGAACCGCCCTTTCTGGAAAGCATGATCACGTTCCGCATTGTACCGGGCATTTCCGGCGGCACCTGTCTGCGCGTCTTCCATGAACTGAACGACACTCGCCTGAAGCGCACTGCGGCAGTTGCCGCCAACAGCAACCGGGCGCCGATGATGCGCGCCGCTTGACCGCCTGACGCTCTGAAACTCTAGAAAAAAGAGGAGTTCGCCGATGCGCGAAACCATGCAACTCGTCCCTATGGTCGTGGAACAGTCGAGCCGAGGCGAACGGTCATTCGATATCTATTCGCGTCTGCTGCGCGAAAGGATCATCTTTCTCAATGGCGAAGTGAATGACACCGTATCCGCGCTTATCTGCGCACAATTGCTGTTTCTGGAAGCGGAAAATTCCAAACAGCCGATCAATCTCTATATCAACTCGCCGGGCGGCGTTGTGACCAGCGGCCTCGCGATCTATGACACGATGCGCTATGTCCGTGCACCCGTGCACACGCTTTGCATGGGGACGGCCCGCTCGATGGGCTCCTTCCTGCTGATGGCGGGAGAGCCCGGTCATCGCGCTGCCCTTCCCAACGCAAACCTGCTTGTTCACCAGCCTTCCGGTGGCTTTCAGGGGCAGGCATCGGACATCTTCATCCATGCGGAGGAAGCACAACGAACCAAGAGGTTGATGACGCGTCTTTATGCCGAACATTGCGGTCGGACCTATGAAGAGGTGGAACGCGCCCTTGACCGCGATAATTTCATGACTGCGGAGGCAGGTCTCGAATGGGGGTTGATCGACCGCATACTGGAACGGCGTGAAGTTTCAGCGGCGTGACGTCTTTCTGCAGCAGCAGTGTGCGCCCACCTATGCTGCAGTTGGCTTTTCTTCAGTCTTCCTTCCGGCGATAGGAATGCTATCCGGCAGATCGGAATGCAGGAAGTGCAGCAGCGTATCCTGAACCGATATCAGCCGGTGCGCGCTATCGCGCCAGCCGAATGGAATATCGTTTGGCATGGGCGGGACCCGGCCTGGTTCCTGCCCCTCCTCCAGTTCACAATTGGCGATGACAATCTGCAAGGCTTCCACCAGCCAGCGCGGCGGTGGGGCCTCCTTCTTTCGCAGCGCATTGCCCAGCGCTTCGCCGAACAGCAGCGCCGATGCATAAAGACGAATGCCGCGCCGGTCATACCGGCCCGCCATTTCCGTGACCTCACGCGCCACCAGTCGCCCGCGCAACGACCAGCGCGCATTGCTGCGTGCCAATGCGATACCGTCGCCCAATGCGATCACCGCCCGATGCGCCGATGTGAACTGGTTGATTGCGCTTTGTGCCCGCACAGGGTCCTGCTTTTCCAGTGCCACCGCCGATTGTTTCAGGCCTTTTGCGAGGCGGTCGAGCAGGCCGCGAGCGGCCTTATCAATCAAAAGCAGGGGACTTGGCGTCATCAATATCTGGCTGAATAGCAGGCCTACCCCGGCTCCCACCAGAACATCGACCAGCCGCGTAACGCCTGCGACCTGCGGCCCCATGGCGAGAACCAGTATCGCCGAAACGCCCGACTGGATGGCAATTGCCGGGGCCATGCCGAAAGAGGTCGCCAGAACCATGGCAACGAATGTCACTATGCTTGTGTGGAAGACCGGCACCGTTTCGGGCAAGAGCAGAGAAAGCTCGCCGACCAGCACGCCTGTCGTGACGCCGACCATCACCCCTATCGCCTGCTTGCCATGGTTGGGCAGGTTCGGCGCCAGGCAGATTACCGCCGTGACCATCGCAAAGACAGGTTTCGGCTGGCCCAGCGCCAACTGGCAGATCAGCCATGCGACACCGCCTGCGAAGGAAGCGATCAGAGAATCGCGCCAGCTTGCAGACCATTGCTGAACGACCATATTCGCGCGCTGCCGCATAGATCTCTCCATCTGCTTATCGGCAGCTATCTATGGCAGTGCTCCTCCACCTCAAGGTTTGAAGAAGTTTTCATACTGATCCGGCTTGAAACCGACCGTCAGCTTTCCATCCTTGTCGAGAACCGGACGCTTGACCATGGATGGCTGCGCCAGCATCAGTGCCCGCGCCTTGGCGGCATCGACGTTCTGGCGTTCTTCCTCGGGCAGTTTGCGAAACGTCGTTCCGGCCCGGTTGAGCAACTGTTCCCACGGAACGCTTTTCAGAAAGCGGTCGAGCGTTTCGCCGTCGAGTCCTTCCTTTTTGTAATCGTGAAATCCGTAATCAATGCCATGGTCTTCAAGCCAGGTGCGCGCCTTCTTCATGGTGTCGCAGTTCTTGATACCGTAGATGGTCACGCTCATATCCGACTCCTTTGATCGTTTAGAGCGTGATGTTTTCAAGTTGAACCATAATCCCGCTCGAAACTTTTTGTTTGAGCATGTTTTTACCCGAAAACCGGTTCCCACTTTTCGGAATCATGCTCTAGCCGCGATCAAAGGCGATCGAAACGCCGGTTTCAACCTCTAAAGCGTGTCGCATCTTACCATATTCACACAACACGCTTTAAGCTTTTGTTTTCTTGCATGTCTTTATCCCATCGTAGCGGGCCCAGAAATCAGTCCAGTGGACTGATTTCCCCGCGAGGGCGGTTCCCACTTTGAGGAGACATGCTTTATCTGGAATCGTGAAAGATTATGCCCAGCGTATGCCGCTGGCCGGAACGGATGCGGCTAACACCGTGCCGCATCTTGACGCGATAATCGCCGCGCGTGCCCTGCATTGGACGGTCATTAACCGCGAAAACCACGCCGTCGCCCTGCCGGAGCGGCACGACTTCCGCACGGCTCTGCATCCGGGGGCGCTGTTCGGTCAGCACGAATTCCCCGCCCGTAAAATCCTTCTCAGGTTCGGAAAGCAAAATCGCAACCTGCAACGGAAATGCGATATCGCCGTAAATATCCTGATGCAGGCAATTATAGTCGCCCTCGACATATTGCAGGATGAGCGGTGTCGGACGGGTCTGCCCTGCCGCGTGGCACCAGTCCAGAAATTCGTCATGGGTCGGAGGAAAACGGATATCCGATCCCAGTCTCTCACTCCATCGATTGGCTATGGGCGCAAGCTGCGGATAGAGCTTCTGGCGCAGATTCCAAATTAAGGCCGGAATGGGATTTGCGTAATATTTGTATTCTCCGCGCCCAAAACCGTGTTTTCGCATCGCAATAACGGTTCGAAATGCGGCCAGATTGTAGTAGCTGGCGGCCAATTCACGGCACTCTTGTGACGAAATTATGTTTTCGAGGATTGTGGCGCCGAACTCATCCAGTTCGGCGCCGATTTTTTGCCAGTCATAGGCAGGGATGTTTCCGGCCTGTGAGGGTTCATTTCTGTTCATGCCTGGCTCTCCCGCTTCAGGAGATCACGCTTGCGCTCGACGCCCCAGCGATAGCCGGAGAGACCGCCATCGTTGCGCACGACCCGGTGGCACGGAACCGCGACAGCAATCTTGTTGGCCGCGCAGGCCTGCGCCACAGCGCGTACCGATTTCGACGCGCCTATCCGTTCGGCAATTTCAGTGTAACTAACTGTTTTACCCGCAGGAATTTCGCGCAAGGCCTGCCAGACGCGCTGCTGGAAAGCGGTTCCCTGCAGATCGAGCGGCAGGTCGAGACCGACACGTGGCGCTTCGACAAAGCCGACCACTTCCGCCACCATATCCTCGAACTCACGGTCCGCACCAATGAGATTGGCCTGCGGAAACCGCTTTTCCAGATCGCGGATCAGTTCTTCCGGGTCATCGCCCATCAGAATAGCGCAGACGCCCTTGTCGCTTGCAGCCACCAGCACCGCCCCGAGCGCCGACTGGCCGATGGCAAAGCGGATCTCCGCATTCTTGCCACCCTGCTTGTAAGCCTTTGGAGTCATTCCCAAAATCCTGTCCGAAGCCTCATAAAAGCGGCTGCTGGAATTGTAACCGGCATCATAGATCGCGTCAGTTACGCGGATTTCCGGCGCATCAAGCGCCGCCCGCATTTTCCTCGCGCGATGCGCATCGGCATAGGCTTTCGGGGTCAGTCCTGTGAACTCCTTGAATACACGATGAAAATGCGCAGGGCTCGCCTTCACGTGCGCTGCTATTTCTTCAAGCGAAGGCACTTCTTCCGCCGTCTCGATGAAGCGGCAGGCACTCGCAACCATATCGGCGTAACGGGTGCTGTTCTGCGTTGCCAATGTCTCGGACAGATGCGGCTTGCAGCGCATGCATGGCCGGAAGCCAGCGCGTTCCGCATCCTCGCAGACGTCGAAGAACTGCACATTTTCGCGCTTTCCACGCCGCGATGGGCATGATGGACGGCAATAAACGCCTGTAGTGCGCACGGCGTAGACAAATGTACCGTCCGACGCCTTGTCGCGGTCGAGTACCTTTTGCCAGCGATTTTCGTCAGGGTCGTGGGTCTTCATGGTCATAAGGTTCATGTCCGTATTCCTTCAATATGAGCATGAAGGAAGGCTAATGCCACCGCCTCGAAGCTACACTCCGCTGCTTGCTTTCAAATTCGAAACAGCGCCGTTGCACAGTCTGTTCACAAATAAGGATCATGCAAGCTTCCTGCTTTTATACCATGATATGAAAGGTAAACAGGGAGAAGACCATGACGACAATCGGCTTCATCATCGACGGCAAGGAAACGGCATCCGCATCGGGCAGGACCTTCGACCGCAAGGACCCGGTCACCGGAAAAATCGCTACTACCGCGCCTGCGGCCAACCTCGCCGATGTCGATACGGTTGCGAAATCTGCCGCGAAAGCCTTTGAAAACTGGTCTGAAACCGGCCCGAACGAGCGTCGTTCGCTTCTGAACAAGGCAGCGGACCTGATGGAAAGCCGGGCCGACGAATTCACCCGTCTCATGCTCGAAGAAACCGGTGCAACGGCCCCATGGTCGGGCTTCAACGTCCATCTTGGGGCCGGCGTGCTGCGCGAAGCCGCAGCGCTCACCACACAGATTACCGGCGAGATCATTCCTTCGGACAAACCCGGCATCGTTTCCATGGCCGTGCGCCAGCCGGTTGGTGTGGTGCTTGGCATGGCGCCGTGGAATGCGCCGATCATTCTCGGCGTGCGCGCCATAGCGGCAGCACTTGCCTGCGGCAATACGGTTATTCTGCGTTCGTCCGAATCCTGCCCCGGCGTTCATCACCTGATCGTCAAGACACTCAACGATGCTGGCTTCCCTGCCGGTGTGGTCAATGTCATTTCCAATGCACCTGAGGACGCACCGGAAATCGTCGCGGCCCTTGTCGCCCATCCTTCTATCCGCCGCATCAATTTCACCGGCTCTACCTATGTCGGCAAGATCATCGCCAAACAGGCCGCAGAACATCTGAAGCCAGTGCTGCTGGAATTGGGCGGCAAGGCGCCCTTCATCGTGCTGGAAGATGCCGATTTGGACCAGGCAGTCGAAGCCGCAGCTTTTGGCGCTTTCATGAATCAGGGCCAGATCTGCATGTCCACGGAACGCTTCATCGTGCATGAAAAGGTAGCGGATGCCTTCGCCGAAAAGCTTGCCGCCAAGGCAAAATCCCTGCCTGCCGGTGATCCACGCGGCAACGTTGTTCTCGGTTCGCTGGTCGACCTCAAATCGGCTGAGCGCATGGATGCACTCATCAAGGATGCAGTGGCGAAAGATGGCAAGGTTCTGGCAGGTGGCAAGCGCGAAGGTTCAATCGTCGAGGCGACGATCATCGATCATGTGACGGCGGACATGAACATCTATGCGCAGGAATCCTTCGGGCCGGTAAAACCCATCATCCGCGTCAAGGATGCTGAAGAGGCAATCCGCGTGGCCAACGACACCGAATATGGGCTCTCATCGGCGATCTTCAGTCAGGATGTGAAACGGGCGCTGGCACTTTCGAAAAAGCTTGAAACCGGCATCTGTCACATCAACGGCCCGACGGTTGCCGACGAAGCGCAAATGCCTTTCGGCGGCGTGAAGTCTTCCGGCTATGGCCGTTTCGGCGGAAAGGCCGTCATTAATGAATTTACCGATCTGCGCTGGATCACCATCGAAGGTCCGCAGCATTATCCGTTTTGAATCAGAAAGGGCGGAGCTATTTTAGCTCCGCCCTTCGTCAATCGTATCAGCTCAAGACTTTCGCGCTTCCTTGATCGCTTCGATCAATTCCGGCTCCTTCATGACACCGCCATAAAGCTTGGTGCCGATGACGAAGGAAGGCGTGCCGCCGAAATTAAAAGCTTCACCCTGATCCATATTGCGTTCAAGAATAGCATTGATGCGCTTTGAATCGGCCTTATAGGCTGCATTGAGCTTTGCCGGGTCGAGCCCGCCCTTCTTCAGTGCCGCATCCACCTGTTCCGGTGTGAGACGACCTGGCGTTGCCATCAACGCTTCCATGGCCTTCACATAATTGCCGGACTTTTCTGCGGCCAGAACGAGACGTGCGGCATAAGCCGACGTGTCGCCGAAGATGATCCAGTCCTTCATCACAAGACGAACATTGCCGTCATTCTTGACCACGCGCATCAGTTCGCCGTGCCCCTTCTTGCAATAGGGGCATTGGTAGTCGAAATATTCCACGATGGTCACATTGCCGTTCGGGTTGCCCAGAACAGGAATTTCCTTGTCGTAAAGCACTTCCGCAACCGTCGGCACGCGCTGCGCAAGGCTTTCGCCACCTGAAATCGCAATCGTTGCGGCACCGGCTGCCGTTGCGGCCAGTATCTGACGGCGGTTCATCATGAGCTTGCTCCAATGAAAGAACTCAAGGGCAAAAACGCATGATTTGCGTGGCTTTTCCCTGGGTTCTGTTGCGTTTTGATCGGCACTTGGTCCGATCGGTAAATCTTTCCCGTCGAAGGACAGATATTCGCCGCCCTTCGGTTCTGAACCATTCTCCAATTCGTGCCCCTGATGCCGTTTCTCTTCCGGCTTCGGTCACAGAGTGGCGTTCGGCTCCCGGCTTCCCATTCTCCTTTAAGAGCGCAGCCCAGACCTGCCGGGCTCGCTAGCCAGTCATCAGGACAGCCGGGATATCGTGGACGATGCGCCTTCCTCTGCGTTGGCGTCGCGCCGCTCGTAGGGGCGCTGATCACGCAGGATCTGGAAGGCAATCGTCAAAAGCTTGCGTGCTATTGCAACGCGCGCCTTGTTGGTTCCTCTCAATTTCAGATGCTCATACTGGGCGCGAAGGTGCGGGTCGGTCGCGACGGCTGGCTGAACAGCCTCGACAAAAGCCCAGCGCAACCACTTGTTGCCCTGTTTGATGATCCTGCCGTGATATGTCTTGCCGCCCGACGAATAGGTCGAAGGAACGAGACCGGCATAGGCGGCCAGCTTCTTTGGATTGCGGAAACGGCCAATGTCATCAATCTCGGCATCGATCAGTCTGGCGAAGAACTCTCCGATACCGGGGATGGTCTTCAGTAGCTTCACATTTGCGTTGGTCTTCGTCATCGCCCGGATCGTGGTTTCCGCCTGTTTGATCCGTTCGTTGATGTCGCCGATGAATGCCAGGCTCCGATCAATCTGAACACGGTCGATTTCCGACACATCCAGCGTGGCAAGCTGCTGTCGCCCAACTTTGCCAAACAGGTCGCCCAGCTTCTTCAACTGCGCCGTTTGCTCCGGATAACGGTCGAATGCTGTCACGATCCGGTTCTTCACCATCGTGCGAAGCCGCACGTAAAACATCCGTTCACGCAGCGCGAGGCGTAGCTCCCGGGCCCTATCCGACGGCGCATAAGCTTCTGGAACCAGATCAGCGCGGAGAAGATGGGCAAGAACGGTTGCGTCGATCTTGTCTGTCTTGATCTTCGCGTCGGCGATCGCCTTCACCTTCAAAGGATGGGCGAGCACGACATCGTCGCAGATATCGTCGAGCCAGTCGTAGATCACCATCCAATTGCGCGTGGCTTCTACGACAGCGTGGCTGTTGTCTCGATAGCGCTCAAGAAATGAAGCAAGCGATTGCCGATCGTTCTTCACTCGGCCAGACCGTAGCGTCTTCCCGGCGGAATCCTGAACAACCAGATGACTATAGGCTTTGTGGTAATCGACCCCGATGTGGTAATCATAAAGTGCAGTCACGTTTTGCTCTCCTTCATTGAAGCGTTTCAAACCCCAATAAGGTAAGCCAAACGGCACAAAACGTGACTGTCCCAAAATCATCTGCATCTCAGCGATCCGTTCTTCCAGTGAGCGCGACCTCTTTCATGCCACCTCCTTTTTGGAGCGGTGTCGCTGGAAATGCTCTTTTTACTGAAATTGCATCATTCGGACCGGCATTGGCATTGCCAAAGCAAACTAGGGCTTTAATAAGGATGCGCAACATTTTCACATGCGGGACTGGTTCCGCAGAAGAGCATTATTGAGAGGAGTTCACCATGAGCATCCGTCGCATCGGAGTCGGTCCGCGCATGAGCCAGGCCGTCATTCACGGCAACACCGTTTATCTCGCCGGTCAGGTGGGAAATCCGGGCGCCAGCGTTACCGAACAGACCAAGGCTGTTCTGGCCGAGGTGGACCGCCTCCTCAAGGAAGTGGGCTCCGACAAGACCAAGATCCTTCAGGCCATCATCTGGCTTGCCGACATGAAGGACTTTGGCGAAATGAACGCTGTCTGGGACGCATGGGTCGATCCGGCTCACACGCCCGCCCGCGCCACCGGCGAAGCTGCGCTGGCAACGCCTGACTACAAGGTTGAAATCATCATCACCGCTGCGGTGTGAGCTGTTTTCGATTGACCTGAATATCCGCCGGAGCAGTCGCTTCGGCGGATTTTTTATTCACGGATACGTTGCGAAAAGCCGTCGCGTCCGCCTGCAAGCGCCCTTGCATCTATAGATGCGCGTTCCCGTGCTTCCTCCAGCGTGCCGCCATTTTCGATCCAGCCGTGATCGTACAGATAGCCGGGCAGGTAGCCTGACAGAAGAATGCGGTAATCGAACGGGAAGGTCGGGTCCAGCACCCGTGCCATGTGGAAGATGATCGTGGTGCAGTTCGCGGTCAGCGTATTATAGAATTTCGGTTGCTCTGCCAGCTCATTGCCAAGCTCGACATAGGACAGGAACAGTTCGCGCGCTCCCACAGGCGGCAGCTTCACGCGATAGCGATAGACGTTTTCCTTGCGGACATTGGTGCGCAGATAAATGATGTCCTGCTCTTCGGCGGCAATCATCGCCAGCTCGTATTTGCGGAAGAAACCCGCGATTGGCGAATAGACCTCATGGTGTTCGCGGCGGATTTCACCGGAAAAGACCACATGACGGCCATCCTCGAAACCGAATGACAGAAGCGTATGGGCGATTGCCGGGCCCGACCAGTAGGAAAGAAAGACGTCTACCGTCGCGATCTTGCTGAGATCGTAGGTTTCCTCTTTCCAGTTGGGCGTAAAATCTTCGGTCGTCCGCCAGATGAAGTCACGGACATTGGAAAGGGTGACAATGTCGCCATTGATCTGTCCCGTCACCGTGCGGGCAACGTCGGGCGCCCATATGCGGTTGAGGGAGGGGCGGACGGTGGACCATGCCCCCAGCATCACCAGCGCCAGAAGGCAGAAGACCAGCCGCCTGCGCCAGCAGCTATAATGCCTTTCGCCTGCAATGACCCCGAGAGAGATCAGAAGCCACACGGCGATGATCGATCCGCGCATGGCATCGCCGAAGGGCAACTGGAACCACATGGCGAAGCTGGCCCATATCGCAAAGATAAGGACGAATAAAATGAAGACGAACTTGCCTGCGATGCGGACGGGAGCCGATTTCAGGAGAGATGACATATGCATTCCGTATTCGTCGGTTGCCGCTGCCAGGAATTATTCTGTGTGCGGAAATCGCGGCGATACTGACATGATTTGCATCCCTATGTCATGGGGGGAACCGTTAGAATAGTAAATTTAACTTTCTACATTAGAAACTGTAGAAAGTTATTGGCGTGCCAGGGCTTATTTCTTTACCGCCATTGCTTCGCCGCGTGGGCGGGAAACGGGCTTGCGGTTGCGGGCGTGAGGGCGCACCAGACGCCATAAAAGCAGCGCGCTGACGATCCCGGCATAGATGACCGGTTCGGCAGGCCAGCTTTTCACCGACATGACGAAATGGATCGCGCCGCCTGCGATTGCGACATAGACCAGCTTGTGCAGGCTGTTCCAGCGGCGGCCGAGCTTGCGGATCGACCAGTTGTTGGAGGTCAGCGCCAGCGGCACCAGCAGAACCAGGCTGATCATGCCGATGGTAATGAAAGGCCGTCGCACGATATCGGTGACGATGGCGGAAATGTTCAGGCCCTGATCCAGCACCATATAGGTGGCGAAGTGCATCAGTGCATAATAGAAGGCGAGCAGGCCGAGCGCCCGACGGTAGCGCAGAAAAGCCATGCCGGTCAGGTCGCGGATCGGCGTTACCATCAGGGTCAGAATCAAAAAACGCAGAGCCCAAAGGCCAAGCGTGTGTTCGAAAGTCTTGACCGGATCGGCGCCAAGATTGCCGCTTGCACCCAGATAGAAGGTCCAGACGGCCGGGACCAAACCGACCGCATAAAGCAACCAGATCTTCCATTCGCCGGGACGAGCCGTCTTCTTTTTAACCGTCTGGGTCGCTGCTGCCATGTCAGTAATTCGCCTTCAGGTCCATGCCCGCGTAAAGTGATGCGACTTCCTCGCCATAGCCGTTGAACGGCAATGTAGGGCGGCGGCCCGAACCCAAAAAACCGCTTTCGCCGATGCGCCGTTCGGTCGCCTGGCTCCAGCGCGGATGATCGACCTCCGGATTCACATTGGCATAGAAGCCATATTCGTTGGCCGCCTGCTGTTGCCACGAGGTTGGCGGCTGCTTTTCGACAAAGCTGATCTTCGTGATCGCCTTGATCCCCTTGAAACCGTATTTCCAGGGCACCACGAGCCGGATCGGCGCGCCGTTCGCATTGGGCAATGTCTCGCCGTAAAGGCCGACCGAAAGAATCGTCAGCGGATGATTGGCCTCATCGAGGCGCAGGCCCTCGATATAGGGCCAGTCGAGAACCTGAAAGAGACCGGTCTGGCCCGGCATTTCCTCCGGTCGCACGACGCCGGTAAAGGCGATGTATTTGGCGGAACCAAGCGGTTCCACCTGCGACAGAAGGCTTGCGAGCGGAAATCCGATCCACGGAATGACCATCGACCATGCCTCGACGCAACGCATCCGATAGATACGCTCTTCAAGCGGCATGCTGGCAATCAGTTCCTGAATGTCGAATTCCTTCGGCTGTTTCACGAGGCCGTCGACGGTGAGCTTCCACGGCAGCGGCTTGTAATTGCCGGAATTGGCGGAAGGGTCGCTCTTGTCCGTGCCGAATTCGTAGAAATTATTGTAGGTCGTGACAGCATCCTGCGGCGTCAGCTTCTCATCCACCTTATAGGCGGAAGCCTTTGCCTTGAGCGGGTCGGCAAAAGCCGACGATGCGACACCGGCAGCAGCCAGAGCACCCGCGCCGACCATGAAAGAGCGACGGTTCAGGTAGAGGCTTTTGGGCGTCACCGCATCGTAAGTGAGGCGGGCGGATGAAAAACGCCCCGGTTTAAAGCTGCTCATGGTTACTCCCACTTCCAAAACAATTGACCCTCAAGTTGCAGATAGGCTCCCACGTAAACGCGTCAAAAGCATGGATAATTGGGGACCTGCCCCTTGTTCACGCATTGTTGAAACCGCGTGAAAGCGTAACAGAATTGTAACATGATGTAACTTTTCGTGCATTCTGCCATATTCTCGCTAAAACTCTGCTGTTAACGGCATTACATTAGCGCATCCCGAAAGAGCCTGAAGCAATTTCGGACAGATGTGTCGGATAAAATTACTATCACCGGCAGGGGTGGGGACGCACCCGGGAAGAGCTGCCTTCAAACCTTCGTTAACGTCTCATTGGCTATGTTGAGATCATGGTAAAGAAGATGTTTATTGCCGCTTTGGCGGCGGCTGCACTCACGGTGACGGCTGGCTCGGCTTTGGCTGAAGGACAGCCTGTTTCGACGAACGGTCAGGGCAAGGCTCTGAACGCTATTGCCGCATCGATGAAAGAAGAGCAGGGCGCTCCCAAGCTCGGTGAAGGCGTTACAATGCGCGAGAAGAAGATGGACACGGAAACAACCCCGGAGCAGAATTTTTCGCGCAGCAAGCAGTTCATCCACCGTTTCTACAAGCCGGAAAATGCTTCGAATGAACTGGTGATCCTGCTGCACGGTTCGGGCGGGAATGAAACCAGCCTTGTGCCGCTGGCTTCCAAGATATGGCCGCGCGCCACGCTGCTCGGCATTCGCGGTCGCGTGATGCAGGACGGCGGCACGCGCTGGTACAAGCGCATCTCGCCGGTCAAGTTCGACCAGAAGGATGTGAAGCTCGAAGCCAATGCCTTCGTGACCTTCCTGACCCGTCTGGCCGACGACAAGGACCTCGATCTCACCCATGCAACCTTCGTGGGCTATTCGAACGGCGCCAATCTTCTGGCGGCGACCATGATGCTGCATCCTGATCTGGTGAAGCGCGCGGTTCTGATGCGCTCGATGCCGGTTCTGGACAATGCCCCCGTCGCCAATCTGAGCAAGGCGCGCGTTCTGACCATTACGGGTGAGGAAGACAAGCTCTACTCACCGTTTGCCCCAGCGCTTTCCGCACTTCTGCGCTCCGGTGGCGCCCGCGTGGATGCCCGCACCATCGATGCGGATCATATGCTGGGTGAAAAGGATATCGCCGCCATCAGCCAATGGGTGGCATCGCTCGGACCGGATGGCGCGCCTGCGGTTGCGCGACGCGGCCAGTAATACAAGCTAGCGTCAACCTGAATGAAGCCCGGTCAGTCCCGCTGATCGGGCTTTGCTTCATGCATTTGGGCGATAGCGAAAGTGGCCGGTAATGGGGAACTCAAACAGCCGGTCTTCAATCCGGGTTCCTGCACCAATATTGTGAACAACCAAAGGACGTGTGCCCTCGGCATTATAGCGCTGTGTAACGATGGCTATATGCGGCAGGTTTCCGGGAAGCATCTGTGCAACGAGGTCGCCCGGACGATAATCCTGTGCGGCTTTTGTAACCGGTAAAGCCGCATTGCTCCTGTTGAAAAACACGGCAAGGTTCGGCACGCGACGGTGGTCAATATTCGGGTCGGGACGCTTCAGGCCCCAGTTTCTCGGATATTGCGTGAAAGCTTTCCGCATATCGTTATGGACCAGGGCCTGCAGGTCTGCATTCAACGCCTGTCGATAGGCGCGGATGATGACATCCGTACAGACGCCTCGATCGAGAGGAACGTCCCCGCCGGGATATTTCAACTGCGTATAGGCGGGGTCATAGCGAACCGTCGTTCCCACCTGGCTTTCCGCCGCTGCAATCAGCTTTTGCGCCCATGGTTCGACCTCAGCCGCAGGGGCGGTTGCGAAAGTCTTTTCAACGAGCAGGGACGTCGAAAAGACTGCCGATACTCCGCCGAGGACAATAGAACGACGTGAAAGCATACTGAAATTCTCTTCCTCCTGTATGAACAGGATAAAACCGCTGCGGATTGATTGCGATTGTTGGTCCGTTGCCGGTGTGATCTATTAGCTATTCTAGATTTAAATAAGGAAATCGTATGATTCGAAGAAGTTCTAAAGGTTCGTCTGTTCTGATGGCCGTTATCGGCGCAGCTCTCGTGGCAGGCGGATTTTATTATCAGGCAAGCGGCTCGTCTGTTTCGAGTGCCGATCAACAGCGCTGCGAACAAATCATCCAGAATATTTATGGTGACAATGCCGATGCCAAATCGTCGTTGCTGCCGAAATGCAACGAGCCGGGAATGGTCGCTATGATGGATGCAAAGGCCGGTGGCTCTGGCGCATCGGAAGCTGCCGCAGCCATTGCCTCCGCCAATCAGAGCGACATTGCGTCGAATGCATTGGGTTACGGGGTGATGGGCGTCGGCGTGGCGCTGGTGATCTCTGGTCTTTTCGGCGTGGCGCGCGCCAAACGAAACGGTCAGGCCTGAGGATCTGCAAGCAGTCCACTTGTGTGGATGAAACGGGGAATCGTCCATAGGACTGTTTCCCCCGCGACTAGGGTTTCTGTTCAGGGTCTAGAGCGCGTTTCGATCTGATCGGATCAGATCGGCGCTCTAATCATTTGTCTTAACGCGCATCTTTTCCGAAAATCGTTTCACACTTTTCGGGATGCGCTCTAATCCGCTATCGAAACCACACCGCAATCACCGGCCTCGGAGCCGAAGACGAGGCGGTGGCCCTGTTCATCCCAGCCCATGCTGGTGATTGCGCCCTTGCCGGGGCGGCGCAGCAGAACTTCCTTGCTGTCGGCGAAACGCACGATCAGGATCATGCCGTCATTATAGCCGATGGCAGCAATGTCTTCGACCGGATGGCAGGCAACGGATGTCACCATGCTGTCGCCACGAAGGCCGAGTTCCAGAGGGGCCTTGCCCATCGGGCCGTCCTTGCCCGCAAAAGGCCAGACGATTGCTGCCGGGGCGCCCGAAGTGGCAAGCCACTTGGCCTTGGCGCTCCACGACCAGTCCTTCACTTTCGCGGGATAGCCGGTCATGCGCATGTGCTTCGTATCTTCAAGGCGCCAGCCATGCAGGGCATTTTCCTGCATCGAGGTGATGAGGAAGCGGCCATCGGGCGAGAAGATCACGCCGATATGCGCGCCCTTCCATTCCAGTTCAACGGGTTTTGCCGCCGTTCCGGTCCAGATCAGGGTTGCGCCATTATAGCGGGCAATTGCCAGCCGCTGGCCCTTTGGCGCAAAGGCTATGCCTTCGACGCTGCGCTCCTGCGCAAATTCCTGCACCTTGCCGTCGGACGTGCGCACCCAGGCAGTGCGACCCGATGCAAAACCGACAGTTCCGCCGGGGCCTGCTGCCACGGCGGTCATCCATTTGCGCGGTATCTTCGCAAGTTCGGTCACCGTCCCATCGACGTCGGTACGGCACACGCGACCGTCTTCGCCGCCAGTGATGAGCGACTTTCCGTCAACGGAAACGGTTGCGCTCAACAGCCCGTCATGGGCTGCTGAGGTCTTGCTGCCGTTATTGAGCTGATGGATCGAGCCATCGGCCATTGCAAAGAAGGGAATGCCGCTGACAAAGCGCGCATAAAGACAATGACCTTCAAGGTCGAGCGGAGCTACTGTAGGCATCGGCTTCCGGTATTGTTTATTGATGAGAGCATTTCCAGCAGAAGCGGTTTTGCCGGAAATGCATAGAAATAGGCGGTTAAGCGGTTTCCCGGTTCGATTGGAACCGGAAGCGCTTCATCGGGCCTGACTGTTTTCGAAGCCGGCCTTCAGGGCGGCGGGGTCGAGTTCACGTCCGATGAAGACGAGGCGGCTTTCACGCTTTTCGTCTTCCTTCCACGCACGCTGGTGGTCGCCCTCGATAATCATGTGCACGCCCTGGACCACATAGCGATCCGGATCGTCCTTGAAAGCGATGATGCCCTTGAGGCGCAGAATGTTCGGTCCCTGCGTCTGAGTGATGTTCTGAATCCACGGGAAGAATTTCGCCGGGTCGATTTCACCAGCCCTGAGCGACACCGACTTCACCGTCACATCATGGATCGGCGAGGCGTGATCGTGGTGATGGTCATGATCGCAGTCGGGACCGCACACATGGTCATGGTCGTGATGGTGGTCATGATGATCGTGATCATGCGCATGATGATGATGTCCATGGTCGTGACCATGATGGTCATGATCGTGATCGCAATCCGGTCCGCATACGTGATCGGGATGGTCATGGTCGAGGAAGTGCGGATCGTTGTCCAGAACGCGCTTCAGGTCGAATGCGCCGCGATCCAGTACGCGGTCGAGCGGGATGGAAGCGCGCTCGGTGCGATGGATGATGGCATGCGGGTTGATGGCGCGCACGGTGGCTTCGATTGTGGCCAGCTCCTGCGGCGTCACGAGGTCGGTCTTGTTGATGAGCACGACATCGGCAAAGGCGATCTGGTCTTCCGCCTCGCGGCTGTCCTTCAGGCGCAGCGGCAGGTGCTTGGCATCCACGAGGGCGACAACGGCATCAAGGCCGGTCTTGGCGCGCACGTCGTCGTCCATGAAGAAGGTCTGCGCAACCGGAACCGGATCGGCAAGGCCGGTCGTTTCCACGACGATGGCGTCGAAACGGCCCGGACGGCGCATCAGGCCTTCCACCACGCGGATCAGGTCGCCGCGAACGGTGCAGCAGATGCAGCCATTGTTCATTTCGTAGATTTCTTCGTCCGACTCGACGATCAGGTCGTTGTCGATGCCGATCTCGCCGAACTCGTTGACGATGACAGCATAACGCTTGCCGTGATTTTCGGTCAGGATACGGTTGAGAAGAGTGGTCTTACCCGAACCCAGATAACCGGTCAGAACGGTCACGGGAATGCGGCCAGCTTCAGTGGTCGTCTCGGTTGCAGACGGAGCTTCGGTTTGGGCTTCAGCCTGGCTCATGATTATGCCTCTTGAAGTTGTGGCCTTTTGAAAACGTGGCCCGAGGTGGCCAGTGCGCGGCCAGCGCAAAGCGGCACAGCACCGAAACCTCGGATAGGACAATTCATATAAGGGAAGGGCAGCGCGAATGCCATATGCAATGCTATAATATTACATTGTTGCCGTTCACGATGATGGCAGTGGCTTTCCTCGAAGCCAGTCAGGGTGCAGGGGCAAATTCCACATCTCCTAGAGAGGTTTCCGATAGAAGATTACCCTTTCCGTTTCATCAAAACCAAGTGCTGCGTGAAAGTTCTGGCTGTCAAGGTTTTCAAGTGAAACATCGGAGGCAAATTCAGTGCAGCCCTTTTCTCGGCCCCAGTTTGCGATTGCTTCGCAAAGCAATCGCGCGACGCCATGCTGGCGATATTCGGGAGACACAAAAATACCCTCCAGGAAGAGGACAGGCGATGTCGAGCAGCCATTGACATAGTCACGCCGTAACGCTGCTTCGGCGAAACCCGCAATCTGGCCGATTGCACTCTCCGCGATGAACGTTACAGCATCAGGGTTATCTTGATCGAGCGTATCGCAAATATCCTGCAGATGCTGCTCAAGGCTGGTGTTGGGCCAGAGTGCGTGGCGCAATTGCGCCCATGCTTCGGCATGTTTTCTTTGCGCGATGATCGAGTGCATCATCCTGCCTGATTGGCGAGGCGTTGCGATTTGAACCGGTCAAGATCGAACCTGTCGACATCGCGCAGCAATTCGATAAAGCCGGACACCGCATTGGCGATCAGTTTTTCTCCGGCTTCAGCCGTCGCGGCAGCAGCGTTGCCTGCAACCCCTTCCGGGTTGAGATCGTGCATCTTCCAGCCGAAGGCGTGGGGACCGTAGGCGCGCAGGAACTTGAACTCCTCGGCGTAGCGTAACTGGGCGTTGGAGAAATTGCGTGCCTTCGACATATCCACCAGATCCGGGCGCAGCGCCAGCATCACCGATGTCTCGATGAAACCGCCATGAATATCGAGTGCTTTTTCCTCCGGTGTAATCAGGCCCTCCGGCAGGCCGAAACGGGTCCAGCTCGTGGCAACCGCCAGCATGTCGAGCCTTGTCCGCAGTTCCGTTGCGACAATTGTCATCAATGGCGAATTTCCGCCATGCGCGTTCAGCATGACCAGTTTGCGAATGCCGCCGGCATGAAGGTTTTCACCAATACCGATCCACTGGTTCACGGCCTCGGCAAAGGCGAGGCTCTGGGTTCCGTCGGTATCCATGTGCTCGATGGAATAGCCGACCGGCTGTGCGGGCAGAAAATTGACATTCAGCTCAGGCGGCAGCGCATCGCTGACACGCGCGACAATGCCTTCGGCGATGATCGTATCTGTTTCAAATGGCAGGTGAGGCCCATGCTGTTCGTGAGCGCCAAGGGGCAGGACGACAATCATGTCGCTGTTTTGATCGCGCAGATCGGTCATGTTTTCCTCGCTTTATTCATTTCATGGAGCCCCAGAGCGTAACGTCCGTTAGCCATGACAGCAACCGGGCCTTGTTGTTTCATAAGTCGGACAATATTTTACGATATATGGATGGATGGGACTATCGATCAGGCGACAGGAAATAGTTTATTTTGAACAGCGCATCTCGTCCGAAAACTGTTTCACACTTTTCGGGGATGCACTCTAAGTCAAAAACAAGGGCGAGGTGGCGATGAGCAAGGACAATAAGGCGGTTGTACTTTACCGGCTGCAATCCGTGGCAAGACTGTCGCGGACGGTGCTGGCCACGCGGCTTCTGGAACAGGGGCTTTATGCAGGGCAGGATGCGGTCATGTTGCAACTGGCTGCCGAAGACGGGCTGACGCCGGGCGTGCTTGCTCAGCGGCTGGGTGTGCGTCCGCCGACCATCACCAAAACCATCGCGCGTCTGCAGGGGCAGGGGTTCGTGGCGAAGCGCGCCTCGGAAACCGATCAGCGCCAGTCGCATGTCTATCTTACGCAGACGGGTCTGGAGACCATCAAGGCGATCGAGAAATCCATTCGCAAGACCGAGAAGGACATGCTGAAGGGTCTCGACAAGAAAGATCGCAAGACCTTCCTCAAGATGCTGAGCCGGATGGAGAGCAATCTTGCGCTTCGCGGTGTCACGCGCATTCCCGATGAGCCTGAAACGGAAGTGCTTGAAGAGGACGACGTGGAATAGGCCTGTCGTTTATCAAGCTCTAACTATTTGTTTTGACGCGCATCTTGGCGGGAAAGCCTGAAACACTTTTCAAGATGCGTGCTATCGAAAATGCTTCCAATTCAAGGTTTGCAATGGCATAACCGTTCGCAGGACGAACGGTCGCGTCTCACCTTGTCAGGTTGCGGCCGCGTCTCCGACTGCGGCACGGACCATTTTGGGGAGGCGACTTGGCCCAGAAAATAAAGCTATCGACCATCGCTGACGCGCTTGGTGTTTCGACAGCCACAGTTTCGCTCGCTTTGCGCGACAGTCCCCTCGTCGCAGACCAGACCCGCGAGAAGATCAAGGAACATGCCCGCGCCATCGGTTATATCTATAACCGTCGCGCCGCGAGCCTACGCACCTCGCGCTCCGGCATTGTCGGCGTCGTGGTGCATGACATCATGAACCCGTTCTTCGCGGAAATTCTCAAATCCATCGAAACGGAACTGGACCGGTCGCGGCAGACCTTCATTCTGTCCAACCATTACGACCAGCTCGAAAAGCAGCGCACCTTCATGGATACGCTTCTGCAGCTCGGCGCGGACGGGGTCATCATGTCGCCCGCCATCGGCACGCCGCCGGAAGATATACAGCTTGCGGAAGATAACGGCCTGCCGGTCGTGCTGATTGCGCGTAGCGTCGAGGGTGTTCATGCGCCGGTTTTCCGGGGGGACGACGCCTATGGCATCGGCCTTGCCACCAATCACCTGATTTCGCTGGGGCACACGCGCATCGCCATGATCGGCGGTACAGACCAGACCTCGACAGGCCGTGACCGTTATCGCGGCTATGTGCAGGCCATGGACAAGGCTGGCCTTGAAGTTCGTCCCGACTGGCGTATTGCCGGGCCGCGCACGAAGCAGGGCGGTTTTGAAGTCGCGCCGCAATTTCTGGCGCTGAAGGACAAGCCGACGGCTGCGGTCTGCTGGAACGACCTGACCGCCATCGGCCTGATGAACGGCATTGCCCGCGCCGGGCTGGTGCCGGGCGAGGACATTTCCGTGACCGGCTATGACGATCTTGAGGAAGCGGCCATCGCAACGCCCGCGCTCACGACCGTCTGGAACGGCCAGCGTGAAGTGGGACGCCGCGCCGCGCGCGCGCTGCTCGACCAGCTCAACGGCGTCGAAGTTTCTTCGATGCAGGAACTCATCAAGCCGGAACTGCATATCCGGCAATCGACGTCCAAGCCAAAACACGGCTGATTTCCCCGCACCGGTTTTGCTTTACGCATTATCCAACGCAAAACCGCTGCGCACTTTTGCTGGAAATGCTCTACGACATGAGGAATGCCATGACAAAACGCGATGCGACTATTCTGGTGCTCGGCAATTTTGATGATTATGCCGTGCAGAGGCTCTCGGGCGAGTTCAATGTTCAGCGTATCGCGCGCGGCGACACGGCACTTCTGGATGCGGCATGGACGAAGGACGTGAAGGGTATCGCCAGCATGTCGACCGTCGATGCGGCGCTGATCGACGCTTTGCCCAATCTTGAAATCGTCGGCAATTTCGGCGTCGGCTACGACGCGGTGGACGCGAAACATGCTGGTGCGAAAAATGTCATGGTCACCAACACGCCGGACGTGCTGACCGAGGAAGTGGCGGATACGACCATCGGCCTCTTGATCGACACGGTGCGTGAATTGTCGAAGTCACAGGAATTCCTGCGCGCCGGCGACTGGGTCAAGGAAGGCCGCTACCCGCTGTCGAAGCTGTCCTTGCGCGGACGCAAGGTCGGCATTTTCGGCCTTGGCCGCATCGGCAAGGCGGTCGCTCACCGGATCGAAGCATTCGGCCTGCCGATTGCCTATCACAATCGCCGCAAGTCGCCCGATGTCGCCTACGAATATCATCCGAGCCTCAAGGAGCTTGCCGGGGCAGTCGACACCCTCATTCTGGTTGCGCCGGGCGGCGCGGAAACGGCCAAGGCCGTGAATGCGGAAGTGCTGAAGGCGCTTGGTCCGGAAGGTGTGCTTATCAATATCGGACGGGGTTCGGTGGTGGATGAAGACGCGCTTGCCGAAGCGCTGCAGAACGGGACGATTGCCGCTGCCGGTCTCGATGTCTTCGCGAACGAGCCGCACGTGCCACAGGCTCTGCTCGATGCGCCGAACACGGTCCTTCTGCCGCATATCGGCTCGGCCTCGGTCCGGACCCGTCGTGACATGGCCAATCTGGTGATCGACAATCTCATCGCATGGTTCGACACCGGTTCGGCGCTGACGCCTGTGCCGGAGACGGTTCATGTTAAGGCAGTGAGGCAATAGGGCAAATAAGGCAGTATGTTAAGGGAATAGGGGAGTAAGGGAGTAGGGGAATATGTTGTGATTGCAGATGACCGCAACGATCATATCCTTCACTGCCCTACTGCCCTACTGCCCTACTGCCCTAAACTATGCTTGCGCACCGCATCGCCGAACGCCTCGAAGATCTTGCGGGAAGGGGCATCGGAATGCACCCAATATTCCGGGTGCCACTGAACGCCGACGACAAATCCCTTGGCGTTCTTGACCGAAACGGCCTCTACCGTGCCGTCTTCGGCAACGGCCTCGACTTCAAGCTGCGGGGCAAGCTTGTCGATGGCCTGACGGTGAACGGAATTCACGCGCACGCTTTCTTCTTTCAGGATTTCCGCAAGGCATGAATTCGGGTTGAGCTTGATCGGGTGCTGGATGGCGAAGCGCTCGGCCTGGCTTTCGGATTCCGGCGCGCGGTGATCCATCCGTCCTTCGAGGTCCTGGATTTCGGTGGCGAGCGTGCCGCCCAGCGCGACGTTCAGTTCCTGTATGCCGCGGCAGATGGCCAGCACCGGAACACCCTTTTCAATGGCGGCCCGGATGAGCGGCAGCGAAGTGGCATCGCGAGCATTGTCATAGGGCTCGAATGCCGTGCTCGGCTCGACACCATAAAGGGCAGGGTGAACGTTCGATTTGGAACCCGTGATGAGAACACCGTCCACCGCATCCAGAATGGCATCGAGATCTATTCTGTCGCCAAAACTTGGCACCAGAAGCGGCGTTACACCTGCGACGTCGATGGCGGCTGCCAGATATTGCTGGGGCGCTGCGTGCCAGGTGTAGTTTTCAAATGGCTTCACATCGGTCGGTACGGCAACGAGAGGGCGAGAAGTCTTGGGCATAATGTTCGTATCCACCAGTCGGATTATGCTCTTATCTGCTCTGTTCCTTACTTCTCCGCAATGGGTCGCGCAATCACGAACAGGTGTCGTCTTTCGGCTGCGCCATAGGCCTTTCGTCGTGCCTTCTGTGTATTGTGTTGATTTGAACCGATTTTTACGGTCGAAGATGGTTCAAATGCCGATCTCTATATTCTAGGAAGGTATAAAGAGGGATTGGCAGTTGAGGGGATGAATGACTGACGATCAGCTTTTTTCCGTCAGGGGCAAGGTTATTGCCGTGACGGGAGGGTCTTCGGGGTTGGGCCTGCGCATGGTTCATGTGCTGGCGGGGCACGGTGCGCGCGTGATTTCGATCTCGCGCACCCATGCAGGCGAAAGCATTTGCCCATCGGGTGGCGAAGTGCTGGAAATCATGGCGGATGTAACCCATCCGGATGAAATCGTGCGTGCTTTTGATGAAGCGGAAGAACGCTTCGGACCGATAACGACGCTTTTCAACAATGCCGGGGTCGCGCATATGGCACGCGCGCTCGACACGACGCGCGATATGCTGGAGCATATATTCGAGGTCAATGTCGCAGGCGCCTTTTTTGTGGCGCAGGAAGCCGCGCGCCGCATGATCGAGCGCGGCGAGGGCGGCTCCATCGTCAATACGACCAGCATTCTGGGTGAGCGTCCGCAGAAGGGGGCTGCCGCCTATTCCATGTCCAAGGCCTGCGTGACGCAGATGACGCGGGCACTGGCGCTGGAATGGGCCGCGCACGATATTCGCGTCAACGCGATTTCCCCTGGATGGTTTCCAACGCGAATCAATGAAGATCAGCTACAAGGTCCTGCCGGGGGCTACTTCAAAGGGCGGAACCCGATGCGGCGCCTCGGCGAGCCTGAGGATCTGGACGGGGTTGTGCTGATGCTGGCTTCCGATGCCAGCCGCTATATGACGGGTTCCGTCATTACCGTGGATGGCGGTCATCAGCTCTGACAAGGTTGGAAGTTTCTTTAGCGGTTATTTCCCGCGTCGTGACTTGTATGGCAGGTTTTTTCTCTAACGGACGGGGGTCTGGCGGTAGAATATCCACATCGACTAATCTGGATTAATTCTCGGGAATGCGGAAACTAACCTGTCCCTGTTCTCCCATTTTAGCCATTTCAGTAATATTAGGACGACTAAAACATGTATGCCAATGGTTGTGATTGCCCGTTGCGGGTTGTGCGTCTGTGGTTTTCCTTAAAAAATATCTGAATACATCTTATGGTGGTTGTCGTAACAGCTTGTGGTTTAATATCCCGAAAGATATTTTTAAGTCATTAGTGCGATATTGCCTCCCCGTATAAGGGATAAATGCATCGATATGTGGCAAAGCCGTAAACCTGAGATACCTGCAGATGTGCGGCTATCTTTTCTCAGAGCGCTGTATGGTAATCGTACCACGCTCTGGTTTGGCTTGCTCGCGCACGTTGTAGCCTGTGTCGTCATCTATGTGAAAACCGATGACTGGCGCTATCTGGTTTTTGGCGGTGTGTTCGCCATCATTGCTGTTGGTCGCATCTTCGACATGCACAAGTTCGACCAGGCAAAACAGCAGTCGCTGTCTCATGCCGATCTCGACCGCTGGGAAACGCGCTATCTGATCGGCGCATCCGCCGTTTGCCTGACGCTCGGCATGTTGTGCTTCTTCTCAAGTTATGTGCTCAGGGATTCCTTCGCCGAACTTGCCAGCCTGACCGTGCTGCTTGCTTCGGTCGTTTCCATTGTGGGCCGCAACTATGCTTCGGCGAAAGCCGTTGTTCTGATGTCTGCCTGCACGCTTATTCCGGTTCTGGCCGGGCTTATTCTGGCGGGAACGCCGTTTCACGTCATCATTGGCCTGCTGCTGATCCCGTATTTCCTGTCCAATATCCAGATGGCAAACGGCCTGCGCGAGTTTCTCTTCGCTGCGGTCATGGGCAAGCGACGCCTGTCCATTGTGGCCGGGCGTTTCGATGCGGCGCTCAACAATATGCCGCAGGGTCTGCTGATGTTCGACAGCCAGCAGCGCATTGCAGTCATCAACAACAAGGCCAAGGCGATGTTGCAGATCGCCGAGCACACCAAGCTGCATGGCCGCAAGCTCGATGTCCTGCTGCGCTATTGCGCGAAGAAGGGACTGTTTCCGCAAAACGACCTGAAAAACGTGCATATGCGCATGCAGGATCTTTTGCTCGGCAAGCGCACGCGCGACATTTTCCAGCTTTCGAACCAGCGTTATATCGAATGTATCGGCAACCAGACCCTCAATGAAGGGGCGGTTCTGATGTTCGAGGACGTGACGCAGCGCGTGGAAGCGGAAGCGCGCATTCAGCATATGGCGCGTTATGACGGCCTGACAGGGCTGCCGAACCGCAATTATTTCGAAACCCTGGTGCGATCCATGCGTTCCCACCAGCAAGCGGGCACGCAGGCTGCGCTCATCGTCATCGACATCAATCATTTCAAGCATGTCAACGATACGTTGGGGCATCATACCGGTGACGTATTGCTGCGCCTGTTTGCAGAGCGGCTGAACTCGCTCGATCCGCAGCGCTTCGTCGCGTCACGCTTCGGCGGCGACGAATTCGTGGTGTTCGTCTTCAATCTGCGCAGCGAGGCCGACGTTGCAGGCGTGATGGATCATATCATGACCGTCGTGACCGGCGTCTACGATCTCGACGGCGATCAGGTGCATATCGATATCAGTGCGGGCATCGCGATCGAGGATATCGGAAGATGCGATGTTGGCAGCATGCATATCAGCGCCGATCTGGCGCTCTACGAAGCCAAAAGCATGGAAGACAAGCCCTGGTCGATCTTCATCGATGCGATGGACACCAAGTATCGCGGGCGCCAGAAACTCAAAGCCGATTTACGGCTTGCCATCGAACATGGCGAGATCAAGGTCGTCTATCAGCCCATCGTCAGCGCGCAGTCCCTGCGCGTTGTTGCGTGTGAAGCGCTGGCGCGCTGGGAGCATCCGCAGCTTGGCTTTGTGCCGCCTGCGGAATTCATTCCGCTTGCGGAAGAAATGGGCATCATCACCGACATTACCCGCTTCATGCTGGCGCAGGCCTGTGCCGACTGTCTGTCATGGGGCGACCGCATCGGCGTTTCGGTCAATCTTTCGGCCATCGATCTGAAAAGCAATGACATCGCCCGCGACATCGCCAATGCCTTGCAGAAATCGGGCCTTCCGGCTCACCGCCTTGAGGTGGAAGTGACGGAAAGCGCCATCATCTCGGACCGCAACAAGACTTCGATGGTGTTGCAGCGGCTCAAGAATGCCGGGATCAATATCGCACTGGATGATTTCGGCACCGGCTATTCCAGTCTCAGCTATCTCAACACCTTGCCATTGACCAAGGTGAAGGTCGACCGCTCCTTCGTGCGCGACATCACCACCGACCGGCGCTCGCTCATGCTGCTTCGCGGCGTTACCCAGCTTTCGCACGAGCTTGGGCTGGGCGTGACGGTCGAAGGTGTCGAAACCGAGGAACAGCTTGCGCTGATCCGTGTAGCGGCTGGCGCTGATCTCGTGCAGGGCTACCTTCTCGGCATGCCCGTGCCTGTCGAAGCGATCAGCGCCATGACCGCAAAGGCCGCGGCGCGACGCGACGGCGGACGTACCGTCGCCTGATTATTCCCCGACCAGCAGCATCGCGAAAACTGTCTCGCATTATCCTGCGCGTCGAAGCGTGATGTGAAACCAGTCCGGTGGACTGGTTTCCGCGTAAAGGGCTTTTCAGTTTTGGCTCGAAAATGCTCTATCTGTTTGTTTTCACGTATGTCTTTATCCCGAAACCGGTTCCCCCTTTCGGGAGACATGCTCTAGCGCCTTGTCGTTGCCCGAATTTTCGAATGGCTGGGGCGCATGTCGCGTTTTTTACATAACTCGTCTGTACTGGTTCTTTTACAAAAGGCATAAATTTGAATATTATTGAAATAGTAGGGATTTTTTCGGTTCTTTTATCGTGACACTATTGCGATAGGAGGATTTATATAAGTATATGTAAATATACTTATATAAAGTCAATTTAAAATTCAATTTATTTATTTAAGGGGAGGCGATGAAGCGATTTCTGCGTTATGCTTTGTATGGTTTTATCGGGCTTGTTGTTCTTGCTGGTGTCGGAACGGCTGTGTTCTGGAGGAAAATCCACGAAACCTGGGCTGTTTATCAGTATGCCCAGATATTCAAGGGACCGGAAATTTTTGAAAACTTCCGCAATGTTTACAACCGCTATCCGTCGGTGCGCATCCCGCGTGAGGGCGAGGTCAGCCCGCTGCCGAAAGAGGAACGGCCTCTGCCGGAAACTTTCGTCTATAAGGGCGAAATCTGCAAGGTTTCCGATTGGCTGCAGCGTGGCGGCACAACCGGGTTCATCGTGCTGAAGGATGGTGTGATCGTTCATGAAGAATATGACCACGGCAATAGCGAGACTAGTCCGGCAATCGCATTTTCGGTTTCGAAATCGGTTGTTTCCTTCCTTGTCGGTAACGCCGTTCGGGATGGCTTGATCGATATCAGCCAACCGGTCGACCACTATGCGCCGGTGCTGGCTGAGGGCGGCTACAAAGGTGTGACCGTCAAGAACGTGCTGCAGATGGCATCCGGTATCGGATTCAACGAGAACTATGGCGATCTCAATTCCGATATCGTTCGATATGCTGTCGAGCTTCTGACCGGCTCGATCACGAATTTCACCGCGCATCTGAAAAATGAGCGCCCGCAGGGAACTCTCAGCCACTACGTGTCGGCGGATACCCAGGTTCTCGGGCTGGTTCTGGAGGGCGCAACCGGTATTCCTTTTCAGGATTACATGAAGGACAAGCTCTGGTCGAAGCTTGGGGCCGAGGCCGATGCATATTGGGCGGTGGACCCGCATGGCGAGGCTGCTGCTTCGGCTGGCATGAATGCAGTCCTTCGTGACTATGCGCGTTTCGGCCTGCTCTATCTTAATGAGGGTCGCAACTTCAAGGGCGAGCAGCTTGTACCCGCGCAATGGGTGCACGATTCGGTAACGCCGGATGCGCCCTATCTGATGCCGGGTCGCAAGGATGCGCTTGGCAAGATTCCTTTCGGCTATGGCTATCAGTGGTGGACGCCGGTTGACTGGCAGGGCGACTTTAGCGCCGTCGGCATCTATGGGCAGTTCATCTATGTCAATCCGGCCCAGGGTGTGGTGATTGCAAAGACCTCGGCGCATTCCAGTTACAATGTCGACGGACAGGATATGAAGGACGAAACGATCCATGCGTTTCAGGCTATCGCCAACGCGCTTTGAGGGTCCGTTTTCAAATTAAGGCAGAAGCGTAAAATGGCCCGGAATGGGGCCATTTTGCATTTTCATCCCGCTTTTAGCGCGCAAAAGCGCTGTTCAATTGTGGCGACGGAGTGTTGATTGCAAGGCAATAGGAAGGCAGCGCACAAAGTTATATCTTTACACGCTGTTAAAGGTGCATATTCTGCGCACTGATTTGTGGGGTGCGGAAAATCGATTGCATGACGAATACGGCTGTTACAGGCGATAAACCGCCATTGTCTAATTTCGCGCGACAGCTGTTGCAGTTTCTCGATCGGGTGGAATATCGCCGCATCGTCCACGCGGAGGATCTCGAGGAAATCGGTCGTCTGCGCTACCGCTCCTATCGTACGCGCAATGTCATGCACGAGGCGGAAGTGCCGTCGATCGTCGATGATATCGACCGCGACAGCCATGCCTTTGTCTATGGCGTATATGTGGACGGGCAACTGGTCAGCACGCTACGCATCCATCACATCACGCCCGATCATCGTCGCGGCACGAGCTATGCGCTGTTCCCCGATATTCTCGATCCGCTGCTCAATAGCGGCATGCATTTTGTCGATCCGACCCGTTTTGCCGCTGATCCGGAGCTTTTGAGCGAATATCCGGCCATTCCTTACATAACGCTGCGCATAGCGGCGATGGCGTCTGAATTTTTCGCGGCGGATCAATGCCTGGCCTCGGTCAAGCCGGAGCATATGGCGTTCTACAAGCGCATTTTCGGCACTTCTGTCATGGCCGATGCGCGCGAACATGAGGGCTATGGAATCAGGGTCGGGCTCGGCGCCGCTCCCATTCGCAATATCCGCGATGCGGTGGCTGTGCGTTTTCCGTTTTTCAAGTCGCAGCCGCATGAACGCCAAGCGATGTTCGGCGACATGCGCGGCAGTTCCGTGCCGCTGACGATTTTGCCGACGGCGAAATATACTGGCCTCGGTGTATAAGAATCTAAAAACAACGCCGGATATTAAACAATTAAATGTAGCCAGAGGGGTAGTTTCGCTTTACGAAGATTGCGGAACCGCTTCTGCGGAGAGAGGGTAGCTGCGACGAAAAGCCTTGCTGTCAATGCATGGGTTTATTCGGTCGCACATTGAAGATTGCAGTTATTTTCGCTTAACATGACGGTGTATGGGCGGAAATTCTGAATGGGTGGAACTAAAATGGCAGAACATCATACAACGGCTCCGGCTGAACTTGGCGCACCGATGGACTATGCTGAGCATGAGAAAACTTATGCCGGTTTTGCGGGCCTGGTTAAATGGGCCACGGTGGCGCTCGTTGCCCTTATGATTGCCATGGCGTTCGGCTTTTTTGCTGGTGGTTTCTTCTCCGCGACCGTTCTTTTCATTCTAGTCTGTGTCGCTGCCTGGTTCATCCTCTAGCGCATTCATTCCCTGCCGGATAAATACATCCGGTAGCGGTTCGATGCAGCTTTGGTGCTGAACCGGGATTAACCCGCACGATTTGATCGAATGCCTTGGCATGGGGTACCGTGCCGAGGGTTTATGCATGTCTGTATCTCAGTCTATTTTAACGAGCTCTGGAGCGCCTTGCGCCCAACCAGTATTCCAGCCGCATCTATGCGACGCCAAACGGAAAGATTTGGCTGCAAGATGTTCCGAAGCCCGTAATTCTGCCGACCGGAATCAACCCCGGATGAACGCCACGAAAGGGAAACCAGCTTGGCCCAGACGTTATTTATCCCGAAAGAGAGTGATCCCAGCGAGACCCGCGTTGCGGCATCGGCGGAGACGGTGAAGAAATTCATCGCGCTCGGCTTCGATGTCGTCGTCGAAAAAGGCGCCGGTGAGAAATCGCGCATTCCCGATGCCGAGTTTACGGCAGCCGGTGCCCGCATCGGCACGACGGCGGATGCCAAAACGGCAGACGTCATTTTGAAAGTGCGCCGTCCTACGGATACGGAACTCAAAGGGTATAAATCGGGCGCAGCACTGTTTGCCATGCTTGATCCCTATGGTCATGAAGATGCGGTGGCGGCACTTGCCAAGGCCGGAATTTCTGCTTTCACCATGGAGTTCATGCCGCGCATCACCCGTGCGCAGGTGATGGACGTGCTGTCGTCACAGGCAAATCTTGCCGGTTATCAGGCCGTGATCGACGCGGCGGAAGTCTATGACCGCGCCATGCCGATGATGATGACGGCAGCCGGTACGGTTCCCGCCGCCAAGGTTTTCGTGATGGGGGCAGGCGTTGCCGGTCTTCAGGCCATTGCAACGGCACGCCGTCTCGGTGCGGTCGTGACGGCTACCGACGTTCGCCCTGCCGCCAAGGAACAGGTCGCCTCGCTCGGTGCGAAATTCATCGCCGTCGAGGATGATGAGTTCAAGGCTGCCGAAACCTCTGGCGGTTACGCCAAGGAAATGTCGAAGGAATATCAGGCGAAGCAGGCCGCACTCGTTGCCGACCATATCGCCAAGCAGGATATCGTCATTACCACGGCGCTCATTCCGGGCCGTCCGGCCCCGCGTCTGGTGTCCAAGGAAATGGTCGCTTCCATGCGTCCGGGTTCCGTTCTGGTCGATCTCGCCGTCGAGCGCGGCGGCAATGTCGAAGGCGCTGTGCCCGGTCAAGTTGCCGAAGTGAATGGCGTCAGAATTGTCGGCCATCTCAACATGTCGGGCCGCATCGCTGCGAGCGCATCGCAGCTTTATGCGCGCAACCTGATCGCTTTCCTTGAAACGCTTGTCGACAAGGAAACCAAGCTGCTCAAGATCGATCCGCAGGACGAGCTGGTCAAGGCAACGCTTCTGACCCATCAGGGCGCGATCCTGCATCCGGCTTTCGCCAAGGCTGATGCCGCGCCTGCAGCCGAAAAGCCAGCGAAACCCGCTGCCAAGCCGAAAGCGGCACCGAAGCCGAAAGTGGCGAAGGCAGAAGTAGTCGGCGATGCCAAACCGGCACCGAAAGTGGCGAAAAAAGCGCCTGCAAAAGCACCGAAGGCTGCCGCAAAGTCTTCGTCTTCCCCCAAGTCTCCTGTTGATGGAGGAGAGGCATAATGGCCGAAACTAGTCTCGATAAAGCTCTTGAGAGCCTGAACCAGGCCGCAGATGCTGTCCGTCAGGCTGCGGAAAACGCCGGTGGTCTGGGTGATGCTGCGGCGGCTGCCGCGCATGCCGCATCGGGCGGCGCGATCGATCCGTTCGTGTTCCGCTTTGCGATTTTCATTCTGGCGATTTTCGTCGGCTATTACGTCGTGTGGTCGGTTACGCCTGCGCTGCACACCCCATTGATGGCCGTTACCAACGCCATTTCATCGGTGATCGTGGTGGGTGCGCTTCTGGCCGTCGGCCTTTCGCTTTCGGGCTGGGCAACCGGCTTCGGTTTCATTGCGCTAATTCTGGCGAGCGTCAACATTTTCGGCGGCTTCCTGGTCACCCAGCGCATGCTCGCCATGTACAAGAAAAAAGAAAAGTGAGGCTGAACCATTATGAGCGTTAATCTCGCAGCCTTCCTTTACCTCGTTTCCGGCGTGCTGTTCATTCTGGCGCTGCGCGGCCTGTCGCATCCGACGACCAGCCGTCAGGGCAATATGTACGGCATGATCGGTATGGCGATTTCCATCGTCACCACGCTTCTGCTGGCGCGTCCAAGTTTCGGCGGTCTGGCGCTGATCGTCATCGGCATCGCCATCGGTGGTGGCATCGGTGCAGTCATTGCGCGCCGCATCGCCATGACGGCCATGCCGCAGCTTGTCGCCGCGTTCCACTCGCTGATCGGCCTTGCTGCCGTTCTGGTGGCCGCTGCCGCAATTTACTCGCCGCATTCCTTCGGTATCGGCGAAGTAAGTCAGATCCATGGTCAGGCGCTGATCGAAATGTCGCTGGGCGTCGCCATTGGCGCGATCACCTTCACCGGCTCGATCATCGCCTTCCTCAAACTCGACGGTCGCATGTCGGGCAAGCCGATCATGCTGCCGGGACGTCATGTCATCAATGCCGCGCTGGCCGCAGCTATCGTGCTGCTGGTTGTTGTGCTGGTGAACACCGAAAGCCATTTCGTGTTCTGGCTGATCGTGCTTCTGTCGCTGGTATTCGGTGTGCTGATCATCGTGCCGATCGGCGGCGCGGACATGCCGGTCGTGGTCTCCATGCTCAATTCCTATTCGGGCTGGGCAGCGGCAGGCATCGGCTTCACGCTTGGCAATCTGGCGCTGATCATCACTGGCGCGCTGGTCGGTTCGTCGGGCGCGATCCTGTCCTACATCATGTGTAAGGGCATGAACCGCTCGTTCATCTCGGTCATTCTTGGCGGCTTTGGCGGCGATACGTCTGGCGGCCCGGCGGGCGAGGTTGAACAGCGTCCGGTCAAGCAGGGTTCTGCCGACGATGCGGCCTTCATCATGAAGAACGCTTCCAAGGTCATCATCGTGCCGGGCTACGGCATGGCGGTCGCACAGGCGCAGCACGCGCTGCGTGAAATGGCCGACAAGCTCAAGGCGGAAGGCGTGGAAGTCAAATACGCCATCCATCCGGTGGCCGGTCGTATGCCGGGACATATGAACGTGCTGCTGGCTGAGGCCAACGTGCCTTACGATGAAGTGTTCGAGCTGGAAGACATCAATTCGGAATTCGCGCAGGCCGATGTGGCTTTCGTGATCGGCGCGAATGACGTCACCAATCCGGCCGCGAAGACCGATCCGAAGTCACCGATCTTCGGCATGCCGATCCTCGATGTCGACAAGGCCGGCACGGTTCTGTTCATCAAGCGCGGCATGGGCTCAGGCTATGCGGGCGTGGAAAACGAACTGTTCTTCCGCGACAACACCATGATGCTCTTCGCCGATGCGAAGAAGATGGTCGAGAGCATTGTGAAGGCGTTGGACCACTAAGAAGGGAATAGGGGAGTAGGGGAATAGGGCAGTATGTTTGACTTACAAATATACGGACCGTATTTCCTTACTCCCTTACTCCCTTACTCCCTTACTCCCTTACTCCCTTACTCCCTTACTCCCCTAACATCGCATCCTGCAAAGCGCGCAGTTCGGCGATCTTCGAGCCGGGCTGCGGTGCAGCATTGGCATAGGTGATGAGTTCGCCCTTCTTGATCGGCGCGATGACCGAGCCGTTTTGCAGAAGGCCGCAGGGAATGGCCTTGGCCGCACGCGCTTCAGGCGTCGTCATGATCCATGAGCGGTAGCAATATTGCCCGATGGCATCGAGACGGTCGCCGGGCTGCAAATCCTTCTTGGCAACCGCGCAGACTTCCGCCACCGGCTTCGGCAGCGGCACCATATCGGCCTTGCCGTGCAACACCACGCGCGCCACGGTCAGAGGCACTTCCAGCGAAGTGAGGTGGAAGGGGCGGTGGAAGGTGAAATAGGGGCCTTTGCCCATCTTCAAATCTTCCAGACGCTCGACAAGGCGGGGATGCTCCATCTTGGCGATGACGAAGACGCCGGGCGACACACCACGCCCGATGGAATAATCGACCACGCCCGACTTGTTGAGCACGCCGCCGTCTTCCTTCGGGATCAAAGTGCGGTTCAGCTCGTCGATTGCGGCTCTGGGGCCGTGCATGCCCGCAATGTCCGGCACAAGTCCGGTGGCGTTGGCGATGGCCGCCATTTCAACCATCGTCTTGGAGCCGTCGATGAATTCCACCAGCAGGCGGACATTCATGTTCCGGCGGTCGGCTTCTTCCTGATAATCATCAGGCGTGGCGTCGAAATTGAGCGGATTGTTCTTGCCCTTGCCAGCGGCTACCACCTTGTGGCCCATGGCGGACACGAATTCGATCAGCTCCATGCAGGATGACGGTTCATCGCCAGCGCCCAGCGAATAGATCACGCCCTGCTTGTCGGCCTCGGCCTTGAGATAGGGCCCGATGGTGACATCGGCTTCGACATTCATCATGACGAGATGCTTGCCGTTGCGGATCGCCTTGATGCCGGTCTCGGCACCCACTTCCGGGATGCCGGTCGCATCGATGATGACATCGAGCAGCGGGTTGGAAAGGATCAGGTCATTGTCGCCGGTGACGGCGATCTTGCCATTCTCGATGGCGCGGGTCATTGCCGCTTCGCTATTGGCTTCTTGCGCGTTGTCTTCGTCGCCATAGGCGGTGCGCACAGCTTTGAACGTGTTGGGAAGCCTGCGGGCGGAAAGCGCTCCGACTTCGATGCCTTGCATCCGCGCGACCTGCGTGACGATGTCGGTGCCCATTTCGCCAGCGCCGATAAGACCGATGCGGATCGGCTTGCCGGTTTCGGCCCGCGCTGCAAGATCGCGCGCCAGTCCAACCAGTGCCACATTTGTCGTCATGAAACTCTCCGCAAAACTTCAAGGCCGCTTCTTCGCGGTAATTTTGTCACGCTTATGTTGTTATAGATGCGTATTGGATGAACAGTCTCTATATCAACACTGGCATGCGCGCACCTTCAAACTGCGCGACAAAATATACATCCTTTTAGAGGGCCACCGGAGCCAAAATGAGCAGCGTATCCCCTTTCGATCTCGTGATCTTCGACTGTGACGGTGTTCTCGTCGATAGCGAGCCGCTTTCCTGTCTTGCCTTTGAGCAGGTCTATGCCAATCACGGCATGAAACTGCCGGAAGGCACAGTCGCCAAGGGCATCGGCATGAAGCAGGCCGATATCATGAAGATGATCGAGGATATGACCGGACACCGTCTGCCGGAAGAGGCCACGAGCCAGTTCTGGCCCGAAACGAAGATCCTGTTTGCCGAAGCCTTGCAGCCCACCGTTGGCATCGCCAGTTTTCTGCGCGAACTGCCGCAAAAGCGCTGCGTGGCTTCGTCGTCGCAGCCCGAACGCATCGCGTTCAGTCTGGAAAAGACCGGTATCAGCCACTATTTCGGCGATGCGGTCTATTCGTCCAGCATGGTCAAGCGCGGCAAGCCAGCGCCGGACCTGTTCCTGTTCGCAGCCGACAAAATGGGTGTCGATCCGGCGCGTTGCGTGGTGATCGAGGACTCACCCTTCGGTGTCGAAGGAGCCATCGCGGCAGGCATGACGGCATTCGGCTATACTGGCGGCGGACATACTTATGCCGGGCACGCAGAAAAATTGACGGGCAAGGGTGCGCATCAGGTTTTCTCGCACTGGGATGATATTGCCCGGGAAATTCTGGTTGCCGCCTAAGTTTTATTGGTTAAACACAATGCAAATCACATCAGCAGGAATAGCCAGCGAATGAAAGACGCAATCACGCTCGACCAGTTGCGCGAGGCAATCGGCACGGAAATCGGATGTTCCGAGTGGCGCGAAGTCACGCAGGAAATGATCAGCCAGTTCGCGGATGCAACCGACGATCATCAGTTCATTCATGTCGATCCGGAACGCGCTGCCAAGGAAACGCCGTTTGGCGGCACCATTGCGCATGGCTTTCTGACGCTGTCGCTTTTGTCGACACTGGCCTATGAAGCGCTTCCGATGCTGGAGGGGGCTACGATGGGCATCAATTACGGCTTCGACAAGCTGCGCTTCCTGTCGCCGGTCAAAACCGGTTCGCGCGTGCGCGCCCGCTTCAAGCTTGCCGATGCGGATATCCGTCCGTCAGGCCGCGTGGTCAATCACTATGATGTGACGCTGGAAATCGAAAACTCGCTGAAGCCTGCGCTGACGGCAACCTGGTTGACGATTGCCGTTGTAGCGCCACCGGAGGGTTAAGCCGCTTTGCGGTATTGAACCGGAAGCCGTCCTTCTTCATCGAGAGGGGCGGCTTTTTCTTTGTGCTCCGTCATCAGCTCGCGGAAGAAGAACGGGCCGTGCAGGAACATGCCGAAGTCGTAGAAATTCTTCTTCTCCGCCCCGCGCATATAAAGCAGATGCATCAGGAAGAAATTGCCTTTCGAGCGCTTGTAGCGGTTTTCGCTGTGCACGTTCTTGAAGCGGATGCGGTTGATGAGCGGCGGGTTGGCGGTCTTCAGCTTGAGGACCTTGGCCGGGTCCGAACCGTAGAAGTGGATGATGTCGGTCAGCGCCTGGAATTCCGACCACAGGACCGGGCTTTCCTCGATCACCACCCGCGCGTCCTCGCGCAATGATTTCGCCTTGGGGTGAAGCGCGATCATCATCAGACATGAGCCGATGGCAAGCAGAGAGACCGGCTGTTTTGCCAGAAGATCGGGACGCTCGCGCTGCAGATCGGCAAGCGCTTCCACTGCCGGAACCGTGCCGAGACTATGCGCAACGATGATGACTTCATCGGCATCGCTGGCTTCGATCTTCCGTTTCAGGGCTTCTGCAAAGGCCTTGCGCCGCTGGTTGAGCTTTTCGTTTCGCCCGTGAATACGATCATAGGCCGCGGACCAGTCGTCGAGCAGATAGGACATGAAAAACCGGTCGCCGGGCTTGCGCACGAGCAGGGTCGCGACGATGGCGGCTAACGGCACCGACCATAAGAGATGCAGCGTCGGAATGCCTGCGGCTATCGGTGCGAAGGCGAGCAGGGCAGCTATAGCCAGAATCGCCAGCGACAGCAGAAACGGCCACAGGAAAAACAGGACAAAGCGCCAGCTCGTCGTCAGATAGCGCCACAGCGTTCCGGTGAAGAGGATGTTCAGGAATGCGTGAAAGCCGGTCAGCATCCGCTTCGGTGTCGAGCGCGCGGCGTAATCGTCGAAAATATCCGCAGTGCCAAACTGGCAGAACTCGGTTTCCGTCTGCCAGCCATTGCCCATGGTGACGGCGGTGGTCGTGCCGCAATCATCAGGCTCTTCCGTCATGGGCGGAAGCTTGGTCTTTGCCTTCCACAGGCGGTCGAAATCCTTCAGGGCCTGGGCGTGGCGCACGCGGACGGCTTTCGGGTGCAGGCCTTCATAGCCTGTGAACTGGATAACGAGTCGTTTGCGGAGGGGCATCAGGAGAATCGGATAAAATGAGAGGGGGCATTATCGGTTTGCTGGCAAAATGCTATGCGTAGCCATTGAGGCCGAATTATGCGGGAAACGTGCGCCATTTAGCCTATTCACGCGATTGCGACCATAGTAAATCGTGCGCAAGCCGGTAATTCACGCAAGCCGGTGGGCAAAGTTGCATCTTGAGGTGGACAGGGTTGGCTCTTTCTGGTAATAGCCACGACCAATTTGCAGCGTATCCGTTGCGAAGCTTGGGAGCCTTTGGGCGTTGATCGGCCGGTCAGACCGGCTGAAATCGTTAAAAGACCCCCTAACGGCCTCAGGCTTAACCGAAATTCTAACCGATACGGGAATACACGTGCAGGTACTCGTCCGCGATAATAATGTTGATCAGGCTCTCCGCGCTCTCAAGAAAAAGATGCAGCGCGAAGGTATCTTCCGCGAAATGAAGATGCGCGGCCACTATGAAAAGCCGTCCGAAAAGCGCGCTCGCGAAAAGGCAGAAGCCGTTCGTCGCGCACGCAAGCTGGCCCGCAAGCGCGCTCAGCGTGAAGGCCTCATCGGCGGCCGTCCGGGCGCTCGCTGATCGACTTTAAAAACGGGCGCTGTTGAACGGCGCCTTTTTTGCTTTCCGGTGCTGGCTTCCGCTTGCGCCGGATTTTGCACGTTTTGACTTTAGATATTTGAGATCGTTTCCAGACATAGTGTGACGCGATCCATGTCAGCGAGATATAATTTCATCTATTCCGCTTCCATTTTTAATGCGGCGTTACGAAAAGTTTCTGGACTTCTCGCGCGCCATTATGTGTAAAAACAAATGATTAGGATATCCAACTGTCAGGCGGACTATCTAATTATAAACCAAGCTTGAGAGTATGCCGCCTTTTTGCTGTTTTTATCTGCTGGTTGACGCCAGTATAGTACCGTAACAGACAGAATAGCCCGGCATGAGCAGGCCCTGGAAACCGGGCTGGCACGGGATGGAGAAGAGGCAGAAGGGTCTTGCGCCCTATGCGAGCTGAAAGGAATGCAGTCGTTGCCCACGCGCGTGAAGATGATGCAATCGTCCGGAACGAAAGTTTCGGGAATTGAAGCATTGGGTGGAACAGGCCGAAACGGCCTTCTCATTGCCGCCGCACTTCTGGCTTTGACCGTTGCCGGCTGCCAAAGCTCCACAACCACGGCACTCAGCACTGTCGACAAGGCGCAGGGGTCGAGCGAGAACATCAGTTCGCTGACAAGCGTGATCCAGAGCAATCCGCGTGATCCGGAAGGCTACAATGTGCGCGGTTCCGCCTATGGCAAGTCCGGGCGCTACAAGGAAGCGCTGCGCGATTTCGATCAGGCAATAGCGCTCAATCCGAATTTCTATCAGGCCTATGCCAACCGCGCGCTGGTCTATCGCTATATGGGCGACAGTACCAAGGCCGTGCAGGATTACAGCAAGGCGATTCAGCTCAATTCGCAATATGACGCCGCCTATATCGGGCGAGGCAATGTCTACCGTCAGGCCGGACGTCTCGATCAGGCGCTCAGCGACTTCAATCAGGCTATCGCCCTGCAGACGACCGATGGTCGCGCCTATCACAATCGCGGCCTGATCTATCAGGCCAAGGGTCAGCACAAGCAGGCCATCGAAGATTTCTCCAAGGCAATATCGCTTAATTCCACGGCGCCGGAGCCATATAATGGTCGCGGCATTTCCTATGTGGCGCTTGGCGATTACGACAACGCCTTCGACGATTTCAACACCGCCATCACGCTCGACCAGAACGTGGCGGAAAGCTGGGCCAATCAGGCGCTTGTCTACGAGCACAATGGCGACAAGGCCAAGGCTGCGAATTCCTATTCGCGTGCCGTGCAGCTTGATCCGAAATACCAGCCTGCAAAAGACGGTCTGGCCCGTACACGCGGATAACCTTCGATATTATCAAGAATTGAAGAGTGATAGCGGCGTTTTCCAAAATCGAAAGCGCCGCTTTTCTTTATAGTTGGCCGCGATATATTGAATCTCATGTCGCTCTTCGATCACATCGGATTCAAAGCCCGTAACGTCAATCGCAGCCTTTCTTTTTACGAAAGCTGCATGCCCGAACTTGGCCTGGAGGTCATTGCCCGATCAGGCAGCGGTTTCTTCGTCAGCGGGGGAGAACGGGCACCGGTTCCGTTTCTGTGGATTCACGGCGGCCACGATGGGGCGGGTGATGGCGATGACAAGCCCGGCGACCGTCTGCATCTCATGTTTACAGCCGGAAGCCGCGAGGCGGTGGAGGCGTTTCATGAGGCCGCGCTGAAGGCTGGCGGCAGGGAGAGCGGCGGCCCCGCCTATCAGGGGCCGGAAGAAATGGGCTATTACGCAGCGCTGGTCTTCGATCCCGACGGAAACACGCTGGAAGCGGGTTTCCGTGAGAGGAAGAGATAAGCGGGCAGGGAACAGATCAGGCGCGTAGGTTGCGCTTGTCGAGACGGCTCACCAGCCGGTCGCCGATCCACTGGATGCCGCAAACCATGATGATGAGGATGATTACAACCGCGATCATGATCTGCGTCTCGAAGCGCTGATAGCCGTAGCGAATGGCGAGATCGCCGAGACCGCCTGCGCCAATAGCGCCCGCCATTGCCGATGCGCCGACCAGTGTGATGATCGTGACCGTGAAGCCTGCGATGATGCCGGGCAGGGCTTCGGGGACGAGCACTTCGCGCACGATGGTCCAGCGATTTGCGCCCATGGAGCGTGCGGCTTCGATGAGGCCATGATCCACTTCACGCAGCGATACTTCCGCAATGCGCGCATAATAGGGAATAGCGGCAATGGAAAGCGGCACGATGGAGGCCCATGTGCCGATTGACGTGCCGACGATGAAGCGCGTGACGGGAATGAGCGCCACCAGCAGAATAATGAACGGAACCGAGCGGAAGCCATTGATGATGGCGCCAAGGATCGTGTTCAGCGTCAGGTTCTGTGCAAGGCCGCCACGCTCCGTCAGGATCATGATGAGTGCCAGCGGCAGACCGACGACGAGCGAAATCAGGCTCGAAAAGCCGGTCATGATGATGGTCTCCCAGAAGGAGCGCCAGAGAAGATCAAGCATCGCCTGAGACATAGCCGAGTACCTCCGTGGCGTCTGCATGGATGTTGAGATAGGTGATTGCGGCGTCGAGTTTCGCCTTGTCCTGTGCGGGCAGGCCGATGAAGAGCGTGCCGACCGGCTCACCCTGGATCGTATCCATGCCGCCATGGATGAGCTGCGGTGCCACGCCGGTGGCAGCAGCGACATTGTTGAAGAACGCGCCTTTTGCGGCTGCGCCCGACAGCTTTACCTTCAGCACGGCGAGGGCGCCGGATTTCTCCAGCCGGTCGCGCCAGATGGCAGGCAGTTCCGGTGTCAGCACCTGCAACATGCTCTGCGTGACGGGCGATTGCGGATTGGCGAAGACCTTCCAGACCGGGCCTTCCTCGGCGATGGCGCCGTGGTCCAGCACGATCACGCGGTCGGCAATGCGGCGGATCACTTCCATCTCATGCGTGATGAGCAGGATGGTAAGGCCGAGCTTGGTGTTGATGTCTTTCAGCAGGGCCAGAATGGACTGGGTGGTTTCCGGGTCGAGCGCGGACGTCGCTTCGTCCGAAAGCAGTACAGCCGGTTCGGCAGCAAGGGCACGGGCAATGCCAACGCGCTGTTTCTGGCCGCCGGAAAGCTGGGCGGGATAGTGCTTTGCCTTGTCGGAAAGGCCGACCAGTTCCAGAAGTTCCGCAACACGCTTGGCGCGTTCAGCCTTCGGCTTCCCCGCGATCTTCAGCGGCAAAGCGATGTTTTCCGCAACCGTCTTGGCTGAAAGCAGGTTGAAATGCTGGAACACCATGCCGATGCGACGGCGCACGGGACGCAGTGCGTCTTCGCCAAGGCCGGTGATTTCGCGCCCTTCGATCAGGATCGAACCGGCATCCGGCTTTTCAAGGCCGTTGACGCAACGGATCAGCGTGGACTTGCCCGCGCCGCTGCGACCGATGATGCCGAGAATTTCGCCGCGCGCGACGGAAAGCGAAACGCCGTTGATAGCTGCCGTATCGCCGAACATTCGGCGCACGTCTTTCATCTCGACGATGGGCGCTGATGTGGCGGGTGGCTTTTCAATGGTCACGGTCGATTCTTCTATAGTTTGATGCGCCGCTGCGAACAGCGGCTGTTTTATTAAGGTTCAAGGAAGGATGATGCCTCGCTCAAGCCATCAGCTTTTGCTGTGGCGATGCTTTAGGGCAATTTTTGTCGGTACGTCAATAAAAGCCGCGCCGGAAACGGTTCCGGCGCGGTCTTTCAAGCATCAAAGGCAATTATTTCCAGGCCGGGATGCCGGTGCCCTTGTAGGCACGGTCGATTTCGGCCTTCACGGCGTCGTTCTGGAACGAAGCCACGAGATTCTTCACCCATTCGGCGTTTTCATCTTCGGTGCGGACTGCGATGAAGTTGTTGTACGGGTTGTTTTCCTTCGATTCCCAGCCGATTACCTCTTCCTTGTTGAGGCCTGCCTTTGCTGCCCAGTCGTTGTTCACGATGGCTGCATCAAGATCGTCGATGGAACGACCAACAACACCGGCGTCGAGTTCCTTGATCTCAAGCTTCTTCGGGTTTTCGACGATGTCGATCGGGGTGGCCAGAATGCCTGCATCCGGCTTAAGCTTGATGAGGCCCTTTTCTTCCAGGACGCGAAGCGCACGGCCTTCGTTCGACGGATCGTTCGGCACGCCGACCACCGCGCCTTCCTTCAGCTCGTCAAGGCTCTTGTGCTTGCGTGAATAGATGCCGATCGGCCAGACGGCGGTGTAGCCGGCAACGCTGATCTTGTAGCCGTGCTGCTTGATCTGCTCATCCAGATAAGGCTTGTGCTGGAAGGCGTTGGCGTCGATTTCCTTGCGTTCCAGAGCTTCATTCGGCTGGTTGTAATCGTTGAAGGTCACGCGCTCGATGTTGAGGCCGTGCTTTTTGCCTTCTTCGGCAACGACTTTCCAGACGTCTTCATCTTCACCGCCCATGATGCCGACCTTGATGGTCTTGTCTTCTGCGTGGCTCGGCGCCGACGCGAAGCCGACAGTCAGTGCGGCTGCGGTGAAGAGGAGGGCTTTCAGACCGGCGCGACGGGTCAGCGTATAGCGGGAAAGGACTGACGACATTTTGTTTTCCTTGTTTAAAGACTTTTGGAGAGCCGGTCCCGGAAAGCGATCTTTTGAGATGATCTTTCTCCCCCTGCCCACCTTGTTGCCGATAATTCCCTTTTGTCGGGCAATAAACAAGGAAAATTATTTCAGAATTTGCCAGAGCGATGATGCCGAAATTGCGTTCACAAGACGGTGAGCGGATTGCCATTTCCGCTCACCGTCTTCACAGGAATCTGGTTCTAGCGGTTGTCGGCAATAATCATCTGTGCGGCCTTCTCGGCGATCATGAGAGTCGGCGAGTTGGTGTTGCCGGAAGTGATGGTCGGCATGACCGAGGCGTCGGCGACGCGAAGGCCCGCAATGCCGTTGAAGCGCAGGCGCGGATCGACGATTGCTTCCGCGTCCTGTCCCATGCGGCAGGTGCCGACCGGATGGAAGATCGTCGTGCCGATATCGCCGGCCGCCTTTTCCAATTGCTCCTGCGTTTCGTAAGTGGGGCCGGGCTTGAATTCCTCGGGGCGGAACTTCTGCAACGGTGCCTGTGCCACGATACGGCGCGTGATACGGATGGCGTCGGCGGCAACGCGGCGGTCGCTTTCGGTGGCGAGATAATTCGGCTTGATTGCCGGTTGGGCGCGATGATCCGGCGATTTGATATGGATCGAGCCGCGGCTGTCGGGGCGCAGATTGCACACGCTTGCCGTGAAGGCAGGGAAGGGGTGAACGTTTTCGCCGAATTTTTCGAGACTGAGCGGCTGCACGTGATATTGCAGATTGGCGGTCTCAAAGGACGGGTCCGAACGGGTGAAGACGCCGAGCTGGCTTGGCGCCATGGACATCGGCCCGGATTGCCGCAGCAGATATTCCAGCCCGATCATCGCCTTGCCAACCAGCTTGTTTGCCTTCTCGTTGAGCGTCGGAATGCCGGTGACCTTATATGCACAGCGCAATTGCAGGTGATCCTGAAGGTTTTCGCCAAGCTGCCTGCGCTCCAGCGTGACCGGGATACCCGCCTGCTGCAGCACGTCGCCGCGCCCGATGCCCGACAATTCGAGGATTTGCGGCGATCCGACCGCACCGGCAGCGAGAATGACCTCGCGCTTTGCCTTCACCGTGCGGGTGGTGCCGTTCTGGTCGAAAGTGACGCCGGTGGCGCGCAGTTCCTCGATCTCGATGCGGCGCACATGCGCGCCGGTTTCGACACGCAGGTTCTTGCGGCCTCGTGCCGGGCGCAGAAAGGCCTTGGCCGTATTCCACCGGATGCCGCGCTTCTGGTTGACCTTGAAATAGGACACGCCTTCATTGTCGCCGCGATTGAAATCGTCGATGGCGGGGATGCCCGCAGATACGGCTGCGTCGCGGAAGGCATCCAGAATATCCCAGTGCAGGCGGGCGCTTTCGACGCGCCATTCGCCACCCGCGCCGTGCAGATCGCTAGCGCCTGCAAAATAATCTTCCGACTTCTTGAACAGCGGCAGGACATCGTCCCAGCCCCAGCCGTCGCACCCGGCCTGACGCCACAGATCGTAGTCGCGAGCCTGACCGCGCATATAGATCATGCCATTGATCGAGGAGCAGCCGCCCAACACCTTGCCGCGCGGATAGCCGAGCGAACGTCCGTTCAGTCCCGGTTCGGCTTCCGTGGTGAAGCACCAGTCGGTGCGTGGATTGCCGATGCAATAGAGATAGCCAACCGGGATGTGAATCCAGGCGTAATTGTCTTTTCCGCCTGCTTCCAGCAGCAGTACGGAGCGGTTCTGGTCTGCGGAAAGCCGGTTCGCGAGGGCGCAACCTGCCGTGCCCGCGCCAACCACGATGTAATCGTAGGTGTCGGTCATGATCTCATATCCAGTAAAAGGCGAAGCCGCTATCGAGCGAGCGTGCGGCTCCCGAAATGTTGGTTAGCCGAAGAGTTTCTTTCCAATCCGCGATGCATAGAACTCGCCTACGATTCCTTTCCGGAAGAGGAGGACGCATGCCATGAAGATGAGGCCCGTGACGATTGTGACTGGGAAGTCGGATGTAGCGAGATAGTTCTGCAGTGCGACGACGAAGGCGGCGCCGACGATGGGTCCGATCAGCGTGCCGATGCCGCCGAGCAGCGTCATCAGGATGACCTCGCCCGACATCTGCCAGCCGACATCGGTCAGCGTTGCAAACTGGAAGACAAGCGCTTTCAAGCCGCCCGCGAGGCCTGCAAGCCCTGCCGACATGACGAAGGCTGCAAGCTTGTAGCGGTTGACGGAGTAACCGAGCGAGATCGCGCGGTTTTCATTTTCGCGCACCGATTTCAGGATCATGCCGAAGGGCGAGTTGATGATGCGCCAGATGATAAAGACACCAAGGACGAACACGGCCAGCACGAAGTAATACATGTTCATCGGCTGGTTGAGGTCGATGATGCCGAAGAGAAACCCGCGCGGCACGCCCTGCAATCCGTCCTCGCCATGGGTGAAGGAGGCTTGCAGGCAGAAGAAGAAGAACATCTGCGCCAGCGCCAGCGTAATCATCGTCGAATAAATGCCCTGGCGGCGAATGGCGAGATAACCGATGACGAGGCCAAGCGCTGCTGCGGCGAGAACGCCCAGCACGAGGCCGAGTTCCGGCGTGACACCCCAGACTTTCACCGTATGGGCCGTGATATAGGCAGCACCGCCGAAGAAGGCCGCATGGCCGAAGGATAGAATGCCGGTATAGCCCAACAGAAGGTTGAAGGCGGAGGCAAACAGCGCAAAGCACAGCATCTTCATCAGGAAGATGGGATAGACCATGAAGGGTGCTGCCAGCAGCCCGACGAGGGCAATGCCGAGCACGATGATCGAGAGGCTGTTGACGGCAGGCGCCTTGCTGTCGCGCGGGGTCGCGGTTGCCTTGAGGGCGGGCTTGAGAGCGGTATCAGCCATATCAGGCCTCCTTCCCGAACAGTCCGGCGGGTCGAACCAGAAGGACGATAGCCATGATGACGAAGATGACGATGCTGGAGGCTTCCGGATAGAAGACCTTGGTGAGCCCTTCCGCCAGCCCCAGCACATAGCCGGTGATGATGGCGCCGAGGATCGAGCCCATGCCGCCGACGACCACCACGGCAAAGACCACGATGATGATGTTGGAGCCCATCAGCGGACTGACCTGATAGATCGGCGCGGCCATGATGCCAGCCACACCGGCAAGCGCCGCACCCAACGCATAGGTGAAGGTGAGGAGCAGCGGCACATTGATGCCGAAGGCTTTTACCAAAGTGGGGTTTTCCGTTGCGGCGCGCAGATAGGCGCCGAGCTTGGTCTTTTCGATCAGGAGCCAGGTGCCAAGGCAGACGAAGAGCGAGGCGACGACGACCCAGGCACGATAGTTCGGCAGGAACATGAAGCCGAGATTGTGTCCGCCCGCAAGCGAAGGCGGCACCGCATAGGGCTGGCCGGCAGCGCCATAATAATAGCGGAACGTGCCTTCGATCACGAGGGCAAGGCCGAAGGTGAAGAGCAGGCCATAGAGCGGGTCGAGATTGTAGAGCCGCGACAGGGCCACGCGCTCGACGATCGCGCCGCCCAGCCCGACGATGAGCGGGGCGAGGATAAGCGCTGGCCAATAACCGATGCCAAGCCAGCTCAACAGCAGATAACCGACAAAGGCACCCAGCATATATTGAGCGCCATGGGCAAAGTTGATGATGCGCAAAAGCCCGAAGATGATGGCAAGGCCAAGGCTCAGCATGGCATAGAACGAGCCGTTGATGAGGCCGACCAGCAACTGCCCGAGAAGCGCCTGCAGGGGGATACCGAAGATCATTGTCATGTCAGACTCCCAAGGCTTCGTTCAGGGCTGCCATGCGGTCGGGCAGCTCGGCGGTCGGGAAGTTCTCCGTCACCACGCCATGATCCATGAGATAGAAGCGGTCCGCGACCTTGGCGGCAAAGCGGAAGTTCTGCTCGACCAGCAGGATGGTCATGCCGCGCTTCTTCAATTCCACCAGCACATCGCCGATGCGCTGCACGATGACAGGCGCCAGACCTTCGGTCGGCTCGTCCAGCAGCAGCACCTTCACGCCGGTGCGCAGGATGCGCGCAATGGCCAGCATCTGCTGTTCGCCGCCCGACAGTTTGGTGCCGGGGCTGGTGCGCCGTTCATGCAGGTTGGGGAAAAGCGCGTAAATCTCGTCCAATGACATCAGGCTCTGCTCGCCTTTGGCGACGACCGGCGGCAGTAGCAGGTTCTCATGCACGCTGAGCGTGGCGAAGATGCCGCGTTCTTCCGGCACAAAGCCCAGACCTTCATAGGCGATGCGGTGCAAAGGCACACGCATGATGTCCTTGCCGCCGAGGGTGATACTGCCGGTGCGCTTGCGGATGATACCCATGATGGCGCGCAGCGTCGTCGTCTTGCCGACGCCATTGCGGCCCAGAAGCGTGATGGTTTCGCCGGGCCAGATATCGAGGTCGACGCCGTGCAGGGCATGGCTTTCGCCATACCAGGCATTGAGCCCGCGCACGGATAATAGCGGTTGGCCTCTAGTCATGTTCGGTTCCCATATAGGCGGTGCGCACGCGCTCGTCTTTGGAGACGGTGGCATAATCGCCGGAGGCGAGGATTTCGCCGCGCTGCAGCACCGTGACGTGGTGGGCAATGTCGGCCACCACCTTGAGATTGTGTTCGACCATCAGCACCGCGCGGTCCTTCGCCACATCGGCAATGAGGGCGGCAATGATGTGGACGTCTTCATGGCCCATGCCTGCCATCGGCTCGTCGAGCAGCAGCACTTTCGGATCGAGCGCCAGCGTGGTGGCGATCTCAAGTGCGCGCTTGCGGCCATAGGACAGATCGGCGGCCTGCGCATGACGGGCATCGGCAAGGCCGACACGTTCCAGAAGCTCGACGGCCTGCGCATCGAGCCGGTCGAGTGCCGAGAGCGACCGCCAGAATTGCGTGGCAAGCCCGTTGGGGCGCTGCAATGCGACCTTCACATTTTCCAGGACAGTCAGATGCGGAAAGGTTGCTGAAATCTGGAACGAGCGCACCAGCCCCATGCGGGCCACCCTGGCCGGATCGGTCTTGGTGATGGTCTCGCCCAGAAGCGTGATCTCGCCACTCGACGGCTGCAAGAATTTGGTCAGGAGGTTGAAAACAGTGGTCTTGCCTGCGCCGTTCGGGCCGATCAGCGCGTGAACGCGGGCATGTTCCACATCAAGATCGACATTCTTCACCGCGTAAAAGCCGCCAAACGACTTGCCCAGTCCGCGCGCCGAAAGAACCGTCCGACCGCCAGATGAGCCACCATCGTTCGGCCCTGCTTCAGGCAGGGCCGTCATATTGCCAGTTGCTGCGTTCATTCAACCAGCCTCTTACTGCGTTACCAGCGGGCAGCCGCTTTCTTCCGGCTTCATGTAGGCCTGATCGCCGGGAATGGTTGCTAGAACCTTATAATAGTCCCATGGCGCCTTGCTTTCATCAGGCTTCTTCACTTCCATCAGATACATGTCATAGATCATGCGTCCGTTGGGGCCGACCTTGCCATGACGGGCAAAGACGTCTTCGACCGGCATTTCATGAAGCTTCTTGGCGACGGCTTCGGTTTCATCCGTGCCTGCTTCCTTGATCGCCTTCAGATACTGGGTGACAGCGGAATAGGTGCCTGCCTGGATCATGTTCGGCATACGGCCCGTGCGCTCGAAGAAACGCTTGCCGAATTCACGCGATTCATCGTCACGATCCCAGTAGAAACCTTCAGTCAGCGTCAGGCCTTGAGCGGCTTCGAGGCCGAGACCGTGCACTTCCGACAGGGTAAAGAGCAGGGCCGCGAGGCGCTGTCCACCGGCAACGATGCCGAATTCAGCCGCCTGCTTGATCGCATTGGACGTGTCGAGACCGGCATTGGCGAGGCCCACGACCTTCGCGCCGGAGGCCTGTGCCTGCAGCAGGAAGGAGGAATAATCGGTCGTTGCCAGCGGGTGGCGTACGGAACCCAGCACCTTGCCGCCCTTGGATTCGACGAATTTGCTTGTCTGCTCTTCCAGCGAATAGCCGAATGCATAATCGGCAGTGAGGAAGAACCAGGTATCGCCGCCCTGCTGCACAAGCGAGCCGCCAGTGCCGACGGCAAGCGCATGGGTGTCATAGGCCCAGTGGAAGCCATAAGGCGTGCACTGCTTGCCGGTCAGTTCCGACGTGGCTGCGCCTGTGTTGATGGTGATCTTTTTCTTGTCTTTCGACAAAGCCTGCACAGCGAGGCCGACCGACGAGGTTGTCAGTTCCATGATGGAATCGACCTGCTCCGTGTCGTACCATTGGCGGGCAATGTTCGAGGCGACGTCCGGTTTGTTCTGGTGGTCCGCCGTGATGATCTCAATTGGCGCATCGAGCACTTTGCCGCCAAAATCTTCGGCTGCCATCTTGGCAGCTTCGAACGACCATTTGCCGCCGAAGTCGGCATAGACACCCGACTGGTCGTTCAGAATGCCGATCTTGACCTTGCCGTCGGAAATTTCCGCTGCCGACGAAATGGCCGTGGCGGCGAAAAGCGCTGCCGTTGCAAGTGCGAGACATTTCATGAAGTGCTCCTCCCAATCAACACTTTGAGCCATTGCGGAAAAACCGCACGGCATCCTCCTTCAAGCAGTCTTTGCCAGGCAGGAAACGACTTATCCTCTTTGTCGTTCATCCCTCCCTTGCGCCCGATTTGTTCCTCCGCTCGGGCTTTGAATTAGAACGGTAGCATTGACAAATGCGTACACGAACAACAATTTTTGAACACCGTCTGTTCAAAAACGTACAGATAGAGCAGCATAAGCTGCTGCAATTGTTTGGGAGGGGTGCATGCGGCAGTTCACATGGGACGATCTGCAATATTTTCTTGCGGTTGCGCGCACCGGCCAGCTCTCGACGGCGGCGCGGCAATTGCGCACCAGCCATGTCACGGTTCTGCGTCGGATCGACCGGCTGGAACAGGCCCTTGCGACCAAGCTGTTCGAGCGCAATCCGCGCGGCTATCTGCTGACGCCGATCGGCGAACGGCTGGTGAACTCCGCCGAAGTCATGGAACGTGAGGCGATGAAGTTCCAGACCGAAGCCACCGGCAATCTGGCGGCGCTGTCAGGCGTCGTTCGCCTTTCGACGCTGGAAGGTTTCGGCAATTTCTTTCTTGCCGACCGTCTGCCGGTGCTGGCGCAATCCTATCCGAGCCTGTTCGTGGAGGTGGTGACGATCCAGCAGATCATGTCGCTGTCACGTCGCGAGGCGGAATTGTCGATCACGCTGCATATGCCGCGCACCGGCCCCTATCACAGCGAGAAGCTGACGCCGTATCGGCTTTTTATTTATGGTCATCGCGATTATCTGGAGCGGCATCCGCCGATCAGGACGCGCGAGGATATGGCACGGCACCCGTTCATCGGCTACATCGACGACATGGTGTTCACGCCCGGTCTCGATTACATGCGCGAAATCCTGCCGGGGCAGCGCTGCACCTATCAAAGTTCAAGCATCCATGCGCAGCTTATCGCCACGCAGATCGGCTATGGCCTGTGCGTGCTGCCTTACTTCATCGCCAGTCGGCATCCGGAACTGGTTCCGGTTCTGCCGCGCGAAATGCATCTGGTGCGTGAATACTGGATGAGCTGCCACATTGATGTGGTGGCCGCACCGCGAATCCGGGTGCTGAGCGATTTCATGATCCGCTCGGTGCGCGAATCTTCAGCAATTTTCCTTGGGGAATCCCTGCTGCGGGCATGAATTATAGGGAGATTGTCGTTCGTTGCCGGTCAGATCGTACCGCCGCCAATGGCGAAAATGCATGTGATGACGAGCGCGGTAAAGCCGAACCCGATAATGAATAGATTAAGCGTCTTCATGTCCCCTCCTTTTCAACCCAGGGGCGTTATGTTCGACTTGCGGTAGAATGTCTACCTTAAATTGTAGTAGTCCAAACTAAAGTTGTGGAGCCTGATTTCAAACGGTTTCACGCTCGATATCACGGCGAAGCACAATTGCCGTAGTGAGATCCTCTACAGTTTCATGAGTGGCGATGAGATCGCGCAGGCTGTTGAGCCGGTCTATGGAGGGGACTTCAACCTCGACAATCAAATCGAGCTGGCCGCTCACCGAGGAGACCCGGCGCACTTCGGCATGACGCGCCAGTTCATCGAGGAGGCCGAGTGCCGGGGTGCGCTTGAGACTGACCAGAATCATGGCGCGAATGACATTCTTGTCGATCTGGCCGATATCCGCCCTGTAGCCGCGAATGACACCATTCTTCTCAAGATTGGCGACGCGCTCCCCGGTTGCGCTGCGCGAAAGACCGATGCGGCCCGCCAGCGTTTTCAGCGGAATGCGCGCTTCCTTGGAGAGAATGGCCAGTATCTCGCGATCTTTCGCATCCAGTTCCCGCATGGTCGGTTCTTTCGTGCTGCCGTAAATGTACCGGTCCATTCCGGCAAAGTGCCGGTCTGACCGACGCCTTTTCTGATGCCTGAAAATCGCGGACATGCCAAGCTCATCCTGTTACTTCCCATTCATATTCAACCCGTGAAGCGCCTCCCATGACCGATCTTTCGCATCCCGCTCCCGATTTTTCTCCGCAAGAGGCTGAAGTGCTGGCCCAGCTTCATTTCGGCGTGACGGCGAGTGCCTCGCCGCTCGACAGCGAGCGCGACCGCAATTTCCGGCTGAAGACGGGCAATGGATCGGGGGGCTGGATTCTGAAGGTCGTCAATGCCAGCGAGCCGCGTGTCGAAAGCGAGTTCCAGACCGCGCTGCTGCAGCATCTGGCCAAGGCCGATCCGGCGCTTGCCGTGCCGCGCCTGAAGGCGAGCCTGTCGGGTGAGGTGCTGGCCTCTATCGAAAAGGAAGCGGGCAAGCCGCATGCGTTGCGGGTGGCAAGCTGGCTTCCCGGAACGCCGCTGGCCGAGGTCAAGCGCACCAACACGCTGATGCACAATCTGGGCGGTGCGCTGGGGCAACTGGACCGCGCCTTGCAGGGCTTCATTCATCCGGGCGCCTTGCGCGATTTCGACTGGGACGTGCGCCATGCGGGCCGGGCGCGTGACCGCCTGCATTTCATCGACAAGCCGGAAGACCGCGCCGTCGTCGAGCGTTTCCTTGTTCGTTTCGAGCGCGATGTCGCGCCAAAGCTGCCGCTCCAGCGCGCCCAGGTGATCCACAGCGACGCCAATGACTGGAATGTGCTGGTCGACCCACAGGACAACGAGCGTATCGCCGGGCTGATCGATTTCGGCGATGCGGTCCACACCGTTCTGGTCGCCGAAGTGGCAATTGCCGCTGCCTATTCCATTCTGGACATGGACGACCCGATTGGTGCAGCCGCAGCTCTTGCTGCCGGGTTCCATGCGAAATATCCGCTTTTGCCGCAGGAAATCGATCTCATATTCGATCTGATTGCGATGCGCCTCGTCACGAGCGTCACGCTGTCGGCCTCACGCCGCGAAAAGACCGATGATAATCCTTATCTTGCGATCAGCGAAGCGCCTGCATGGCGGCTTCTGCACAAGCTCGATGCCATGAACCCGCGCTTTGCCACCGCCATTTTGCGCAAGGCCTGCGGTTTCGATGCTGTCGACGGTGCGGGTGCGGTGCGCGACTGGATCAGTGCCAACCGAAAGAACTTCGCCCCGATCGTTCACCCGCATCCGGCGACCATGACCAAGGCGCTGGTGCCCTATGGCGACCCGGCTCATGTGATGACGGTCGATTCCGCCGGGCAGCGCCCGAAGGAAGCGACCGCCTGGTGGGACGATTTCTGCGCCCGCAACCATGTGCAGCTCGGCATCGGTCCATGGGGCGAAAAGCGTACTGTCTATACCGATGAGGCGTTCCGTTCGCGCTTTGTCGAAGGCGAGCGGCGTGTCCACCATCTGGGCCTCGACCTGTTCATGCCGGCAGGCACGCCCGTCTACACGCCGCTTGCAGCCACTGTGAAAAGCGTCGAGATCGAGACCGCGCCGCTCGGCTATGGCGGGCTTATCGCGCTGGAGCATCAGCCGGAAGGCTGCCCGGCTTTCATCACGCTCTGGGGCCATATGGCGCATGAAGCTGTTGCCCGGTTGAAGCCGGGGCAAAAGCTCGCCGCCGGTGATCTTGTCGGCGCTATGGGCGACATGCACGAGAATGGTGGCTGGACGCCGCATCTCCATTTCCAGATTTCGACCGATACCGGCCTCACGGCAGCGGAAATTCTGGGCGTTGGCGAATATGCCTATCTCGATGTCTGGGCTGATATATTCCCGGATGCCGCAGTCCTTGCCGATATTCCGGCAGAAGCGTTCCACCAGACCGGACGTACGCGCGCTGAAATCGTCAGCGCCCGCAAGGATATTCTGCTGCCGAACCTCTCCATCTCCTATTCCGAGCCGATCAAGTTCGTGCGCGGCGAAGGGGCATGGCTGATCGACAATCGGGGCCGTGCCTATCTCGATTGCTTCAACAATGTCTGCCATCTCGGTCATGCTCATCCGCAAGTGGTGGAAGCGATTGCCAGACAGGCCGCGATCCTCAACACCAATACGCGTTATCTGCATGACAGCATCATTTCCTATGCCGAGCGCCTGACGGCGACCTTGCCGGAAGGCTTGACGGTAGCCTCGTTTGCCTGCTCGGGCAGTGAAGCGAACAGTCTGGCGCTGCGCATGGCACGTGCGCATTCGGGCCAGCGCGATGCGCTGGTGCTCGACTGGGCCTATCACGGCACGACACAGGAGCTGATTGATCTCAGCCCTTACAAATACAAGCGCAAGGGCGGCAAGGGACGTCCGGACCATGTGTTCGAGGCCGTCATCCCCGACAGCTACCGCGCGCCGGAAAACTGGCCGCTGGCGGAACATGGCAAGCGCTTTGCTGAAAGCATTGCCGAGCAGATCGAGGCCATCAAAAGCCTTGGACGCGGCCCGGCTTATTTCATTGCCGAGTCGATCCCGAGCGTCGCCGGTCAGGTCTTCCTGCCGGAAGGCTATCTGCAGGAGGTCTACGCGATGGTGCGGGCGGCTGGTGGTGTCTGCATCGCGGATGAGGTGCAGGTCGGCTTCGGCCGTGTCGGTAGCCACTGGTGGGCGTTTGAAATGCAGGACGTGGTGCCGGATATCGTCACCATGGGCAAGCCCATCGGCAACGGTCATCCGATGTCGGCTGTGGTAACGACCCGTGAAATAGCCAACAGCTTCAACAATGGGATGGAATATTTCAACACATTCGGCGGCAATCCGGTTTCCTGCGCGACAGGTCTGGCAGTGCTGGATGTGATTGAACGCAACGATCTGCGCCGCAACGCGCTCGATATAGGCAACTATCTCATCGACGGGTTCCGTTCGATGCAGAAGCGCTTCGATATCATCGGCGATGTGCGCGGGCAGGGGCTGTTCCTCGGTATCGAGCTGGTCACGGATCGCAAGACCAAGGAACCGGCAACGGCTCTGGCCAAGAAGATCAATGATGGCGCGCGCGAACGCGGCATCCTGATGGGAACCGAAGGTCCGTTCGACAATGTTCTGAAAATGCGCCCGCCGATGATCTTCACGCGCGCCAATGCCGATCATCTGCTGAGCGTTCTGGAGGATAGCTTCGCGGCTGCGCTGAAGTAGAGCATGTCTCCCGAAAGCGGTAACCGGTTTCGGGATAAAGACATGCGTAAAAACAAACAGATAGAGCATTTCCAATGATTCAATCAAAACAGGAACTGCTCTAGTTTCGAGTGAATGTGAATAACAACAGGCCCGGCGGCATGCTGCCGGGCAATGGATCGGCTTTTTCGAAATTCTGGGCCGAAACTCTGGCCTGAAACTCTGGGAGGAGGAACAATGAAAAAAATAGTTTTGGGTTCGTTATTGGCGGCGGGCTTTGCCCTGTCTGCTCAAAGTGGGGCGCAGGCGGATACGCTTTCGACCGTGAAGGAGCGCGGCAAGATCAATTGCGGCGTCAGTCAGGGCGTTGCAGGCTTTTCGTCGCCCGACGATCAGGGAAAATGGACCGGCTTCGATATTGATTTCTGCCGCGCTGTATCGGCGGCAGTCTTCGGCGATCCTGACAAGGTGAGCTTCATACCGCTTTCGACCAAGGAGCGCTTCACTGCGTTGCAGTCGGGCACGGTCGATCTGCTTTCGCGCCAGACCACCTGGACACTTTCGCGCGATGCGGGCATGGGTGTCCATTTCGTCGGCACGGCCTATTATGACGGTCAGGGCTTCATGATCCGCAAGGATCTGGGCATCGATAGCGCGCTGAAACTCGACGGCGCGTCAGTCTGCACCGAACAGGGTACGACCACCGAACAGAACGCTGCCGATTATTTCAATGCCAACAATATCAAATATGAGCCGGTGGTGATCGATTCTGCCGATGGTATCCTGAAGGCGTTTGAAACGGGTCGCTGTGACGTTTACACGACCGATGCGTCCGCACTTTATGCGCAACGTCTGAAGCTTGCCGAACCCGATGCATTCACCGTTTTGCCGGAAGTGATTTCCAAGGAGCCGCTCGGACCTGCCGTCCGCCAGGGCGACGACAAATGGTTCAACATCGTTCGCTGGACCCTGTTTGCAATGCTTGAGGCTGAGGAACTGGGCATTACGCAGGCTTCGGCAGAGGCGGACCTCAATTCCAAGAAGCCGGACGTGCGCCGTTTCCTCGGTTCGGAAGGCGATAGCGGCCAGCAGCTCGGACTTGAGCCGAAATGGGCCTATAATATCGTCTCCAAGATCGGCAATTATGGTGAAATGTTCGAGCGCACGATCGGCAAGGGCAGCCTGCTCAAGATCGACCGCGGCATCAATGCGCTGTGGAACCAGGGCGGGCTGATGTACGCGCCGCCTGTAAAGTAAAGATCAGAGCCTTCTATGAAAAAGCCCCGGAAAACCGGGGCTTTTTGCTTTTATCTCTGCTTGGCGAGACCCTGCTCGCGCATCTGGCTGAGGCTCATCTTCGGTGAAAGCGCTTCGGGATCGATGCGGATTTCGATGAGGCCCGGCTTGCCGGACTTTTCGCAAGCCTCGAAGGCCGGTGCGAAATCAGCGGTCTTTTCCACCACTTCGCCATGCAGGCCATAGGCGCGTGCAAGCGCTGCGAAGTCGGGATTGGCAAGGCCGGTGCCGGAAACGCGGCCCGGATAGGTGCGTTCCTGATGCATGCGGATCGTGCCGTACATGCCGTTATTGACGACGATGAAGATGGCATTGGCGCCATATTGCGCCGCCGTTGCCAGTTCCTGACCGTTCATGAGGAAACAGCCGTCGCCCGCAAAAGCCACCACCGTGCGTTCCGGCGCGGTGAGCTTGGCTGCGACCGCAGCCGGTACGCCATAGCCCATCGAGCCGTTGGTGGGGGCCAACTGGCTGCGATAGGTACGGTACTGGTAGAAGCGGTGCGGCCAGGCGGAATAGTTGCCTGCGCCATTGGTGATGATGGCGTCGGCTGGCAGATGTGCGCGCAGCCATTCCATCACTTCGCCCATCTGCACATCGCCGGGGATGACCGGCGACTTGATGTTGTCGCGGTAATCGGCATTGGCGCTGTCGGTCCATGCCTTCCAGCGCGGATCGGCAACCGGCGCAAGCTTTGCCGCTGCCGCACAGAAGGCAGGCATGGAAGCATTGACCGGAACGTCTGCATGATAAACGCGGCCCAGTTCTTCTGCGCCCGGATGGATATGGACGAGCTTCTGCTGCGGCACCGGAATGGATACCAGTTCGTAGCCCTGCGTCGTCATTTCGCCGAGGCGGGCACCGATCACGATCAGCAGATCGGCATCGCGAACGCGCTGCGCCAGCTTGGGGCTGATCGAGGTTCCCATTTCGCCAGCATAAAGCGGGTGGGTGTTGTCGAACATATCCTGGCAGCGGAAAGACGCTGCGACGGGCAGGTGCATGTTTTCGGCAAATTTCTGCAGGTCGCCAATGGCTCTGGCATTCCAGCCGCCACCGCCGACGATCACCAGAGGCCGCTCGGCCTTTGAAAGCAGCGCCTGCATGTCCTGCAACTGGTTCGCACCCGGATGCATCTGAACCTGTTTAAAGGCTGGTGCGTCGCTGACGGCGGCATAGGATGTCAACATATCTTCCGGCAGGGCGATCACGACCGGGCCGGGACGTCCGTTGACGGCGCGGTGAAAGGCCTGACTGACGAGTTCCGGAATGCGGGCGGCGTCGTCGATCTGGACGACCCATTTGGCCATCTGGCCGAACATGCGACGGTAATCGATTTCCTGAAATGCCTCGCGCTCGACCTGATCGCTGGCGACCTGACCGATGAAGAGCAGCATCGGCGTTGAATCCTGAAAAGCCGTGTGCACGCCAACCGAGGCATTGGTTGCGCCTGGACCGCGTGTGACGAAGCAGATGCCGGGCTTGCCGGTCAGCTTGCCATAGGCTTCCGCCATATAGGCCGCGCCGCCTTCCTGCCGGCAGACGATCAGGTCAATCGCGTCGCTGGCATCATGAAAGGCGTCAAGCGCGGCGAGATAGCTCTCGCCGGGTACGCAGAAGACGCGGTCGGCCCCATGGATGCGCAGCGCATCCACCAAAATCTGGCCTCCGGTACGGGCATTGGGTTTGCTCGTCATTGTATGCATTTCCTCAATCTCACCATGTCTGGCTCGCCATTCCGGCTTACCTTGCAAGGGCGGTTTTTCCGCCTCTTTTCAAAAAGATCGTCCCGAAAATCCGGACAATTCATGTGTTTGGGGGAACGGGAACTCATGGTCAGACGCACCCAAATGGCCGACAGGTGCACCGGGCCTTAGTCTCGCGGCCGAGTTTTACCCTCAGCCGTCTGCTTTTCCTCCCAGTCAAGCACGCTGATATGAACATAGCCAGCGGTGCGAATACAGATTAAACATCATGACTAAACTGTATGAACTCATGATGCACCGGTATGGAGGAATGGCGATGGCCAGGGAAAACACAGGCAAGATCCGCGTCGGTATTGGCGGATGGGCCTATGAACCGTGGGACAAGAGCTTTTATCCTGAAAAGCTGTCGAAGAAGCGCCAGCTTGAATATGCTTCAAGCAAGCTCACATCCATCGAGATCAACAGCACCTATTATGGTCCGCAGAAGCCCACGACCTTCGCCAAATGGCACGATGAAACGCCGGAAGGTTTTGTGTTTTCATTGAAGGCACCGCGTTTTTCCACCAACCGCCGCGTGCTGGCGGAGGCGGGCGAAAGCATCGAGCGGTTCATGACCGGCGGCATGATGGAGCTGAAGGACAAGCTCGGCGTCGTCAACTGGCAGTTCATGGGAACAAAGAAGTTCGATCCCGTAGATTTCGAGGCTTTCTTGAAGCTTCTGCCGAAGCGTGTCGACGGGCGCGATGTGCGTCATGCGGTGGAAGTGCGCCACGACAGTTTCAATTCACCGGAGTTCATTGCCCTGCTGCGTGAATATGGTGTGGCCGTCGTGATTGCAGGCGACAGCGACTTTCCGCAGTTCGCCGATATGACCGCGCCTTTCGCCTATCTTCGCATCATGGGCACAGAAGAAAATGAACCGCTCGGCTATAGCGAAAGCCATCTCGACCAGTGGGCGGCGCGCGCCAAGGCGATTGCGGCGGGAGAGCTTCCCGAAGGACTGAAAACCGTCACGCCGCCTGTTGCCGATCATGTCGCCCGCGATGTCTACCTCTATGTCATCAGCGGCTATAAGGCGCATAATCCGCATGCGGCCATGGCCTTGATCGAAAGGACAAAATGATGCCTCGTGGCGACAGTTGATTTTCATCTGAGTCGCCCGAGCAATCATGTCAAAATTCGATCTTTCAGCGCTTGAAGCCTTCGTTCGTACCATTCCGCAGCATTATAAGGGGCCGGGCGGCGCTGTCGCGGTGCTGAAAGATGGCAAGGTCGTGTTGCGCCATGCATGGGGCTTTGCCGATCTTGCCGCGCGCAAGGCGATGACGCCTGAAACGCGCATGCCAATCTGCTCCGTCAGCAAGCAGTTCACCTGCGCCGTTCTGCTCGACAGTGTCGGCGAGCCGGAAGTTCTTGACGATGCGCTTGCCCGCTATCTCGACAAATTTGCGGAAAAGCGTCCCAGCGTGCGCGATCTGTGCAACAACCAGTCGGGCCTGCGTGACTACTGGGCGCTGACGGTTCTGTGCGGGGCCGATCCGGAAGGCGTCTTTATGCCCGAACAGGCACAAAGCCTGCTGCGCCGCCTGAAGACCACGCATTTTGCACCGGGCACGCATTATTCCTACTGCAATGGCAATTTCCGCATTCTGGCTGATTTGATCGAGCAGCATACAGGCCGTACGCTTATCGAACTTCTGTCGGAACGCATTTTTCAGCCTGCGGGCATGAAGACGGCGGAGCTTATCCCCGATACCGCGCTGTTCGACGAATGCATCGGCTATGAGGGCGATACGGTGCGCGGCTTCCTGCCTGCCGTCAATCGCCTCCACTGGATGGGCGATGCCGGCATCTGCGCGTCGCTTGACGACATGATTGCCTGGGAACAGTTCATCGATGCGACCCGCGACGACGAAAATGGAATCTATCGTCGCCTGAGCGGACCGCAGACTTTCAGCGATGGTGCAGCAGCGCCTTATGGTCTTGGCCTCAAATTCGAGGAAACAGGCGGCAAGCGACTGACCGGCCATGGCGGTGCTTTGCGCGGCTGGCGCAGCCAGCGCTGGCATTGCGCTGATGAGCGTCTCTCGGCAATCGCTTTGTTCAATTTTGAGGGCGGGGCGTCCGACGTCGCCTTCAAGCTGATGAATATTGCGCTTGGCGTTTCCACATCGGAACCGGTGCGGGTGGAAGCCGATGCCGCTTGGTTCGGTTCATGGCTCGACCATGAAACCGGCCTCGTGCTGAGCCTTGAAGATGCCGGACGCGGACGCATGAAGGCACGTTTCGGCACTGGCCCGGAAATGATGGACGTCGTGGGCGAGAACGAAGCGCGTTCCTCGATGACCACGATCCGCCGCGATGGCGACACGATCCATCTGGCGCGTGAGGATGAAAATCTGAGCCTCACGATGCAACGCCTGCAAGGTGCGGCGAAGCAGGATGTTGCGGGGCGTTATCGCAGCGACGAACTTGAGGCCGATCTTCTGATCGTCAATGAGGGCGGTGCTTTTTACGGGGCCTTTGAAGGATTTCTCGGCAAGAGCGATATGTATTCGCTCTATGAGGCGGGGCCGGATGTCTGGCTGCTGCCGGTGCAACGCTCGATGGATGCGCCGTCGCCGGGCGAATGGAAACTTGTCTTCCATCGCGATGCCAAAGGCGAGATAACAGGCATGACCGTCGGCTGCTGGCTGGCACGGCATGTGGACTACAGGAGAATTCAGGAATGAGCGAACTGAAAGTCAGAACCCGCGAGACGGGCGCCGTCGCAGAAATGCCGCATGGAAAGCTCCCCGTCATCACCACGCCGACCGGCGGCGTGGTCGAGCTCGTTACGAGTGTCAGTCAAGCGGGCTTCAATCCGCTCGATCTCATCTATTCGTCGGTCGCGGCCTGCATGGCGCTCAGCGCGCGCATTGCCGCAACCAAGCTCGAACTGAAGGAAAAGCTGACCGATGTGCGGGTGGAAGTGAAGGGCGACAAGGCGCATGAAGGACCGTCGCGTATCGAACGGTTCAACATCACCTTCCATTTCGGCGGTGATCTGACCGACGACGAAAAGCATCGTCTCGCCGAAATGGCTGAGGAAATCTGCACGGTCAGTAATACGCTGCGCGGCGAGCCGCAGTTTGATCTGAAGGTATCGTAACCTTCAGATCACATCCCGGATGCGATCGACGCCGAGCTTGATGACGCTTTCCATGGCCTGGCGTGCCTTCTGTGGATCACGCGACGCAATGGCGTGGGCAATGCGCAGGTGATTGGCCGCGCATTCGGCAATACCTTCCCGCGATGAGGCCGGAGACGAAAGCTGGAACGAGATTGCCAGCGCCGCCTCGATCAATCCGCTGACCGAGCGCATGAACGGATTGCCGGACATGCGCGCAATGGCCAGATGGAACTCCAGATCAACCTTGGCGATGGATTCAGGCGTGTGGTTCGGATCGTCGAACTTGGCGGCGAGCGCGTAAAGTTCGACAATCTCGTCGCTGGTGGCACGCTCTGCTGCGGCCGCTGCGGCTGCCGGTTCCAGCGCCATGCGCATTTCGGCCAGATGATCCACGAAGACTTCATCGAAGCCTGCCTCGAAGCGCCATGTCAGCACGTCGGGATCGAAGAAGTTCCAGCTTGCATGGCCCAGAACGCGTGTGCCAACCTTGGCCTTGGGTTCGATGAGGCGCTTGGCGGCAAGGGTTTTCATCGCCTCGCGCAGAACGGTGCGGGAAACGCCGAAGCGCAGCGACAATTCATGGTCTCCCGGAAGGATGGACCCTGCGGGAATGGTTCCCGCGACGATGCCACGGCCCAGTTCACCCACCACGACTGCGTGGCTGTTATGGCGCTTGCGTCCGGTTATGGCCGTTTCCAGCAATCCCAATTCAGGCCTCCTTCATTCGTTGCCTGGCTAGCTGTTTGTTTCAACGCGCATCTTGCCCGAAAACCGGTTCCCACTTTTCGGGATGCGCCTTAGATCAGAGAACCACGCAAGTCCTCGTTGCAGAGCAATGAACAGGAACAGCAATATACCGATTGCTATTTTCGTCCACCAGGAAGACAGCGTTCCGTCGAAAACAATGTAGGTCTGGATCAGCCCCTGTATGAGAATGCCGACGAATGTTCCGGCCACAAGGCCTGCGCCACCTGTCAGCAATGTCCCGCCGATCACCACCGAAGCGATGGCGTCCAGTTCTACCCCCACCGTCGCCAGCGAATAGCCGGACGACGTATAAAGCGTATAGACGATCCCGGCGAGGCCGGAAAGGATACCCGACATCGTATAGATGCCGATTGTCGTGCGGGCAATCGGAACGCCCATCAGCTCTGCCGACTGTTGGTTGCCGCCCAGCGCGTAGATATTGGCGCCGAACCGCGTGCGATGGGCGATGATGCCGCCGACAATGAAGACCGCAAGCATGACCATGGCGATGAATGTCAGCCTGCCGCCGCCCGGCAGGCGGAAATAAAGTCCCTGCAAGGTGTCGAGAAACGGATGCGCGATGGGCACGGATTGCGTCGAGATGAGGAAGGCCGCGCCGCGCGCCAGAAACATGCCCGCAAGCGTTGCTACGAAGGGTGGAATCCGCAAGAAATGGATCATCATGCCCATCCACGCCCCGAACAATGCCGCGATCACCAGTATGAGCGCGAAAGCCACAAGCGGATGCACGCCGAGCTGCCCGACCAGCACGGCGACGAAGACGCTGGTGAAGGCGATGACCGAACCGACCGACAGGTCGATGCCGCCGGAGAGGATCACGAATGTCATGCCGACGGCTGCAATGCCGAGGAAGGCATTGTCGGTCAGAAGGTTGCCGATCACCCGCGTCGACAGCATGTTCGGAAACTGGACGATGCAGATCGCATAGGCGAGCAGGAAAATTGCAACCGTGGTCAGGAAAGGCAGATTGCGCAGTGCTTTCATTGCCGTGCTCCCTGCTGGCTTTGGTGGACCGGATTGGCTCCATTGCCCTTGCGTTCCGAGCGCAGGAAGGTAATGAGCTGGACAATGGCCGGTGACTGGAAGGTGAGCACGATCACGATGATGACGGCCTTGATGATGAGGTTGAATTCCGGCGGAAAGCCCGCCATCAGGATGCCTGTGTTGATCGACTGGATGATGAGCGCACCGAGCAGCGAGGCCATGATCGAGAAGCGCCCGCCATTGAGCGAGGTGCCACCGATGACGACGGCCAGAATGGCGTCGAGTTCAAGCCACAGCCCGGCATTGTTGGCATCCGCGCCGCGAATATCCGCAGCCGCGATAAGCCCTGCAAGGGCAGCGCCAACGCCGGAAACCGCATAGACGCTGAACAGGAGAAAGCGGGCCTTGACCCCCGCCAGCATCGCTGCGCGACGGTTGATCCCGGTCGCCTCGATCAGGAAGCCAAGCGCACTGGTGCGGACTGCAATGCCCACGACCAGACCGGCCAGAATCCATATCAGGACCGGGATCGGAATGCTGAGGAAGGAGCCGGAGCCAAGCGCTGCAAAGGAATCATTGTTGAAGGTCAGGATCGCGCCTTCGGTGATAAGCTGTGCGATGCCGCGCCCTGCCACCATCAGGATAAGCGTCGCGATGATCGGCTGGATATCGAAGACCGCAACCAGAAAGCCGTTCCACAAGCCACACAGAAGGCCCACGCCAAGCGCTGCCGGAATGACGATTGCAAGCGGATAGCCCGCGACGATGAGCGATGCGGCAAAAGCACCGCTGATCGCCATGACCGCGCCGACCGACAGATCGATGCCACGCGTTGCGATTACCAGCGTCATGCCAACCGCCAGAATGGCAACGGGCGCTGCACGCACCAGAATATCGATCAGGCTTCCATAGAGCCGCCCGTTCTGGAAGGAAATGTCGAGAAAGCCGGGTGCGATGATGGTGTTCACCACCAGAATGAGCACAAGGGCGGCCAGTTGCGGCGCCAGTCTTTTGAGTTTTCTGGTCATGCGGGCAATCATGCTGCAGCTTCCTTTTCGCTTCCGGTCTCAGCGATTGCACGCACGATATTGTCGGCAGTGATTTCATCGCCCTTCAGTTCCGCCACATGGCGACGGTCGGACAGGACGATGACGCGATTGGCGACGGCGGCAAGCTCCTCGAATTCCGAAGAGATGATGACCAGAGACATGCCTTCAGCGCAAAGTTCGCCGATGAGCTTCAGGATTTCGGCATGGGCGCCGATATCGATGCCGCGCGTCGGTTCATCGAGGATCAGCAGGCGGGGATCGGTGGCAAGCCAGCGTGCCAGTATGGCCTTCTGCTGGTTGCCGCCGGACAGGAATTTGATCGGCTTGTCAGGATCCGGCGGGCGAATATCGAGCGCCTTGATGTAGCGCTGCGCAAGCGCCGTCTTCTCGCGCGACGAAATCGGTCTGGACCAGCCGCGCTTCGCCTGAACCGCCAGCGCAATGTTTTCCGCCATCGAGAAGTCACCGATGATGCCGTCTGTCTTGCGTTCTTCCGGACAGAAAGCGAAGCGCTCCGAAATGGCTGCAACAGGCGAGGGGAGCCTGGTTTCCTTTCCGTCGACGGTCAAGGTGCCACTATCGGTCTGATCGACGCCGAACATCAAAAGAGCAGTTTCGGTGCGGCCAGAACCGAGCAGCCCCGCAATGCCAACGGCTTCTCCGGGCTTGATCGAGAGATCGAACGGCGCAACGCTGCCCTTCTTGCCGAAGCCTGCAAAGCGGATCGGGGCCACCGTCTCGCGACTTACTTCCTCGGTGAGCTGGCGACGCACGGTTTCCTGCAACTGATGGCCGAGCATCATGGAAATCAGATCAGTGCGCGGCAGTTCCGACAGGTTGCGGCTGCCGACCAGCCATCCATTGCGCAGCACGGTGGCGCAATCGGCTATGGCATAGACCTGATCCACAAAATGGGTGATGACGACGATGCCGAGGCCTTCGGCCTTCAACTGGCGCAGCACGCCGAACAGCATCTCGACTTCGCGTGCGTCGAGGCTGGCGGTCGGTTCGTCGAGCACCAGTACCTTGCCCGAAAGGTCGACGGCGCGCGCGATCGCAATGATCTGCCGGATGGCGACCGAATAGGCGGACAGAGGCGCACCGACATCGATGCTGAGGCCGTAGCGGGAAAGAAGGTTCGCCGCATCCTTTTCCATCCGGCCTTGGTCAACCAGTCCGAAACGTTTCGGCTGGCGTCCCAGAAACAGGTTCTGTGCAACCGTCAGATTTTCGAGAAGGTTGACCTCCTGATAGACTGTGCCGATGCCAAGCGTCTGCGCTTCCGCCACGGAGGCGGGCGCAATCGGCTGGCCCTCAAGCAGGATCGAACCGTCGAAGCCATGATAGGCGCCGGTCAATATCTTGATGAGCGTGGATTTGCCAGCGCCGTTTTCGCCAAGCAATGCATGGATTTCACCCCGGTTGAGCATGAAATCGACATGGTCGAGCGCGGTCACGCCCAGAAAGGATTTGGTGATCGAACGGGCTTCAAGAAGCGGCATTGCGGCCGCCGATGGAGCGTCTTTTGCAGCCATGGCAGTCTTCCATTGCATTTTGCAAAGGTCATTCCGGGCCGCGACAAACGCGGCCCGAGGACGAGAGGATCAGTAGCCGAGACCCTTCTTGGCTTCATAGACGGCCTTCGGGTCGTCAGCCTGCGTGTAGAGCTTCGACTCCGTCTGGATCCACTTCGGCGGAACGGTGCCCTTGTCCTTGAAGGCTTCAATCGCGTCGAAGGCCGGGCCTGCCATGTTCGGCGTCAGTTCGACGGTCGCGTTGGCTTCGCCGTTCGCCATGGCCTGGAAGATGTCCGGCACGGAGTCGATCGACACGATCTTGATCTCGGTGCCCGGCTTCAAGCCAGCTTCCTTGATCGCCTGAATGGCGCCGACAGCCATATCGTCATTATGAGCGTAGACGGCGCAGATGTTCTTGCCGCCACCCTCGGCCTTGATGAAGCTTTCCATGACTTCCTTGCCCTTGGTGCGGGTGAAGTCACCCGTCTGCGAGCGGGAAATCTTGATGTTGTCGTGACCCTTGATGGCGTCTTCAAAGCCCTTCTTGCGGTTGATGGCGGGCGAGGAGCCGGTGGTGCCCTGAAGCTCAACCACATTGCACGGCTTGTCGCCCACATCCTTCACCAGCCAGTCGCCGGCGACCTTGCCTTCATGAACCTGATCGGAGGTAACGGCGGTCAGATAAAGGTCTTCCGGTGAATCGATCTGACGGTCGAGCAGGACGACCGGAATTTCGGCTTCCTTGGCTTCCTTCAGAACGGCGTCCCAACCCGTGGAGACCACCGGTGCGATGAGGATTGCATCGACCCCTTGAGCGATGAAGCCGCGAACGGCCTTGATCTGGTTTTCCTGCTTCTGTTGGGCATCGGCGAATTTCAGCGTGTAGCCGCGCTTTTCGGCTTCCTGCTTGGTCAAGGCCGTTTCTGCGGCACGCCAGCCCGATTCCGAACCGATCTGCGAAAAGCCAACCGTCAGTGATGCAGCGGATGCGCTCGAAATCAGGGCAAAAGACGATGCAGAGATCAGGGCGGCCGTCAGGACCGTCAAACTGCGTTTCATGATAGTTCCTCCCAATAAGGCCCTCCCGGCCTTCGCATTTATGAAGCATATAATATTACTTTATGGCAAGCGCCTTTCGACATTTCCCAACAAAATGCCGGTGCGACAAACGGGCAATATTCCCATTTATAAATATAAAACAATGGTTTGTGTTCGCTGTGCCCATCTGCTCTTCGTGAACTGCGCCTAGAGGGGCATCAGCTTGCTTGACAAAGCGGGTTACGGCAAAATAGTCATATTAATAACACGAACCGTAAATTGGCGCCTTATGGTGTTTTTCAAGCGGTCGGGGTGAATTCCGCAATGGGTATGCGGAAAATGGGAGGTTTAATGTTACGTCTGGTCCAGTTCCGCGATGAAAGCGGAGAAATGCGTGTGGCTGCCTGCAATGGTGAGGGAGCGGCGCATGTCGTCAAGGGCGTGGCAACGACCTATGAGCTGGCCACGGCGGCAATTGCAGCGGGTATCAGCCTTGAGGAGCAAGTCGCACGCAGCGGTAAGGGCGAGGCGGTCGATATTGACGCTGCTCTGGCTGCGGGCCGTGTCGGCCTGCCGATTACACATGCCGATCCGGCACATCTCATCGTTGCCGGTACTGGTTTGACGCATCTGGGCTCCGCCGATGGCCGCGACAAGATGCACAAGGCGGCGCAGGCTGCCGAAAAGCCAACCGATTCCATGCGCATGTTCCTGATGGGTGTCGAAGGTGGCAAACCGAAGCCGGGCGAGACCGGCGTGCAGCCGGAATGGTTCTACAAGGGTGATGGTTCCGCGCTGGTCGCGACCGGCGGCGAACTGGTTTCGCCTTCCTTCGCCGAAGACGGCGGCGAAGAGCCGGAGCTTGCAGGCATCTATATGATTGGCCCGGACGGTACGCCGTTCCGGCTCGGCTTCTGCCTTGCCAATGAATTTTCCGACCATGTGACCGAGAAGCAGAACTATCTCTGGCTTGCCCATTCCAAGCTGCGTCAGGCGTCGTTGGGGCCGGAGCTTTATGTGGGAGCGTTGCCTGACCACGTGGAAGGCGTTTCGCGCATTCGTCGCGGCAATGAGGTGATCTTCGAAAAGCCGTTCCTGTCGGGCGAAGCGAACATGTCGCACACGATTGCCAATCTGGAACACCATCATTTCAAATATGGGCTGTTCCGCCGTCCGGGCGATATTCATGTCCATTTCTTCGGCACGGCAACCTTGTCTTTTTCGGAGGGCGTGAAGACGGAAGCTGGTGACCAGTTCGAGATTTCCGCCAAGCCATTCCGCTATCCGCTGGTCAACAGGCTGGCGCAGGCGGCGGCCGAAAACGTTGTCGTGAAGGCACTCTGAAATGGCGGCGGAATCGAACATCGCTCTCGCAATCGTCGGTCTGGGCAAGATCGCGCGTGACCAGCATCTGCCGTCCATTGAAGCCGTTGATGGCATTGAGCTGAAAGCCATTGCCAGCCGCAATGCGGGGCTGGATGGCCTGCCGTCTTTTCATGATATCGATGAGTTGCTTGGCAGCGATGTCGCCATTGAAGCGGTGTCGCTCTGCACGCCGCCGCAAGGGCGCTTTAGCCAGGCCTACGCCGCCTTGAAGGCGCGCAAGCATGTGATGCTGGAGAAGCCTCCGGGCGCGACCATTTCGGAAGTGCAGGCGCTGGAGCGTCTTGCGCAAGCGGAAGATGTAACGCTTTACGCCACCTGGCATTCACGCGAGGCGGCAGCGGTCGAACCGGCACGGGAATTTCTGAACGATGCGGAAATCCGCTCGGTTTCGGTCACGTGGAAGGAGGATGTCCGCCACTGGCATCCGGGCCAGCAATGGATATGGGAGCCGGGTGGACTTGGCGTGTTTGATCCTGGCATCAATGCGCTTTCCATCGTCACGCATATCCTGCCCGAACGCTTTTTCCTGACGCAGTCCGATCTGTACTTTCCTGAAAACCGTGCGGCACCCATTGCAGCCGACCTCCAGTTTCAGACCGAAAGCGGCATTCCGGTTTCGTTCGAGCTGGACTGGCGGCAGACAGGCCCGCAGACCTGGGATATTCGTGTGGAGACCGATAAGGGCACGGTTCTGCTCAGCCATGGAGGCAGCCGCCTGACCATTGCCGGGACCGAGAAAATGGCCGAGCCGGACCGCGAATATCAACGACTTTACAAGCGTTTCGTGCAATTGATCGGCGCGGGGCGGTCGGATGTCGATCTCGCTCCGCTGACCCATGTGGCCGATGCGTTTCTGCTTGGAAAGCGGCATGTGGTTGAAGCATTTGAAGATTAAAGCGCATCCCGAAAAGTGTGAAACAGTTTTCGGACAAGATGCGCGATGAACCAAACATTTGGAATGTCGATCTGATTTTAAGGATCGGCGTCGAAGGAATCGAGACCGCTTTCTGGTCTCTCACCCACGCAGGACAATGAAATGAACAAGCCCGTCTCTCCGAAAACGCCAAAGCTCCGCTCTCGCGCCTGGTTCGACAATCCTGATAACGTCGATATGACGGCGCTCTATCTGGAGCGCTACATGAACTATGGCCTGAGCCAGGAAGAGCTGCAGTCCGGTCGTCCGATTATCGGCATTGCGCAGACGGGTTCCGACCTCTCACCTTGCAACCGTCATCATCTGGAACTCGCCAAGCGCGTCCGCGAGGGCGTTCGTGAGGCAGGCGGTATCGTTATCGAATTTCCGGTTCATCCTATTCAGGAAACCGGCAAGCGCCCGACCGCTGGTCTGGACCGCAATCTTGCCTATCTTGGCCTCGTGGAAGTGCTTTACGGCTATCCGCTCGATGGCGTCGTGCTGACAATCGGTTGTGACAAGACCACGCCTGCCTGCCTGATGGCAGCGGCGACGGTCAATATTCCAGCTATCGCGCTCTCGGTCGGCCCAATGCTCAATGGCTGGTTCCGCGGCGAACGCACAGGTTCCGGCACTATCGTCTGGAAGGCGCGCGAGCTGCTTGCCAAGGGCGAAATCGACTATCAGGGCTTCGTCAAGCTCGTTGCTTCCTCGGCTCCATCGACCGGCTATTGCAATACGATGGGCACGGCCACGACGATGAATTCGCTCGCCGAAGCGCTCGGCATGCAGCTTCCGGGCTCCGCCGCCATTCCTGCTCCTTATCGTGACCGTCAGGAAGTTGCTTATCTTTCGGGACGCCGCATCGTGGAAATGGTGCATGAGGATTTGAAGCCATCGGACATTCTGACCAAGGATGCCTTTGTCAATGCCATCCGCGTCAATTCCGCTATCGGCGGTTCGACCAATGCGCCGATCCATCTGAACGCGCTTGCGCGCCATGTCGGCGTGGAGCTGACGGTCGATGACTGGCAGAAATATGGCGAGGAAATTCCGCTTCTGGTCAATCTCCAACCCGCCGGTGAATATCTCGGCGAGGACTATTACCATGCCGGTGGCGTACCGGCCGTCGTCAACCAGTTGATGGGGCAGGGCCTTATCAATGAGGATGCGATGACCGTCAACGGCAAGACCATCGGCGAGAACTGCAAGAACGCGAGCATTGAAGACGGCAATGTCATCAAGACCTACGACCAGCCGCTGAAGAAGCATGCCGGTTTCCGCGTGTTGCGCGGCAATCTGTTCTCGTCGGCGATCATGAAGCTCAGCGTGATTTCGGACGAGTTCCGTAACCGCTACCTGTCCGACGACAAGGACCCGAATGCCTTTGAAGGCAAGGCGGTCGTGTTTGACGGACCGGAAGATTATCATCATCGCATCGACGATCCGGCGCTGGAAATCGACGAGAATACGGTGCTGTTCATGCGCGGCGCTGGCCCGATCGGTTATCCGGGTGCGGCGGAAGTCGTCAACATGCGCGCCCCGGATTATCTTTTGAAGAAGGGCATCACTTCGCTGCCATGCATCGGCGACGGTCGCCAGTCGGGCACGTCGGGTTCGCCTTCGATCCTCAACGCCTCACCGGAAGCTGCCGCTGGCGGTGGTCTGGCAATTCTCAAGACCGGCGACCGCGTGCGTATCGATCTTGGTCGCGGCAGCGCGGACATTCTGATCTCTGACGAAGAGCTGGCGGAGCGTCGCAAGGCGCTGGAAGCTGCCGGTGGCTACAAATATCCGGAAAGCCAGACGCCGTGGCAGGAAATCCAGCGCGCGGTTGTCGGCCAGATGGAAACCGGTGCGGTTCTCGAAAACGCGGTCAAGTATCAGGACATCGCGCATACGCGTGGCCTGCCGCGAGATAACCACTAAGGTTCCCCGGATGGCTCTCGATAAAAAGCCATTCGCGGCAGTTGCGGACTGGGGCACCACCCGGTTCCGCCTCTGGACGCTGGATGCCGATGGCAATGTGCTGGGCGAAAGCCGTGGCGATGACGGCCTGTTGCAGGCAAAGGAAGCCGGTTTCGAGCCAACGCTCGAACGGCACCTTGCTTCTGTCGACGCGCCGGATGATCTGCCCGTGGTGATCTGCGGCATGGCCGGATCGCGGACCGGCTGGATTGAAGCACCCTATATGAGCCTGCCCGCTGGTCTGGATGGCATCGTGAAGGCTGCGGTGCGCGTGCCTGCGCGCCGTCACGTCATCATGCTGCCGGGTGTTGCGCGTCGGGACGAAACGGCGCCCGATGTTATGCGCGGCGAGGAGACGAAGCTTCTTGGACTTGTGCATCGTGGAACACGGGATGCTGTAGTGGTGATGCCCGGCACTCATGCCAAATGGGTGCGGATTGCCGATGGCGGTCTTGCCGATTACCGAACCTTCATGACCGGCGAAATGTTCGCCCTTTTGAAGGACAAGTCGGTACTGGCCGGTGCGCTGGAAGGTGCGGGTGCGGTGGAGCCGAATGGTGAGGCTTTTGCGGCCGGTGTCAGAGCGTCACTCGAAAACCCGGCGCTGATTTCCAATGCGCTTTTTTCCATTCGCGCAGGCTGGCTCGTGCATGATCGCAAGCCGACCGACCAGCAGGCTCGTTTGTCGGGCTTGTTGATCGGGCTGGAAGTCGCAGGCGGGCGTACGCTTTACGGCAAACCCGAAGAAGTACTGCTCCTCTCGGACGACACAATGGGCGCGCTCTATGCCAGCGCGCTTGAAATCGCAGGGCTGACAGTCAGGCGCGTTGCAGCCGATGAGCTGGTGCGTGACGGTCTGTTTATGGCCGCAAAACACGCTTTCGGAGGAGCGGAACAATGAGCGACCGCATCGCATGGCCAAAGCTGCGCTATCCGCTGGTCGCTATCCTGCGCGGTATTCGTCCGGAAGAGACGGAAGCAATCGTTGGTGCACTGATCGAGACCGGTTTTGAGGCGATTGAAATTCCGCTCAATTCGCCGGAGCCTTTCGTTTCGATTGAGAAGGCGGCGAAGCTTGCGCCTGCGGGCGTGTTGATCGGGGCCGGGACCGTATTGAGCGTCGAAGATGTGGACCGTCTCAACGATGTCGGCGGCAGGCTTCTGGTCAGCCCCAATGTCGAGCCGGATGTCATCCGCCGTGCCGGACAGCACGGCATGGTGACGATGCCGGGCGTGTTCACGCCGACGGAAGCCTTTTCGGCAATCCGGGCAGGTGCATCGGCGCTGAAATTCTTTCCGGCCAGCGTGCTGGGCGCGGACGGTATCAAGGCTATATGCGCCGTCTTGCCGAAGGATATTCCGGTGGGCGCCGTGGGCGGTGTTTCAGAGGCTGATTTTGCGACCTATCGGGCTGCGGGAGTGAGCTGCTTTGGCCTCGGTTCCAGTCTTTACAAGGCCGGATTGACGGTCGCTGAGGTTCGCGAACGCGCTGAACGCGCGGTTGCGGCATGGGACAAGATCGCGGACTGAGGAGGCTCGCGATTGAAGGAATTCCGCATGGCCGGAAGGCGGGGGCGGAAATTTTGGGAGAACGACAGGCGGAAAAGCCTGTCCCAATTTGGGAGTGAGACAATGGCAGGCATGAAATCTCTAACACTGGCAGTCGCGATGGCCGCGCTTGCCTTTAGCGGTCTGGCGCATGCGGAAGACAAGGGTCTTGTCGCCGTCGCCATGCCGACGAAGTCTTCGGCACGCTGGATTGCCGATGGCGACAACATGGTCAAGGTGCTGAAGGAACGCGGCTACCAGACCGATCTTCAATATGCTGAAGACGATCTACCTAACCAGCTGGCGCAGATCGAAAACATGGTGACCAAGGGCGCCAAGGTTCTCGTCGTTGCATCCATCGACGGCACGACGCTTTCCGATGTTCTGGCCAAGGCACATGATGCGGGCATCAAGGTTATCGCCTATGATCGCCTCATCCGCGATACGCCGAATGTCGATTATTATGCGACCTTCGACAATTTCCAGGTTGGCGTGCTGCAGGCCCAATCCATCGAAACCGCGCTGGACCTCAAGAACAAGCCGGGTCCGTTCAATGTCGAGCTTTTCGGCGGTTCGCCGGACGATAACAACGCCTACTTCTTCTACAACGGCGCGATGTCCGTTCTGCAGCCTTATATCGATAGCGGCAAAGTCGTTATCGGCAGCGGCCAGACCGGCATGGACAAGGTCGCAACGCTGCGCTGGGACGGTGCAACAGCTCAGGCCCGCATGGATTCGATCCTTTCGGCCTATTATTCCGACAAGAAACTCGATGCAGTCCTGTCGCCTTATGACGGCATCTCCATCGGTATCCTGTCGTCCCTCAAGGGTGTAGGCTATGGCAGTGGCGACATGCCGATGCCAGTCGTTTCGGGTCAGGACGCGGAAGTGCCTTCGGTGAAGTCGATCCTCGCTGGCGAACAGAATTCGACCATCTTCAAGGATACCCGCGAACTCGCCAAGGTCACGGTTGACATGGTCGATGCGCTGATGACCGGCAAGGAGCCGGAAGTCAACGACACCAAGACCTATGACAATGGCGTCAAGGTCGTGCCGTCCTATCTGCTCAAGCCGGTGATCGTCGACAAGTCGAACTGGAAGCAGGTTCTGGTCGATAGCGGTTACTACAAGGAAGACCAGATCCAGTAATGCGGTTTTGGGCGTATCGGAGGATATGCCCGTAACCTTTCTGCATGCCATTGCCCCAAATCCCCGGCCCTTCGGCTGGGGTAGGCTCGACGGTTGACAGCGTTGTCTTTTCGTTGAGGGCAATGGCAAAGCAGATTTGTAATGGGAGCGAGCGATGAATGTAGCCAATCCTGTCCTGCGCGAGCAGCCAGACGGTGAGCCGGAAATTGCCGGTAAGCCGCTTCTGGAAATGCGCGGCATCAGCAAGTCCTTCGGTGTCGTCAAAGCGCTGAGCGATGTCAATTTCACGGTCATGCCGGGCGAAATTCACGCCTTTGTCGGCGAGAACGGAGCAGGCAAATCGACCTTGATGAAGGTCCTGTCAGGCGTTTATCCGCATGGCAGCTACGAGGGGTCGATTTTCTTCGACGGAGAAGAACGGCAGTTTCGCGACATCAACGATTCCGAGGCGCTTGGCATTGTCATCATCCATCAGGAGCTGGCGCTCATACCGCTCATGACGATTGCCGAGAACATTTTCCTCGTCAATCCGCCGGCAAGCTACGGCGTCATCGACCGCAGCACGGTGCACAAGCGCACCCGCGAACTTTTGCAGAAGGTCGGCCTGTCTGAATCGCCCGATACGCTCGTCACCGATATTGGTGTCGGCAAGCAGCAGCTTGTCGAAATCGCCAAGGCATTGTCGAAGCGCGTGCGGCTTCTGATCCTGGATGAACCAACCGCAAGCCTCAACGAGACGGACAGCGCGGCATTGCTGGCGCTTCTGCGCGAGTTTCGCGCGCAGGGCATCACGTCGATCCTCATTTCGCACAAGCTCAATGAAATCCGCGAGGTTGCCGACAAGATCACTGTGCTGCGCGATGGCAAGGCTGTGGCGACACTTGATTGCAATGCGGGCGAGGTTGAGGAAGACGACATCATTCGCAAGATGGTCGACCGCGATCTGGAAAGTCGTTACCCGAAGCGCGATCCGAAGGTCGGCGAGGTGATCTTCGAAGTCGACAACTGGTCAGTGCATCACCCGCTGCATCCAGAACGGCACTCGGTCAAGAACGTGTCGTTCAAAGTCAGGGCAGGCGAGATCGTCGGCATTGCCGGATTGATGGGCGCAGGCCGCACAGAATTCGCCATGAGCCTGTTCGGGCGTTCATGGGGCACCAATATCAGCGGCGAGGCGCGCATCAACGGCAACAACGCCGATATTTCCACTGTGGCGCGGGCCATCAAGGCGGGGCTTGCCTATGTGACCGAGGATCGCAAGAAGCTCGGCCTCGTCCTGGGCGAAAACATTTCGCGCAACATCTCTCTCGCGCATTTACGCGGTGTCAGCCCGAAAGGCATCATCGACGATATTCGCGAAATGAAGATCGCGAACTCCTATCGCGAGCAGATGAGCATTCGCTGCCACAACGTCTATCAGGAGACAGGCACGCTTTCGGGCGGCAACCAGCAGAAGGTGGTGCTGTCGAAGTGGCTCTTCACCGGGCCTGACGTGCTGATCCTTGATGAACCGACGCGCGGCATCGATGTCGGCGCGAAGTACGACATCTATACGATCATCAATTCACTGGCGGATAGCGGCAAGGGCGTGGTCGTCATTTCTTCGGAAATGCCGGAGCTGATCGGCATCTGCGACCGCATCGTCGTCATGCATGAAGGTGCCTTTGTCGGCGAAGTCGCCGGCGAGGAAGCAACGCAGGAAAACATCATGCGCGCCATCATGCGGAACAAGGGAAAACGGCAATGAGCGAGAATATCATCGGAAGCAGTGGATCGAAAGCTCCGGCGAGCAGCGTGGGGCGTTATCTCAAGAACAATCTGCGCGAATCCGGCATGCTGATCTCGCTGGTCGCGATCATGATCTTCTTCCAGATCGTGACTGGCGGCGTGCTGATGAAGCCGCTGAACCTTACCAATCTGGTCCTGCAGAACAGCTATATCGTCATCATGGCGCTCGGTATGCTGCTCATTATCGTCACCGGCCACATCGACCTTTCGGTTGGCTCTGTCTGCGGGTTTATCGGTGCGCTTGCTGCTGTGATGATGGTCAAATGGGGCGTGCCGTTTCCCATCGCAGCCATATTGTGCCTGCTGGCAGGCGGCATTATCGGTGCGATGCAGGGCTTTTGGGTCGCCTATTTCAATATTCCGTCCTTCATCGTCACATTGGCAGGCATGCTGGTCTTCAAGGGCCTCATGCTTGCCGTGCTTGGCGGACAATCGGTCGGCCCGTTCCCGGTCGTGTTCCAGAAACTCTCGTCCGGCTTCATTCCTGAAATCATCGGCACGACAGGCGGCGTCTATCTGACGTCGCTCATCATCGGCGTGCTGCTGGCAGGCTTCATGATCTGGCAGAATGTGAAATCGCGTCAGCGTCATATCGCGCATGAAGTGGAAACCGAGCCCTTTGGCCTGTTCGTCATCAAAAACGTCCTGTTTTTTGCAGCGATTGCCTATCTGTCGTTGCTGATTTCCATGCATCGCGGCTTGCCGAACGTCCTCATCATCATGGCCGTTCTGATTGCAGCCTATGCGTTTCTTACCAATCGGACCGTACTTGGGCGGCAGATTTATGCGGTTGGCGGCAACCGCCATGCGGCCAAGCTTTCCGGGGTGAAGACCGAACGGCTGACCTTCCTCGCTTTCGTCAATATGGGCGTACTGGCAGCTCTCGCCGGTCTGGTTTTCGCGGCGCGCCTGAATACGGCAACGCCCAAGGCCGGTATCGGCTTCGAGCTGGACGTGATCGCGGCCTGCTTTATCGGCGGTGCTTCCGCCTATGGCGGTGTGGGTCGTGTGACAGGTGCCGTGATCGGCGCGCTCATCATGGGCGTGATGAACAACGGCATGTCGATCCTCGGCATCGGTATCGACTATCAGCAGGTCATCAAGGGTATCGTGTTGCTGGGTGCGGTCTGTATCGACGTCTACAACCAGAAGCGCTGATGTTCTGACTCTGGCGGCCTGCAAAGGAGGCCAGCGTCACATGTTTCAGCGGCTTCGCCGTCGGGGGGCGGGCGAAGCTCCAGACCGCGCCGGAAGCAATTCCGGCGCGGTTCTGTTTTGTTAGATCGCCGTGCGGCGGGCGTGATCAAGATAAATCTCACGCAAGCGCTGGGCCACTGGTCCTGGCTTGCCAGTGCCGATGGTCTTCTCGTCGATGACGGTGATCGGTGTGACGAATGTGCCTGCGCTGGTAAGGAAGGCTTCCTTGGCCGCGTAGGCTTCATCGATGGTGAAGAGGCGCTCTTCCAGCTTCATGCCGGTCTCGGCGATCAGTTGCAGCAGCGACATGCGCGTGCAGCCGGGCAGGATGGAATTGCTATTCGGGCGCGTGACGACGACATCGTCTTTGGTCAGGATATAGGCGGTGGACGATGCGCCTTCAGTCACATAGCCGTCTTCGATCATCCATGCTTCGTCGCAACCGGCATTCTTGGCGATTTCCTTGGCGAGTGCCTGCGGCAACAGGCAGACCGTCTTGATGTCGCGGCGCTTCCAGCGCAGGTCGTCCAGCGAAAGCACGCGGGCACCGGTTTTCAATGCGGGCTTGTCGAGCAGATTGGCTTCCTGTGTGAACAGGACGACTGATGGCTTCATGCCCTTTGCAGGTATGAAATCGCGGTCGCGTCCGTCGCCGCGCGTCACTTGCAGATAGACCAGACCTTCGGTCAGATTGTTGCGGCGGATCAACTCGCGCTCAATGGCCACGATCTCGTCTTCGTTCATCGGCATCGGAATGCCGATCTCGCCGGTCGAGCGGCGCAGGCGTCGCATATGGGGCTCGCTGTCGATGAGCTTGCCTTCCAGCACGGCGGTTACTTCGTAAATACCGTCACCGAACAGGAAGCCACGATCAAAGATGGAAATGCGCGCATCGTGGGCGGTGACATATTCGCCGTTGACATAGACGATGCGGTTTTCGAGTTCTTCTGCTGAAACGGCCATGATGGAATGTGTCCTGAAACGAAGAGACTGCGATCAAGTCGCAGTCTTTTCATAAGTCACTCGGCTGCAATGGGAAACAGCTATTTTCAGGCAGCCTGTTTTGCTGCCGCAATGGCTTCGCTGCGGATTTCTTCCGTCAACTTCAGGCGCAGTTCGGAAAATTCCGGGCTTGCCTTGACGTGGTAGGTGCGCGGATGCGCGATATCGACTGGCGTGATCGATTTGATCTTGCCCGGACGAGCGGTCATCGTAACCACGCGGGTCGCCATGAAGATGGCTTCCTCGATGTCGTGGGTGACGAAGATCACTGTCTTGTGCTCCCGCTCCCAGATGCCGAGCAGAAGCTCCTGCATCAGCCCGCGGGTCTGGTTGTCGAGTGCGCCGAACGGCTCGTCGAGAAGCAGGATTTTTGGATCGTTGGCGAGTGCCCGGGCAATCGCCGTGCGCTGTTGCATGCCGCCCGAAAGCTGCTTCGGCCAGTGATCTTCAAAACCACGCAGCCCGACCTTGTCGATATAGCTATCCACGATTTCGCGCGCCTGTTTTTCTGGCACGCCTTTTTCACGAAGCCCGAAGCCGACATTCTGCCGGATATTGAGCCACGGAAACAGCGTGTAGGACTGGAAGACCATACCGCGATCCGCACCGGGGCCTGTCACAGGCTTTCCTTCCAGCGTCACGGTGCCGGTGGTCGGCTTGTCGAGACCGGCGATGATGCGAAGGAGCGTGGACTTACCGCAGCCCGAGGGACCGAGAACGGTCACGAAATCATTTTTCGGGATGACGAGGTCGGTCGGCTGCAATGCCAGTGTCGGCTTGCCGCCATGCACGCCCGGAAAGGTGCGGCTCACGCCCTTGATGACAAGTTCCTGATCGCCTTTCGTAACCATTATGCGAACCTCCATGCGAAGAGCCAGCGGTTGAAATATTTGAAGGCAAGGTCGGAGATCAGGCCGATGACGCCGATGACGATGATGCCGAAGATGATCTGGCCGGTGGCCATCAGCGCCTGGCTGTTGATAATCATGTAACCGATGCCGGACGAGGCGCCGATGAGTTCGGCCACGATCACGTAAGTCCAGGCCCAGCCGAGCACGAGGCGCAGCGTTTCGGCTATGTCCGGAGCACTGGCAGGCATGAGGACACGGCGAATGATGCCGCTGTTCGATGCGCCGAGCGTATAGGCGGCTTCAACAAGATCGCGCCGTGTATTGGAGACGGTCACGGCGATCATGAGGATGATCTGGAACACCGCACCGATGAAAATAACCAGCAGCTTCTGGGTTTCACCAATGCCTGCCCACAGGATCAGCAGGGGCACGAAGGCGGAAGCCGGGAGATAGCGGGCGAAGGATACGAAGGGCTCCAGCAGGGCTTCGATGGGTTTGTAGGCGCCCATGGCGATCCCGAGCGGTATCGCAACGACGCTTGCCAGCACGAAGCCGCCCAGCACGCGCCAGACCGTCATGCCGATATCGTTCAGGAAACCCTGATTGGCAATGAGGTCCCAGCCGTCCTTCACCATGGTGATGGGATCGGCAAGAAAAGTCGGGGAAACGAAGCCGCCCAGAGTGGCGATACCCCAGAACACAAAAAAGAGAATGAAGAATAGAATACCCAGTAATATCCGGGGCTGACTGCCTATCGGCTGCAAGGGCTGCATATATTTTTCCGTTTGATCGCGTATCTGCCGCACTCGACAGGCGGAAAATGAGGAAGCCCGGACACTTGGTCCGGGCTGGCGCATGAAACGATGTTACTTGATGAAGCTTGTGTCCACGATATCATCGAGATTGGGCTTCGACTTGTTAACGCCTGCCTGCAGCAGGAGGTCGGCGGCTTCGGTCGAGAATTCCTTGAATTCCTTCTCGAAGAACTTCTGGTTTGCCGCCTTGTCCTGCCAGCGGAGATAATCGGCCGATTTGCCGAAATCCTCGCCCGACTGCTTCACGTCCTTGCCCATGATTTCATAGGATTTGGCCTTGTCGGAAGCGATCAATTGCAGCGCTTCAAAATAACTGTCGGCGAGTGCTTTGGCAGCTTGGGGGTTCTTTTCAAGGAAATCGGGCGTGCAGCCGACCGTATCCATGACTGCCGGATAATCGAGCGTGGTGGCCAGAATCTTGCCCTTGTCGGGTGCCGCGCGCACGGTGGAAAGATAAGGCTCGTAGGTCATGGCGGCGTCGTTCTGGCCTGCCACGAAAGCCTGCGCAGCCGGTCCCGGCTCCATATTGACGACCTTGACGTCCTTCGTGGTCATGCCGTTCTTGGCAAGCATGAAGGCGAGAAGGAAGTAAGGCGATGTGCCCGGTGCAGAAGCGGCAACCGTCTTGCCCTTCAGGTCGGCGAAGGAGTTCACATCGGCGCGTACCGCGATACCATCAGCACCATAGGACTTGTCCATCTGGAATATCTGCTTGGTTTTCACGCCAGCCGCGTTCCAGACGATCCATGTTTCGACGGTGGTGGCCGCGCACTGGATATCGCCGGAAGCGAGCGCCAGATGGCGGCTTGCCTGCGGGATTTTGGTTAGCGTCACATCGAGGCCGTTTTTCTTGAAAATACCGGCTTCTTTCGCAAGTGTCAGCGGAGCAAAACCGGTCCAGCCGGACAGGCCGATGGAAACGGCAGTTTCCGCGTGCGCAGCCGATGTGATCGTGAATGCTGCTAGTGCTGCTCCGGCGAGCAATGATTTCTTCATGTGTAGTACCCCTTTTATAGTGAGACTTTTTTGTCCCTTCATTCCTGTCAAATTAACAGGACCGTGTCGTCTGTCCAGAGAGTTCGTCGCGGATATTTGAGCCCTCCCATCCCCTGCGAACAGTCATAAGCTACTGGTCAGGCTGGATTAATTGCGATCAGGTAAGCAGTTCCCTTCCCCTTTAGTTCAAGAGGCAAGGCGTCGCAGTTCGTGAAGACTGCGCAATCATGCTGCTCAAGTTTTGCGGTTTTACCTACAAATGTCAGGTCGACCTGACCTTCGGCGCAGAAGATAAGCACCGGATTCCCGTCGGCCTGGGTGAGTGTGGTGCCCCCGACAGGCAGGCGCCGGACCATATGGATAAAATGCCCGCGTCGGGTCATGACGTTGAGATCGGTGATGGCGGAGCCGATCAGGCGCGCTGCCGAACGGCTGTCAGCCGCAAAAGCCAAGGGGGTGCTTTCGCGGGTGAGGGTGCTCACCTGTCCGTCGACATCGAGCAGGATGCCGTCGCCCTCCAGCACCGACAAGGTGCGATCGATGCCGGGGAAGATGGAGAACGGACCGTGGCTGGCGACCGTTGCCATGGAAACGCGCCAGTCGAAATCATCGACTGACGCGCCTTGCGGGTGGACGGCGATCTCAACCGTCACGCCGCCGCCGTTTTTCCACGGCATGCGGCGATGATTTTCGGCCTTGAGAAGAGTGACGGCCATTCGACCTCAGTTCCCAAGAATGCCGGGCAGGCGCAGACCCTGCTGCTTGGCCCAGTCGAGCGCTTCTTCATAGCCCGCATCGGCATGGCGCATGACGCCGGTGGCCGGATCGTTCCACAGAACGCGCTCCAGACGGCGGTCCGCATCTTCTGTGCCGTCGCAGCAGATGACCATGCCCGAATGCTGGCTGAAGCCCATGCCGACGCCGCCGCCATGATGCAGTGACACCCAGGTTGCACCTGAAGCGGTGTTGAGGAGGGCGTTCAGAAGCGGCCAATCGGACACGGCATCCGAACCGTCCTTCATGGCTTCCGTTTCGCGGTTCGGCGAGGCGACCGAGCCGCTGTCGAGATGGTCGCGACCGATGACGATAGGCGCTTTCAGCTCGCCATTGCGGACCATTTCGTTGAAGGCGAGGCCGAGGCGATGGCGGTCGCCGAGGCCAACCCAGCAAATGCGCGCTGGCAGGCCCTGAAACGCGATGCGTTCTTTCGCCATGTCGAGCCAGTTGTGCAGATGCTTGTTGTCCGGCAGCAGTTCCTTCACCTTGGCGTCGGTCTTCGCAATATCTTCCGGGTCGCCGGAAAGGGCCGCCCAACGGAACGGACCGATGCCGCGGCAGAACAGCGGGCGGATATAGGCCGGCACGAAGCCGGGGAAGGCAAAGGCGTCTTCAAGGCCTTCTTCCAGTGCCATCTGGCGAATATTATTGCCATAGTCGAGGGTCGGGATGCCCATATTCCAGAAATCGACCATCGCCTGCACATGCAGTTTCATCGAAGCGCGCGCGGCTTTTTCGACGGCTTTCGGATCGCTCTCCTGCTTGGCGCGCCATTCGGCCACGGTCCAGCCGAGCGGCAGATAGCCATGCACCGGATCATGCGCGGAGGTCTGGTCGGTGACGATGTCCGGCTTCACGCCGCGCTTGACGAGTTCCGGGAAGATTTCAGCCGCATTGCCGATCAGCGCGATGGACTTTGCCTCGCCTGCCTTGGTCCAGGCATCGATCCTGGCCAGCGCTTCGTCGAGGCTGTGGGTCTTTTCATCAACATAACGGGTGCGCAGACGGAAATCGGCGCGGGTCTCGTCGCATTCAACGGCGAGGCAGCAGGCGCCAGCCATCACCGCCGCCAGAGGCTGTGCACCGCCCATGCCGCCGAGGCCCCCGGTCAGAATCCACTTGCCGGTGAGGTTGCCGTCAAAATGCTGGCGACCGGCTTCGACAAAGGTTTCGTAAGTGCCCTGAACGATGCCCTGCGCGCCGATATAAATCCAAGAACCGGCGGTCATCTGGCCATACATGGCAAGACCCTTCTTATCCAGTTCGTTGAAATGATCCCAGGTCGCCCAATGCGGCACGAGGTTGGAATTGGCGATCAGAACACGCGGCGCATCCTTGTGGGTGCGGAAAACGCCGACCGGCTTGCCCGACTGCACGAGCAGGGTTTCGTCTTCATTGAGCGTCTTGAGGGTTGCAACGATGCGGTCGAAATCGTCCCAGGTGCGGGCAGCGCGGCCAATGCCGCCATAAACCACCAGCTCATGCGGGCGCTCGGCCACATCGGGGTCGAGATTGTTCATCAGCATGCGCAGGGGGGCTTCAGTCAGCCAGCTCTTGGCGTTGAGTTCGTCTCCGCGCGGCGCTCGGACTTCGCGCTCGTTATGGCGTGGGTTCGACATGGTGTTCTCCTCAGGCTTTCAGGTCGTGCGCAAGCTTTTCCAGCCGCTGCAAAAGGGTTTTGAGATGGACGCGCAGCCTGTCCGCCTTGGCCTGATCATAGGCAAAGGGAACGGCTTCGGTTGCAAGATGGGTCGATTGGGCAAGCTCCATCTGGATGGCATGGACGCCGGTTTCCGGCTTGCCGTAATGGCGCGTCGTCCAGCCGCCTTTGAAACGGCCATTGAGGATCGACGTGTAACCATCTGCCTTGGCGGTTACTTCGACAGCTGCCGCCTCGATCCTCGGATCGCAGGTCTTGCCCATATCCGTGCCGATGTTGAAATCGGGCAATTTGCCTTCAAACAGGAACGGAATATGCGAGCGGATCGAATGGCAGTCATAGAGGATGGCAACGCCGTGGATCGCCTTCACACGGCTGATCTCGGCGGCCAGCGCCTCGTGATAGGGCTTGTGAAAACGCGCTGTGCGGTCGGCGATATCGGCTTCAGTCGGCGCTTCTCCATCCTTCCAGATCGAAACCCCGTCGAAGTCGGTTTCTGGGATCAGCGTCGTGGTGTTCTGTCCCGGATAGAGGCTTGCGCCCGCCGGATCGCGATTGGCATCGATGCAATAGCGATGGAAGGTTGCACGCACCATGGTCGCGTCGTCGATGAGATCGTCATAGAGCTTGTGAATATGCCAGTCGGTATCGGCAAGAATTTTGCCAGTGTCGTTGAGACGCGCCCAGATATCCTGCGGCACATCGGTTCCGGTGTGCGGCAGGCCGATAATGACCGGCGATGTTCCCTGACGAACTTCAAACGGGCTCATGATCACGCCTCCAGTGCGGGCAGGATGCCGCTCGAAACCGCACCGGCAAGCGCACCGTCAGCCACCAGATCGGCGGCATTCTTGAGGTCGTCGGCCATATAGCGGTCGTCTTCCAGCGTCGGCACCTTGCCGCGCAACACGGCAATGACCTTGGCCAGTTCCGGGCTGGTGCTCAGCGGCTCGCGCAGCTCGACGCCCAGTCCGCCGGTCAAAGCCTCGATGCCGATAATGGCATTGAGATTGGCGGTCATCAGCAACAGGCGGCGCGCGCCATGGCAGGCCATGGACACATGGTCTTCCTGATTGGCGGAGGTTGGCGTGGAATCGACGGACGCCGGATGCGCCATCTGCTTGTTTTCGCTCATCAGCGCGGCAGAGGTGACTTCCGCGATCATCAGGCCGGAATTGAGCCCCGGCTTGCGGGCAAGGAAGGCCGGCAGGCCGAAGGACAGCGCTGGATCGACCAGCAGCGCGATACGGCGCTGGGCGATTGCGCCGATCTCGCAGACGGCAAGCGCAATCTGGTCGGCGGCGAAGGCGACAGGTTCGGCGTGGAAATTGCCGCCCGATACGGCGCGTCCATCCGAGAGAACCAACGGATTGTCGGTAACCGCGTTGGCTTCGATTTCCAGCGTGCGGGCGGCCTGTCGCAGAATGTCGAGGCAAGCGCCATCGACCTGCGGCTGGCAACGGATGCAATAGGGGTCCTGCACGCGCTGGTCGCCTTCAAGATGGCTCTGGCGAATGACCGAACCGTCGAGCAGGACGCGCAATGCACGACCAGCATCAATCTGGCCCTTATGACCGCGCAGCGTATGGATTTCCTCGTGGAACGGCGCATCCGATCCCATCGCGGCATCGGTGGACAATGCGCCGGTGATCAGAGCCGTCTGCGCTGCGCGATGAGCGCGGAACAGACCCGCCAGTGCGAGGGCCGTCGATGTCTGCGTGCCGTTGATCAGCGCCAGCCCTTCCTTGGCGGCAAGTACGACCGGCTTCAGGCCAGCCTTTTCCAGCGCCTTTGCGCCGGAAAGGCGTTCGCCCTGATAGAAGGCTTCGCCTTCGCCGATCATGGCGGCAGTCATGTGGGCCAGCGGCGCAAGGTCGCCGGACGCGCCGACAGAACCCTTTTCCGGGATCATCGGGATCACGCCTTTTGCCAGCATGTCTTCGAGAAGCGTGATGACTTCAAGCCGCACGCCGGACGCACCGCGACCGAGCGAAATCAGCTTCAGCGCCATGATGAGGCGCACGATATTTTCCGGCAGTGCATCGCCGACGCCGCAGCAATGCGACAGGATCAAATTGCGCTGGAGGGTGGCGACATCGCCTGCCGCGATGCGGATTGAGGCGAGTTTACCAAAGCCGGTATTGATGCCGTAAACCGGCTCGTCGCCCGCTGCGATTTCCGCAATGCGCGCGGCGGCCTTTTCGACACCGGCATGAAATGCGGGGTCGATGCGGACGGGAACCGCATCGCGATAGATTGTTTCCAGCGTTTCAAGCGGAACAGAACCGGGCTTGAGGATAATGGTCATGAAAGGCTCCGTTGGGTTCCCGTATGGGCCAGGCCCATACGGACAATATTAAATTCGGCCCTTGAAAACCCGCTTCCACAGCGGGTTGAAGCCGATGCGGTAGACGAGTTCGGCGGGGCGCTCGACGTTCCAGATGGCGAGATCTGCATCCTTGCCAACTTCCAGCGTGCCGGTCTGATCGAGAATGCCAAGAGCGCGTGCGGCCTCACGGGTGACGCCTGCGATGCATTCATCAACCGTCATGCGGAAGAGCGTTGCGCCCATATTCATGGTGAGCAGAAGCGAGGTCAGCGGCGATGTGCCCGGATTGTTGTCGGTGGCAAGCGCCATCTTTGTGCCCGCAGCGCGGAAGGCTTCAACCGGCGGCTTCTGGGTTTCGCGGATGAAGTAATAAGCGCCGGGAAGCAGCACGGCCACTGTTCCGGCCTTGGCCATGGCGGCAGCACCATCGGCATCGGTATATTCAAGGTGATCGGCGGACAATGCGCCATAGGACGCGGCAAGGGCTGCGCCATGCAGATTGGAAAGCTGGTCGGCGTGAAGCTTGACCGCGATGCTATGCGCCTTGGCGGCATCGAAGACGCGGGCGATTTCGTCGGGCAGGAAGGCTATCCCTTCGCAAAAACCATCAACCGCATCAGCCAATCCTTGATCGGCAATAGCCGGAAGCATGTCGTTGATGACGCGGTCGATATAGGCGGCTTTGTCGCCATTCATTTCCGGCGGCAGGGCATGCGCGCCGAGGAAGGTGGTTCGGATCGCAACGTCGCGCTCTTCACCCAAACGACGGGCGGCTTTCAGCGACTTGATTTCGCTGTCGCGGTCGAGACCGTAACCGGATTTGACTTCGACAGTGGTGACACCTTCGGCAATTAGAGCATCGAGACGGGGCAGGGTTTCGCGCACCAGATCGTCTTCACTGGCCGCGCGCAGGTTTTTGACCGATGAAACAATGCCGCCACCGGCCCGTGCAACTTCTTCATAGGAAGCGCCCTGCAAGCGCAGCTCGAATTCATGCGCGCGATTTCCGGCATGAACGAGATGGGTGTGGCAATCGATCAATCCCGGCGTGATGAGCCGGTTGCCGCAATCTATCTTCTCGAAGGATGCATATTCAGCGGGCAGGGTATTCTCCGGACCGACATAAGCGATCTTGCCGTTTTTAACGGCAAGCGCTGCATTGTCGATGAGGCCCAGGCCTTCGGAGTTTTCACCCAGTGTGGCGATACGGGCGTTGCTGAAAATGTAGCCTGTTTTATCTGACATGAGCGTTTTCTCGCTTCCCCTGTTTTTCAATAATGTATATACATATTAACGGAACCGCCAAGAGAAAAAATGCATCCATTTGCGATCTGTTGAAAGATCGGCGTGAAAATTTGGCGAAATGAGGAGCTTGTTCGAATGTCTGCCGCAGCCACCAAAATGCAATTTATTCATGCCGGACAGGCGCTTCTGCAAACCGGTTGGGCGAATGATGTGCGGCTTGGCATGGCGGATGGAAAAATCGCATCTGTGGAAGCTGGCGTCAGCGCGCAGTCGGGTGATGAACGTCATGCAGTAATCATTTCCGGCATGCCAAACCTGCACAGCCATGCGTTCCAGTATGGGATGGCGGGGCTTGCTGAAAAGCGCGGACCGTCTGCCGATTCGTTCTGGAGCTGGCGCGAGATCATGTACAAATTCGCGCTCACCATGTCGCCCGAACAGGCGGAAGTTGTGGCATTGCGGCTTTATGTCGACATGCTGGAGGCCGGGTTCACCCGCGTGGGCGAGTTTCATTATCTGCATCATGATCGCGACGGCACACCCTATGCCAATCTCTCCGAAATGGCTGACCGCATTGTCGCAGCCGCAAAGGCGGCGGGCATCGGTCTGACGCTTCTGCCAGTCTTTTATGCGCATTCGGGTTTTGGCGGTGCTGTTCCGAATGAAGGACAGCGGCGGTTCATCAACAATCCTGAACGTTTCGCGCGGCTGATCGAAGGCTGCAAACAAGCGCTTGCGGGTTTCGACGGTGCGGTTTTAGGTGTTGCACCCCACAGCCTGCGCGCCGTGACGCCGGATGAACTCAGCCTTGTGACGAAGCTTCTTCCCGAGACGCCGGTGCATATCCATGTGGCAGAACAGGTGAAGGAAGTTGAGGACTGTGTCGTCTGGTCGGGCAAACGCCCGGTCGAATGGCTTCTCGATAATCAGGATTTGTCTTCGCGCTGGTGCCTCATTCATGCGACCCATATGACCGATGACGAAACGCAGCGCATGGCCAAGGCCGGGGCGATTGCCGGTCTCTGCCCCGTGACCGAAGCCAATCTCGGTGACGGAACGTTCAACGCGACGGTGTTTACTGCTGCCGGCGGCAAGTTCGGCGTCGGCTCGGATTCCAATGTGCTGATCGGCATTGGCGATGAATTGCGACAGCTCGAATATTCGCAGCGTTTGCTCCATCGCGCCCGCAATGTGCTGGCTGAAAATGAAGGCTCGACGGGGCGTGCCCTTTTCGATGGCGCAGTGATGGGCGGTAACATTGCCATGGGCCGTGCAGGCGATGGTTTGAGAGAGGGCGCTTCGGCCGATTTCGTCGCACTTGATATGGCGCGCCTGCCTCATGCGAAAGGCGATGCCGTGCTGGATGGATGGTTGTTCGGCGGTCGCGCACGACCGTCCGACGTGTGGGTGCGCGGCGTTAAACAGGTGGAAGGCGGGCGTCACCGCTTGCGTGATCAGGCGGAGCGTGCTTTCCAGAAAACCCTTGGCGAATTGCTCGCCTGACAGGAGACGGCATGGCTGGCGAAGATTTGATCGCAAAGAATGTACCGGTGCTTTCGCTGCATCAGCGTATTCTGGACGATATAGAATCGCGCATCCTGACGGGAGAATGGCTGCCCGGCCATCGCATCCCTTTCGAGCACGAGCTGACGGAGCAGTATGGCTGTTCGCGCATGACGGTGAACAAGGCGCTGACCCAGCTTGCCAAAGCAGGCCTGATTGAGCGCAAGCGGCGATCCGGCAGCTTCGTTTCCTTTCCGCAATCGCAGGCGGCGATCCTGGAAATCCACGATATCCGCGATGAGGTGGCAGCGCTTGGTGCCGCCTATCGGTTCGAGCTGACAAGCAGGCGCGAGCGACTGAGCGGGCCTGCCGATGCACGGCATATCGATATGCCGCGCCACACGCCGCTGGTTGAGCTTGTCTGCCGTCACTATGCGGGCAAGCGCGTCTTTGCGCTGGAAGAGCGCATTATCAGTCTGCATGCTGTTCCGACAGCGGCGCAGACCAATTTTGCCGAAAACTCTCCGGGGCCATGGCTGGTTTCGTGTGTGCCGTGGAGCAGCGCAAAACACTCGATACGTGCGATTGCCGCCACGCAGGAGAATGCGGGGATGCTTGGCATTCCGCTGGGCTCGCCCTGTCTGGTGATCGAGCGCCAGACCTGGAATTCCGACCAGCCGGTGACGCATGTGCGTTTTACCTATCCGGGCGATAGCCATGCGCTGGTGGCGAATTTCACGCCATCGCAGGGGTAAGCCTGTGCGGCGATTGAGTATTTTCAGGGCGTGATGCGCTAGCATCTCAGCGCCCTGGTATAAGCATGTCAGAAAGAAAAAAGCCGCCGCAGGGGAACAGCGGCGGCTAAAAGGCAGCGTGACCGGGGTGCAGGTCAGGCTGCGCGTTTGATGGCGTCGCCGAGGACGGACACGATCGTGTCGATCTGTTCCTTTTCCACGATCAACGGCGGCGAAAGCGCGATCACATCGCCAGTTACGCGAATGAGCAGGCCCTTCTTGAAGCAATCCACGAAAACATCGTAGGCGCGGGCACCCGGTGCATCCTTGCGCGACGAGAGTTCGATAGCACCAACCAGGCCGAGGTTACGAATGTCGATGACGTTCGAAACGCCCTTGAGCGAATGGAGCGCTTCCTGCCAGTGATTGGCAAGCTCTGCACCGCGTGTCAGCAGGCCTTCTTCGGCGTAGACTTCCAGCGTTGCAAGACCGGCAGCGGCAGCAACCGGATGGCCGGAATAGGTGTAGCCGTGGAACAGCTCGATAGCGTTTTCCGGGCCGGTCATCAGGCCATCATAGACCTTGCGGGCGGCGAAGACTGCGCCCATCGGGATGGCACCGTTGGTCAGGCCCTTGGCGGTTGTCACGAGGTCAGGCACGACGCCGAAGTAATCAACGGCAAACGGCGTGCCGAGGCGGCCAAAACCGGTGATGACTTCGTCGAAGATCAGGAGGATGCCATGCTTGTCTGCTGTGGCGCGGAGGCGTTCCAGATAGCCCTTCGGCGGGAGGATGACGCCAGCCGAACCGGACATCGGTTCAACGATGACGGCAGCGATCTTTTCAGCGCCATGTAGCTGGACGAGACGTTCCAGATCATCGGCAAGCTCGATGCCGTTTGCTGGCAGGCCCTTGGAGAAGGCGTTCTTTTCGATGTCGAGCGTGTGGCGAAGGTGGTCAGCAGGAATCTGCGGGAAGACGCGACGGTTGTTGACGAGGCCACCGACGGAAATGCCGCCGAAACCGACGCCATGATAACCCTTTTCGCGGCCCAGAATCATGGTGCGGGTGCCCTGACCGATGGCGCGCTGATACGCGATGGCGATCTTCAGTGCTGTATCGACCGATTCCGAACCGGAATTGGTGAAGAATACGCGGTCGAGTTTTGCATCCGGTCCGCCCGGCGCAATGGCTGCGAGCTTTTCTGCAAAGTCGAAAGCCACATTATGGCCCATCTGGAAGGTGGGTGCGAAATCCATCGTCGAGATCTGGCGCTCGACAGCCTCGGTAATGCGCTTGCGGCCGTGACCGGCATTGCAGCACCAAAGACCTGCCGTGCCATCCAGAACCTGATTGCCGTCAGTGTCGGTGTAATACATGCCCGAGGCACTTGCGAGCATGCGCGGCGCGGCCTTGAACTGCCGGTTCGCGGTGAACGGCATCCAGAAGTTCTCAAGGCTAGGCGTGTTGGTTTTGGTGAGCATAGTTACCTCCTATTTGTAAGCAGCAGGCCACGCTTTGCGAAAGGCAACAAGTCCTTTTCTTCAAAACATTAAGCTATTGTTTTTATGTGGGGTAATTATCAAATTTGTGCTATATCGAACATCATAAACATAAGGGGAAGGTTCGATGAGCATCGATATTGGCGGGAGGCTTCGTTATGTGCGCATGCGGCAGAATCTGTCGCAGCGCGAGCTTGCCAAAAGGGCAGGCGTGACCAACTCCACCGTATCGCTGATCGAGGCCAATCAGTCCAATCCGTCCGTTGGCGCATTGAAGCGCATTCTCGACGGTATTCCCATCGGCATGGCCGAGTTTTTCGCGCTCGAACCGGATGCGCCGCATAAGGTATTCTATCAGGCTGAGGAGCTGGTGGAAATCGGCAAGGGTCCGATTTCCTATCGTCAGGTGGGCGACCATCTGTTTTCGCGCTCTTTACAGATACTGAAGGAGCGTTATGAGCCGGGTTCCGACACGGGAAAAGTGCTTTTGATGCACGAGGGGGAGGAAGGCGGCATCGTCATTTCGGGTCGCATCGAAGTGACTGTCGGCAGTGAGCGCCGCATTCTGGGACCGGGCGACGCCTATTATTTTTCCAGCAAGCTGCCGCACCGGTTCCGTTGTGTCGGGCCGGTGCCATGCGAAATCGTCAGCGCCTGCACGCCACCGAGCTTTTGAATCGCCTCGGAAAGGCGATTCAATTTCGTACGCGTATTCTTATTCGTAGCGGGAGATGCCGAGATCGTCGGCCCGGATATCCGGCTTGTTGCCGGAAATAAGGTCGGCGAGCAATTTGCCGGAACCGCAGGACATGGTCCAGCCGAGCGTTCCATGACCGGCATTGATGAACACGTTGTCGTAGCGCGTTGCACCGATGATCGGCGTGGAATCAGGCGTCATCGGGCGCAGGCCGGACCAGAAGGTTGCTGCTTTCAGGTCGCCGCCGGGGAACAGGTCTGTCACCGACAGATCAAGCGTCGCCCGCCGCGCGGCGGGCAGGTCCTTCGTGAAGCCCGAGACTTCCGCCATGCCGCCGACGCGGATGCGGTCGCCAAGTCGGGTGATGGCGATCTTGTAGCTTTCATCGAGAACTGTTGAAACCGGAGCGCGATCCTCATCGATGATCGGCGCGGTGATGGAATAGCCTTTTACCGGATAGATCGGGGCGTTGAGGCCAAGCGATTTAACGAGCGCTGGCGTATAGCTGCCAAGCGCAACGACATAACGGTCGGCGGTCAGAACGCCCTCGGAGGTCTCGACACCGGAAACCTTGCCGCCGGACATCAGCAACGACTTGATGTTGACGCCGAAGCGGAATTTGACACCGAGCCCTTCGGCGATCTTTGCCAGAGCGTTGGTGAACTTGAAGCAGTCGCCGGTTTCATCATGCGGCAGACGCAAGCCGCCGACGAATTTGTCCTTTACGCGGGCAAGTGCCGGTTCCACCTTGGCGCAGCCCTCACGGTCGAGGACTTCAAATGGCACGCCGTCCTGACGCAGCACTTCAATATCCTTGCCGATGCCGTCAAGCTGGTACTGCTCGCGGAAAAGCTGGAGCGTGCCCTGCATGCGCTGGTCGTATTCGATGCCGGTTTCCTTGCGCAGGTCGACAAGGCAATCGCGCGCATATTCGGCAACGCGTACCATGCGGGTCTTGTTGACCTTGTAGCGGCTGTCGGTGCAATTCGCGAGCATCTGCATGAGCCAGCTATATTGAGCCGGGTCGCAGGTTGGGCGCAGGATGAGCGGCGCGTGCTTCTGGAACAGCCATTTCGCAGCCTTGAACGGAATGCCGGGTGCGGCCCATGGCGAGGCATAGCCTGGCGAAACCTGACCTGCGTTGGCAAAGCTTGTTTCCAGTGCCGGGCCTTCTTCGCGGTCGACAACGGTTACCTCATGGCCGAGCTTGGCGAGGTAATAAGCGGTCGTAACGCCGATAACGCCGCTGCCGAGGATGGTGATCTGCATGTTCGCCTCTTGTCTTATGCTTTTATGCCGCTTGCGCCGCTCTCCACGTAGACACGTGCATAACGGTTGCCGAGCGCAGTCAGAATTTCATAGGGAATGGTGTCGCAGTCGCGCGCCACGTCTTCGAGACGCTGGTGCGGACCGATCAGCTCTACAAGGCTGCCGAGTTTCAGCGTGCCTTCCGGCAATGCGCTGACGTCGAGCGTGATCGAGTCCATCGATACACGCCCGATGATTGGCAGGCGCGTATCACCAAAGAAGGCCGCGCCCTTGTTGCTGAGAGAACGGAACCAGCCATCGGCATAGCCGACGGCAATTGTGGCCACCCGCATTGGACCTTCGGCGATATAGGTGCCGCCATAGCCAACCGCCGCGCCCACGTCGATGTCACGCACCTGAATGACGCGCGCCGAAAGGGTGAGGACAGGAACGATCTCGCTTTTAGGTCCAACGCCATAAAGCGCGACACCGGGGCGGGCGAGGTCGAAATGATAGGTCTTGTCGAGGAAGCTGCCGCCGGAATTGGCAAAGGCAACCGGCAGTTTTGGCAGACGCGCAAGCAGGGCGGTCATATTGGCAAGCTGACGGGCATTTGCCGCATTTTCCGGCTCGTCACCGCTTGCCAGATGGCTGATGACAAATTTGATGTCGATGTTGTCCAGAAGAGCTGAACTTTCCAGAAGGCGTTCAAATTCCTTCGGCGACAGGCCGAGACGCGACATGCCGGTATCGAGCTGGAGCAGGGCAGGCAGCTTCTTGCCCTGTCTGGCGGCGAGCGTCGCCCAGTTTTCAATCTGTTCCAGCGAGTTCAGTACTGGCACAATGCCTTCGCGGGCGCAGGCTTCTTCTGTTCCCGGCTGAAGACCATTCAGGACGTAAAGGGTCGCATCGGGTTTGAGAAACGGCTTCAGCGCAATGGCTTCGCCGAGATGGGCGACGAAGAAATCACGGCAACCGGCATCGTAAAAGGCAGGCGCGACACGGCTGGCGCCAAGCCCATAGGCGTCTGCCTTGACGACGGCAGCAGCGCGGGTGGGCGCGATATGACGGGCAATGGCCGAATAATTGTGGCGCAGCGCCGACAGGTCGATGGTCAATACGCCACCGGCAGCAAGATCGCGCTCATCCTGTGAAAATTGCATCGACATATCAACCATTTACACGGTTCTTTCCAAACTGCTCACTACGCTACGAGAACGCTTGGAACGTCATTGTCGATATGGATCGCCTGCCGCCCAAAGCATAAAGCCTTGGTTGAGAAACCTTGTGACTCCTCACTCCCAAAGCTTGCCCGCATATTAGTCGAAGACTATTCGAATGTTTTTGCTATTTGTCGCATATTATGCGAATTTTCGCACATCTTGCGCATATTTTAGCTTTCAGATTGAAGATTATTCATGCCAACACTCGACAGTATCGACCGCAATATCATCCGCTGCCTGCGTCGGGACGGGCGTATGACCAACAGTCATCTTGCCAGCGAAGTGGGGCTTTCGCAGTCCGCCTGTCTGCGGAGGGTGCAGATATTGGAGGAAAGCGGGGTCATTCGTGGCTACACGGCCATCGTCGGCTCATCCGATGGTGATGAGCGGCTGGTCGCCATCGTGCGTATTACGCTCGACCGGCAGACGGAGGAATTCCTGAACCGTTTTGAGGAGGCCGTGCGGCGGCACCCGGAAGTACAGGAATGCTATCTCATGACAGGCGACGCGGATTATATTCTGCGCGTCGAAGCGGAAAATGCCGCAGCCTATGAGATCATTCACAAGGAAATCCTGTCGCGATTGCCCGGTGTTGCGCGCATCCATTCCAGTTTTGCCATCCGCACAGTGCTTCTGTCAAAAGCGCCGACTTCACGCAACTGAAATGAAAAAAGCCCGGTACTGACCGGGCTTTCTATTCGAAAGATCACTGTGTTTAACGGAATTCGTAACGAAGACCGGCACGGATCGTGTGCATGTTGAAGCCGTTGTCCTTGGCCTGCGTTCCGGTTGCGCCCGGTCCTTCAGCATTGCCGTAAGGGTTGGTGCTGCGATCTGCTGCGTCGAAACCATAGGCTTTGCCGCCATTGATACGCATATAACGATAACCGACATCAAGCTTGAGTTGCTCGGTCAGATCGTAGCTGACACCGGCCATGAGAGCCATTGCAAAGCGCCAACTGTCCAGCCCGTCCTTTTCGCTGGAATAGGTGCAGCCAGCGCAGACTTCATGGGATTTCCAGTTATCATATTTGACATAGGCAGCGCCCAGACCGGCACCGAGATAAGGCGTGACTGGTCCAACGCGCGGCAGGTCAACATAGGCGTTGGCCATGGCCGTCCAGATATTGGCCGTGGACGAATCCTCGTAGTTGCAATTATCCTCAACCGGGTTGAAGCCCTTGCTGGATTTCACATAGCTTGGGCAGGCGGTGCGCCCGTTGATGCCCGCGCGGAAGAAGTCGAGCGTGGCATCGGCGCGGAACATGTCGGTAAAGCGGTAACCGACACCCACGCCGTAAGTCGCGCCTGCCTTGAGGCTGAAATCGTCGTAGCGCAGCGTATCGTCAATGCCGCGATAGGGCGGATCGTACTGGTTCCAGAAGCTCCAGTCGCCATCCGTACTCGATTTGAAATTGTAACCGAGGTCGCCACGAATATACCAGCCGGAGGAATTAACCGGTTCCGGCATGGGCTCAATGACAGGGTCTGCAATTATATCGGCGGCAAATGCCGCTCCTGATCCCGCCATCAGACTGATAGCCACGATGGCAATGGCGGAAGTGCACTTCATCGGTTCCCACTCCAAATCCGAACAGAAAAACGGCCACGAGCCGTACTGCCGAATATGGTAAAGAGATATGTTTAACACTTGGTTATTTTTAAGTAACCTTGCGGTGCATCATTCACCGGTACTCGCGTGTGGCGCGATATTATTCAAGTAATTGCTAAAGTATCGGAGCCGACACGGGGCCGGCTCCGAACATTGTCAAAAGTTTATGGCTCAAAAATTTATGGAATGGATGATCGACTTGTCGATATCGTTGATATCGCGTTTGCCGCAGAGCGCCATCGTGACATCCAGTTCCTTGCGGATGATGTCGAGAGCCAGCGTTACGCCATCCTTGCCCATCGCACCGAGGCCATAGAGGAACGGGCGACCGATATACACACCCTGCGCACCGAGCGCGCGGGCCTTGAGTACATCCTGACCGGAACGGATACCGCCATCGACATGCACTTCGATCTTGTCCCCGACAGCGTCAACGATCGGCTGCAGCATGGAGATTGAAGACGGTGCGCCGTCGAGCTGACGTCCACCGTGGTTTGACACGATGATTGCGTCTGCACCTGACTTTGCCGCCATCCTGGCGTCTTCGGCATCGAGAATGCCCTTGAGGATGAGCTTGCCACCCCATTGTTCCTTGATCCAGGCCACGTCGTTCCAGTTGAGCTGCGGATCGAACTGTTCCGCCGTCCAGGAGGAGAGCGAGGAAAGGTCGGTGACGTTCTTGGCGTGACCGGCGATGTTGCGGAATGTGCGGCGCTGCGTGCCCATCATGCCAAGGCACCAGCCGGGGCGGGTTGCCATCTGCCAGATATGCTTCGGGGTGAATTTCGGCGGGGCGGAAAGGCCGTTGCGGATATCCTTGTGGCGCTGGCCGAGAATCTGAAGGTCGAGTGTCAGTACCAATGCCGAGCAACCGGCGGCCTTGGCGCGACCGATCAGATTCTTCACGAAGTCGCGGTCCTTCATCACGTAGAGCTGGAACCAGAACGGCTTCTTGGTGACCGAAGCGACATCTTCGATGGAACAGATGCTCATGGTCGAAAGGGTGAAGGGAACACCAAAGGCTTCGGCGGCCTGCGCGGCGAGCATTTCGCCGTCGGCATGCTGCATGCCTGTCAGGCCAGTCGGGGCGAGCGCCACCGGCATCGACACTTTTTCACCGATCATCGTTGTTTCGAGCGAACGGTTCGTCATGTCGACGAGAACGCGCTGGCGTAATTTGATCTTCTTGAAGTCGTCTTCGTTGGCGCGATAGGTCGACTCGGTCCAGGCGCCAGAATCCGCGTAATCAAAGAACATCTTGGGGACGCGGCGCTGGGCAAGCCGCTTCAGATCGGCGATTTCAACGATGTTGGGCATCTATCCCACCCCTTGTGGTAATTTTTCTTGACCAATCGCATGACGGATCGTGCGACTGAAATCAAGTGCGAACAAGTATCGAATAACAATTGCCTCGCGGTTAATTGAAGGACCAGGCAATTCCACTTATGATATTGGCACCCGCCCAAGGCAAGTTTATGCCAACTGAAGAAGGCGGGCTCGCAACTGGGTTAGAGGGTAACGGATGAGCAAGGCCACCAAAACCGGTTTCATTGGCAAACGATCCGCTGCGGCAGGCGGATGGGGCGCATTGAAAAGCTGCGGCAAGCAACTGCTTGCAAGCGGAGCTCCGCTCTCCGGTGCGCGCACGCTTCTCAAGGCAAACCAGCCTGACGGGTTCGATTGCCCCGGTTGCGCCTGGGGTGATCCGGAACATGGCTCTTCCTTCGAATTTTGCGAGAACGGCGTGAAGGCTGTCGCCTGGGAGGCAACCGACCGGCGCACGACGCCTGCCTTCTTCCGCGAACATACGGTTTCGCAGCTGCGTAGCTGGACGGATTACGATCTGGAGAATACCGGTCGCCTGACCCATCCGATGCGGTACAATGCCTCGACCGATCAGTATGAAGCCATCGAATGGGATGAGGCGTTCAGGACTATCGGCGATATTCTCAAGAGTTTCGACAGTCCGAACCGGGTTGAGTTCTACACGTCAGGCCGCGCCTCCAATGAGGCAGCGTTTCTCTATCAGTTGTTTGTGCGCGCCTATGGGACCAACAATTTCCCCGACTGCTCCAATATGTGCCACGAGGCTAGCGGTGTTGCGCTGAAGCAGTCGGTTGGCGTCGGCAAGGGGACGGTCCTGCTGGAAGATTTCGAAATGGCCGATGCCATTTTTGTCGTCGGCCAGAATCCGGGCACCAACCATCCGCGCATGCTGGGCGATCTGCGTCGTGCCGCCGAGCGCGGCGCGCGCATTGTCGTTTTCAATCCGATCCGCGAACGCGGGCTGGAGCGGTTCGCCGATCCGCAGAACAAGCTTGAAATGCTGCATGGCGGCAGCGAAGCCATAGCGAGCGATTATTTCCAGCCGCGCCTTGGCGGCGATCTTGCCGCTTTCCGTGGTATGGCCAAGGCGGTTTTCGCGGCGGACGATGCGGCGCTGGCCGCAGGCAAGCCTTCCATCCTCGACCGGGAATTTCTCAGCACGCATACGGCGGAACTGGAAGCCTATCGGGCCGCTGTTGACGCGACATCGTGGGAAGAGATCGAGGACCAATCGGGACTTCTCCGGTCGTCGCTGGAACGCGCGGCAAAAATCTATATGGAATCGGAACGGGTCATCTGCACCTGGGCGATGGGCATCACCCAGCACCGCCATTCCGTCATCACGATCCGCGAAATCACCAACTTCATGCTGCTGCGCGGCAATATTGGCAGGCCCGGTGCCGGGCTGTGTCCGGTGCGCGGCCATTCAAACGTGCAGGGGGATCGTACCGTCGGCATTAATGAACGGCCTCCGGTCGCATTTCTCGATGCTCTGGAAAAGGAATTCGGCTTTGATGTTCCGCGTGAGCCGGGACACAATGTTCTGGGTGCCATTGGTGCCATGCTCGACGGGTCTGCTCAGGCATTTATCGGCCTTGGCGGCAATTTTGCCCGGGCCACGCCGGATAGCCCGCTTATTTCCAAAGCGCTTTCCGGCCAGCGGCTGACGGTCCATATCGCAACCAAGCTCAACCATTCGCATCTGGTGCCGGGGCGGGAATCTTTCATTCTGCCTTGTCTTGGCCGCACGGAGATCGACCTCAATTCCAGAGGTGTGGCGCAGATCGTGACGGTTGAGGATTCCATGAGCATGGTGCACGGTTCAGGCGGCATCAATGCGCCTGCGTCTGCGCATCTGCGCTCGGAAGTGGCCATCATTGCTGGTATGGCGCAGGCGACGCTGGGCGCAAATCCGGTCGACTGGCTGGAGCTTGCCGACGACTATGATCTCATCCGCAACCATATCGCCCGTGTGCTGCCGGACTTCTATGATTTCAATGAGCGTGTGCGGGTGCCGCGCGGCTTCCATTTGCGTAATTCCGCCCGCGAGCTGGAATGGAATACGACGAAGGGCAGGGCCACATTCTGGACTGGCACCCTGCCGGAAGCCGTTGAGCATCAGCAGGCACGCGGTATGCCGGGGCGTTATGTGCTGCAGACATTCCGCAGCCACGACCAGTATAATACGACCATCTATGGCATGGATGATCGCTATCGCGGTGTTTATGGAGAACGGCAGGTCGTCTTCATGAATGCCGCCGATATGGCCGATATCGGTGTCGAGGCCGGTGACCGGGCTGATATCGTCGGCGAATTCGACGATGGCGTGGAGCGTATTGCCCGCGATTTCCGCTTTGTGCCCTACGACATCCCGCGCGGCTGTATCGCAGGCTACTATCCGGAAATGAATGTGCTGGTGCCGCTCGCCAGTTCGGGTGATGAAAGCTACACGCCGACCTCGAAATCGGTGATTGTTTCATTTCGCCCTCTTAAATCGGCTGCCGCATGATGGATGAGGGCGAGGCGGAATATATGGCGTTCGTTGATGCTCTCATGACGGCGTCCCGCAGTCTTACCGGGCTTGGTGCCGGGATTATCGCCGCGCTGGTGCTTGATATTGCGTCAGACAGTCGAACTTTTGCGCGGTTATTGGGTGTTGCGCACGCGCTGGTGCTGCGGGAAATTTCAGTGCTCGGGCAAGAACATGGTTACGTGCGAATCAGGCAGCGCGATCCGCGCACGCAACGCACGCGTTATGAATTGAATGCCGCTGGGCAGAGACTTGTCGAGGAGGCAAAGCTTTAGAAAGCCGTTCGCAGCAGCCAATACTATCGAATATCAATAAATCTCTATATTTCTACTTATATACGCTCCCGTAAGGGGCAAAGCCTGTCAATTGTTTTGTGTGAACATTTTCGAAAAGATTTTAACAGCGATAACTATGATTCAACATCTTTTACGACGCCGCTTTTCTCTGCATGGCTTTAGTTGCATTCTCAACAGAACCGAACCAGTGAGAATCGTGTAAATGACAGTAAAATCATTCATTTACGGTATCCAGAATGGATGGAGGTGTGTTGCGATCCAGCCCGCCGCTTCCGGTTTTGGAAAGCCCGGTATGCTCCTTGTCTGTCTGGGGCTGCTTGTGCCGGGCACCATGTCTCCGGTGCGGGCGGACCAGCTTAATGTCGTGCCGGTGGCGGCGGTCAAGGCAGTCGCCAGCGATTATCAGCCGAAACTGACATTATCCGGTGCGATAGCGGCGCGTTCGCTGGTCAATGTTTCGTTCCGTTTGAACGGTCAGGTGGTGCGGCGGCTGGTCGAGATCGGCCAACATGTGGAAAAAGGGCAGCCTCTCGCCAGTATCGACGATGTCGAACAGCAGGCCAATCTGCGCGTTGCACAGGCCACCAGTGACGCCGCGCAGGCGCAACTCGTGCAGGCGCAGGCCAATTTTGTGCGGCAGAAGGCTTTGCTGGCGCAAGGCTTCACGACGCGCAGCACCTATGACCAGGCAAACCAGAATCTTCAGACAACCCAGAGCGCTCTTGCCAGTGCCGAAAGCCAGCTCAAGGATGCGCGCGACCAGTTGTCCTACACTGAATTGCAGGCGCCTGTTTCAGGCGTGATTACCGCGCGCAACGTCGAGGCCGGGCAAGTGGTACAGGCGGCGCAGACGGCGTTTTCTATTGCCGAGGATGGTCCGCGTGACGCGATCTTCGATGTGCAGGAAACGCTGGTCAACCATGCCAAGATCGGTATGGGCGTAACGATTGCGCTTCTGTCCGATGCTTCGATCAGCGCCGAAGGCAAGATCCGCGAAATTTCGCCGGTGGTGGATGCGCAGACGGGCACTGTGCGGGTGAAGGTGGGAATAGCGCAAACGCCACCGCAGATGGCGCTCGGAGCCACGGTGACGGGGACGGTGCATATGGACAGCGTGAAAGTCGTTGTGCTGCCGTGGAGCGCGATGACGTCGGATGCAGGACGCACGGCTGTCTGGAGGCTCTCGAAGGATTCCAAGGTGGCAACGCTGGTTCCGATAAAAGTGCTTGCCTACGAAAAGGGGCGGCTGCTCGTCGAGGGTGGCCTGCAGGAGGGCGAGCTGATCGTCACCAAAGGCGCACAGATGTTGCGTTCCGGCGAACCGGCTGATGTCGTGCAGGAACAGGAAGGGCTCGTTGCACAATGAAGTCGGCAATCCAGTTTCGTGCGGTCTGGTCAATGGGCTATGTCGTCATGCTTGGCGCAGCGGTTCTGCTCAGCGCCTGTGGCAAGGAAGAAGACAAACAAGCGGATACGGACATTGCGCGCCCGGTTCTGTATATGGTGGTTGAACCCAAGCCTGTAACGCAGACGGGTTTTGCAGGTACGATAGAGCCGCGTTATTCCACCGATCTTGCGTTCCGTGTGCTCGGGCGGATTATCAATCGCCCCGTTCAGGTGGGTGATCTCGTGAAGAAGGACGAGATGGTTGCGATGGTCGATCCATCCAATCTCGATCTTGCCGTTCAGTCGGCACGGGCCGATCTGGCGAGCGCCGAAGCGCAATTTGCCAATGCCTCGGCAAGCGAGGAGCGCCAGCGTATCCTGCTCAAGGGCAATAATGTCTCGCAAGCCGATTACGATGCGGCGAGACAGGCGCGCGACAGCGCCGAGGCGGGGCTGGAAAAGGCTCAGGCGGGGCTGAAAAAGGCGCAGGACCAGCGCAGCTATGCCGTGTTACGCCCGGATTACGACGGCGTCATTTCGGCAACGAATGCTGAAGTTGGTCAGGTGGTTGCGGCGGGGCAGACCGTAATGACGGTCGCGCGTCCTGATATCCGCGAAGCAGTGCTCGATATTCCTGACAGCATGACGCAATATTTTGAGCAGGGCACGCCATTCAATGTACAGCTTCAGGCCGATCCGAAAGTGACGGGACAGGGAACAGTGCGTGAGGTTGCGCCCCAGGCAGATGCACAGACGCGCACGCGACGTGTCAGAATTGCTCTCGATAATCCGCCGGAAGGCTTTCGCCTTGGCGCTACGATCCGGGCAGCCATGGCTGCACCCGAACAGAACCTTGTGACGATGCCAATTCGGGCCCTGCGTGATGAAAACGGCAAGACAGGCATCTGGGTCATCGACCCGCACAAGCAGACGGTTTCCCTTCATGATGTGCAGGTTATCGAACGACGCGGCGACAGCTTTGTCGCCGGGGGTGTCGATGTCGGCAGTTACGTTGCGATTGCCGGTGTGAACGAGTTGAAGGAAGGACAGAAAGTCCGCCTGGACGCGAAAGGAACGGGCCTGTGAAGAAGGGTTTCAATCTGTCTGACTGGGCTCTGAATCATCGGTCCCTCGTCTGGTATTTCATGCTCGTCTTTCTGGTGGCAGGCCTGATTTCCTACATCGATCTCGGTCGCGAGGAAGATCCGGAATTCACCGTCAAGACGATGGTCGTACAGGCCAACTGGCCGGGTGCTTCCGTTGAGGAAACACTCAACCAAGTTACGGACCGGCTGGAAAAGAAGCTCGAAGAGCTGGATACGCCCGACTATACGCGTAGCATAACTACAGCAGGCAAGTCGGTTGTGTTCGTGTTTCTGAAAGATACAACGCGCGCCGAACAGGTCAAAAAGTCCTGGACCGAAGTGCGCCACCTTTTGAACGATATTCAGAATACGCTGCCGCAGGGCGTTTATGGACCGTATTTCAACGACCAGTTCGGCGACGTTTACGGTAACGTCTATGCCTTCACGTCGGATGGTCTTTCCATGCGGCAGTTGCGCGATTATGCCGAGAGCACGCGGACCAAAATTCTGACACTGCCCAATGCAGGCAAGGTCGAGTTGATCGGCGCGCAGGACGAGGCGATTTATCTGGAGTTTTCGACACGCCAGATTGCGGCGCTGGGATTGGACCAACAGGCAATCCTGCAAGCCTTGCAGGACCAGAACGCCATTACGCCTTCCGGTGTCGTGGAAGCCGGGCCGGAGCGCATCAGCGTGCGCGTCAGCGGGCAATTCAATTCGGAAGCCGATCTGCGTGCAGTGAATTTGCGTGTCAATGATCGCTTCTTCCGTCTTTCCGATGTCGCGACGATCACACGTGGCTATGTCGATCCGCCCGCATCCATTTTCCGGGTCAACGGGCAGGATGCGATCGGTCTTGGCATCGGCATGAAGCCGAATGGCAATCTGCTTGAGTTTGGGGCAGCCCTTGACAAGATGATGAGCCAGGTGACGGCGGAACTGCCGGTTGGCGTCAATGTATTCAAGGTCGCCGACCAACCCGAAGTCGTCAAGGATGCAGTTTCGGGCTTTACCAGGGCGCTCTTCGAGGCCGTCGTTATCGTTTTGGCCGTGAGTTTCGTCAGTCTGGGCGTCCGAGCGGGCTTTGTTGTTTCTCTGTCGATCCCGCTGGTGCTGGCAATAACCTTCCTGGCAATGTCGCTGATGGATATTTCCCTGCAACGCGTATCGCTTGGCGCGCTTATCATCGCGTTGGGCCTGCTGGTCGATGATGCGATGATTGCGGTTGAAATGATGGTGGCGCGGCTCGAGCACGGTGATCCCATCAACAAGGCCGCAACCTATGTCTATTCGCATACGGCGTTCCCGATGCTGACGGGCACGCTCGTCACCATTGCAGGGTTTATACCGATCGGGTTGAACAACAGTCAGGCCGGTGAGTATACGTTTACATTGTTCGTGGTGATCGCAGTTTCGCTGATTGTCTCGTGGATCGTGGCGGTTCTGTTCGCGCCTCTGCTGGGTGTCACTTTCCTGCCGAAGAAGATGAAGGCGCATGAAGAAAAGCACAGCCGCTTCTTCATGATCTTCTCGCAGGTCCTGCTGGCATCCATGCGGCATAAATGGATCACCATCGCCACTACCATCGCGCTCTTTGTTGTGTCGGTTTTCGGCATGGGCTTCATCCAACGACAGTTCTTCCCGGAATCGGACCGTCCGGAACTGGTGCTCGACTGGACGCTTCCGCAAAACAGCTCCATCACCGATACCAGAGCACAGATGGAAAAGTTCGAAGCGACGATGCTCAAAGACAATCCCGATATAGATCACTGGAGTACCTATATCGGGGAAGGTGCCATCCGCTTCATTCTTTCTTTCGATGTGCAGCCTGCAAATCCGTATTTCGGGCAGATGGTCGTCGTTGCCAAGGATATCGAAGCGCGTGATCGGCTCAAGCAGAAGTTCAACGAGGTTCTGCGCAAGGATTACGTCGGTACGGACGTCTATGTAAAATATCTGGAGCTTGGACCGCCGGTTGGTCGTCCGGTGCAGTATCGTATCTCGGGACCGGACATCCAGAAGCTGCGTGGCATCGCGCAGGATTTTGCCGGTATCCTGAGCGCGGATAAGCGGCTCGGTGTCGTCAACTATAATTGGAACGAACCGGGGCGCGTCATTCGCGTCGACGTTATGCAGGACAAGGCAAGAAAGCTCGGCATTTCGTCAAAGGATATTGCAACCACCCTCAACGGTATCGTTGGCGGGATCACAATCACGCAGGTGCGGGATTCGATCTATCTGATTGATGTCATAGCTCGGGCGCAGAAGCAGGAACGCGACTCGATTGATACGCTGCAAAGCCTTCAGATCGCGACCGGTAACGGGACGTCGGTGCCCTTGGCGGCGATTGCGAATTTCCGGTACGAACTGGAGCAGCCGGTTATCTATCGTCGTTCGCGCATTCCGACGATTACGGTCGCTGCTGGCATCATCGACAAGACGATGCCGGACACGATCGTCAAGGATCTGGCGCCAGCAATCAAGACTTTCGCCGACAAGCTGCCATCGGGATACTATATCCAGACGGCAGGCACGGTGGAGGAAAGCGGCAAGAGCCAGGGACCTATTGCTGCTGTCGTTCCGCTGATGCTGTTCGTCATGGCGACGGTGCTGATGATCCAGCTTCAAAGCTTCCAGCGGCTGTTCCTTGTGGTGGCTGTGGCTCCGCTCGGTCTGATCGGTGTGGTGGCAGCCCTGCTACCAAGCGGCAAGCCGCTCGGCTTCGTGGCAATCCTCGGCGTGCTGGCATTGGTCGGTATTCTCATCCGAAACTCGGTCATTCTGATCGTGCAGGTCGAGGAACATATCACCGAGGGCATGCATCCATGGGATGCGGTGACACAAGCCAGCCAGCACCGTATGCGGCCCATCGCGCTGACAGCCGCGGCGGCCAGTCTGGCGCTGATTCCGATTGCGCGTGAAGTGTTCTGGGGGCCGATGGCCTACGCCATGATGGGCGGTATCATAGCGGGCACGGCGATCACGCTCCTGTTCCTGCCGGCGCTCTATGTCGCCTGGTTCCGGATCAAGGAGCCGGAGCATAAGCCGGATGAGCCGCCAGCCGAAGCACATCCTGCGCAGCAACTGCATTAAACAGAAAGCCCGGTCACGACCGGGCTTTTTTCATGAGATTGTTACTTGCTATTGGTTCTATATAGGTTCTATTATGTAAAGCATGAATAGAACCACATTGATCACGGCTATCGAAGAGCGCGGTTTGCATGATCCGCAGCTTACAGGGCCGCTTTACCGGAACCTTGCGCGTATTCTCGGTGAGTTGATCGAGGAGGGGCAACTGGCGCCCGCTGTCGGATTGCCGCCGGAGCGAGATCTGGCCGAGCAGCTCGGCGTCGGTCGCATCACCGTTCGCAATGCGTATAAGGAATTATTGACGCAAGGCGTAGTGGAGGCGCGACGCGGCAGCGGGACTTTCGTTGCCGAGCGGCCTGCCCGTATCAGCCAGCATCTCTGGCGGCTGACTTCGTTTTCCGAGGACATGCTGTCACGCGGCAAGGAGCCGGGCGCGCGCGTTGTCACCAACAAGGTCGACAGGCCGTCGCCCGACGAGGCTTTCCGGCTGGGGATCGGTGTCGATACGACGGTGGTGAGGCTGGATCGTCTACGTCTTGCCGATGGCGTTCCTATGGCCTTCGAGCGGGCTGTGGTTCCTCGCCATTATCTGGATAAGGATCGTGTCGAAGAAGCCTCGCTTTATGGTGCATTGGCGCGGCGTGGCCACAAGCCGGTGCGCGCCTTGCAGCGCCTGACAGCAGTTACACTCGACCCCGGTACGGCACGCCTGCTTGGCGTGCACAGGGGTGCGCCCGCGCTTTTGATCGAGCGTGTCTCGCATCTCGAGGACGACCGGATCGTCGAATATACCCGTTCGCATTATCGCGCCGATGCCTATGACTTCGTCGCAGAACTGAAAATTGGAGAATGACTATGAACAGCCCTTCCTCCCTGATGCTGCAGGAAACCGAACAGTCACCTGCCGTCGTCGCCGGTCTGCTTGAGAAGGAGGCAGGCACGTTCTCGGAAATCGCGCGCATTTTCCAGAAGAACGAGCCTGCCGTCATCACGACTGCTGCGCGCGGTTCGTCCGATCATGCAGCGACATTCTTCAAATATCTGATGGAAATCACGATGGGCATTCCGGTAGCGTCCATCGGGCCATCGGTGGCATCCGTCTACGGTTCCAAGCTGAAGCTCAAGAACGGACTGCACTTCACCGTGTCGCAGTCCGGCGCGAGCCCGGACATTGTTGCAGCGCAGGAAGCTGCCAAAAAGGGCGGCGCAACCACAATTGCGGTCGTGAATGTCGTCGACAGCCCGCTTGGCAATGCCGCCGATGTCGTGCTGGCGCTGAATGCCGGTGAAGAAAAGAGCGTTGCCGCAACCAAGTCGTTCATTGCTGCGGTTGCAGCGCTGTCGGGCGTAGTCGCATCGGCCAGCGGCGATGCAAGCCTGCAGGCCGGGCTGCAACGCCTGCCGGAAGCGCTTTCTGCAACACGGCCCGATGGTCGCGAAGCTGTTGAAAATCTGCTTTTCAACGCTCGCTCGCTTTATACCGGCGGTCGCGGCACGGCCTTTGCGATTGCGCTCGAAGCAGCGCTGAAGGCAAAGGAAACCGCCAATATCCATGCGGAGGCATTTTCGCTGGCGGAATTGATGCACGGGCCGATGCGTCTTGTGGAAGAGGGGTTCCCGATCATTTCCTTCCTGCCGCGTGATGAAGCTTTCGACACCAACATGCAGGCCCTGAAGCGACTGCATTCCTTTGGCGCGAGCATTGTGTCGCTGTCCGATGCTGAAACGCCGGGCTTTCGACTGCCATCGGCAAGCACGGGTAATGCGCATCTCGATCCGCTGGTTTCCCTCATCAATTATTACCGCGTCATTGAAGCGGTCACGCGCCGCAAGGGTTTTGACCCAGACAAGCCGCGCAATCTCAACAAGGTTACGGTGACGGTATGACCAGGAAATCGGCAATAGCAGGCGCGCGCATTTTTGATGGCGAGCGCTTTCATGACCAAAGCGCGCTGGTGTTCAGCGATGGCAAGATCGAAGCCATTGTGCCGGAAGCAGCCCTTGGCGAGGCCCATCAGATCGAGCGCCTGAAGGGCGGCGTCATTGCGCCGGGTTTCATCGATGCGCAGGTGAATGGCGGCGGCGGGCGTATGCTCAATGATCAGCCGACGCCGGAAACCATGTTCGTGCTTGCCGAAGGTCACCGTAAATACGGTACGACAAGCCTTCTGCCGACGCTGATCACCGATACAACGCCGGTACGCGACCGCGCCATTGAAGCGGCAATTGAAGCGGTCAAGGCCGACAAGGGCGTTGCCGGTCTCCATCTGGAGGGGCCGCATCTGGCCCCGGCACGGAAGGGCGCTCATCTGGCGGAACTGATGCGTCCCGTCAATGATGCCGATATTGCGCTCTATATCCATACGGCAAGGCAGGTCGGGACATTGCTGGTCACGCTTGCTGCGGAACAGGTCACACCTGAGCAAGTGCGCCGCCTGAGCGAAGGCGGTGTCGTCGTCAGCATCGGCCACAGTGACACAACAGCCGAAGAGGCGTTCAAGCGCTTCGATGCCGGTGCACGCAGCGTCACCCATCTTTTCAACGCCATGAGCCAGATCGGCCATCGTGCGCCGGGGCTTGCCGGTGCGGCACTCGATCATCCCGACATCTGGTGCGGTATCGTTGCCGATGGCCACCATGTTGATCCGATGGCGTTGCGGCTCGCACTTCGAGCAAAGCGGGGAGATGCCCACCTTTTCTTCGTAACGGATGCCATGGCTCTGGTTGGTTCGGACTCTGAAAGCTTCGAAATCAACGGGCGTGCTGTCCGTCGTGTGCCGGGCGGTATCTGCTCCAAGCTTGTGCTGGCGGATGGCACCATTGCCGGTTCCGATCTCGATATGGCATCGGCGGTGCGTTTCGGGGTGGCCGAACTGGAGCTGACGCTGGCCGAGGCACTGCGCATGGCGAGCCACTATCCGGCACGCTATTTGCGTCTCAATGATCGCGGCACGTTCCGTCCCGGCATGCGGATGGATGCAGTCCATCTTGACGACGGGCTGTTTGCGAAAGCCACATGGCTTTCGGGCGAAAAGCAGATAGCAGGGTAAGGCTGATGACGGAAATCACCGATCGTTATTTCAATGATCTGATAGCCCGGCTTTCCGGTCTGCGTGATCGCCTTGCGGAGCCGATGGCCAAAGCCGCCGAACTCATCGCCACGGCGGCCAAGGCGGATCGTCGGGTCTATGTGTTCGGCACCGGCCATTCGCATATGATGGCGGAAGAGTTGCATTATCGCGCGGGCGGACTGGCGATTACCGTGCCGATCCTTTGCGGCGCGATCATGCTGCAGGATGGCGCGGTGGCAAGCTCGCATTTTGAGCGAATTGAAGGGGCCGTGTTGCCCATTCTCGAACGCTACGGCATTCGCGAAGGCGACGTGTTGATCGTCGTGTCGAACTCCGGCGTCAACGCCGCTCCCATCGAGGCGGCACGCTTTGCGCGGGAGAAGGGGGCCGCCGTCATTGCGGTTACCTCCGTCACCTATTCCAACGCCATCGCCAAAGGCCGCACGCAATTGCTTTCTCTGGCCGATGTCGTACTGGACAATGATGCGCCTGCGGGCGATGCGGTGCTGGAAGTCGAAGGCAGTGCTTTGAAGGTCGGTCCGGTTTCGACTGCCCTTGGCGTCACTATCCTCAATGCCATTTTTGCCGATGTAGCGGCAAGGCTGGTGGGAGAGGGCGATGCACCAATTTATCTGAGCGCCAACATGCCGGGCTCCGGCGACGTGAACCGGGAACTTGTCACCCGGTATCGTGACCGCAATCCGCATCTTTGATCAAATTAGAGCAATCTTTCTTCCAAAGTCGCTTGATAGCGCAATCCGGTCAGTGCATTACGCATTCTGGCATGGCGGGGGCCGCATCGTGAACTAGTTTCAAGGCGCGTGCCCTGGCTTGCGCCTTCGAAAATTTGAGGAAGTCCGATGCATAATTTTGTCCTGACCGTCACCTGCAAGTCCACCCGCGGTATCGTAGCCGCGATTTCGGGTTATCTTGCGGGCAAGGGTTGCAACATCATCGATAGCGCCCAGTTTGACGATCTGGACACCGGCCGTTTTTTCATGCGCGTCAGCTTCATCTCCGAAGAAGGTGTCGCTCTCGATGTTCTGCGTGAAGGCTTTGCGCCCGTGGCAGCTCCGTTCGAGATGGAATTTGAATTCCACGACAATGCGCAACGGACTAAAACGCTTCTGATGGTTTCGCGTTTCGGCCATTGCCTGAACGATCTGCTTTATCGCTGGAAGATTGGCGCGCTGCCGATTGATATTGTCGGCGTGGTGTCGAACCATTTCGATTATCAGAAGGTTGTCGTCAATCACGACATCCCGTTCCACCATATTGCAGTCACCAAGGCCAACAAGCCGGAGGCAGAACAGCGCCTTCTGGATATTGTCGATGATACAGGCACCGAGCTGGTGGTTCTTGCACGTTACATGCAGGTTCTGTCCGATCAGCTGTGCAAGAAGATGTCGGGCAAGATCATTAATATCCACCATTCCTTCCTGCCGTCCTTCAAGGGTGCGAACCCTTACAAGCAGGCTTATGAGCGCGGCGTGAAGCTGATTGGCGCGACGGCACATTATGTAACCGCTGATCTTGATGAGGGTCCGATCATCGAACAGGATGTGGCGCGCATCACGCATGCGCAGAGCGCAGCCGATTACGTGTCGATTGGCCGTGATGTTGAAGCACAGGTTCTGGCACGTGCAGTTCACGCACATATCCATCACCGTTCGTTCCTCAACGGCAATCGTACAGTCGTATTCCCGGCTTCGCCCGGTTCCTTCGCCTCCGAACGCATGGGGTGATATTGTCGCTCTGACGGCCTGCAAATCGCGTCTTTTTGCGCTTCCGGTGCTCACGTACTCAAGTACGCTGCGCGCCGGTTCTCAAAAGCCACGATTTTCGGCTCGCCATAACGACAATCTCGCTAATCGCGAATGTTGAGATAATAAAAAACCCCGCCAAAAGCGGGGTTTTCTTTTGATCTATAATAAGACCGATTAGTCGATGTCGAAGGAAACGCCCTGTGCGAGCGGCAGAGCTTTCGAGTAGTTGATGGTGTTGGTTGCGCGGCGCATATAGCCCTTCCACGCATCCGAACCGGATTCGCGACCGCCGCCGGTTTCCTTTTCGCCGCCGAATGCACCGCCGATTTCAGCGCCCGAAGTGCCGATATTGACGTTGGCGATGCCGCAATCCGAACCTTCAGCCGAGAGGAAGCGCTCTGCTTCCTGCAGGTTCAGCGTGAAGATCGAGGACGACAGGCCTGCGCCGACTTCGTTATGGCTCGCCAGAACGTCGTCGAAATCGGAATACTTCATCACATAAAGGATCGGAGCGAAGGTTTCTTCGAGAACCGGGCCTTCCTGCTTCGGCATTTCGACGATGGCCGGACGCACATAGTAAGCGTTTTCATGGCCGGTATCGACGCGCTCACCACCCTGAACCTTACCGCCGTGAGCGGAAGCTTCCTTGAGGGCCTTCTGCATGTTGTCGAAGGCAACCTTGTCGATCAACGGACCGACCAGAGCAGTGGTTTCAAGCGGCGAGCCGACGGAAACGCTGGCATAGGCCTTCTGCAGGCGCGGGACGAGAGCGTCATAAACGCTTTCATGAACGAACAGGCGACGCAGCGTTGTGCAGCGCTGGCCAGCGGTGCCCATGGCGCCGAAAGCAATTGCGCGCAGCGCCATGTCGAGATCGGCCGACGGGCAGACGATACCGGCATTGTTGCCGCCGAGTTCGAGGATCGCGCGAGCGAAACGCTTGGCAAGACGCGGACCAACTTCGCGGCCCATGCGGGTTGAGCCGGTGGCCGAGAGAACCGGAACCTTCGGGCTGTCCACGAGGACTTCGCCGATTTCGCGGTCGCCGAGCAGTACCTGCGAGAGGCCTTCCGGTGCATCGCCGAAACGCTTGAGGGCGCGCTGGAAGATTGCATCGCAGGCGAGAGCGGTGAGGAGGGTCTTTTCAGACGGCTTCCAGACAACCGAGTTGCCGCAAACGATGGCGAGAGCTGCGTTCCACGACCAGACGGCCACAGGGAAGTTGAAGGCGGAGATGACGCCGACAACGCCGAGCGGATGCCAGGTTTCCATCATGCGATGGCCAGCGCGTTCGGTTGCAATCGTCAAGCCGTAGAGCTGGCGCGACAGACCGACAGCGAAATCGCAGATGTCGATCATTTCCTGCACTTCGCCGAGGCCTTCCGAAGTGATCTTGCCAGCTTCGATCGAAACGAGGCGGCCGAGATCTTCCTTGGAAGCGCGCAGTTCTTCGCCCAGAAGGCGGATCAGTTCGCCGCGCTTCGGTGCCGGAACGTTGCGCCAGGCGCGAAAGGCTTCATCGCCCTTGTCGATGATCTTGGCAGCGTCGTCCTTGCTGTGGGTCTTGACCGCAGCAATCTGTTCGCCCGAAACGGGGCTGAAACCGGCAAGGTCGCCGCCGGTATAGGCGGATGCATCTACGCCGAGTTTGGAAAGCAGATCGGCGGCTTCCTTCTTCACGTCGATTTTTCTAACAGCGGTGTTCATGGCTTTCCTCTCTGTATGAGTTGTTTGCGCATAATCCTGTCCGAAAAGTCTGCAACTTTTCGGGGTTATGCGTTTATTCTGCCGCTTCGAGGCCCTTCAAGCCTGCCTTGACGGCTTCGATGGATTCGCGTTCGATGCGGGCATAGTGCTCGAATTCATTAAGCACTTTTGCACCCAGATCATCCTCGAAACGCTTCTGGTTGGGGCTTTCAACAAATTCCTGTGTGTCGTCATCGCCCAGATTGGACTGGAATATACCGGCAGCACTCACCGGCAGGAAGTCCTCATAGATGATCGGGTCGAACTGAACCGCACCAGCTTCAATCAGAACCTCAATATCGGTGCCCGGCCTGTAAGCTTCAAGCTTTGCAGCGTCCTTGACCGAGTAGGCGAAGTAGCCGAGGCCTTCTTCACGTACGCCAGCCCATGTGTCCGGGAAGGCGGCAAAAGTGTCGCTCAGCGCCTTCACATATTCAGCCGCATTCGAGCCGTCAGGAGCTGGGCGCGCAACGGCGCGGGTATCGTTGAGCAGCTTGTCGTAAAGAGCGCGGCCCTTTGGCGTAAGTGCTACGCCGCGCTGTTCGATCTCGCCGAAACGGGCAGTGTGCGAGCCTGGCGTCCAGGTGCCGTCTGCACTGACGAAGGACACTTCTTCTTCCAGCGCCTTGAACGAGGTCTGGCGCAGAAGGATCGGGCACTTGCGGGTTGGTGGGCCTTCGACGACTGCCTTCGGATTGATGCCGCGATCCGGCATCTGAGCCTGCACGGCGTCGATGTCGAGCGTACGCGGCGTCAGATGGTTGATATGCGGGCCCTTGAACGACACGACATCAGCGATCAGGCGATGTGCGTCATGCAGGCGATGATAAAGTTCGGCGCTGACATTGGCATGGTCGTGCCAGCGGAAGGTTTCCAGCACTTCTGCGACAAAGACTTTTGCGTCGTCGTCGTTGAGGCCGCCTTCGACTTCAGCCTTTTCGACAAGTGCGATGGCGCCTGCGGTGAAGATGTTGCGCTTCGACAGGACTTCTTCCGATTCGGCGCGTAGCTTTTCGTCGGCAATGAGGTCGAGACGCAGCAACGAGGTGAAAACACGGAACGGATTGTGTTTCAAGGCCGCGTCATCGACCGGGCGGAAGGCGGTGGAGTGAACCGGAACACCGGCAGCGCTCAGATCGTAATAGCCGACCGGGAACATGCCCATGACCGCAAAGACGCGGCGCATCATGGAAAGTTCGGCGGCGGTGCCGAGACGGATTGCGCCGTGGCGTTCTTCTGAAATGCGCTCAAGCGAATCTGTTTCCGTCAAACGTTCATGCAGGTGGCTGTCATCGGCCAGCACCTTGGCATTCACATCGGCAACGAGTTCCATCAATGTGCCATAAGCAGGGACTTCCTGCTTGTACATGGCGGACATCGCAGCCGAGAAGGCAGAACGGATGGCGTCCGGCGAAACGAATTTCTGGTCTTTCATGGCGAAAATTTCCGTCGAGTGGGGCATCTTCGGGTGGTGCATGTCTTGTTTGGGAGGATCATGCATGGATTATGATGAAAATGTATCATATAGACCGTTTTGCGGTTATGCTTGCGACGAAAGCAACTATGTTAATGCGAGAATGGAATGAAGCTGAGCAGACGACTGATCCCGGACATCGCCACGCTGCAGGCATTTGAGTGCGCCGCCCGTCATGGCAGTTTCACGCAGGCTGCGCATGAGCTCAATCTCACCCAGAGCGCCGTCAGCCGTCAGATCAAGGATCTTGAAAGCCAGCTTGGCGTCCTGCTGTTCGAGCGCATCCGCCAGCGCATTCTGCTTTCCGATGCAGGCAGGAAATTTCTGCCGGAAGTGCGGCGTCTTCTGAACCAGACGGAAGATACGATGTTGCGTGCTATGGCTTCGGCGCAATCAACCTCTTCTTTCAGTGTGGCGACCCTGCCGACATTCGGCACGCGCTGGCTGATGCCGCGCATTTCCGATTTTATCGAAAAGCATCCCGGCATTGCCATCAATGTCGCGTCGCGCTCTGGTGTCTTCGATTTCGAGGAGCAGCCATTCGATCTGGCCATCCATTATGGACAGCCGGTCTGGGCACATGCCACCTGTACCTTTCTGTGCAGTGAAGTAATTGTGCCGGTCGCCAGCCCGAGCCTGTTGAAAGCGCGCCATCCATCGGCACCGGAAGAGCTTGAAAACGAGCCCTTGCTGCATCTTGCGACGCGGCCCAAAATGTGGGCGCAATGGTTTGAAAGCTGCGGTGTCGAGGGCCGGTCTGCCTATCGGGGGCACCGGTTCGATCAGTTCTCGATGGTCATCGGCGCGGCACTGGCCGGTCTGGGTTTTGCTCTTCTGCCACTTTATCTGATTGAGCAGGAGTTGCTCAGCGGTGAGCTGGTCATGCTTTTCGAGAAGCCGATGCGCACCGAGAACGAATATTATCTGGTTGTACCGGAAGGAAAACTGGAAAATCCGCTGACGCAGGTGTTCTGTCAGTGGATTGCCGGGCAAGTCGGGAACACGGATTATTCGATGCTGGTTCATTCCAAACCGGAATGAATTGTTGCGCAAATAACGCTGTCCAACAGGCTTTCGCGGCGTGAAATAGAAGCAGTCGGGCAGGGTGCCCGTAATCCACGAGAGCGGTCGGTCATGAGAAAAGATCGGAAACCGCTCTAACTATTTGTTTTTACGCATTTCCGAACGCAAAACAGCTTCACATATTTGCTGGAAATGCTCGGTATGAAATGGTTGCTCTCTATGTTGAACGATCCGCGCTCCCATGGTCTTTGGGAAAAGACCGCTCCTGCAGCTCCCAAGACGACTGCGCTGCAAGGTGATCTGACTGCGGACGTGGTGATCGTTGGGGGCGGCTTCACCGGCCTCTCGACAGCTCTGCATCTGGCCGAGAAAGGCACGCGTGCCATCGTCCTCGAAGGTATCGAGATCGGTTATGGCGGTTCGGGCCGCAATGTCGGTCTGGTGAATGCCGGCATGTGGGTCATGCCGGATGATCTGCCCGGCGTGCTCGGCCAGAAATATGGTGACCGGTTGCTTGATGTCCTCGGCAATGCGCCGAAGCTCGTCTTCGAAATCGTTGCGAAGCACAAGATTGCCTGTGAAGTCGAAAAGCAGGGCACGCTTCACTGCGCCGTTGGCAAAAAGGGCCTGAAAGAACTTCAAGACCGCCACGAGCAGTGGGCGCGCCGCGGCGCGAATGTGAAGCTGCTCGATGCCAAGGAAACCGAAGCCAAGGTTGGAACCAAGGCTTATGCCGGATCGCTGCTTGATCTGCGCGCCGGTACGATCCAGCCGCTTGCTTATGTGCGCGGGCTTGCCCACGCCGCCATTGCCGCTGGCGCGACCGTGTTTACCGGAAGCCCGGTGATCGGAGCCGAGGAAAAGAACGGCAAATGGGTGGTCAAGACCGCCAAGGGTTCCGTGACGGCAAACTGGGTCGTTGTGGCGACAAATGCCTACACCAATGCGCCATGGCCGGAAGTGCGCGCCGAGCTGGTTCACCTGCCATATTTCAACATGGCCACGAAGCCCCTGTCGGATAATATCAAGCGTTCCATACTGCCGGAACGTCAGGGTGTGTGGGACACGAAGGAAGTTCTTTCGTCCTTCCGTTTCGACCAACAGGGTCGCCTTGTCTTCGGAAGCGTTGGTGCGTTGCGCAATACGGGTGCTGCCGTGCACAAGGCATGGGCGAAAAAATCGTTGAAGCGTCTGTTCCCGCAGATTGGCGAAGTCGAGTTTGAAGCCGAATGGTATGGCAAGATCGGCATGACCAATGACAGCCTGCCGAAATTCCATCGCCTCGCGCGTAATGTGGTCGGGTTCTCCGGTTACAACGGTCGCGGCATCGCGCCGGGAACAGTCTTCGGGAAATTGCTTTCGCAGCTCGTTTCAGGCGAGATCAAAGAAGATGATCTGCCGCTGCCGGTCAGCGATCCGAAAGAGCAGAATTTCCGTGGTCTGCGCGAAGCCTATTACGAGGCCGGTGCTCAAGTTGCGCATGTCGCCGAGATCGTTATCTGATCTGTTGATCTTTTTACCGGGAATGCGTTTGCGGTTGTCATAAAACCGCATTGTAATTCCTCTAATGCCATCCGCATCTTCTCCGTGCTTGGAGATACGGATGGCTGTTCGGCAAAACATTCAATGTCTTACAAGCCTTCCGATGGATAAGATTCCGCCGGGAGGCTTTTGTTTTCCGGGTTCACGTTGCAGGATGTTTGACAGGTGCACCATGAATGGAAATGATCGTGCCTATCGCCATGGCAGTATCTGCGCGCTATCACTTCGCACGCGTCAGGATTGCACCGGCATCGCTGGTCATGCTGGCGAACATTATACAGAAATTCGAGGAGCGAATCCCATGAACAAGATGCTGAAGCGGGCTGCTGTCGTACCTGCGCTTCTTGCTCTTTCCATCGCCGTGGCACAGGCCGATACGCTGACGCTCTATACGTCGCAACCGGAAGCGGATGCGACCAAGACGGTCGAAGCTTTCCGCAAGGCCAATCCGGATACGGATGTGCAGATTTTCCGTTCCGGTACGAGCGAACTCCTCACCAAGCTTGCCGCTGAATTTTCCGCCGGTGCGCCGCAGCCTGACGTTCTGCTGATCGCTGATGCGGTGACGATGGAAGGTCTGAAGAAGGACAAGCGTCTGCTCGCCTATCCGGAAGCCAAGGTCGATGGTTTTACCGCCGACGCTTATGATGCCGACAAGACCTATTTCGGCTCCAAGCTGATCACCACCGGCATTGCCTACAATACCGGCGCAGCCCAAAAGCCTGAACATTGGGCAGATCTCGCCAAGGCCGACTATAAGGGGCAGGTTGTCATGCCTAGCCCGCTTTATTCAGGCGCTGCTGCCTATCTCCTGAGCGGCTTCGCGCTCAACAAGGAACTCGGCTGGGATTATTTCAAGAATCTCAAGGCCAATGAACTGGCAAGCGTGAAGGGCAACGGCGCTGTGCTGAAGTCGGTTGCAAGTGGCGAAAAGCCATATGGCATTCTCGTTGACTTCATGGCGCTCAATGCCAAGGCCAAGGGTTCGCCGGTCGAGTTCGTCTTCCCGTCGGAAGGCGTGCCTGCCGTGACAGAACCAGTTGCGATCATGGCGACCGCCAAGAACGTCGATGGTGCCAAGAAGTTTGTTGATTTCATCCTGTCGGATGACGGCCAGAAGCTGGCACTTGAGCAGGGCTATCTGCCTGCCAAGGAAGGTGTAGGCCGCCCTGCATGGCTGCCGGAAGGCACCAAGATCAATATCATGTCTATCGACACCCAGAAGGTTCTCAACCAGACTGATGCCGACAAGAAGCAGTTCTCCGAGCTGTTTGGCGGATAAGGCATCTCGATGCGCATCATGAAAGACCTTCAGGGCCGCGATGCGGCCCTGATTGCTGGCGTAACCCTGATCGTCGCTGTTCTGTCGCTTTTGCCGATGGGCAGGCTGCTGGTCGAACTGGTCGCACCACAGGGACAGCTTTCGACTTCGGCGCTGGTGGAAACGCTTGGCAGCCAGTCGACCTGGATTGCGACATGGCATTCGCTGCAGATTGGCATTGGCGGTACCGTACTCGCGCTCGTGTTCGGTATTGTTGCGGCGTTGTTGGTCGGTCTCACCAACATGCGCGGACGCAATGTCTTCGTGCTTTTCTATGTGACCCCGCTGTTGATCGCCCCGCAGGTAACAGCGCTGGCTTGGCTCCAGCTTTTCGGGCCTTCGAGCCAGTTTCTCAAGATCATCGGCATGGCGCCACCACTTGGCAGCCGCAATCCGCTCTATTCCGTCTGGGGCATTATCTTTCTGCTTGGTGTGCAATACGGACCGCTGGTCTTTCTGATCGTGCGGGCAGGCTTACGCAAGCTTCCACGCGAACTGGTGGAAGCGGGCTTGAGTGCCGGTGCCAGCAAATGGACCGTTCTGCGCACCATTATCCTGCCGCTGATGACGCCATCGATCATCGGTGCCGCTGCCTTGGCTTTCGTGTCGTGTGTCGGCAATTTCGGCATCCCGGCGTTTCTGGGGATTCCGTCGAATTACCTCGTTTTGCCAACGCTGATTTATCAGCGTCTTGCGGGCGGTGGGCCAGCGGTGCTCTCCAGCGTCGCAGTGCTTTCTGTGCTAATCGGTCTGATCGCCATGGCAGGGATCGCAGCGCAGGATTATGCTTCGCGCAGACGCGATTTCCGCATTGTTTCGACGTCGCTGCCTGCTGCACCCTTCGCGCTTGGTCGCTGGCGTGTGCCGGTGGAAGCTGCGGCATGGCTGCTGATCGTGATCGTGCTGTTTCTGCCGCTGATCGGCCTGACGCTTTCAGCACTGGTTCCGGCCTATGGCGTGCCGCTTACATTTGCGACGGCAACGTTTGAAAATTTCCGCTTTGTGTTGCTTGAACATGCAGGTGCGGCGCGTGCTTTCCGAAACAGTGTTGTTCTGTCGCTGGGGGCGGCGGGTTTTGCTGTGCTGATTGCAGTTCCGCTTGCCTACATGCTGGCGTGGCGTAAGCGGCGCTGGACGCCGATCCTCAATTTCGCAGCCGAGATGCCCTATGCGCTACCGGGTGTTGTGCTGGCAATCGCCTGCCTGCTGATGTTCCTGAAGCCGCTGCCGGTGGTTGGCGTCAGCCTTTACAACTCGCTCTGGATCATCCTCTTTGCCTATCTTGCGCGCTTCTTCGTGCTGGCGCTGCGGCCAACGGTTGCTGGCCTTCACCAGATTGACCGTGCGCTGGAAGAAGCAGCGCGCGTTGCAGGGGCGGGGCTTTTCTATCGCTTGCGCACCATTATATTCCCTCTTGTCGCCCCGGCGACGCTTGCAGGCGGCGTGCTCATTTTCATGACCGCATTCTGTGAGCTGACGGTTTCAGCGCTCCTCTGGGCGTCGGGATCGGAAACGCTGGGCGTGGTGATGTTTTCTTTTGAACAGGCGGGCGATTCCGCCTATGCGGCTGCCATATCCATTCTGGCCGTTGCGGTGACATTCATGCTGATGCTTGCAACAAATCTGTTTGCGCGGCGTCTTCCAAACGGGGTGCTGCCATGGCGCGACTGAAAATCGCTTCTGTTTCCAAGGCCTTCAACGAGTTTCAGGCCCTGTCTGAAGTGTCGCTTGATGTGAAGGACGGTGAGTTTGTTGCTATTCTCGGACCATCCGGTTGCGGCAAGACCACGCTTCTGCGGATGATTGCAGGTTTTGAAGATGTTGACGGCGGCGAAATCCACATTGGTGACAGCCGCGTTTCCCATGTTGACGGTAACGTGCCACCTGAAAAGCGGCAGGTCGGTATCGTCTTCCAAAATTATGCGCTCTGGCCACATATGACGGTCGCCGAGAATGTAGGCTATAGTCTGCGGGTGGCAAAGGTTGCCAAAGCCGAACGCGAGGCCCGTGTGAAGCAAGCGCTGGCGCTGGTCGATCTGGATGGCTTTGGTGATCGCCGCCCGGCCAATCTTTCGGGTGGTCAGCGGCAGCGTGTGGCTTTGGCCCGCTGTCTGGTGGCAGCTCCTTCGCTGGTCTTGTTTGACGAACCGCTTGCCAATCTCGACGTGCATTTGCGCGCTTCGATGGAAGACGAGTTTGCGGCTTTCCACAAGCGCACCGGCACGACGATTATCTACATCACGCATGACCAGGCCGAAGCCATGGCGCTTGCTGACCGGATTGCGGTGCTTGATCACGGCAAGCTTCAGCAGTTCGATACGCCGCGCAAGCTTTACGAGGAACCGGCCAGCGAAATGGTCGCGTCCTTTATCGCGCATGGCATGGTTTTGCCCGCGGAGGTCGTGTCCTTTGCGCAAGCGGGACATTGCGAGGCGCTGGTGCTGGGAAGCCGTGCGCAGGTGCGTTGTTCCGGCATTGAAATGCCGCGTGCCAATGCGCAGCTCTGCGTTCGCGCAGAAGATCTGGCATTGACCGAAACCGGCGGCATCCCTGTGCGGGTCAAGCGTTCAGTCTATCGCGGTGGCGGTTCGCGCATCGAGGCGCATCCGCTCACCAAGCCGGATATTCACCTGCATTTTGAAGTCCGCGATCCAGTACGACTGGAAGAAGGCGATGAGGTTCGCATCGCTATTCGCGGTGGCTGGATTATTCCCACCGATGAAATGCCGGTGAGAAAAGTCTCAACCGGCTTTCCAATTGGCAACAAGATTTAGCTTATTTCTTCTTCATCGCTTCCAGAAGGGCTGCACCGAAACCGCCGGTTGACGGCTGTTCCTGTTTGCGCGGAGCGAAGTTTTGCTTCTGTGCAGGTTTCGTGTCGCGCTGCGCATTGTTGCGTGGGGCAGGGGCTTCGCCACCTTCCTTGCGCATTGTGAGGCCGATGCGCTTGCGTGGCACATCCACTTCGGTCACGCGCACCTTCACCACATCACCAGCCTTGACCACTTCATGCGGGTCTTTGACAAACTTATCAGCGAGTTGCGAAACATGGACAAGTCCGTCCTGATGCACACCGATGTCGACAAAGGCACCAAAGGCCGCAACATTTGTGACGGTGCCTTCCAGCATCATACCGGGTTTCAGGTCCTTGATGTCATCGATGCCATCGACAAAGGTAGCTGTCTTGAATTCAGGACGCGGATCGCGGCCCGGCTTGTCGAGCTCGGCGATAATGTCACGCACGGTTGGCAGACCAAAACGCTCATCGACAAAGACGCGCGGATCGAGCGCTTTGAGTGCTGCGCTATCACCCATGAGACTGCGCACATCGCGGCCGCAGGCGGAAACGATCTTTTTGGCAACGCCATAGGCTTCCGGGTGAACGGAGGACGCATCAAGCGGCTCGGTGCCGTTGGCGATACGCAGAAAGCCTGCGCATTGTTCAAAAGCGCGGTTGCCGAGGCGAGCGACTTTCAGAAGTTCCTTGCGGTTCTTGAAGGCACCGGCGTCATCGCGATGCGCAACAATTGCTTCGGCGAGCGACTTTCCAAGGCCGGATACGCGAGCGAGCAGTGAGGCGGATGCCGTGTTGAGATCAACCCCGACAGCGTTCACTGCATCTTCGACCACTGCATCGAGTGAACGCGCCAGACGGGACTGATCGACATCATGCTGATACTGGCCAACGCCAATGGATTTCGGTTCGATCTTGACGAGCTCCGCCAGTGGATCTTGCAGGCGGCGGGCAATGGAAACCGCACCGCGCAGCGATACGTCGAGCTGCGGAAATTCGTTCGCTGCGGCTTCTGACGCCGAATAGACCGATGCACCTGCTTCCGACACGATGACTTTGAGCGGCTTTGGCGCTGGCAGGTCGTTGAGCATATCCACGACAAGACGTTCGGTTTCGCGGCTGCCTGTGCCGTTGCCAATCGCAATCAACTCGATCTTGTGTTTGCGGATCAGGCTTGCGAGTTCGGCCTGTGTGCCGCGCACATCGTTCTTTGGCGGAAACGGATAGACCGTCGTTGTGTCGAGCAGTTTGCCAGTGCCATCGACGATTGCGATCTTGACGCCGGTGCGGATGCCCGGATCAAGACCCATGGTGGCACGCGAACCGGCAGGGGCGGCGAGCAAGAGGTCTTTCAAGTTGCGGGCGAAGACGTTGATGGCTTCTTCCTCGGCGCGTTCACGCAGGTCGCGCATGAGGTCGAGTGACAAGGAGAGCGAGAGCTTGACGCGCCATGCCCAGCCTGCAACTTCCATCAGCCAGCGATCGCCGGGCAGGGTTGCGCCGATGTTATAGGCGGCTGCAATTTTGCGTTCGACCGGCTTTACCGGCGAGGTATCATCAGCATCGATTTCAATGTCGAGCGACAGAAAATCCTCGTTGCGACCGCGCAGCATGGCCAGAGCGCGGTGGCCTGCAACATTTGCCCAGCGTTCGTAATGGTCGAAATAATCGGAGAACTTCGCGCCTGCGTCCTGTTTGCCATCGACAACGCGCGAACGCAGAACTGCGCGTTCTTTGAGATAGTTACGCAGATTGCCGATCAGTTCGGCGTTTTCCGCAAAGCCTTCGGCGATGATGTCGCGCGCGCCTTCAAGGGCTGCTTTGACATCGGCTACGTCGCCGGTGACATATTGCGGAGCAATATCCGCTGGAACCAGCCTGCGGTCGCTCAGAATAGCTTCGGCAAGCGGGCCAAGACCACGTTCGCGGGCGATTTCCGCTTTGGTGCGGCGCTTAGGCTTATAGGGAAGATACAGATCTTCAAGCTCGGCCTTGGTCTGGACGCCTGCGATTTTCAGCTCCAGTTCCGGCGTCAGCTTTTCCTGCCCGCGGATCGATTCGAGAATAGAGCTGCGACGTGCTTCGAGTTCGCGCAAGTAGGCGAGGCGCTCTGAAAGCTGGCGCAGCTGCGTATCATCAAGGCCGCCGGTGACTTCCTTGCGGTAACGGGCGACGAATGGCACGGTTGAGCCTTCGTCAAGAAGACCAATGGCGGCGATTGCCTGTTCCGGCTTTGCATTGATCTCAGCCGCTATAATCCCGGCAATGCGCTTAATATCGTTGGCCATATTCATTCCAATCTCAAATCTTTACGGCGAACATAGTCGGATGCCCGTTTGACGCAATCAAGGCCGTTATGGTGGTCCACAGGAAAGGTATGGATTTGGACGCTCACGGCGATGTGAACGCCTCACCCCTTTTTAAATCGGATTCAATCAATACTTATATCGGGAAATGACGATACATATCAAAAGATCAGCGAGGTGACTGCGATGTCGGATGTTCAATCTATACCCTTGGACGAGATACTCAAGGCGCTCGCCAATCCGGTGCGTCTCGACATTTTGAGCTGGCTCAAGGAACCGGAGAACCATTTCTCCGATCAGCACATGCCTCTGGAGATGGGCGTGTGCGCGGGCCAGTTCGAGCGGTGCGGCCTCTCCCAGTCGTCCGTTTCTGCTCATTTATCCGTGCTGACAAAGGCGGGGCTGATCATGCCCCACCGCGTTGGCCAATGGACGTTCTACAAGCGTGATGAAGAGGCGATAGCCGCCTTCATCAAAGCTGTATCCGATCTTTAATTCACCAGTCCAATCTTTCCCATTTGCCCAATCTTTCCCATTTGAAGGAATGTATCCATGGCCACATTGTTCGATCCAGTCACTATCGGTGATTTAAAGCTTGCCAATCGCATCGTCATGGCCCCCTTGACGCGCAATCGCTCGCCTCGCGCCGTGCCGAATGATCTCAACGTCACCTATTATGAACAGCGCGCAAGTGCTGGTCTCATCATCACTGAGGCAACGCCGATCAGCCATCAGGGGCAGGGCTATGCCGATGTGCCGGGCCTTTATTCGGACGAGCAGCTTGCAGGCTGGAAGCGCGTCACCGACGCTGTTCACAACGCAGGCGGCAAGATCGTCGTGCAGATGTGGCATGTGGGCCGTATTTCGCACAATACGTTGCAGCCAAATGGTGGCAAGCCGGTGGCGCCTTCGGCCATCACGGCCAAGTCCAAGACCTATTTGGTTCAGCCTGATGGCACGGGCGGCTTCGCACCAACCTCCGAACCACGTGCACTTGAAAAGAGCGAGCTTCCGGAAATCGTCGCCACCTATGGCAAGGCGGCCAAGGATGCGGTTGAAGTGGCTGGTTTCGACGGTGTGGAAATCCATGCTGCAAATGGCTATCTGATCGACCAGTTCCTGCGCTCGGGCAGCAATCACCGTACTGATGAATATGGTGGCTCGATTGAAAACCGTGCCCGCTTCCTGTTCGAAGTCGTTGACGCCGTGACGAAGGCGGTCGGTGCTGGAAAGGTCGGTATCCGTCTTTCGCCGGTGACGCCAGCCAATGACGCATCGGATTCCGATCCGCAGCCGCTGTTCGACTATGTGGTCGAAAAGCTTGCCTCTTACGGTCTTGCTTATGTTCATATCATTGAAGGTGCGACGGGCGGTCCGCGCGACTTCCAGCAGGGTCCGCAGCCATTCGATTATACGCGTCTCAAGCAGGTTTATCGCGATGCCGGTGGCGAAGCTGCCTGGATGGTCAATAATGGCTACGATCGCGAACTGGCTGAACAGGAAATCGAAAGCGGTCGCGCTGATGTGGTTGCCTTTGGCAAGCCGTTCATCTCCAACCCTGATCTGGTTCGCCGTTTGAAGGACAACTCGCCGCTTAATGAGCTGGACCAGCAGCATATGTATGGCGGCGGCGCCAAGGGATATACGGATTATCCGATCCTTGCCTAACAGCGAAAAAAGCCCGGCGAATTGCCGGGCTTTTTGTTACAGACGCGCTCGCGTCGAACGTGGTGTTGCCAGCAGTAGATTGGTTTCGCTGGCCTTGATGCCCGGCACCAGCCGGATGCGGCGCAGCACGGCATCAAAATCGGTGAGCGTGGCAGCGCCCAGTTCCACCACAAGGTCGAAACGGCCATTGGTGGTGTGGACGGCGGAAACTTCCGAAAAACCGCCAAGCGCCTTGACCACACGGTCGGCGACATTGCCTTCGATTTCTATCATCATGATGCCGCGCACCGGCAGATCGACAGCATCCGAGCGCAGGATCACCGTATAGCCGATGATGTCACCGGAATTTTCCAGGCGCTCCATGCGTGCTCGCACGGTGGCCCGTGAAACGCCGAGATCGATTGCAATATCCGAAATGCTGCGTCGTCCATTGTGGCGCAAAAGCGTAATCAGCTTTTCATCCAGATCGTCCATGTTTTCTCCATTTTGAAAAGCCAATCCGACATTCTGATAAACCAAACCGTTAAAATTGCCAATCCGGTTGCTTCACATCGCCAAGCGTAAATGGTCAATCTAGGATAATAATTTCTCTGGAGTAGCACTTTATGCATTGCAAGATTTTGGGATTGCCGGTTCAGGAAGGCACGGGTCGTCTGGGCTGCAATATGGGACCAGACGGTTATCGTGCCGCTGGCATTGCGGATGCAATTCGCGAACTCGGTCACGAGTTTACCGATCTCGGCAATCTGGCTCCGGCTGAACTGCGCCCGGTGTCTCATCCTAATCCTGTAATCAATGCCTTGCCGCAGGCTGTTGCCTGGATCGAAGCAATCAGCGAAGCCGCTTATCGTGAGAGCGAAGAAGGTTTTCCGATCTTCCTTGGCGGGGATCATTTGCTCGCTGCCGGCACCGTTCCGGGCATCGCACGCCGGGCCGCTGAAAAGGGTCGCAAGCAATTTGTGCTGTGGCTTGATGCGCATACGGATTTCCATACTCTGGAAACGACGGGCAGCGGCAATCTGCATGGTACGCCTGTTGCCTATTATACAGGACAGAAGGGCTTTGAGGGTTATTTCCCGGCTCTGGCAGCACCGATTGATCCCGCCAATGTTTGCATGATGGGTATTCGCAGTGTTGATCCGGCAGAACGCACTGCGATCAAGCAGACCGAAGTTGCCGTCTATGACATGCGCCTCATCGATGAGCATGGTGTGGCAGCGCTGTTGCGCCGCTTCCTGCAGCGTGTGAAGGACGAAAACGGCCTTCTGCACGTCAGCCTCGATGTCGATTTCCTTGAACCTTCGATTGCACCTGCTGTTGGCACCACGGTTCCGGGTGGCGCGACCTTCCGTGAAGCGCATCTCATCATGGAAATGCTGCATGACAGCGATCTGGTGACGAGCCTCGATCTCGTGGAGCTTAATCCGTTTCTCGATGAGCGCGGACGTACCGCAACGGTGATGGTCGACCTGATGGCGAGCCTGCTGGGCCGCAGCGTCATGGACCGTCCAACCATTAATTACTGAATTCAGGAGGCCGCATTCGTAAAGCGCCGGATGGGTTCATCCGGGGTAGAATGCTCAAGCTAATTGTATTACGCGCATCTTGTTCCGAAAACCGCTTCGCACTTTTCGGGATGCGCTCAAGGAGCAATAATGACCCAACCGAACCTCAATATCGTCCCCTTCGTCAGCGTCGATCATATGATGAAGCTGGTGCTGTCCGTCGGCGTGGAAACCTTCCTCAAGGAACTCGCCGACTATGTCGAAGAAGATTTCCGTCGCTGGGAAAACTTCGACAAGACGCCGCGTGTGGCTTCGCATTCGAAGGAAGGCGTGATTGAGCTGATGCCGACGAGCGACGGTACGCTCTACGGCTTCAAATATGTGAATGGCCACCCGAAGAACACGCGTGAAGGTCTCCAGACCGTTACGGCATTCGGCGTTCTTGCCGATGTGGGCAGCGGCTATCCGATGCTGCTGACCGAAATGACCATCCTCACCGCACTGCGCACCGCCGCGACTTCGGCAGTTGCCGCCAAGCATCTGGCCCCGAAGAATTCCAGCACGATGGCCATCATCGGCAATGGCGCGCAGAGCGAATTCCAGGCTCTGGCTTTCAAGGCGCTGCTCGGCGTCGACAAGCTGCGTCTCTACGATCTTGATCCGGAAGCGACTGCCAAGTGCATGCGCAACCTGCAGGGTGCGGGTTTCAACATCGTTGCCTGCAAGACGGTCGAAGAGGCTGTCGAAGGTGCGGACATCATCACGACCGTGACTGCCGACAAGGCCAATGCGACGATCCTGACCGACAACATGGTCGGATCGGGCGTGCACATCAATGCGGTTGGCGGCGACTGCCCCGGCAAGACGGAACTGCACGGCGATATTCTGCGCCGTTCGGACATCTTCGTCGAATATCCGCCGCAGACCCGCATCGAAGGCGAAATCCAGCAGTTGCCGGAAGATTATCCGGTCAAGGAGCTTTGGGAGGTTATCACTGGCAAGATCGCCGGACGCAACGATGCCCGCCAGATTACGCTGTTCGACTCTGTCGGCTTTGCGACCGAGGATTTCTCGGCTCTGCGCTATGTGCGTGACAAGCTGAAGGATACCGGGCTCTATGAGCAGCTTGATCTGCTTGCTGATCCGGATGAGCCGCGCGATCTCTATGGCATGCTGCTGCGTCACGAAAAGCTGCTGGAAGGCGAAAAGACCAAGCCAGCGGCCTGATCCGGTCTTTTGACCAGCTTCCACTTTTGGAAGATGGGCTCTACCTGTTGCAACCCTGCCGCGCTTGATGCACGGCGGGGTCGAACTGTCGCAATCAATGCGATAAATCCTTGGTGCCTTGCGCGATTTCCATTATTGCAGGATGTGATTTCTGTGATGGGGTGCATCAGACATGGGCGACAGGGTGGAAAACGAAACATCCTACAGGCAAACGGCGAATGTTGTGCGGTCTGCCGCCAGTCCGGTCGTCTTCTGCGACACGCTGGGCCTTTATCAGGCGCCCGTCGGCCAATCTCTCGATACGGTTGTGGTCTTTGCAAGCCCCTGGGGGCTGGAGGAACTCTGCACGACACGCAAATTCTGGCGCATCATCGCCGACGGACTTGCGGTGCGGGGGATAGGTTCCTTCCGCTTCGATTGGCCCGGTACGGGTGACGGACGCGACGACATCGATTTTTCCAACGGGCTGGAACTCTGGCACAATACGCTTGCCGAAGCTGCCCGGAAGGCGCGTGACCTGTCGGGGGCAAGCCGCATCATCATCATTGGACAGAGCCTTGGTGCAGCGATTGCTGCCCAAACGGCGGCCCGGATCGAAGGTGTTGCGGCATTGGCGCTTCTGGCACCTGTCATTTCCGGGCGGTTCTACACGCGTGAACTGGCCGTCTGGTCGAGCATGGTTGATGCCGATCTGGGACTGACGGACGAGCAAAGGATCAAGAACAGCGTTTCCATCGCATCGCTGACAATGCAGCCGGAAGTGGCAGCCGGTGTGAAGAAGATAAATCTTCTGTCGCTGGAGACGAAGCCTGCGCGTCAATGTCTTTTGCTGGCGCGGACGGATCGTCCGAACGATGCCGAACTGGCAACGCATCTGGAAAAGCTTGGCGCGGATGTGACGGTTGAAGCCTTTACCGATTATGACAAGCTGATTTCGAACCCGGTCATCTCGCGCCTGCCGGTGGAAGTCGCGGACCGGCTTGTGGACTGGGCGGCAGTTATTGCAGGTTCCGCGCCCGCACGGAACAAGCCGGATGAAAGTGCACTTGGCGGCACTTTGACGGGCGGCGGTTTTGTCGAAACGCCTGTCTCGTTCGGTTCCGACAATCGACTTTCCGGTGTTCTCTGCGCCCCCTTGGGTGAGCGGCGGGGCAGGGCGGTCCTGTTTCTCTCCGCAGCCTATGATCGACGTATAGGATGGGGACGCACGACTGTCGATATGGCGCGCAAGCTCGCGCGGGAAGGGATAGCGTCACTGCGCTTCGATATTGCGAATGCAGGCGACAGCCCGCCCAATCCTGGGATGCCGGAACAGGTACTTTACACCAACGGGGCAGAGGCCGATGTTGCCGAAGCCCTCGACTATCTCGACGCCATTGACTGGGGCCGTCCAGTGATCGCCGGGCGGTGCAGCGGTGCATTTCTGGGGTTCCACAGCGCTGTGAAAGATGAGCGCATTTCAGGCGCGGTCCTCGTCAATCCGGAGACATTCTACTGGGCGCCGGGACGCTCGGTCGAAGATGCAGTTCGAGAAGGCAAGCGCACGCTGGAGGATTATGGCAGTCGCGCGCTCCGCGCCGAAACATTCCAGCGCCTGTTTCGCGGTGAACTGGATATCCGTGCCATCCTGCGCAACCTCACGCGCGGGGTTGCAGGGCGTATTCGCGGGCTGGCGCGCAAGCTTCTGCGCAGCCGCACAGTGGAAGGACGGGCAGTCTATTCGGCTTTTGACGAACTGAAGCAGCGTGAGGTGCCACTGGCGCTCGTTTACGCTGAGAAGGATGTTGGGCGCGAGCATTTCAATTTCTATTTCGATCAGATGGGCACCGGCCTGAAGGGCTTCGACAATGCGTCAGTCGCCATCATTCCAGATGCCGATCATAATCTCACACCGGAACATTCGCGCGAAATCTATATCGACACGATCCGCGCAATGACCTTACGGGATTAGAACCAGAAGATCCGTGACGAACCGGCGATGCGGATTTCTCCAGACGGCTTTTCAGATGTCGCCTTACGCGGAATAAGGGCGATGCGTTTCGCCTCGTTGGGAGCAAGGTGAAACCAGTTCTCGGCAGCCAGCCAGTCACCTGCATCGATGCTGATAGATTGGGCCAGAACCGGCGTTTTCAGATCGAGGAACCAGTTGCCGTTCTCTTCGAATGGAGCGGCTTCGACAGCGGCGTCATGAAAGGCTTTTGTTCGTCCGAGCGGAAAGTGAAACGCCTCAGCAATCGTAATGTCATTGCGCTTCAGTCGCGCAACGGTCACGTCATGGGCCGGAGGGCCGAAACGATAGGCATAAGTGACATCGAAGAACGCGCCGAACATATCCGTTGCGGCAATGGTGATCGCTGAGCGACCGGCAATCGAAAGATCGCGACGACCGGAAACCACCGGCTGCGAACCGGCACGCAGACATGTCAGTTCAAGCGAAAGATCAGCGGTTTCGGCCTGTTCGTTTAAAACATGGATCGCGAGGCCGTTAACGCCTTCGTCTGTCAAGGCGACCTGCTGTGGACGGAAAGCACGTTTCAGGCCATGCCATGAGGCTTTGGGTGCACCGGTCGCATCGATTATGCCCCAACCCGCGCCGGGCAACAGGTCCTGAAACATCCAGAGAAGCGCACCGAAACAGGTGCTTCCCGGTCGCCGCCATTCGGCGATGGTCGCTTCCATTACTTCCGCCGTGACGGCGCGGGAAAGGTGGAGATATTGTTCCACATCCTCGCGTCGCAGTCGCGCTGGATCGTAACCGTACAACATCTCCAGATAGGCGTCCCGCACATCCTCGAAATCCCAGGATACGCCGCGGTCGCGGGGCACACGTGCTTTCCAGCGCGGATCGTGAACCGGCGGCACATCGAGGCGGGTTTTCAGCGTGCGCGCTTCGGGCACGTTGGAGAAGGCCAGACATTCGGTCGCAAAACGTACCTCCGCACGCCGCGCATCTTCCAGAGGACGGCAATAGGCGCTGACACCATAATAATGGCTGACGCCTTCATTGCTGATAAAGGGGAGGGCACCATCACAGGGCGAATTCGGCACATAGGGAATATCGGGGCAAAGCTTGCCGACAATACTGGGCAGGATCTCCTCGGTAAGCGGGCCTTTCCAGGTCGCTTCCGGCAGGCCCATCATTGCGCCCTGCTGGTAAATTTCACTGCCGCCGCAAAAGACCGTCAGCGATGGCGCATGCCTGACAGCGGCCAGAAGCTGAGACGCTTCTGCCTGCACTTTTGCGACAAATGCTTCGTCCTTCACCGGATAGTCGAAATTGGCGAACATAAAATCCTGCCACACCATGATGCCAAGCTCGTCGCAAAGCGCATAGAAATCCGGTGTCTCATAGGCGGTGATGCCGCTCAGCCGCAGCATGTTCATGCCCGCGTCCTGCGCGAGCTTCAGCCATGGTTCGTAATCGTCGCGGGCGCCGGGAAGGCGGACGATATCGGCAGAACTCCATACCGCGCCGCGGCAGAAAATCTTCTCGCCATTGATCCTGAGTGCAAAGCCCTTGCCGTCCGGTCCGCGATCAACCTCGATGCGGCGGAAGCCGGTGCGGCCGAGCGGGCGTAGTTCGCCGTCAAGTGAAAGTTCGACATTGTGAAGCGCTGGATTGCCGTGCGTGTGCGGCCACCACGGCTCGACGCTGGGAAGCGTTAGTCTTGCCGTCCACTGATTGTCAGTCTGGCGCTTGCAGGCGAATTGTTGCCCTTCGCAATGGAGAATGGGTGCCTCGGCCTTGCCGCTATAGGTAAAGCTGACTTGAAGTTCGCCATCACCGGTTTCGGTCAGTCTTGCCTGAATGGCGATGTCGGATATGGCTTCAGCATCGGAACGGCTGATTGAAATCGGACGCCATGGACCTACGGCATGCACTTCCGGGCACCAGCCCGGCATATAGCCGAGTGCTGTCGTGCGGATAAGGCGCAGGCCTTGTGTGTTCATCAGTTGCGTGCGCCAGCGGGCGCGTGGGCCTTTCTGGCTGAGGCGAGGCGCGAGCGCGTGAAAACAGAGGGCAAGCTCGTCCTTGCCGGTCAGTGTAACCGGCAAATCATAGCCGAGAAACATGCTGTCGGTTTGCAGCAGCAATTCGCCATTGAAAAAGATGTCGCAAATCGTGGCAAGCCCGGAAAAGCGGAGTGTGGCGGGGCCGGGTGCCTCCTCGACATCGAGGAAATACCAAGCATCCTGATTGTCGAGCGCTACGGGATTGTTTCTGTCGAAACGTCCTGATTTCTCCAGAGCTTCCGCCACTGTGCCGGGCACCGGCGCGTCATCGATCGCCTCACCGGACTTCGCGTCAAGCGGCGTTTGCGCCGCATCCGGGCCGGTGATGACAAGCCGCCACCCGGTCGAGAGCGGTCGGCTGGTCGGGTTTAGTTCAAGCCGCATCGCGACCAAGTTCCGCTGCAAGCGCTGCCGTCATCCGATCCCAGGCATCTGCCGCCGGTTGTAGCGTTCCGGCCAATGCGTCGAATTTCTTGCGCATGACCGCACGGGCGAGCTGGAACTGAACAGCCTTTGCCGTTTCCGCAATCTGCAAGGCGTCTGCCGAGGCCGCTGCGAAGTGCTTTCCTTGGCCGAGCCAGTCGAGATGGCTTGCCGCGAGTTCGAAATTCGCGCCGAGCTGGCGCAGCGTGTTGAACGCATATTTATGGAAGAAGCCGAACGGGCGTTCCGCGATTGCTTCGACCTGAGCGGGGAACACGCTGGCAAAAGCGCGGATCGGATTTTCCTTCGGTCTGCGCGCAAAATGGCGCGTCAGAAGGATTTCGGCGATGCGTCGCTGATGCGCCTCATCCGGCACATTCTTCGGAAACTTGGCAAATTCCGTATAGGGCAGGAAGGGCAAGTCGGTTTCCGTCAGATGGCGCTGGAAAACGCCGTCGAAATCCTCACCTTCGAGGTGATAGAAACCGCCATTGTGGAAATAATCGAGCGAGCGGTTTTCGACGTCCATACGGTTGATGGCGATGGTCGTCTTGCCGTGTTCTGTGCGGTAGCTGACGCCATGCGTATCCGGCATGAAGTAGCTGTCCATTTCGATCATGCACAGACGTCCGCGCGCGATCTGCTCGGCGACATGGCTTTCCACATGATCAAAAATCGCAAGCTCCGTCGCCCGAACGCCATAAAGGGCTTCGAGGTCTTCCAGCGGCACCTTGAAGAAGGTGAACTGGTCGCCCTCGAAATCCTGTGTCAGCGTGAAGCCGAGCATGGCTTCCGGGGCGGCACCCAATGTTGCGAGCACTTCGATCCAAAGATCGACATAGCAGTTGGTTTCCGGCCAGATACGCGTCTGGGCATGCAAAGCGTGCGGCGTGTAACGGTCGGGCGCGATGTTCGGAAAAACTGCCTGCATGGTCGCGATCAGCCCCACAATTCCTTGCGTACGTTTTCCGGCCAGATTTCAACATCCAGACCGTGATGATGGAAGAGCGCCAGCGCGATACGTTCCAGCCCGAACCCGACGCAAGCCGTGTGTGCCACGGCACCGTCATCAAGCGAGAGCCCCCACTTCACGCCGAACTGGTCCTGATGATAGTTGAAGCTCATGCAGGCGGTTGGCTTTTCGACGCTGGTGATCGGGATCAGCAGTTCGAATTTCAGGTTCTGGTCGCGCTGGTTGTTGACCAGCAACTTGCCAGCACGTCCGAAGAACGGGTCGTTGGCGACGTCGATCTCGACCGGCAGTTCGACCTTCTTCATCATTTCCGTGCCACGGTCGATCCAGAGCTGGCGGAACGACATCACATCGGCTTCCGTGCCCATGCGCACATATTCACGCATGCGGAAAAGCTGCTGGCGCGCAGGGTCGACCGACGGTTCATGGCGGAAGCAATAGGATTGCAGGTCGTAGAGTCCGCCGCCCTGCGGCAGCGGTCCGCGCTTGGCGACTGTCGGATAGAGCGGATAACAGGCCGCAGGCGTCAGCACGATGTCCGTCGCCTTCTGCTCCAGCGTCCAGTCCGTGCCTTCATCCATGCATTTGATGAGATTGACGTGGTCAAGCTCGCAGCCGCAGAAGCTGTGCACCGTGCCAGCGAGCTGCGGAAAGCTTTTCATATAGCCGCTTTTTTCGAAAAAAGCGCGGTTCATGCCGGGGGGGAAGCGGATCGCTTCGGCGCCGTCATTGCCTCCGGTGCGGTCGATCAGGCGTTCAAATGCCTGTATGACATCTTCGAACTGGCCGGAGCGTCCGTAAAGACCTTCCACGCCGGTGTCGATCAGGAGACCGGAATCGAAAAGCCGGTCTAGAAATGATCTCTGAGCATCCATGGCAATTATCCCAAAAGGCTGGTGTTCTGTTTGTGAATGAGCAGCATGGTGGCCGTATTGCCGAGGATGCGCTCGTTTGAAATCATCAGCTGCGCGGAATGCGCGTCACGCAAATGGCGGCCAAGGCTGAAAGGCGTACCGTTCTTGTAGCCCATGATGCCGCAGACCAGCATGGCGTGATTGATGATCTGAAGGATCGTCTGTGACGCGGCAATCTTGAGATTGTTCATTGCAATCGCAAAGCCCATGGAGGCCAGCTTGTCCGGATCGTGCTTCGCTTCGCGATAGGTCTTGAGGCAGGCGACGATTTCGGACTTCAGCATCTGCAGCATGTTCGATGCTTCAGCCACGCGCAGGGCGCCCGGCTGCGGCGCGCCCGGATTGCGCTTTGCGGCGGCGCGCACGAATGCCTGCGCCCGGTTGACCGCATCGACGGCGATGCCATACCAGAGCGAGCTCCACAGCGTATGCGACTGCGCCAGCATGGATTGCGCTGCGATTTCAGCAAAGGGATGTGGCAGAATCTGCACCTTGTCCGCTTCACCACGGAACACAAAGCCTTCCGAGCAGGTGCCGCGCATGCCGAGCGTGTCCCAGTCATGGGTCTTTTCGAGCGTGTACTGGTCTTTCAGGAACACGGTCATCACCTGATCCGACGACGCGGCATCCTTGTGGGAGCGCGATGTGATCAGAATGGCATCCGCGTGAGAGCCATAGGAAATGACGGTGGCATTCTTTTCCAGACGGCAGATATTACCTTCGACCTCGATAGCGCAGATCGAGTTGCGCAGATCGCCGCCAATGCCACCTTCGGTCGTAGCCGAAGCAAGCAGAAGCTGGTCTTTTGCGACCTTGCGCATGAAATCCCGGTGCCATTCGACCGTCTGGCCGTGTTCCACCAGGCTCGAAAGCTTGATGTGATGCATAGCGAAAATCATTGCGCTCGACGCACAGGACTGGCCAAGAACGCAGCACAATTCCGCAACCTGGTCGATTTCCGCGCTCTCTCCGCCGAACTCGCTCGGCACCTGAATGCCAAGCAGGCCCTCGGCCTTCATCGCATCGATAGCTTCACGCGGGAAGCGGCCTTCCTTATCGACGCTATCGGAAAATTTACCCGCTATGGCCGCAACGCGGCCCACGCGCTCTGAAAGACTGTTCCCCGCCCCGGCATTCATTATGCAGCCTCTTTGTCCTTGAGAATCTGGGTGACCGTCTGTTCGATGGCCTTGATGCTCGCGAAAGATTTGCGATTGAGATACTGGTCCGGAAATTCGATGTCGAACTTGTCTTCCAGACCGAGCATGAGCTGTACCGAGGCAAAGGAAGACAGGCCTGCGCTGTAAAGATCAGCGTCGTCGGCAATGTCCGTCACCTCGCCCGGCAGTCCGCCGACCTTGGCCAAAAGTTCGCGAATGGATTCATTCATAGTTTAACTCCCTGCATATCCGCTCAAGTCGAAGCTTCGCGTCTGGGTTGACGCGATACACGATCTATCGAGCTTTCAAAAAAGCTGTGGTGACTGTTCGAAATTCTGCCCCTTTATGCAAGTGATATGTTGCGAATATTAGTGATATCGCAAACACACCAGCGTGCGTTTGGCCTTTTGTGCTCCCACAAGCCTTTATTTTCTGTTGACGTGACTGAACTACAGTCCGCCTATTCTGTGGACGTGCTTATATAGTTAAATATTCGATGACAAGATATGTTGCATTGCGCGCAGGGGTTGCGTGCGACCTTGGTTAAAGCGGACGGCGTGAATGCCGTGGTGCGGAAATCCGGCCCGTGTTGGTGGCGATTGCCATTTCAAAACTGTCGGCAATGCGTCGAGCCCGATCAATGAAAATGATTGCGGCTTCCGGAGGGAATATTTCCCGCGCGGTTTTCTCGAAAAGGTCGAGCCAGCGATCGAAATGTTCGTTCTTCAGCCCCAGCTTGAGATGCGGCGCCATGGGGCGCCCATCATAATTGCCGGTCTTGAGGATAACCGACGACCAGAATGCAGCGATCTGCGCGATGTGATGATCCCAGTCGTGAACTGCATCGGCAAAGATCGGCCCGATGACTTCATCCTCGCGTGCGCGTCCGTAGAAAGTGGCCACCAGCTTTTCAATGGAGGCCGGATCGATGGACGGATGAGGCTGATTGATGAGAACGGTCATGATCGCTGTTTGATGTCGTTGCGCGGGAAAGCGGACTCTGAGCCGGATATAGCCGCTGCACCGGCTACAATCCAGTGAAGTGTTGCCGCATGGCCATCAACTTCCCGTTGGCGAAACCGCTGCCACGATTTAATAGTCTAAATGTCTAATATAGTTGAGGGAGAGATGAATGCGGGTGTTTCTGCTTGCGGGTCTGTTGACCCTGGCGACAACCGGAGCAGGCTTTGCCGCTTCGTGCGAACAGAATTTCAAGTCCGAGGGTGTTCCGCTCGTCACTGCGATTAGCTATCGCTCGACACAAAGCTTTGCCGGTGTGAAATCATCGACAGCCTTGCAGCGTCTGGCGCAAGCCGTCGCAGCCGAAGGGTTTTCGGGCATCAAGATCAACAAGCAACTCGCTTCCATAGACGCTTTTCAGGAAACGACCGGATCAGGCCGTATTCAAACCTTGCGCGTCACTGCACGGGCGCAGGGCAAGGGCACTCGTGTCGACGCGATCTTCAGTATTCAGGCGGGGCAGGCGACCAGCAAGTCGGTGGTACGCGACGGACTATGCCGTATCATCGCTGCCGCAGCGAATTAAAACTTATAGCCTGATGGCTATTGCCGTCAGGCTATCTTCTGCATCAATTCGATACGGTTGCCGAATGGGTCGTGGATGTAGCAACGCTCATAACCTTGCAGTGGCTCATCCACGATAGTTTCGATGCCTGCGCGCGTCAGATGCGCAATCATTTCGTGCAAGTCGGCGACCAGAAATGCAGGATGTGCCTTACGTGCGGGCGTGAAGGGGTGCTCGACGCCCAGATGAAGCCTGATTGCTCCATTCTCAAACCAGCAACCGCCGCGCGCGGCCAGGTTCTCAGGCTTTGGAACTTCCGCAAAGCCGAGGATCGAGCCATAAAAATCGCGTGCTTTCTGCTCCTGACCTTCAGGCATTGCCAGTTGAACATGATCAAGAGCGATGATCTGCATGAACGTGCCGACGTTAAATAATGATGCGCACAACATAAAGCGCACGGATAGCCGGTCAAGCTATGCGAATATGGCACAAATGTCTGGAGAGGGAGAGCGATGGTAGCGGAGGCCCGTTCTGTTCGAACTCCCCATACGCTACCACACCAAAAACAACGGATTTCGCATAGGATCGGCCGGTTTTACGCCTGATAAAGCCGGAAAACAAAAAAAGCCCCGCTCGGCGATTAACCGAGCGGGGCTTTTACTATTCTTTGTCTCGCGATTTTACAAAGCGCAAAAGGCGGTCGGCCAGAATGTCGGTAATCCACATTGCTATGACGCCGACAATGAAGGCCGCAGCGTTGTTCGTCGCCTCGGGAGCGCCGTCGGTCGGCATAGGCCAATTCATCATGCGGGCGTAATGGATGATCGGCTCGGTTAGATAAGCGGCTGCAAGTGCGCCGCAAATCGGCGAGAACACGACTTCGCGGATTTTGAATTGCTTTCGGGATAGCGCCCGCAGGAAGCCGCCGGCAGTGCCCGCAACGATGAAGTTCGGATTGAGGCCGAGGCTCGTCAAGAATTCATGAAGCGACATTGCACCATTCTTTCCGGGCGGCATTGTTGCCCTTAATCTCGATCCTCGTTTGGGCCGTGTCGCTCTTGCTCGACGAGATCGGCAACCAGACTGCGCAAACTGCGTCCGTATCCACATCTTGCTTAATCCCTAGTCCATTCGTCATCGAGCATCCCGCCGCGAGCATTACGCTCGGCAGAAGCGCGAGCATCGGCAGCGCGACCAATCCTTTCGATTTCCTTTTCATAGCTATCCGCCTTGCCCCTTAAGTCTTCGGCGGATTGCACCCGTTTGCCCGCAGAAAACGCCTTGTAGAAAAGGGCGGCTATTGCAGCCGCCCCCGTGAGAATGCCGAGAAGGGTCGCAGTCATTGGCGCTATGCCTTCGGAATGAGTTTAGGACTGATAAGGTCGGTAATCTTATCGTCCGTCAGCTTGAAGAAGCCGACCGCATCGGGAACCGATTGCCGAACGTATTTTGTCGCAGCCAAGAGGGCCGGATTACTTCGGTCGACAGGTTTGCCAACCAGCTTGCTTTCCAGATGCCCGATAGCGAGCCGAGCGGCGTTTTCGAGAGCCGATTGAAGCGCCTCGCGATGCTTCGCCTCGATTGCGATCCCGGTCCAATCGGTAAACCGCTTGATCGCGTAGCCCACGCCGACGGCGATCGCAGCCGACACGAGGTTAAAGAGAAGCGGGTTCACGCTTTCAAAAAAGCCCGGCGGTGACGAAGCGGCCTCGGCCGTCGCAACGGCCGGGAGCGCGAGGGCAAGAGCCGCAACCGCGCACACTGCCACGCCGATCATAGAAAAAAATCTCATTCCGAATTCTCCTTCGGTTAGAGGATGGTTTTGACGGCGGCGCGGAATGCGTCGCCGACCTTAGCGGCCGTGTTGAGCGAAGGCTCAAACGGCAAGATCGCAATGTCCCATTTCCCCCGCTGTTGGATGCCAAGCGTGCGCTGCACTTCGGCGTGCGAAAGCACGGTCGACGGGGTGACCGGGATCGAGTAGCGGCGGCATAGGTCGGCAACGGCCTTTATTGCCGCCTCCCATTGCGCCCGGGTGATTGGATATTTGCCAGCGTTGAACGGCTTCTCGACCGCACCGGCCATGCCGCAGAGCGACAGGCCAATCGAGCCGCTATTGCAATTCAACGTGTGAGCGGCATAACCGGACGATACCGGCGCTTGGTTTGCAGCGATCGACGGATCGCCCTTCACCGGAGTGCCGTCGCCTTCGATAAGCACATGATAGTGAGCCTTATCGACCGCGCTCGCCTTGTTTGCCCCGGCGGTCCAATGGACGATGACACGTTGCATCTGCGCCCATGGGAGCCATTCTTCCGGCAGGAACCGAACCGCGGGGCTTGGTTGCGCGCTCCCTTTGCCCTCCAATGCCGTAAGCGCCGCATCGATAGCGGAGAGCGTTTTAGGCCCGATCAGGCCGTCAGCCGCGCCCGGATTATAGCCGAGCGAAGCCAACCGCCGCTGAATAGTCAGCACGGTAGTCATGCGATTTCCTTTCGGTGAATGCCGCCGGGGCGGCGCTTAAGCGATATTGGTGCCGGGGTTGCCTGACAGGGAAGGCGTTCCAGCCTGTTCGGCGTTCGACGAAGAAGGCGGCCGGGCGGCCGTCCTTCCTCCGGTGCGGCTTTTGTTTGAAGACTTTCGCTTGTCTGTCCCCGCGTCGCCTTGCGGTTGCTTGACGTCGAGGCGCGTTACCCAACCAGTCGAGCGGGAAAAGTCATGATTGACGGTGTCGATGCGATACGTTCCATCGATCCCGGGGCGCGAACCGCTTAGATTGACGGTTCCCTCGGGTTGGGCTTCGGCATTGCCGTCGATGGTGATCGAACCTTCGCCCTTGGCGCGCTCGCTGTCCGTTTTTCTGCTTTCTGACAGTCGCTTTGCTTCGGCTGCATCCCCGGCCGGGTACCGGCTCATAAACTCGGCCTTGGCCTTTTCGTCCTCAATCTCAACTTCTTCCGATTTCCACGTGGCGGTTTTGGCATCGTACCAACGCGTTTTTGTTTTGGAGTATCGAGGCCGGCCGGTAACGGGCGCTATATCCCATGCGATCAGGTTGTCCCCGTATGCGGCATTAATAATCGCGAGCGGCTTACCACTGGCCGACTTGCCTCCGTTGCGCTTGGCAAGGATCGCGACGTCATTCGAGATTTTGAATGTGCCGCCGACTTCGCGCGCGAGACGTTCGCCAAAATGAATGAAGCTTTCCGATTGCATCGCCCAATAAGGCCGCATGATCGATGCAAGCTCCTCGTCGACGCGAACGTTTTCGATCCCTCCGAGCTTCGCCGCCTCGGCAAACACGTCGCCGAGTTTCTTTTCGTCCCAATGCTTTTCTTGCTGTTGTTTCGGTTTTCCTTGTGCGTCGAAGCCTTTTCCGCTTATCGACAGAACGCGGCCCTCGCTCCGCGATCCCTTTGAACGAACCTCGTCGACTACGCCACGAAAAGCAACGCCTGCACCTTTCCCGCCGGAGCCAAGCGACACAGAGATAGTAACCCCTTCACTCGGGAGGAGGATTTTCCCGTCCGCATCGTCGAGGTCGATGCGGACCGTGTCACTCGAAGCGCCGGCTTTATCCGAGATATTCAGATTGAGAAGCCGGGGCATAAGGGCGCTCGAAATGTCGCGTCCGTCCACAATGACAACGCACTCGGTTTTTTTGCTCGTCGCCATGCGATCAATCCCAAAGATGAACGGTGTCTCGGTCCTTCGTCTGCAATTCTGGCGCATCGATCGGAAACAGAATTTCGGTTCCGACCGGGAGGAAGGGGCCGAGGTCTGCAATGCCGGAGTTCAAGTCAAGAACACGCTCAACAAAGCCGGTGGGTTGCCGTTTAAATCGCCGCCAAACAAGAAGGGGAAGCGTGATAGCTTCCCCTTGGACGACGATCATTTCTGCGCTGCCTTGGTAACTCATTCCAGCATCCCTATAACCGATGCGAAATAGTCAGCGTCTTGCGGAGGGTCGCCCCGCAGCAAACTAATTTCGACGTTGATTTGCTGTCCGACACCCTTCGCCGAAAGATACGTCCCTTGCTCCTTTACGGCCGTTACACCGAACCAACCGAGCGGCTTTCCGTCTCCTCGCATGAGGTATTGAGGAATACCGCTCTTTCGGATGGCGTGAAGCTGGTCGAGCTTTTCAAGGCCGCCAAGTTTTTCAGGGAACAGCACGGCCGAGAACGAAAAACTCTCTGTAGCTTCGCCGACAAATTCCAGTGGGGGGCGTCGGCCCATTACTGGTTTCTCGACATAGTCGCCGCCGTTCTCGCTATCGGTGCCAGTCGGATTGAGCGGCCAAATCTCGAATGACAATGCGCCGAGAAGGAAAAGCATCATTCAACCCCTATATCAGCGTGAAGCCCCGAGATTGACGACGTATCAAGGCGCGGTGAAATCACCGGGCTAAGGGTCGTCGCCATTTTCTGTTTGATGCGCGCCATGAACGCGTCAATCTGCGCCTCGGCGGCCGAAAGTTCGGTCGATAGTGCGGCGTTGTATCCGTCCATCGTTTGTTTAGCGGCCGCCGCAGCCTCGGCAGGTTGCGACTGCGGTATTGCCGCATTGATTTGCTGATCGAGCATTGAGCGCTCGGCCTGCAAGTTGTCCCGCTCGATGTTCGGCATGTCGCGCATTGCCGGGTGAGTGTTTTTCTCGATTTGCGCAAGCCGGGCATCAATCTCCGCTTGGCGTGCTTGCCATTCGGAAATGTCATGCGCCCGGCCTTCTTCCGGTGTGGCTTCCGGCCCTACACGCTGGCTTCCGCCAACCTTTGACGGGTTGATGCCGGTCTTGCTTTCGATCCACGCGTCGATACCGCTCGTAAGGCCCCAAAGGTTGCCCTCGGGGTCCACGGCGTCGAGCACTTCCTTTATCGTCCAAGCCGTGCCGATGATACCGGCACCCTTGGCAGCCTTTCCAAGAAGCGAGCTTCCCTTCGACGCTGCGCCAGCGCCCGCCGCCGCGCCTGCGGCGGCCGCTCCAGCCCCGGTTGCGCCAGCGGCCCCCGAGATACCCATCGCAGCGCCGGCTACCCCAAGCGCACCACGACCGATCTTCGTCACGAGCAAGAGCATAGCGAGAAGGGACGTGAAGAATGAAATCACGCCTCCGCCGACGATGGCAATTGGCCCGAGTACACCCGCAATCATGAGGGCGTAAGTTCCGAATTCGAGGAGCTTCGGGTTCGACTGTGCGAGAGACTTCAACCCGTCAGCGGCGAGCTTGAAAGCTTCGGACGCGGTTTTCAGGACGCCACTTTCCGCTATCGATACAAATAGATTTTCGACCGACGCTTCGAACTCGGCCCAATCCCCGACGATGCCTTTCATCATCGTTTTAGCCATGCGGTCGGTCGCGCCCTTCGAATTCTTCTCGACGTCGGACAAGGCCTTATCGAGATCGCCCGCAAGAAGCGTAATCAGTCGTGAACCCTGTCGAGCGTCAAATATGCGGGCAATGTCGCCAAGGTCGGCACCCTTTTCGCGAAGCGCGCGGATGAAGCCGAAAAAGTCCACTTCCGAACCCGCGGCCGTAAGAACGTCCGTAATCGTTTCGGCAAGCTTCGACTTGTCGACGGCCGTGCCGTCGCCACCGATGATTTCGGCAAGCTTGGCCGATAGCTTACTCAATGACTGATTAAGGCTCGGGTCATTGAGAACCTGCTCGATCTGTTTCGAGAACGAGCTCGCATCAATGCCGTCGACGGCAAGCGACGATATGACGTCCTGCGCGCTAATCTGGCGGCCGCCTTTCACGAACTTATCAATATCGATGTTCATGCGGCTTAGCGCTTGGAGCATCGGCTTCGTCGGCCGGACCATGCGGACGAGTGCGGATCGCATTGCGACGCCGGCTTCGCTTGCTCGGATGCCGTTACGGGCCATGACCATAGATGCGGCCGCAACCTGTTCAATTGACATTCCCGCAGCGGCGGCCATCGGGCCGACGTACTTGAATGTTTCGCCCATCATTCGAACGTCAGTGTTCGAATTCGAAGCGGAATAGGCGAGGGCGTCATTGACGCGGGTCAGGCTGTCCGAAGCTTGCTCGACCGTCTTCATTGGTAGGCGCATCGCGGTCAGAATATTGGTGGCGATATCGGAGCTTTCCTTGATCGCAATGTCGCCAGCCAGCGCGAGGTTAAGCATGCCCTTCATGGAACCCATGATCTGGTCATACTTGAACCCGGCTCGGCCGAGTTCGTAAGCACCTTTCATGATTTCGGAATTCGTGGCCGGAAAAAGCTCGTTGAGTTCCTTCGCGTAGCTTTGAATAGATTTGCGCTGTTCATCCGTTATGTCGGTAACAGCTTGCAGAGCGTTCGACGTCTTTTCGAAGTCATAAACGGCGCGCGCGCCAAAGAACGTCAAGAAACCAGCGGGCATTGAAAGCCCGGTGGTCATGCTGTGAAGGTTCCGCTTTAGGATTTGCGTTTGCTTGCCAACGTCGGAAACCATCGTACTGACTGCCCCGCCAATGGCGAGGCGGCGCGCGTTCGTGTTGTCAACGGCATTGCCGATGCCCCGAATTGAGTTCGCGGTCGCGCGAGCGGGACCGGCAACGGCATCGATCAGCCGAACCGTGAGAACGGAAGTAAGATTTGCCATTTAGATACGCCTCGGGGGTAGTTTCGATGCAGTTTCAAGCCAGTCGAGCAGTTCACCGACGGGCAGGTCGAGAAAGAACGTCAGGGGCGTGTTGGTAGCGTTGGCAACGAGAGCTATTGCTCGACGCCATTCGTCGCCGCCCCACGCCCCGGAGCTTCCCCCGTGTTGAGCGCCTTCGCAGCGATATCTTGAAGGTCGGCGACGTCCAGTTCCTCGGCGGCTTCACCGATCCCTGTCAAACGGCCGACGATGGCAACCATTGCCGTATAGACGCGGCTGTCTGGCGGCGTCATCTTCGATGCGATCTTGTCGAAATCAGGCTCGGAACCGGAAAGCTCCGCTGCGACTTGAGCGGTGTTGATTTCTTGCGCGGCTTTCGCGTTCGACGAATAGAAGCGCATCAGGTGAGCGACGTCGTCACCGATAACGACCATGTCGCCGCCCTTCGGCCTGCGGATCGTAACCGACGACACGGTCGAGCCGTTGATTTCGATCGGGTATTGAAGCGTGTGCTTTGTCATTTGGGAACCTGAAACAGAAAAAGGGCCCGCATGAGAGCGGGCCGGGGAGGGAAGCTATTCGGCGGTTAACCGCCGTTGCTGATACGGAGGATGTTATTGAAGTCCGGATCGGGATCGACGCCACCTTGCCGAAGCGTGTTCGTGAAGAAGTCCCAATAGAATTCTTCCTTGCCGTCGAAGAAAACCTCGTAGTGCAGCACCTCATTGATGGAATAATCGTGTCCCATCGTTTCGCCGCGCTTGAAGGCTTCGGGGGCAACCTTGGAAAGACGTCCTTCCATGATTGCTTTTGCTTCCAGTGCGTCGCCCGTCTTCTTGTCTCGAACGACGCCGTAGGCAGTGAAAACCTTCCGCTTTGTCGTTCCGAGGCCGAAGTCACGCAGGAGAGGCGCGTCCCAACCCTTGAGTTTGAACGTTGGCTCAAGCTTTTGGACGCCGACGGCGAACTCGACGCCAACCTTGCCACCGCCGGGAGTGTGATCGACAAGCGTCTCCTGCAAGTCGGGGAGCTTCAACTCATCAAGAGTGAGGAATTTCGAGTTCTTCGGATCGTGGTCGCCGACGAAAAGGTTCGCAGCCTCCATGATGTAAATGTTCGACATAATTGATTTCTCCGAAATCGAGGAACAAGAGGGAGCAACGGCGGCCTAAGCCGCCGCGCGAACCGGGTTAAGCTGCGACGTCGAGGCTCGTAAGCAGGTCGTCGAGGAGGGCATCGAGCGCCGGGCGATAGCGCGCCGACTGAATGCCGATGTAACGAAGGACGGGCGGCTCTTCGGCCTGAAACGCCACAGTGAAGCGACCAAGGCGAAGCTGTTCCGGGCTGTTCGCGTTCTTATTGAAGCCGACGCGGAAGCCGAGGAGGTCGCCGGTAGCCTGAATGTCGCGAAGTCCGCCCTTCATCGTCGCGAGAATGTCTTCGATAGTCCCGCGATCGATGTTGCGACGGCCGAGGAAATAGCGAAGCGTCTTGATAAACATCAGGTGGATGTAATCGCGGCCGCGCACCTGATTGTAGAAACGCCAAAGCGTATCTTCCGAACAAGTGTCCGTGCCGACATAGACATATCCGCCGTCGGCGATAGCGCCGTCGGAACTTTCGCCCCGGACGATAACGCCGATGTTCTTCGCCAAAAGCTGTTGACCTTCCGTCGCCCCGTCGAGGATCGAGAACTCAATCGGACGCGACGGCCCGACGATCCCGTAAATCGGCTGGTTGGCCCACGAATGGAACGGCCGCCCTTGGAACTCGTGATCCCGGCGAACCGCAACTCCGATGATTGCAGGCGAGGCGGGAACGACGACGACCTCGCCTTCGTCGTTCATGTATTTGACGCCGCTATCAACCGGAATGATGCGTTCCGACTGGATGCTCTCGCGCCAAGCAAAGGCTGCCGCCTGATTAGTCGATGGCCCGTCAACGACCGCCACGGCAAGAAGCCGGTCGAGAAGCGTCGGCAGGCCCGCAATAATCGCGTTGCTCGCCGTATCGACGGTTGCCATGAGGGCGGCGTTTTCGCCTGCGGTCGAAGTCACTGCCAGCGTTGGAGGCGAGGTGTAGCCTGCCCCGCCGTCGGTGATGGTGACGGCTGTAATTGCGCCGCCTACACCGATCGCGGAGACTTCGGCAATGAAGCCACTTCCGCCGCCGTCCGTCGCGGTAACAGCATCACCCACGACATAGCCGGTTCCTGCCGCGCCGACTGTCACGCCGCTGACGATGCCGGTCGACTGCGGCGTGTACCCGGGAACACAGATAAGGCGTGGCGTTAGGCCAAGCTCCGCGCCTGCGTTAAGGAGCGCGTACATACCGGTACGGCTGTTGATATCACCGCGCAGATTGACGATCGTTTCTGTAACGTCCGCCCCTTCTTCGACGCGAACGCCGACGATAGTCGCCGAGGCCTGAAACTCGCCAAGCTGCTGATTGATAAGCTCAACAGCAATCGGGCCGGTGCCCGTCTTGCCCATCTTCGCCAGCATGGCCACGTCATCAGAATAGAACTGCACGACGCGGTTAAGAGGGAAGGCGGCCGGATCGGCGTCGGGCGCGGTGTAGACCAGCCCGACAATCGACATGTCGGTTAGAATTGCGGGCCGTGGCTCATTATCGACGCGAGTAATCGACAGGCCGAAAGTTGGATCGCTCATGCTCAAGTCTCCTTTGTGAGCAATGCAAAAACAAAAAAGCCCGGCGCGATGGCCGGGCTTTCGGGCATAAAAAAAAACCGCCTCAAGGGCGGTCGTTGGAAACAGAAAAGCCGCCCGGAAGCGGCTCTTTTTCTACGTGCGGATCAACCCAAGAGCGTATCCCGTCAAGACAATGGCGGAGGCCAGAACGCCACGCCCTTCTAGTCGCAATCGTTCGCGCACGTAGGTTAGATTTCTGCGCTTCTTCTTGCCTTTCGCAGTCCAGACCGTCGCGCCGGGTTTGAAGGTCCAGTCGAGCCAGCCTGTTTCGGCGATGTCAAAAATTCGCACATCTTCATTAGCCAAGTACGTGCGATAAAGCGCGTGTTGGTCAACGTAGTAACGTCTTTGATTACGGTCGAGATATTCGCCAACTTCATCAAAGAACGACGCGCCCTTCGGATCGGCATAGACCATTGCTCCGAGAACCTGCATTCCTTCGCGTTCGAAGTCAGTCTTTCCCTTCTGATAGCCAAGCCGGAGGTATAGCCCCACTTCGGCGTCACGTCTGACAGGAATTGGTTGCATGACCAAACTGTCAATGTCGAGGACAACAATCGGTCGGCAGTAGTTCCGAAGAAGTGACGGAAGATAGAAGAAACGCAGCGATTGATAAAAAACCACGGCCTCGTTGTCTGTCATTTCTGCTGTAGCGCGAGGGTTCTCGACCACTTCAACAACCAAGCGGGCAATTTCAGATGCTGCAAATCGAGCAAGAAAAGGCGTAACGACGTCCTTTTCTATCTGCCTTGCACGCTTCGGAAGCCCCGGCCCCGGTGCAGGTGAGACAACCAAATGAACATTGTGACCCGCCGCAAGCGCCGATTTTGCAAAACCAACCGCATGTTTTCGAAAGTAATGCTCGTCCGACGCTGCCATAACAATGGGCAACGCCGATGCGAAGTTTGACCCGTCCATGAAAGCCCCCAATAAGCAAAGCTTAAATAACTGCGGCCACTTCACATTTCAATCGAAAACAGACCCTATTCGACTAAAGCTTAGAAGCTTCCAGCCAAAAACTATCCCGCTGTTCTTCGGTCCACTGCATTGCCAGACGGACCGTTTCAGTGAGGGCATGCAAGCGGTTGAAAGTATCCGCGCCGATTACAAGCATTTCGGCGTTAAACCGATCTTGTTCAGTCGGCAACGCATCGATGATCGCTTGCAAAGCCTGCGGGACCGCCCCCGATTTCATGGCTGCGAGGGCTTCCGCGTTCGTAATAATTCCTGCGACCGCTAGTTGCTGGAAGAATTGACGACGGCTTATTTCGTCCGGCACCGTATCAGATGCCGGAGATATGATTTCGGAGCCTGTCCAAGTTGCTCCATAGACTGTTCCACCGGGGCCGAACGTAAAACCGAAATCATTATCAATCCCCACAAGATTGTAGTCAGCAATCTGTGAATGCTGATAGTCATCCGTCATCGAGATAATGCGGTTCTCATCGTCGAGAGCGATATAAAACGCGTGCGGATATTCTTTCGCTAAGTCGAACCAGTCCGCGCCGTTGACATCCCGGAAAATCAATACGGGTTGCTTCTGATCGGGGGCGAAAACTGGCTCCCCTTCTTCATTCACACCTATCTGTTCGCCGGGAATGTCGATAACTTCTCGCGAGGCAACCATTTTGCCGAAGTTCTTCATTAGAAACCTCCAAAGGCCCGCCATCCCTGATAGGGAATGTGGACCTGTAATTGACGCGCATAGAACGTATACTGATCACCGCTATTACGTCCCGCTGCCGTGAAGACATATCCGCTTGGCGCACTCCAAGTTGTGTCCTTTGCCATTACGTTTGACACATATCCGGCAAAGCGAGTGTCGGTTACGCACCCATTCTTTCGGTCGTCGGCGAAGGCAGCCGCGCGGCTTTCAATTTGATTTATGATCGCCTGCGCGGTCCATCCCCCCACGTTTCCGGCTGTGCCCGCAGAATTTGCGTAATTCACGCTAAAGTTTGCGGGGTTCCAAACAAAATAATTGCCAGCGTCACCATCTGCGCCGCTGCCGCCCCAAACCCAAGTAGGCTGCCCGCCTTGGCCGCTCCAGTTAAAGTTGGCAACGCCGCCGCCAACCTTTCTTGGGTATGCGCGCCCTGCCATGTTTCCCGAAACGATGGCGTTCACGAGAGCCGTAATGGCAGTTTTGATGTTGCCCCATGTCGTTTTGAACGGGGTCGAACCGCCAGCGAGCACCCCGGCGAAAAAGTCGCCATCATCAGGCGTTGCCTTGCCATTAGCGCCGGCTAATGCGGCACCAACGGTGGCTGTCGTTGTCAGGGCTGGCAGTTGAGCGGCAGGCACCTTGCCGGTGCTGTCGAGGCTGGCAACCCCGTCCGCCTTTCCCTTGTCGACCATTCCGAGCGCATCGATATTGGAACGGCCTTGCGCTTTTTCGGCTAAGCTAAAGGACTGCGCAGCGTCAACCCGGACGCGGACGCCCAAGGCGTTGCCGACGGTGGTCGCAAACTCCGGGTCATTGCCGAGCGCGTCGGCAAGCTCTTTTAGCGTATCGAGCGCAGACCCGGAACCATTGATAAGGTCGTCAACCGCCGTTTTGATTGCCTGCGCAACCTCGTCGGCGGTCATGCCGTCCGTGATCCCGTAGCCGCCGAGCGTTGTCGGTTTTTCTTCCAGCTCGGCGAATTTGTGCTTGTGATTGCTAAACGAAGTCTCGAATGCCTTGATCTTGGCATCGATCGCCGTGAATGAGGTCGCTAAAATTGCGACCTCATTTATCTGAATGCCGGATGGAGACGGCAAAGGCCAATTGTAGTTTGCCGTGTTGGCCATTTATCACACCTTTGAAAGTAGCATGCGAACCGCCGACAACTCCGGCCGCGCCGCTGGCGTGCCGGTAATCGTAATCAACGTGCGCGCATCGAGGAGGGCCGCCGGGTAGGCGGATCGAATAAAGGTTTGCTCGACGAGGCCGTCGCCGAGTTGGGTTGCACTCGAAACCGGAATGTTCGGGTAATTGCCCGGCATTCCAATTTGGACCGTCGCGGAGGAACCGGCAGGCAAGCGGGCGTCGAGCGTCACCAACACTTTGTTTGTGTCGGCAGCGTCTATTGCTCGCGTTGCATAGTTCGCGGTGGTCTGTAACTCGCCCTCGATAATCTGGATATCGGGGAACAAGAACGGCGTTATGCGTTCGGTTCCGCGCAAGACTGCCTCGACTTGAATATCCTCATTCTGGATATACTCGTCGAACCGGATCGTCTGCGAGGGTGCCGAAGTGATTACTTCGCCGCTTGGTCGGCGGAGCCGGATCGAGATATCGACCGAAGGGTCGGGGTATTCGACGCCAGCACGAATAATCACGTCAGACATTTTGTTCGCCTTGAACGTGCCAATTGGGACAACCCGCTCGACAGGGTCAAAGCGACAGCCGAGCATTTCAAACCAGAGGTCAGCCTCGTTGTGAACGGTCCAAGTCGAAGCGTTCGACGATGAAAGCAGTACTCCGACGGTAAACGGTTGCTCCGAAATGACCGCGTTCGTGTCGAGGTCGATCTTGCCAATCTCGGCCACAAACAACGCATGCTCCGCGTCGTCCGTTAGCGCCACGAATGAAAATTCCCGGCCACCTTGGATGAAAACCGGGAAGTTGAAACGTGCTGTAAAGACTTCGCCTTCGACAAGATCAGTACCGGGAACGAACGCTTCGGCAAGAACGGTTTGCGTCGGCATGCCGACCTCAACCGTTCGAAGCTGTACCGCAATCGAGTTGCTTCGCGATCCCACTTTTGCGCACATCAGTCGGATGCCCGAGAGGCACCACGATTGAGCGAGCGTAAAAGTCTGTGCAAGCGGATCGTGCCCGCCGCCGCCATCGCTTCCGCCCTCTCTGCGGATCGGCGTCGAGTTATTCGCCGCAACATTCGTCACGTTGGTGACGTTCGTCACGTTATTGATGACGGTGTTATTGACGACGGGTTGGGGCATCGTATCCGTCGTTGTTTCGAGCGACGACGTAAGGCGATACTCCTCAACCGTGATCGAACCGCGTCCGACGTAGGTGCAGCCAGCTTCCGTTCCGACAGAGCCTTCAAAGTAAATGGACTTCGAACCGGCCGGAATGTTCGGCGGCGTGGTGAAATGCCCCGAAATTACACCGTCCTCGTCGGCAGGCCCCGACACGGTAGGCACGACGGGCACGCCATCGAACTCGACGAGCACCAAAGTTTCATTTTCGATGAAGCCTTCCAGCCGGAAGTTAACGTCCCGCTGCCGAATGAATTCGGCGTTGACTACGCGCTCGCTGACTTTCTCGACCCTTTGCTCAAGCGAGATACCGCTAATGAATTCACCTTCGCCAGCTTCAAAAGCCTGTGTTTCCGGTGACGTCCAAACGGTTTGCTTATCGGTCCAAATGTCGGTTGAAGGCTCAACGCTCGCGCGCCCTGGCATCGGAGTGAATGTCTGATAGGGGTTGATCTTCATCGCCTTGCTTCGCCGTGGCTGGCGAATGACGGCGACTTCGGAGAAATCCAGATGACGGATACCAACGAATGCCGGAAATTCATGCATGCGAGCGTAGATCGGCAAGGTCATCTTGCCGCCGAAAACGGCCGCCGTCTGTGCGATGCCTTGATCGCGCATGGCGTCATTGCGAAGCGGATCGACGAACAGGCCACGCTTTGCGCCAACATCGCGAGCGGAGACGTCGTTCTTAAGACGTTCCTGCGCAACGAGGTCGTACACGTCGAGCAACATCGTTCGAATGTCCTGAATTTCGCTGTAAGGCACATTCCGGACGCCGGTAACCTCGACGAGGGGCTTTTGACCCCAATCGTTCGAAATCCGGGCGAGTTCGATCATGCTGTCCGATACAATCGGAGGGCGCGGGCGAGACACCGCAGAAGTGCCCGTCACGTAAACCATTGACCCGGTCATATCCATGCAAACAGCGTCTATGCGAGGCAGCTTGTATGCATAGTCGATAAGAACGTTCGTATCCTTGGCCGCCCCGGTCACCGTGACGCTGTCGCGGGTGACCTCGTCCGGCTGGATATTCTCGTTGTACCGATATTTGACCGTGTAGGTCGTTCCGGGCGCGGGTTCCGCGCCGGACGGCGACCAGTCAATTTGACCCTGCGAAAGCAACCAGCTTGCGGGCGAGGTATAGACCGTACTGCCCTGTTTGATTTCAAGGATCGCAGTGACCGACGGGTGTTCCAGCGGATCGACGACACCGGAATAAGGCCCGTGAAGGACGCTTTCAGTGACCTCCTTTTCCACTGTTACCCGACGAACGCTCGAAATCGGTGCCTTGGACACCTTGAACGTCTGCGTTCCGCCGGTCGCCTCGGTAAACGGGTGCGGCTCGGCGTCGACGTTGCGAAGGTCCGGCTTTTCCTCAACATCAAACGGATATGATTGTCGCCGCACGATGCGGCGGCCGTTCACATAGGCCGTTCCTTCTGAAACGGAGAACCCCTGCTTTCCGTCCGGCTTCGGGCCGAGCGCAGTAATCAGGAAGCCGTTGAAGACATAAGAGCCGTTGCTCTCGCGCGAATAGCCTTCAATGGCCTTGTAGATTTCCGAAAAGTCGATGTTGGTTGAAGTCGTGAGGATAACACCGTCTCGAACCTGATATACCGAAACCAGCGGGGAGGGATCGCCGTCCTGCGAATGACCCCAAATCACCGTGATTTCGATGCGGCTTGGACCTTCCTCCATATAGGCTTCTGTGCCGGGGATCGAACCTTTCAAATCGACGTCGACCACGTCTGTTATGAGGACTTGAGTGCTCCTCACACCGATAGTCAGGTCGCCCTTGTTGGGAAGAACAAAGGTCGCCGCAGGCACGTCGTGGACGATACCTTCGATATAGATCGGGCAGGCAGGGAGCCGCACGCGAATGTGGTCGTCGTCTTCGATTTCGACGACGGGGTCTTGACCATCCATGACGCGACCGTCTTGAAGGATATAATCAAACCCGCGCCGCATGTGGTCGATGTTCATCGACTGCATTTCATTCAAGTCAGTCGATTGAAGGTAGATGCCCTTTTTGTCGCGGCCGACGTCCTGAAACGCGATTGCGTGGCGACGTAACGCACGATCAAATCGATCGCCGTAACCGGCGCGCTTAATGATGCTGCTCATGGCACCTCACATTGTCAGAACGAAAGTGAATGTCTGGCCGATCGAGCCATCGCGAATGATTGGCGAGAAGCGATCGACCTCGATCATTTTCCCAAGATCGACGACATTGGCGACGGGGATATACATCTCCCCGGCGGGCACGCTCTCGGCCAATTTTGTGCCGACATACATGCCTGTTTCCCGCAACGTGTTTGTGCTGGCGTCGTCGAGGTCGAGTTGAAACCGGATGAAGATGAACCCGGTCGGTTCGGAGCTTTGGGAAAACTTCGCGCCGTCTGCCATGACAATTTCGCCATTGGGATCGGGCACTACGAAATATTTGTCGCGGGTTCTCGTCATGCCTACTGCATTTTCGAGGCTGGTCAGGATTGACCATGCGGCATCTTGAGCCGCTTGTTCTTCGGGCGTTGTCGGGCGGGGCTGGTCGTCCCATTCCGGCAGGCCCTCGCCGACGGCGAGAAAGAGCGTCATGTCGTAGAGCGCTTTCGCCAATGCGACGCGCCCGTCTTGGGTAAAGACAGCCATTTATTCTAATCCTGTTTGGACACGCGGCACCGGAGCACCGAAAGGTTGATGAACAAACGGCGCATTCTGGAATGCGACCGTTGCGCGGTTGCGGTACTCGACCCGAACCGCCGCCAGCGATGCGAAACGCGCCGAAAGCTGGTTCACTGGAATGATCGATTTGACGGTTCGAACCATCTCAATGTGTTGGACCTCTTTGACGTCGACGCGCCCGCCCGTCGGGACGATGACTTGCTTGCGGTGATTGACGCGAATTGAAACCACAGGCCCGCCGGGTTCCTTGCGAGTGCCGGACCAAGTGTTCAACCCGGCTCCGCCGTTTAGGCGGTGCTCGTTCAATCGAAATGCGCGGACGTCCCACCCTGCGGTTAGCCGGGCGAATTCTGAGCGTAAGGGCTTCGAAGATTGAACAAGTTGCGTTGTCGGCCGCAAGAATTGAGTGTTGGTCGGTTCAAACGGGAGGTGGACTTGAAACCACCACCATTTGCGCGCCGTCGCCGGAAACTCCTCGATATCACCATCGTGATTTATCCAGCGTAATGCCTTGTGGATCGCTGCGGGCGTTCCAATAATTCGCTGCCATTGGATACCTTCGCGAATGACGTCCCGCAGGTTGGGGAGGAACTCGGCGACCTCTGACAAGCCATACTCCGCGACGAGATACGGAATAACACTGTCGATCGGATGAAACTTGAACCCGCGCAATTCGACGATGCCGGGCGACAGTTCCGGGGTTCGGTCAAGAGCCTCCGAGAATGCCTTTTCCAGCGCCGTCGCATTGCCCGGAAGCAATGCGATACGTTCGATCATCAGTAATCGCGCCCCATGTAGTTGAGTTTTATCTCGCCTATGGCGATTGCAGTGCCGGGCGCTGCGACGAGAGGGGCGCTCGGACTAAGCATTTCCACACGCTGGACGCCTGCCATATGCAAGCGCGCCTCAACCCAAGACGGCACGAGGTCGAAGCCGATCCCGGTTTCCGTTGTCCAAGCCTTCCGCAGAGCATCTTGAAGCGGCGTCAAATCCGCGAGCGGAGCCGACGGAAGTAGCCAAACATTCGCCTCAATGTCCGTCCGGTTCTGGACAGCCGCTTCGACGACAACCGTATCGTTTAACGGCCGTACGTCGTCGCTCGTGACGATCGTCCGAACCGCGTCAAGCATAACAGCATCGGGAATGCCGTCGTTTTCGCGGGATAGAATGGCGACGTGAATAATCGGCCAGAAATCCTCACGATAGACGGCAACGTCCCGGATACGAACGTCGGCACGTCTGGCCGCCGCTTTATACCAGTTCGCACCCCCCGCAGGTGAACGGGCTTGGATGGCGAGAATTGTCCGGCTGCGGAAAGCCTCGTCGTCTTCCCCTTCCAATTTCTCGACATCATAGAACGCCGCAAGGTGTTCAAGGTCCGCACCCGTTGCAAACGCCAAGAGGTTTGCCCGGGCTGCATCATTGACGCGAGCACGGACAAGGATTTCCCGGAATGCCGCAACTTGCAGCAACTTATTTGAAAGCGCGCTTTCCAGCGCGAGCGTAGGTTCGATTGCAGGAAACAAACGAATTAGCTCATCCTGCATGTCGGCAAGTATTTGCTCGAACTCAATCGGTTCGATCACGTCCGGCGACGGGTAACTTTCGAGATTGATTGTCATATCAAAACAAGCCCCCGGCCCACGGCCCCACTAATGGTTAAATGCTTCGGGCTGCCCGACGAGAAAATGCCGATCAGCGCGAGGGGGCGATAGTCGCCCTCAATACGAACTTGGAACTCGCCGCTCCGGTTTACGGAGAGCGGCGTAATCCTCGCGATCTTGAAGCGAGGCTCCCACTGGTCGATTGCTGACGTCACCGCAGCAAAGAACCGAACAATCGTTTCAGTGGTGAGATTTTCGCCCATCAATGGCGGGACGATCGAGCCATACCATTCACGCATGACGCGCTCACCGAAGAACGTGGAAAGAAAATCACCGATGCATTGCTCGACATGCGCCCAACCTTCGATGACTTCCCCGGTTTGGCGATCGATATCGATGCCAAGGGCAGAGTTAAGCGACATGGTAGTTCCTCCGGCTACTTCCCGACTTTCCGCCGTTGCTTCTTTGGTTCTGGCCCGGTGTCAGGCGGTGCAAGCTCGATTGTACCGAGCGCAAGTTCGTAGGCAGCTTGATCGTCGGAAAGATTGAGCTTTCCGTCTTCGGGCCTTCGCTGCCCGGCAACCCATTCGCCCGCACGTTCGGTAACGAGGTAAGTTCTTTTCATCGGTGTTTCTCCTAGTTGGCCGGGCCGCTAGTTCTTGCCCCGCCTCGCTCAACCCCGCCGTGAATGTGGTCGGAACCGATATTCTTTTCGTCGTGCTCGATCTTTCCGCCAGTGGTGGTCAAACCGCTGGCTGAAATTTGATGCGTGACGCCTCCGACGGAAAACGTTGCCCCGGATGCTTTGAACGAAACGGAAAAACCGCCGATTGTGAGCAACAGCTCGTCGCCGCGAAGTTCGATCCGCGCATCGCCGAAAGTCAGCACGTTTTCGCTTCCCTTTTCGCTCGGCGATTTGTTCGCGTCGCTCCACGTCATCGGGACGGCAAGCCCTTGCCGAAAGTCGCCCGATCCGCTTAGGACTGTCATTTGCTGGCCGACTGTGGGCGGCGCGTGAACCTTCAAGCCGCCTGCAATTTGCGCATATGGGATGGGAGGCGAGAGCATCGGCTCTTTGTCGCTTCCGCCAAGGCGAACGCGAACCGTCCCCGATTTTGGATCAACTTCCGCGACCGGGCCTTGCTTGACCATGCCGTCGAAGCGCCGCTCTATTTCTGCAGTCCGTCGTAGCACTTCGACGAGGAGCTTATCCAATCTCATTGTAGCTCCTCCGGCCCGTCGACTTCGACGGCCTTTTGCTCGTCGACTGTAAAGTCGTCTGACATATCAACGGCGGCGAGAGGAACAATCTCGGCTATTCCAACGGGCTTGCTGCCGATGATATCCGTCTCGTCGTTCGCAAGGCCAAGCTGTCCGCGCGCGATTTCCCAAGGCAGATAGTCGCCGCCTGAAATCTCCGCTTCTATGATCTTGGCGAGCTTCGCTAAATCCGGGTCGGCTTTCATGGCGTCGAGCACTTTCACCCATACGCCCGAGGGCTTTTCGCCCGGCGTTGGCTCGTTAATATGGTCAATCACATAGATAAACTGGCGGGCGGCGTATCTGACGCCGTTTGCATCGTCCGCGCCACGTCGGCTTGAAATCGAATGAACCTTCGGGACGAGAGTTCGCCAAATGTCGCCCCAAAAACCACCATCGGCGGATAGGGCTTTTGCAATCTGGTAGCCGATAATTCCGACAGTCGTTTCAAGACCGGCGTCTGTCGCCGGGATAGTCACGACTTCCGTCGTCTCGCCGTCAGCGACATTGACGGAAGCCTTTTGCGTAACCGCCGTCTCGATCACTAGTTCAAGTTTATGGTCGCCCGCGCGCAGGTCGCGCCCCGTTATGTCGACGTTGTCGTCGTCGGTCGTGACGACAATTACGTTCCGTTGCTCGTCTTTAGCGACAAGGTTGACCGGATTTATCTTGCTGTCGAAAACCAATTCCTCGGCAAAGGTGCGCCCACGTAATGCGCGAACCGTGGCGATACGGATAACGAGGGCTACGAGGCTCATTTGTTTCCATCCAGTACAAGAGAGACGATAACGTCGCCACGGTCGGAACTTTCCGGCGCGCGGGATACTTCGTAGGGCGGCTCATTCGGCCGCTCGATTAGGAGAATTTGGTCGCCTTCGCGAAGCTCGTATTTCAACGCTTCATAGATCGTAGGATCGAACCAAATGGCCGCCTCACGCTGTGAAAGACGCGTTGAAGTGTTGATCTTCGTGCCGCGCCGCGATCCGTCAAAAGGTGCGGTTTCCGGCGTCAATGAAACGACGACGAAAACGTCTACAATTCGACGGTCGGGATCGGGAGAGGGTTCGCTATAATCGCTTTGAATGCGAGGTACGACCCGAACAAATTCCCCAAGCTCACGCTGCACCGCCCGTAAGGCGGTGCGCGCTGCGATGCTGTTGGGGCGCATAGCGGTTAGGTCCGCTTGCCCTTCAAGAGCACCTTCGGACGGGTACAGTATTGGAGCGCGTTCATCTGCGTATCCAGATGACGCCCCTTGCCGGTAGGCATTGCGTACTGTCGGTTATAGAGACGCTGCCCCATCGTATTGACGGTATCTTCGTAATCCGCAGGTGCGTAGGCTGTTTTGAACAAGCCAGGTACACCAACCGGGAACAGGTGACAGCTATCGGCATCGATAAAGGTCGTAGAACCTACAGAGCCGCGATAGTTTTCCCAAACGATGCCGCCGAACTCAAAAATGCCGTAGCTTGAACGGTTCGGGCCGACATAACCGTCGCGCAGGATTTGCGCTTCAGACCAGCCTTTATAAGTCTCGCGAACTTCACGATGCGATAGGAGGTCATCGAAGAAGTTGTCCCCCACAAAAGCATGTATTCCAGTGAACGGGACACCGCCAAGACTATCGGCCGATCGACGAACGACGGACGCACATTTCTTGCGAAGAATGCCTTCTCCCGGGTTCGCTGCATCGAGATCGAAATCGATTGCAGCCGACTGCTGAACACCGAACTCGGTAAACAGGTTCAATGTTGAACCGTCGGCATAAGTTACGATGCCCTGTACGGCCCCCATGCGCGCGAATTCTTCGGTCGCTGCCATGCTATTGACGTGCGTTACCTGTCGTTGTCCAACCTTTTGCATGACAGTCATCAATGCGCGCTCTTGGCCGAAAGCGCGGATGTTCTGCACTTCTTCCGCATAAATCGCGTCATTGATTTCGAAGTGCGGAACGATCAGCGAGCGAAGGTCGCGCTTTTCCTTGGCGATCGTCGTGCCCGGTCCACCGCGAGGAGTTGGCGGGACGATAACCAGAATATCGCCCTTCTTCTCGATGGCGATCGTTGTCGTATCGACGCTTTCGACCCCAAACAGGCCCATTTCGCCGATGCGACCGGGCACAAATTTCAGTTCGTTGATAACGTCAGTCAAGCTCGTGGTCGAAAACGCCGCGTCGTTAAAAATATCCAACATTTAAGTTGTCTCCAAATTTTCGAAGTGTGGTGCGTTGCTGCGGCAGGAGGCGTTAGCGAACGATGATGCCAAGGGCGGCGAGCGCGGAAATTGCCGCAGCCTTTTTCTCCGCTACAATCTCCTCCGGCCAAGCGAGGCAATGATTATTCACCTCGGCGTCACGGCGGAGCGCCGCAATCTTGACAGTTTCACCCTCGCCAGTGAGGGCCGGATAGATCGCGATGGCGGCGGGCTTTTCACTACCGTCGTCCCCGTCCGGATTGTAGGCAACTGCCTGATAATCCCCGGCCTCAACGCCGACGATCACCTCAAAGCGGTCACCTGCGGCAAATGCAGTACCACCGGCCGCGATAGTGAACTTGACCTCCTTATTGAAGGCGGTGCCTACCGTGGCATTGCCGATGTTGACGCCTTTCGGGTCCTCGACTGCAAAGGCTGTGTCCGAAGTCGCGATCACGACATAGGTGCCATTCTTGGCCTTGGACGAAACAGGGGTGCCCGCCATCGTCAGCGTGCCGTTACCGGCATTTTCGGCACCTGCGGCAACCGTTGCGGTTACGCCGGTCGCCATTGCGAGGAACGCCAAGATCGTTCCTGCCTCAATGGCCTGCTCTGCAGCGACTGTCACGTTTTCGCGCGAGCGGTGGCCGTTCGCCTCGCTCAAGATAAATTCGCCCGCGTGGCGGGGTTCGATGAACACTTTCGACATTGTTCAATCTCCAATGAAAACGATTTTGGGAAATGTGGGAGGGCGCTTGAAAGCGCCCCGCGATCACATGCGGGCGTTGAGCTTGCTTGTGACTTCTCCCCACGCGGCTTTAGTCTTTTCCGCCTTGTTCGGCTGTTTGTCGGCCTTGGGGTCAAACACTACGAGGCCGCCGACGGCCTCATGTGAACGCTGCCCGTCGATATCGGCGTCGTTTTCAGGTTCCGGCTTTGCAGCTTCCAGCCCTGACAGCACGCCTTTAGCCGTTTCCGCCGAAAGGTCCGTCGTAAATGCAAGGTGCATTGCCGAGGTTTCGCGGCCTTTGGCTTCCGGCAGGTTGAGAATGGCCTGAATGCGGGTCCGCTCTGCGGTCGCTCCCGCCTTTTCTCCGACCGTCTGGCCTTCGGTTCGGGCGGCTGCTACGGCGGCATCGTGTTCCGCGCGAGCGATCATTTGTTCATTCATGGTAGTGCTCCTAAACTTGGAGGTTGTGGAAGGGGATCGCCCGTCCAGTTCTTTGATGACCGCCTCGAAATTGCCGATGCGATCAGCCATTCCGGCCGCAACAGCGGCCGATCCGATAAGCACGTCTCCGCCGCCAAACTTGGCAATCACGTCGTCGGGCTTTACGCCTCGGCCGTCCGCGACCGTGGCTATAAAAACTTCGGCGAGCGCATCAATCGTGCGCTGAATGCGCGCTCGCCCTTCGTCTGTTGAGAGGTCCGTTCGCTTCCCGGGGGATTGCGAGGAAATGAATTCGATACGTCCGGCCTCGGCGTCCTTTTTGCTGGTGTCCTGCAAGGCCGCGCGGACGCCGATCGAACCGAGCAAAGCAGTATCGGCGATCACGATTTCCGTTGACTGCGAGGCAAGCCAGTAGCCAGCCGAGGCCGCAGCACCGCCGACGTAAGCGACAATCGGCTTAATCGCCTTTCCTGCGCGAACGGCCTTCGCCAACTCGTCGACATTCGTCACCGATCCGCCGGGCGTGTCGTAAGACATGACAATCGCGCGGATCGACGGGTCGTCGAGCGACGCTTGAAGATCACGCCGCAAGACGTCGTAGGAGGTCGCGCCGGATATGGCCGTAAAAAGGTTTGCCCGGCTGACAAGTGGGCCTCGAACATCAAGAATTGCGACCGCACCACGTCGAGTTAGTCTTTCTGCGGTCGGGACATGCTCGGCGCGGTAGGCTTCAAGAGCCTCTATCGAGACGTCATTTTCGCGGGCGGCAACGGAGAGGACGAGTTCCAGCCCTTCGGCTGTGATCGCCCACGGCTCCGCAAGCGCTGCCCGGAGAGCGCGCGTTGCTGGCATGATGATTTTTCCTTTGGATTTAACGGCGACGAGAGCCGCCGACAATTGCGAAACGACGGTTCAAAGGTCGAAGGCCGTTAAGCTCGCGGCATTCATCCTCCGCCCTTTGCATTTCTTGCCGCAGCAACGCGAGGTTGCCTTGCAGAACAGAAGTTTGAACCTCCTGTTCGTTATCGCCGTGTCGGAAGCGCACCCGTTGGGCGGTGCCTCCGGCAAGCCTGTCAAAATAGGCTTGCCGAAGTGCTTTTGCTCTCGCGCATGGATCATCCCAATCAATGGCGACAGGTCCGATTTTTTCGACCATTATTTTTCATCCTCAATTACGAGTTTGTCGCCGACGGGATCGGGAACGATAGGCCCCACTTCGGGGAGGCCAAGCTCTTTCCGCTTCTTCTGCTCTCGTGCACGTTGATCGTAAACGTCTTCCCAATCCGCACCCATGTCGTTGCAGATCATTTCATCGCTTACGACGCCGAGCCGTTGGTAAATCTCGTGCGCTTTGGCCGATTTGAGGTCGTCAGCTTGTGGCTTGGGTGGCCCGCGCCAGTCTGCGGAACAGGCTTCGGCCCGTTGCGCGCGAAATGCGCGCGGTCCACCGGGGAAGGGGATTGTTCCTCGTTCAATTTCTTCCTCAAGCCATGCCTCATAGACATGCTGTAAGAAACGGCCGCAGATATATGCCCGCCGCGAAAGCGTGATGGGCCATTTTTCCGCCGTGGACATGCGCACCGACGAGTATGTCGCTCCGGTGTAATCTCCCGTGAGAGTTTCCACGGTCATGCCGAGGCAAGCCGCGATTTCCCGCAGGAGAAACTTGGTGAAAGCCTCGTAGGTGTCGTTCGGGTGTTCCGAACGGTTCATTTTGAGACTTTCGCCCGGGAACAGGTGGGCGATACGGCCGCCGACCCCGAGGTCAATTTTCGTCTGATTGTACCAAGCTTGCTTGAACCCGAATAAGCTCTCGGCAGGGCTTCCGTCGGCCCCGTCCTGTTCAGTTGGGTCTTGCAGAGCCTGCAATAGAGCTTCGGTCGGCGCTTCGCTCTCGATGGTTGCCGCGAAAAGTGCCTGAATGAGCGATGCTGTTAGGGTGGCGTCCGCAAGCTGGTCATATTGACGAAGAACGCGGAGGATCGGAGCAAATGGCGTTATGCCGCGAATTTGCCCCGGTGCGCCTTGGTAGATATGAAAAACCTGCGGTCGCCCCGCTCCATCGCGAGCGGAAATATCGACGGTGTGCCGGAACACCCCGTCGCGCATGAAGCGATAAGAGAGCGGAAAGCCGAAGTCGTCCGTTCTCACACCCTGATAGAGTTTGGACAACGGTTCCGTGTCCTGCACCAATCGGTGCGGGAGAACCAATTGAACCTTTGTTCTGGATTGCGAAATGCTTCGACGGATGGACGGGAGCAATCCCGTCGCCTCGCCATAGGCGTACCACGTCTTAAGCTCCATTGCCGTAAGCTCGCCCATCGTGTGCTTGCCTGCGGCGTCGCATTCGACCGGGTTCTCGCTCCACAGTATCCAGCGGCGTTCGACTATACTCGTCCACTCGTTGGCTTGCTTTTCATCCCAACCGAGGGCGATGCGATCCGGGCGAGGCGAAAGTCGAAGCCCTGTCCCGATGGTGCTTGCGACTGCCTGTTCAATCGCCCCGGCAATCCAGCCGGAGTTATGAAGGGCATCAATCGCGCGGGCGGCCGCCTCGATGTAGGATTTCGCGACGTCGTCCCGAGCGTCCCGAAGTGCAGGACGCCAAGCGAACAATGCCGCAGCGCCACCACTTCCCGGCGAACGGAAATATTCGGCTGAATGCTGTGGTGACGTCTGCGGAACAGCGCCCATAATGGTCCCGTCCGTGCCGACGCGAATGCGCGGTTTCGTTTGTGCGTTCATCATCACAACCCGTTAAATCGAGCCGCGATTGAAGCGATGCGGTCGAACTTCGACCCTTTCGTTTCCTGCGGCTGTCCATTTGCATCGGGAACCGCGATTTGCGGTTCCGCTCGATCGTCGTCGTCACGTCGTCGAGCATTCGGGCCGAGGCGGTGCGCATTGAGTTGGTAACCGGCGGCGGCGGCCAGTGCCTCGCAGTCAAGCAAGTGGTTTTCGCGCGACCGCTGCACCCATACCGGCGTGCCGGAGGGCGAAGTTGTGCGAGCTTCACTTACAATTTGCTGGCAATAGTCGTCCGTGGTTTGGGAGTGGAGATACCACGCACCAAGTGCGGGCCTGCCGTCCTCGGTTAAATGAGGATAGCGAAGCCGCTCATGCACCCAACTTTTCCAATGGTCCGTATCGAGGAGGTGCAGCGTCAAGCCGTACTTGGCCGACTTGCCGTCTGATTTGACCTCGATTTTCGACTGAATGATCGGCTTTGACTGTGTGCGTCGTCCCTTGGTCGGGAAGACGAAACGCGGGAACCGCCTTGCAAACTCATAGACGCGATGTTCCGGCACGGCGAATTTCTTGCCGGGCCGGAAGCCGCTGTCGACGAATGCGAGCCTTATCGGCAGGCCGTCGATCGGCTGCGTTAGGAGTTCGGCAAGATCGTCCCAAACGTCTTGCTGCGATGTTTCGCCCCAAAGGTCGCCGCTATCGACAAGCCAAGAGGTCGCGCGCGGCCCCCATGCTCGAATAACGAACGGAAGGCGGTTTTTCTGGACGTCGACACCGGCCGTCAAGAAAATGGTTTGATCCGGCAATGTCCGGGGAAGATATGGGGCCTTGAGCCTCGCAACTTCTTCCCATTCCGGCACATCGCCGCCGCCCGGTGTGAACACCTCGCCGAAACCCGCGTTAACGGCGGTTTGAACTTTGGAACTATCGCCCGAGGCAAGCGCCTTCAAATACGTTTCTGCGCGCTCCCCGAAGGAAACGAACGGAGACGCAAGACCAGACACCCAAAACGAAAGCGTAGTCGTGTCAGGCGGATCGCCGAAGACGTTGCCTTCCTCGTCAACCGTCTGGCCGGGAGCGACAAACACGCCGGTCGCGTTCATTTCGGCCTTGTCGCTTTCCTCGATCACGCATCCGTTGCGCGGACATTCGAGAAAAGCTTCGCGCCGAGCTTGCGCCGGGGTCGCCGTCTTCGGCCATGACAGGCATTTGAAACGTGGAACGAACCATTCCCGGCAGTGAGGGCAACGCCAAGACCAGTGATGGCGCGTCCCTTCCTGCCAAAGCTTCCAGATTGGCGACGCGACGTCATCCGGCGGCGCGACCTTCCAGAATTCAAGGCCGGTTTCCTCGTCCATTTCCGTTTCAACCATTCCTTGGGAGGGCGTGGACGTGATGCCGGTCATGAAATCGGCGTAGGTAATACCGCGAGCCTCGACGAGGCCGAGCGGGTCGCCCTGGCCTTTGATGTTCGCGAGCATTTCGTCGTACTCGTCGACGAGAGCCAGACCGGCAGGATCGGACTTGAGGGCGGTTGACGAACCAGCATGCGCGAGACGGACAGTCACGCCCGCGACCCGCTTCAAGGTTTTCTTCATCCGCTTGCCGCGCGACAGTTTCGCCTTGAGCTTCGGAGCTTCGTCGAAAAGACCCATAAGGCGCGGTTCAAACTGATCGGTCAGAAAGTCCTTGCTTGGCCCGACGTAAAGGATCGGCACCGGGCGCGTGTCGCAGCGGTAGCCGATGACGTCGAGAATGCTTTCCGTCTTTCCACTCTGCGCGCCCGTCACGAGGACGTTGCGCGTATAGCGATGGTCGTCGAAACCTCGCGTGAACGGCACGGCATAAGGCGTAAGGAAAGGGTCGCGCTCACCCGGCTTGCCGGAAGTGGGAGGATATACCCGGTTGTCAGCGCCCCATTTGTCAGGCGTCGTCTTCTCTGTCGGTTCCCAAAGGATCGCGGCCAGCTCGTAGAGCCTCGCTTGCCTCCCGGAACTTGTTTTGTGATCGAGCAAACGCGCCATTTAGACCCTTCTCAATCTCATCCCGGAGCTTCACGTCACGCGTCACCGACGCGGGAAGCCCTGCCAGTTCGGCCCGGAGCGTTGCTAAAATGCTGGATGAAACGGCCTCGACGTCGTCCAATTCGACGAGACGGCCTTCCTCTTTGGCTATGCGGAGTTCGACTTCGCGCTGTCGCGCTGCTTTCAAGCCGTTGTCCGCTGCCGACTTTGTCGAGCGCCGCTCCTCGTCTTTGAGAGAGCGGACGTAGCCTTGCACCGCTTCGACGAGCGGGTACTTGCCCTTGACCGCAGCCGGGACATAGCCATTCGCCGCCAACTGCCGGAGCCATTGCGTCGTAACTCCCAAGAGGGAAGCCGCTCCACTGGCGGAAATCACTTCGTCGCCAGTCAGGGCTAGGACGCGCGTCGCCGGAGGTGCGACGGTCGGTTTTTTCGCCATTGCGAATGTTCCTTCGGGTACAAAGCAAACCGCGATTTTCGAAAGCTGAAAAACGCTCAAATTCGGGGCTGCGGCGGCACCGCATGCCTTTGGGGTAGGGTACGGTCCCTAAAGGGGTGGGGGTGCCTCGCCTCGGAGGCGGTCACCCACGCGCGTGGTCACCCCGCCGATACCGATTTGACCATCGCGAAAGAACGCGCTTCTACGGTCAAATTTGAGGCTTTCGACTGATCGGGGTCAGGAGAGCTTGAATAGGCGCATGAGTTCATGCTCGACGCGGGTCATGACAAAGCCCCCGACCATGCGCCACTTCTCGGCTGTCGGGTCTTTGACGACCTCGCGGGCGATGTTGGGACCGAACAGCGGTTCGAGCGGTCCGCGCCCTTTGCCTTCACGCTTGAACACCCTGCCGTCATATGCGGGGACGATAAAAGTCGACTTGAAAACCCGGCGCTTTTTCCATGGGGCAGCGCTCACACCTTTCTTGCCTTGTCGGGCATTGAACAGGTTGAGGTTTGTTTCCCCGCCTTCCGCTTCCAATTTGTATTCGAGCTTGTTCGGGTGCGCTCGAATGGTTTTGACGGCCTTGTTAATCAGGCCGTACTTGATCCCGGTTTGAGCGACCAGCGAACGCTTGACTTGCGTGCGGGCTTGGTCACCACCGCGATTGAGTGCTCGGGCGAATACACGCTTTGCATCACGTTCGCCGATTGCTTCCAGCGCTTTGCCATATCGCTTGAATACGCCGTCCGTGGTGATGACGATGCTTGCCATGATTTCACCCGATAAGAACCCGGCATGAAAAAACGCGCGGTGCCGATAGGCATCTCGCGCGCTCGCATGCGGATTTAAAAATTAAAGATTTTCAATTTTAACGAGGGATCAGAATAACAATACTAGATCGCTCGTCTCTCCGGGAGACTTGTCGTCTCCCGTCGCCTCGCTCTCGTCAGTGCTCTACGATCCGCGTGCGACCCCATCGTCTTAACGCGAGAGAAAGAGCGATTTTGTCTCACTCGTCAATACGAATTTTTCGTACAGGACGCGATTTTATCTAACCGGACACGATTGAAACAAATCTAAGTCATTGAGGCATCGGGCATTTTTAGCCGTGCCGGACATGTGAAAATAATTTTGTCCGGCATGCGTGTCCGGGAGCTTTTCAGGCTCATTCTGCCGGACACAGCGTTAACGTTTTGAATTTAAAAGAATAACTGACATGCCGGACAATGGAATGTCCGGCATTCCTGCCGTTTCTGTCCGGTTGAATGCGCATTTTGTCCGGTTCGTAGGCGCGTATGTCCGGCAGCCGTTAATTATCAATCACTTGCAAGTCGCCATCCGCAGCAGGTGATTTGCCTGACAAAAAAGTAAGAAAAAATCTAACTTTGCTATTGCGGGGTTAGATAAAACCTGTCAAACAGTAATCACAAACAGCGATTTTATAGCCGAGCCAGTTAGAGAGAATATGCACATGAGCGCATGGAGCCACGTTCTTAGCCCCGCTGAAATTGACGCCTACGTCGCCAAGGCCGCAAGCCTCGACCCGGCTTTTGCGGCGGATCAAAAGCGCTTCTATGAGGCTCAGACAGTGCGCGGCCTTTCCGCTCTCATGCACCAAGCTTGGCTGTGCAATGACGCCGACGGCTACCAACTAGCACGTTCTTACAAGGCACTTAAGGAAGGTGAATGAGCCTTTCAGTTTCCCGTCTCTTTCCCTCCAGTCAGGGGCGGGTTTCTCAAATGCTCAAAAGAGTTGGGAGACGCTCAAAATGAAAAAGCTCGACCTTTCAAGCAGCACATTGCGCTCCATCGCAGCACATGAGCTTGCATCAGTTAGATTTGGTCGCCGGATGCAAAAGAAATCGACACGCTATCGCGCCGTCATGCGCGATTTTATCGACCTTTGCAGCAAGCGCATGACGGAAGCTAATGCCGCTGGATTTGGCGCAGATGTGTTTGCCTTCCTTGATATCCGCGAAGCCGCCAAGAACGCATTGACGAAATAAGCCTTCCGGTTTCCGACTTTTTCCCGGCGTTGGGAATAAGTCTGTTTCCCGAATGCTTAACCACCACATGAGGCATCACCATGCAAATTTTTGAAGTAGAATTGCCGGGGGCAAAACAGCGCCGGGAAGCCCTTAAGCGCCCATTGCCGGAAGCCCAAATTGAAACGCTCCACGAGGCGAGCGCCGCTTATCAGGAACGCTGCAAGTTCAAACCCGGCGATATCGTCACCCCGAAGCTAACGTCAATCTATGACCATAAGGGCATTCCGCATGTGGTGCTTGAAGTCGCTCCGGTTGCGATCCGGAACTTTGAGCCGGGGAATTGCTACTCTTATTCCTTCGGTTCTCGCCTTGATATTCGCGTCGGCGTCCTAGTGGGCGGCGAGGTGGTCGCTTTCTGGCAAGAAAGCTGGCAGCACCAACTTTACACGCCGGCCGAGTAGCGGCCCGGCAACACTAATCCTTTTTACTTTCTGTCGATTGAGCGCGCGTTTCAGCGCCACGGCGAAGCTATGTCTAATCGGAGCTTGGCATCATGTGCGAACTCGCAATTACAGCCATTGAACATTTCAGGGCCAAAGGCCCGACGATCCGGCGGGTTTATAACTTGCCGCTCGACCTTCACGCCCGCTTGCTCAACTACATGGCAGCAACGGGTATCGACACGGAAGTCGAAGCCGTCCGCCGCCTTTTGTCCGACGAGCTCAACAATCACGAAACGCCCGATCAAGCCTTTTCTCGGCTGGCCCTGATGCATGCCGACGAGGCGGCAATCGCGGCTTGCGGCCATCCGCATGTTGAGGGCTTTCGTTGGTCCGATAACCGGGACGAGTTTGCGATCTTCTTGCGCAACGGCCGAGTTCTTCAATACGTCGACGGATTTGCCCGCATCGACACTGTTCCAGTGAGGGCAGTCCTATGACGACGGGCAAGACAACGCCGGGGCCATGGTCCCAAGGCAAACTTCTGTCCACGGCCACAACACGACGTTGGACGAAGGAAGTGCGCGACGAAGTGCAGGCTTCGGAAAGAGTTCGCGTTTTCGCGAATTTTAGGGCGGCCGACGAGGGGCGCGGCCGCGAACTGGTAGCGGTATTTCAGCGGCCGGAAGACGCGGCGCTCGGCGCGGCCGCTCCCGAATTGCTCGATGCTGTTCTCGTCGCCCTGCCTTATGTCGAAGACGCGCTCGACAGTCCGATTTTCAAGAAAGGCATCGTGAAAAAGGCCGTCGCGCAGTTGCGCGCGGCTATCGAGAAAGCGGAGGGGAAGTAATGTCCTTTAAGCTGTCGAAGGCCAAGATGAAGTGCCCGAAATGGATGAAGAGAGCGGACTTTGATCGCATCCTCCAGATGGACACGGAAGAAGCGCTCGACGAGGTTGAGCGGCTCAAGAACGAATTACGCGAATACAAGCGTAAATGGCGCGAAGAAAACCGGGAGAAGTACCGCGAATATAAACGCGAGTATGTCCGCCAATGGCGCAAGAAAAACCCGAAAAAGGCTAAGGAAATAGACAAGCGAAAGCAGGATAAAATAAGGGGCGATCCCGTACTACTCGAAAGGGCGAGGCAGCTTCGCCGCGAAAGTAGAGCTCGCACCGGAATATACACAAACAAAAACGAGCGGGCAATAAGAATGCGCCGATACTACCGCAACAAGTCTTTGAAAATGGCGCGGGAGAAGCCAAACGAATTGCGAGCGCTTATCCGTGCGATGGTCCCCGGCTATCTCGACCCATCGGCAAAGATGGATGTGATCGCGGCGGTTATGGAAATGGCCCTCAAGAACAGGGTCGAGTTCATTAAGCTGAATGAAGCCGTCAAAGCGGCAGTGACCGCCTACAACCGCCAATTCGATCATTTCAAGAACGTCTCTATCGACGCCCCGATTGCCGGGACGGACGGCCTCACGCGCGCCGACTTGCTCGATAGCGAAACGTTCCATTTCTAGGAGGATTTTGAATGTCCCATATCAAGACGGAGTACCGGGGGCATACGATCGCTTATGGCGGTAACTCTGAGGAATGGCACTGTCTCGACGTCAACTTCGGCAGCCCGAGCTTGTCCAAGGTAAAAGCTCGCATAGACAAAATGTACTTGGACATGCGGAAGCAATCTGCCGTCGACGTTTTTGAAATGTCGAAAGGCGGCGTCAATAGCATGCCAACTCTTACGCCATCGCTGATCGTCGATTTCGTTGGAACAAAGCTCGAAAAGAGCTTCTACGGGCGCGACGCCGAACCTACGGAAAAGCACATTGTCGCGGTAGTAGCCCAACGCGCGCATTCGACGAAAGTGGCTCGCCGGGAAGCCAATATCAACGAATTGATGCCTTCCACACCGGCAGCCGAAAGGGCTTGGGGCGAATACCTTATCGCATGCGAAGGGCTTCGCGCCGCTCACGCAAAAGCGGAGCGCGCCTACCGAGCAATTCCCCGCGTTTCGTTGGAAGACGTTGCCGCGTTGAAGGCAATCAAAGACAGCCAAAAGGATGCCGACAATGAATAGAACCGAACGCCTTTTGAAGCTCATTCGCGCCGTTGAGGACGGCCGCCGTCATACCTCAGACAGCCTTGCGGCACTTCTGCAGGTGACACCCCGCACAATCTACCGGGATATTGCCTTTCTCCGTCGTCAGGGTTGGAGCATCCCGGGCGGTGCTGGCTTTGGCTACGTGTTCAACGGTCGCGCGAAGGTGAAGGGCTATCGCGCTCCAATCAGACAGCCGGAGGCAAGGGTATGAGCGACTTATTGAACTGCCAAATTGCTGACGCCCTCGAAAAGTGCGATTGGGCCGGAGCATCCATCGGCAATAAAGCGTTGGTCAGTCTTGCAGCCAAAGCACTTCGCAACGTCCCTGTTGCTACACCAGCAGATGCGACCGACGAAATGGTCAACGCGGCCCTTGCTGTTGATTGGGACAACGAGGACGAGCGCGCCACAGTGCACAACATCTGGCATGCCATGACGGCAAAGTGTCCAGTTTCGGAACCGGCAGCGGCGCGCTTGCAGGCGCTGGAGGAATGCTCGCACAAACTAGCTCAATTCATCGTTTCCATGAGGGATGGCCATGCGCATCGCGTGGATCAATACGGTGCAGGGTATGTCGATGCGATGAACGACGTCCTTGGTGCTTACACTAGCTTGTCAGGAACTCTCCCCTCTGCACCAGCTTCGGAGGGCGCGGAATGAGCAAGCTCGGACCGAAGCAAGCGCAGATGCTCCGCGATATCGTCAAAACGAATGGCGGCGGCATTTCTGGCTATTCGCTGGATCAGCGTGTCATGCGCTCATTGGAAGCCAAGGGACTGATCCAAGGAAAACTCAATCAGGCCAGCGTGGCGGTCCACACCCGCGCCGGGCTTGAGTGGGTGCGCAACCATCCGCCCCACCCATCAGGAGGCGACCGTTATGGCGAGTGACATCTGCTATGTGTGCGGAACACGCAACATGAGAGGATCGGTTTGCCTGACATGTTGCCCTGATGGCGACCCGCGTTTGAAGCCCGCGACCACCCGCCCCGCGCCTGCCGCTACAGATACGGGACTGGAGCCTTGGGGCTACGGTTGGTTTGAGCTTGGCGGTAAGAAGATGGCAAGCGGGTATCTGCCGACCGTCAATTATCCTCGGTCAGAGAATGTTACCGAAGGGCCGTTTCCTTTATACACCCGATCGCAGGTTGTGGAGCTATTGGCGGAAAAGGACGTAATCATACGTTCCCATCTGGCTACAATTGCCAGCTTCGAAACAAAGCTGGCCGCATCGGAGGAGGCCCGAGCCGCTTTGTCGGACGAGATAGAACAGGGGAATTGAACCCGGTCTAAATTCGAACTAGCCTCTCTCCCGATTTTGAAGCGGGAGAGGGCATATGAAGAAATCCGAAAAGCTTGCGATTACGGCCGGGATATTCGGGGTCATCGTGTGCGTTGGGCTGAATTATTGGCTCGGGTCCGAGGTGTGGCCTTGGTACGTTCATGCGGTTTTATGGGGGATTTCGGCGCTTTCCGCTTATAAAGCGCTCGTCGGGTTCGCTGTGACCGACCACTTAATCGATAGTTGAACAGCGGGGAAAACCTGCGCTATTCCGCCGCTTGTTTCTGTTCGTGAACACGCCGCGCATTGACGTTCGCCAAGTTTTGTTCTCATGATGTTCTCATGCAGGTTGAGACATTAGGAGACGCCTACACGCACAGCGTCCGCATAAGACTGCGGTGCGCGTGGGGCAAAAGAGACGCAATGAAGTCGGTTCGCGAATGCTTGTTTAGCACGGAACTTGACGTTCAAACGCTCGTCTGCACGCGCGGTAGGGACATGCCGCTAACCTTTTTGCAGGATCGCATGAAGTGCCCGTCCTGCGGGTCGAGGCGGGTTCGGCTCATGTTTGATTTTCCGAGTAATTCGGGTGCAGGGGCGGTTGCCGCTCCACTTCCGAAGTCGGCGAGGGGATACTAATCGGGGGTAATTATGATTGAGGTTCTTCTTGCGGCGGCCATCATGACCAGCGCACCGCAGGCATTGGACGGCGACACATTCGTCATTGACGGCGAGCATGTCCGCATTGCGAATATCGATGCACCGGAAACCCGCAACGCGAAATGTGATGCCGAGCGACGCCTCGGGCGCGTCGCCAAGCGTCGGTTGCAGGAATTGCTTGCATCACCGGGTTTTGAAATGGAACGGGGCGACCCGAAGTCCGGCCGCAACAAGGATCGCTACGGCCGCACACTGGCGACGGCCTACGTCGAAGGCGTTGACGTCGGGTCGATCTTAATAGAGGAAGAACTTGCCCGCCCGTGGCGTGGCAAACGTGAACCGTGGTGCGTAAAATGAATTTGTTAATTGATTTAATCACGTTCGAAAGAGAGAGCGCACAAAACCCATTTGAAGAAGCACGAGCTTTAGGCATCAAATGGGCCTCGTCCGAACAGCAGCTTATAGCGGAACAAATCAAGCTGACGGGCTGAACATTGCCAGACGGTCTAACGGAAGCCAATTTCCCAAACTGGCTTAGACGTGGCAGGTGAGGCTATTCGTTCGGGTCTTTTCCCTGAATGCCGACGAACAATCCCCGCGAAACATCGTTGATCGCTCGGGCGGCCTCTACGGCCGTCCAACCAGCCTTTTCCGCTTGTTCGATGATATCGACAACAGCCCCCGCGACAGCTTCCTGACAATCGATGTTGCGGTCAGAATATTTACCCTCATGTTTTGGACCGGGCACGGAATTCAAATGAAATGGCATATCGACGGCTCCCTCATTGAAGATGGAAGGTAGGGCGTCGAAATTAGCCGTCCAGTAGGCCGCCCGTCTCGATGGGCTGCATAGTGTCTTCGCCCTGATAGCGGCTCGAATTGACGTTCGTGGAAACGCGCCAAGCCTGCAAGTTGTCGTCATTCGCAGGCTTCAATAGATCGACGCGCGGCTCGGCGAGCCAAGCGCGCCAGTCGCTTTCCTGCAAAATGACGGGCATGCGGGTATGGATTTTCTGCATGAAAGGGTTCGCATCGCAGGTGATAATTGTGCAGCTTGTCACCTCCTCGCCGGTTTCGCGATCCTTCCAACGGTCATACAATCCTGCGAACGTCAACGGACGCCCGTCTTTGGCCGAAATAAACCACGGTAAGCGCGCCTCTTTCGGCCCCGACCATTCGAAAAAGCCCGTTGCAGGTATCAAACAGCGCGTGCTTTTCAGGGCCGTCCGAAACATCGGCTTGCTTGCGATATCTTCCGACCTCGCATTGAACGTTGTCGGGACGCTTTTCAAATCCTTCGACCACCAAGACGGCACAAGCCACCATCGCATTTCTGAATAGGCCAGGTGTTCGCCTTCCTGCGTGATAACGCCGACTTGCGTCGTCGGGGCGATGTTATATCGAGGCTGGATATTCCGGGGCGTGGTCGCCGTTAGGTTATACATCGCATAGATTTCGGCCCACGTGTAAGTTTGCGTGAAGCGTCCGCACATGCCGCTTTCTCCTCCTCTATGCGCCTAGGATTTCGATAAGCGCCTTTGCCCGGATAACGGACGGGTGCATGCTGCCATGTCGTTCGGCCATATCCAGCAAATCCCGGATTATGCCGGATAGCTCTTGGTATTCGACGACGCGGAAACCAGCGTCTTCAAGATCATTGATAACCTTGCTTGCGAGAGTGTGCGGCGCGAGTGAAAGGCCCTCAAGGGCTTTGACAACCACCTCGCGCGAATTGCCGGGCATAATCATGTTCAATCTCCCCGAAGCCCAAGCTTGCCCGCGATCGTCTTGAAGTGAGCGCGGGTAAGCGCTTCCGCTGTGTCCTGATCGACATGAAAGGCAATCGGCTTTTCGCGATCCTCGTCCTCGAGGTCGTAAACGGAAAACGCTTCGCCTCTCTCTTTCTCGACGTCGTACGGCGCTTCCACGCCGTTGTGCTCCATGCACCATTCACCATTACGGCGCTGACGGATTTTCATGGCAATCTCACCTCAAACGAGTTCGTCGATCGTAACCTTAAGCGCTTCCGCGATTTTCTTCATCGCGTCGAGAGAGCCTTCGCGGACACCCTTTTCAATCTGCGACAAGTAGGCGGCGCTGATACCGGCGGTTTCTGCGAGTGCCTTTGCGCTCATGCCGCGATAGTCACGCCAAACCTTGATTTTGTTCTCGCCGTCAATCATGCGGTTGACGAACTCGGCCGGGATCAATTCTTCTTCGCCAGCAGCCAACTTTTCGCGGAAAGTGCGGGCGGCTGCAATGTCTTCGCGATCCTCGAAAGCCTCAAGCAGCTTATCGTAATCGGCCTTGGGGAGAACTGCCATTTCCTCCCCCTGCGGCGTCTTGATGATTTGAACGTTCATTTCCGTTCTCCTTATTCGTATGCGCCGCCACGCGGCGCGATCTTAATTACTTCGAGAATGCGCCCGTCTTCTGTGAAGATAACGCGCCAGTCGCCAACCCGCAGGCGAAGCAATCCTTCGCCGCCCTTGAGCGCCTTGACGTTATTCGCAAGGCTTGCCGGATCGGCTGCATACTGTTCAATCTTCGACCGGATCAGCTTCGCCGTGTTGGCTGGCATCTTGATCAAGGTCTTAGTTGCTTCGCGGGAGTAAGTGATCTGTTTCATGAGTTGAAGTTAGCAATATGCTAATCGAAATGCAATATAAAAATTAGCTAATAGCAAATAAAATGAAAGCCCCGACTTAGCGGGGCTTTCTCAGTATGGCTCAAATCCGAAAGATCGAGAAGGGGGCAATAAACGAGGTCAGGAGCGATTGACTAATTTCCAGCCTCCGGCAAATCTCCCGCTGACTAACCCCCGCGCGATGCATCCCTATCGCGGCCGCCTTGGCATATGGCCGCTTCTGAAACACGCGAACCGGGCAGGCCGATTTACGGGCGCGACGAATGAAGATTAGATTTGGCTGTGTCATCGGCGCGGAACCTCAATCTCGTCGCGGTCCAATCCTTGGGAAATGGTGGAGAGAGCCTTGTCGCGGAGCCTGTAGGCGGTGGCACGTGACCAGCCCTTGTCATCGACAGCGTTCCCAAAGCGGTAGCGGGTGCATTTGCACCGCAACCAGAGTTGCAGCACGCGCGCTGCGCCGTCGTTGCCTTTGAGGTAAATCGTTGGCCAATGGATCGCTTTTTCGAGAAGCGAAACGCGAGCAGGTGAAAGCATCCACTTGCGGGAAGGGACGACATTCTCTGGGTCGAGCTTTTCGAGAATGCCGTTACGGTCGTCAGCCGGGCCGGTGCGCCCGGCGCTGGCAATCGACCATTTTGCAGCATCGACGAGGACTTCCCCGACAAGTTTCGGGGTCCAAACATCATCGTAGTGTGTCAATCGTTCCCCCATAGTACGCCCGCTTCTTCGACGGCCGCCATGTTGACGTTGCTTGGTTCGGTGGGTGTGATCGGCTGGCGTGTGTCTTCCTGCTTATGGAAGCGCCGCTTAGCCTTTGGCGTTAGCCAGACATGCGGGCTATCGCGGGCGATAAGCCCCTTGTGGAATAGCCGCTCGCCACGACGGCCGAGTTCCTTGCGGCGTGCATCAAGCTTGCGCTGACGGGTTTTCTCGTCGTCGTTCTTCTCGGCCGCATATTCGAAATCGAGCTTGTCAAAAGCCTCGATAACCTTTTGCCAATGGACAATGCGCACGTCGCTGGGCAGCCCCATCGAAGGCGGCGCATCGGTGCCGTGTTCGGTTAGCGCGTTCTGGATCGCGGTCAGGAGAACATTTTCCTTGTCGGATATGTTCGGTCGCTTCTCCGGTGCCTCGTCTGAGCCTTCGCCCTTTGGCGTGACGACGACGCAAGACGTAATAGGATCGCCGTCCTCGTCTTTGCCAATCTTGACCTGCGAAAGAGCAAATCGGAACGTGATCCCGTCTTCGCCTTCCTTGTTCTTCTGCAAGAAAACTTCGCGGATTTGCCGCCCATCTTCGTCGTGCAACCCATCGGCCAAACGGACAATGAGAGCGTTTTCGAGGTTGGCAATAAGCGAGGAATGGCCACGAACCTTCGTGCCCTCCGCATTCATGTGGTGCACAAAAAGAACGTGGCAGTTCAACGCTTCCGATATGCGGCGTCCGCGTTCCAATACCGATCCGACGTCTTTGCCGTCGTTCTCATTCGCGCCGACCGTCGCCGTCGCCCAAGTATCGATGACGACCAGCTCAAGCGGTGCATCGAAGGTTGACGCCCAATACTTGGCTTCTTCAATGAACTCGTTTGTCTGGTCGTCGTTCTGGTACAGGTTGAGCCGGGCGGGCATGAATACGAACGGCAGATTGTCGGAAGCAACAAGGCCGTGCCATTGGCGATATGCCTTGATGCGCTTTCGGAGGCCCTTCTGGCCTTCACCCGCCTGATAGATCACGCCGCCACGGCGAGACTTGCGGCCCATCCAGTTAACGCCGCGAGCAACTGCCATGGCCGCATCAAGGATCAAGAATGTTTTCCCGCTCTTTGACGCGCCTGAAACTATCGACACTTCCCCACGAGTGAGAATGCCCTTGATTAGATACTCGTGCTCTTGGGCTGGGGCGTCGAAGGCGTCCCACGGAACCGCGTTGAACTTCGATTTGAAGGCCGGGGGCGTGAATTTGGGAGCCTTGGCCGCGATCTGGTAAAGCTCCTCGACAGTGTGACCGTCATCAAGCCAGTCGACGACGTCTTCTTTTTTCTTGTTGTCCGTCAATTGGACGACGCGGACTTCCGAAGCCTTCCCAAGCAGGGATGCTGCCACGCTATTTGCATGGTCGATACCGACAAACTTTGGGCGTCCGTCATCATGAAATAGTGGCTCATTGGTCTTTTGGTGTCGGGCCTGCGGATCGTCATCCGCGAGCACGACAACGCGGGCACCTTTGAGATAGTCGCTAAGTTCCGCGAGCCATTTCCCGGCACCGCGTGCATTTGTCGTTGCTGGAACCCCAAGGTCGAGCAGCCTGTCGGCGGCCTTTTCGCCCTCAACCACGAAAACGATGTGGTTTTTGTCCAATGCCTTTTGAAGGTCGGGCAGCCGATAGGGAACCTGCCGAACGTCCTTTGTCGACCAGTTCCAGCCTCCGCCCTTCGAAGGGTCCGGGCGACGTTGCCGGTATGTTTTCTCCGGCTTGCCGTCTTTTCCTACTTCGCCGTTCTCAAGCCGCACAACTTGGAAAAGCAGAACGCCTTTCTCGTCGACATAGTCCCACGTCTTGACCGGCTTCATGTTCTCGTCATTGCGGCGAGAATTGCCATTGTCCGGCGCATAGTCCCGGTTGCTGGACGATGCCTTGTCTTCAACGTGGAAGCCTTTCTCGCGCAGCCATTCGACTGCCTCCCGGCCCTTGCGGCCGGTTTCTCTTTCTATGAGTGCGAGAACGCCGCCTCCGGTGTTTTCGCCGTGGTCGAACCAAGTGCCCTTTTCAAGATCAATCGAAACTGATCCCTTGTTCCCGAAGCGAAGCTCGCTCGTTGTTGAAAGGTGCTTGTTTGGCTCGCCGAGGAGTTCGCGGGCAACCTCACCGGCAAAGCCTGCAAACTTATCGCCATTGTCAGCCATCGAAAGCCGCCCCTATTGTTCTGAATTGTCGATTTGATTGTCTGATTGCTGGTCGGCGAACCCGGTTTGACCGGGTTTCGCTCTAGCTTTGGCGACGGGTGCGAGGACTTTCGCGACGTCTGCTTTCACCGGGATAATCGTCGATATGAGATCGGCTATGTCGGAAAAGACGTCTGCTTTTGCGATCTGATCGGGACACGGCTTGTCACGCATTCCGTTTCTGACAAGCGCCTTTTGTATCCCGTAAATCCGATCCGCTTCGCTCGATGCCGTCTGCAACATGGTCCAAAGACCGGCGCGCTTTCGGCTCATACCCCGCACATCCCTTCGCACTCATTCAAGAAAAGGTTGAGTTGGCCTCGGTCCTCGGCTGTCGAAAGATCGACTTGATCGAGGGGGACGCAAGAGCGATGGAGAAAAAGTTCTTTCTTCATCCCCCGGAAACCCGATCGGATAGTCTTGTCCATCTCGATCGCATCGGCCCACGAAACGGGATCGTTATCCCGCATGTCCCTCCACATATCGTTGTTGTGGTAGGGGCAACCTATGCAGGCTGATTTAGGGGGTTCGGGATATTGCCGCTCCATCATCCATTTGAGACAGTCACGCCGCGTCATGTGCAACTCGATCAACGGCCAGCGATTGACTTGCCAATCTTCCCGCGACGGCTTCATACGAATTACCTCGTCGAAGGACATTCCGATCCACTGCTCGACGATTGGGAACTTTGGCGATCGCTTGCCTGCAATCCCTGCTAATTCCCGAACTTTTCGACGGATCGGGACGATCTTGTATTCCTTGGTGCATTGACGCCTAATCGGGCCGGTGTCGGTGAATGCTGGGATAGAAGCCCAACGGTTGCCCTTCGAGCCACCAATAAGCCCGTCGCGAATGTTCCCTGCGGTAACGCGATGCACAGGGAACGGCAGGAGCTTTTCAAGCCATTCGAGATGCCGATAAACATGTTCCGGCTCCCAACCGGTATCAGCGAAGATTGCAGCGTCGGGCATAGGGCCGATATCACGGCGAGCGGCCATTAGCGCAAGCGTCGTAGACTGGACGCCCGCACCAAGTGAGAGAATTCGGAGTTTTGGTTCCATCAAAACAAATCCCCCGTCGTAGCTTCCCTTCGTTGCGAAAAAAGCGGCGTCGTGTGAGCGGGGTTCACATCCGGCGCAATCTCACCACACGCGAACAGCCAGCCCGCGAGGGCATCCGAAGCGTTGTCGTCCTGCGGTTCAAAGCCAAGCGCTTCCATAGCTCGCATAATTTCTTCCTTGGCTTTTCCGGTGGTCGGCTTCCGGCCAAGGATGAAATAGCGGATCGAAGCTTGATCCATTTCGCGGTAGTCGAACACTTTCTCGTGGTAAGCCGTCGCGGCCATAGCCCAAGGAAGGCACTGCAAGAGACGTGTTGTCTTGTGGTTAGTTTTGCCTCTCATCGCTCCGGCAAATACCGGCTTTTCCGCAATAATGACGTTCGGACGGTAGGTTTCGATTAGTTCACGGATGAATATTTGCGAATGAGCAACGATAGCCACTGGCGGCGCTTCTTCAGGAGCAAGGCGCTTTGAACCGTATTCCGGCGTTTCGCCTGGCCGACCTGCGCACCAACCGGTGCGGGTTGCGACGTCGAGAAACAAAATCATTCGTTGGGGGAGATTACGCATCGGCGGAAATCTCCTGCGAATAGACATAGTCGAAATGAACCGGGCAAATGACCGCAATGCCGTTCAAACCGACAATGTGCGGGGTGCGTTCAACGGCAACTCGCGTACCGTCTGCAATCTCATTCGTCTGGATACGGTGGCCCTTTAAGCAACCGTCTTCGGCGAGCTTCTCGAAAACGTCGTCGAAGCTCTCGGCCTCGGTTTCCAACGTGAATGAAATGTACTTGTAGGGATCACGGCGCGAAGGGACGACCGTCGTCACTGAAAGACGCTGTATCGGCATGGCAGTTTCCTTGTGGTGGTTTTGGTAAAGCAAAGGCCGGGCAATGGATGCCCGGCCCGTAATCGGTGGCCGGTGCCTACAACGCGGGGAGTGTAGGGAGCGGAGGCACCGGCCTTGATGTGCGCAGCCCGGTTGCAGAGGGCGCGCACTATCAAACTAGTTCACGGTGGCGAGCGTAAGCGGAGCCTTTGCCTTCTTCGGAGCTTCATCCTCGGCAGGGCGTTTCCCATCGACGATGTTCGCCATCGTCGAAATAACGTCATCGAACATGTCGACGTCGTCGAAATAGCCCATCTTGTCGGCAAGCTCGATCACGCCGCGAAGGGTAGCTTGCCGCTTTGTGGTTTCCATCTTGGCGAGGCCGAGAATGAAACGGAAAGCCTTCCGGTCCATTCCGTGACGATCGAGAGCGTTCTTGACGATAGAACCGGCAGCCCCGTTATGCTCGGAAGCTTCTGCGGTTTCGCTCATGAACTGGTTTACTACGCGGCGCAGTTCATCGGAGGTGATCGACGACTTGCTCGACGTAACGTCGGCTTTCTTTGCGCGTCTTGCCATGCTGCATGCTCCTTGGTTTCAGTCGGCGTTAAACGGCGACAGGCTGCGGAATATCCGAGGGCCACGCTTCCCCAACGGGCCATTCGGGATGAATGCCGCTGACAGGTTTACGGTTCTCGGATACGAGTTTGAGGGTTTGAGCATCAAGGACGGCAGGCTCCGGGCGTTCAACGCCCGCAGGCCAAGCCACACCATCCGGCCATATCGCGGAAAACCGCGACATGATCTTGTCGTAAGTCCCGGCGCGCATATCGGCACGGTCAATCGTGTGGGAGAACGTGCGATAGCCGGAAACAATCTCGTCAAGCTTCGTCTGTGTGCACCCGGTGGCTTTCCGGTATGCATCCATCGTAGCTCGAATGTTTGTTCGGAAGAGGTCGAGGTAATTCATGCACCATTTGTTAAGTTAGAAATTATCTAACTGCAAGAGGGAGCATCATCAAAACTGTCAGTAGATAGAAAATGATTGATTTATGCGAAAAATGTTTTATTTGTCGAACTTAGACAGAATAAAAATAGAAAATTTCTAAGGGTTCAACCGTAAATATGGGTTCTGCGTAATGAGCGATGTTCTACGGAAGCGCGTCCAAGGCCGTCTTGATGCCCTCGGCATCAACGCATTTGAGGCTGCCAAACGCGGCGGACTGACAAGGAATTTTTTCTATGAGCTGTTCCGTCTTGAAAATGGAAAATACAAAAAAGACCGCTTCAACCTTAAGCACCTTGACGCGGCCGCTTTTGCGCTTGATTGCGATCCTGAATATCTAACTCTTGAGCAGCGGACGCCACGACGCGGTGGCACACCTGACGGAACGAAGATTTCAGGTATCGCCGAAGCTGGCGCGTTGCGGTCACCGGGGGCAGGAATTCCCAAAGGTCTGACGGTTGCGATTGAACCGGACCCTCGATATCCGATCGAAGCTCAACAAATATTTCAGGTTCGCGGGGGGCATGCTGCCGGGTTGAACATTCCAAGCGAAGCGTTTGTCGTGGTGGCCAGTGCCGATGCACTAAGGGACGCAGGGCGCGAACTGATCGCGGGCGACGTCGTCGTCGTGTCCCGCACGGCCGTCGAGGACAAGGCGGAAATTACAATCCGAAAAGTAGCTTTTGACGCGCTGGGCATGCGCTTCGACGCGTATCCAGACGACGGCGCGATCGATCCTTTACACGCCTCGGATGGTGGGATCGTGCTCGGCCTTGTTCTGCAAGCTATCGTGGTTTTCTAAAATCTCGCGCGCGTACGTGCGTATAATTATTTATATAATTAAATAGGGACAGGGGGTATTAAACCCCCTGTCCCATTTTTATTAATTCAAAAATTATCTAACCAAATGATTACTATTAATTAAAAATCATCCTGACAAAAAGTTAGAAATTTTCCAACTTTATGGATTGCTTACCGCAAAAAGTTAGATTATTTCTATCTTCGTAAACGAATGGTTACGACAGCATCAGGAAGCATCATGCCAATCCCCACCGAAATAATTGGCCCTTTCAAACCAACAGGTCACAGACACGGTTCGTTTACGACGTTCCTCGATTGACCTGCGACCGATTGGCGGCCGTTGGAAATATCTTCCTTGGCATATTTCAAGGAATTCAACGGCTTAATCACACCGCGATAGGGAAATAGGAAAGTTATCCTCACCCCGCGCCGCTCGTGTCAAAACCGATCCTTAAGGAACCAAGATTTCCTTTCGAAGGGTTAACGAAAGCAGGCAACAAAATGACAACGATTGTGAATGCAACAGGCGCAGTGAGGACGTCCCTCGTAAGCATAATCAAGCGCCAAATGATTGATACCATTATCGAAAGCAATGTCGAACCTTCGAATTTCGATGACGTGCTTTCCGCCCTACGGAAGGCGAATTTTGGCGAACCTGCTATCGCTGCATTGGCGGCGGAAGTTGCGCAGGCGGCGCAAGAGGAAATCGGGGCAGGGCAAGCAAAATGACGATTGAACGGATCAACGTGAAGACAAGTGCCGAATGGCATGCTCGCAGGTCGCGAGACGTCACGGCGTCCGTCGTCGGGGCTTTGTTTGGGGAGCATGAATTCGTAACGCCTTATGCCCTATGGGCGTTCAAGTCCGGCAGGGCTACAGCGGACCCGGAGGAAACCCCCGCCATGCTTCGCGGCCAGCTATTGGAGCCTGTAGCGGTTAAGCTACTGCGGCGTCTACGGCCGAATTGGAAGATCAAGCATAACACCAATCCCGGTGACTACTGGCGGGATAACGAAGTTCGTCTGGGAGCTACGCCCGACGTTATCGCGGTCGATAAGAAGCGCGGACAAGGCATTGTTCAAATCAAGTCTGTCGAGCAGGGCGTCTTTCGTCGGAAGTGGCTCGCTGGCGGTGATTTACCCGAACCGCCGTTCTGGATCGCAATGCAAGCGGTCGTCGAAGCTTATTTGACCGGCAGCAAATGGGCTGCGGTTGCCCCGATCGTCGTCGGCCACGGTGTGGATATGCCGATTATCGATATTCCCATCCTCGACGGCGCAGTTGACCGCATCCGCGAAAGGTGCGGGGCATTTTGGGAACTAGTCGAAAGCGGCACGGAAGTCGTGCCGGATTACAGCCTCGACGCTGACCTTATCGAGCGAATGTATGCGAGAGAGGAAGGCGAGGAAATCGACCTCACGAGGGACAATCAGATTTATGAACTGATTGCAGAACGTTACCGCCTAAAAGCGGACGCTACAGAGGTTGAGCGAAAGATTTCGGCAGTCGAAGCCGAGATTAAGCACAAGATGCAAGGCGCATCGATTGCGCATCTTGCGGGTGGGAAAAAAGTCACGTGGCTAACTCAAAAACGAGCCGGTTATTTCGCTCCACCCAAGGAATTCCGCGTCCTGCGAACCCCTCCGCCTGACGCGTGAAGTGGACCGGCGGCTAAAGGCTGCAACCCAACGTCGCCGGTCCTGATGCACCCCTGAACCACCACGAACAGGAGGCACCATTCGCTATGGTAGCTGAAACGAATGAACGCGCCGTTATCGGCGGTAACAATCCCCCTATAAAAGAAGCGCTCGCGGATCAATACAAAGAATTGGTCGACCAGATCGAGCCGATCGCGGAACGCGCCAATGCGCATCCGCGAAAGATCGAAAGCGACGAAGACCTCGGGCCGCTCGGCGAAATCGTTCTTGACGCCAAGGCCCTGTCGAAGCGCATCGAAACTGCCCGCAAGGTTGAGAAGGAACCTTTCGTCAAAGGTGGCCGCGAAGTCGACCAGTTCTTCCACCCCCTGACTGATCGCCTCGACCGTATCGTCGACGTGTTTGAAGCGCTCGCGTCGTCGTATCAGCGCGATAAGGCCGATGCCGAACGGCGTCGGGCTGCCGAGGAGGCCGCACGCCTGCGGGCCGAGGAGGAGCGCAAGCTCAAGGAAGCCCAAGAGGTTAAGCGAGAAAGCACCGCCGAGCGCAAGAAGGACGAGGCCGCAAGCCTTGGCCATCAAGCGACCAGTGCGGAACAACGCACCGCAGCGAGCGCAGCCGAGTTGACGAAGGTTCGCACCGGCAACGGTGTCACCGCCTCGGCAACCACGAAATGGGCTTTCCGCATTGTCGACCTCGCAGCGGTCGACCTCAACAGCCTGAAAGATTTCTTCCGTGTGGAGGATATCGAGAAGGCCATTCGGTCGAAGGTCGCCATTCATAAGGGCAACACAAAAATCCCAGGCGTCGACGTCTTCGAAGACGTGAAAGCGACATTCCGCTGATCGCCGGCTAACCCATTCAACCGGCACGGCCGGAAAGAGAAATCCAATGAAGTATCTTGTTATCGACACTGAAACGACGGGCTTGTTCGACTTCAAACAACCAGCCGATGCCGAGGGACAGCCCCGGCTTGCCCATCTGGCAATGATTTGGGCCGACGCCGAAGGCAACGAACTTGACCGTCAGGACATATATGTCCGCCCGAACGGCTGGACAATGCCGCAGGGGGAAGGTTCTGCGGGGGCCGTCAATGGCTTGACGGACGAGTTCTTGCACGCGAACGGTGCGGATATCGCCGTCGTTCTCGAACAGTATCGCGAGGAAATCCTCCGGGGCTTGGTACTGGTCGCCTACAATGCACAGTACGACCTTAAGGTTATGCGCGGCGAAATGCGCCGGGCTGGCGTTCCAGACCTTTTCGAGCAGACGAAAAACGTCTGCGTAATGCGCCCCATGATGAAGATTTGCAGAATTCCAAATGCAAATCGCGGCGGCTTCAAATTCCCTAATCTTGGCGAGGCACTGGCCCATTTCGGCCACGAACTTAACGGCGCGCACCAAGCAATGAACGATGCCGAAGGCGCGCGCATCCTCTTGGGCGAACTATTGCGCATCGGAGAGTTGCCGACGCCTGCGGTTCATTACGCCAAGGAAAAGGCAGCCGAAAAGCTCCCGAAAACCCGCCGCAAGGCCAGTGCTTCGGGCTTCCTAGGCAGCTTCTAAATCCGGCGCGGTAGCCGGAGGCCCGGCGAGTAGCAGCGGATCAGTGTGTCGCAGCGAAGCCCGGGCTACTTTTCAACCACCACAGAAGGAAATGTCCAATGTCAGGACAAGAAATTATCACGCAGGACGGCGAAATCATCACCGAAACTGATATCGGGTCTGGCAGCCTCGCTATCGGTCTTGCCAAAGCGGAGATCGACCAGCAGGTCGCGACGGCGAAGCGCTATCCGCGCTCGATCGCGAGGGCGCAGCGCGCTATCTTCGAACTTGTCACAATCGACGAGGAAAGCGCGAAAGAGTGCAACTATGCGCTCCCGCGCGGCGGCAAGCCGATCACCGGCCCCTCAATCCGCCTCGCCGAGATCATCGCCTCGGAATATGGAAACAACCGCACAGGCGCTCGGGTCGTTCATGTTGACCGGGCCGAAAAATACGTCGAGGCGGAAGGCGTCTATATCGATCTCGAAACAAATGCGGCGACGACGGCGCGTGTTCGCACGAGGATCGTTGATAGATACGGCAAGCTCTATTCAGACGATATGATCATCGTCACCGGTAATGCCGTCTGTTCAAAAGCGAAGCGCAACGCGATCCTTGCGGGCGTCCCGAAAGCGGTCTGGCGCAAAGCCTATGAGGCTGCGCTCGCAACGATCAAGGGCGATATCAAAACCCTTTCGGAGCGCCGGGACGCAATGCTCAAGGCGTTTGCTGCCTTCGGAGTGAAACCGGAGCAAATCTTTACGGCGCTCGATATCGGGGGGATCGATGATGTCGGCATGGACGAGATTACCTTGCTAACCGGTATGCACGCCGCGCTCAAATCCGGCGAGGAAACCGTCGAGAGCATGTTCGGCGGCCAGACCAAAGCCGTGGGCGACAAAAGGTCGACCAGCCAGAAAATGAACGACTTCGCCAAGGGCGAAAACGGGCAGGAAAAGACCAAGGAACAGGCCGGTTCCGACGGCGGCAAAAAGGCCGAAACGAAACAGCCCGCCGAGAAACAGGCCGGCAAGCCTAAAGAGGAAAAGCCTGCCGACGAGGACGCCGAAATCCTTCCACCGACGTCCGACGACCTCGAAATCGCTCGCGATAAGGGACACGACGCATTCCACAACGGCATGCCACGGGAAACGTGCCCGCGCGAATTCAACGCTAGGGGCCGCGAGGAGGAGCGCAACGCTTGGCTTGAAGGCTACGACGCCGCGGCCGAGGAAGAAGCGGAGGCACGCAATTGACCAGCGAACGCACCCATTACGCAAAGCTTATGGATAAGTGGCGCGAAGCCGAAGCCCTTGCGGAACTCATTCGGCAGTTTGCCGACGAGGGAGGTCGACACCGGCTCAAAATCAAAGTCGAGCATCCCGACCCTGTCGTCGCAGGGAACGCCGAGCGGGTCATCAACGATATGATGAAAAACAACGGCTTTGGTGTGGCAATTCAAAAGGCCCTTGAGCGGGTCGAGCGCAAGCGCGACGAGGCCCGGGAAGCATTTTTGCAAGAAGCCGGCTCGGCTTATCTCGCGCCGTCCAAATCCGACGCGGAACACCCGTTCTAATCACTTCAACGGCAGGAGAGCGGCGACCACTGCAAGGGTCGCCGCCAATCTCCCCGATATCCCTAACCACCACTTTAAGGGACCAACATGCTTATTCGCGTTTTTGATTTCGAAACCACCGGGTTCCCTCCCGGCGCTGCCATCGTTGAGGCCGGTTGGACTGACCTTCTTGTCGATGACGGCAAGGCCGAGGTTCGCGGCACAACCTCAATGCTCGTCAATCCTTTTGAAGCTGCACCGCAGCTTGAAATGTCGATCGGAGCGTTATCCACCCATCATATCGAAAAGTCGGACCTTGTGGACGCTCCGGCTCCCGAAGTCGCCCTCCGAACCCTTTCAGATGGGGCCGACGCTTTCGCAGCGCACAATCTGGAATTCGATCAGCAATTCTTTACGGGCGGCGGTCGGCCAATGATTTGCACCTACAAGGCTGCGCTTCATCTTTGGCCGGATGCTGAAAAGCATCAAAACCAGTTCTTGCGGTATCTGCATAATTTGCCGGTTGACCGTGAGATCGCGGAAATGTCTCACCGGGCAGGCCCCGACAGCCACGTCACCGCGCACCTATTGAAATTTATCATCGACCAAGGCGCCGAGGTCGACACCCTGATCAATTGGACGCAAGGCGAGAAGCCTTTGCGTTTGTTGAAAGCGGTTCCATTTGGCGAGCACCGCGGGAAGCCGTTCAAAGAAGTGCCGAGCGACTATCTCAAATGGATAGTCCGCAAGGTCACGGACAAACCGGACCTCGTCCACACTGCCCGCGTCCACCTGAAAAATCGGGGGGAAATGTGATGCGTGTCGACGAACTCAATAGCAAAATCGGAAGCCGCATTCGTGCCTTCCGTATCCTTCGCGGGTTGTCGGCCGACGATCTGGCCGAAGTTATTGGCGTCAAGAAAAACTCGATTACGCGGATCGAAGCGGGACGCCTTTCGATTACAGCCGCGCAGTTGGTGCTTATCGCCCAAAAGCTCTCGACGACGTCATCGGTTTTGACTGGCGAACAGCCGGCGACGGAAGGCGGCGAAGTATGAAGCCGTCACCGCAACAAGATCAGGCTCTCAAGGCCGTTTCCACTTGGCTGAAAGACCCGGCGGCTAAACAAACGTTCTATCTCGCCGGCTACGCTGGAACGGGCAAGACGACGCTTGCGCGTCGGCTCGCCGAGGATATCGGCCGTGTTTGCTTCGGAGCCTTCACCGGCAAGGCTGCGCTCGTCCTGCGTTCAAAAGGCTGCGAGGACGCGAGCACGCTTCACAGCCTGATTTATAAGATCGAGAACCCGAACAGCCCCATTCCGCGATTTGTCAAAAACTACGATAGCGCAGTTCGCTTTTCCGACCTCATTATCGTGGACGAAGTTTCGATGGTTGGCGAAGAACTCGGCCGCGATCTTTTATCATTTGGCACGCGAGTACTTGTTCTCGGCGATCCTGCGCAGCTTCCGCCGGTCAAGGGCGAGGGCTTTTTCACCGCAGGCGATCCCGATTTCATGCTTACGGAGGTTCACCGGCAGGCGGCAGACAATCCAATTATCGCTATGTCGATGAAGGTTCGGCAACGTGAAGCCCTCGACTTTGGCGCATTCGGCGATAGCCGCGTCATTCGCAGGGAAAGCCTTGACACTGCCGAAGTTCTCGCGGCCGACCAAATCCTCGTCGGGAAGAACAACACCCGCCGCAATTTCAATCAACGCCTCCGGGAATTGAAGGGCTTGAAAGGTGACTTCAAGGTCAACGACCGCGTGGTTTGCCTGAAAAACAATCGAGAAATGGGCCTCTTGAATGGCGGCATCTGGAACGTTGACAAGGTGCTCCGGCAGTCTCGCGACACGACTTCGATGTATGTCTCGCCGCTCGATAGCGGCATGACGAAACAGCCGGTCGAGGTCATCACGCACCACGCTTGGACACGAGGGCAGGAGCGTGACCTCCATTGGAAGGATGCGCGCCGTTTCCAGCCTTTCGATTACGCCTATGCGCTCACCTGCCATAAGGCGCAGGGCAGTCAATGGGATAATGTCATGGTCTTTGACGAGGGCGGCATCTTCCCGGAGCCGGAGCGCTGGCTTTACACGGCCATTACCCGCGCGGCCGAGAAAGTGACGGTGGTTCAATGACTGCCGCTTTCCCCCTTCATTGGCCGTCTCACCGGCCGCGAACGTCTTCGCCAGTTCGCGCAACCTTCAACAAAAAGGTTGTCCGGCCGGGGAAATCCTACGCGGAAACGCAATCGCTTTCGATCGCCGACGCGCTCGGCCGCCTTCAACGCGAAGTCGATCTTCTCGGCGCGAAACAGTACGTCCTTTCGAGCAATGTCGAGCTACGGCTCGACGGTTTGCCTCGATCTGGACAGGCCGAACCGAAAGACCGTGGCGTCGCCCTTTATTTCCACCTTGGCGATAAACCGCACTGTTTGCCTTGCGACCGCTACGACCGCGTTGCCGACAACATTGCAGCCATCGCGAAGCACATTGAAGCTACGCGGGCAATCGAGCGGTACGGCGTGGCCGATATGGCGGAAATGTTCGCCGGGTTTATGGCGCTACCGCCGCAAAGCGAGAAACGTAACTGGCGAACCGTTCTCGGTTTTTCGACCTTGGATCACCTCACGGCGGCCGTTATCGAGGCTCGCTTTAAGAAGCTGGCGAAAGACTTTCACCCCGACCTCAAAGGCGGGTCGCACCAAGCAATGGCAGAGCTAAATCAGGCTCGGGAAGAAGCGCTCGCGGCAATGAGGTGGCGGCCATGAAAACCGACGGCATCATCCTTCGCCTTATCGGCACGTTCGGGGTCTGCCGGTGCGCTCTGATTGTGAGCGCAGAGTTCGTTCATCGGGATTGGACGGTCGCCCTTGTAATTGCGGGCATGACTGCGGCGTCGCTCTCGGTCCTTTGGACCGACTGAAAGTTTCACTGAATTCAGATGGAGCCGCGCGCAGACGCGGGCTTCGCACGAGGAAAAACCATGGCAGGCATAAACAAAACAATTCTCGTCGGTCGTGTCGGGCAAGACCCGGAAGTCAGGCGCTTCAACAGTGGCGACCAAGTCGCCGAGTTCTCACTCGCCACGTCCAAGGAATGGCGCGACAAAAACACCGGGGAGCGCAAATCGAAAACGACTTGGCACAAGATCAAGGTGTTGAATAACTCTCTGATCGAGAACGTCATTCGCCCATACGTCAATAAGGGTTCGCTTATCGGGATCGAGGGCGAGCTTGATAACGAGGAATGGGAAAAGGACGGACAGAAAAGGCAGGCGACAAAAGTTGTCGTCGGTGCGTTTGGCGGCTCGCTCTATCTCCTTGGCAGCAAAGACGACAACGGCGGAGATCGCAATTCGCGTGGCCGCGATGACGACCGCGGTTCAAGGTCGTCCGGCAGGTATTCGAACGACGACCGGGGGCAATCCTCCGGCGGCTACGGCGGCGGCTTCTCGCGCGATTTGGACGACGAAATTCCGTTCGCTCCCGAATGGAGGGGGTAAGCTATGGCCGATCTTCCTATCCTTTTCAGCGCGCCGATGGTGCGCGCGATCCTCCGGGAAATCGAGAATCCGGGCACCGGCAAAACGCAGACGCGCCGGATTATAAAGCCGCAGCCGACGGCATCGGGAACGGTAACGTTGGGCGACCGCGTGATTGAAGCCGCCGAATGGCAAATCCGGGAAGGAAAGTTCCTTCGGATCAATGAAGGCGATCGCCTTTACGTCCGCGAAGCGTGGCGGGTGTCCCGCATGCACGACCAAACAGCGCCCCGTGATCTGAAACCGCGCACGATGACGGTTTTCTTTGAAGCGGGAGGCTCAATCGCAAATCAGGACGCCCCCGGCGACTGGAAGTCCGCAGTGTGGCCCGAAATCGGAGAACGGCCGGATTGGGCCGGGAAGTTCCGGCAGGCTATGCATATGCCCCGGTGGGCTTCTCGGATCACGCTTGAAGTGACCGGCGTCAAGGTTGAGCGCTTGCAGGATATCAGCGAAGAAGATGCTATTGCGGAAGGTATTGATCCGTTCACTGACTTCCAGCCTAAAGGACACTGGCGGCGATATCGCGACGCCTCCGGCCTCGGATATGTCGATTGTCCTATCGCGTCCTTTGCATCGCTCTGGACGGAAATCAATGGCCCCGCAGCGTGGGAAGCCAACCCTTGGGTTGCCGCCTACACCTTCCGGCCGATCCTCGGGAATATCGATCAGATTGCGAGGGCGGCATAATGGGCCGCCACGGCAAGTCAAAATCCTACCGTCACAGCGCGGTCGACCTCGGCGCAGGGGTCTTTCATATCGGGTGGACCGTTGATCGATATTACAAGAACTCTCGGCTTCGCCACCCCATAAGGTTCCGGGTTTCGACCGACAAGAACGGCGCAGAGCGCTTTGCAACGCGGTGGGGCATCAAAATCAAGCACATCGGGGAGACGTTCACGAATGGGTAGGCGAGGAAAAATGAATGATCTATTCGGCCTTATCCCACGCAAGCCCCGCGTCGTGCGAATGCACGCGATCGACCACGGCGAAGCGCCCGGCTTAATGCCGGGCTGGCACACTGCACAGGGCGGGCATTTCAAATGCTCCCGGTGCGGGCATGATGCTGGATGGCAATTCAATCTTACGGCAACCGAAATCCGGCGGGGATTACCTTGCCCTGTTTGTGAGAAAACCAACGATGACTGAAACGAAAAAGCGGGTTTTTTCCCCAAGCTGTCAGGATGAAACACGCGGGCGGCTAGAAAAAATAGTTAGAAAACGCAAAGGTAAAAAAAGCGGCGGGATGGAAATCGACCCGAAGCTGTTATCCCTCGTCTCCATTTTCGCAAAAGTGGATGCCCGCGAGGACTGCAAAAACACTAACACCAATGCCAATTTCAAGGATGAAAAGCCTTGCGCGACCAAACCACCACAATCCGGCGGGCCGCAATCTACGCCCGCTACTCGACAGACATGCAAAGAGAACGTTCCATTGACGATCAGGTGGCACTATGTCGAGAGTACGCCCGCAAGAACGGCCTTCGCGTAATTCAGTCCTATAGCGACCGCGCTCAAACGAGCGCGTCGCTTGTCGGCCGTGAGGGCATCATGAGCCTTATCGACGACGCCAAGGCCCGCAAATTCGACGTCGTTATCGTAGAAGCCTTAGACCGAATTTCTCGCGATCAAGAAGATTTGGCAGGCGTTTTTAAGCGCCTGTCTTTTGCCAATGTCGAGATCATCGCTGTGCATGAAGGTGTCGCCGATGCCGTGCAGGTCGGTATTCGTGGCCTTCTCGGGTCGATGTTTCTCTCCGACCTTAAGCACAAGGTTCGCCGGGGCATGGCTGGCGTTGTTAACGACGGCCGCGTCGCAGGAGGGAACGCCTACGGCTACGACGTCGTGCTCGGCAAACCGGGCGAGCGCACAATTAACGAGGAACAGGCTGCGGTAATTCGTCGTATATTTCGCGAATATGTCGGCGGCGCGTCGCCGCGTGACATTGCCGGGCGTCTCAACGCGGAGGGCGTTCCGCCGCCGCGTGGATCGAAATGGAATGCAAGCACGATCAACGGCAGCAAGAACCGCTCTTACGGCATTTTGGTGAATGCGCTTTACAACGGTCAAATCGTTTGGAACCGCGTGCATATGGTCCGCGACCCGGACACCGGGAAGCGTGTCAGCCGTTTCAATCCCGAAAGCGAATGGAAGATTGCCGAAGCGCCGCATTTGGCGATTGTTGACCGGGAAACGTATGACGCTGCGCAAGCTCGCAAAGCGAACCGCACGCGGCTTGTTGAACAAGGCGCGTCGACAAAGAAGGCGAAGCGTCTTTTGTCCGGGCTGTTGCGTTGCTCGATCTGCGGTGCGGGTATGGCTTCCGTCGGCTTCAACGGCGGAAGGCTGCGGGTGCAGTGTTCGCAGAACCGCGAAAGCGGCTCTTGCGACAACAATCGCAAATACAACGCCGAGCGTATCGAGCACGCGGTCGTTACCGGCATTCTTTCTAAGCTGGAAGATGAAGAAGCGGCCGAACGCTATATCCGCGAATATGTCGCAGAGCGGCGCGCCAATATCGACAATGCAACTCGCTCGGCGTCACAAATCGAGGCGAAGCTCGCCAAGGTCGCAGGAGAGCAAGAGCGGCTTATCACGCTGTTTCAAACCGGAGTGCTCGATCTTGACCGGGTTAAGCCCCGATTGACCGAGTTGGAGGAACAGCGGAAGGCGCTGGAAGATGAAGCCGCATCGGCACGCGAAGCGGTCCCGGTTATTGAATTGCACCCGGCGGCCGTCGAACGCTTTATCAAGCTGCTTTCGCGCGCCAAGGCCGAATATGAAAACTATGAAATGTTGAAAGACCCAGAGAAAATCGAAGCAATGCGCGAACTGATTTCTCACGTCATCGTGAGCGATAGCGCCGCGAATGGTTACGAACTCGACGTCTTCACATACCTGTCAGCACTTACGGGAGATTATGCACCCGGTGGTTTGGGGGGTGCGTTGGTAGCGGAGGAGGGATTCGAACCCCCGACACAAGGATTATGATTCCTCTGCTCTAACCTACTGAGCTACTCCGCCACGCGTCGCTTTACAGAGACAACTTCATGATCGCCGTTTCCGGTGGGACAAATCGTTGTTCCTGCAAGGAATGGCGGCGGTATATGTGCGGAATGAAAAGCTGTCAAGCACTCTTCGCATAGCTTTCGTCTTGTTTTCTATCATTTGCACCGATAAGGAACTTTGCATCAGCAAAGGCATAGTTTTATGGCACCTCGTATTGCGGTTTTGGGTTGCGGCTATTGGGGCGGCAATCACATTCGTACCCTGAAGAGCCTCGGTGCCCTTCAGGCAGTCTCGGACTCAAGGGCAGAACAGGCGGAACGCTTCGCGACCGAGTTCAATGTTCCCAGTGTTCCTGTCGAAGAATTGTTCGCGCGTCCGGACATTGATGGCATCGTTCTGGCGCTGCCAGCGCAGTTTCATTCACAATATGCCATTCAGGCAGTGAAGAACGGCAAGGACGTTCTGGTCGAGAAGCCAATCGCGCTCGACATTCCGGCTGCAGAAGCCGAAGTGGAAGCTGCCCGCGAAAATGGTCGTGTGTTCATGGTTGGCCATGTGCTGCGTTTCCATCCGGCCTTCGAAAAGCTTCTCGACATGGTGAAAAGCGGCGAGCTCGGCGATATTCGCTATGTGCATTCGCATCGCGTCGGGTTCGGCAAATTCCACAACGAGTTCGACGCCCTGTGGGATCTTGCGCCGCACGATCTTTCGATGATTCTGGCCATCACGGGTGAAGAACCCAGCGCGGTTCGCGGCGAAGGCGTCGCGACGCTCGATCATCTCACCGATATAGCCCATCTTCATCTCGATTTTCCGAATGGCATCCGCGGCCATCTGTTTGCGTCGCGCCTGAATGCCTATCGCGAGCGCCGCCTGACCGTCACCGGCACAAAGGGCATGGCCGTGTTCGACGACGGCGAGCCATGGGATCGCAAGCTTGCGCTCTACAATCATGAAGTCTGGCGGGAAAACGATCAGTGGTCTTTCAAATCCGTCGAGCCGGTCTATATCCCGGTTGAGGAAGGCATGCCGCTGACACGCGAATTGCAGCATTTCATGCATTGCATTGAGACGCGCGAAAAGCCGCGTACCGATGGCAAGGAAGCGATCAGCGTGCTGCGCATTCTCACGGAAGGTACTGTTCGGCACCCGCGTTAAAAGGGAGCCGTGCGATCCGGGTAATCTGCGTCAAGCGGTGTTACAGGAATCGCAAAACTTTGAACGCTCTGGCCATAGCGGGGCAGGGCGCAAGCGAATAAATAGGTTGCCGAGGATTCGCATATCCATTTGTGCGGGCCAGATATATTGGAGCCAACATGCAGTTTATTGATCTTGGAGCGCAGCGCGCGCGTATCGAAGACCGTCTCAATGCCGCCATTTCCAAGGTTGTTGCGGAAGGCCGTTATATTCTTGGACCGGAAGTGGCCGAATTCGAAAAGAAGCTCGGCGAATATCTGGGCGTGGAACATGTCATTGCCTGTGCAAACGGCACCGACGCCTTGCAGATGCCCCTGATGGCACGCGGCATCGGCCCAGGTGACGCTGTCTTCGTTCCGTCTTTCACCTTTGCTGCCACGGCGGAAGTTGTTGCGCTGGTCGGCGCAGAGCCGGTGTTCATCGACGTAGATGCGGAAACCTACAATCTGAATGTCGAGCAGCTTGAAGCTGCCATCGCCGCTATCCGCAAGGAAGGCCGCCTGCAGCCAAAGGCGATCATCCCGGTCGATCTGTTCGGTCTGGCTGCCGACTATAACCGCATCAGCGCCATCGCCGACCGCGAAGGTCTGTTCGTCATCGAAGATGCTGCGCAGTCGATCGGCGGCAAGCGTGACAATGTCATGTGCGGTGCGTTCGGCCATGTCGGCGCGACGAGCTTCTATCCGGCCAAGCCTCTCGGCTGCTACGGCGACGGCGGCGCCATGTTCACCAACGACGCCGAACTGGCTGATACGCTGCGTTCAGTCCTGTTCCATGGTAAGGGCGAGACCCAGTACGACAATGTCCGTATCGGCATCAACTCGCGTCTCGATACGATCCAGGCCGCTGTCCTTCTGGAAAAGCTTGCGATCCTGGAAGACGAAATGGAAGCACGTGACCGTATCGCCAAGCGCTACAATGAAGCGCTAAAGGATGTCGTCAAGGTTCCCGCCCTTCCGGCTGGAAACCGTTCGGCATGGGCTCAATATTCCATCGAGAGCGAAAACCGTGACGGTCTGAAGGCACATCTTCAGGCGGAAGGCATTCCTTCGGTCATCTATTATGTGAAGCCCCTGCACCAGCAGACCGCATACAAGCATTATCCGGTTGCACCGGGCGGTCTTCCGGTTTCGGAAAGCCTGCCGAACCGTATTCTGAGCCTGCCGATGCACCCCTATCTGTCGGAAGCCGATCACGACAAGATCATCGGTGCTATCCGTGGTTTCCACGGCAAGAAGGCCTGATCAGACTTCCAACCTGATTGACGAAAAACCCGGCAAAAGCCGGGTTTTTTATTGGGTGCGCCGAGCATGGCGCGTGGTGCGCAATCACCGTTTGACCGGGATGGTATCCGGTCGATGACTTGGAGGTGAAAGTCCTCTACGGGCCCTGGTGATGGGAACCGTTAGCCGAACAGCAAGGGCGT
>NZ_WBWA01000028.1:0-60000 GCF_008932295.1 Brucella tritici | reverse complement strand
TGCCGCGCTCGCCTATGGCATGTCGGAGACGATGCGCGAACAGCTCGTCAAGATGCTGGCAAGCGATGTCGACCTGCAATCGCGGTTGTCGCCGAGCGACCAGATCGACGCATTCTTCTCGCTGCCGGACGACCCCGACAAACCGGAAGCCGATTCGCAGCTTCTTTATATTTCGGCCAATTTCGGTGGAACAATCCGCAAATTCTATCGCTATCAGGCTCCGGACGGCAGCGTCGATTACTTCAATGGCGACGGTAAGAGTGCGAAGCAGTTCCTGCTCCGCAATCCGGTTCCCAATGGTGTCTTCCGCTCACCGTTCGGCATGCGCCGCCATCCGATCCTTGGCTATAGCCGCATGCATACCGGCGTGGACTGGGCCGCACCGCGCGGCACGCCGATCATCGCCTCCGGTAATGGTGTGGTGGAAAAGGCAGGCTGGACCAATGGATATGGTAACCAGACCCTGATTCGTCATGCCAATGGTTATGTAAGCAGCTATAGCCATCAAAATGCCATCGCCCGCGGCGTTACCGCCGGTGCGCGCGTGCGGCAGGGACAGGTGATCGGCTATGTAGGGTCGACGGGTCTTTCGACCGGTCCTCACCTTCACTACGAAATGATCGTGAACGGCACCAAGGTCGATCCGCTGCGCATTCGTCTGCCCGACAACAAGGCGCTTTCGGGCAAGGAACTCGAAGCCTTCAAGCAGGAACGAGATCGCATTGACACGCTTTTGAACAGCGATGAAAACGGCACCAAGCTTGCCTCGAACGGATCGACGAAGAGCTGATAAAAAGAACGGCCGGGGGAAACGCCCGGCCTTCTCTTTGAAATTACAGGAATGCTTATAGCAGGGTGATAAGATGCTAGCGCATCACGCCCTGAAAATACTCAATCGCCGCACGGGCTTAACCAAGCCTCGATGTGAAAAACTCATCGAGACTTGGAATTACTCGGTGAACTCGACCGTTACGCCAGCTTTCACCAGCTTTGCCAGCTCTTCCGCATCCCAGTTGGTCAATCGAACACAGCCATGACTTGACGTCTTGCCGATTCTCGATGGCTCGGGCGTACCGTGAATGCCATAGGTCGGCTTGGAAAGCGCAATCCAGACTGTTCCCACCGGCCCGTTCGGCCCAGGCGGAATGGTCAGCACTTTGTCGTTATTGCCCTGCTTGAAGTTGATCTTCGGATTGTAGGTATAGTTCGGGTTGATCGCTATACGCTCGACCTGAACAACGCCGGAAGGTGACGGATTGTCCGACGACCCAATGGTCGAGGGATAGGCAACGACGAGCTTGCCTGTTTCATCGTAGCCGCGAACCTGCTTGCGTCCCTTGTCGGCGATGATGCGGGCCACCTTGGTCCGGACAGGCTTGCCGAGATTGGGAATCTTAACAATCGAACCCGGCTGATTGAAGTTTACGCCGGGATTGATCTCTTTCAGATAGGCCTCGTCTATATGAAACTTTTCACCGAGCATTTCGGTGACCGATGTATAGGCCATCGCCGGTAGCTGCGCCTTATGGGCGTAATCTTCCGGAATGGAGGCAACATATTGCCGTCCCACATCCTCATTGGTGATTGTGTATTCGGTAAAGGCCGGACCGCCTGTCGCTTCCAGCTCCGCATTGACCGCCGCTTCATCCGTCGGGCTGATCGACTTTCCGGTCAGTTCGCCATAGGCGGCAGCCGCCTTGTCGACATTGCTACCCGAACGACCGTCAATGACGCCGGGCGAGCTACCTGCACGGTCGAGGAGTATTTGATAGGCTGCGATCTTCGCCTTTGCGCCCTGCCCCTTCGGCATTTCAATGGCCGGGGCCATGTCGCCTGGATTGGGAACACCTCTTGGCTGTTCATAACCCGGCTGGCCATAATCCTGCTGACCGTCATAACCGGGATTCGCACTGGCTGAATTGGTATTGGTATTGTCGGGATATTGATCGCCTGCCGGCGGCAATTCCGACCGCTGCACCTGTCCATCCCGGTTGCCACCATATTGCGGTGCCGCCGGAGCGTCCGGATAATAATTCGGGTCCTCGGGCACATTGCCGAAACCGTCATAAGGTGCACCACCGTCGACCGGTCCATCGAGCGTCCAGTTGTCGTCTGGCTGCGGTGCACGGCGAACCCGACGGTCATAGGCGTTCGGGTCATAATTATTGGCGTCCTCGACACTGAGGATGCGTCCGCGACGATCCATCGTAACGCGGCGGCCATACTGGTCGATAAAGACCCGCACCCGGCGATCATGATAGATTTCTTCACCCGGATCATAAAGCTGCGCAAGCTGCACCGGGCGTTCGGTAGCCGTTGCAGAATAGCCTTCCTCCGCGCGCGCTGTACCGTCGACAGCAGTTGCCGCAACGGAAGCAAACAAAGCGAAACGAAGCATGCGTGTGTAATGCGCCATGAAGAATGCCCTGGGTGATCGAGAGATCATGGATGCCGCTAATATGGTTAACAACTGATTAGAGCATTTCCAGCAAAAGTGCGAAGCGGTTTTGCGTCGGATAATGCGACGAAACAAATAGTTAGAGCAGTTCCTGCGACTCCGTTTTAGCTGAAACCGCTCTAGCTGATAGAGCAGATGCCAGATGAACTGGACATGAAGATGGCCGACATCGAAGGAAAGCCGGAAAACTTGTCAGGCCAGACATGAAAAAGGCGCCGCAACCTATCCGGTTGCGACGCCCAAAGCCTTCAACTCATGAACGTTCAGGCGTTCTCACCGACCTTCTGGCCTTCATCCTCAAGCGCACCGCGAATCGGACGGAAATTGAGCCTGTCCGAACCAGCGGTAATCTTGACGATAGAACCATCCAGAATATCGCCCAGAAGAATGCGCTCGGCGAGCGGATCCTGAACTTCCTTCTGGATGACACGCTTCAACGGACGTGCGCCATAGGCCGGGTCGTAACCCTTGTTGGCCAACCATTCGCGTGCATCCTCTTCCAGCTGCAGCACGATCTTGCGATCGGTCAGAAGCATCTGGAGACGCTGCATCTGGATATCGACAATCGCACCCATGTCTTCGCGGCGCAGCCGGTGGAACAGGATGATTTCATCGACACGATTCAGGAATTCCGGACGGAAGGCAGCCCGCACCACGCCCATCACTTCGTCACGAACCGACTCGACATCGTCCTTCTCGCCAAGATTGACGAGATACTCGGCGCCGAGATTCGAGGTCATGATGATGACCGTATTGCGGAAATCGACCGTACGGCCCTGCCCGTCAGTCAGGCGTCCGTCGTCCAGCACCTGCAACAACACGTTGAACACATCCGGATGCGCCTTTTCGATCTCATCGAACAGGATCACCTGATAAGGCCTGCGACGCACAGCTTCCGTCAGAACGCCACCTTCTTCGTAGCCGACATAGCCGGGAGGCGCGCCGATCAGCCGACTCACGGAATGCTTTTCCATGAACTCCGACATATCGATACGCACCATGGCCGTATCGTCTTGAAACAGGAATGAAGCGAGCGCCTTGGTCAGTTCCGTCTTGCCGACGCCCGTGGGGCCGAGGAAGATGAACGAGCCGATAGGCCGGTTGGGGTCCTGAAGCCCGGCGCGCGCACGGCGAACCGCCTTCGAGATAGCCTGAACCGCCTCGCCCTGTCCGACGACCCGCTTCGCGAGTTCGTCTTCCATACGCAGGAGTTTCTCACGCTCGCCTTCCAGCATCCGGTCGACCGGAATACCGGTCCAGCGCGAAATGATCTGCGCAACGTGGTCTGGCGTAACAGTCTCTTCAAGCAGAGAGCCCTTGTTTTCATGGCTTTCGGCTTCGACAAGCTGCTTTTCCAGTTGCGGAATCTTGCCATAGGCCAGTTCGCCTGCCTTCTGGAATTCACCGCTTCGCTGCGCGATGGCGAGAGCATTGCGTGCCTCTTCAAGCTGACGCTTGAGATCGGCGGCAAGTCCAAGCTTCTGCTTTTCAGACTGCCATTTCGACGTTAGTTCCGCCGATTCCTCTTCCAGATCGGTCAGTTCCTTTTCGAGGCGCTGGAAACGATCCTTGGAAGCGGCGTCGGTTTCAACCTTCAGCGCTTCGCGCTCGATCTTCAACTGCATGATGCGACGGTCGATTTCATCCAGCTCTTCCGGCTTGGAATCAACCTGCATGCGCAGGCGCGATGCTGCCTCATCGACAAGATCGATTGCCTTGTCGGGCAGGAAACGGTCGGTGATGTAACGGTTCGACAAGGTTGCCGCAGCAACCAAAGCCGAATCCGAAACGCGCACCTTGTGATGCTGCTCGTATTTTTCCTTCAGGCCACGCAGGATCGAGATCGTATCCTCGACTGTCGGTTCATCGACGAATACTGGCTGAAAGCGACGAGCAAGGGCTGCGTCCTTCTCGACATATTTCCGGTATTCTTCGAGCGTCGTCGCGCCGACGCAGTGCAATTCGCCGCGTGCAAGAGCAGGCTTCAAAAGGTTCGATGCATCCATGGCGCCATCGGATTTGCCTGCGCCGACAAGCGTGTGCATTTCATCGATGAAGAGGATGATCTGGCCAGCAGCCGTTTGCACTTCCGAAAGCACCGCTTTCAGACGTTCTTCGAACTCACCGCGATATTTGGCACCGGCAATCAGCGCGCCCATATCGAGCGCCATCAACTGCTTGTCCTTCAAGGATTCGGGCACATCGCCATTGACGATGCGAAGCGCCAGACCTTCCGCAATTGCGGTCTTGCCGACGCCTGGCTCGCCAATCAGAACCGGATTGTTCTTGGTGCGGCGCGACAGAACCTGAATCGTGCGGCGGATTTCCTCGTCGCGGCCGATCACGGGATCGAGCTTGCCTGCGCGCGCATCCTCGGTCAGATCGCGGGCATATTTCTTCAACGCATCATAATTGCTTTCAGCGGACGCCGAATCGGCGGTGCGGCCTTTGCGCATATCGTTTATGACCTTGTTGAGCGCCGTCGGGGTCACACCGGCAGCGGACAGAATTTCAGACGTCTTTGCGGATTTTTCCATCGCCAGCGCCGTCAGAAGGCGCTCGACGGTGACGAAGCTGTCACCGGCCTTGCTGGCAAGTTCCTCGGCAAGCGAGAAGACCTTGGCAAGCGGCTGCGATAAATAAAGCTGGTCGTTGCCACCCGACACTTTGGGCAGCTTTTCGAGCGCGTTCTGCAGGCCGATGCGCACATCGGCGATCCGGCCCCCTGCCCGTTCGATCAAGGATGAGGCAAGCCCTTCGTCATCATCGACGAGAACCTTCAACACGTGTTCCGGCGTGAATTGTTGATTGCCGGATGACAGTGCGAAAGTCTGGGCAGACTGGATAAAGCCCCGGACGCGTTCCGTATATTTTTCGATATTCATCATGTCTCCTTTGCCCTCCAGCCCGTCAAGCGGCACCGGAAGATGTATGGTGACGAAGCCCCCACACTGGGCGGGCTTCTTTCCAAGACAGCATATGGGACGATGGCCGGGGTTCGGCAAGGGTTACATGCACTTGCAAAACCAAATAAAAATGGCGCGGAAACCGCGCCATTTCTTTGATTTGATACAGAAGGACAATCAGGCGTCGGAATTCGCAGGTTCCGTCGCCGGCGTCTCGTCACCGCTATCCTTGGCGGCACGACGCGGGCGACCCGGACGGCGCGTGGCGCGACGTGGTGCGGCTTCTTCGGCAGATGCTGCATCGGCAGCAGGAGCGACTTCAACGACAGCGGGTGCTGCCTGCTCGGCCACGACTTCAACCGGAGCCGAAGCCTCTTCAGCCACCGGCTGAGCCTGCTTTTCCTGCGGCTGTTCATCCGAACGCTCGTCAGCGTTGAAGCGCTCACGCTGCGGACGGCGACCACGACCGAGACGACGATCACGATTATCGCGTTCGCGCGGCTGCTGGCGACCTTCGCCGGACTTTACCGGCTCGCCACCTTCTTCGCCGTAGACGACCTCGGCAGGGGTGCCTTCGATGACCGGCTGCGGGCCGGAACCGTTGACGGGCTGCGGCTGTGCTGCGACAGGCGTGAAACCTGCTTCCTCATCATCCGAACCGTCATCGTCGAAGGTTTCTTCGCGCTGGAACGGCACCGGATTCTGCGCCATGGCAGCCATGATGATGCGATTGTAATGTTCGGCGTGCTGAAGATAGTTTTCTGCCATCACGCGATCGCCAGATGCCTGTGCGTCCCGCGCAAGTGTCGAGTATTTTTCTGCAATATGTTGCGCATTGCCACGGATCTTCACATCCGGGCCATTGCTTTCGTAATTGCGCGACAGAGGATTGGGGCCCTTGCGGTTATTGTTGTTGTTATTATTGTTATTCCCCCGTCCGCGCATGCGCCTGTTCTGCTGTGCTGGCCTCATATTCATCTCTTTTCAGATTAAAGGGCGTAGAAACTCCACAGCCAAAAAAGCTGCCGGTTTCACGCTATCGAGCCATGGAGGAAGTACGCCCTAAAAACTTCCCACAAATCGACTGCTCCTGAGTTAGGTGCACCTCTATGGGTCACCGAAACTCCGCGGTTGCATTAATGCATAACCATTCCGAAAAGCCTTGCTCTTCGAGATTATGCTTGAAAGTCGTGTACTTCCGCACAAGCCATCCCCAAAGAACCCTCCGGGGAGCATGACCAAAAATCGTCATGGAGCATTTCCGCCACCGCCCATCAGCGGGCAAAACCATTCTGGCTGTATACGGTGGCCGGAAACTAAACGGCTTCGCCGCAAATTCCAAGTGTTTTTTAGCGGTTCGCCGCATCAAAATTACGTATTTGATTTGTGCGCGAAAAGCATGGCCCTTCTGTGGCCGCCAAGATCGCTCGCATCGCCTGCGAGAGAAAAACCTGCGCTTTCAAAAAGCGCCTCAACATCCTGGAATTGTCCGGCGCCGATCTCTACGGCAACCATTCCATCCTTATATAGGTGATCTGCTGCCTTCTGTGCAAGGGCTCTGTAGAAATTCAGTCCATCGGCGCCGCCATCAAGTGCGGCAAGCGGATCATGGTTGCGCACTTCGCGCGACAATTCCGCAATGTCTTCATGCGGAATATAGGGCGGGTTTGAGACGATAAGATGAAACAGCCCGCTCACATTCTGGAACCAGTCGCTTTTAAGTGCTGCAAAACGGTCGCTTACACCATTGGCGACAGCGTTGATTCGCGCCATCGCGAGCGCACCTTCGGCCATGTCGAGGCCAATGCCATGCGCGTGTTCGAAGCGATGGAGAAGCGAAATGACGATCGCGCCCGTTCCCGTGCCCATATCGAGAAGCTCAAGCACGCTGTTCTTTCCCGCAAGCGCCTCCAGTGCCGGAATAACCAGTTCCACCAGCACTTCCGTATCGGGGCGCGGTTCAAGCGTCGCGGCGGAGAGCCTGAAAGGCAAGCCGAAAAACTCGCGAACACCCATGATCCGGTGAACCGGTTCGCCCTTTTCACGGCGGTCGAGGGCATCGGAAAGCGTCTCGATGACAGCAGAATCCACCAATTGCTCCGGTTCAGATATCAGATCAAGACGGGTCTTGCCGGTGGCCCATTCGACCAGAAGCCGTGCATCGAGGTCTGGTGTATCCAGTCCTGCCGCACGAAGCCTCGTCCGTGCATCAGCCATCAGGCGGTCGAGACGCATTTCGCTCACCCTTAGAGCGCATCCCGAAAGTGTGAAACGGTTTTCGGAAAAGATGCGCGGTTCAAAACAAATATCTAGTGGTCTGCTTCCGACATTTGCGCCCCTCGGATATGAGCGCCGGGCAAATGTCGGAGTCAAAAAGACCACTAGTAACTTTATGAATCTAGTGGATTTTCCGAATTTGACCTTTGAAACGTGATTTATATCGGACGGATATCAAACGTCAAATTCAATCCACTAGAGCGCCGATCTGGCCAATCTGCTTGAATCAGATCGAAACGCGCGCTACTGCCCCAGTTCCGTCAGAAGTGCGGTCTGATGATCGGAAATCAGCGCATCAACCAATTCGTCCAGATCGCCTTCCATAACCCGGTCGAGCTTGTAGAGCGTCAGATTGATGCGATGATCGGTAACACGTCCCTGCGGGAAATTATAAGTGCGGATACGCTCGGATCGATCGCCCGAACCGACCTGGCTACGGCGCGATTCAGAGCGTTCGGTTTCTGCCTTCTGGCGCTCCATGTCGTAAAGGCGTGCCCGGAGAATCTGCATGGCGCGGGCGCGGTTCTGGTGCTGGGATTTTTCAGCCTGAACGACCATGATGCCGGTCGGGATGTGCGTAATGCGAACCGCCGAATCGGTCGTGTTCACGTGCTGGCCACCGGCGCCCGATGCCCGCATCGTATCGATGCGGATATCCTCATTACGGATCTCAATGTCAATATCCTCGGCTTCGGGCAAAACCGCGACGGTTGCCGCCGATGTATGGATGCGCCCGCCGGCTTCCGTTTCAGGCACACGCTGCACGCGGTGCACGCCTGATTCGAACTTGAGCTTGGAGAACACGCCCTTGCCGGATACGGTAGCAATGATTTCCTTGTAACCGCCAGCATCGCCTTCGCTGGCCGAGACCAGTTCGACCCGCCAGCCTTTTTCGGCGGCATAGCGCTCATACATGCGGAACAGGTCACCGGCGAACAGCGCCGCCTCCAGACCGCCCGTACCGGCCCGAATTTCCAGAATGGCGTTCTTCTCGTCGGCGGCATCCTTTGGCAGCAGCAAAATCTGGACTTCCTGCTCCAGCGTTTCGATGCGCTTTTCGACTTCCGGCAGTTCTTCGAGCGCCAGTGCGCGCATCTCCGCATCCGTGGAGGCATCGTCACGCATGGCTGCGAGATCAACCGCTTCCTTGCGGGCATCGGTCAGTTCGCGAATCTTGCCGACCACGTCCTGCAGTTCGGAATATTCCGATGCGAGCTTCACATAGGTTTCCGAATCCGGATTATTGGCCATCTGGCTTTCGATCATCGAGAACCGCTTAAAGAGCTGGTCCATCCGGTCCTGCGGCAATGCAATCATGTCATGTCCTAAAAATTGTCAGCGGCGGCAAGAATGCAAAACGAAACGCTGCGCAACCCTGCACCGCGACCGTTCAATCAGATCAATCTGCTTCGCTATAACGGAATATCGTTGTCTTCGGCAAATCTCATCAACAGTTCACGCAATGAATGCGCGCTGTTCGGCTTGTCCAGCTCTTCCGCCAACAAGGCCGTGAGCTTGCCCGCATCAAGCGCATCGAGCATGGCCTTGACGGGACCGATTGCTGCCGCCGACATTGAGATCGACCGAAACCCGATGCCGACCAGCGCCATGGCTGGAAGCGGCCTGCTGGCCATTTCACCGCATAGCGTAACCGATTTGCCGTGGCGATTGCCGGTTTCCACGATGAAGCGCAGTGCCCGCAGGAATGCGGGCGAAAGCTGATCGAAGCGACCAGACATCAGCGAGTTGCCACGATCCGTCGCCATCAAAAACTGGAAAAGATCATTCGAACCAACGGAGATGAAATCGACAAGCGACATCAGTTCCTCAAGCTGCCAAAGCAGCGACGGCACCTCGATCATTGCTCCCAGTTTCAGACACATGGGCAACTGATGGGCGAATCGCGATAAATGACGGACCTCACGATCGATGATCTCGCGTGCGGCCTTCACTTCGCTGACTTCCGTAATCATCGGCAGCAAGATTTTCAACTCGCGGCCGCCCGCCGCCTTCAAAAGCGCCCTTAGCTGGGTGCGCAGCAGCCCCGGACGGTCAAGCGTCAGACGGATGGCCCGCCAGCCGAGTGCCGGATTTTCTTCCTGTACGGTTGAACTGAAATAAGGGAGAACCTTGTCTCCGCCAATATCCAGCGTCCGGAAAGTCACCGGCTTGTCGCCTGCAGCCTCAATGACCGAGCGATAAAGACGTTCCTGCTGCTCGGCACGCGGGAATGTCGAGGCCACCATGAACTGAAGTTCGGTGCGAAACAGGCCGATCCCCGCCGCACCCGAAGCCGACAGTTGCGGCAGATCGACGAGAAGCCCCGCATTCATCAGAAGCGATATATCGACGCCATCCTTGGTGACGGACGGCTTGTCCCGCAACTCACGATAATGGGCCTGACGCCGCGCCCGGAACCGAACCTTTTCGGCGTAGGCCGTTTCCAGATCGGATTGCGGACGCAGATGCATGATGCCTTCATCGCCATCGACGATTGCCGCATCGTTGTTTTCGGCCATGGATACAATACCCTTGGCCTGGCCAACGACCGGAATGCCCATTGCTCGGGCCACGATCACAACATGGCTCGTGGCTGCGCCGTCTTCAAGAACGACACCGCGCAAACGCTCGCGCGGATAATCCAGAAGCTCGGCAGCCCCCATCGAACGGGCGACGATGATCGCGTCCTTGACCAGCGATTCGGCGATGGTCTTGATGTCGCGCCCCATGAGCTGGCGCAGCAGACGATTCGCGAGATCATCGAAATCCGACAGGCGCTCACGCATATAGGGGTCGGTCAGATGCACCATGCGCGCACGTGTGTCGCTCTGCACCTTTTCGACCGCCGCCTCGGCGGTCAGACCGTTGTGAATGGCTTCTTCCAGACGCCGCACCCAGCCGCGATCATGGGCAAACATGCGATAGGCTTCGAGCACTTCGCGATGCTCGCCCTCCGCCGCCACATCGCGGCGCGACAGCATGTCATCGATGGATATGCGCAGGCTGCCAAGCGCCTCGTCCAGCCGGTTCAGCTCTGCCTGACTATCCTCGTTGAAAAGATTGGTGACGACAATGCGCGGCTCATGCAGCACCACATGGCCAAGGCCGATACCGTCGTTGAAAGCCTGTCCTGTCACGCTCATCGGGCGACCGAGATCAAGCTCTATGCCGGGACGGGCCAGACGCAGCCCGTCACCGGTCGCGATGATTTCGGCAAGGACCATGGCGGTGGTTTCAAGTGCTTCGACCTCGTCTTCCCGATAAGCCCGCTTGGTCTTGTTCTGGACGACAAGAACGCCCAAAGTGCGGCCAGCACGCAGAACAGGAACGCCGAGGAAGGAATTATAGGCCTCTTCACCAGTTTCCGGCAGATAGGCGAAAGCCGGATGGCTTTGCGCATCGGTCAGATTGAGAGGACGGGCGCTCGCGGCAATCGTGCCAACCAGACCCTGACCGAGGCGAAGCTGGGCAAGGTGGACAGCCTGCGGATTGAGACCTTCAGTCGCGTAAAGCTCAAGGACGCCATCAGCGCGCAATATATAGAAGGAGCAGACTTCCGCGACCATATTCTGGGCGATTTCACGAACGATCCGGTCGAGGCGCGCCTGCGGTTCCAGCGGCTCTGCCATCAATTCGCGCAACCGCTTAAGCAGTACGCGGGGACCGGTTGTCAGCTCACGCATGATCGTCGGGGGCTCCTTCAAAATTGGTGACGTGCGTTCCGCCAGCCGATTCCCAATACCCGCCCGCGAAGCGTTACGCCAACCCCTTTGTGAGCATTTTTGACACCCGCGTCCAGAACAAATAGTCGCTGCTCGCAAAATGTTGCGGGGCCGCGCACCCTTTCGGCTGCGCGGCCCCGCATACAACTCTGTTTCAAACGGAAACTAAACCGGCTGATTACTTGTCGAGGCCATAGACCGCGTGCAGCGTGCGCACGGCCAGTTCTGCATAGGGGCCGTCGATCAGGATAGAAATCTTGATTTCAGACGTTGTGATGGCGCGAATGTTGATGCCTTTTTCGGCCAGTGCCTTGAAGGCGGTGGCGGCAACGCCAGCATGGCTGCGCATGCCGATGCCAATGACCGAAATCTTGGCAAGGCCGGTTTCGGACTGGATATTGTCGAAGCCGATCTCGCCCTTGACCTTGTCCAGCACCTTCAGGGCCTTGTCGATATCACCGGTTGGAATGGTGAAGGTCATATCGGTCTTGGAGCCGTCTTCCGACACGTTCTGCACGATCATGTCGACATTGATGTGCTCTTCAGCGAGCGGCCCGAAAATGGCTGCCGAAACGCCCGGCCGGTCGGCCACGCGCCGCAGCGAAATCTGAGCTTCATCCTTCGCAAAGGCGATACCTGTGACGACCTGCTGTTCCACGATTTCATCCTCGTCGCAAATAAGGGTTCCGGGCGGGTTGATCGGATCACCCATGCCCGGCGCATCTGGGTCCGTAAAGCTCGAGCGCACGAACGTGCGCACCTTGTGCACCATGGCGAGTTCAACCGAACGCACCTGCAGAACCTTGGCACCGAGCGATGCCATTTCCAGCATTTCCTCGAAGGAAATCTTCGAAAGACGCTTTGCCTTCGGCTCCACGCGCGGGTCGGTGGTGTAGACGCCATCGACATCCGTATAAATATCGCAGCGATCAGCCTTCACACCGGCAGCGATGGCGACGGCAGACGTATCCGAGCCGCCGCGCCCGAGCGTTGCCACGCGGTTGTCAGGACCAATGCCCTGGAAACCGGCAACAACGGCAACCTGTCCCATTTCCATGCGGCGGACGATTTCCGAGCCGTCGATGTCCTGAATACGGGCAGCGCCATGGGCATTGTCGGTCTTGATCGGGATCTGCCAGCCCTGCCACGAACGTGCGTCGACACCGATGGACTGAAGCGCAATCGCCAGAAGCCCGCTCGTTACCTGCTCGCCGGATGCGACGATGGTGTCATATTCGCGGGCATCATAAAAAGGCGAGCTTGCGCCGCAGACTTTCGGCATGTTCTGCACCCAGCCGACCAGTTCGTTGGTCTTGCCGGACATGGCCGAAACGACGACGGCAACCTGATTGCCCGCTTCGACCTCGCGTTTGACGTGGCGCGCCACATTATAGATGCGTTCCAGATCGGCTACCGAAGTGCCGCCGAATTTCATCACGATGCGCGCCATTTAAGGTTACGTCCCGCTGTTTAGAAAAATTACACTCTCACCTGCCCAAATCTTATATTGTTGCGACAGGCAAACCCGGGGTCACATAGCTAAAATGCCACGCTTCCGCAAGGCCGCGATTCGTATCGGGCCTCTTGAGAGCGAAATTGATTTGTTCCTTGACTTTGGAGTACTACCTTGAGAGCAGAACTGCACGCTTCCGCCGCTGGAGAATGAAATGACCGAGACCGCCCGCACCACCATCGACGCTTCGGAAATCGAGCATTTTTCGCGCATTGCCGCGGAATGGTGGAATCCGCAGGGCAAGTTCCGTCCCTTGCACAAGTTCAATCCGACGCGGCTTGCTTATATCAAGGAAAAGATCTGCGCCAAATTCAACCGTGATCCCAATGCGCCGCGCCCCTTCGAAGGTCTGCGCCTGCTCGATATCGGCTGCGGCGGCGGGCTTCTCTGCGAGCCTATGGCGCGCCTTGGCGCAACCGTCATCGGAGCGGATGCCTCCACGACAAATATCGAAGTGGCGAAAATCCACGCCGCGCAGAGCGGCGTCGAGGTCGACTACCGCGCCACGACAGCAGAAGCGCTGGCCGACGCCGGTGAGAAATTCGACGTCGTGCTTAACATGGAAGTGGTCGAACACGTTTCCGATGTGGACCTGTTCATGTCCGCGACCAGCGAAATGGTGAAGCCCGGCGGACTGATGTTCGTCGCCACGATCAACCGCACGCTGAAGGCTTACGGTCTGGCGATCATCGGCGCGGAATATGTCCTGCGCTGGCTGCCGCGCGGCACACATCAATATGAAAAGCTGGTCCGTCCGGAAGAACTGGAATCAGCACTTGCGAAAGGTGGCCTGCGCCTTATCGACAAGCTTGGCGTGACCTATAATCCGCTGGCCGACAGCTGGAGCCGCTCCCGCGACACCGATGTGAACTATATGGTGCTTGCCGAACGCCCCGCCTGATCTCAACCTCTTTGCGCGCGCGTTGTCATGGCAACGCCTGCACAAATGACCAGCGCACCGATCCAGGTCAGCGGCGGATAATGTTCGCCGAGAAAAAGTGTTCCCGAAATAAGCCCAAGTGCGGCTGCGACATAGCCGATCTGGCTAAGATAGACCGGCCCGCCAACCGCCTGTAGTCGGAAGAACAGGGCGAACATGCCAGCCGACGCAATCGACTGGGCCAGCGCAGCCCATGGCGCGAATGCAAGTGTTTCAATCGGAAACTGGCCGGTGAATATGAGTATTCCAGCAAAAAGCATCAGTGCCGATGCGAGATGGCTTCCGGCTGCAAGCTCGGTCGGATCGGAACTCTTCGGCCAGTCAAGCGTGCGATAGACATTGCCGATGGCGAGAAACACAGGAATGAGCAATGCAGCGGCGATCCACAATGGATCGGCTGGTTTCCCCACCTCGCCGCGCGTCATCGCCACCATCACCGCACCGATAAATCCGGCAGCGATGCCGCCAATCCCAAGCGCGTTGGGACGTCGCAGTCCGAACCCCATCGACAGAACAAGCGTGATGACCGGCGAGAGCGTATACATGATGCCGGTAAAACCCGCTCCAAGGCGCGGAATGGCAGAAAGAATGAGAAGATTGGGCACGGCATAGGAGATGAACGCGGTGCAGATATAGTAACGCAGCCGCCCGCCTGAAAAGCCGATCTTCTTTCCCTGCAGGCGAAGAACAGCGAATAGAATGATCCCTGCACTCGCCGAGAACAGAAATGTCCAGATCGCGGGCGGAATACCGGCCTGCGCGGCAATCTTGCCGAGCGGCAAGATGAGGCCCAGCAAAGTGCCGGTTGCAATCAGCAAAAAAGGCGCAGAATCCGTCAGTTTCATGCGCCTTGTCTCCTATGAGGCAATCAGTTCTTGTCTTCTGGAAATACCGGCAACGGCAGAACGTCGACACCGTCTTCAAGCAGCGAATGCAGATCCTCGCGCGACGCTTCGCCGTAGATACCACGTGTTTCAGTCTCGCCGAAATGAATCTTCCTGGCTTCCTCGGCAAATTTGTCGCCGACATAATCCGCATTCTCGCGAACCTTGCGGCTCAACTCCCGCATTTCGTCCAGTATCTGCTTTTGCGTATCGCCCAGCACCATGGCAATCTTTTCCTTGCCGCGACTTGTCGAAACCGCAGGCGCCATCAGCGACTTCTGAACGGCTTGCGAATTGCACACCGGGCAGGCGACAAGCTTCCTTTCCGACTGACGGTCGAAATCGGCATTGTCGCGAAACCAGCCCTCGAATTCATGGCCCTGATCGCAATGAAGCGAAAAGCGGATCATAGAATTTACGCGTCCTCTTTCTGTTTCGCGGAGCAAGTCCGGACATCGAACTCCCGCGCATTTTTCAGGTTCGGTATCTTGCCGCGCGCAGTAGCGCTTTCCGCCACGTCGATGTCGGCCAGAATGACACCCGGTTCATCGTGATCGGCCTCAGCGAGAATCTTACCCCATGGTGAAACGATGATCGAATGACCATAGGTTTCGCGCCCATCCTCATGCAGACCGCCTTGCGCGGCAGAGATCAGGAATGCACCATTTTCGATGGCACGCGCACGCTGCAAGACGTGCCAGTGGGCCTCTCCTGTCTGTTTCGTGAAGGCAGCCGGGCCGGTGATCACATTGGCACCGGCAAGCGCCTGGGCACGGAACAATTGCGGAAAGCGGATGTCGTAGCAGATCGCCATGCCGAGATTTGCGAAAGGCAGTTCGGCAACGACAGTTTCCTTGCCCGGCTCATAGGTCGCCGATTCACGCCAGCTTTCACCATTGTCCAGATCGACGTCGAACATGTGAATCTTGTCATAGGTGACGAGTTTCTCACCTGAGGGCGTGAAAATTCCGGCGCGATTGGCAATCTTGCCATCACCGGCATCGATAGCCGTTGATCCGATATGCAGGAAGATGCCGTGCTTCGCCGCCAATGCCGAAGCTGCCTTGAAGACCAGATCATTGGCTTCGTCACGCAGGCTTGCCTTGAAGGCCACCCGATCACGCATCATTGCGCCGGTCATTTCCGGCGATTGCACGTAAGTCGCACCCTGAGCTGCCGCTTCAGCGACAAGTTTCTCCAAAGCCTCGATATTGCGGACAACATCTGTGCCGGAACGCATCTGTACTGCAGCAGCGCGGAACGTACTCATCGGCTTCTCCCCTATCCGATCAAATTCTAGGCCAGTTCGCCAGTCTTCAGGAGGCCATCCAGCTTACCCTGGTCTTCCAGCGCGAAAAGATCATCGCATCCGCCAACATGAACAGGCCCGACGAAAATCTGCGGGAAGGTGTTACGGCCCGAACGCTCTTGCATTTCAGCACGCAATTCCGGCGATGCGCCTGCATCGATTTCATTATAAGCAACGCCCTTGCGGGTCAGAAGATCCTTCGCCCGGGTGCAATAAGGGCAACCGATACGCGTGTAGATCGTTACATCAACCATTATAAACTCCAATCGTTTTGGCCACTATATAAGCGGCAAAAGCGCTATCTGGAAGCCCTGACGCTTTTCACGAGCCTGTGTAGCCAATTATCCGGTTCAATCCGGAAGAACACGGCTGAACGTCAGCACATCCACGCTTTTTGCGCCGCCGCGCAGCAGGGCCCGCGTCACCGCCTTGACCGTGGCGCCGGTCGTATAGACGTCGTCGATCAGCAGAACCCGTCGCCCGCGAACATGAATCTCGTGTTCCTGCGGCACACGAAACGCGCCGTCCACATTGCGCTTTCGCTCCTTGATGCCAAGGCCGATCTGCTGTTCGGTCCGGCGCACGCGCTTCACGCCTTGCGGCGCAAAGGGTTTCGCCTCCAGTTTCGCCAAGGCGCGGGCAAGTTCCGCCGACTGGTTGAAGCGCCGCTGCCAGAACCGCCAGCGATGCAGGGGCACCGACAGTATCACATCACATTCATCCAGCAATTCGCGGCCCGCGCGCTGCATCCAGCGCGCCATCCAAGGAGCCAGATCAGTCCGGTCATGAAACTTGAGCGAAACCGCCATCCGCTGTGCCGCGCCCCGGTGCAGGACGGCGGACCGGAGACGCCGGAAAGGTGGAGGATCGGCAATCGCCTCCGCACTCATGAAATTCTCACCGAAATCATGACTGAAAGGTATGCCCAGCACAGGACAGTAAGGCTTTTCTATAAAGCGCAGTTCCGGCCAGCATTTCGGACACAGCGTCCCCGGTTCGGACACATGCATCCGACAACCGATACAAGTTGGCGGAAACAACATGTCTGCCGACGAGCGAACAGCGCTGCTGGCCAGACGCCGAAGCCTTTCGCCCGCGCTACGCAAAAAGGTTTGATGCGTTCTATCGTCATCCGCCATTGCATTCGCCCCCGTTCGAATGCATCTATCCCCGCAACGATTGTACTGAACCTTGCTCGAAAGAGAAGACGAATTCCATGCCTGCGCCGACTGATGATAGCGCGATCTTTGATCGCGATCTCCTGCTCTCGTTTCGCCGCCGCGCCTTTGCGCGCGCCGAACCCGGCGCGGATTTCCTGTTGCAGCGCATTGCCGACGATCTCGCTGATCGTCTCGACGCAGTGGAGCGCCATTTTCCCGTCGCCGTCGATCTGGCTGGCCATACCGGCGCGGCGGCTGCAGCCATAGCACAGACTGGCAAGGCCGACCTGATTGTCCGCATCGAACGCGACAGAGATTTCTTGGACAGCCCATACCCCGCTATTGTCGGCGATGAGGAAATGCTGCCGCTGAAGTCCGGCAGCGCCGATCTTATAGTGTCGCTGATGGCGCTTCACGCCACCAATGACACGCCGGGCACAATGGTGCAGATCGCCCGCGCCCTGAAGCCGGACGGGCTTTTTCTCGCCGCCCTGAGCGGCAGCGGAACGCTGGGTGAATTGCGCGAAAGTCTGCTTCAAGCAGAAATCGAATTGACGGGCGGCGCCTCGCCGCGCATTTTCCCGTTTCCGGACGTACGCGATGTGGGCGGCCTTCTGCAACGTGCAGGTTTCGCCCTGCCTGTAACCGACGTCGACAACATCACGGTGCGCTACGATTCGCTGTTCAACCTGATGGCCGATCTGCGCGCCATGGGCATGCAGAACATCCTGCGCGACCGTTCCCGCAAGCCGGTTTCGAAACGCCTTTTCCTGCGTGCCGCTGAAATCTACGCCGAGCGGTTCTCCGATCCGGACGGACGCATCCGCGCCACTTTCTCTGTCATCTGGCTTTCCGGCTGGGCGCCACATGAATCGCAGCAAAAGCCATTGAAGCCTGGCTCTGCAAAAGCATCGCTCGCGGAAGCGCTAAAAAAGGCTGAGGAAGAATAAAGCATGTCTCCCAAAAGCGGGAACCGGTTTTGGGAATAAAGACATGCGAAAGACGGCTAACAATCGCCGTGGTGGCTGCCGTTTGTCTCGATGATGCAGACGGAATTGGGACTTGGCTGAAGCACGCTCTTGCGCACTGTATAGGTCTGGCCTGCCGCGTGCGGCTGGTTGCCGGTATCACGCTTGATCGAACCGGTCATGGTGCGATCGATCCCGGCCGGGAGCACTGACTGGGCTGCAACTTTGTTTGCCTGATCGTTGAGAACCGGCACAATGATGAGAGCCAGAGCAACAACGGCAGAACCGAACAACAGCACAACGCGCAGGATTCCACGACCAGCCTTCGTTAGCGGCTTGGCCGTATATTCGTTGTGATCAGCGCTAAAATAATTGTTGTCGAAACTCATGCTTCAAGACTCCGGGGCAGCTCGAAAACGAGAATGCCTCAACGGAGTGAATCATAGATTAACCAGCCAGCGGAATCGTAACAAATTGCCAACCTTTTTCCACAGTTGTGGACAGGACCCTCTTTACAGAAGATCCAAAAGGAACGGGATCAGCGGTTCGTCGGCTGGTGGCATCGGATAGTCGCGCATATCCTTCGGGCGAACCCATTTCAGCGCCTGCCCTTCGAGTCCCCGCGCGATACCTTCATAACGGCGGCAGACATAGAGCGGCATGAGCAGGTGGAAGTCATCATAGGTGTGGCTGGCAAATGTCAGCGGTGCAAGGCAGGCCACCTTCGTGGTAATGCCGATTTCTTCCTGCAATTCGCGGATCAGCGTTTCTTCCGGTGTTTCGCCCGGTTCCACCTTGCCACCGGGAAACTCCCACAGCCCGGCAAGCTGCTTGCCTTCCGGGCGCTGCGTCAGCAGAACCCGACCGTCCGAATCCACCAGTGCACAAGCTGCGACCAGAAGAATGCGCCGTCCCTTTGCCTCGGTCATTTCTCGTTGCTCTCCCGATAGGCATAGCGATAGGCTTCCTGAAAGCCGAAGCTCTCGTAAAGAGCAAGTCCGGCGACGTTGTCCGCCTCGATCTGCAGCCATGCCGTCTTCGCACCGAGCTTCGCCGCCCATTTGAGCGCAGAACCGACAATCGCGTGCCCATGCCCCTTGCGCCTTGCGTCACGCAGGGTTCCGACATCGAACAGACCCGCCATCACACCGTCCTGCACACACAGCAGGTTGGACACAGCGCGACCACCTTCCTCCAGCACGAACATTCCCTTGTTCGGGCGAACGCTGTTGAGAAGTTCTGAAAACCCGGGCCGCATATCCTCCGGTCTTTCATGGATCGAAAGCGAGGCATCCACGAAGCGCCCGATATCCTTCAACGGGATCTGGTCGATGGCGCCCGACAAGTCCAGCTCCTCGAGATTTGCCGTCATCACGATAGTTTCGTCCCGGCGCTTCCAGCCAAGCCCTTCGAGATAATCCTCAAGCTCGCGCGGCGCGAGCGGCGAAAGCCTGAAGCAGGGAACGCGGCCATAGGCGCGAAAACGCTGTGCTGCCAGTTCCACACGTGTTGGAATATCGCGCGTGTCGCCGGGATCGAGCGGGTTAATCGAGTTGAGACGCCGGGATGGATGCGCTGCGGTCATGCGTATCGCCCAGGTGCCGTCATAGTGGACCGACGTGGCGGGCCAGGCACGGAAGCCGACGGCTTCAAGCTGGCGTACGATAGCGAGACTTGGGGTGCTGGGTTTTTCCATCACTTCGATCAACTTCTGTAATCGCCGTTGATGGCAACATATTCCTTGGTGAGGTCGCAGGTCCAGACGGTTGCCTTGCCCTTGCCTATCCCCAGATCGACGCGAATACGAATATCCTCGCCCTGCATATAGGCAGACGTCGCTGCTTCCGAATAGGCCGGATCACGCTCGCCCTGATGCGCAACGCGAATATCCCCGAACCAAATCGCGAGCAGGTCACGATCAGCGGGTTCGCCAGCCTTGCCGACAGCCATGACCACGCGGCCCCAATTGGCGTCTTCACCGGCAACAGCCGTCTTCACCAGCGGCGAATTGGCGATGGAAAGCGCAATCTTCTTGGCAGAAGCTGCAGACTTTGCGCCCGTCACTTCCACTTCCACCATCTTGCGTGCGCCCTCACCGTCGCGCACGACTTGCAGCGCCAGCGACTTCAGGAGGCGGCCCAGCGCCTTCTTGAATTCACCAAGACGCTTGTCCGCAGGATCGGTGATCTCAGGTGCGCCGCGTTCTGCCGCCGCACCGGTGGCGAACAACATCAACGTATCCGATGTGGATGTGTCACTATCCACTGTCACAGCATTGAAGGTCGAGCCAACGCCCTTGGAGAGCAGGCTCTGCAACACGCCAGCCTTGATCGGTGCATCAGTGACGACGAAGGAAAGCATTGTTGCCATATCCGGCGCGATCATGCCTGCACCCTTGGCGATACCGTTGATCGTGACCGGCACCTGACCGAGCAGCACCGTTTCGGTCGCAACCTTCGGATAAGTATCCGTGGTCATGATCGCCTGGGCGGCTTCGGTCCAGAAATCCTCGACCGCATCCTTGTTCATATCGCCAAGCAGATGCGCGAACTTGCTTGCATCGAGCGGTTCGCCGATCACGCCGGTTGACGCCAAAAAGACATCGGTTGTGGCGCAACCAACCGCTTTAGCGGTGGCTTCTGCCGTTGCTTCCGTCGCTTCACGGCCCTTGACGCCTGTAAAGGCATTGGCATTGCCGGAATTGACGACGACCGCTCGGGCCTTTCCGTGCACGAGATTGCGTCGGCAGAAATCGACCGGCGCCGATGGGCAGAGCGAACGTGTAAAGACCCCTGCGGCTTCTGCCGGTCGGTCGAAGACCATCAACATCACATCCGTTCGCCCCTTATACTTGATCCCGGCAGCAGCGGTGGCGATGCGTACGCCATGAACGACCGGCATTGTGGGGTAGTGTTTTGGAGCAAGGGGAGAAACAGACGCGGACATATGTGCCTCGATGGAATGCGGTTTCGTAGAAAACCCGAAAATCATAATGCCCGGCAAACGGCGCTACGCGAATTTCGGATTCAAAATATGACGCGCGCATTGGAAAGGTTTGCGGGCCAAAATCAAGCGGGAAACGCGAGATCGAAATAAAAAACGCCCCGGCAAGCCGGGGCGCTGATATTTGACGCCAGTTTTTACTGCTGCGGAGCAGCTTCTTCCGGCGCGTCATCCTTGTCCGCGCCTTCCTGGGCTGCGGCGGCATCCTTCATGGCTTTCTCGACTGCGGGGTCCTTGTAGTCGATCTTCATGCCGTCACGCAGCTTCTTGACGGTTTCGACATAACGCTCGCGCATGATGATCGAACGGATCTGGTCCTTGACCTGATCGAATGCCGGTGGCTGCTTGGTGCGACGATCTTCGAGCTGGATCACGTGGAAACCGAACTGGGTCTGGACCGGCTCCTTGGTGTATTCACCCGGCTTGAGCGCAAAGGCGGCCTTTTCGAATTCAGGCACCATCTGGCCTTCGGCGAAATAACCGAGATCGCCGCCATTGGCTGCGGTGCCGTCGGTCGAGCTTTCCTTGGCGAGGTGCTCGAACTTGGCGCCACCTTCAAGCTTCTTGATGATGGCTTCGGCCTCTTCCTTGGTCTTCACGAGGATGTGACGAGCGCGCACTTCCACCTGCGGCGGCATGGCGGCGATTTCCTTGTCGTAGCGCGCACGCACATCGGCATCGCTGATCTTGTCGACAACGGCATCCTTGAAATATTCGTTATGGAGAGCGCGTTCACGCAGGAATTCCATACGATCCTTGAATTCCTGGGACTGGTCGAGCTTTTCCTTTTCCGCTTCACCAGCCATCGCCTTGATGTCGATCAGGGCAGCAAGCGCAGCCAGACGGCGCTGATCGGCGGGAAGACGCGAGAACTGCGGATCAAGATCGCCTGCAGCCTGATCGACTGCACCAACCGTGATGTCGTTGCCGTTGACAGTCGCCAGAACCTTGGACGGATCTTCCTTTTCAGCAGGGGCTGCAGCCGGTGCGGCAGCAGGCTTTTCAGCATCCTGTGCGAATGCGGCACCTGAGTAGCTTGCCAGCGCCACCGAGGCCGCCAGAGACATGCCGACGACAGCGAGAGCCTTGCGATAAGGGGCTTTCAGAATGGCTTTCATATGGAATTCTCTCCTTCGTGACCGCTTACCGGCCCGATGAATGCGGCGGAATTTGGCCCGGATCTCCCCAATATTGCAACAAAGGAAAGGTTTTCCGACCCATGGTGTGGCGAATTCGAAATTCGCATCACTTTGGAGCAGTGTTGCTAACGAATTTTTGATTCAAAGCCACACCGATAATTTATAGAAACGAGTGTGGTTTACAGATTTGAAGTTCCTGAGCGCAGATGCCATGCAAATGACAGGAACTTCAGATCCACCACACTGGAGCAACGTTGACATCGCCCGAAGCCCCTCTTATCTGTCCTTCGGCTTTACGTCCAGTAAGGGGCGGGGGAATTGCGCCGGAAATGCGCCGTATCTGGCAGCTTTCACAACGCAGTTTTCTTGCAATTGTTTCAATACGCGTGAATAAAGCATTCGACATTGCCGGAAGCGCTTCCGGCTGAACGGACAGGAAAGGACCAGTGATGGTCAGCTTTGGCGGCTTTGCCCGCAAGATATTCGGTTCATCCAATGACCGCCGCGTTAAAACCCTGCGCCAGCGGGCTAATCAGATTACTGCTATCGAGAAGAATTACGAAAATCTTACCGATGAGCAATTGCAGGCCAAGACCGCTGAATTCCGTGCTGCGCTGGCTGACGGCAAAACGCTCGACTCTCTTCTGCCCGACGCTTTCGCAACGGCGCGTGAAGCCGCGAAGCGCGTGCTCGGGATGCGCCCGTTCGACGTGCAGCTGATCGGCGGCATGGTTCTGCACGAACGCGGCATTGCCGAAATGCGCACTGGTGAAGGCAAGACCCTGATGGCGACCCTGCCGGTCTACCTCAATGCGCTTGAGGGCAAGGGCGTGCATGTGGTGACGGTGAACGACTATCTCGCCACCCGCGACGCCGAAACCATGGGCAAGCTCTACAACTTCCTCGGCCTGACCGTCGGCGTTATCAAGCACGGCCTTGACGACGATGAGCGTCGCGCGGCCTATGCTTGCGACATTACCTACGGCACCAACAACGAGCTCGGCTTCGATTATCTGCGCGACAACATGAAATATGAGCGCGCCCAGATGGTGCAGCGTCCGCACAATTACGCCATCGTCGACGAAGTGGATTCGATCCTCATCGACGAAGCACGTACGCCGCTCATCATTTCCGGTCCACTGGAAGATCGCTCCGACTTCTACAATCTCATCGACACCTTCATTCCAGCCCTTGAGCCGGAAGATTTTGAAATCGACGAGAAGCAGAAGACCGCGATCTTCACCGAAGTCGGCACCGAGAAGGTCGAGCAGCTTCTGGAAGCTGCGGGCCACCTCAAGGGTGAAAGCCTCTACGATATCGAGAATGTCGCCGTCGTTCACCACCTGAACAATGCGCTTCGTGCGCACAAGCTGTTCCAGCGCGACAAGGACTATATCGTCCGCAATGACGAAATCGTCATCATCGACGAATTTACCGGCCGCATGATGCCGGGACGCCGTTATTCGGAAGGCCTGCACCAGGCACTGGAAGCCAAGGAACACGTGACCATCCAGCCGGAAAACCAGACTCTGGCATCGATCACCTTCCAGAACTACTTCCGCATGTACAACAAGCTGTCGGGCATGACCGGTACGGCTGCAACGGAAGCGGAAGAATTCGGCAATATTTACGGCCTCGAAGTTCTCGAGATTCCGACCAATCTGCCGGTCAAGCGTATCGATGAAGACGATGAGGTCTATCGCTCTGTCGAGGAAAAATACCGCGCCATCGTGCGCGATATCCGCGCCTCGCACGAAAAGGGCCAGCCAATTCTCGTCGGCACGACCTCGATTGAAAAGTCGGAACAGCTGGCCGAACGTCTTCGCAAGGAAGGCATCAAGGAATTCCAGGTTCTGAATGCTCGCTATCACGAGCAGGAAGCCTATATCATCGCGCAGGCCGGTGTGCCGGGGACAGTCACCATCGCCACCAACATGGCTGGTCGCGGTACCGACATCCAGCTCGGCGGCAATCTGGAAATGCGCGTCCGTCAGGAACTCGCCGATGTACCGGAAGGGCCGGAGCGCGATGCCAAGATCGCGGAAATCAAGGCTGACATCGCGCAGCTGAAGGAAAAGGCACTGGCCGCAGGCGGACTTTACGTTCTCGCCACCGAGCGCCATGAAAGCCGCCGCATCGACAACCAGTTGCGCGGTCGTTCGGGCCGTCAGGGTGATCCAGGCCGTTCGAAGTTCTTCCTGTCGCTGCAGGACGACCTGATGCGCATCTTCGGTTCCGACCGCATGGACAGCATGCTGCAGAAGCTCGGCCTCAAGGAAGACGAAGCCATCGTCCATCCCTGGATCAACAAGGCGCTCGAAAAGGCGCAGAAGAAGGTCGAAGCCCGCAACTTTGAAATCCGCAAGAATCTTCTAAAGTACGACGATGTCATGAACGATCAGCGCAAGGTAATCTTCGAACAGCGTCTGGAAATGATGGACGAAGAGGACCTGACCGAGATCGTTGGCGAAATGCGCCATGAGGTCATCGAGGACATGGTCGCGTTGCGCATCCCCAAAGACGCCTATGCGGAAAAGTGGGATATTGCCGGCCTGAAGGAAGACATCATCTCCAAGCTCAATCTCGACCTGCCGGTCGAGGACTGGGCCAAGGAAGAAGGTATCGCGGAAGAAGAGTTCGAAAACCGCATCAAGGAAGCCGCCGACAAAGCTGCTGCCGAGAAGGCTGAACGCTTCGGCCCGCAGATCATGACCTATGTCGAGAAATCGGTCATCATGCAGTCGCTGGACAATCTCTGGCGTGAGCATCTGGTCAATCTCGACCATCTGCGCTCGGTTGTCGGTTTCCGCGGTTATGCCCAGCGCGACCCGCTGAATGAATACAAGACCGAAGCTTTCGAACTGTTCCAGTCGATGCTTGCCAACCTGCGTGAAGTGGTTATCTCGCAGCTGATGCGCGTCGAGATCGTTCGCGAAGCACCGCCCGAGCCGGAATTGCCGCCAATGACCGGCCGTCACATCGACGGCACAACCGGCGAGAACGATTTCGATGAAGCGGCATGGTCTGAACATCAGCACGACGAACGCAATGTACCTGCTGCCGAACGCGATCCGGCCGATCCGCGCACCTGGGGCAAGGTCAGCCGCAACGAAGCCTGCCCATGCGGCTCAGGCAAGAAGTACAAGCACTGCCACGGCGCTTTCGAGTGATGTGAGCCGAGCTCATTATCGCCTCTGTCGAACAAGCCCCGGCAAGCCATTTGCCGGGGTTTGTGCTTTCCAGAGCATGTCTCCCGAAAGTGGGAACTAGTGGATTGAATTTGACGTTTGATACCCGTCCGATATAAATCCCGTTTCAAACGTCAAATTCGAAAAACCCAATAGATTCATAAAATTACTAGTTGTCTTTTTGCTTCCGACATTTGCTCAACGCTCATATCCCAGGGATGCAAATGTCGGAATCAGACCATTGGCTTCGGGAGACGTGCGTAAAAACAAAGGGATAGAGTATTTCCAATGTTTCAATCAAAGCAGGAAATGCTCTAGCACACGATGGACGTCGACACGCGCCGCGAACAGTTGTGTGGCTTGCTTTATTTTAGATATTTCAAATATAGATGCCGTTTAGAAAATACTCACCATTCCTTGAAGTCTTGCGACCTTCGACAGATTAGACTTTTTCTTTTTCTCTTTATAAAGAACTCCTGTCTAAGGTTTCCATGCGCGCCATAGGCAGCAAAGCATAGACGCGAAAAGCCGGGTTATCCGGTGCAGAACAAGCGGGTCCTGAGAGACCCGCAAAGACAGGGTTGGCAAATAGTGCGGTTTTCGGCAGCTGAAACGGCGAGCCGGTTTCTACCCGGCAGGATCGCGGCCAGGCTTCGTCCCTTGACGGAGCGGCTGGATGCTGTGCTTACGGATAGCGGACCGCGGGCAAGCGCGCAGCGCTCGTCCCTCATTGCCTTTTCCGTGCGCGTGGCGAGTGCGGCAATAGCTCTTCTGTCTCAGGTCATTCTGGCGCGTTGGATGGGTGAATTCGAGTACGGCATCTTTGTCCTCGTCTGGCTAACCATGATTATCATCGGTGATCTGGCCTGTTTCGGACTGCACACCACCATCATCCGCTTCGTACCGGAATATGTGCAGCGCCATATGTTCGGCCTCGTGCGCGGCATTATCCGGACCGGACGCATCTTCGCTTTTACAGCCGCTACACTCATCGCGCTTCTGGGTGCAGGGCTGCTGCTTCTGCTCAAAGACCATGTGGCGAACTATTATCTCGTGCCCTTCATCCTCGGCTTCATCTGCCTGCCGATGATCACGCTCGGCAATATGCTGGATGGCATTGCGCGCTCTCGCACCTGGGTGATGATGGCGCTGACGCCAAGCTATATCGTTCGCCCGCTTCTGGTTCTCCTGTTCATGATTATCGCGCATGAAGCGGGACTACCCTCCACTGCGACTATCGCGCTGGCAGTATCGATTGCCGCAACCTGGCTCACCACCGCCGGGCAATTTCTGACTGTCTACCGCTCAGTGGAGAAAGATATTCCCGCCGCGGGACGCGAACAGCGTCTTGGCGAATGGATAAAAGTTGCCCTGCCGATTTTCCTCGTGGAAGGCTTTTTCTTCCTGCTCATCAATGTCGATGTTCTGATGGTTGGCCACGCGCTCGACCCCGAGCATGTCGCGATCTATTTTGCGGCTACGAAGATCATGGCGCTCGCCCATTTCGTCTATTTCGCAGTAAAGGCCAGCGTCGCCCAGCGTTATTCGGACCTGCTGCACAGTGGCGATCGCGCCGAATTTGCAAGTTTTGCCGAGGCCTCCGTACGCTGGACATTCTGGCCGACGCTGTTCCTCGGCGCCATCATTCTGCTCACCGGCTATCCGCTCCTGCGGCTTTTCGGTCCGGCCTTCACAGCAGGCTATCCGCTTCTGTTCATCCTCATTATCGGGGTGATCGCACGCGCCAGCGTCGGCCCGGCAGAAAGCCTCCTCAACATGTCGGGAAAGCAGAATATCTGCGCGCTCCTTTATGCGGCAACTCTTGCTGTCAACGTCATTCTCAATCTGGTCCTGATACCGCGCTTCGGCCTGACGGGCGCCGCCATTTCAACAGCTATTGCCATGCTGATGGAAGCGGCACTTCTTTCGGCTGCCGTATCACGCACCTTGCACATAACCATGTTCATTCTCATTCCACGAGACCGTACCAAGACCTCGGAGGGGACTTTGTAATGGCCGCGAAACCTTTGCTTGAAGAATCAGCAGGCGGAAATGCAGCTCACATCGTATCGGAACTCTCCGAGAGCGGTATGGCGCACGAAGCCATCAAAAAGCTGGAAGAAAGCCTTCACAGCCGCGATATACCGCGCAAGCTTGCGATTTATGGCGCTGCAGCAGGCTTCGAACTGCGCGACGAACTCGACCACCTGAGCAACCGGACCGTCGAGCCGAACGTGTTCTTCAATGCACGGTTTCTGGCGCCAGCCATGCCGCGCCTTGAAGACCGCGAAGTTCGCTTCATGGTCATGCGCGACGAAAACGAAATCCGCAGCCGCCTGCGCTTCGTCATGCCCTATACGATCGAGCGTCCCGGCTTGCCGCTATCGACGCCTGTGATCCGTGCCTGGTCGACACCGTTCGGGCCGCAAGGCACCCCATTGATCGATCACGACGACCCTGTGGGCGTGCTGGAAGACCTTTTCGATATTCTGGCGCGCAGGCATCTCAAATTGCCGGACGTGCTTGTGCTGCCGGAAATGCGCGCCAACGGCCCGGCTGCGAAACTGATCCGCTCGGTTGCGGTGGGCCGACAACTGCCACTAGTCGCCATTGAGCAGAAGGAGCGTCCCTTTCTCGAAAGCGATCTGGATGGGGATGCCTATATCAGACAGGCCATCAGCGCCCACCATCGCCGGGATTATGATCGGCTGTGGCGCAGGCTGGCAGACAAGGGCGAACTCGCCTATCGCGTTGCCCGCACGCCCGACGAAGTGCGTCACGCATTCGAACATTTCCTGACCCTGGAAGCGAGCGGTTGGAAAGGCAAACGCGGCACCGCCATGGCCGTCGACCGGTTTCGCGCCGCCTTCGCCCGTGAAGCGGTCAACAATCTTGCTGAACGCGACTGCGTGCGCGTGCATACGCTGGAACTGGATGGACGGGTTATCGCCATTTTGATCGTCTTTACGGTTTCGGGAGAAGCCTGGACCTGGAAGACCGCATATGACGAAAGCCTGAACGCCTGGTCGCCCGGCGTTCTTCTGATGATCGAAGTCGTAAAGAACCATCTGAACGATCCCAACATCAATCGCACCGATTCCTGCGCTGTCCCCGACCATCCGGTCATGACGCGGCTCTTCGACAAGCGCGAGACAATCGAAACACTGGTGATTGGCCTCAATCCTTCCACGGACAAGCTCGTCCGTCAGGCTGCCTCACAGATCCATCTTTATCAGCGGACACGCAATCTGGCCCGCATCTTGCGCAATCGCATCCGCAGCTTCACCGAGAGGAAATAGGGTCGAATTTAAGCAACCTTAAAAAAGCCTAGAAATCACTGTCCTGAATCTCCTACACCGGATTTATCCGGCAAGAAAGTTGCGATTGCAGTTTTGCAGAAGCCCTGCGAAGCTCCATCCTCAACAGCCACTTTGAGATTTTGAAGGTTCAGGAATGCGGTTTCCACGCCCGATCATTGCTAGCGGCACGCTTTGCGTCCTGACCGCGATTTATCTCCTCGCTTTCACCAACACCTCTTTCTGGCAGCGGCTGATCGCCTATTTTTCCGATCATCCGCAAAAGCTGGTTGTTGGGGCGGCAGCTATCCTTCTCATCCATATCGCCGTGCTGATGGCCTTCTCGGCGAAATATATCATCAAGCCGGTTCTGATTTTCGCAATATGGGTCGCCGCAGGCGGGGCCTATTTTACGGACACGTTTGGCACCATCATTGACCGCAACGTGGTCGAGGCGACGCTGACGACGACAAAAGCCGAGTCGGGCCATCTGATAACGACGGGCTTTCTGCTGCATATGCTGCTTTACGCCGTCATCCCCTCGCTTCTCGTCATCTGGGTCCGCGTGAAGCACCGGCCTTTGCTGCAAAAGCTTCTGGTCAATACCGTTTCGATCATCGTCTGCCTGGCTGTCGCAGTCGCGCTTATTGGCTCCGATTACGGCAGCTTCTCCTCAATGTATCGCGAACACCGCTCCGACATCATGGAACGGCTCATGCCTGGCACACCGCTCAAGAGCACGGTGCAATATATCGTACGTGACCTGAATGACAGGCAGATCGTGATGCAACCGCTCGGCCTCGATGCCAAACAGGCATTGCCGCCGATAGCGTCGGGCAAGAAACTGCTGACGGTTATCGTGGTGGGCGAAACGGCGCGCGCGCAGAATTTCAGCCTTTACGGCTACCCGCGTGAGACCAATCCCGAACTCAAGCAGCAGGATATCGTCACCTTCACGAACATGACGAGCTGCGGTACGGATACCTCGGTTTCGGTGCCGTGCATGTTTTCGCCCTTTCCGCGCGAGGATTATTCGAGCTCCAAGTTCCATAGTTCGGAAAATCTGATGGACCTCCTCAACCATGCTGGCGTGCAGGTTGCTTGGTACGAAAACAATACCGGCAGCAAAGGCGTTTCGGACCGCATACCGACGGTCGACCTGCAGAATTCGAACAATGCGCAATATTGCGAAGGCGGCGAATGTCTTGACCAGATTCTGGTCGACCAGCTCCGCGATCACCTGAAGGACGTCAATGGCAATGCCACGATTGTCCTGCATATGACAGGCAGTCACGGGCCCTCCTATTATCGCCGTTATCCGCCGGAATTCGCCAAGTTCAAGCCAGAGTGCCGCACAAGCGAATTTTCCGATTGCACCAACGACCAGATCGTCAACTCCTATGACAACTCGATCCTCTATACCGACCACATATTGTCGGAGATCATCAACGTCCTGAAAGCAAGCGAAGATCGTTTTGCTCCGGCCATGATCTATATGTCCGACCATGGCGAATCGCTGGGCGAAGATGGCCTTTATCTGCATGCGGCACCCTATTTCATCGCCCCTGACGTCCAGACACACATTCCATTCGTCGCATGGTTCTCGCCGGACTATGCAAACGCCACCAGGCTCGACACGGCTTGCATCAAGCAGGATGCTGCTGCCCCCTCCTCGCACGACAATCTGTTCCACACGGTCATCGGCATGATGGGCGTGAAAACGTCGGCCTATGATCAGGCACTCGACCGCTTTGCCAACTGCCGAAAGGCCAATGTCGCCACGTCGAACTAGTGTGGTGGATTTGAATCCGAAATTCGTTCGCAACCCCGCTCCAGAATGATACGAATTTCGGATTCGCCACACTAGCACATTTGGCGCCAAGCGAATGCGGCTGGTTATGCCAGCCTAACCAATGATTTGAGCCTGCTAACAAAGCGTGGTACACTTTGTCTTGGGAGAGCGCATGGACAGGCGGAAGAGGAGGTCCGCACCGGTGCAATCCGGCACTTTGAACAAGTGTCCGAAGCCCGGATAATTATAAAAGCTTCCGTCTGGCTCAAACGCTATCGCGCCCTCCCGGGGAAGGAGATGCGCCATGGAATATTTTCACTATGTCAGCACACTGGATTACATCCTGCTGGGCTTCATAGCCTTGCTGGTCTTCTGGAATCTGGTTGAAGCGAACTTGCGCAGATAAAGAGCGGCAGCTTATTTCCAAGCCGCTCTGAACGTATATGGCCTGTTCCGCCTGACGCCGTCAGGAACGGTACCGTTGACCGGAACGCAGCCGTGAAGACGGGCGGCTGGGTGGATTACGCGTCATGAGTTCTTACCCTTCCAGTCTTCTTTCCGAAGAGCATGCAAGCTGCGCTTTTGAGCAATTGACCTCGTTTCGTTTAGTCGGTATATCCCAACCCGCTGTCCCTTTGGACCATATCGAACTGCTTCGGCAGAAATGTGCGGGTGTGGTGGAACTGGTAGACGCGCCGGACTCAAAAGCATTAACGCTTAGTTCGCAACTGCACACAATCCTCAAAATTAGAGAGCTTTTACAATGAACCTTCGCGGCTCATACACTACGCTTTTGCACACAGTCAGGCGCATGTGGCGGAAGTTCTCTGGTGGTTCCGCCACCACGGAAAACCGGCCTTATGCCAACATCGGGACCAACCGTAGCAGCCGGGAGCGCTTTGAATCCATGAAGCTACTGAGACGACATAGGTACGTGGATGCAGACGGTCACTGGTACTCAGTGGAGCGGCGGCAATGTCAGTGGACCGGACTAATCATAGAGAGAACAAGGAGAATTACCTAGACATGAAACACGTTAAAGAGGTCTGGGAAGAAGGCAGACAATTCGGCTTACAGCAAGCAGCCCGAAAGGTTGCCGAGATGCTTAAGGGCGTACCGACCACAGCGAAGCGATGCATGGACGCCATAATGGGTCTTCGCAGGGAGAACGTGGTGGACGAAATGGAACTGGGCTTCAAGCCGATGGATAGACCGGAAACAGTCATCCGCACCAAGAAATGAAAATCAGCTTAGACCTTGCCGCCCGTAGGATCATCATGGCGTCAATGCTCTATTACGGACTAGACGAGAGCGTAATACCGGACAGCGAGTTTGACGATATGTGCAACCGCGTGGCCGACAATTGGAAGGACCTCAGTAAGCAGCGTCAAGTCTGTCTGGGTAGTCCCGACAAGATACGGACATCGGGTTTTCATGTGAGGGTTACGACCCTCGCAGAACATGGCGCGGTGTCTTGGCTGCAATCACTAGGACGATATGACCCGAAGGGTGACAGGCGGGTAGTAGCCACGTTGCCCCAGAAGCGTTTGAAGTCAATCGGACACTGGCGACCCACCCACGGGTATATGTGGATTTACGAATAATCAGAAGCACACGGACAGGTGGACAACCGCTGACCACTTGCGTCCAGACACTACGCATATGCACGGAGTTATCCGAATGACGCAACATTTCATCCCACCTTCTCCGCATCTCCACGACCGATGGGAGGACCAAGTGTCACTCGAAAAGGAGATGCTTGTAGAAGGCAGGCAGCGCATGAAGGATCGCATAGACAGGGCTATCCAGAAGCGTGACATGAACCGAATGCGGCCCCATAGGAGCCTGCTTAAGGAATGGGTCTTGCCGGTATCCGAGGGGATCAAAGCTTGGATGTCTAAGATGTCCAGCAAGCGCGGACCTAAGCCGATTGCGTTGCCACGACTCCAGGAATTGGAACCTGAGACCGCCGCCGTGGTCGCCCTCAAGTCCATGCTTCGGATGCTTAGCATTGAGCGGAGAGCCATCCTTGCCGTAGCCACCGAGATAGGAACGTGGTGTGAGCATGAGGCCCGTTGCCAGAAGTGGAAGGAGGAGGAGCCGCAAGACTGGAAAGAGACTGCCGCCCACTACGCCAAGAGAGGATCGAACGCCGCCCATCAAAAGCGCTCACGGATCAGCCTGTTCAATAAGTACGTCTGGGAAAAGATCGGCTGGATTGCTTGGACAGACACCGACCGGATACGGGTAGGACTGGAACTCATTAACATCATCATCGAGACGACCAGACGCTTTTTCATCATCCCGGACCCGGAATGGGTACCTAAAAGGATGAGAGGCGGGGTTTACTCAAAACGTCCATATGTCCTTGAAGCGGACAACGAGCTTCTACAGTGGGTTGCCAGCGCCATGGATGATGAACTTGTCCATGCGCCTGTCTATATGCCGACACTCATTCCTCCTCTGGATTGGACCGGACCACGCGATGGCGGCTACTATACGCCTTTCGTCAAGACACCGTTCCTCATCCGCATCAAGCATAACCAGCAAGACACCAAACAGAACGCACTTGAGGAGTTCGAAGCGCTGGACATGCCAGAGGTCTATGCGGCGCTCAACCGAGTACAGTGTACACCATGGCAGATTAACCGCAGGGTTTTCGATGTCGCTAAGGAGGTCTGGGACAAGGACTTGGCGTTAGCCGGATTGCCGAGACAGGAAGAGATAAAGGTGCCTCCCCGCCCATATGGTGTGGAGGAAGGAACCGAAGAGTATAAGGAGTGGCAGAAACTTGCTGGTGACATCCGCACATCCAATGCCAAGCGCGTTTCCAAGTTCCTAGCCTACAGACGTGCATTCAGCGTGGCCGATAGGTTCAAGGACGAGCCGGAATTTTACTTCCCGCATTATCTGGACTTCCGGGGCCGGATGTATCCGATACCATCTGATCTTAGTCCGCAGGGGCAGGACCTTCACCGGGGCTTACTGACCTTCGCCAGACCAAAGCCGGTAGGGCTTAAGGATGCGGGCTGGTTGGCAATTCATCTGGCCAACTGCTTCGGGGTGGACAAGGTGTCCTATGACGACCGCATTGAGTGGGTGGAGCAGCGTAACGACCAGTGGCTTTCGATTGACGAGGACCCGCTGTTAGACCGCCGATGGATAGGCAAGGATGATGACGACAATTGGCAGAGACTAGCCGCGATCTTTGAATGGGCCAGATGGTTACGTGAGGGGGAAGGCATGATGTCAGCTTTGCCGGTTCGCGTGGATGGGACTTGCAACGGTATTCAGCATCTTTCCGCGATGGTCCTTGATGAGGAAGGCGGGGCATCCGTCAATCTCATCCCCTCAGAGAAGCCCCGCGATATCTATCAAGAGGTAGCCGACCAGCTAACCGAAGTCCTAATAGCAGACATCAACAATCCCATAGCGGAGAAATGGCTGGAGCTATTCGAAGGGGCGGCCCCGCGTTCAGTCACCAAGCGGCCCGTGATGATCCTACCGTATGGCGGAACCACCCATGCGTATTTCAGCTATACGATGGACTGGCTTAAGAAGGCAGACCCGCACGGAAACGTCTTCCCGGTAGCCAAAACGGAAACCTCCAACCCCAGAGTGGACGCGGTGAACTATCTCGTGAAGCTCATCCGCAAGGCCGTAGAGGGGACCGTCAAACGTCCGGTGGAGGTCATGGAGTGGTTACAGCAATGCGCCAAGGAGTCGGCCAAGCGGGGCCTTCCCTTATGGTGGCGTACCCCCGTGGGTTTCTACGTCCGCCAATTCTACGGTGAGAAGAAGGGTACCCGGATTGATACAAATCTGGATGGTCAGCGCATCATGCTTCAAAACTGGCACGATACGAACACTCTGGACGTGGACGGCCAGACCCGCGCCGTAGCTCCGAACTTTGTTCATTCGCTGGACGCCTCCGCGCTCATGTCATGCGTCAACCTCTTAGGACCTAATGGTATCGAATGCTTCACGTCGATCCACGATGCCTATGGTTCGGTAGCCGCCGACATGCACACCCTTGCGTCCTGCTTACGGGAGGCTTTCATCTTAACCTATAGTGAGCCGGTCCTTGAAAATTACCGCCTCGCTTGTATCGCAGCGTCTGCCGGAAAGGCGAAGATGCCGAAACCGCTGGCCAAAGGCTCGCTCGACATCTCGAAAATCCGCGATGCGAATTACTTCTTTGCGTGAACTCTACGCATATACACGAAATAGCCACGTACTTGAAAAGGAATGTGCTTTGAGTAATGAACTTTCAACACGAGTTGACCCTACGCAATTACACATGGTCTCACGAGACCGAGTTGCTAACGTAGCTCACGCTCTCCTCAATGGGGCTAACCACGAGCGAGCGCCAGAGATTCTAGCCGGTGTGGCAGTTCTCTTTGCCGTGATGGCCGAACGCTCTGCCGTCGATCCTGAGGAACTTTACCACCTGGGGCGGCGCATCCTGTTTGCCCCTGCCCCTCATCACCACAAACCGAACGTCCAGATGGAAGCGCTACGGGACTTCGCCGGTCTCCGAGTTCGCAACCAGTCTGTAATCTAAGGAGACATAATGGCGGCTTTCTTATTCTCGCCGGTGGGTCCATTCCGGCACCCTTGGTTCAACACCCCAGACACGAAGTTTAACGCAGACGGTCTTTACCATGCTGACCAGATTCTCAGCGGCAAGGCGGCGGAAGCGCAGGCCCGAAAGATCGAAGAGGCGGCACAGGCAGCACTCGCTGAATATACTCAGGAGATGAAGCCGGGAGAGGCCAAGAAGTGGAAAATCTACCTCCCGTTTGAGCGCCTTGAGGACGACGAGACCGGGGAACCTACGGGCGAAATTCTCTTCACCTACAAGCAGAACGCGAAGATCAAGACCAAGAAGGGTGAGATTAAAGATATCACCATCGGCATCTTCGACTCGCAGGATAACCAGATGGATACCCCCATTTGGAACGGCTCCGAGGGACGAGTTGCATTCACCATGCGACCTATCACGATGGTCTCTTCCAAGCAGGTAGGCGTCCGTCTCGACTTCGCAAAGGTGCAGATCACGAAATTGAAGTCTGGCGGTAGTTCGGGCGGTGGTTTCGGTGAGACCATTGAAGGCGGTTACGTGGTCGATGACGAGCCGAAGGGCTTTGGCGGCGGTAACCCGGATAGCAGCATTGAGGAAGAGGAACAGTATTGAGTCAGGGCAACATCGCCGGATTAATGCTCATCATCTGCATGATCCCATTCGTTGCGGTTGGCCTCTTCCTCACCTTTGACGCCATGATGAAGAAGAAGAAACGATGATAGACATCCTTATTCGAGGAACAATTGTCCTCTGCCTTATGTCGCCCATCATTGCCCTTTTGACGTGGATCATTCGGGATATGCGCCAAGAACAGAAGCGCAAGGGTAACTAGTGGGCGTCTCTCGCGGAAACTGGCGACAGGCCCGCAAAAAGTATGCTCCCAAGACACAGAAGGAAGTCGGACTTCGGTACGGCTTCCGGTCTGGTCTGGAAGAGACTAATGCGAAACACCTTGAAGCCAACGGGATAAGGTTCGGTTTTGAGTCGATAAAGGTTCGATACACCGTTCCAGAATCGCGACACACCTACAATCCCGACTTCCACCTTCTGGAGAATGGAATCTTCATTGAGACCAAAGGGAAGCTGGAACCAAAAGACAGGGCCAAGCATCTCCTAATCCAGATGCAGCACCCGGATTTAGACATCCGGTTCGTCTTTCAGAGACCGCACGACCGAATTTATAAAGGCTCTCCAACGACTTACGCCATGTGGGCCGAAAAGCACGGCTTCAAATGGGCAACTCAGGTCATCCCCCTTGCGTGGGCGAGTGAGCCGGGGCCGAAGAAAAAACCTGAGGACGTACTAGGAATTTCTGCCTAGCGCTTAGGAAAGTTATCCCCACCCCCCAGAGCCATTATATTAGCACGTACTCCAGTACATAAGGAGAACATACAGGTGTGTGGAAATTCCATTCAAGCCGCCGATACGATTAACTCCCGCCTCCTTCTGGCGAACCAAGCCATTGAATTTGCTTCTGAAAGGCTTGAACCGTGGGAAGTCCAGGAGTTCTTATCTGACTTTCGACACGGGGAGCTTACGGCATGGCCTGAGTTCGTGACGTTTGCCGGTGGCTTCACCATAAAGGATGTCGCCGCATGACTTCACAGCTTAAATACAAACCGAGGGACGAAACCAACCGGATTGTCATCCACGACAGTCATACGTCCCCGGACATTACCGCGCTTGAGGACGTTCCCCGGTGGACGGAACTTGCCAATGAGGGAAGCCTGAAAATGGGCCTCCTCTCCATCGGGTACCACTTCATCATCGAACGGGATGGCGAGACAGTTGAATGCCGAAAGCGGGAACTTATCGGCTCCCATGCTCCGGGCCACAACATGGATTCCATAGGTATCTGTCTTGTAGGTGGCCGAGCGGCGGACGGTATCAACCCCGAAGACAACTTCACGGCGGCGCAGAAACATTCCCTCATGGTTCTCATCCGCGACCTTAAGGAGCAGTTCGGCCCGCTTGAGATATTCGGCCATACGGAAATCCAGCGTTACCGACAGCGGAATAAGCCTGACTGCCCGTTTCTGGACATGGACATCCTCCGGGAAGACATCGCGCTATTCGAACAAGGCATTGAGCTTTGAAGTTCGCCCTTATCGCCCTCCTTCTGGGGATAGTCGTGGCGGCTTTCAGCGGTTGCGATAATCAGCCGACCGTCAGGCCAGTACCTCACGACCACCCTTCAAGCAGTCCTATTGGCTTCGGCCCGAAGATGTCCTTCGGACCCTCCCTCAACCTCATGAGCGGTCAATGGGAAATCGGACCTAGTATGCACATGGGTCCTCGTATCAACTTCTGAGGAAAAACTATGCAGAACCATCTTACAGACGCCACGGTGTATAACTTAAGCCCGCAACAGCGTACCGTTTATGACTACCTCATGTCTGGCCGTGAGCTTACCCGGCAGGTAGCAATCAACACCCTCCACGTACAGGAGGTCACCACGCGCATCTCAGAGCTTCGCCGTCTTGGTCTCGACATCAAGTCCGAGTGGAAGCGTGACTTCGGCGGAACCCGTTACAAGTCATACCATGTGGAGATGTCCAAGTGACCAACCGAGTAAAGCTTAACGTTTACGACATCGATAATCCGAGGCGAGTTCTGGGATGGGTCTGGGCACATTGTCTACCGCGCCCACGCCGCTTTGATACCATTAAGTTCGCATGTATGCGGACTGTCCCTCCTCTTTGCGCTGTCAACTACGCTCTCCTTCCAAATGACGTTGAAGTTAACGTAGTGGAGTTCCACATTGCCGAGAACCGTGAAGAGGTTGCAGGAACAAACGGATGGCAGCGCCAAGCCGCTCTCCTCACTGGCTCCTCCCTTGAGCATTTGATGCAAGTTGACATCTTCCGTCTCCCCGGTGAAACCGATGCCGAGGCCGCTCACCGTCAGCACCGAAAGGGATTCTACGGATGAGCAAGGACTACACCAAACCCTCCTACTCCCTATTCCATGGAGTGGTCGCCGTGATGGATGACCATGGGAAAATTACCTTCAAGCCAACCGCCAAGGTAGGTAAGTGAGGCATGAGTGAAGCAGCGGATACGGTCCTCTTCAAGGGACCATGCCCGGACTGTGGCTCTAAGGATAACCTCGCGACATATGCAGATGGTCACAAGTTTTGCTTCACACCGGGATGTGGATTGAAGCAGGGCAAGGCAAGGGACAGTGAGGATATGAACTCAGTGTCAGAGAAGAAGGCCCCACAGAAAGCCGTTCCTTTTACCTCAGTCAACATGCGAGAGGGACTACAGAAGGCACGGGGCCTCAAGTTGGACACGCTTCAACGTTTTGGGTACTTCGTCCACAAGGAGAAAGGTAAGACTCTACAGGTTGCCCCGGTGTATAACCAGAGGGGTGAAATGGTCTACCAGAAGTACCGCGACAAAGATAAGAACTTTTGGTTCACAGAGGTAGCGGATAACGCACCGAAGCCCCGGATGTGTCAGCTTTATGGGCAGAACGTTTGGGGCGACAAATACGACCGCAAGGTAGTAATCACGACAGGCGAGCATGATGCACATTCCGTTGCCGAAGCCTGCCAGTTTAAGATACCCGCAGTATCCGTAATAGCCGGTGACGGTTCCGCCTTGGAACAGTTGAAAACGAATTATCGTTGGCTGGATCGCTTCGAAGAAATCATCCTCTGGTTTGACAATGATGAGTCTGGACAGTCGGTAGTGGCGGAATGTGCCGCCCTCTTCGAACCGGGTAGAGTTAAGACCATCAAGATTGACCGTGTGAAGGACGCCAATGAACTAGCCAAGGCTGGACGACATGGTGACATCTACGCGGCAGTCTGGGGCGCGACACTCTGGGCACCTGACGGGATCGTCAATGCCGCCCTCTGCATTACAGATATGGAGGAGCCGGAAGCGGAGACAATATGTTCCTACCCTTGGCCCATCGTTCAAGATATGACGAAGGGTATCCGAGAGAAGGAAGTTGTCTACCATGTTGCCGGAACTGGTATTGGTAAGACATCGATCATCGTGGAGCTTCAAGAGCATCTGTTGCTGAACAACGTCAAGTTTGGCGTGATGCGATTTGAAGATACTCGCCGGAAGGCACAGCTTGACCTTATGTCGGTGCGAGCTAACCGCCGCCTCCACATTAACCCGATACCTAAGGAAGAGCTTAAGGCGCTCCATACGTCCGTATTCGGCGGTGGACTGGTGGAACTCTTTGACCCGGAAGTGGCTGAGTGGTCTTTCGCGGCGCTTGAACGGTATATCCGCTACATGGTCAAGGGCCTAGACTGTAAGGTAATCTTCATTGACCCTCTTTCCTTCATCGTCGCGGCGGTTGACGCACAGGACGAACGTAAGGCTCTGGACAAGGTTTCCTACAACTTCGCCCGACTGGTGAAGCAGACAGGAGCTAACCTCCAGATTACCCACCACCTTAACCGTGGCGAAGGGAAAGCCTTTGAAGAGGGCGGACAGATCAGCCTTAAGAATATCCGAGGGTCTGCCGGTGTGGCGAACTTCTCCATGGGTGTCCACGCCTATGAGCGTAACCAGCAAGGCGAACGACCGGACCTCACCCGCACACGTATTCTCAAGAATCGCCATGTGGGCAGGACAGGCGTAGCCGATACGCTGATGTGGCACGAGGACATAGGACGCCAGTTACCAACCGACGAGCCTTACCCAGACAGCAACTCAGACAAGGAGGCCCCCGCCTTCGGTCCAATTAACAATCAAGGTGACTATTAGTGAGTGAAAGGCTCCAACGAGAGATAGATGAGGTTCGGAAAGAGGTGCACGTTTTGGGTGTCCGACTTACCCTTGCACAAGCTTGGGTTGGCTTTCTTAACTTCGCGTATGACGCTCTCCTCCACCATGGGGTCAATTATCGGAACCTCAGGGAATACAAGGAATCAACCGAACTGGACGATGCGCAGAAGCTCCCCATGACGGAAGGACGCAACAAGATCACGCAATGGCTTGAACGTCTCCAGAACTCGATCAGCGCAGCAATTCGCCGAAAGAGTTTCAAAGTCGTCCCGAAAGACCCAGAGCCATGAAGGTAGGGGCGCTTTTCCGCCTCGCCAGCTTTTGGGTGGGCATTCACTGGAGTCCGTACAATAGACGTCTCTGCATCAATCCACTTCCTTGCGTCACTCTCTGGGTGACCCTACCGGGAGGCAACACACCATGAAATTACACCTCAAAACGTTGAATGCCATAGCGTGGCTCATTGGGTGGACGGTAATTGTACTGGGGGTCTTCACAGGCATGGTATTCATCTACGACAAATACCTACCTGATTGGATCGGCCCCGCCGCAGCTTTGACCCTCATTGCGAGCGGGATATACGCTTGTATCTGGTCTTTCTTCAAGGAGCGTGAAGAGTACGAAGAATGGGAAAGGCAGAATGACGGATAATGTGCAAGCTTACAGGTAAGACACGTTTCCGTACCTCAAGGAATATCTTCCGAAAGCAGCGCCTTATCCTTCAAGTTGAGTTCAAATGCCGACACATAGAAAACCTTAACGGCTCTGGATACTTTGACGAATGGAGCACGACGCATTGGAGAGACGCAACTGTAGATGACATTCTCAATGGGAATATAAATGAGATTAGCGTTCGACATTGAAACGAACGGTCTCCTTCCAGAACTTAACACCATCCACTCACTAGTCCTAAAGGACCTAGACAGCAAGGACATATGGTCCGCATCTAGCCAAGACATGGCAGACTTGGAGAAGGCCGTTAAGGAACTTCAAGGTGCAGACTATATCACCGGACACAACATTTGCCGATACGACATCCTAGCGCTCAGAAAGCTATACCCTTGGTTCAATCCAAGAGGTACCGCCAGAGACACGCTTATCATGGCCAAGATGATTTGGCCTATGGATCGCCTTAAGGACTTGGACTTCCCAAGGTGGCGAGCCGGTAAGCTCCCCGGCCAGATGATCGGTGCCCAAAAGCTAGAAGCTTGGGGATACCGTCTAGGGAGAATGAAGGGTGAGTATTCGGGGGACGTTAAGACGCTCTCCAAAGAGTATGCCGAACATGGAGACCTTTCACAGGTACCCGAATGGGCAAGGGTCCTAGCGACCGCAGACGCCAAGGGTAATCCATGCCTTGATCCGTGGCTTGCGTGGAACCAACCAATGCAGGACTATTGCGTACAGGACGTGGAAGTTACCGAGCAACTTTGGAACCTCATCCAAGGTCATATCGACGGTACCACTAAGGCGGCTAACGGTGTTGGATGGTCCGAGCAAAGCGTAGAGCTAGAACATAAGGTATGGTACCTCATTGGAGACCAAGAGGAACGGGGTTACGGTTTCGATAAAGACGAAGCTGTAAAGCTTGCTTCCGATCTTAAGACCAGACAGCGGGAACTTGAAAAGGGACTCGTGAAGGTATTCGGTTCATGGTGGCAACCTCAAGACGATGTAAAGACCGGACGGACACCCGCACGGGATTACACCGAGAAGCTGACACAGTTTCCAGATGTAACGTTTGAGCGCTTCTCCCCGAAGACCGGCAAGAGGTTGAAACCGTATGTCGGACCACCTTTGGCGAGCTACTATACTGATGCACCGTTCGTCCGAATTGAGCGCACCACATTCAACCCGAAGTCACGGCAGCATCTTGGAGACCGCTTGCAGGCCGTCTTTGGGTGGGTACCTCAGGAGTTCGGCGGTAAGAACAACGATCAGGCAAAGGTGGATGAAACCACCCTCAAATCCATCCCGGACTCAGTGCTTCCGGTAGACATCCGGGAAATCATCCTAGAATTTCTCGTGGTCTCGAAGACCTTGGGGCAACTGGCAGATGGCAAGAAGTCTTGGATAGACCTCTGCACCGAGGATGGACGCATTCATGGCCGAATGGATACCCTTGGAACCGTATCCCATCGTGGCGCTCACAAGGACCCGAACCTTGGACAGGTTCCGTCCGTTAAGAAGGCCAAGAACGAGAGTGGAGAAGAGGTCCCCGTATATGGATGGAAGGGCGGCTTCGGTGCGGAGTGCCGAAAGCTCTTCAAGCCGGGGAGGCCCGGATGGTTCCAGACTGGTGTTGACGCTTCCGGTTTGGAGCTTCGACTGTTAGGCCACTACCTGACACCGTATGATGGTGGAGAGTTTGCAACCCGCGTATCCTCCCCCGGCCTAGACATTCACTCAGAGAACGCAAAGATTACTGGCCTGTCCAGAGCGGACACAAAGACAGTGACCTACGCATTCCTCTATGGCGCAGGACCGCTAACAATCGGTCTAGGCGTAGGCGTACCTGAGGAGCTTCTTGAAGAGCTAGGTACGAGTTCCGCCGCTAAGCAGTACGTGGCGTTTCTCAAGCGGGTCATGCGCACCAAGTTTATTGAACCCGATGTAAACACTTTGGCGCATGTCGTTAAGGGACAGCAAGTACAAAAGGCGTTCCTAGAAGGCATTACAGGGTTGAAAGACTTCAAAAAGGACATTACAGAAAAGGCCAAGAAAGACGGCTTCATAGTTGCCCTTGATGGTCGCAAACTCATGATCCGCAAACCTCACGCATCTGTGAACCAACTTCTACAGGGAGGCGGCGCTATTGTGTGCAAGGATTGGGGTATTGAGACGGACGCCCTTTTGCGTGAATGCTACGCACTTACACGAGATGTAGACTATGGGCAAATGGCTTGGGTCCACGATGAATATCAATACGAACACAGAGAGGAGGGCTTTGGCCAGATCATCCAAGAAGCCTCCGCAAGAGCAATCTCGATCACAGCCGAAAAGTTTGACTTCCGGGGAAAACTCGCAACAGACGGAAAGACCGGCCTTAACTGGTACGACTGTCACTAAGGGGCGCTCCCGTATAGTCCCTGCCGGTGGGTACTTCGGACCTATGCCGATGGAAGTCTGGGATGTCTTAGATAAGTGCTGGTTTGACCCACCTTCTATCTCATCCAACTACGCGCGTGAACGCGCTCCTTTCATCGCCTTAGCATCCTCCCTTGGTTGGATCACCATCATTGCGCCAGACGGTCTTACTTTAAGCCGGTCTTGGCATGTTACCTATCATGGCCTTTCGGCCTACCAGAATAAGGAAAAATTGGAATGTTCCTGATTAACTGGTTCATCCTTGGCGCTGTACTGCTTATGCTCTACGCCTTGGATGTGTTTCCAGACCCTACCGATGTCAAGCGTACCTTGTGGCGTCGGGTCTATATGGTGTTTCTCCTCGTACTTACATATCCGGCGTGGGTTACCATCATCCTCATGTTCGCACTCACTGACCTATTCCGTGAAGAGATTACATTCCGTGAGGCTTTGAAAATCCTCATCAAGGATGTCACAGTGGATTACTGGACTGCCGTAAAGAAGTGTTGGCATGGCCGCTAAGACCGTCCTGTTAGTGGATGGTGATACCATGGCCTTCCGTGCAGCCGCAGCCGTACAGCACACCATGGAATATCCAGATGGACTTATCCAGCCGTTCGCCCGACGATGGGAAGGGGAGGCAGTTCTAGACGATATGTTGGAACGCCTTAAGCAGCGCCTCAAGGCCGACGAGATGATACTATTCCTCTCCTGCCCCTCCGAACAGAATTGGCGACTTGGTGTTGAATCCTCTTATAAGTCCAACCGTAAGGCTTCCGTCCGCCCTCTCCTTCTGACCATCCTAAAGGATTACCTGAGGACGCGATACGGTGCCGAACATATTGCCTTCCTTGAGGCAGACGATGCGATAGGCATCTGGGCTACTCGACCCGACTGGGGAGACACTAATGTCATTGTGGTGGGCCGAGACAAGGACTTTGCCACCATCCCCGGCCAGCATTACCAGCTTAAAGACGACAACGAAAAGGGACAGCCGATTGTCCGCACAGTCACGAAGCTGGAGGCCATCAAGAACCACTATGTGCAGGCGCTTTCAGGGGATGCCGTGGATGGATACCCCGGATGTCCCGGCATGGGTAAGACCAGAGCCACCCGCATTGTAGAGGAACCCGAACGCTTGGTTGCGCGGAAGGGAGTTATCTCGCGGGGCATCAATAAGGGAAAGACAACCGTTAAGTGGCACTCCGCTGGACCTTGCTCCATTTGGGAGGCCATCGTCTGTAACTACGAAAAGGCTGGCCTCACTGAGGAAGATGCACTTCGTAATGCAAGACTCGCACGTATCCTCCTCTGGGATGAATACGACTTTGATACCCATACGGTTCGCCTGTGGGTACCCGGTGACGATTAAAGGAATATAATGGAATCGAAAGAACTAGTTGCCTTAACCGGCAAGGGCGAAGCCCGCATGAAGCCTGTAGACGTGGACACGATTGATAACGTTCTGAATGCACAGGCGGCATATCTGGAAGCAGTCTCCACAGCATATGAACACTTCAATATCAACGTTAACGCCAAACACCCAGACGAAGCCATTGAGGGGGTAGTACGCGCACTGACTGCCGTTTCCGGTGTTCTCCTCTCCCATATCGCACTTTCGCGGGTCTGAGATGGAAGCCGATTTTAACACGGCGCTGACCCTCTTCCTTCACGCCAACCGCAATATCCTCACCGACTTTCAGAAGCGTGTGATCCAACTGGTACTCGATGCTGACCATGGACCGGATGAAGCGGCGGAAGCACTCCAAATCATTAGCAACCAAATAACCCATCTCCGCTATATCGGTTGGCAGCCGAAAAGTAAGTCTGGTGATATGGTCAACCGACCATCTCATTATGACGTATTCGTAATGGAACCGACATTCTTTATCGTGGAGACTGGCGGCTTTAACTGGTGCCTCGAAAACTTCTTCAAGTATATCTGCCGCTTCCCCTTCAAGAATGGCATTGAGGACCTTCGCAAGGCCATGCGGAACCTAGAGATGTTCCTAAAGTATGCGGACGGTGACCCGGAATGGAGCCGTTAACATGAAGCCACCCCGTATCGGGGCTGACCTCGTGGAGTTCCTTAAGAAGCAGTACCCTCCTAGATGTATCCGTTCCGATGAGACACCTATTGAGGCACATAGGTATGCCGCAAAGGTAGAACTCGCCCAGACACTCATTAGGATGGGTATGAGGGATGACGAGGGGATCATAGAGATTCAGGAGGATTAGCCATGTGTATTGGCGGTAAGCAACCTGAGGCCCCGACAAACAGTCCGAGCTATGCTCCGGATGATGCATACAAACACTTCGAGATTACCTCTCAGGAAGTCGGAAAGGATGAGACTAAGCAGATTCTCCAGACTGACGATCCGCAGAAGGTTTCAACCCCGAAGGTAAAGACCAGTAACGACAGCATAAGGATGTAACGATGTGCACTGGAGGTAAGCCTAAACCAGCAACCACCCCCGCCCCTGCACCAGCACCGGCACTTCCGGCTCCCGATGTCCCAGACATTGGTGAAAGCCGCCGCCGAGAATCGCAGGATGAATTTGGTACGGATGCGCCAACCTACCGCGTGAAGCGCACCACAAATACCCCCTCAATGAATCCCGATAGCAATATCGTAATGTGAGGACTTAATGGAAGATTTGGACGACACCAACTTAGGTGTTTCCGCCGAAGACTTCTATGAAAGCCAGATATCCAAACGTAACGGGCCGGTAGCGCTTGGCAGACGCCTAGCCGATATTATCAGCCCCTCTACCTTCCCCCCTGAGCAATGGCAGGCCGGTGACCCGCTTCCGGTAATCAACCAGTCTGTTAACGCTTACGCCATCAATACGCTCTCCTCTAAGATGATGCTTAGTGCGCTTCCTCCTGGACTACCCGGATGGAAGTTTACTCCTGAGGAACACAAGCTTAATCAGGACGTGGCGCAGGACCCGCAGATGTATTCTCAGGTCCTCTACGCCTTGTCCCGCCGTGAGGAGATGCACCGATCCCGGCTGGAAGCGACACACTGCCGAGCAGCCATTACGCTCTACTACAAGCTCTTGCTTCTGACCGGAAACGCTCTGGTCTATTGGGTGGATATTGACCATCCGATTATCTACAACATGCACCATTATGTGGTGAAGCGGGATGCCTCAGGCGTTCCTATCGTGGTGGTCCTTAAAGAGACCGTCTCGCGCATGGTTGCAGACGAGGACGTAGTAGACGCGGCGGAAAGGAACCGGACCCGCGCAGAGTCAACCGGTAACCCTTGGGATGAAGAGATAGACATTTATCATGTCCAGAAGCTCATCAACCGGGATGGAAAGAAGGAATACGTTTACTGGCAAGAAGTTGAAGGCGGAGAGATAATCGAAGGGACAGAGGCTTGGGCCGACTTCGATACCCCCACGCTGTATGCCGGTGGTATGATCCCAGAGTATGGTTCGAATTGGTTTCTACCATATTGCGCCGATTACGAGGGTGACCTACAGGCGGTAGAGAACTTCTCCGCAGCATTGCAGGACGGTGGTGCAGCAGCCGCACGATTCCTCACACTCGTTGACCCGAACGGGGCGACGGACCTTAGCGACATCCTTGAGGCAGAGAATCTTGACGTTGTTCCCGGACGACAGCAGGACGTGCATACGCTTCGCTCTGACAAAGGTGGAGACCTCAGGGTTACCTCTGAGGAAATGGAGAAGGCATCCCGACGCCTTGGCCAAGCGTTCCTCATGTTCTCATCGATCCAGCGCAGCGGTGAGCGAGTAACGGCGGAAGAATGGAAGATACTTGCAACTGAAATCGACCAAGCCATGGGCGGTCTCTATTCCAGTGTCTCCCAGACCTCGCAGCGGTTCTTTGTACTCCGCTTCATCCATCTCCACGAAGAGACGGACCCCCAGATAGGAAAGCTCCCTGAGGGGCTTGTACGTATCGCGGTAGTTACCGGGATCGACTCTCTTGGAAGCTCATCCGAGCTTAGCCGCTTCAAGGAGTTCATGGCAGACGCAAACGAACTTGGAAACAGTCCGACAACTGCAAAGTATATGAGCATTTCGGATGGCCTGAGGCGTCTAGCAACTTACCACAACATCAAATCCGAGGGTCTGATTTTACCTGAGGAGCAAGTCCAAGCGAGAGACGCGGACGAGCAGAACAAGGCCATGCAGCAATCCCTCATGGAAAAGGCAACAGGACCCGCAGTGTCGGGAGGAGCCGCCATGATGCAGCAGATGCTTGATAGTGGCCAACTACCAGAAGGAATTACCCAGTGACAGCAGAATCCGCAGACTTCGACATGGGCGGCGGTAACCAGTCGTTGACAATTGAGATGGGTGAAGGGGCAGACGGTTCCGAGACCATCAAGCGAAATGACCATGCCACCATCGAGTTCAATACCGATGATGTACGTAAGGAAAACGATGAAGGAGAGCTTGAAGGAACTCTTGAAGACGATGATGGTGATAATGGCGAAGGCGATGCCAGCACCACTATTGATACGGATGGAGATAACGAAGGCGAAGATACGGGAGAGGACCTTGGCGCATTCGACCCCGAAGATCAGGAAGTAGTTTCCCGCTTCGACGCACGTTATCTTGACGCTGATGGTGACCTTGACCTTGAAGGCGCTCTTAACAAGGAGTTCTGGGATAACGCCGCCAAGGGTAAGGAGGGCCTTAATGAAGCCACTTACGAATACCTCAAGTCCAAGGGCATCAAGCAGTCCACCATCAAACAGGTGGAAGCTATGGCGCTTACCCAGAAGGACAGCGAAGAGCAGGGCGTCAAGGCTCAAGACCAGAAGCTATTCAGCATAGCAGGCGGTCCAGATAAGCTAAAGGAAGCGCTCGCATGGGGTAAGGCCGGTGGCTACACCAAGGAGCAGCAGGCCCGTTTCAATCAGATCACTTCCGGTACCGACCTAGCGGCAAAGGAGGAAGCGGTTGAAGCTTTGATGTCTCGCTTCTCTCGCGCCAACCCTACCCCGAAGCCGAAGCTTCCCAAGCGTAATGCTACCAATGGGCAGGGCGGAAAGGGTCCAAGCGTCAAGCCTTTCAAGGATCGCGCTGAGATGCGGGCAATGCGTGACGGACTCCGAGATAATGACGTGAAGGGTTGGGCGCAGTACAACGCTCGCCTCCGCGCTACAAAGGACTTCTGACCATGGCATCAAGACTACGTAAGGGCGTTACCGGCGCTCTGACGGCTCTTGGTATCTCAGCGGTAGCATTCATCGGCACACAGGAAGGTCTACGCCTCAAGTCTTACCCGGACATCATTGGCGTTTGGACGGCCTGTTATGGTGAAACCAAGAATATCAAGCCGGGAATGACCTTCACCAAGCCTCAGTGCGACAAGATGCTGGCCGACCGCTTGGTAGAATTTGAGACAAACATGCGGTCCTGTCTCAAGGCTCCAGATCAGATACCGGATAAGCCATATCTGGCCTTCCTCTCACTCGCTTACAACATCGGGTCACCAACCTTCTGCAAGTCCACGATTGCCCGCAAGGCAAACGCCGGGGACCTCTCCGGGGCGTGTGATGCCATCACCTTGTATAATCGTGCAGGAGGCAAGGTGGTGAAAGGTCTCGTAGATCGCCGGGAACGTGAACGGGCTTACTGCAAGGCCGGTATTTAATGTCCAAATATGCAGACCTTACGATAGCCTGTTTTGGCTTCCTTATCCTCATGGCGGCAGGAGTTACCGGATACACTAAAGGATACCGCGTAGCAGAAGCCGAGTGGAGCTTGAAGCTGGCGAACGAAAAAACAGCAATCACCAACTCTCTCAATAAGGAAATCCAGAGGCAGATAGACGCTAACGCAGAAAGCAAGAAGCGTGAGGCCGAAAGGATTGCCGCAATGGAGGCAGAAAATAAGCGCCTAGAAGAACTCGTAGGAGAACTGCAAGATGCGGAGAAGCTTGACCCTAATAGGGATCATGGCGGCATCTCTCATGATAGCGGGATGCGTATCAACAAAGTCCGTTGAAGTAGTCCCGCCACCGAAGCCCATCATATATCCAATTGACCAGACACTTCTAGAGACATGCCGGGAAGCCTCAGAGCTACCTAACAGGGCGATAGTCCAGAAGGAAGTTGAAGCGCTTTGGATAGCAGACCGGAAGGCACTGACACAGTGTCGTACCCGTCACCAAGCCCTAACCGAAACAATCCAAATCCGGGATGCCCTTATTCAGGCTCCCTAAACATATCCGCGTAACACGACACTACGCATTTACACAAGGAAAACAAAATGAGCGTTTATACCGATTCCCGTTCGACTCCAGGTCAGAAGCCAAATGGTAGCGATGATCGCGAACTCTTTGCACGTAACTTCACGGATTACGTCCTTGAGGCATGGGAAGAGACGTTCGACTTCGAAGGTCACACTTTCGTAAAGCCGATCACGTCCGGTAAGTCGGAAGTATTCCCGATTATTGGCCGCAAGCGTGACGCTGTGGACCACGTTCCGGGTGAGATTATCCTTGGTGGCAAGGTCCCGCATAACGATGTTGAAATCGGCCTTGACGCAATGATTATCGACTCCGCGTTTATTGCCGAGATTGACGAGCTTCTGGCGCACTACCCGCTTAGCCGTCCGTATGCATCGCAGCTTGGTCAGTCCCTCGCCTCGGAGTCGAATGCCCGAATTGGCCGCACTCTCATCAACGCCTCGCGTATGGCTACGGGTCTTGGTGGCCTTCCGGGTCATCCGGCACCGGGCTACTACTTCGATCCTGAGGTAGCAACCGATCCGGCCAAGCTTGAGGAAGCCGCTTACAAGGGCGTGGAATATATCCGCACCAACGATATTGGCGGTGGCGCAATGACCTACTGGCTCCCATGGCAGCAGCAGCTTTTGCTGGCCCGCTACATCGGCATCGACTCCCAGAAGACGACCGGCTCTGGTAACCGTTCCAAGGCTACCGTTGGTCTGGTTGCAGGCATCGACGTGAAGGGTACGAACTCCATCCCGAAGACTAATGTTACTGCGGGCCGTGAAAAGTACCGTGGCGACTTCACCAAGACGGTAGGCGTTATCGCTAACCCTATGGCCGTTGGTACGCTTCGCCGCCGTGGTATCCGCGTGACGATTGACGATAAGAGCGACCGTCTGGGTACTCTCATGATCGCTTCCAAGCTGGAAGGCCATGGCCCGCTTCGCGGCGAGTGCTCCTTTGAAGTCACGAGCGCAGACCGCGCTCCGGTGGCTGGCGGCGAATAATTAACTCCACAACTTACGAGGCTCCGGCGAAAGCCGGGGTCTCCCCTTCAATATGGAGTAGGACACAATGGCATCACTTGAGGCCCCGCGCAGGATTACCGAACTAGATGCGGTGAACATCATCCTGCACAATGCCGGTGAGGAAACCGTTATCACCTTCGGGCCGAACTCCAAGCCTAGCGCACAGAAGGCTAAGGAGATGCTGGCAGAGGAGAGCATCCGGTTACAGTCGGATGGATATAACTTCTGTACCAGCCGCAACCTAAGACTTTCCCCGAACTCCTCAGGGGAAATATTCCTCCCCGATAACATCCTTTCCTTCCAACCAACAGGACCGTCCGCATGGATGGACATTCAGGAAAAGAGCAACAGACTTTACGATGCGTCCAATGACTCCCTACGGTTCAACTCCGAGGTATTTGTTGAGGCGGTATTGGCTCGCCCATTCGCAGACCTCCCACAGCCCGCACGGTGGCTAATCGCCCTTAATGCGGCCATGAGGTTTGCAAACTCCGAGAACCCCGGCAATGCAGGCTTGAGGGTGACCGCTAAGGACATCGAAGCGGCAGAGCGCAGCCTTAAGCAGTACGACAGACGCCTACGGAAGGGCGGACTACGTAGACACAATCCCCACTTTAAGAGACTTCGAGGTAACAGGTAATGGCGACTGACTCACAGACCCATACCAGCCTCATCCAAGGTATCAGCCAACAGTCTGAAATCGCCAGAGGTACAGCAAGCTGTGAGGACCAAGAGAATTGTCTTAATGAGGTTCTTCTGGGAGCAGTAAGCCGGATGGGATCGACCGTAAGAGCGGCCTTTGCGGCTACCTACGACGAGCCTTATGTCCATGAGATGGTTCGGTCTGGAGATGAGCAGTATAATATCATCATTGAAGGTGGAAGCCTTCGCATCTTCAACCGTGTCACCGGACAAGAGGCGGCGGTATCGGGAGACATTGGTAACTATCTCGCGCAGAGCGGACCAGCCCGCAAGGCTTTCCAAGCGGTCACGGTAGGAGACACAACGTTCCTTCTCAATAGGCAGCGTGTAGTATCCATGAGCGGTATTACAACCCCCGGTAGGCCAAACCAAGCGGTAGCTTACATTAAGGCCGGTGGATACCTCATCACGTATACGCTCAATATTTACGTCAACGGTAGGGGCTATACAGCATCTTTTACCACACCAGATAACAGTGAGTCGAAGAACGCACAGTTCATAACTACGGACTATTTGGCGGAACAGTTTCGGGTTGCACTAATAACGACTGTCTTTCCAGCTATTGCAAATGATGGCGGCGGCGGGTTTTCTGTTAATCGGTACGGCAGCACTCTGGTTATACAAGGCGGACACCTGGAGTTCGACATTGAGACTTCGGATGGTGTAGGCGATACCTATTTCGTCTCTTTCCGGGACAGCGTTAAGACCATCACTAACCTTCCTACGAAGTGCGTCAACGGTTATCAGGTTTCCATAGCACCGGACGGCTCAGCGGATTCCGAACGTTACTACCTCCAGTATTCGGGCGGGGTTAACACCGGAAAGTGGGTAGAGGTGGCGGCTCCGAATACGATTACCGATATTGAGCCCTCGACTATGCCTCATCTCATTGAACTTGTGGGCCTCAACCAGTTCCGTGTTCGCGCAGCAACATGGGGCAAGCGCTTGGCGGGGGACGGTAAGTCAACCTCTAAGGACCCCTCCTTTGTGGGATACCCGATCAAGAGCCTACAGTTCATCGCGGGGAGACTTGCGGCAGTTTCCGAGTTCAACGCCATCCTGTCCAGAGCTAGAAACGGCTATGTATTCTTCCCGGATACCGCACAGACGAACCTTGACACAGCCCCGATTGATTATGACGCCTCGAACGGTTCTTCCACCCTCATTGAGCATGGTGTCGTAGCGGGAGGGAAGCTCCAGTTTTGGGGAAACCTCCAGCAGACATATTTGGATACGGGACAGGAATCCTTGAAGGAAAAGACCACTGAGGTCCTGCCGCTGGCCAACTATGAATATGACGGCGAGTACCCGCCGAAGCCGATTGGCCTTTCGTCTCTTCTTTTCGGGACAACCGTGGGGCGGTGGGGCGTAGTCACCGAGGTATTCTTTAAGGGCGGCGTTCCTCAGGGTGAAATCGTCGTTTCGGCCCACGTTCCGAAGCTACTTGATGGAAAGTTCCGAACGATTGCCTCAGGTCAAGCTACTGGGAAAATCCTATGCCTGACCACGAACAAGCCGAACATGGCTTATCTCTACCAGTCATACAATCAGGGTGCAGACCGAGTACAATCCGCTTGGAATAAGTGGTCCTTCCCCGCGCCCCGTAAGATTCTTTGGGCAACCATTATGGGATCGGTCGCCTACTTCCTCTTCCAGTGGGACGGCATATGCACCCTTGAAGTGGTCCAGTTGGACGCGGAAGGGGATGAGCCTAATGAGAAATTTCCTCTCAGGTTAGACCACCGTGTCAGTGAAGCAGGGGCCGTTTACAATGAGGCGGGCTATTTCACTCTGACCCTCCCTTATAACGTGGACGATGCCAAGAGGTCTTATTTCTCTTGCTTCGAACGCGAGGATGTAGCGGAGTTCTCTCAGCGGGGCAGACAGTTAGGATATACGTGGGTAGACGCTCGGACCATCCGCGTCCCGACTGACAGCCCTAGCCGCAAGTTCTTCTTCGGTTCGATCCCTGTTGCCCGGCGCAAGGATACCCGCTTGTTTGCACGAGACAGGGCAGACCAGCCGATTATCCATGACAAGCTCCTCATCTACCGCGTTTCCGTCTCCCACAAAGACACCGTGGAATATGACATCGTGTATCATCGGCGGGACGGTTCGAAGGTCTCACAGACTTTCACCGGACGTATCCTTGGTGACGCAACCATCATGAATCAGGACGTTCCGGTTACGACAGGAAGTTTCACAGCTAACGTCAACTCAGTGGCAGAGGATGCCGTTATCGAACTGGTCAATAAGACCCCGTTTCCGGCTATCTGGACCGCCATGAAGTACACGTATGAGCTTACCGTCAAGGCTGGACGATGAGGTACGTTTTTGAGGAAGTATCCCGTAGACGTATCGAGCAGGCAATGGATGACATCCGACTGGCAGACCTCAAGGAGTGGTACGCCGGGACAGGCACAACGGACATCCCCGAACATCTATCTTACGTCTATGATAGCGCAGCCTACGGAAAGGTGGCCATAGGGAAAGACAATGAGGTCTTACTGGCCTTCGGAGTCGATCCTTGGGAACCAGAGGTTGGGAACATTTGGATGTTTGCGACAGATACCGCCGAGAGATTGGCCGTGTCACTCCACAAGGAGGCATTGAAGTATCTGGAAGAGATGCAATCCCTATTCCCGACACTCCGCGCCCTCTCCGATAGTCGGAACACCAAGCATCATCGTTGGCTAGAATGGCTAGGCTTCTCCTTCATACGTGAGGAAAGCTCCGGGCCGTTCGGCCTCCCATTCAAACTCTATACGAGGAGACAGTAATGTGCGTTTCAGCCGCCGTAGCGGTAGCAACGTCTGTGGTCTCCTTCATGTCAGCACAGGCAGATTATGACCTTCGGGCAGAGCAATGGCAGCAGAATTACGTCAATGCGCTTGCATCGGGCCGCGACGAGCAGAACCAACTCCAGGTCAGAATGATCCAAGAGCAGGACGCTAATGTCCAGCGCCAGCACCTTAATGAGATCGAAGGGGCCGAAGTTAAGGCCGAGGCCGAGGTTTCAGCCGCTAATGCCGGTGTATCGGGTATCTCCTTGGATAACATCCTCGCCGGGATCAACCGCAAGGTTGGCATGAAGAAAGTAGCCGACGAAACCAACCATATGAATACCGTAGCGCAGCTAAGCCACGAGATGGAAGCGACGAATACCAATATTCAGAACCGCATCAATTCCGTCCAAAGGCCGACCTCGCCGAACCCTCTAGGCTATGCCCTACAAGGCATCGGTGGAGCGATGGACGCCTACGCGAAAGCTAAATAAGGACCCGTAAGTGGCAAGATCACAAGTTCGGGAGGTCTCAGGACCTTCCGAGATTCGCCCAGTAGCAGCCCCCGTAAGTACCTACGTGCGGCCTGCCGATCCGGGGCGGAACTCTCTTGCAGACCTCGCAAATGGTCTAGCAGCATTTGACCAAGGACTTAGCTCCTTTATGGCCGTCCGTAAGCAGGAAACCGAAGAGGCCGATAAGGCCCGCGCCATTACGGACTTCCACCGAAACAACCAAGTATCCTACGCCGAGGCGGTGCGTCAGGGTCTTATTCCTGCATCGTCAAGCCGTTCCTATATGGAGTGGTACAAGCGCTCACAGGGCGAGCTTGCCGGTCTCAAGCTACAAGACAAGTTCAATCTGGATTACCAGCAGTGGGAAGGACGCAATTCCGCCGACAGCACAAGCTACTCCGCGTGGGCTTCCCAGTGGATGAAGGAGAACGTAGGGGCAGAACAAGACCCCGATACGCTCAAGGGACTTGCTCCCCATCTGGAACGCCTCGCAATGGGTGGCATGGACACCTTTATGCGGGATCGAAACAACCGCATTGTGGAGGACGCAAGGGCAACTTCCGGCTCGCTCATTACGGACAACCTCCTCAGGGCGGTGGATGACGGGAAGGCGACAGGACACATTGACTATGATTCCGTCTGGAATCGGACAATGGAGCTTCGACAGGAAGCCCTATCCAAGGGCGAGGACCCCGTAGCATACGACAAGATGATGGTGGACACGATCCTCCTTCAAGCCGAGACTTCGCGGGATGACACCATACTGTCATTGCTGGACAAGAACCTTCCGGGCCGGGACAAGCCTCTTTCCTATGATCCAGATGTTCGCGGAAGGATCGCACAGTCTCGTGAGCGCATTGAGAACAAACTGGCCTCCCAAGCGACAACCGAGGGGGTTGCACAGGAACGTGCCGATAAGAAGCAGCATGAGGAATATTGGTCCGAAGCCGTAGCCTTGATGGCCAACGGTGAGGAAGTTCCCGAAGACCTTATCGTCAAGCTTTCCCGTCGCGATGGTATGGCCCGCATGAAGATCGCCAAGTATAAGAAAGAGTACGGCGATATGGACGTTGAAGAGGACCCGAAGGCTATCCTTGAGGTCATGTCCAAGATTTATGCTGGCGGTGGGAAAGATGTCGTCCTTGAAGCACAGGAAAAGGGCATCATTCTAAAAGCCGAAACTCTCCAGAAAGCCTATTCCACGGTTGATACTGTTAGGAAAGCTTCTCAGGACGATGGTGTATTCTCTTCCGCAACCTTTAAACAGTACCAGAAGTTCATCCTTAATAGCACTTCTACCGGACCACTGGACTTCAACGGTGCAAGGGAATTGACAGAGGAAGGTATGGAGGCAGACGGCGATTTTCGCATGATGGTCTTGAAGTGGGAATCCGAAAACCCCAAGGCCGGTATCATAGAGCGCGAAAAAGCCATCCGGGAAATTGGCGAAATCATTAAGGGCCGTCTCGTAGCCGATCCTAACGGTTCGGGCGACCAGAAAATGTATGTCTCCGATAGTGACCGCGAGAAACTGGAGAAGCAGGCGCAAGAGCAAGAGCAATCATCCGCAACACCACAGACACCAGCCACTCCCCCGGTTCAACAGGCACAGCGGGAACCGGATGGCGGAATCTTCTCGTATATCCCCCAGGTCATAGACGATGTGGGCCAATATGTATTCGGTACTCCCGACAAGGAAGAGTTCTCCAACGGTGACGAATACCGTGGCGCTGCAAAGGCTACCTCCCCTCTTGGACAGGCCGTAGAGAACAAGGCGAGGAATGACGCCATCACGAAACTTGCAGAGAAGCGGGGCATATCGTTTGAGGATGCGGAGAGCCTAGTCAATCAGCGTGTCCAGAAGATTCTTGAGGATGATCCAGCAAAGGCGGTGTCTCAGGAATCCAAGGACAAACTGACAACCCTCTTCCAAGACCCCCCAAAGTTGGAACGCCTTACGGCTTCTAACGTCCCTGTAGCCCCGCTCCTTAATCTCTTTGGTAAGACCGAGGGGACCGACAGAGGGGAAGGATACAATGAGACTCTGGGTTACGGTCGATACACTGGTGGCAGCGTTAACCTTGTAGGAATGACGCTTGGTGACATCGATAAGCTCCAGACACAGATGCTACGCCATCCTGATAATAGGCATAACTCATCAGCAGTCGGACGTTATCAGGTTGTTAGAACCACGTTGCGCGATGTTAAGCGGGAACTCGGTCTTACGGACGACATGAAGTTTACCCCGAAGTTGCAGGATCGTATTGCCATCCGCCTCCTTGAGCGGAGAGGTCTCAAGCGGTGGCTATCCGGCGCGATGTCGGACGATCAATTCATGAACAACCTTGCCCTTGAGTGGGCATCTATCCCCAAGGCGTCAGGCCGTGGAGCATATAGAGGCCAGAGAACGGGTAGTTCTACGGCAGGCGTAAAGCAGGCCCTCAATGCAGTACGTTCTAAGAACTCTGCCGGATAGACCTAAGGAAACAATATGGAAAATGATGAACTCTTTAATCAGGCTCTTCAAGAGCTTGATGGGGAGGACGTTGCCGCACCTTCTGAGGACATCCCACAGGGGGAGGCAGTAGCGACCCCCGAACAGCAGCCAGAAGACAAATCTTGGTGGCAGCGCGGCGTGGACATGTGGAAGTCAGCCGGTGCAGGCATCGCGAAGGCAGGCTTGGAAACGAAGGACTTCATCTTTGGTGAACCCGCCGAGGAGGATAAGTCCAACTTCCGTAAGCAATTTGAGCAACGATCCAAGGAACTTGCCGACGACAGTATGGCTAATTCGCTCACGATGGGCGTCTCCCAGATCGTCACCGGCCTTATTGGTGCTGGCAAGGTCATGGCCCCAGTGAAAGCCGCCAAGTGGTTTCAGGCTGGAGGCAAGGCCGCTCAGGCAGGCTTTGAGGTAGCACGAGGAGCAACAGCCGGTGCGGTCGTTCTGGACCCGCATGAGGAGCGTCTTTCAAACTTGGTCGAGACGTTCCCGGACCTCCAGAACCCCGTTACGGAATACCTCGCAGCCAAACCAGACGATAGCGCCGCCGAGGGCCGCTTTAAGAATGCCCTCGAATCCATCGGTGCGGACTTCGCCCTCATGGGCGCGGTGAAGGCCATTAAGTTCCTCCGGGCAGGCGATCAGGTAGCAGCCGACAAGGAAATTGCGAAGCTGGCTAATCCTGAGGGCGAATACAAGAACTACCACGATGCCGCCACGAAGGACCGCACGGTAGTAGGTCAGCAAGATGAGTTTGGTCTGAATATCGAACAGACACAGAAGGAGATGCCACTTGAGCGCAGCGACAACGGGACTTCTAACGGTACTGATAATCCAGCAGCAGCAACGCAGGCAGCGGGAACGGATGTTGGAGGAAGCCCAAAGGCGGCAGGAGCAACAGAAGAAGAAGTCACAGACAAAGTAATATCTGGCTCTTCCAAACCACGAGGACCAGATGGTGAGGTAGCGATTCCGACCGAGGCAGAACCACCCAAGGTAATCCAGTCGGAAGGGATCAGCGACGACGACTTGGCGTCTATCCTCAAGGGTCAGGAAGATGACGCAAAAGCTCTCCAACAATACGGCTCCAAGGAAGCCGCCATGGAGGCAGGACATAAGTTCAACCAAGGGGTATCCCTACCGTGGCAGAAGCTATCGGGTACGGAAGATACCATGAGCTTAATCCGCCAGACAGCGGATGTTTTGAAGCCCCGTTATGACATTGCCAAGGGCGGGGACGTTTTGAAGGACTCCAGCGTCAAGAACTTGGCGGATGAACTGGGCAGAAACTTCAACGAAGATCCCGCATTGATCCTTGGTCAGCTTGCAGAGGTTGGTGAGAAAGCTAAGGAGATGGTCCCCTTCATGGAGGCCGGGATGCGCATCTCCAATAAGATGTTTCAGGATGCGGACGCATTGGCATCACGTATCCGCAATGGTGCGTTAGAAGAGTTTGATGGGAATGCCGCAGCGGCTAATCAGGCCCTTAAGAAGCGCATCACGGCGGCGGTGGATGTCATGGCATCGGTGGAATCCATCCTTTCCAATAGTGGTAGATCACTGCGACGGGCAAGGAGTGAGTTCCGCAACACGGCAGAGGACCTAGCGGGACTCCGCAACATACCGGACGATAAGCTTGCAATCGTCATGGAGAAGGCAGGGGGAGACCCCGCCAAGCTTCGGATGCTGGCTAATCGGAACTGGCTGGAGCGGGTCATGGACAAGTCCACGTTCTATATGACGAATGGACTCCTGTGGATGTGGCCTACCCATCTGGTTAACATGACGACCAACGCTATGATGCTGGTTGGACGGCCTACGGAAAAGATATTTGGGTCTGCCGCCCTCCAGCTTGTCACGAAGGATGCCGCCAAGAAGGCAGAACTTTCCAGCATCTCCAGACAGGCCATGCGGGAGTATACCTATATGGTTTCGTCCATTGGTGACGGCCTTAAGTCCGCATTGGAAGCTTTCCGGCGGGGTGACTCCATACTTACGCCTCACAACTCCGAGTATTTCAATTCGTCCTCCACCGGGATTGCAGCCGACGCACTGAATTGGAAGCCGGTTAACAGTGTGTGGGACGTGGTGGAAAATGCTTGGACATCCGCAACGTGGCAGAACATCGTTGGACTTCCGACGCGGACAATCGGCGGTGCAGATGAGTTCTTCAAGCTTCTCCGCTATCGTTCGGTCGTGCAGTCTCGTGCGTATGTTAAAGCCGTGGAGAAGGGTCTTAATCCTCAGGAGACCAAGGCGTATATCGAGAAGTCCCTTAACAAGGCCATCGATCCAGCAAGCGGACAAGCCTTGGACCAGACGGCACTACTTGAAGCGCAGACCACGACATTTCAGCAGGACCTCAATTACGCTACGACGATTGGCGGCTCCCTTGGGCGTGGTATTCAGAATCTCCGCAAGTCTGCCCCAATCACGGCTCTTATCCTCCCGTTCGTGAAAACGCCGGTCAATGTTCTCCGCTATGGCATTAAGATGACTCCCGGTTTGAACCTTGCACAGAAAGAGTACCGCCAGATGCTTTCCGGGCAGATGGGCGCAGAGGCGAAAGCACATGCGATGGGTCAGATGGCTATTGGTTCTCTCTTTGCAAGTTTCGTGGCCCATCAGACCTTGAATGGTACGATCACCGGGGCGGGTCCGAAGGACCAGAAACTTAAGCAGGAGCTAATGGCGACCGGCTGGCGTCCTTACTCTTTCGTCTCTACGGATGCGGAAGGAAATAAGCAGTACCTCCAGTTTAGCCGGTTCGATCCTGTAGCAACCGCTATGGGATTAGTCGCGGACGTGGTGGAGATGTACCAGAAGGACCCGGAAAGGGACTATTCGGACGTTCCACCGGCTCACCCAACCAAGTATACCTTTTTGGAAGTTTCTCACTGAGTCCCGGAAGTCCTGACATGATGCTATCCACAAAGCCTCTTGCCTCACGGATATAAGGGTCAGGGTTGGTACCGCGAAGAAGGGAACTTCCGGGAATCATGGAACCTGCCGTCCTTCCAAACCACTTGGGGCCGAACTTTTCAGGATCGTCAAACGCCTTCACCGCTGAGTTGATATTCTGGAGGAACGTCTTTTCCCCCAAGTTCTTAGCCATGGCGATTGAGATAGCGAGGGCAACGTCCGAATAGTCCCTTTCCGGGTCCTTCTGGTACATCTCCACCACGTCCGCGACTAATCCCATAGCGGTTGCTACAGGATCGAACCGGCTAAACTGGAGGTACTGCTTATTTCCTTCCGCATCC
>NZ_WBWA01000027.1 GCF_008932295.1 Brucella tritici | reverse complement strand
TTCGTTTCGATCCCGACATGAAGGCATTCTTCACGCGTCTCAAGCAGCAAGGAAAGCCCGGAAAGGTCGCACTTGTCGCCGTCATGCGTAAAATGATCATCATCCTAAATGCTAGAATGCGAGACGCAAACGCAACGGTGCTTGACGCCTAACACCGTTGCTTTTTCTATTGCGTCGCGCCAACTTGCCGCCGCGTTGAAAATAAGTCACTTTCCGCGCGGACAAATCGTCGGAACAAGGGGAGGGAAGTCATGTCCGAGGAAAAAACTGCCAAGGAAGCGGTGAAGGGGCCTGCGTCCTATTTCCCGTCCATCGAGAAAAAGTACGGACAGCCTGTCCAGCATTGGCTTTCGCTGATTGAGCAGCGAAAGGGCGACAAGCATATGGAAATCGTCAACTGGCTGAAGTCGGAATTCGAGATGGGACATGGTCACGCCAATGCCCTCGTAGCCTACGCTCTCGCCAAACCGGCGAAGGCGTGATTCTCAAGCATGTCTCCCGAACGCGGGTACCGATTTCGGGAGACATGCTTGAAAAACAACGGATAGAGCATTTCCACTGGTTCAGTCAAAACAGGAAATGCTCCAGCGCTTTCTACCGTTTGAAACCGCCCAGAATGCCGCGCACCAGTGCGCGGCCAAGTGAATTGCCGACCGAGCGGACGACGGATTTCATCGCGGCTTCCGCAACCGTCTGGCGGCCGGATCGACGGCCGGTGCCAAGTGCGGTGCCGACGAGATCGCCAAGAATGCCGCCGCCGCCTTCTTCCTCTTCCTTGGTCTTTTGCTGGGCTGCTGCTGCATTCTGCGCCTTGCGGGCCAGCATTTCAAAAGCGGAATCACGGTCAACAACCTGATCATATTGCCCGGCAACCGGGCTTGCCGCGATGATCCTGGCGCGTTCTTCCGGCGTCAGCGGGCCGATGCGCGATGAAGGCGGACGCATCAGCGTGCGCTGCACGATGGAAGGCACGCCTTTTGCCTGAAGCGTGGAAACCAGCGCTTCACCGGTGGCGAGATTGGTGATCGCCTGGAACGTGTTGAAATCCGGGTTCGGACGGAACGTATCGGCTGCGGTCTTCACGGCATTGGTTTCGCGCGGCGTATAGGCTCGAAGCGCGTGCTGCACGCGATTACCAAGCTGGGCCAGAACCGTTTCCGGTACGTCGAGCGGGTTCTGCGTCACGAAATAAACGCCGACGCCCTTGGAGCGGATCAGGCGCACCACCTGTTCGACACGGTCGACAAGCGCCTTCGGCGCTTCATCGAAGAGAAGGTGGGCTTCATCGAAGAAGAAGACGAGCCTTGGCTTGTCGGGATCACCGACTTCCGGCAGTTCCTCGAACAGTTCCGACATCAGCCAGAGCAGGAAGGTGGAATAGAGCCGGGGGCTCATCATCAGCTTGTCGGCGGCGAGCACGCTCACCACGCCACGCCCGTCGGTCGTGGTGCGCATAAGGTCCGAAATCTTGAGCGCTGGCTCCCCGAAGAATTTCGAGCCGCCCTGCTGGTCGAGGACCAGAAGCGAACGCTGGATCGCACCCACCGAAGCCTTGTTCACATTGCCGTACCTGCCGGAAAGCTCTGCCGAGCGCTCCGCCATTTCAGCGAGAATGGCCTGCAAATCCTTCAGGTCCAGAAGCAGCAAGCCTTCTTCATCCGCCAGGCGGAAGGCAATGTTCAGCACGCCTTCCTGCGCATCGGTCAAGCTCATCAGGCGCGACAGGAGCAGCGGCCCCATCTCTGAAATGGTAGCGCGGACGGGATGGCCCTGTTCCCCGAAAATATCCCAGAAGATCACAGGCGCGGCGCGCATCTCGTACGGGTCGAGCTTCACTTCCGCCGCACGCTTGACGAGGCCGTCATTTTGAACGCCGATGGCGCCAATGCCGGAAAGGTCGCCCTTGATGTCGGCGCAGAAAACGGGAACGCCAGCCGCCGAAAAGCTCTCGGCCAGAACCTGCAGCGTGACCGTTTTACCCGTGCCGGTCGCGCCGGTGACGAGGCCGTGCCGGTTGCCGTATTTCAGCGCTAGATATTCCGGCTGCTGGTAGGAGTCGTCAGGCTTGCGGCTCGCGCCAAGAAAAATAGCGTCTTCGGCAGTCATCAGGCAGCTTGCTCCCTCTGTTCAACTATAACTTACGATATAAACATCGCTTATCGTCACGACAAGCAAAAGGCTTGGGGGAAAAGCCTTGGACGCGGTGGCTGACGAAGCCTGCAACTCAACTTCAACGCGCAGGATAGCCGTTCGGGTGCGCCGGAATGGCTTTCAGATAGGCGGCAATGGCATTGCGATCCGCTTCGGCAATATGAGCCATATTCGCAACCACGTCGGTCATCGAGCCGCCAAGCGAATCGAAATCCGGGGTAAAGCCGCTCTGTAATGCATAGGAGATGTCTTTCTCGCTCCAGCCGCCGATGCCAGCTTCGTCCGGCGTGATGTTCGGGACAACGCCTCGTTTTCCGTCGCTGCCGGTTTCCGGTGACAGTGCTCCGGCCAGCCATTCGGCGGTATCCGGCCCGCCAATTGTGTTGCGCGGCGTATGGCATTCGCCGCAATGGCCAAGCGCTTCTGTCAGATACTGGCCGCGCTTCACGTGATCGGAAGCATTTGCGATTTCCACCGCGGGCCGGTCGGTCAGGTAAAGCTGCTTCCAGAGGCCGAGCCCTCGCCGGATATTGAAGGGGAAGGAGAGCTTATGCGGGGCCGCGACATTGTCGGAAGGCGGCAGCGTTTTCATAAAGGCAAAGAGGTCGGCCACATCCTGCGGCTGCATCCTTGTATAGGAGGTGTAGGGGAAGGACGGATAAAGATGCTCATCCTGCTTTCCGACGCCTTTCAGCATCGCATTGGCAAAATCCTGAATAGTCCAGGTTCCAATTCCCTGCTCGGATGGGGAAATATTGGGCGCAATGAAAGTCCCGAAATCTGAAACCAGCTCATGGCCGCCCGCCAGCACCTTGCGCGCATCACCCGAAGCGCCGGGTGCGGCATGGCAGGAAGCGCAGCCACCCGCCCAGAAAACCTGTTCGCCCTTGACGAGGTCGCCCGGCTTCATCGCGTCCAGCACGGTCGCGTCCACCTTCTGCGGCGCGGTCAGAATCCAGAAAGCCGCAGCTCCAAGGACGACCACGGCGCCTGCGACATATGCCAGTTTTCGGACCATTCCATCCGTTCCCGTCTGGCGGTTCCGGCGATTGCGGGCCGCTCTTATGGCTTTCATTCAATAAGGTCGTTAGAGCGCGGGGCATTGGCACCGCGCCACTCACCTGCTAATAATGATCCAGCACACCGAATGTTTCCGTCCAGTGTGCTCTGTGTCAACAGTGAAGATCAGTTCTTCTTGACGCGAAAGGCCTGATGGCAGGAACCACAATTGGCGGCGACCTGCTGGAAGGCTGGCTTCAGCGCATCCAGATCCTGCGGCTTGGCTGCCAGTGCTGCTGCGGCATAGGTCTGGAATTTTTCGACATGCTTGACGAAGTCGTCTTTGTTTTCCCAGATTTTTGGAGAAGCTTCGGTGTCACCCTGATCAGAACCAGCCGGGAACAGCGTGTCCACGTCCAGCTTCTTGGCGTCGGCATCGATTTTTTCGAGTGCAGCAAGAGCTGTAGCTGCGTCGAACGGCTTCTCGCCCTTGACCATGGGAGCAATCGACCCAACCGAACGTCCAAGGTCCTTCATGATTGCCTGACGATCGGCGATGACGTCAGCCTGTGCGACACCGGCAACCAATACCGCTGCAGAGCTGACAGTCAGGAAAAACAAACGCATACGATTCTCCATATTTAAAAAATGAACAAAAATTCTCCCTTTGGTTCAAATATCCGATACAATCCTGGACATTGCAATCATCGCATCGAGTAAATCCCCAATGCGGCAAGTATCATTCTGAATTTATAGGGATTATTACATTGGATTCACGTTATCGTGAAAAACATGACTTAAATACTATTGTTTTATACTGAAGGATTTTTCAGCAAAAGTGCAAGCCTCCTGCGGAGGAAATCAGCCCATCATTCACGCGGCTGCATCCGGTTCGGGAGAAAGACATGCGTGAAGACAAAGAGAGAGCATTTCCAATGGTTAAATCAAAACAGGAGAGGCTCCAGGCTGTCCAAATAAAGGCCCCAGAAACCGGGGCCTTTTCGAGCATGTAAACTTTAATCAGACGAACTGGCCGAGGCCCGGAATTGCACCGATGACGGCATCAACTGGTTCGTCACCGGCCTTTTCCTTGGCGAAGCGGATGGTTTCCTTGGCAACGCCGGAAATTTCACCCATGCCGAGGCCAGCGCCCATGAGCTGCGAGCCGAGACCCATCACGCCGCCCATCAGGCCAGACAGAAAGCCGCCGCCCTTGACCTGCGCGATTGCTTCGTCGGCACCGGGGAATGCTGCTAGAAGTTTCTGGACTTCCGCTGCCGGACCCTCCTTCTGCAGGAAGGCGAAAATCATGCCGACTGCCTTTTCTGCCGTTGCCGCATCGATGCCAACTTTGGAGGTGATGCGTGCGATCAGTTCTTCCATAGAAACTCTCCCAAAAATCTTACGTTTACGTAATATGCATTCTCGCCTTCGCATTGCAAGCCGCCATGAGCGAAAATATTAGAGCATTTCCGTTTTTTTCTGAATCGGCAGCGGTCCCAAATCAGTTTTGTTGTGATCTCATGTCCGTTTTCAAGGATTTTGGCATAGGTTTCCGTCTCGCCTTTTGGCGTCAGGACTAATGGGCTGCCTATTGCAGGACGCGGCGGCATTGAGACGACGGTTGATCAGACTCTGATGCGCGGGTTGGATACCGCAGGACCGTGGTTCGTCTCGGGCCTTCCTCTGTCTCACGTTAACGCGTGTTGCCATTTTTCAGGCTCGCTGAAACACAACGAGGGTTGCCCTGACCGGCCGCCGCGCCCAACAATAGGCAGTTTGATGGAAGTAAATCTTTCTCCTTCTTGGTGTTGAGTGGTCCCTCGTCAGATGGCTTTTGTTGGCGTGACGGGAATGGTCGTTGCGATCGCCCAGACGAAGGCAGCAAGCTCACGTGCGATTGCAACGATGACGATATTGGTGGGACGGCCACCGGCCTGCATACGCCGGTATCGCTGGCATAGCCGTACTTGAGCCTTCCAGGCGATTGCCCTGATCTCTTCAGGCAACCCCTCGCTTCGCTTCAGAATTTCCTGGCCGACACGCGCTGGCAATCTATAGGTCCATGCGCCTTCGACCAGCATGCGCCGCGCCCGGGTATTGCCCGCCTTAGTAATGGACCCACGCACGACGCTTGCGCCTGTGGAATGCTCCCTGGGGACCAGTCCCAGCCAGGCCATGAATTGACGTGGGTTTCTGAAGCGTCTGAAGTCACCGATCTCCGAGACCAGGGTCACCGCCGATATCTGTGCGACACCGCGCAAAGCCTGGATCGCTTCCACCACGGGGTTGAGCGACCAGTCAGGCAGGAGCGCCAGCATCTGTTGGGTCAGCCGTTCACGCCGTTCCTCGATTTGCTCGATGGCACGAATATATTCTTCCATGGCGATTTGCTGCGCCCGGTGATCGAACCGCTGGGTCGCCAGCCAATTGCGATGTGCTTTTGTCCAATGAGAGCGGCCTTCGAAGATCCGGCCGTGGCGAAGCAAAAATGACAAGAGATGCTGGCGTGCCCGTCGCATATCAGAGACCGCCGTTTCCCTCGCCCGGCAAAGATCGCGCATGGCCTCATGCGTCTCGTCGGGAACCCAGATGGATGACAGCTCACCGGCGCGCAACAAAGCAGCTAACGCCAGCGCATCGCGGCGATCCGTTTTGATCTGAAGCCCCGGACGCGTTGGAATGAGCGACGGTGCGACGACAAGGCATTCATGGCCGAGACCTGAAAGCTGGCGATACAATCCATAACCCGTCGGGCCGGCCTCGTAGCAAAAGCACAAGCGCTCGTGACGCCCCGCCAGCTTATCGACAAATTTGCGCACAGCATCAGCGCGGTTGGCAATTTCGCCGTAATAGCGAACCTCTCCATTGCGACCTGCTTCCGCAAGGTCGACCACGATTTTTTCCTTGCTCACATCCAAACCAACATAAAGTGCAGTATCATCGACCACGGCTCGTCTCCTATGTTTGAGGCTCTGGCTGCAAAGCTAACCCTCGTTGCCAACAAATTGCGAGACGAGCCACTATGCAGACCACGGACATGGGCTCTCATTGATTCTGGCTGGATGAAGGCCAGCATCCGATGACCGCACCGATATCGAATGATCTTCGCGAGCGCGTTGTTTCAGCCATGCTGAGCGACGAAAGCGTTCGTTGCGTGGCGCCGCGGTTTGAAATTGCCGCGTCTTCAGTTGTGAAATGATCGCAGCGCCATCGTGCGACCGGATCGGTTCGTCCCGGCAAGATGGGCGGCCATCGCAAGCGGATACTCGAACCGCATCGTGATATCATTGTGCAACGGCTCGCCGAGAACCCGCACCTGACGTTGCATGGCCTGAAGGCGGCGTTGACCGAGCGAGGTATGTCCGTCTCGCACAATACGATCTGGGAATTCAGGGATCGCGCGTGGTTTCACCTGCACTCCATGCACACAGCTGCAGAATCTTTTTGGGCGCTTGAAATCGAGCTGTAATGGTAATACCTTATTTTAAAATGGTATTACAAAGGTGTGGCAATGACAACGACGGTGACATCGAAGGGCCAAGTTACGATTCCAAAAGCAGTTCGGGAATTGCTCGGAATCAAGCCTGGAACCAAAGTAGATTTTCATAGAACGTCCGATGGAAATGTATTTCTTGTTAAAGCTGATGCGCCAAGAACACTAAATCGATTCCAGAAGCTGCGCGGTCACGCCGGCAAGGGACTCGACACAGATGCAATTATGGCGCTGACACGTGGTGAAACGTGACTCTGGTTGACACAAACGTTCTTCTGGATCTTGCGACAGATGATCCACAGTGGGCGGAATGGTCGATTGGCCAACTTGAAACCGCAAGTCTGACGGGACCGTTGCTGATTAATGAAGTGATCTACGCAGAACTCGCAGTTCGTTATGAACGAATTGAAGACCTGGATCATTTTATTGAGGCTGCCGGCCTTCAAATGGCCTCGCTTCCCAGAGAAGCGCTTTTTCTGGCAGGCAAAGTCTTTACCCAATATCGAAGAGCAGGGGGCTCGCGAACTGGTGTTCTGCCCGATTTTTTCATTGGCGCGCATGCAGCAGTTCAGCAAATACCACTGTTGACGCGAGATGTCGGACGTTACCGAACATATTTTCCGACGGTTGCGCTGATTACTCCCAACTTATTGTAAACGGCGCAATAATTGGTCCCCTCGCTCTGTGGCTGCACGGAAAGCACCGCAGCGGCTACGATGACGGACAGATACCCTAATTCTTCGACAGGCTGGCAGCAAAGCCAAAGGACATAAATATGCATGAAATCATCTGCCCGCATTGCAACAAAGCATTCAAGATCGACGAAGCTGGCTATGCAGATATCCTGAAACAGGTTCGCGATAGTGATTTTGAGAAGCAGCTGCACGAACGTCTGGAGTTGGCTGAACAGGACAAGCGGAGCGCCGTCGAGCTGGCACAGGCCAAAGTTACCAGTGAATTGCAGAAAGCGACTTCAGCCAAGGATTTTGAAATCCAGGAACTGAAGGCAAAACTCGAAGCTGGGGAAGTCACACAGAAATTGGCGGTGGCCGAGGCTTTGAGCATCGTGGAGAAAGAACGCGATGCCCTTTTGAACGATCTTGAAAATTCCAGACGTGAGCAGGAGGCTGCGTCAAAACTGGCTGAGGCGAAGCTTATTGCGGAATTACAGAAAGCCGCTTCAACCAAAGATGCCGAGATCCAAAGCCTGACGGCTAAACTTAACGCGGGCGAGCTTTTACAGAAGCTTGCTCTTACCGAAGCTGTCAGCGCAGTTGAGAAAGAACGAGACGAACTAAAGAGCGGTCTGGATCGTGTCGCACTTGAAAAGCAGCTTGCCGAAACAGCCCTTAAGGATAAATACGAAACACAGCTTAAGGACCGCGACGAGGCAATCGAGCGTCTGAGGGACATGAAAGCGAAACTGTCGACAAAAATGATCGGTGAGACGCTGGAACAGCATTGCGCGACCGAATTCGACCGCATTCGCGCTACCGCTTTTCCACGCGCTTACTTTGAAAAGGACAATGACGCACGCGATGGCAGCAAGGGGGATTTTATCTTCCGCGATCTAGACGATGCAGGTTCGGAAATTGTTTCGATCATGTTTGAGATGAAGAATGAGAACGACGAAACAGCGACCAAGAAGAGGAACGAAGATTTCCTCAAAGAGCTCGACAAGGACCGTAGCGCGAAGGGTTGCGAATATGCCGTTCTGGTTTCGCTGCTTGAGCCTGAGAGTGAGCTCTATAACACCGGGATCATCGACGTATCTCACCGCTACCCAAAAATGTATGTTGTTCGACCGCAATTCTTCATCCCAATCATTACGCTATTGCGCAATGCGGCAATGAGTTCGCTCAAGTACAAGACGGAACTGGCACTGGTGCGGGCGCAAAACATCGACATTACAAACTTTGAATCCCAGCTCGACGACTTCAAAGCTGCATTCGGGCGTAACTGGCGACTGGCTTCAGAAGGCTTCGAGGAAGCAGTCAGACGTATTGATGAGGCCATCAAGGATCTGGAAAAAACGAAAGATGCGCTTCACAAGTCGGCCAACAATCTGAGGCTGGCAAACGACAAGGCTGAGGACCTGACGGTCAAGCGACTTACGCGTGGGAATCCGACGATGGCTGCAAAATTCTCCGAAATCAGGCAGGAGATGTCTGATCCTGAATGAAACAGGTATCGTAAACGTCGTTTGTGAGAACCTGGCGTGCGGTAGCGGCGAACTGTTCATCGCAGATGTATCCCAAGCGGGAAGGCGGTTAACGCATGATATGCAGACGGTTTTGGGCTCGTTTGGCGATAACCGCGGGAGTTTTCGCAATCGTACACGCGCCGACGATGGCGCAACAACCGGATAATTTGGTTGCAAGTCTCCAGAAGACGGTTGATTCCTGTCTCATCTCTCCGCCAGGCGCAACGGGGAGAGTTGTCGTTTCAGCGACTTTCGGGCCGGATGGCTTACTTAAGGATAAGCCCAAGATTGTGCGGAAAGGCGAGGGGCCGCTTGAGGACACGTAGGCGAATACGGGGGGGCAGGGCGATCCCGAAATGCGCGCCGCAACTCGTCGGTTTTGGTCGTCAGGGAGAAGTCATCTTCAATTTTGATCCTTCCGGTCTGCTGCCAGCCCCGCGAGATAGCGCCTCTGTCGTTGATCTCAATAGCGAACAGCTGACATCAGAGGTCAACGGAAAACGGATAATCTCGGCAGCTACAAGTCGGCAACCATCCGACAATTGATCAAAGCAGCCGGTGCGCGGCTCTGGTTCCTGCCACCCTATTCGCCGGACCTTAATCCGATCGAACAGGCCTTCTCCAAGATTAAACACTGGATGAGAAATGCACAAAAGTGCACCATCGACGACATATGGCGTCATATCGGCAGGTTGGTCGAAGCCATTCAGCTCGCCGAATGCCAAAACTATCTCGAAAATGCCGGATATGGTTCCGTCAAAAGATGAAACACCTAGAACATGATTCCGAAAAGTGGGAACCGCCTTTCGGATAAAATCGTGCTCAAACAAAAACTTAGAGCGAGACGACGATAAAACTTATAAACATCCCGCTCTTGGAGCATATGGCTCGTGAGGTGACGAGATAATTACGCTGTTCGAATTTCCTGCAATTCCAGTTCTTCGATCATGACCTGCCGCATGACGAATTTCTGGATTTTGCCGGTTACGGTCATCGGAAACTGATCCACGAAGCGGATATGGGCCGGAACCTTGTAATGCGCGATGCGCTGCCGGCAATATTCAATCAGTTCTTCTTCGGAAAGCTCGCCATCCTTGTGCAGCTTGACCCAGGCACAGATGATTTCGCCGAACTTGCGGTCGGGAATACCGAATATCTGGACATCGCTGATCGCTGGATGGGTGAAGAGGAACTCTTCTATCTCGCGGGGATAGATGTTCTCGCCGCCGCGAATGATAAGATCCTTGATGCGCCCGACAATATTGCAATAGCCTTCGTCGTCGATCGTGGCGAGGTCTCCCGTGTGCATCCAGCCCGCATCGTCTATGGCGCCAGCGGAACTTTCCGCGTCGTTCCAGTAACCGCGCATGACGCTGTAGCCCCGCGTCAGCAATTCGCCCTTTTCGCCACGCGGCAAAAGCTTGCCATCCGCATCGACGATCTTCACCTCCAGATGCGGATGGATGCGCCCGACGGTGGAAACGCGTCGTTCCAGTGGATCGTTCGTCGAACTCTGAAAGCTGACCGGGCTGGTTTCCGTCATGCCATAGGCGATGGTGATTTCGCTCTGGTGCATCTCGCTCACCACACGCCGCATCACTTCGATGGGGCAGGGCGATCCGGCCATGATGCCGGTACGCAGGCTTGAGCGGTTGAAACGGCTGAATTCCGGGTGATCCAGCATCGCAATGAACATTGTCGGCACGCCATGGAGGCCGGTGCATTGCTCCTCCTCAACGGTCTGGAGCGTCAGGAGCGGATCGAAACTCTCGTTCGGGATCACCATGCAGGAACCATGGGTCACGCAGGCAAGATTGCCGAGCACCATGCCGAAGCAATGATAAAACGGCACCGGGATGCAGAGTCGGTCCTGTTCAGAAAGCTGCATCGCCTCGCCGACGAAAAACCCGTTATTGAGGATATTGTGATGCGAGAGCGTCGCACCCTTCGGGCTGCCGGTCGTGCCGCTGGTGAACTGGATATTGATGGGATCGTCAAATTGCAGTTCTTCGGCAAGCTGCGCCAGTTCTTGCCCGGTGACTTCATCGCCGGATTGGGTGACATCGTCGAAATTCAGCATGCCCGGCGTCTGTTCCGCACCGAGCCGGATTACGCACCTTAAATTGGGAAGCCGCTCGGACATCACATGGCCGGGGCGGGCTTCATCCAGTTCAGGCACGATGCTGCGCAGAATATCGATATAGTTGCTGGTTTTCAGTGACGGTGCGAGGATGAGTGCTGCGCATTCGACTTTCCCCAGCACATATTCCAGTTCATGCGCCCGATAGGCCGGGTTGATGTTGACGAGGATCAGACCCGCCTTTGCGCTCGCAAACTGGGTGAGAATCCATTCGTGATTGTTCGGCGACCATATGCCGAGACGTTCGCCGGGGCGAAGCCCGATGGCGAGGAAGCCTTCGGCAAGCTGGTCGGTCAGTTGTCTCAGTTCGGAATAGGTCAGCCGGATATTCTGGTGCCGGACGATGACGGCAGGACGGTCGGGATATTTTTCCGCGATCTGGTCGAGATGCCGACCGATGGTATTGCCTATGAGAAGCTTGTCGCTCGCTCCATGTACATAACTGGCCTGCTGCATTTCCGATCCTCCCAAACCGAAGATGACGCCCGAAGGCGATGCATCAAGTGTTGGGAGGATGCCATTCGTGAGGCTTCGTGAAAACCGCAGTTTTTATGTTCAGCTTCAGCGCTTGGTGCAACGCACCAGAGTAGCGGCGCCAGCATTGGTATATTTGCTCTGCATCGTATAGAGCCAGCCCTTGCATTCAGACATGCTGCTGAAGCACCGGACACGGTCGATCGAAACCAGTCCGTCGCCGCCTGTGATGAAGGGCGAGTCGTCCACGCCGCTGAACTGGCCGACGATGATGCCGCTGCCTCTTCTCGGCACGCTGCAACGCTGGCCCGCATATTCGCTGACATCCTTGCGTACCTGCGCTTCAGCCGACATCGGCAGCGCGACAAGGCCGGAAACCGCAAGCGATGCGGAAGTGAGGCAAACAGCAATGACCTGACGCAACATCGGTCTCTCCCTAAAAAGAATATCTATTGAACAATACTATAAGATCATAAGCGAAATAGCGCGTTTTTCCAGAGCATGTCTCCGGAAAGTGGGAACCGGTTTCGGGATCAAGAAATGCGAAAAATGAAGGAAGCATCGCATCCTAAAAACCGGACGCGATGCTTGTTTTCGAGGCTCAGAGCGTGTCGCCCGCCTTGCCTGTCACCTTGAGGGCGAAGGCATAGGTATAGGCGACTTCCTCCAGTCGCGAGAAGCGACCCGACGCCCCGGCATGGCCCGCATCCATATTGATACGGAACAGGACGGGATGGTTGTCGGTCTTGAGCTCACGCAGTCTGGCCACCCACTTCGCAGGCTCCCAATACGTGACGCGCGGATCGGTAAGACCTGCCACGGCCAGAACGGCCGGATAGGACTGACGGCTGACATTGTCGTAGGGCGAATAGCCGGCAATGATCCGGTAATCTGTTTGCGATGTGATCGGATTGCCCCATTCGGGCCATTCAGGCGGGGTCAGCGGAAGGGTGTCGTCCAGCATCGTGTTCAGCACATCAACGAATGGCACTTCAGCAATGATGCCGCCGAATGCGTCGGGGGCCATATTGGCAATCGCGCCCATCAGCATGCCGCCTGCCGAACCGCCATGCGCAACGATGCGGTCATGACTGGTGAAGCCTTCGGCAACGAGGTGCCTTGCGGCAGCGATGAAATCGGTGAACGTGTTCACCTTCTTGTTGCGCTTGCCGTTTTCATACCAGGCAAAACCCTTGTCCTTACCGCCGCGGATATGCGCGATGGCGTAGACGAAGCCCCGATCCACGAGCGAGAGCCGCGACGTGCTGAAGCTTGCCGGAATGGTGATGCCATAGGAGCCGTAGCCATAAAGCAGGCAGGGCGCGGAGCCGTCGAGCTTTGTATCCTTGTGATAGAGCAGGGACACCGGCACCAGTTCACCGTCCGACGCCTTGGCGAACACCCGGCGCGTGACATAGTCATGCGCATTGTGACCGGAAGGAACTTCCTGCGTCTTCAAAAGCTTCCGCTCGCGCGTCCGCATATTGTAGTCGAAGAGCTGTTCCGGCGTCGTCATGGACGAGTAGGAGAAGCGGATCACATCCGTATCATATTCGGCGCTGCCGTGAAGGCCGAGCGAATAGGCCTCCTCGTCGAAGGCGATGGCATGTTCCTCGCCGGTTTCGCGATCACGGATCACGATGCGCGGCAGGCCGTTATCGCGTTCCATCCAGACAAGATGATGCTTGTAGGCGGAGTGCGACAGGATCAGCCGCCCTGGCTTTTCTGCCACGACCTCGACCCAGTTTTCCGGCTGCGGTGTGGCAGCAGGCGCCTGGCATATCTTGAAATCCTTGGCGCCATCCGCATTGGTCAGGATGTAGAACACATCGCCACCCGGTGCGATGTCATATTCCGTACCGGTCTTGCGCTCCATGACGAGCTGCGGCTTTGCCGCCGGATCGCTGGCGGGAAGGAGCCAGCATTCCGATGTTTCATGGTCATGAATGTCGATAAAGATATAGTCGTCCAGCGCGGAGCCGCCGACACCGAGGAAGAAGCCTGGATCTTTCTCTTCATAGATCAGGTGGTCCTCAGACTGGTCCGTGCCCACCTTGTGATAGAAAACCTTGGACGGTCGGTGGTTCTCTTCGAGGCGCGTATAGAAAAAGCCCTTGCTCTCCGCATCCCACGCACCGCCGCCATTCGTGTCGGTGACGATGTCTTCAAGGTCTTTCATGGACGACAGGTCACGGACTTTCAGCTTGTAGAATTCCGAACCCTTGTCATCGTAACCCCAGATCAAAAGCTTGTGATCCGGCGCATGATCGGCTGATGCAAGGCGGAAATAAGCCTTGTCCTTGCCTTCGACGTCACCGTCGAGAAGGATGGTTTCCGCGCCACCATCGCGTGGCGTGCGAATGAAATAGGGCTGCTCGCCGCCGGTACGATAGGACACGCCATAGGCGAAAGGCCCATCCTTGGCGGGAACGGAAGAGTCGTCTTCCTTGATGCGCCCGCGCATTTCTGCGAACAGGCTTTTCTGTAGCGCTTCCGTGTCCTTCATCAGCGCTGCCTGATATGCATTCTCTGCTTCCAGATGCGTGCGAATTTCAGGGGACAGAACCGACGGGTCCTTGAATACTTCCTGCCAATTGTCTGCACGCAACCAAGCATAGTCGTCGGTACGTGTGATCCCGTGGCGGGTGTCATTGACCGGATGTTTGGCTGCATGCGGTGGTTGAAGTTGGGGGGAACTTTGAGACATCCACAATTCCGATGAAAACTGTTTCGATTTGCTGCGAGGCCGGTAAGGCGTGCCTTCTGGCGGGTGATACTGGTGGTTATATAGTTGGCCGAAAAGGCGAAAGCGAGTTGATTCCGTTGAAATATATTTGAGCAATGCCTTTTTGAGGCCCGATTCTGCGGCCAAAAGCTACGTAACGGAAACATGTTAGTCTTGCACGACGTACAAGAAAACTTGAGGGAGAAAACTATTGCTAACGCTGGCCGGGCAAATTAAAGGAAGCACGGCAGTGAACTACGGCTTCATCCATATCCTTCAATAAATGACAGGAGCGGCGACGCGAACACATCGCGATTCAAAGTTTCCCAATCTTAGTAAGGTTGAGTTCGAGTTTTTCTATTTGCCGATTCAAGAAGAAAGACTTGTCGGTAATGTAATGTGGTTTGACAATTCTATTGCAAATGACATTATCAACTGATATTCGCAATCGCGAACGGATGGGGCAGAGTTTTGGAATACGTAACGACGGTGGCAGGCGGGGATCTCCAGTTGTCGATTACGCAACAATAAAAAGTAAGAAGGAAATCTACCTTATGGAAAATCTGGACACGCACGACGAGAGCGCAGAACTGCTTCTAAGCCTTACTGCAGATGTCGTAGCCGCATATGTCGGCAATAATTCGATTCGCGCTGGCGAACTGCCGCTGCTGATCGCTGAAGTACATGCCGCTTTCAAGCGTCACGTCGAACGCGAAGAAGCGCCTGTCGTCGTTGAGAAGCCGAAGCCTGCCGTCAACCCGAAGAAGTCGGTTCATGACGACTACATCATCTGCCTCGAAGACGGCAAGAAGTTCAAGTCGCTGAAGCGTCACCTGATGACCCATTACAACATGACCCCGGAACAGTACCGCGAAAAGTGGGATCTCGATCCGAATTATCCGATGGTTGCTCCGAACTACGCTGCTGCTCGTTCGCGTCTGGCGAAGAAGATGGGCCTGGGCCGCAAGCCTAAGGACGCTTAATCGCTCCGATATTTCGAGCGAGCTGCGCTTTACCGCATCTGTTCTGAAAACTTTATAGAAATGGCCGTTATCGTTGAGCTTATGCTTTTCGATAGCGGCCATTTTGTTTTGGGCTAAGCATTTTCGGAAGCAAATGGTCTATTCATCCGATCCGGTCGAAAGCCTGTTTCAACGCAATGTGCCGGTTCAGGTCATAACTCCAGTGACCACACATGCCTTTCAAACGTTCCCTTTCCATAAGGCGCGTCAGCCGCCGTTTGGTGCGCTCTTTTTCTTCCTGCGGTACCGTGAGAACCTCATCAAGATCGATACCGGCGATGATCTGCAAGGCAATGCGCTGCATCGCGGTCAGTTGATTCTGTTTTTGCCGGGCAAAAAATAGTGTGCGGGCGTGTTTCAGATCCGCTTCCATGGCAATTATCCTCATTTCGTGATGCGAAAGAGCATGAGCCATGCAGAATTGTGTTGGATAATATTCCTAGATTTTGCCGGATTCTTCTGTAAAATAGTTATGGATCGCAATCGATCGAAGCAGTTTATGCCGCGATGACAAGGCCTTAGCTTATGTTAGAAGCGTCGAAACCAGCCAAAGACGGCAAATTATTCCACGAAACTTATCCACACTTGCATTTTCCTCCGTATAAGAAGGTATTCCTATTCTGGCGAGGAAAGATGAATGTCTTTGGAACTATCGGATGTCATTCATACGCGGGCGGAAGCTTTCGAAGCATTGAAGGTGCTTGCTGCGCGGCATGGGCGAAGCCTTAGCCTCGAAAAGGTGGAGGGTATCGCCGACCGTTCGCGGGAGCAGCAGAATGTTGTGCTCTGTGATGCCCTTATCGATTTGCTTGTGGCTATGTTCGGTGTTTCCGGCGCTGAATTGCGGTCGCCGCTGCGGTGCAGGCGTGAGGTGGCCCGTGTTCGGCAGATCGGCATGTATGTTGCGCATACGGCTTTCGGGCTGGCCATGCGCGAAGTGGCCGCCGGATTTGCGCGGGACCGGACAACAGTCATGCATGCCTGTCATCTGGTGGAAGACATGCGGGACGATACGGATTTCGATGCAATTGTCTCGACATTTGAACGGATTGCGCAAAGTGCCTTCACGGCCTGGAGGATGGCGGCGTGACCACTCAATTGTCGGCATCCGAAACGAGAATCATGCGGTTTTTGAAGAATGGCGACTGCGAGGTTCAGGATTCCGTTCGCGCTTCGCATGTTTTGCTTGCGACGGAACAGGGGACCATTGCCGCCTCACGCACCGAGCTGGAGGCCATGCAAAAAAGGGGATTACTGCATTGGGAGGAGGAGCGGCTTGTTCTATCGCAGCCCGCCAACCGGCCGTTGAAAGATGGCGGCAAGTCATTGCCCCGCCCGGCAAGAACCCTGCAGACTATCGACTACGAGCAGGGCGAAAGGGTTGAGATCAATCTTGAGGAATCGCCGCTTGCCATGCTCTACAGGCGCAAGAATGCGCATGGTTCGTCCTTCATTTCGGAAAGCGAGTTTCTGGCCGGTGAAAGACTGCGTGCTGACTATACACGCGGATCGCTGATGCCATCCGTCACCATGCGCTGGGACACCCGCGTCGGAGATGGGCGCAGCGGGCCGGGCGGCATGGCAGAGCTGACGGATATCGCGCTGGCCAGCCGCATCCGTGTCGAGCGGGCACTGGAGGCGGTCGGACCGGAGCTGAACGGTGTTCTTGTCGATGTCTGCTGCTTTCTGAAAGGGCTCGAAACCGTGGAACGAGAGCGGCAATGGCCGGTTCGTTCGGCCAAGATGCTGCTCAAGGTCGGTCTGGCCGCACTGCACCGGCACTATAATCCTCACCTCGAAAAGGAACGGGGAAGAGCGGTTGTCCTGCATTGGGGAACCGACGACTACCGGCCACAGATGCGACCGCAGACTATATGAGCTGACGAGGCGGCACCCTCATTGACAGCTATCGGAGGCAGGTCTATCGCCTCTTTCTCAAAGGGACTCTGTGCCCGTTGGGGAAGTGGGGAGAAATCACATGAATTCGGTACGGGATCGGCTGGAAAGCATCCTGACGCGACTGGAAGCGCGGGCAGCAAGCGAACACGTTTTCAGCAAGGTCTATGCACAACAGGCGCGGGCTGAGGCGGATGCCTCCGATGCGCGCCTTCGCGATAGGCGCCCCGTCAGCCCGCTCGATGGGCGTATTGTTTCGATCAAGGATCTCTTCGATGTTGCCGGAGAGCCGACACTTGCCGGCTCGGTTATTCGACGCGATGTGGCTCCGGCAACGCAGGATGCCACGATCGTCCGGCGTCTGCGCGATGCGGGTGCAGTCATTGTCGGCAAGACCCACATGACGGAGTTCGCTTTCACGCCGGTCGGTCTCAATCCGCATTACGGCGAGCCGGGCAATGCGATTGATCCGACGCGTGTTCCGGGCGGATCGTCGTCGGGTGCGGCCGTTTCGGTAGCGGAAGGCACCAGCGAAATCGCTATCGGTTCGGATACCGGCGGATCGGTGCGCATTCCGGCAGCGCTGAACGGCATTGTCGGCTTCAAGCCGACTGCGCTGCGCATTCCGCTGGACGGTGCATTTCCGCTGGCGCCGTCGCTCGATTCCGTTGGTCCGCTGACCAGGACAGTGGCCGATGCCATTATAACCGACGCGATTATGGCGGGCGAAGCGCCCGTCTTGCCGGACGGCCTGCCGCTCAAGGGGCTGCGCATCGCACTGCCGAAGGGCTATCTTCTGGCCGATATGGAGCCGGACGTCGCAAGACACTTCGAGGCAACCGTTGCGCTTCTTGAAAAGGCAGGAGCGATCATTGCCGATCTGGAAGTCGATGATCTGATCCAGCGTCTGCGCGAGGTAACCCGCGTCGGCTCCATCGCCGGGATCGAGGCAAGTCATATCCATGCATCGACCTGGCTTGGCGATCCTGATGCCAATGTCGATATTCGCGTGAAACGCCCGCTGGCCGTCCGCGTCAAGGTTCCGATGGAAACCTATCGCGGGATCATGGAAACGCGCGCTACGCTTGTTCGTGAAATGGACGCGCGTCTGAGCGGCTTCGATATGTTCGTAACGCCCGCCACGCCGATTGTTGCGCCGACGATTGCTTCGGTCAGCAATGATGAGGCTGAATATGACCGTGTGGAAGGGCTGCTGCTGCGTGATACGCAGGTCGGAAACCAGTTCGACCTGTGCAGCATCACTGTGCCGACGCCGGGCATGACGCTGCCGACCGGCTTCATGCTCAGCGCACGTGGCGGCACGGACAAAAGGCTGCTTGCCGCAGCCTTGTCGGTCGAGAAACTTTTAGAGCCTGAATCAAAAAGCGGCATGTGAGTGCGAAAATGTTAATTTTCGAGTACCGGAGCGCAATGTACTTTTAGGTACATGAGCACCGGAACGCAGGTAAATTGCCATTTGCAGCCGCACAGGGCGACGTTTGGAACGGGCTCCTAGGCTGATTCTTTCGCCAGCTCCGCTTCACGACGGATGCGCGCCACCATGGCGCGCAGTCCGTTGGAGCGCTGCGGCGTCAGATGTTCATCTAGGCCGAGCTTTTTCAGGATGGCTTCCGGGTCCGCGGCGAGAATGTCCGAAGCCTTTTGGCCCGAATAAAGCGCCAGCACGATGGCCACCAGACCGCGCACGATATGCGCATCGGAATCGCCCAGAAATTCGATAACCGGATCGTTGCCGTCTTGCGGCAGCGTCTTCAGCCAGACCTGGCTGACGCAGCCCTGAACCTTGTGCGCAGAATCGCGCGCATCGTCAGGATAAGGCGGCAGTTCCTTGCCGAGATCGATGACATAGCGATAGCGGTCTTCCCAATCGTCGAGAAATTCGAAATCGGACATGATGCTATCGATGGTCGTGGTCATGATACTCGCCTGAAAGAAGTTTCTTGCCGCTTATATAGTCATGAAACACCGCAAGGTCACGGAAAACTCGAGCGCATCCCGAAAAGTGTGAAACGGTTTTCGGACAAGATGTGCGTTTAAAAAACGCTCTAGCGTTGAATGGAACCAGTCGGGCGACGGTCCAGTGCGCGCAGGGCTTCGTCCCGCGAGGTCGGGATGGGAATGCCGATTGCGGTCTGCATAGGTGCGGTGGCAACCGGTTCCGCACTCGCGGGTGGTTGCGGCTTTGTGCCGAAACGATCACTCAGATATTCCAGGGCAGCGCGGCTTCCTTCCAGAAGGCCGCTTCCGGCGCTGGAAACAAGTGAGGTGCCGTTCTGGCAGAAGGAAGGGTTTTCGATGCACAGCTTGCCCAGTTCCACGGCGGTTTTGCCATTGGCGAGAAGCTGGTCGATTGAATCCGGCTCCCGCTTCGTCTCGGCAATGGCTGGCTTCTCCTGCGGCTTGCTTTGCTCATCCGCAGGAAAGAAGCGCGGCATCACGATGAATGCCAACGACAGCCAGAATACGGATTTGAGTAGAAAACGGATCATTGCCTTCTTGCGGTTGCGTGCTCTCGGTTTGCGTCAATGTCCGATGAATTGGAAAAGATTCCGTAACTGTTCGATTTATTGGAGCGCATCCCGAAAAGTGTGAAACGGTTTTCGGACAGGATGCGCGTCATGGTAAAGCATTTAAACGTCAAAATTGTGCCGTGGCTGTGGTTTCGCCACCTGATCGCTACTCTCTGTTTACCATAGGCAGAAAAGCAGACCCGAGGCGTCACTTATCCGCTTTGGGCGGTCTCGCTTTATCGTTTCTTTAAAGCCTCGGCTGCAATCTGTTGCTGGCTGGGAGAGCGTCGTCACGGCGAACGGTTTTCCGGTTTAGACCATGCAAGAGTATTGAGTGAGTACGGCACGTTGAACGCCATTCTTTTGAAAACAGCCGAGACCGTCCGCACGAATGTGCAGGCGATCAGCCGTTTTTACGAACGTTTCTGCCGCCGCTGGGTATCCAGTCCCGATGCGGCCTCCATACGTGTTATCGGTTCGGTCATCACCGCGCCGGTCCTGCTTTGTGCGGCCGTACTCGCCTCTGGCGTAACGCCGGGCTTTACGGAATTTGCGATTCTTGCAGCAAGTTTTGCAGGCATCGCCATGATCCTTTGCGCGCTGTCGCTGATGGGTGTCGCCGCACCTGTTCTGGTTGGCCTGAACTTCGCTGCCTATGGCGCGGGTCTGGCTGCCATTGGCGCTTTTTCTCATGGCAATGCGGTCCTGTGGTTGATGGTGGCGGGTCTGCCGCTTGAAGTCTGGTTTGCGACCCGCAAGCCTGCTGCCGCAGCAGCGGGCGCCGCATTGGCGGCCATGATTCTCGGCTATTTTGCGACGGCAAGCGGTGGTACCATTTCCGGCGGCAGCTATGTGTCCGTCGCTGTTCTCATGCTTTATGCAGCAAGCCTTGTTGCGCGCGGTTTCGCGAGCGCCGCCAGGCCCGCGCAGATCAGGATCAACGCGCCGCAAGCTGCTGTTGCCGCAGGCGACGTGCAATTCGGTCTTGATTCGGATGGCGTGGTATTCTCGGTCGATACGAATTCGGCAAAGCTTTTGGGCGTACAGCCCAAAATGCTGGAAGGCACGGCGCTTATCGACCGCGTTCATGTGGCTGACCGTGTGCAATATCTTTCGCTCCTGGCCGATCTTCGCGCCGGTTCCGCTTCCAGCAAGATTGATGTGCGTCTGCGTTCCATCGAAAACGGCGATACGATCTTCCGCACTTATCGTCTCGAAGGTGTCGCAAGCGCTCACGCCATCACGTTGATTGGCCGCTCGCTCGAAGGCGAACAGAAGCTTCTGGATGAAATTGCAACGCTGAAAGCCGAGCTGGAATCAGAGCGCATCGGAAAAGGCCGTCTGCTTGCAGCCGTCAGCCACGAGCTGCGCACGCCGCTCAATTCGATCATCGGCTTTTCCGATATGCTGTCGCACGAAATGGGTGGCAAGCTGGCCAATGAGAAGCAGCGCGAATATGCGGGCCTCATTCATCAGTCCGGCCATTATCTGCTGGAACTCGTGAATGCCGTTCTGGACAATTCGCGGCTGGAAACCGGTCATTACAGCATCGACCCGCAGAACTTTGCTTTCCGTGAAGCGGCTGAAATGTGCACCGCCGTCATGCTGCCGCAGGCTGAAAAGAAAGGCGTTGCCTTCTGCCATCGCGTTGGCACAGGCATTGGTGAACTGGTAGCGGATCGTCGCGCCGTCCAGCAAATTCTGCTCAATCTTGCCGGTAATGCGGTGAAGTTCACGCAAAGCGGCGGCTGCGTCACCATTGATGCAACCCGCATTATGGCCGAAGGTCGCCCGATGCTGGAAATCATCGTGTCGGATACGGGCATCGGCATCGAGCCGGAAGATATGCAGCGCATCGGCACGCCGTTCGTGCGCGCCGACAATAACTATACGCGCACGCAGGAGGGGAGTGGCCTCGGACTTTCGGTGGTCAAGGGGCTGGTGGAACTGCATCAGGGGAGCATGCAACTCAAGAGCTGCCCTGGCGAAGGCACGATCGTCACGATCCGCCTTCCAGTGGCAGGCCCGCAGTTTGTCATGGGGGACGATGAATATCAGGAACTTGGCACGGTGATCGACATGCACCGTCACCAGGGGGAAAGGCGTAATGACTGGCAGAACGACGAAGACAACAGCCAAATCCGGGAGCAGAAAGATGCGCAAACCCGCAAAACGGCGTAGTCTCGGCTCGCGACTCCTCCACTTCTTCTTCACATCGGCTTCCGCGCTAGCGATTGCCGCCGGAGATTTCATCGTGCGCAACCCCGTCCTGACCGGCGGGGCAACTGCGTTTCTGGTTGTGTTGAGTTTCGTCTCGGCCAATGCGCTCTGGTATCAGCCGGAAGCGCACAACGCCGTGTTCTTCCGCACCAGACCCGATTTCGTGTTCAAGCCGACGCCACGCGCAGTCCTGCCGGGCACGGCATCAGCAAGTGATAACGCCCCCAAACCGACCGCGACGGCCTCAGCCGAAGCTGCAAGCTCCGCAAACGCTGAGACCGCCCAGCCGCTGGAAGCAGCCAGCCTGTCAGCGGACCGGCTGAACATGAGCGCATCGGTTGACGACATGTTGCCGGCACTTGCGCCCAATGCCGATCTGGAAATCGCACGTTTGCAGCAGCGACTTTCGACACTTGGAATTTACAAGGGACCGGTGGACGGTTTCACCGGGCCGCAGACGCGTGAAGCGGTGGAACGCTGGCGCGCCTTGCAGCAGAAGCTCGGCGTGCAGGAAGCAAACATACCCGCGCAGTTGCAGGCCGATGCCCAAAACAGTACCCCGGCTCAGGACGATGTGGCAAAAGCCATCGAGGTAGCAGTTCCGACGCCGCGTCCCCAGCCCGCAGTCTTGAAGACGGAGGCGGATTCCAAGCCAAAACCCGCTCTCGTATCTTATGAAAAACCGGCACCGAAAAAGCAGATGGCAGCAACGCCCGCCGTGCAATCGGGGAAAGTCAGTTCGCAGGATATTATCCGCGTGCAGGCCGGGTTGAAGGCATTCGGCAACGACACCGTGCCGGTGAACGGACAATCCGGCAAGACGACCCAGGAAGCGGTGCGCGAATTTCAAAAGCTGTTCAGCATGCCGGTAACCGGCGAAATCGATGCAACGCTGATCGCCAAGATGCGCGAGATTGGCCTCATAAGCTGATGGATTCCCGATGCGCCTGACATCCGATTTCTGGGTTTCGGCATTGATCCGCAAGGTGCAGGGCGAGGGCGGCTTTGCCTATCTCGCCCGTCGCGGTTCACCGGAGGCGGGCGCAATTTTCATCAAGGTAAGCTCACGCTTCGGTACATGCGACCTGTATTCGCCTGCGCCACAAACCTCCTATGAAGAGGATAATGACGGAGAACGCATGTTTCTGCGCATTCTTCACGACGCTGATGACATGGCGGCAGGCGACCGTATGGCGCGAGAAACCCGCTTCGATCCCGACCTGTGGCTGGTCGAGCTGGAAGATGTTGCCGATGCATCGGCACTGTTCTCGATTTCGCAGGACGGAGAAGCGAAATAAGTTGGCGAGGATAGGAGCGGTTCCAGTAAAAACGGAATCAGTAGAGCCGCTCTATCCTTTTGTTTTACGCATTATCCTACGCAAAACCGCTTCGCACTTTTGCTGGAAATGCTCTATTTCACTGATCGCTGAAGCGACGGGTGATCAGAATTGGCAGCATCCACGAGCGGCGTGTCGTCTTCGGATTCAGCCATTTCACGCAGTTTTCCGCGCAGCATGGCAGACATGTCGTCCGCCTTCCAGCGCCGCACGAGCGCCATCGCTTTTTCGCGGTCGATGGAGCGATAAATATGCACAAACTCACGCAGGCTATCGCGGTTGGTGTCGATAGGACCCAGAATGGCCGTCATGACGAGATAGCATTCGGCAGGTGACAATCCGAGCGCCTTGAGTGCAATCGGCAGATGCGAATCCGGCCATTGCCCGATGATCGCGTCGGTCCGTTCAAACGACAGGTCGAGCGCATCGGCCAGCGCATTGCGGAAAAACTGGCTGTCGATCAGAAGCGCGGTGTCGATGAGATGCTGCGAGCCGGTGGTCGCGCCAGCCTCGAAGAAAGGCTGTTGCAGCGCGCGCGCCAGTCGTTCGGAGCTGTCTTCTTTCATCAGCGGCGCTCTGGCCGCAGAAAGATCGGGTACATCCGGCCTTTCGAGCGGTTCGGCCTCGATATTGGCGAGATTTTCCTGAAGCGTCAGCGTACGGTCGATGACCGGGTCGGCGAAACTGCGCAGCACGCCTTGCAGAAGGATGTCACCGGACTGGCGCCGTGCAATGGCGCGCGCATGGGCAAGACCGTTCTTGCCGATGATTTCGATGAGGTCGGAAGGGCGTAGAAGGGGAGAGCGCAGCAAAATAGGCGCGGAGATTTCTACGGGTTCGTCGGCCAGCGCCAGAATGAGACGACGCGGCGCGTCCTCCAATTGTGCCAGCGCATTGGCCGCATGGCGCTTGCCGCGGGTGGAAGCGCAATGGAGAAGCGGCATGGCAAGATCTTCAAGCTGCTGCATATCCTGCCGTCCGGGGCGCGTGATACCCGCAAACGCGGAAATCGCGGCCGCCAGCAGGTCGTCCGCCTTGCTGCTCCCCGCTTTTGAATTCGACGGGCTCCGGTGGCCTGAAATATCCTCCAGGGCGCGGAACTGTTCATTTGTCACGCAGAATACTCCGGTAGGCACACAACTCACCCGCCCCAAATTGCAGATCACGCATCCGGCAGCAGCCGGTTGATGCGCAAATGCACCCCGCATGGGTCGGTATTCCGGATAGTAGCGTTGAAGCCTTAGCAACTCATTAACCGTGCCATAAAGAAACAGCATTTGGGTCAGGCTGCTAGAGCCCTTCAAACGGCGTGCACTGCGCCTCCGCAAAGAAGCGCTGCACTTCCGTGTTCCACGTTGCATCAGGCACGAATACGCGAAGCACAGCGGCACCTTCGCCGATATTCTGCTCGATCAGGATCGAACGCGCATCGGCCTGCGAACCATCCGAGCGCAGACTTGCCATGCCGATGGGATCGGCAAGGATCAGGTCGAGCTTACGTTCGTTGGAAACGCTGTCGTTGAGGCTGTAGAGATTGTCCCCGTTGGGCGCATAGATCGAGAGCGACCAATAGGGCACATTCGCCCCGGTCGTAATATGCACAGGCCCGTCGGCAAGATCGAAGCGGCAGGTGGCTTGCTGCACCAGCGGGTCACTGTCGCTGACCGGACCGGTCTTTTCGTCCAGCCTGTGGAAACGATATGGCTCGCTCCCCGCTTCGATCCGCGACCATGCATTCTTGTCGGAATAGAAGGGGACGAGGAAGAGAACCGCGATATGAACAATCGCAGCACCCACGATGCCGAGGAGAACGAGGCGCAAAGTTCTAGCCACGGCACGCCCCCTTGCTTGCACCCGCGATATGGGCGAGGCTTGGCATCACCAGATCGGAGAGACCGGAAGATGATGCCGAAGGCGTGTCGTAAAGCGTCATGACGAGAACAAAATCGCCGCTTCCTTCCACTGGCAACCAATTGCCCGGCGCTGCATCGGGGCCGATGGTGATCGTGACGCTGCCGTCATCGTCGTACAGGACTTCGCGGGAATGCAGCGCTTCCTGCAATCCTTCACGCGGCCTGATCGGTTCCAGATCAGGCGTAGCGGGATAGACGGTCCAGAAGCGGGCAGGCGGTGTCATGCCGCTCAGGCGGTAAGTGCAGCCGCGCCGAAGGGTGCGCCCGCTATTGTCGCTGCGCGCATAGAACGGAAGACCTTCCGCCGTTCCAAGCGCCAGATAGGCTTTGCGGGCAGCGCGGGCCTTGGAATAGGGGTCGGCATCGGGCGTGCCAGCCGCCGGATAGGCGCTCCAGACCCCGACCTTGAGCTCACCGAAACCTTCAAACCGGTCGAGAACCTTGTCGACGCTCCAGATGCCGCCGCCCAGCGCCAGCACAAGCACAATCGCCGTGTTGAATATCCTCTTGAACATCGCCCCTCAGAGTACCGATATTTTCGTGCGCTCGGCGATCTTAGGCAGAGGCGGGGCCGCAAGGAAGCGGTCATGTAGCTCCTTGATAACTTTTGTCGATAGAGGAGACAGTACGCGCGGCGGCGCAGCCATGGTTTCTTCCGGCTTGGCATTCGCGACTTGTGGCTCGTTCTTCTTGGGCGGCGCGGGGAATGGCGGGGTCACACCCGGTATGGGCTTCAGTTCGATGTTCTGATGCGCATAGGCCATCATGCGCTGCCAGGCCATGGCAGGCAGAACGCCGCCGGTCATTTCCTTCATCGGGGTGAAATTGTCGTTGCCGAACCAGACCGCCGCCGTGAAATTTCCGGTAAAGCCGACGAACCACGCATCGCGATAATTCTGCGTTGTGCCGGTTTTGCCGCCCACCCGCGTCATCGGCAATGCCGCGCGGCGTCCAGTGCCGCGTTCAGGCACTTGCACCAGCATGGAATTCATTTCGAGTGCAGCTTTCTCCGACAGTGCCCTGTGCGGCTTCGGGGCATCGCGCCCGAAATCCCACAGCACCTTGCCTTCCGACGAAACGATCTGTGTGAAGGCGTGACGGTTGCCGGCCATGCCCGCATTTGGAAACACGTTGAAGCCGGTGGCCTGATCCATCACCGTCATTTCCGATGTGCCGAGCACCATGGTCTTGTGTGACGAGATCGGCGATTCCACGCCCATCGCCTTGGTCAGGGCAACAATTGGGGCTGTGGTCAGATAATCGCGCGCCAGTCGCACCGGTACGCTGTTCAACGAGCGGACAAGCGCCGTCGTCAGGTCCACGCGACCGGCAAAGCTGCGGCCATAATTGCGCGGTGACCAGTTGCCCCAGCTAATTGGAGCATCTGAAACGATGGTGCTCGGCGTCAGTCCCTTTTCCATCGCCGCTGCATAGACATAGGGCTTGAAGGAAGATCCGGCCTGCCGCAATGCCTTGGTGGCACGGTTGAACTGGCTTTCACCATAGTCCCGCCCGCCGACCAGTGCGCGGACGGATCCGTCATTGGCAATAACGACGGTTGCCGCTTCCGAGACATTATAGTCCTTGCCGAACTGGCGCAGATGATATTCGAGCGATTCCTCTGCCGCCTTTTGCAGGTTACGGTCGAGCGTCGTGCGCACGATCAATGTGTGCTGCGGAATATTGGCGGCGATCTTCTTCACCTCTTCAAAAGCCCAGTCGAGGAAGTAGTCGGGACTTTCGTTCTTGGCGCGGTCGATGACGCTCGCTGGATGACGGCGTGCAACGGCCACCTGTCCTTCGCTCAGGAAGCCGCTTTCTACCATATTGGACAGCACGACATTGGCGCGTGCACGGGCTGCGGGCAAATTGACATGCGGCGCGAACTTGGCGGGCGCCTTGAACAGACCGGCCAGCATCGCGGCTTCCGCCAGCGAGACATCCTTGACGTTCTTACCGAAATAGAATTCCGAAGCAGCCGCAATACCGAAAGTTCCGCCGCCCATATAGGCACGGTCGAGATAAAGCTGCAGGATTTCCTTCTTGCTGAGATTGCTTTCCAGCCAGAGCGCGAGGAAGGCTTCCTTGATCTTGCGTTCGATGGTGCGCTCGTTGGAGAGAAAAAGGTTCTTGGCGAGTTGCTGCGTGATGGTGGAGCCGCCCTGAACGACGCCATTGGCGCGCATGTTCTGGCTGAACGCGCGGGTCAGGCCCCAGAAGTCGATGCCGTAATGGTCGAAAAAGCGTCGGTCCTCGGTGCCGAGCACGGCCTTGATGACGTGATCCGGCAATTCATCAATCGGCACGGCCTGACGGTGGAGAATACCGCGCTGGCCGATTTCATTGCCATAGCGGTCGAGGAAGGTGACGGCATAATCGTCCTGTGCACGCCAGTCCTTCTTGGTTTCCTCGAAAGCCGGCAGGGCCAGGACGAGCATCAGAACTGCGCCGCCCACGCCCAGCGTAAATCCTTCGTCGAGAACCTCGACCACAAAACGCCGGAAACCGCGCACGCGAAAACGCCGTGAGAAAATGGTGATGTTTTCCCACCATTCGCCGAGATTGTAGCGCAGGCTGTAGAGGGTGGAATCGATCCACGCGTCGAGCCCAATCAGGCGCGAAACCCTGAACGGTTTGCGCTTTTCGCTTCCGGAATCTTTTTCTGCCGTTTTACGCATAAACACTAACTTCGGCATGGTTGGTTTCGGAGACAGGCGGAACTTGCCCATCCATCATAGCAGATTAATAAGCAACAGCTCATGTGAAATGGTTAAAACACAAGCAGCTTTTCGGGCATGGGAAAAAAGTCAATAGATAGGAAAATAATCCTTGACTGCGTAACGGTGCTTTGTTAGGCTTTATGTACAGTCGAAAAATTATAACTGTTCACGCGTACCTCCGTTGGAGGCCAGCATACATCACCCAGAAAAGCTCTAGAGGCTTTTCTGGGTGATGTCTTTTGAAGCCAAAAATTGTGGATCAGATTTTACCGCAAAAACGTAAAGAGGCATCGGGCACGTTGTGTGTTCTTCTCGTTGGGTTCGTTGGACAACGAAAAGATGATTTTGCGCCGCATGGTAAGTGCAGCACCATTCCCGATTAAATGCGTCGGGCGGAGTTTACTGTGGCAGTGCACTTGGGGCGTAGTTGTTCATAAACAGAGAAATATGGTGCGGTTGACATTCGATCATATTTGGGTCTGCAACACGAAAGGAAGTCATCATGGCCATCCTTATCCATACAATATTTACTTCGGAGGTTACGTGGATCTGGTTTGCCAAGATTGCCGGTGCGACGGCAGGCTCTTTCATGTCGCTCGCCTACATCCTTCCGCGAGGAAAGCGTGACGCGGCGGTCCGCTTCGCGGTTGGCGTGATCTGTGGCGTGGTTTTCGGTGGTGCGGCAAGCGTTAAGATTTCCGAAGTATTGGCTCTTGGCGGATTGCTTGGCCAGGCGGAATTGATGTTGATAGGTTCCGCGGTTGCAAGCTTGGCGGCGTGGTCAGCGATCGGGGTTTTTCAGCATTTGTCCGAGCGGCTGAAACACGCGCCTATACCCGGGCTACTTCCCGAAGAAAAACGGAGCGATGACAATTCCTGATTATGGATGAATTTTAAAAGGCCCTTATTGGTGTTCGACGGGGAGCCCGACAGCAGCTTCTCGGATATCGCGTGCCTGTCGCCTATGGGGTTTGCAATAAATGCGAACTACCCAAACGTCGATACTTATGAGCAAACGAAAAGACGGAACGATCTCGGCTATGGCTTTTCAATTTAGTTTGTTTGGATTGTTACAAGGAACGGACAGGTAGGCCCGTCGTCGACCGCATTCCGGCAATGACTAACTGAAAATGATTGGGTATTTGTAGAAATACATGATTGCAAGTTGAGCGTATGAACTAATCGATGTCGTTTCGGTTTTCTTTCATCCTGATGTGCTCTCGGTCCTGTAACAGGCTTGATCGATCAGGGTGTATTAACGGATGTTCTGCTGCAACTGGCGACTGCAATTGCCGGAATTGTTACAATAATTGGGCGTATCGGGGCAACTTCACGCATTTCATAATTTCACAAAGCGTGATAGTCAGAGGCGGAATTTTCCTTTGGGCCCGGAAGAAGAATGGTTGTTCATGCATCGTTCAGCTGTGGGGCGCTATATAAGGCGGCATGATGAAACAAAATTCTGCACTCAAAGTTTTCGCGCTTCTCGCGGTTAGTATTGGCTTGCTGCCGGTCGATGCCGGTGCCCTGCCGATAACTGCGCCGCAGAAGTCCAATCTCATCGTCGCTGCCGCCGGAGATTGCGCGGCGGTCGGCGAACAGGTGGCTGCCCAGCAGGGCGGCCAGCTCGCCAAGGCAACCGCTGCGACTCAGAACGGCCGCCCCGTGTGTGTGGTTGTGGTGCTTGTGCCGGGCCGCGATGGCGAGCGTCCGCGCCGCGTTGAAGTGGCCGTTCCCGCTCAATAACAACAGCTTTACCGCTGTTATACATGAATTGAGGGGAGAATGTCCGCTTGCGTATCCTGATAGTTGAAGACGACAAGGACCTGAACCGGCAGCTTTCCGAAGCGATGGCTGCTGCCGGTTATGTGGTCGACCGCGCCTATGACGGCGAAGAAGGGCATTATCTCGGCGATACCGAGCCTTATGATGCCGTGGTGCTCGACATCGGCCTGCCGAGCATGGACGGCATCAGTGTCGTTGAGCGCTGGCGGCGCAGCGGGCGTGCCATGCCCGTTCTCATGCTCACCGCCCGCGATCGCTGGAGCGACAAGGTAGCCGGTATCGACGCCGGTGCCGACGACTATGTGGCCAAACCTTTCCATATCGAGGAAGTGCTGGCGCGGCTACGCGCCCTTATCCGCCGTGCTGCGGGTCACGCTTCGTCGGAACTCGTCTGCGGGCCGCTCTATCTCGATACGAAAACGTCGAAGGCAAGTGTCAACGGCGTTGCCCTCAAGCTCACCTCACACGAATACCGGCTTCTGTCCTATCTGATGCACCATATGGACGAGGTGGTCTCGCGTACCGAACTGGTCGAGCATCTCTACGATCAGGATTTCGACCGCGATTCCAATACGATTGAAGTCTTTGTCGGCCGTCTTCGCAAAAAGATGGGTGTGGACCTGATCGAGACGGTGCGCGGCATGGGCTATCGCATCCGCTCCGGAGGGGAGATTGAGAGCGAAACGAAAGGCAACGACAGCTGAAGCTTCTTCGCGTCTTTCCTCCCTTGCGTTCGCTCGCGGTCCGCGTCGTCACGCTTTCGACGATCTGGGTCATCGTGGCGCTTGTGGTGGTGGCCACTTTCATCGGGTCACTGTATGGCGATGCGGCACGCAGCAATTTTGAACGCCTGTTGACTGCTCACCTGTTCAGTCTGGTCGGTGCGATCAGCACGTCGGGTCAAGGCGTGCTGCAGGGACGTCCGGAACTGGGAGAATTGCGCTATTCCAGCCCGCTCTCCGGCTGGTACTGGTCTGTCGATCCCGTCACGCCGAACCTGACCGGAAAGCTGCAATCGCCGTCGCTCATCGGGCGCATCGTGCCGGAAATGCCGATCACGCAGGCACCGTTCGACAGCTCCTTCATGCGCAGCTACACCTTGCCCGGCCTCAACGGCGAGGAGCTTTTTATCGTTGAGACCGAAGTGGTGCTGGATAATGCCAATCGCATTGCGCGTTTTCGTGTCATGGGCAATCTCAGCGAGGTCCTGAAGGAGATAACCGATTTCAGAACCAGCCTTACGACCTATCTGGCGATCTTCGGCATCGGCAGTATTCTCATCAATGCCGCTGTGATTCTGTTCGGCCTGCGTCCGCTCGACAAGGTGCGTCAGGCGCTGGCTGATATTCGAGAGGGGCGCTCGTCAAAGCTCGACGCGTCGCTGCCCGCCGAAATTGCGCCGCTCGCAACCGAAATGAACGCGCTCATCGAGAATAATCGGCGCATTGTAGAGCGTTCGCGAACACAGGTCGGCAATCTCGCACATTCTCTCAAAACCCCCCTTTCCGTGCTGGTCAATGAAGCACGAAACATGGGTGGCGAACACGGACGCATCGTGCAGGAACAGAGCGAGGCGATGCAGGTGCAGATACAGCACTATCTGCAGCGCGCGCGCATCGCCGCGCAGCGCGACAGTGTTGTGTTTCGCACGCCCGTGACGCCGGTTCTCGAGCGCATGCAGCGCGTGACGGCGAAACTCAATCCGGCTTTCAGCGTTACCTTCAGGAATGATCTGCCAAGCGCCGTTTTTGCCGGAGAGCAGGAAGATCTGGAAGAGATTGTTGGAAACCTGCTGGAGAACGCGGGCAAATGGGGCCGCAAACGCATCAATATTAAGCTTGCCCCTATTTCTGGGGAGCAACGACAATTCGAAGTCCTGATAGAAGATGACGGGCCGGGTCTGGCGCCCGACAAGATCGAAGCGGCGCTGAAGCGCGGCAGCCGCGTCGATGAAACGAAACCGGGAACCGGGCTCGGGCTGGCAATCGTGCAGGATACCGTTCGCGAATATGGCGGCAATCTGCATCTGGGCAAGAGTTCGTTCGGTGGATTGGGTGTCCGGGTCGTGTTGCCGCTGACGGAAGATTGACGGTTGTTTTTGGCCGAAAGCCAACTAGAAGATTAAATTGAAAAAGCCACATGCCGATATAGTGTGCATGCTAATTGTTTATGAAGGCCGGTTGTTATGATGATGGTATCCAGGTTTTCTCACCCAGTTTCAGTTGCTTCGACGATGCTTGCCGTGGCGCTCGCATTGTCAGCCTGCGGCACGACGAGCAAGGGCACAGGTCTCGGCTCGCTGGGCGGTAGTTCTACGGCGCAGAAGCCGGAAACAAGCCTGTTGACGCCGCTTGGCAACGGTCTGCTCGGCAACTCCGCAAATCAGTTGAATGCAGTCGACCGCAAGAAGGCGCTTGAGGCTGAATATCGCGCGCTTGAATATTCGCCGGCAGGCAAGGCCGTATCCTGGAGCGGCAGCGGATCGAACTCCGGCGATGTGACGGCGGCGCAGCCCTATCAGGTCGGCTCTCAGAATTGTCGCCAGTATTCGCATAGCTTCACCATTGGCGGGTCGCAGCAGACTGCGCGCGGAACGGCATGTCGCAATCCGGACGGTAGCTGGACGCCGCTGACCTAAACTCCAGCGTCCCACCTTTGCGGCGAATTGCCCTAGTCAGCAACTTACTGAAGGTAGTAGTTGGTTTTTCCCTTGGCTGCGCTTAAGTCGTAGCCATGGGATTCTGGCTTATTGCAGCACTATTGACATTAGCAGCCACTCTGGCTGTTTTGTTGCCTCTCGCGCGGCGCAAGCAGGCATTCTTGCCCGCTGAAAAGAATGACCTTGAGGTCTATCGGGATCAGTTGCGTGAGGTCGAAGCCGACGCTTCACGCGGCATGATCGACCCGCAGAGCGCCGAACAGGCGCGCATCGAAATTTCGCGTCGCATTTTGAATGCTGAAAAGTCAGGCAAGGAAGCTGCGGAAGCCGCAAGCCAGGCTGCACCAGGCCGATTGCTGGCTTTCATTGCGGTCCTTGCCGTGCCGCTGATCGCCTGGGGCATCTATCCGCTTTTCGGCAAGCCCGACATGCCGTCCATGCCGCTCGCCGAACGGCTTTCGGCCAGTGCGGATCGCAGCTCTGTCGATGAGCTTGTGGCGCGTGCCGAAGCGCATCTGGCGCAAAATCCGGGCGATGTGCGTGGATGGGATGTGCTGGCGCCGATCTATCTGCGGCTTGGTCGTGCCACTGATGCCGTCAATGCATATCGCAGTTCCATTCGTATTGCCGGTGAGAATTTCCCGCGTGTTCTGGGATTGGGTGAAGCACTGGCAACCGCTTCAGGTGGCACCGTGACCGCCGAGGCAGAAGGCTTTTTCAAGAAAGCTGCCGATCTCGAACCAAATGATGTGCGTCCGCAGTTCTATCTTGCACAGGGTGAGATGCAGGATGGCCGGATGGATATGGCCGCCAATCGCCTCCAGGCATTCCTCGACAAGGCACCCGCCGATGCGCCGTGGCGCAGTCAGATCGAACAGGCTATCGCCCGGCTTCGTAACCCTGCTTCCGGTAGCGACCAGCAACCGAAAGGACCGACAGCAGGCGATGTCGATGCCGCTTCGTCGCTCAGCCCGGAGGACCGGCAGGCGATGATCGAAGGCATGGTTCAACGTCTTGATGAAAGTCTTCGCCAGAATAGTGGGGATGTCGAAGGCTGGAAGCGTCTCGTGCGCTCCTATATGATCCTCAACCGTCGCGATGCAGCGCTGGACGCTCTCAATCGCGGCATGACAGCCCTTCAGGGTGAAAGCCGGACGAACTTGCAGAGTTTCGCAGCCGGTCTTGGACTGGAAACAGGGAACGCACAAAAATGAGCGCGACCGCAGACGACAATGCACGAGGTACCAAACCGGCGGGTAATTTTGCCCGGAACGTTAGCCAGAGAAAGCGCAAGCGTCTGTTCCTGATCGGTGGCGCACTGGCGGTTCTGGCCATAGCGGTCGGACTGATGCTGATGGCCTTCAGTCAGGACATTCGCTTCTTCCGTACGCCTGCCGACCTGACGGAACAGGATATGGCCTCCGGCTCGCGGTTCCGCCTTGGTGGTCTCGTTGAGGAAGGTTCCGTCAGCCGCGAGGGCAGCGAACTGCATTTCACGGTGACGGATACGATCAAGACTGTGAAAGTCGTGTTCGAAGGCATTCCGCCTGATCTCTTCCGCGAAGGGCAGGGCGTTGTCGCCGAAGGGCGTTTCGGAGACGATGGTGTTTTCCACGCCGACAATGTGCTGGCGAAGCACGACGAGAATTACATTCCCAAGGACCTTGCCGACAGCCTGAAGGAAAAGGGCGTCTGGGAAGGCAAATAGAAATTATGGCATTTCCAGCAAAAGTGTGAAGCGGTTTTGCGTTTGGAAATGCTTAAAGCGAATAGTTAGGGCATTCCGTATCGGACCCGTGGTCCGGCAGGGTGCTTGATGGAGATTGCAGATGAGTGTCGAAATCGGCCATTTTGCTCTGGTTCTGGCGCTGGCACTGTCGATTGTCCAATCGATCGTGCCGGTGGTCGGCGCGCATCGCCGGGATACGCAACTCATGGCCGTCGCCGTGCCGACGGCAATTGCAGTCTTTGCGCTGATCTGCCTTGCATCGGCCGTGCTTGTCCATGCCTATGTCGTGTCGGATTTCTCGGTTCTGAACGTGGTCGAGAACTCGCATTCCCAAAAGCCTCTCCTTTACAAGATCACCGGCGTCTGGGGCAATCACGAAGGTTCGATGCTGCTGTGGGTGTTCATTCTCACCTTCTTCAGTGCGCTGGTGGCTGCATTTTCCGGCAATCTGCCTGAAACGCTCCGCGCCAACGTTCTTGCCGTACAGGGCTGGATCGGCGTCGCATTTCTGGCGTTCATCATCTTCACCTCGAACCCGTTCACCCGTATTTTCCCGGCTCCAATGGAGGGCGGCGATCTCAATCCCATCCTTCAGGACATTGGCCTCGCGATCCATCCTCCGCTGCTCTATCTCGGCTATGTCGGCTTTTCGGTATGCTTCTCCTTTGCCGTGGCGGCACTGATCGAGGGGCGTCTTGATGCCGCGTGGGCGCGCTGGGTGCGTCCGTGGGCACTCGTGGCCTGGATGTTCCTGACTGGCGGTATCGCGATGGGTTCCTACTGGGCCTATTATGAGCTTGGCTGGGGCGGCTGGTGGTTCTGGGACCCGGTCGAGAACGCATCGTTCATGCCGTGGCTGGTTGGGACAGCCTTGCTCCATTCCGCTCTCGTGATGGAAAAGCGTTCTGCGCTGAAAATCTGGACTGTACTGCTGGCGATCCTTACCTTTTCGCTGTCGCTACTCGGCACATTCCTTGTCCGCTCCGGCGTTCTGACCTCGGTTCACAGCTTCGCCACCGATCCGGGACGCGGTCTTTTCATTCTGGCGATCCTTGCAATCTTCATTGGCGGATCGCTGTCGCTTTTCGCACTTCGTGTACAGAGCCTGACGGCGGGGGGCATCTTCCACCCGATCTCCCGCGAAGGCGCGCTCGTCTTCAACAATCTGTTCCTGACGACCGCTGCCGCGACCGTGCTGATCGGTACGCTTTATCCGCTGCTGCTCGAAGTGATGACCGGCGACAAGATTTCCGTTGGCGCACCGTTCTTCAACATGACGTTCGGCCCGCTGATGATCCCGCTTCTTTTTGCAGTTCCGTTCGGTCCGTTGCTCGCCTGGAAACGCGGTGATCTTTACGGCGTGTCGCAGCGGTTGATGACGGCTTTCGCGCTCTCGCTTCTGGCGGCGGGGATTGTCTTGTGGAGTACATCGGCGAAATCGGTTCTCGCCGCCTGCGGGATCGGACTTGCCGTGTGGCTGATTTTCGGCAGCCTGACGGACCTCGTTCTCAAGGCTGGTATTGGCAAGGTTTCCGCAAGCAAAGCATTTGCGCGCTTCAAGGGTTTGCCGCGCTCGGTCTTTGGTACGGCGCTCGCCCATATTGGGCTTGGCGTGACGCTGCTTGGTATTGTGAGCGTGACCACGTTCGGCACGGAGAATGTGCTGATCATGCGTCCGGGCGATACAGCCAAGGTGCAGGATTATACACTTCGCTTTGAGGGCCTCCGTCCGCTGACCGGCTCGAACTTCACCGAAAATCGAGGCACTTTCACCCTGCTCGATTCCAGCGCACGCACTCTCGGACAGATTGAACCGTCCAAGCGCTTCTTCCCGGCACGCCAGATGCCAACCACGGAATCAGGCATCAGGACGCTGTGGTTCAGCCAGGTCTATGTTGCGCTTGGCGATGAGCCGGGTGACGGATCAGTTGTGGTTCGTATCTGGTGGAAGCCTGACGTAACGCTCATCTGGTATGGCGCCCTTGTCATGATGGTGGGTGCACTGTTTTCCCTGGCAGATCGTCGTCTGCGGGTCGGCGCGCCGTCACGCAGTCGCAAATCCGCGTCGAAAGAAGCGGAGGCCGCAGCATGAGAAAGCGGTCGGCATTCGCCGCACTCCTGCTTGGCGCTGCGCTGGCGATACAAGGAACGGCGGCCCTCGCGGTCAATCCCGATGAAGTCCTGTCCGATCCGGCGCTTGAAAAGCGCGCCCGCACGATTTCCGGCGAATTGCGCTGCATGGTCTGCCAGAACGAATCTATCGACGATTCCAATGCCGAACTTGCCCGTGATCTTCGCATTCTCGTGCGTGACCGCCTGAAGGAAGGCGATAGCGACCAACAGGTGATGGACTTCATCGTTGACCGTTATGGCGAGTTCGTTCTTTTGAAGCCGCGCCTCAATGCGCGTACCGTGCTTCTGTGGGGCTTTCCAGTCGTCGTCCTTTTAATCGGTGCGGTTGCGCTGATTTTAGCCTTTCGCGGGCGCAGGCAGGCGGGCGAGGCGCCCAAACCACTTACCGACAGCGAAAAAGCCGAACTCTCGCGTCTGCTGGACGGCAAATAACTGACATCTGCTTGCGAATCTTATTCGCAACCTTACGAAACTTTCATGTTGTGGAAACGGAGCGGTAAGGTAGCCCTGACTATCTTACGCTCTATAAAGGTTTCACAGGCCTGCGTTTCCTGAAAGATCAGGGCAGCGGCCGGATTACTGCTCGTAAGGAGAAATAAATGTCCAGAGCCAGGATTTCCAACTATCGCAAGGGCGTTGCCGCGATTGCACTATCGGCTGCTCTCGCCGGTGGTTTTCTCGCTACCGGCCCGCTTGGTGCGCTCAATGATGCGCGTGCTGACGCAGTCCAGGTAACGCCACCGCCGCAGGCTGCGGGTTTTGCCGATCTTGTTGAGAAGGTTCGTCCGGCTGTTGTCAGCGTCCGCGTGAAGAAGGACGTGCAGCAAACTGCTGATCGCGGCGACGGCGGCCAGTTCTCGGGCCCTCCCGGATTTGATCAGCTTCCGGACGATCATCCGCTGAAGCGCTTCTTCCGTGATTTCGGCATGGATCCGCGTGGCGACGCTCGTCCCGATGCCCGCCCGGATCGCCGTGGCCCCGGCAAGCGCGGTCCGCGCCCCGGTCATGAACGTCCGGTCGCCCAGGGTTCCGGCTTCTTCATTTCCGAAGACGGCTATGTCGTAACCAACAATCACGTGGTTTCTGATGGCGATGCCTACAGCGTTGTCATGGATGACGGTACGGAACTTGACGCAAAGCTGATCGGAACCGATCCGCGTACCGATCTGGCCGTGCTGAAGGTCAACGATCCGAAGAAGAAGTTCACCTATGTTGCATTCGGCGACGACAACAAGATTCGCGTCGGTGACTGGGTTGTGGCTGTCGGCAATCCGTTCGGTCTCGGCGGTACGGTGACATCCGGTATCGTGTCGGCTCGCGGCCGTGATATCGGCGCCGGTCCTTACGACGACTTCATCCAGATCGACGCGGCTGTGAACAAGGGCAACTCTGGTGGTCCGGCCTTCAACCTGTCCGGTCAGGTCATCGGCATCAACACCGCAATCTTCTCGCCTTCGGGCGGTAGCGTGGGTATTGCCTTTGCAATTCCGGCCTCTACCGCAAAGCAGGTCGTTGACCAGCTCATCAAGAAGGGTTCGGTCGAACGTGGCTGGATCGGTGTCCAGATTCAGCCGGTGACCAAGGATATTGCTGCTTCGCTCGGCCTTGCTGAAGAGAAGGGCGCAATCGTCGCTTCGCCGCAGAAGGACGGCCCTGCTGCCAAGGCTGGCATCCAGTCCGGTGATGTGATCACTGCCGTCAACGGCGAACCCGTTCAGGATCCGCGCGATCTGGCACGCAAGGTTGCTGGCATTGTTCCAGGCGAAAAGGCGGCACTCACCGTCTGGCGCAAGAACAAGGCCGAGGAAATCGACATCACCATCGAGGCGATGCCTGGCGATCTCGGCAAGTCGGCCAGCACTTCGGGTGACAATGGCGGCGGCAGCCAGAGCGAGACGCTCGACTCCTATGGCTTGACCGTGACCCCATCCGAAGATGGCAACGGCGTGGTGGTAACCGACGTTGATCCCGATAGCGATGCCTCTGACCGTGGTGTCCGTTCCGGCGATATCATCATGAGCGTCAACAACCAGACGGTGAAGAGCGCCAAGGACATCAACAACGCCATCAGCGAAGCCGCCAAGTCGGGTCGCAAGGCAGTGCTGCTGCAATTGCAGAGCAACGATCAGAGCCGCTTCGTGGCCCTGCCGATCGATCAGGGATGATGACCGGTAGCCCTTAAGGCTCTGAGCAATTCGATGCCAGGCGGTTCTCCGCCTGGCATCGCCTTATCATCAAACGGTATTATAAGTAGCGCCATGAAGATTCTCGTTATTGAAGATGACCGCGAAGCGGCCCGCTATCTGGAGAAGGCCTTCACCGAGGCCGGACATTCCGCCGATATCGCCGGTGACGGCGAGACCGGCTATACGCTGGCCGAGAATGGAAGCTACGATGTCCTCGTAGTCGACCGCATGCTGCCGAAGCGTGATGGCTTGTCCGTCGTGGCTGGTTTGCGTGCCAAGGGCATGGAAACCCCGGTCCTGATCCTTTCCGCACTCGGCGAAGTGGATGACCGCGTCACAGGACTGCGAGCCGGTGGTGACGACTACCTTACCAAGCCTTATGCATTCTCCGAGCTGCTGGCTCGCGTCGAGGTTTTGCAACGTCGTTCCAGTCCCCGCGAAGCAGATACGATCTACCGCGTCGGCGATCTGGAGCTTGACCGGCTTGCGCATACAGCGCGCCGTCAGGATGTGGAAATTACGCTCCAGCCTCGCGAATTCCGACTTCTCGAATATCTGATGCGTCATGCCGGACAGGTTGTCACGCGCACGATGCTGCTCGAAAACGTATGGGATTATCACTTCGATCCGCAGACCAATGTGATTGACGTGCATATCTCGCGTTTGCGTTCCAAGATCGAGAAGGGCTTCGACGTTCCTCTGCTTCATACGGTGCGTGGCGCCGGCTACATGCTGAAGGCCGGACGTGCAAAACAATCCGCAGTCGCCAAGGTGGATTGATGAGCCGCTTTTCAGCGCTCATGCGCACAACCGCCGTTCGACTATCAACGCTCTATCTGCTGCTGTTCATCGTCGGCGCGGTAGCGCTGGTCTTCTACATGACCAATCTGTCTGCTTCCATGCTGGCCGCGCAGACCCAGCAATCGCTGGGTGAGGAGATCGGCAGCATTGGCAAGAGCTATGCGCGGGGCGGCATACCGCAGCTCGTGCGGACAATCGATTATCGCTCGCGCCAGCCGGGCGCTTATCTCTATCTGGTCGCTGATCCGACAGGCCGCATCCTTGCGGGTAATGTGGAGAGCGTGGAGCCCGGTGTTCTGGATACCGATGGCATTATTGAGCGCGGGTTCAAATATCGGCGCTATGGCGAGCAGGGCACGGAGACGGAGCACCGCGCCATTGCGGTCGTGATCGCATTGCCGAACGGCATGCGGCTTCTGGTCGGTCGCGATCTGGGTGAACCGGAGCGGTTCCGTGATGTTGTTCGCCGGTCGCTGATGCTGGCGTTAGGTATCATGGGCGTTGGAGCGCTCTTGATCTGGCTGTTTGTGGGACGCCGCGCCCTGAAGCGCATCGATGACGTGTCCAAGGCTTCACAGCGCATCATGGATGGGGATTTGACGGGCAGGCTTCCGGTCAACGGCTCGGGTGATGAATTCGACCGCCTGTCGGGCAATCTCAACGTCATGCTTGGCAAAATTCTGGAATTGAACGAGGGGCTGAAGCAGGTCTCCGACAATATCGCGCACGATCTCAAGACGCCGCTGACGCGCCTGCGCAATCGAGCGGAAGAAGCTCTTTCCGGCAAGAAGGCCGGACCTGAATATCGTGAGGCGCTTGAAGATATCATCGGCGAGTCGGATCAATTGATCCGGACCTTCAACGCGATCCTGATGATTTCGCGTCTTGAAGCAGGCTATTCATCGGAGAATCTCGAAAACATGCCGGTAGCGCCGATCCTTCGCGACGTGGCCGAAATGTATGAGCCCGTTGCCGAGGATGCGGGTGTGAACCTGACACTTGGTGATCTCGATGAAGTTGCGCTTCATATCAATCGCGAACTGGTCGGGCAGACGATTTCCAATCTCGTCGACAATGCAATTAAGTATGCGGGCGGCGATGAGCGGATTGCGACAGTGAGCCTTTCTATGGAGCGTGATCCGAACTGGGTCCGCATCATCGTTGCCGATAATGGTCCCGGCATTCCTGAAGAAAAACGCGAACAGGCGACAGAACGGTTTGTTCGCCTTGAGGAAAGCCGCACGCAGCCCGGTTCGGGACTCGGTTTAAGTCTTGCCAAGGCGGTGATGAAATTGCACGGTGGCGCACTTCGTCTTGAAGGCAATGATCCGGGCCTGCGCGCTGTGCTGGAGTTTCCATTGCCATCGGGCAAGGTCGAATAATGGCGTGACATAAGAGGGGATCATGGCGGCAGAAAACGCAACGGCACTATTCTTGGAGAGAGAGATTCGTGCTTTGACGCCGCTTGATCCCGCAAGGGCGGAGACCTTCCTGGCCGACCTTGCGGCGCGTGCCGGAGAAGAGGAACTTACAGACGTCGTAGCCTTGCTGAAAAAGGCAGAAGCCGCGCCGTTCTTCTCGGCCGTTCTCGATCTTTCTCCATTCATTCGCGAAGCACTGACCCGTCATCCGCGTATTCTGGATCGCATCGTCGACAAATCGCCGGAGGCTGCACTAGAGAATATTCTGGCGGATATCTCGGCCAGTGCTGCAAGTGCAGACGTGACGGAAGCCTCCCTCATGACCAGCCTGCGTGTTCTGAAACGTGAGGCGCATGTCCTTATCGCGCTTTGCGATCTCGCTGGCATTTTCAATACGGAAGCAACGACGGGCTGGCTCACTGATCTGGCCGAGGCCTGCACTGGCGCAGCCGTCCGGTTTCTGCTGTTTGATGCGGATAGTGCGGGCAAGATTAAACTTCCTGACCGAAACCAGCCCGACAAGGACAGTGGCTGGATTGTTCTCGGCATGGGCAAGTTCGGTGCGCGTGAACTCAATTATTCGTCCGATATTGATCTCATCGTCTTCATCGATGAAACCAGACCGGCCATCGGCGATCCGTATGAATGCGTCGAAACTTTTTCACGGCTGACACGCCGCCTTGTCCGCATCCTGCAGGACCGCACCGGCGATGGCTATGTCTTCCGCGTCGATCTTCGCCTGCGTCCGGACCCCGGTTCCACGCCGCTGGCCATTCCTGTCGGCGCGGCACTTCATTATTACGAAGGGCGCGGCCAGAACTGGGAACGCGCGGCGATGATCAAGGCGCGGCCCGTTGCAGGGGACCGCGAATCCGGGAAGCAGGTGCTGGCGGAGCTTTCCCCCTATGTCTGGCGCAAATATCTCGACTATGCGGCCATTGCCGACGTGCACTCGATCAAGCGGCAGATCCACGCCCATAAGGGGCACGGCGATATCGCTGTGCGCGGCCACAATGTGAAACTGGGACGTGGCGGCATCCGCGAAATCGAATTCTTCGTTCAGACGCAGCAGCTCATCGCTGGAGGGCGCTTTCCCGAATTGCGTGGCAACCAGACAGTGCCGATGCTGGCAAGACTGGCGGAGCGGGGCTGGATCACCGAGAAGGCTCGCGATGCCTTGGCGAAGGAATATTATTTCCTCCGCGACGTAGAGCACCGCATCCAGATGATCGCCGACGAGCAGACGCATATTCTGCCCGAAGACGATGAAGGCTTTGCGCGTGTTGCCCATATGATGGGTTACGCCGATCCGTCGGCCTTTTCAGATGTTTTTCTCGATGCGCTCAAGGTCGTCGAAAAGCACTATGCGGCCCTGTTCGAGCAGGCTCCCGAACTTGGAAGCTCATCTGGAAATCTGGTCTTCACTGGCGATGTGGATGATCCGGGCACGCTGGAGACGCTAGCGGCCATGGGCTATGAGCGCCCGAGCGATATATGCCGCGTGATCCGCACGTGGCACTTCGGGCGTTATCGCGCCACGCAATCTGCTGAAGCGCGTGAGCGCCTGACCGAACTTACGCCCGCTCTGCTCAAGGCCTTTGCCGAGACCAAGCGTGCGGATGAAGCGCTCTTGCGTTTCGACGGTTTTTTGAAGGGCTTGCCTGCGGGCATCCAGCTTTTCAGCCTATTGCAATCAAATCCCCGTCTCCTGAACCTTCTCGTGATGATTATGAGCGCCGCCCCCCGGCTTGCCGAAATCATCACGCGCAACCCGCATGTTTTTGACGGTCTGCTCGATCCGGCGATTTTCTCGGAGATGCCGACACGCGCCTATCTGGAAGAACGCCTTCGCGTGTTTCTGGGACCTGCGACCGATTATGAGGAAGTGCTTGACCGGTTGCGCATCTTCGCTGCCGAACATCGCTTTCTGATCGGTATTCGCCTGCTCACAAGCGCCATTGATGGCGTGCGCGCTGGTCGCGCATTTTCCGATCTGGCTGAACTGATGATCGGCAAGGCATTCGAAGTCGTGGCCGCTGAACTGGAGCGACGCCACGGCAAGGTTAAGGGTGCGAGAGTGGCGCTTCTGGCCATGGGCAAGCTTGGCAGTCGCGAACTCACCGCCGGTTCGGATGTCGATCTGATCCTGCTTTACGATCACGACAAGGAGACGGATGAATCAGACGGCGAAAAGCCGCTAGCTCCCTCGCAATATTATATCCGCCTTACCCAGCGGCTCATTGCAGCACTTTCTGCGCCAACTGCGGAAGGCGTGCTCTACGAAGTCGATATGCGGCTGCGCCCTTCCGGCAATAAGGGACCGGTTGCCACCCACATCGAATCCTTCGGCAAGTATCAACGCAGCGAAGCATGGACATGGGAACATATGGCCTTGACCCGTGCGCGCCCGATTCATGGCGACGAGGCGTTTATGGATCACATCAGAAGCGAGATCGACAAGGTTCTTGTCTCTCCCCGTGACGTGAAGAAGATCGCCCAGGATGTGCGCGAGATGCGCGACCTCATCTATCAGGAAAAGCCACCTGCCGATGATTGGGATTTCAAGCTGAAGCCCGGCGGCATTGTCGATCTGGAATTCATCGCCCAGTTTGCCGTGCTGGCCAACAAGCTCGACCGGAAGCCGCGTCCCTTGGGTACAGAAGAAATCCTTTCGGCCCTGGACCCGTCTTTTGCTGATCCGGCGCTTGCCGATAGCCTTGTCGGCGCCCATCGCCTCTATACCAATCTGAGCCAGACGATCCGTCTGTGTCTTGGAAGCGATGCCAAACGTGAAGAATTCATACCCGGCATGATCGACCTGCTATGCCGTGCGGCCGACATGCCAGACATAAAGCGCGTCGAGCATCATCTGGCGGAAGTCGCCGTTGACGTGCGGACAAGTTTTGAGAAGCTTTTGACCATCTAATCAGGCCGCGTGGATTTCCGCACCATGTCCAACCTGACCGCGCTTGCGATCAGGGATGCAGACCGAAACCACGGTGCCAACGCCTTCGGTTGAGCGAATGCGAAGCCAGCCGCCGTGAAGCTCGGCCAGTGAACGGGTGATGGCAAGTCCGAGGCCGGAACCGGTATGAGTCTTGGTGAACTGGTTTTCCACCTGTTCGAAGGGCTGGCCGATCTTCTTGATTGCCGATTTTGGAATGCCGACACCGGTATCCTGAATAGTCATGAAGAGGGCTGAGCCGGTCTTTCGCGCCCGTACCGTGATCTGCCCGCCGTAGGATGTGAACTTCACCGCATTGGAGAGAAGGTTGATGAGCACCTGCTTGATCGCGCGCCGGTCGGCATAGAGCTGCATTGCCTCTTCGATGCGCGTATTGACCGCAATATTCTTCTCATCCGCCTGCAGCGAAATCATGCGTACCGTTTCATTGATAAGCGGGCAGAGATCGATCTGCTCACGGTCGAGCGAGAATTGCCCGGCCTCGATCTTCGACATGTCGAGAATGTCATTGATGACATTAAGCAGGAAGTTGCCGCTTGTATGGATGTCGTTGATGTATTCCTCGTAACGGTCGGAGCCGAGCGGGCCGAACGTGCCTGCCTGGATCATTTCCGAGAAGCCGATGATCGCATTGAGCGGCGTGCGCAGCTCGTGAGACATATTGGCGAGGAATTCGGACTTGGCGCGGTTCGCGGCTTCCGCGCGTTCCTTTTCCTGACCGTATTTGCGGGCAAGTTCGGAGAGTTCACGCACGCGATCCCGCTCGCCTTTGCGTGCAATCGACAGGTCGTGAATCGTCGCCATTAGGCGGCGTTCGCTGTCGACCAGACGTTCCTGATGCAGCTTGAGCTGGGTAATGTCTGTGCCAATGGATACAAGGCCGCCGTCCTGCGTGCGACGTTCGTTGACCTGGAGCCAGCGGCCATCGCTGAGCTGGCGTTCAAAGGTCTGACCACCAGCGCGGTTATGTTCATTGGCCATGCGGCGTTCGAAAGTGAACGGGCGTGTATGGGCATCAACTTCGTTGCGCGGCACACCGGGTTTCAGGGTCCAGACCGGAAGGCCAGCATATTCACTGAACTTGGAATTCGCCATGACGAGGCGGTTGTTGGAATCCCACAGGATGAAGGCTTCCGAAATATTCTCGATGGCTTCGCGGATGCGCATGTCGGCTTCCGCCGTCGCTTGCGCAAAGCGGTGCTGTTCGCTGACGTCGAAGGCGATGCCGACCAGATGAAGATCGCCTTCGCTGGCGATTTCCGCGCGAACACGCATCCAGACCCACGAACCATCGGCGTGGCGCATGCGGAAGACGCGGTCGACATGCGAAATATCGCCTGCCGCTGCCTGTTCGGCGATCGAATAAAGATCACCATCTTCCGTATTGATGATTGCAGCCACATCACCGAATGGCAGCACCGCATCCTGCGCTTCGTAGCCCAGCATCTCATACATGGAACGCGACCAATAGATGCGACCGCGTGCCATGTCCCAATCCCACAGGCCGCATCGACCGCGGCCCAGCGCCAGATCAATACGGCGCTGGATTTGGTTGGAGAGATCGTCGGCCTCGCGGGCTCGCGCTGCCTGGCTGAAATAGGCGTAAAGGATGGCGAACATGACGCCCGTCGTACCCGCAAAGAGCGTCACATTGAGCGACACGGCGCGGCGCCATTCTGCGAAGATGGCGCTTTCCGGTTCGACGGCGATAACGGAATAGGGCAGGGTCATAGGCTTCGACAAGGCACCGAAAGCCGGCTCACCCTGAAGTGTGACTTTCAGCACGCCTGCACGTTCTGCAAACAGGAACAGCGGCTGTGCTTCCGAAAGGATCGTATCGACCGACTTGCCGGATAGATCGGACATCGGGCCTGAAATTGCCACCACGGAGGATTGTGGGTCAATGACGGCGAGCGTCATGCCGGACGACGACAGCCCGCGCGAACGAAACTCGGCTATCGTGTCTTGAATGTCCTTCGCGGCGATCTGCGCTCCGACGTCGGTGCCATTGGCAACACGCTCGATCATCTGTGCGAGATTGGCGGTCGCAGCCGACAGAAATGCCTTATGCTGCTGCTCGATATCCTCGCGCCACGCCAGCATCGAGAAGACGCGCGCTACGCCGAGAATAATCAGGAAAATAATGATGAGCGCAGGAACGAGGCGTCGCAGGATAGGCTCGATTGAGACGAACTTGCCATAGGCCGGACCAGCAAGAAGACTGACATGGCCCGAAAGCTTGCCTTTCCTTCTTTTCCGACCGGATTCGCAATGCGTCCCCGCCGGCGCGCCATACGCGTCGGTGCTCGCCATATATTGGTCCCTCGTGAATTCCCTGCGAGTGAAGTGATTCGGAATACGCCACCTCCGAATATGATCAATGAATCAAAAGTGATTCGCGCTGTCCAGCGAATTCGTTAACGAGGTGTAAAAATCAGGGTTTTGTCAGCCAATTTATTCATGAATCTCAAGCTCTTAAGTGGAATCAGCATCGCATTTGATTCGGCTAAAGGCATGAAAAGACTCATGAAAGCTGACTGCCCGCCGCCTTTGCGTTCATCAGCATGAAATGGCTCGTTCCGATTGCTGGTTAAGCAGCCGGAACGAGCGAATCACCATAACGATCAGGATAGGTCGCGAATCAGGCGAGAGTGCGGTCCACGATATCGCGCAGGTCGGTAGATAGTTTGCCTGCGCCTGAAATACGCGCCAGCGCTGCCCTTGCATGCTCGCGGCGGGTATGTTCAAGCGAACGCCAGGAGCGAAGCGCAGTCAGAAGCCGCGCTGCAAGCTGTGGATTTTCTGGATCGATGGACAGGATCGTATCTGCAAAGAACTCGTAGGCCGCACCATCCTTGCGATTGAAGCCGGTCGGATTGGATGCGGAGAATGAGCCGATCACGGAGCGGACGCGGTTCGGATTGTCGAGCGAGAAGAGGGCGTGTTTCGTAAGATCGCGCACAGCCTGCAAGGCTTCGTCGCCGGGACGGCTCGCCTGCACGCTGAACCACTTGTCCATCACAAGACCATCCTTGCCGAACCGGTGCTCGAAACTTGCCAGTGCGTCCTTTGCCTCGTCCGTATCGCCAAAGCGGTGCACCAGCACGGCCAGCGCCGCGAAGCGGTCAGTCATATTATCCGAATTGACGAACTGGCTGGCGGCGCGTTTCTGGCTTTTGTCGTGGCGGCTCAGATAATCGAGCAGCACGTTTCGCAAGGCACGTTTGCCTGCTGCGTCTGCATCCGGCGAGAAAGCGCCATCCTGTTTCAGGCCATCATAGAGCTTTGCGAAGTCGTCGGCATATCGGGTGGCAATAGCGTCCACGAAATGGTTTCGGCTGGCGAGGATCGCATCCGGATCGACATTGCTGCCCATCTCGCGTGCGATGTCGCTTTCGCTCGGCAGCGTGAGGCAAAGCGCACGAAAGGCCGGATCAAGCGTCCCGTCCGAAGCGATATTTCCGGCAAGTTCGATGACCTTATCATCAATCGCCGGTGCATGACCGCCGCGAACACGCTTGGCGCCTTCAAGCAGGGCCTGGTTGAAAATTCCGGTTAATGCCTGCCAGCGGGCAACCGGATCGCTGTCGTTGAGGGCCAGGAATGCGCGATCATCATCCGATAGAGGTGCTGATAGATTTACGGGAGCCGAGAACCCGCGCAACAGCGACGGCACAGGGCGTTCCTTGATGCCGTGGAAGATGATCTTTTCGGAAGAACGATGCAGATGGATTACGTCGCCGCGCACGTCTCCACCTTCAACGGATGTTGGCATCATATCCTTGCCGTCAGAACCGAGAAGGCCGAAGGCAATCGGGATATGCATCGGCTTCTTGACGGTTTGTCCGGGCGTCGCTCCCAGCGACTGCACCAGTTCAATCGTGAAGGTTTCCTTCGCAGCATCGTAGGCGAAAGCGGCTTCCACCTTTGGTGTTCCAGCCTGATCGTACCAGAGCGCGAACTGTGAAAAGTCCTGGCTGGAAACATCGGCGAAAACCTTGACGAAATCTTCGATAGTCGCCGCTTCTCCGTCATGGCGCTCGAAATAGAGGTCCATACCCTTGCGGAAGAGCTCAGACCCGATGATCGTGTGGATCATGCGCACGACTTCCGAACCTTTTTCATAGACGGTGGCCGTGTAGAAATTGTTGATCTCACGATATTCGCGCGGGCGCACAGGATGAGCGAGCGGCCCGGCGTCTTCCGGAAACTGCTGCGCTTTGAGAATCTTCACTTCTGCGATGCGCTTCACCGGGCCCGAGCGCTCATCGGCGGAAAATTCGTGGTCGCGATAGACCGTCAGGCCTTCCTTGAGGCAGAGCTGGAACCAGTCGCGGCAGGTGATGCGGTTGCCGGTCCAGTTATGGAAATATTCGTGTGCGATCACCGCTTCGATGCCCGCATAGTCGACGTCGGTTGCGGTTTCGGGATCGGCCAGCACATATTTGTCGTTGAAGACGTTGAGACCCTTGTTCTCCATCGCGCCCATGTTGAAATCGGAAACGGCAACGATGTTGAAGACGTCGAGATCATATTCGCGCCCGAACTTCTCCTCGTCCCAGCGCATGGATCGCTTCAGTGCATCCATCGCATAGAGTGCCCGGCTTTCCTTGCCATGTTCGACATAGATTGCCAGATCGACAGGCCGTCCGGACTGCGTGGTGAAGTGATCCTTCACGACGCCAAGCGATCCGGCAACGAGTGCAAAGAGATAGGACGGTTTTGGGTGTGGATCGTGCCAGATTGCGAAGTGCCGGTCCGAGTTGCCTTCGACCGATCCGCTGTCAACGGGGTTGCCATTGGACAGGAGAATGGGGGCAGCTTGCTTGTCGGCGTCAACTCGCACCGTATAAACTGACAGCACATCCGGGCGGTCATAATAATAGGTAATGCGGCGGAAGCCTTCTGCCTCGCACTGCGTGCAATAAACGCCACTGGAGCGATAAAGGCCGGATAGCTGGCGGTTGGTGGTCGGGTTGATTTCTGTCACGATTTCAAGCGTGAAGCGCTTGCCTTCCGGCAGATCGCTGATTTCAAGCTGGTCGGGCGTTGCGACATAGCTGTTGTCGGCAAGCGCCTTGCCGTCAATGGCGATGCTGACAAGCTTCAGTTCGTCACCATCGAGAACCAACGGTGTGCCAGCCGGGGTGTCATCCCGGCGTTCAATCGTCAGCGTAGCACGGACGAGCGTTTTTTCCGGTTCCAGTGAGAAGCCCAGTTTCGTCTCGGGTATGGCGTATGGGGTCGGACGATAATCTTCGAGACGGAATGTCTGGCCGGTTTCAGTACGCATAGCGAAACTCTCTCCCTGAACTCACATTGAACTCACAATGCTGGATTCGTACCCGGAATTGCAGCCAAGGGAAACTCAATTCCAGAACAACCAACCGGCCTTTTGTGACCGGAGCATTTCCAGCAAAAGTGCGAAGCGGCTTTGCGTCGGATAATGCGACAAAACAAACGACAGACACTTTGCCAAATAATTTTCAGCGGAACCTTTGTGCTACTGGTGCTGTCTCACAAACAGGAATAAGAAAACAGGCGCTCGAATATTTTGGGCGAACCTGCGCTTTGTGTTTTTAAGGAATTGCGTTGTGAACGCTCATGCGAGCGCGCCTGTCGAGGCTGCCCATCTTGAAACCAACCCGATGCTCGGCATCGGTCTCAAAATCGCTTCCGTTGCCGTTTTTGTCGCCATGTCCACCTTGCTGAAGGCGGCTGAAGGCGTGCCTGTCGGACAGTTGATCTTTTTCCGGTCGTTCTTCGCAATCTTCGCGATACTGGTCTATCTGGGGTGGCGCGGGCAGCTTTCCGGCGTGTTCCGCACCCAGAACGGTTTCAGCCATTTCTGGCGTGGGCTGGTGGGCGTCTGTTCCATGTCGATGAGCTTTTTCGCTCTCACCAAGCTGCCGCTGCCCGAAGCAATCGCGATCAACTACGCTTCACCGCTGATTACCGTCATTCTTGGCGCGGTCATCCTGCATGAAGTCGTGCGATTTTATCGCTGGAGCGCGGTTCTCATCGGGCTTGGTGGTGTGATGGTCATCATCTGGCCGCGGCTGACGGTGTTTTCCGGCGGCAGCATGGGGCATGACGAGGCCATGGGTGCGTTTGCCGCTCTTGGCGCGGCTATTCTGTCTGCGGTGGCCATGATGCTTGTGCGTCGCCTCGTGCAGACGGAGCGCACCTCGACCATTGTGATCTATTTTTCCCTATCCGCGAGCGTCATTTCCCTGGCAAGCCTTCCATTCGGCTGGATCGTACCGAACTGGTCACAGCTTGCCATGCTGGTCGGTGCTGGCTTTGCGGGTGGTGTTGGTCAGATCCTTCTGACCGAGTGTTATCGCCATGCGCCGATGTCGACGATTGCTCCCTTCGAATACACTTCGATGCTGCTGGGACTTGCCATCGGATTTTTGCTGTTCGGCGATATCCCGACTTTCGAAATGCTGGCCGGTAGCGCCATCGTTATGGCGGCGGGCGGTTTCATCATCTACCGCGAGCACAAGCTTTCCATTGCGCCCCACAAGGTGAACGCACCTCAGACACAATGAATTCAGCTTTGACCGGGTGCGCCCTCTGCACGAGGATCAAGCTGCATGGTTTCCGGCGTGGACTGGCCGTCCGGCGTATGGAACTTGTATTCGGTCTTCTGGTCGCTGATGGCCGGGCGTTCGAAGCGACGGATGCGCCAGAAGGCATGCAGGCCGTATAAGCCGTAGGCAATGGCCATGGTTACGAAGAAGCCCGATGCACCGATCAGATCCATCAACGGGCCGGAAAGAGCAGGCCCGATGACGCTGCCCACGCCGTAAATAATCAGCAATCCGCCGGAAACCTTCACGAATTCGCTGGCGTCCGCATAGTCGTTGGCGTGAGCGACGTTGAGGCTGTAGATCGGATAAATAACCGAGCCGAACAGAAACATCATGATGTAGAGCGCATAGGGCGAAGTGGGATGGAACAGCACCATCACCATCGACAACGCAAAGCCGATAATACCGGCGATCACCATGACATAGCGACGATCGACAAAGTCAGATCCCCGTCCGAGCGGATACTGGAAGATCGCGCCGCCGACCATGGCACAGGCAAGCATTGTTGCGATGCCGAAGGTCGAAAGACCGTTCATCTCGCCGTAAATGGCAGCGAGGAAGTTCCAGGTGCCTGCAACTATACCAGCAATCAGCGAGCCGACGGCTGCAGCAGGCGACCGTCGGTAAAGCCCTTTCAGATCGAGCGAAACCTGCGTCAGCGGGTTGGGCGACTGTGCACTTGAGAGGGCGGTTGGAAGCAGTGCGCTTGCATAGATGATGGCGCAAATGATGAAGAGCGTCTGCGTTCCCGCATCGCCGAACGGCAGGATGTATTGTCCGCACAACAGTCCGAGCATGGTGATAATCATATAGATCGAGAAGATGCGGCCGCGCGATTCATTGGTCACACGCTCATTCAGCCAGCTTTCGATAATCATGTAGCTGCCTGCGAGCGAAAAACCTGCAATGCCACGGAAGATCATCCATGCGACGGGATTGACGACCAGTGCATGGAACAATAGCGCCATCGAAAGCAGCGTCGCCAGAGAGGAGAAGACGCGCACATGCCCAACGCGCCGCACCAGATGCGGCACCACGATGCAGCCGATCGTGAAGGCGAGAGAATAGCTCGTACCCATCCAGCCGATGGTCGTGGTCGACCAGCCTTCCATGCCGCCACGCAGGGGCAGAAGAATACCCGCAAGGCCACCGGCAAGCAGCATCAGAAAGGTGCTTGCAAGCAAAGCGGCTATGGGCAGGAGCTGGCCAGCCATGAAAAACTCCACAGTGAAATCCCATGGGGAATCTGAATTTAGGGCTACTTGTCGCCGAAAGGCGGTTTGGCAAGCGGCGAAATAGAACAAGTTTGCGGCATGTTGGTGACAATACCGCCTACGCCGCCTGCCGATGCCACTGAACTACGGAGATTTCAACTAATCAATTCGGCCAATTTCAGCTTCACAGCCAGAAAATCGCGCCATGCAAACCGCTTTTGCGCTGGCGTTCGCAGAAGGTAGGCTGGGTGCAGGGTCGGCATGACGGGAATTTCGAGGCCGTTGGGCGTACGATGAATCTTCCAGTTGCCGCGTAGCCGAAGGATACCTTCCGTCGCGCCGGTGAGTGCCTTGCCCGCAGGTCCGCCAAGTGCAACCAGAACTTTCGGCGCGGCAAGCTCGATCTGTCGTTCTATGAATGGCCGACAGAGTTCCGTTTCAAGCGGCGTCGGCGTGCGGTTGCCGGGCGGACGCCACGGGATCGTGTTGGCGATATAAACGCTTTCTCGCTTCAGGCCGATAGATTCGATCATGCGATTGAGAAGCTGTCCGGATTTTCCGACAAACGGCAATCCTTCCATATCCTCATCCCGTCCGGGCGCTTCACCGATGAACATGATGTCGGATGACGGATCGCCATCGGCGAAACAAAGGTTCTTCGCCGTGAATTTCAAGTTGCAGCCGTCGAATGCAGCGAGCTTCTCCCGCAATTCCTCCAGTGTCGAAGCCTGTGCCGCCGCCTCGCGTGCGAGCGCAATCTGCGCTGTGTCGGGAAGGTCGGCTGCGGCTTGAACAGGCCTGCTGGTGGGGGCAGGTGTCGGGGCCGGACGTGGTTGCTGCTGCCGGGCGCGCTCCGGCGAATTCGACATTTGCGCCGTTGGTTGCGAAGGAACAGGGCGCTGAGGCTCCGCAAACCGGTCTAACGGCGTTTCGGAAAGCGGCATGTCAACGCCTGCTTCCGCATAGAAGCGGAGCAAACCTTCAATATCCAGCGTTTCGCGATTATCAGCCATTATCTACCTCACCTCTGAGGTGGCGAATTTTGCGGGTGAATGCAAGAGCCCGGTTGGGATTTAGGGCTTGTTTCGACGGTTAGTGACAATTCATATCCGATTTCACACCGGCATATCCCAGCCAGAGCCAGCTACGGCTCTCTTATGCTCATGACATGCTGTGAAGTCGTACTTCTTCCATCACCAAGAACAAATCCTCATCGCAGCTTCTTGAAGGGAATAGATTTGACGTTTACGTTAAAGTAAATGAATATGTGGACGTAGGACGCCTGTTTTGGACAATTGGACGCATTTGCGACAGTCTCCAACTCTGCGACAGGGTAAGGCAGATTACGGGGAAACGGCAGGTCTTTCCATACCATCAGTGCTGACAGGCAGTCGGTTCATGGGTATTCGCGATTAGATCATGCACAAAAACAATTGGATGCGTCGTCTGGGCTACCTTAGTAAGAAGACGATGTTACACCGGACGGAGGGATGAATGTCTGAAGCCCCAGAATATGCGAACCAGGAGCTTCCCGAACGCGAGAGCATGGAATTCGACGTTGTTGTCGTCGGCGCGGGTCCTGCTGGCCTTGCTGCGGCAATCCGCTTGAAACAGGCGAATCCCGAACTTTCCGTCGTCGTCCTCGAAAAGGGTGGGGAAGTCGGAGCGCATATTCTTTCTGGCGCTGTCGTTGATCCGGTGGGCATCGACCAGCTTCTGCCGGGCTGGCGCGAGGAAGAGGGGCACCCCTTCAAGACGCCCGTGACAGCCGATCATTTCCTCGTGCTGGGGCCTGCAGGTTCCGTGCGCCTGCCGAATTTCGCGATGCCGCCTTTGATGAGCAATCATGGCAATTACATCGTGTCCCTGGGCAATGTCTGCCGCTGGCTCGGCACCAAGGCCGAAGAACTTGGCGTGGAAATCTATCCGGGCTTTGCAGCAACCGAAGTGCTCTACAATGACGAGGGCGCAGTCATCGGCGTCGCCACTGGCGATATGGGTGTCGAGCGTGACGGAACACATGGTCCGAACTATACACGCGGCATGGCGCTGCTCGGCAAGTATACGCTGGTCAGCGAAGGCGCGCGCGGTTCGCTTGCCAAGCAGCTGATCTCGAAATTCAAGCTCGACGAGGGCCGCGAACCGGCGAAATACGGTATTGGGCTCAAGGAATTGTGGCAGGTCGATCCTTCCAGGCACAAGCCGGGGCTGGTTCAGCACTCCTTCGGCTGGCCGCTCGACATGAAGACCGGCGGCGGCTCGTTCCTCTATCATCTCGAGGACAATATGGTTGCGGTCGGCTTTGTGCTGCACCTTAATTACAAGAACCCGTATCTGTCGCCGTTTGAAGAATTCCAGCGTTTCAAGACGCATCCGGCCATCAAGGATGTCTTCGAGGGTGGCAAGCGTCTTTCCTATGGCGCACGTGCAATTACCGAAGGCGGTTTCCAGTCGGTGCCGAAGCTTTCGTTTCCGGGCGGAGCACTCATCGGTTGCTCGGCTGGTCTGGTCAACGTGCCGCGCATCAAGGGCAGCCACAATGCGGTTCTTTCCGGCATTCTCGCTGCTGACAAGATCGCCGAGGCAATTGCCGCAGGACGCGCCAATGACGAGCCGGTCGAGATCGAGAACAATTGGCGTTCGAGCCTGATTGGCAAGGATCTCAAGCGCGTGCGTAACGTCAAGCCGCTGTGGTCGAAGTTCGGCACGATTGCTGGCGTGGCGCTCGGCGGCCTCGATATGTGGACCAACCAGCTTTTCGGCTTCTCCATCTTCGGAACGCTGAAGCACGGCAAGACTGATGCGCAGTCACTTGAGCCGGCTGCGAAACACGCGAAGATCGACTATCCGAAGCCGGATGGCGTTCTGACGTTCGACCGCCTGTCGTCGGTGTTCCTGTCGAACACGAACCATGACGAGAATGAGCCTGTGCATCTTCAGGTCCGTGACATGAAATTGCAGCAGACGTCTGAACACGACATCTTTGCCGGTCCGTCGACACGTTACTGCCCTGCGGGTGTTTATGAATGGGTGGATGCCGACGGCAACTCTGCTGCCGATCCGCAGGCAAAGGACGTGCGGTTTGTCATCAACGCGCAGAACTGCGTGCACTGCAAGACTTGCGATATCAAGGACCCGAACCAGAACATCAACTGGGTGCCGCCGCAAGGCGGTGAGGGGCCTGTTTACGTAAACATGTAATGTTTGCGGAAAACAGTGTCCGTCTCGACCGCCATCCGAGCATTTCCAGCAAAAGTGGCGCCGGTTTTGCGTTCCGGAAATGCGGCTAAAAGAGAGTTGGCGAGGGACCTGTTTACGTGAGCATGTAAAAGAAAAAGGCGGTCTGGGACCGCCTTTTTTATTGAAGCATGACGGACTGGGTTTCCGGTTCTTCTTCATCTGGCCGAACGGGCGGCGGAACGGAAAAATCGAGCCGAACCGGCAGATGATCGGAGCCAGCATCTTCACGCGCCGAAACCTTCGCCCCTCCGATTTCGGGGCTTACGAGTATCTGATCAATCGGCAGGCCGATATAGGGCGCCAGCGTAACAGGCAGCAGGTGCGTCATCCACGTGCCGCCGATGCCGGTCATATGACGGGTGCCGGAGGCATATTCGACACGACGAACGGCATTGCTCCACGGTGCCGCATTGAAATCACCGGCGACGACCAGAGGACCTTTCAGCTTCTGTAGTTCCGGTTCGATGTAGCGGAGTTGATAAGGCTGCCAGCGTGGCCATGGCCATGAAAAGTGCAGTGCTGCGACATGCACGGTCGTTCCGCCGAAATTGATTGGCGCAATTGCGAGCAAACCATCGCCGACGCAGGCCGTCTGTGCATCTTCGCTGAAAGGCCGCTTCGACAGGATGCCCACGCCCCATGTGTTGGGATCGTCAGCACAATTGAGGTGGTAGGGATAGGAACCCTGGAGAATGGTGAGCCATTTTGTCCATTGCTCACTCGCTTCCTCATAGGTGATGACGTCCGGCTTTTCCCGCGCAATCATCTGGAGAATGCGTTTTGGTTCGGGATTGTCTTCGCGCAAATTGATCTGGACGAGGCTGTAGCGTGCCCCACCTTGTTCCTGCGCCTGTGCACCTGTAGAGCCGCTCAGGAAATCGCGTGCAGCACCGACAGTTGTACTGAGAGCCATAACGGCAAAAAGCAGAAGCATCGCTGCCTCGCGCCGCATTTTGGTGAAAAGCAAGGGAACGGTCAGCACTGCCAGCAAGACGGCGAGGTGGGCTCGAAAATGCGAAAAGGAATCCAGTGCGGGATGTACCGCCCCAAGAAATCCGAGCACGAGCGGAACCGACAGCGCGACAGCAGCCAGCAACAACAGGAATGAAAGGTTTTCACGGCTTTTCGACATGAAATGCCTCTAGCTATTGAATACGGCGCGATAATGGAAATGAAGGCAGTAGGGGAATAAGGGAATAAGGGAATAAGGGAATAAGGGAATAAGGGAGTAGGATCCAAGCTGCTCTGTTTCCAGCACAGCTCCAACATACTGCCTTACTCCCTTTTTCCCCTACTCCCTTAACGTCACTGGAAAGCCGTTTCGTAGAAGCTGCGGAGCTTGCGGGAATGCAGCCGCTCGTCCGGCATGGCGGCGATCTTTTCCATTGCGCGGATGCCGATGCGCAGATGCTGCGCCACCTGTCGCTTGTAGAATTCGGTCGCCATGCCCGGAAGTTTCAGTTCACCGTGCAGCGGCTTGTCGGAAACACACAGAAGCGTGCCGTAAGGCACACGGAAACGGAAACCATTGGCCGCAATTGTCGCGGATTCCATATCAAGCGCGACAGCGCGTGCCTGTGAGAGGCGTTGCACCGGGCCACGCTGGTCGCGCAGTTCCCAGTTACGGTTGTCGATGGTTGCGACCGTGCCGGTACGCATGATCTGTTTCAGATCGTAACCTTCCAGACCGGTGATTTCCTCGACGGCCTCTTCCAGCGCAACCTGAATTTCAGCAAGTGCTGGCAACGGCACCCAGACAGGCAGATCGTCGTCGAGAACATGGTCTTCACGCATATAGGCGTGTGCCAGGACATAATCGCCAAGCTGCTGGCTGTTGCGAAGGCCAGCGCAGTGACCGAGCATCAGCCATGCGTGAGGGCGAAGCACCGCGATATGGTCGGTTATGGTCTTGGCATTGGACGGGCCTACGCCAATATTGACCATCGTGATGCCCGAATGGTCGCCCCGTTGCAGGTGGTAGGCTGGCATCTGGGGCAGGCGAGGTAGAGGGCTGCCACTGCTTGGTTCGGTTTCGCCCGCGCGCGTAATCAGATTGCCTGGTTCAACGAACTGTTCATAACCGCCGCCGCCTTCTGCCATCAATTCGCGGGCATAGGCGCAGAACTCGTCCATATAGAACTGGTAGTTGGTGAACAGTACGAAGTTCTGGAAATGCGCCGGGCTTGTCGCCGTGTAGTGCGCCAACCGATGCAGTGAATAATCGACGCGCTGGGCAGTGAATGGCGCAAGCGGCATCGGTTCGCCGGGGGCGGGCTCGAAATCGGCATTGACGATCTTGTCGTCGGTTGCCGCCAGATCGGGCACGTCGAAGAGATCACGCAGCGGGTGCGTGAAGGCATTGGCGACAGATGCCTCTACATAAGTGCCTTCCTTGAAGGCGAAATGGATCGGGATCGGCGTTGAGGACTCTTTCACCGTCACGGTCACACCGTGATTGCGCATCAGGAGACGAATCTGCTCGGTGAGATAATGGTCGAACAGATCGGGCCGTGTGATGTTTGCGGAATAATCGCCCGGCGTCGAGACATGGCCATAAGCCAGCCGAGAATCCACATGCGCGAAGCTCGATGTAGACAGGCAGATTTCGGGATAATAAGCGCGATAGCGCTGCGGCGAAACCTCGCCGCGCGCAACCTTCTCGAACGCATCGCGCAGGAAAGCCGTGTTGCGATCATATAGCTTTTGCAGGGCGGCAACCGCCGCACCGGCGTCGTTGAAAACCTCCGGGTCAACGGTCGGAGGTGTTTTGATCTCGGTCAGAAATGGATGTTCGATTCGCTGTGTCATGACCTAGTATAGCAGAGTCCATGACTGGTATATGACCCAGTTTATGCGACGCGTTGCAGGCTCACATAAAGTACGAGGCCGATGCCGCTCATCTGGGAATGCTGGCCAATCTGCGTGTAGGCGAAGGTTGCTGCCGGACCGGTGAAAATGGCTGTGAAAAGGAAAACCCGAAGGGCGACTGCGGCTATGATCCGGGTTCTTTTCATGGCCGTTCTCCAGCAGGCTTTTGGGTGAAGGCGGCTACAGGCCCGATCACCGGCTGATCCCGGTAGACGTTATATCTCTGGTCAACGAAAATGCTGGCGACTGCGGCAAAGCCAGCGATCATCAGGCAGACAATTGTTAAACGACGAAGCATACTGGTTGACCCCCAAAGCCGTTCTGATTTCTGTTCTCCCTATTCAATCTAGCGATAGCGCCTGAACCGTCCCTGAGAGCGTCGTTCATGCAGTGTTCAAAAATATTGATGTTCCGTTTATTGCCACAAGTGGCTCTTGTGCCTGCCCGAAAGGGTCTTATGTTTCCCATCATTGGAATGCGGGAACACGTCCCGCGCAATTTCAGGATCAGCGGGAGAGAACCCATGGCCGAACAGACCAAGCCCATCGAATTGTATTATTGGCCCACGCCGAATGGCTTTAAGATCAGCATCATGCTGGAAGAACTGGGCGTTCCCTACGAGGTCAAATATATCAATATCGGCAAGGGCGATCAGTTTCAGCCGGACTTTTTGAAGATTGCTCCAAACAACCGTATGCCCGCGATCATCGATCCGGAAGGGCCGGGCGGCGAACCGATCTCAGTGTTCGAATCTGGTGCGATCCTGCAATATCTCGGCCGAAAGTTCGGTAAGTTCTACCCGACCGAGGAACGCAAGCGTGTCGCCGTTGACGAATGGCTGATGTGGCAGATGGGTGGACTAGGCCCGATGTCTGGGCAGGCCGGGCATTTCCGTATCTATGCTCAGGAAAAAGTCCAATACGGCATCGACCGCTATACCAATGAGGTCAACCGTCTCTACGGCGTCCTGAACATGCAACTTGAAGGCAAGGAATATATCGCTGGCGAATACTCCATTGCCGACATGGCCTCCATTGGCTGGATTAATGCCTACAAGAATTATGACCAGAACCTGGATGACTTCCCGAACCTGAAGCGCTGGCATCAGACGATGAATGCGCGCCCTGCGGTGCAGCGCGGTCTCGTGGTCGGCAAAGAAGAACGTGAACGTGCAAATGCGTCCGTGAACAAGGAAGAGGAACACAAGATTCTCTTCGGTCAGAAGGCACGCTGAACAAGCGATGAAAGAAAGGGCGGCCTGGAGCCGCCCTTTTTGATTCCGCAGCGCTGGATATTACTGGCGCGCCAGGCTTTCGCTCTTGCAGATCAGGCCGCCCATCACGCAGCCGGAGAGTGAAAGCGTATTGCCCTTGACACTGGCCTTGCCAGTATAGGTTTTGCCTTCGTCAAGCTTGTTGACCTCACCCTTATAGCTGCCCCCGGTGCCCGACATCGTGCCGATGGACTTGCCCTTGTATTCGCCGGTCTGCACCGTACCGCAGAACTTGTTAGCGCCGCATGCTGCATAGCTGATGATCGTGCCGTTCGGACGCTTCCACGTGCCGACGATCCCTTCCTCGGCGAGGGCGGGTGCGGCAAAGGTGGCTGCAAGCGTCATTCCAAGAATAAGTGTGCGGATCATTCTTTCCTCCCAAATCGCCGCCAGTCCCGGCTTTGCCGGTCGCAACGATGAAACCGCTGTGATGCGTTCTGAAGTTTAAGACGGAAGCCTCCTCGACCATCCGTCAAGCTTACGCAAACGTAAACGTAAACCAGTTTCTGGCGAAGCGGAAGAGGGATATTTATGTCGTGCTCGGCATATGAAACACTGCCCTTTGTACACACACGCCCGCGTTCGAATGTTGTCTATAGTTAGCAACTGGTTTCGTTCAATCATGCGGATTTGAATCGAATTTTTACGAAAATCCAGCAATCGGCAGCACTTGCATGTTTAACAAAATCCCAAGTTTACCCCTTGTTCGGATTTTGTTGGTTGCTCGTTAAGCATCTGGTTTAACGCGCATTTCAATCCTTTCCCGTAGATTTGAGAGCATGAACGGAACGACAGAGGCGGCAGTTTCGAAGCAACGAAATCAGGCTTTGAAATAAAGACCGGACGGTTCTCGGGATTTAACAGGGACAAAGAAAATGGCACAGTTTCAGAGCTTTACGAATAAGAACAACGCAATCGCGCAGGATCGCATTCTTCTGGAAATGGGCATGAAATTTGCCATCGGTCGCGATTGCGAGATCGACGTGGTGCAGGCCCACAAATGGCTGAACATTGCCGCCATCCGCGGCAGCGAGAAGGCCGCCCGTATGCGTAATCAGGTGGCTGCCACGATGAGCAAGGGCGAACTGGCAGCGGCGTTGCGCGACGCACGCGAGTGGATGACCGCCCACTGAGCGACAAACAGTCGTGTGTGAGAAAAGCCGTCTTCGAAGGCGGCTTTTTGTTTTCTCAGCTTATACCGAGATACCGGCCCGGTTTGTGATTGATTGCAATGATAAGATTCATGGCAATCGCGCCGATGAGGGAAAGTGCCATATTTTCCCACGGGATAAAGAACAGCGAGACCAGCATAATCAGGATATCGAGGCCGAGCTGAAACCAGCCGGCCCTTATCCCATAGGCATCTTGCAGATAGAGCGCCAATATATTGACGCCGCCGACACCGGAACGATGCCGGAAGAGTGCGAGTACACCCATACCCATCAAGGTACCGCCCATGAGTGCGGCGAAAAGCGGATTGACGCTTGAGAAGTCGACACTCAAGGGCATCAGTCGCGCAAAGCCCGACATCATGGCCACTGCGACGAATGTTCTGATCGTAAAAGCCCACCCCATTCGACGCACGGCAAAATAGTAGAATGGCAGATTGATCAGGAAATAGAGCAACCCGAATTCAGTGCCTGTTGCATACTGGATGAGAAGGGCGATACCGGCGGTGCTGCCAGTCATTAGCATCGCCTGGCTGTAAAGCGTAATGCCAAGTGCAATGAAGGATGTGCCGATCAGCATCGCCATAGCATCTTCATAGAGGCGGTGACGGTCGAATGCGGCAGATTTCGGCGCATCAATAAGGGCAGCGGCGTTATCAGTGATATCGGCCACGTGGAAACTCCAGAACAGCGAGAAGCCGGCAATCCGGCAAAAAGATTACGGTGCCGGAACGAGTTCCGGCATGTCATGCATTCGCGCTGTGCAGATGATTGGGCCATAGCACGCAGCGTAAAGTCTTGGGAGACGATTAAATATAACAGCCCTTGCGATGCAGCGCACGGCTTGAAAAATTGTTATTTCACGGTCTTCTTTGTGGATTTATCGCAATCGGGAAGGCCGATTGTTTTATTTTATTTCGCGCGCCATCTGCGCGAGAAAGCGTTTCACATCATACGGACTGCGCAAATGGTGCTTGGAAAGATGTTGAGGCGCCTTCTCTAGAAAGGCCAGCGCACGAATACGGCCGTTCTGGCGATAGCCAGCCACCCATTTCAGAAAATCCCAGTCGAAACGCTCCACACAACCTTCCGCCATATCCGGGCGCGAGCGTCCGTAGTGGATTACTGTTCTTTTCAGTACACGCCACAGGCGACGCATGGTCGATATATCGAGAAAATAAGCATATCTGCCCGCAAGGCTCGGTAATTCATAGTTTCGCTATGATTGCCCTCGAATATCCATCTGTCCTGATCTGCCGCTTCCTTGGTGAGGCGACCGATTTCGTCACGTGATCGCATCGTCCAACCGGGCTGCCAGTAGAGGGTATCGATATGAACGACCGGTAAGCCGGTAACCTCGCCTAGCGCACGCGCGAGGCTTGATTTTCCTGAACCGGCGCCGCCAATGATCATGATCCGCTATGTCATCTGCACCGCCCCAGGATTTTAACTCTGTTCGAATAAAAATCGGACATGAGGTGGGAAGTACTATAATTTTACTTCATGGCACCTGCATGACCATAACTAGCAAAGAAAGCCCGTTAGAAAATTTGTATTGGAGCTGAGGGTAATATTGACCAAATGATTGACAGTCAACTTTGCGAAGCGCAAGGTTGACGTATAAGCGGAACGGGTCAGAGCAACGATGACATCTACCGTTCCTCTATATTAGTAAGATCGCAAGGCGTAAAAGGTACCGAGTGATCGAAAGAGCTGCATTCGATAGGGAGTGACAAGATGTCAATTCGAACCATCACCGCCATGGCCGGCACAGCCATCATCATGAGTGCTGCGGCATTTGCCTTTTCATCGCCCGCCAACGCCCTGACGATGAAAGAATGTAGCGCAAAATATCAGTCTGCCAAAGATGCTGGCACGCTTGGCGACATGAAATGGAACGATTTCCGCAAGGCGCAATGTGGAGACGACGCAGATGCCGCCGCAGTACCGGCAGCTCCAGCTAAAAAGGCAACCAAGAGTGCAGCCGCCCCTGCCGCAGACGACAGTGCCAAGGGCCTGACAATGAAGGAATGCAGCGCGAAATATCAAGCTGCCAAAGATGCTGGCACGCTTGGCGGCATGAAATGGAACGATTTCCGCAAGGCGCAATGCGGTGCAAATGCCGCCGCAGCTCCTGCACCTGCTTCTCCGGCTAAGAAAACGGCAAAAAGCACTGCTCCTGATGACAGCGCCAAGGGCTTAACGATGAAGCAGTGCAGCGCCAAGTATCAGGCGGCAAAAGACGCTGGTGTTGACAACGTTGCAAAATGGAACGATTTCCGCAAGGCTGAATGCGGACCGGGTGCAGATCCAGTTGCCTTCAGCACCGACGGTACCAGTGAACCAGCTGCCCCAACGGTTGCGGCGCCCAGAGGCGTCAAATTTCCAACGGCAGTTTCTGCAAAGTTTTCGAATGAATCAGCTGGCAAGGCTCGTATGCACACCTGCCTCGAGCAGTATTATAGGCTGAAAGATGCCAATGCATTGGGTGGTTTGAAGTGGATACAAAAAGGCGGCGGTTACTACAGCCTCTGCAATGCACGCCTGAAAGGCAATTCCTGATCAGATCAGGACTATTCGAAAAAGAAGGGGCCTTTCGGCCCCTTTTTATTTGGTTCTTGAAAACCAGCCGGTAATCGCGACGGCTAGCCAACCGAGAATCATCAATGATCCGCCAGTCGGTGCAGCCATCGGAAAGAGCCGATCACCCGTCATGTCACGCATGAAGAGATCGCCGCAGAACAAAGTGAGGCCGATGACAAGTAATATCCCGCCGAGATAAGCGGTGCGGCTGGCAGGCACGATCAGCGATAACACCAGAAACGCGGGCGCATGGCCGAGAAGAAGCGGAGCAATATTGCCCAGATGGTTCTCCCCACCATGGGCCGCTCCCGCGTAAGCAGCGATTGCAAGCGCACCGCACAGCCCGGCCAGCGTGCTGAAAAGAATTTTCTGGGGCCGACTATCGGATTGAATCTGCATCTAAAGCTCCACCGTTCAGGCAGTTTCGCGAATATCTGTGTGTTTCCGGGCATCCTCTAGAGCTGCAGGTAGGGCAGCTTCAAAAAGATCGAGCTGTTCATCGATACCGACGCTCACGCGAATACAGCGGTCGAGAACCGGGGCACCGGGTTTGCGCACGAAGATGTCACGCGCTATCAGGCCGTTGAGAACTGCCGTGGCGAATGCTCCGTCCTTGCCGCAATCGATGGCGACAAAATTCGTGGCAGAGGGGACGGTTGCAAGGCCGTTTGCCCTGGCGATTGTGACGATGCGATCTCGCCCGGCTATTATTTTAGCTACCACGTCGCGCAGGTAAGCCTGATCTTTGAGGGCAGCGATAGCCGCTGCCTGCGCAAGACGGTTCACTGCAAAATGATCGCGAATCTTGTCGAACGATTTGATGGCTTCGGCGCTGCCGACAACATAACCACACCGGATTCCTGCCAGACCGTAGGCCTTGGAGAAAGTGCGCATCCGCAAAATGTTCGGACGGTCGGTTTCAAAAGGCGGGAAGGCGGAGGCAGGCCCTGTTTCGCAATAGGCCTCATCCAGAATGAGCATGGTGGTTTCCGGAACCTGCTCGATGAAGGACTGGATATCCGAACCCTCATGACAGGTTCCCATCGGATTATCCGGATTGGCGAGATATAGAATTACGGCATCTTGCTTGCGCGCCGCATCGAGCAGACCATCGAGGTCTGATCTGTCGTTGATATAAGGAACAGTAGACAGTTTCCCGCCATAACCGGCAACGTGATAGTTGAAGGTCGGGTAGCCGCCCAGCGAGTTGATGACCCTGTCACCTTCCTGGACATATTGCCTGACTACCAATCCGAGCAAGGCATCGACACCCGCTCCGGGCATGATGTTTTCAGGTTTCACGCTGTGATGTGCGGCAATGGCGTGGCGCAATTCGTAGTTTTCAGGGTCGCCATACTTCCATATCTCGCTTGCTTCCGTCCGAATGGCTTCGAGGACAGATGGTGCTGGACCAAAACTGCTCTCATTGGCACCGATTCGCGCCTTGAAAGGTCTTCCCCGCTGTAACTCCAGCGTTTCAGGACCGGTAAAAGGAACAGTGGATGGTAAGCTTACGATGAGCGGTGTAAGGCGGGGCGATCCCATGGTGTTTTCCAGTCGATTCTCAGTCCTGCACAAAGTGATGAGGACAAATCGAAGGGCTGGAGAATGCCGTCAGTCACCAACGCCTGTCCTGCTGGGAAAAGGCATAGCAACTTGTATTCGCCGGTGCCATCACAATGATTCCGCGTCGGCTGAATAATGCGAGCAAATGATCGCGCTTGCTGTCGTCAAAAGCTAAGTAATAAGGCTAGGTAACGTGAAACTATCCGGGCCTGAACCCGAATATCGATAAACATCATGACCTCAGCCACGCCTCCAAGGGGCTGGCTATAAAGTCCTGCACATGGACGTGCTGAAGTCGCGTAGAGGGCATCTCGATCTGACTGGACCGATCGACGCTCTGACTATGTGTGCCAACTCGACCTTATCCGAAAACCTGATTACAATTTTCGAGCTACCTTGCAGAGTATTTCCTGCAACACAAAACAGCTTCTACGCAGGGAAATCAGCTCGCTGAACTGATTTCTTATCCCGCTACGACGCATCGGATAAGACTTGCCAACAAAGAGATAGAGCAGCTCACGATTCCATTCTAACTGGAGCCACTCTAGTGGACTTCAAGCACTTTCACGCATGAATCGAGGTCATGTGTAGCAAGATGAGCATAGCGCATGGTCATCTGCAGGGTCTGGTGTCCCAGCCACATCTGAACACGACGAATATCGATGCCACCGCGAACCAGTCGAGATGCACAGGTATGACGCAGAATGTGCGGAACGACCTGATCGTCCGTGCCAAGGCCGACTTCCATCTTTGCCTCATTCCAGATCTGGCGGAACCGGACCTGATTGAGCATGGAGAAGGGGCCTTTGAGCTTTTCATGCGGAATATGTGCTGCTTTGCGGGCACGGCGGGTGAGGGGCACAGTACGGCTGCGATTTGATTTGGTGAGCCAGAACGTAACCCGTTGATCCTGAATATCGTTCCAGGTAACGCCGATGGCTTCGCCGAGGCGGCAGCCCGTGTCGACAAGAAACAAGGAAAGCCGGTAACTATCTTCACAGCGCGACTTGATCGCGGCGAATAGGCGCTTTTCTTCCTCGTATTCAAGGAATCGAATACGTCCTACACGCTCCTTCTGCCGGACGAATTCCGGTAGATTGAAGATATCTCCCATCTTGTGCGCCTTTCGCAGCAGCTTGCTCAGCGCAGCCATCTTTCTATTGATGGTTGCATTGCTATTGCCGCGCTCACGGAGCGAACCGACGACGGAGTCAAGCATTTCCTGATCGAAACCTGAAAAGCGTTCGCCCTTCAAAATCTCGTCAATTTCGCCGAGAAACGACTTCACATTATACTTGTGTGACCCATCATCCCACAGGATGTTGATATATTTCCCCGTCAGTTCCGCCACCGAAAATTGTTCAACAAGCCGGTGGTTTGGACTTTTGCTGGATGTGTACTTTAAGTTGTAGTCGACTATCGGCGTAAACTTTTCGCCCATGTCGATCTTCGTTTCCCCAACGACGATAATTGCGCGCCCCCCTTTGATATATGAGACGCACAACTAATGAAATAATTCTCAGAACACAAGATAAGTGAGCTAATTTTATGCGGAGACATGATTGGACCTTTCTAAAAGACCATGTTTGCCCCCAGCTTTCTGTCGTCCCCGTTACTCCTCCCGGTTTTCGATCCTTTTCGAAATCCCCATCTCTGAAGGATCAAAATTCACGCATTCGTGAGCTATGTTTCAAATGGATGTGCGCCAACGGTTTCCCGTTGGCGCATTTCGCTTAAGCGTCGATCTGATTAGAACGAGCGCTGGAAGCGGATCATGCCCTGGAAAGCATCCTGGCCATCAAGAACGGAACGCTTGTCGTCCCACTTGGTGTACGAAACTTCCGGGGTGATCGTGAAACCAGGAACCAGTTCGTAAGCAACGTTTGCGGTTGCTGCGAAGGTCTTGGTGTCGTCGTAAGCGAGCTGCAGGTTGAAGGTAGCCTTTTCGGTTGCCTTGAATGCAGCGCCACCCCAGACAGCCCAGTCGCCGCCCCACGTGCCGTAGAACGAGTCGATTACGC
>NZ_WBWA01000026.1 GCF_008932295.1 Brucella tritici | reverse complement strand
ACGAACGAAAGTTCACGCCCCGATGGGCTCAACCGCTTTGCAGCAGCCATTGCGGTGTTGCATTCACCACAATGACATAGAGGCCGGAACGAAGTTTAACGTTCCGGCCTCAAATGTATAAGCCCCGGATTTCCGGGGTTTTTTTACTCAGATACACATACGCTTACTTGATTGCTCAACCCTGAATACGACGGAACTGGTCAACGTCGATGCCAAGCGTCTCAAGGTCCTGGGCAGTTGGCTTCTGACCAGCGCGCACAGCAGCAGAAGCACGAACGGCGCTACCGAATTGCGCGAATGCACGACCGAAACGATTATTGAAGCGGGTAAACATTTTTCTCTCCATCACGGACACTTCGTTGGTCCGTGCCCATGAAATGGGGATCGCTCCGCCGACTTAGAAGATCGGCATTTGCATGCCAGCCATGCAGTTTCGGCATGCTCCTTTCAGCCCGTCTTGATTGCGATCAATGCCACCCGCTTGCTGGCTTGCGAAGATCTTTTCAACCAAAGGAAGGAGCTACAGAATGTCGAATACCCCCCACACACTTGGAGAAGAGTTTCCCGGCCAACTCGATGCCATTCATGCCCTGAAAGCAAAGGATGCGCATTTTGCCCGCATTCTGGAAGAATATGATTCCGTCAATGACCGCATCCACCGCGCCGAAACAAAAATTGCGCCGGTGAGCCAGGAAGAAGAAACGAACCTGCGCAAACAGCGTCTCACCTTGAAGGACAGCATCGCCGAGGCGCTTGCCGCAGCCTGACGTGGCATTCGGGATAACATAACGTAAGTCACTAGCGAAAGCAGCCCGGACAGGGAGCCTTGGAGCGCATCTGGAAAAGTGTGAAACAGTTTTCCGACAAGGATGCGCTCTAACGTTGATCTGTCTTGGCTGAGGAAAGCAATGATGAAAGGATTTCTAATTGTTCCTGCTGCTTTTCGATAAGTGCTTTGAGTTCGTTCGAACGCAATTGATCAAACTTCTCGTGTAGCGCCATTATTTCGATTTCAGCCTTGAGGTTCACTTCGTAATCATGTGCAGCATCCAACCGGTCCCTTGCGGCTTGGCGGTTCTGGCTCATCATAATGATGGGCGCCTGCACTGCGGCTAGCATTGAAAGCACGAGATTGAGGAAGATGAACGGGTAAGGGTCGAAAGCAAGCGCAACCGTATTGGCAACGACCCACGCGACCAAAACGAGCGCAAACAGCATTATGAAGGTCCACGAACCACCGAATTCGGCGACCTTATCTGCCAGCCGCTGACCGTAGGTGAGCTTCTCGTCAAACGACCTGTTTACATCTCGTGCTATCGTTTGGCGCTCTGACAGTCGCGCGAGGACAGACTGTTCTCTGGCTGTCAGCGAATCTGCTGATCGCCCTAAATACCTTAGAGTTCGTTCTGCAACCTCGTGACGAAAGCCAGTGTCATTCTCATCGGCATGGGCCATTGCGATCTCCAATCATCCAGAGGTCCGCATGTTCCACAATTGCGAGAACGATCACAATCTCAAACCCTCAATAATCGCTGAGGATCGAGTTGTATTTTCCCGACGTGCATTTGTGTTGGCGCCTATTCGTCCGCAGACAACGCGCGCCACATGCGATGCCCGGCGGTCATAGACGAAGGCGCGCGTGTGCGGCTGCGTGCCATGTGAGCTCCTCGTGTTAATTGCGGTACGCCGTTGGTAGCGGCAAGAGGAGTGTGGAATGCCTCAATAAATGTGGTGTTAATGGACAGGCAAAAAGCGAGACGTTACCCTGTCGTGGGGCAAGGCGCTTTGCGGTCCTCCAGCTACACCATTCGCCGGGGGCGTCTTGTCGCCAACCTCAAATCAGGTTGTATTCTGGAATTGGCCAAAATCTGGAAAAGTGCGCACTTCTCAAAACTCGAGAACTGCGCGCCGCGCGCTTTGTGCGTAAGTTTCTATATAAGAACTCTTACGCACCAAAAGCAGCGTGCATTTGCGAACTCCTTTTAGGGTTTTTCGAGAAGTGCGCACAAAGAAGTGCGCAGTATCATAAGTTGTATTGTGATTGTGACAGTAGGTTGTATATGAAGGCTGGAATGGCCTGTTTGGCGTGCTGGCCACTTGCGTCTGAGAGAAACTCGGGGTTCAATTCTCTGCGGTAAAATTGGGGGCTAATTGAAATGTCTAAAAACCACACCGAAAATGAAAAAGCCAACACAGATTTACCGCAGAAGTGCGGGGTAGTGATGCCTATTTCTGCAATTGATGGATGTGATGAAACCCATTGGGCGCAAGTTTTAGAAATACTATCGGACGCCATTAAGACGGCTGGGTACGAGGCAAACCTCGTAAGTGCTGCTGATGATATAGGCGTCATCCACAAGCGAATTATTCAGAATCTCTATGAAAATCCGATCGTGGTTGTGGATGTTAGTGGGAAAAACCCGAATGTAATGTTGGAGCTTGGCTTGCGCCTCGCCTTCGATAAGCCAGTTGTTATCGTCAAGGACGACATTACAAGCTATTCGTTTGACACGTCGGCAATTGAGCATCTCACTTATCCCAGAGATTTGAGATACCCGACTATGATTAACTTTAAAGCCGACCTCGCTAGAAAGATTATCGGAACTGTCAAAGCATCGCAGAATGAAGGCTACACAACATTCTTGGGGCACTTCGGCCAATATAAGGCAGCACGCCTAGAGACCAAAGAGATTTCTCCCGAAAATTTCCTCCAAGAATTTTCTGAATTGAAGGATGAGATTCGAGCATTAGCGCGCCGTACTTACGTCGCTGATACAATGGAAAATCGAGGACAAAGCGTGTACCAAGCTGCTTTAGAACGAGCTAGAAGGCACATTGGGGATCGGAGCGCCCTATCTGAAGTAGAACAAGAAGAGATAGCTAACGAAGTTAGCGCTCAACTTCGAAGATATTTTCCCGGTTATCCAGCTGAACGACGACGTTTAATGGCAATGAGAGCTATTGCATCTGTTCTAGCTCATTCCAAAGAAACTGATCAAGGTGTCTTTAGTTAAACCTCTTCCAACGACACTGCATTCTTACATAAAGTGTGACTGAAACGGGGCCCTGGAACGTTTTCGTTGCAATTCTGTTGGGCTTGGCAGATTTCAATTTGGCTGATTAAGACGAAAAGCTTAGTCAGCAACAACAAAAAAGCGGAGCCGAAGCCCCGCTTTATAGTACGTCAAGCTACTTTTCGGCACGCCTTATGCGTGCCATCAAAAAACTTAGATATCGTATTGTTTTCTAGCGATATCTCCCAAGCCAGCCGCATCTAGGTTCTTCAGTGGGGCCAAGAAGGTGACGTGAATAACACCAGGATCGCGTCCGATTTCAATTGCACCATTAACCGTCGCACGATTGCGAACCTCACCGACGGACATGCCGAGCAGTTTTGCTGCTCGTTCGAGGCCATTGACGATGGCGGCATTCATGTTCGGCGCCGTTCCGATTACTGAAATCGGCGCCACTTCTTCTGTTTGCTCGACGCCCCATTGCTCTGCCAACTTTGCTGCTTTCAGTTTTTCCTCAGCAGTAAACGGTCGCGCCAGAGGTGGGAGGTCTTCCAACAAAGGGAACAACACAGGTCCATCATTGTTGTATTTCTTGAGAATTTCCACTTGAAGCGTCACGCTTCCTGCAACATCCATAGTGTGGCCTGCAATCTCACCGTCTCCCTGAGAGGCGTGCATGTCCCCCATGTAAACGCCCGCCCCCTTAACCTTCACAGGGCAAACAAGAACAGCTCCAGCGCGAACCGCATCGATGTCCATATGACCATCTGTTTTGTGTTCCAGCAATTGTTCGGGCGTCAGCGAATAGATGTGAGGAGCGCCGACGAGGAAGGCGCCAAAATCGCCAGCATTGTGTGAATCGGGCATAGCTATCGACGGAGTCGTACCGAGCTGTCCCAGGAATGGCCGCATACGAACAATGGCACCGACGAGATCGGCCGGCGCATAGTTCAGGATGGAATGCTGCACAGAGTTATCCGGTAGCGATGCGTAATGGTCGGCATTCTGCGCAATCTTTTGTGCTGCGGCTTGCGGCAGCGTGAGACCAACCGACTGCGTGTCATCAAAAACGACCGTATAACCATGCTCCATAGTAAAGGGCTTAATAGCTCCTCCACATTTGTTGCATTTCACGGAATCTTGGCCAACGCCTTCGATGTGTGTTTCAGGCCAAACTTCATCACAAGTTTGGCAACGCGCTGCCACGAATGGATCGCCGAGACAAAATTGGTTAGACACGGTGTCATGACCCGATGCCGTCGCAAGAGACGTCACAGATATATCTCGAATACGAATGACTACTCCGTCGCCAACTTCTGCTCCATCAATGAAAACAGGCTTAGTGACTTCATGACCACCGCGTAATCTAGGCGTTATCATTGGGCCCCAGCATCCCGGCGCAGTATTTGCAATGATGGTTCCGCCATTCTGCAACGGTCCAAGCATTGGCTCTTTTGGGTCGAGAACGCTGTTCGTGAAGCCATCAACCACGATGCTGCGCTTTGCGCCTGAAAAATTACCGTCCGCCATAATAGCCCTCCTATTAGCTCTTCATGAGACTGTAGCCGCGAGGCGCGTTTTTGCTAACTCATTTTTTGCGTCTTTAGGACGCAACCGCCCTCACAAACGTCGTCGTCTTTCGCTGCACCGGATCGCGCTCCTCGACTTTTGCCAAAAACCCTTCCTTGAATAGTGCCTTGGTAATGAGGTTGGTCCGCTTCTTCTGCACCTCGTCGTCGACATCCAGCCCTAGCGCATAGGCCACGGCGTGACCAACCCAATCCTTGGCCTGCGGCGCTTGCTTGTACATCCCGCCGTTTACAGCGCCACGGATTGCATCTTTCTGTTCATCAGTCAGCCCTTCGGCCACTTCTTCGCTGGACGGCCAATGCCATTCCGTCACGACCGGCGCATGGTCCTGCGGCTGCGTCAGGCCGCGACCATTGCCCAATGCCACGCTTTCGATATGCCGCCAATCCAGCCGGTGCGACAGCGGCGTAAGATTCGACTTGCCGTATGTGATCGAGAAGTAGCCGAACCGATCCATACCGGGAATGCCCGCCTCATTGGCCTGCGCTTCGGACATACGATTAAGCACACGCACGGATCGCGCTGCACCGATCAGAGCAACGGCACCGCGAGCGTCTTCAACGGTTGCCTCGCGGTCGCTCACCTTGCGCAGATGGTGCACAATGTCGATGGAGCAGTTCGTAGCCGCGCTGCTGGTACTTCAGAACGCGTGTTGACGAAGCTAGCGGATATCGCGTTCCAGCGTTGAATTTCAGGAACCGCTGGCTGTTGTGCTTCAGAAAGTCCGGATGAAAAACAAAGCCGGAGTCGATATGCTTTTCGCCGACGGCGATGAATTCTGCACCCTTCCACTTGGATCGCTCGCCCGTAGCCGGCACCCTTCGGAAACAGATCGTTGTCCTTGAAATACTTATTCAGCGTCGCCGATAGCGCGTCTTCCTTGTTTTTGTAACGAGGGAAGCCATTCCGATGTTTCGTAAAAACCTCATGCGCTATGCCGACCAACGGCAGCTTGCGGACAGACGACGCTGTTTTGATCTCGCGCGGATCCGCCGCATCTTTTCGGGGCGCAATAAGGATATGCGGTACTTTATCAGCGAGGAATATGTCTTCGGCTGTAATGTTACAGAGTTCGCTTGGCCTGCATCCTGTTTCAATCATCGCCAAGACGATACCGCGAGCTTCTTCGTTTAAGCTGACGAGTGGGCCATAGGTCAGGAACTTTACCTGGATGATATCCGTCGGAATTGGCGGCCGTGACTTTTCTACCTTCTCAGCAAAACTCAGACCGCGAAAAGGATTCGGCCGATCCCTATCGCCCATGTGCTTGAAGTATTCGGCAAAAAGCACGCGCATGCCACCCATCATGCGATTGCCCATGCTGGCAGATATCGGCTGCTTCCCTTTGGCTGGTTTCGTTATCATTTGTAGCCAGACCTTGTAGAATTTCTGCGCGTCTTCGCGGGTTATGTCAGCGATTGCTTTATCTGAGACAATCTTCACAAAATGATCGATCGCCCGCTGCTTGTGTGCGCGCCAACGCTTTTTCTGGATTTCGCTCTTGCCCGTCAGTTCATCGGGCGTGATCTCGTCAAAGTAGATTTTGAGGGCTTGCGTCACAGACACTGATGGGATGCTTGCGGCACCCACTGCGGCCGCGTCTTCTACCGGATTGCCAGTTACGAGGTTTAGTCGGGTCGCCAGCGCATCATCAGGCATCGCGAGCAGCCTATCGGCTGACACATATGAAATTCCGATGGCTTCTGCGCGCTTAATGGCTGCATCATATAGTGCCCGAGCCTTATCCCCGTCAGCGCCAGCATTCAGCATAGCCCATAGCGCGTCGTCAGCCGACTCATACCCATCGCGCTTTGTCATCGCCCGAGCGAGATCGCTAGTTTTCAGGCTTACGCGGACGATAGGAGCGCGACTATCCTTGCCTGCAACAGACATGGGAACGCGGCGAACATACTGATAAACGCCGTCGCGGCTTTTCAAATATCGATGAGGATCTGATTTGATACGATAGCCAGCCATACAGGCATGATACCATAGTCTGGCACACTAAGTAGCGCATTTTGTAGCACAGTATGTATCACAAAACGGTACGTTTAAGATCAAACCAACAATAGAAAATCCGCCTAAGCGATTGATATTATTACATATTATTACGATGGGTGGCTTGAAATAATGGTACGGTCGGTTGGAGTTGAACCAACGACCTCAGGAGCCACAATCCTGCGCTCTAACCAACTGAGCTACGACCGCGTACCTTTGTGTCGGCTGCGTGACGCTCTGGCGTCGCCGACAGGGGGTCACATACGGAGAATCGATCCATATTGCAAGTGATTATAGCTCTCTTTTTTCAGAAATTCCCAATTGCGGGATTCTATATCAAATCCTGCTGTGAACGGTCACGGGCTGGTAACCATTATAGGAGACCGGCTGTGCACAACCTGGATATTGGCCCGAGCCTGTAAAATTGCCTTTCCCACATTAACTAATGAAACAGAAAATGCAGCCCATACCCAATGGCAATGTGGACCCGCGCCCATAAGAGGCTTATTAACAGGGTGTTAACGAGCACTGCGGGCGGTCGAAAGAACAGGTAAGGACAGGTATGTCAGGATCATACCCCTTCATCGATATTGCCGCGCTGGATTCTATCCGCGAAGGCTTTGCAAAGGGTGATGCGCAGCTCGTGCTGACGCAGGACCTTTCGGCAGTGCTTTGGGTCAACGGCCCCGGCGCGAAGCTTTTCGGCTTCGATCGCGTGGAAGACATGATCGGCGGCGGCCTTGATCTGCCCATAGCCACACGCCGGCAGATCGCCTCGTCGAACAGCAATGCGGAGGGTGAAACCCGAACCGTTTCCGTTCGTCTGGGTGGCGGATTGCGTTCCGATCTCACCCGTTTCAGCGTTTCGCACATCACCCTTCCCGACGGCGTGTCCGGGCTGCTGCTGACTGCCGATGGCAAGGACGCAGACGCTGAAGCCATCATTTCCGGCCTGAGCGATGACAGCACGCATATTGCACTGATTGACGCAAGCAGCCGGGTGATTGCCGCAAGCCCGCGTTTTGTAGCGCTCGACATTTCCTCCACCACGCTGGAAGACCTTGTCATCGAAGCCGCAGACGCGAGCGACCGCATCGTCAAACGTCGCATCCGCGCTGGAAAGCACTCCATACCCGGAGCGATTGCGCGACTGACCGACACGCCGCCCATGCACCTTCTCTTCATTGTCGGTGACGCTCCCCTCGCGACATTGGAAGCACCTGTCGCCATGCAGGGTGAAGCCGAAGAGATACTGGAAGAGATGCTTCCAGAGCCAGCAGCAAGCGCAAATACTGAAGACGCTTCTGCCGATCAGCCGAAGCCCCGCAACTTTGTGTTCGAACAGGATGCTCCGCCAGCGCGCTTCATCTGGAAGGTAGGCCCCGACGGCACTTTCAGTGAAATATCGCCGGACCTTGCCGCAACGATTGGACCGAATGCGGCTGACGTCGTTGGACGTCGCTTTGCCGATGTTGCCAATGTCTTCGGCTTCGATCCGGATGGCAGCATTGCGGCCCTGCTGGACAAGCGTGACACATGGTCGGGGAAACGGTTGATGTGGCCGGTAGAGGGCACGGATTTGCGCGTGCCGGTCGAGCTTGCCGCCCTGCCCGTCTATTCCCGCGACCGGGAGTTTACCGGTTTCCGCGGCTTTGGTCTGGTGCGTCCGGCAGAGACCGAAAAGGACCCGGAGGAAATCGGGCTGGTGCTTGCAGGTGGCATTCCGCAGACGCGCAAGCCTGTCAACGAGCCGGTTGAAACGGCAACATCTGTCGAAGACGACGACGTTCTGGCGCTGAGCGAAGAAGTCGCCAATGACGATAGCCCTGTTGCAACGTTGCCCAAGCCGCCGCTGGACATCGCACCGACACCGGGGCGCCGCGAATCCGACAAGGTCATCAGCCTGCTGAATGCCTGCGCGCAGGAAAAAGTGGCCGCAGATCAGGCACGCATGCTGAAGGAACAGGAGCGCGAAGAGCGCCCCGAAGGCGGGCTGACCAAGACCGAACGCAATGCGTTTCGCGAAATCGCTGACCGTCTGCGCAAGCAGGGTCTTGCCAATTCGCGCGCCGAAACCGAAACGGCTGCCATATCGGAAGAAACCGTTGCTGACAGTTCTCAGCCGGTCGAACAGACTGACGCGAAAGCGCCGTTCATCGATGACGTTGCAACGGAAGAAGTCCCATTTGCGGCCTCCGCAGCGACCTACGGCGATGAAACCGCTCTTCTGGCCAATCTTCCTGTGCCGGTGATTATTCATTCGGGCGACAAGATTCATTACGTCAATCAGGCTTTGCTCGATCTCACTGGCTATGAATCGCTCGACGATATTCGCGATGCGGGTGGCGTGGACGTGCTGTTCAACAGCGAAAGCGATGATGGTGAAACGCGACAGGGCATGGTGCTGCGCCGTGCCAATGGCAGCGAAGAACCTGTCGATGCGCATCTCAATGCCATTTCCTGGCGCGATGGCCGCGCACTTATGTTGAGCCTGATGCCGGTAGCTGCTGCCCCGGCACCCGTTGAAACTGTTGCCGTCCCGGCTGAAACGCCGGTCGCTATCAATGTCGCCATCAATACGGATGACGAGAAGCAGGCGCTTGCAGATCATGTCGAAGAACTGAAGACCATTCTCGACACGGCAACGGACGGTGTTGTTCTCATCGACCCGGAAGGCCGCATCCGCTCCATGAACCATTCGGCCTCGGCTTTGTTCGGCTATGAACGCGACGAGACGGAAGGCAAGTTCTTCTCGATGCTGTTTGCCATCGAAAGCCAGCGCGCCGCGATGGACTATCTGCATGGCCTTTCCGGCAACGGCGTTCTGAGTGTCCTCAATGACGGGCGCGAAGTGATCGGTCGCGAAGCCAAGGGTGGGTTCATTCCGCTGTTCATGACCATCGGCAAACTGCCCCATGCGGGTGGGTACTGTGCTGTCCTGCGCGACATTACGCAGTGGAAGCGCACCGAGGAAGAACTGACCAACGCCCGCAAGGAAGCTGAACGCGCTTCGAGCCAGAAGACCGAGTTTCTGGCACGCATCAGCCACGAAATCCGCACGCCGCTCAATGCGATTATCGGCTTTTCGGAGTTGATGGCCGACGAAAAATTCGGCCCTATCGGCAATGATCGCTACCGGGATTACCTGCGCGACATCAATCGTTCCGGCAATCACGTGCTGGCATTGGTCAATGATCTGCTCGACATTTCAAAGATCGAAGCTGGCGCTCTCGACATGCAGTTTGAAGCGGTTTCGCTCAACGATGCCATTGCCGAGGCCATCGCGCTGATGCAGCCGCAGGCCAATCGCGAACGCGTCATCATCCGTTCGAGCTTCCAGTCCAACCTGCCCGACATCGTGGCTGACACGCGTTCGATCAAGCAGGTGGCCCTGAACCTTCTGTCCAACGCAGTGCGCTTCACCGCGCCGGGCGGCCAGGTGATTGTATCGACGAGCTATGAAATGAACGGCGACGTCGTGATGCGGGTGCGCGACACCGGCATCGGCATGACCAAATCCGAGGTCGAACAGGCGCTGAAGCCATTCCGGCAGGTCAATGCACTGGAACGCCGCAAGGCCGAGACCGCGAAAGACTGGCGCAGCGAAGGCACTGGACTGGGCCTGCCCCTGACAAAAGCCATGGTGGAAGCCAATCGTGCGCAATTTGCCATCGATTCCACTCCGGGGCATGGAACTGTGGTTGAAATCGCCTTTCCGCCGACGCGCGTTCTGGCCGACTGATCGGCACCTTCAAGGGCTAAAGAACCTCCCCTTGCGGGAGGTTTTTTCATGTCCTGATGGTCTGATCCCGACATTTGCATCCCTCGGATATGAACGCCGAGCAAATGTCGGAATCAAACGTCAAATTCAATCCACTCGTTTCAACTCAAAAAAAAGCGCCGGACGAACCGGCGCTATCAGAATCTCAGAGACAAAAGGACACGAAAGCAATTCGCAGTGGAGCACCGGAAACGGCAGCTCGATCATCACTCAGTGTTGCATCCCTTATCGCGTGAAGCCGGTTAACGACGCCTTAAATTCTTCGTTCAGAATTTACTCATTGGTAGCGACTGTAAAATCAGGGTTAATTTCCGTGCAGCAATTGATTAACCATAGGAAAGAAGCAGCACTGGTGATTTGATTCCGTCATCTGCCACCGCAGATGATGAGTCATACATCTAGTGTGGTTTACGGATTTGAAGTTCCTGGACGATGATGCCATGCAAATGGCAGGAACTTCAAATCCACCACACTAGCGTCTTTGCTTTGGCCGATTGCTGGTTTACAGCTTGGAGCGCATCCCGAAAAGTGTGAAGCGGTTTTCGGATAAGATGTGCGGAAAAACAGTTAGAGCGCCGATCCGACTCAATCAGATCTGCGCTCTAATGAAACACATTGATTGGATGATTGATGCGCTGGCCCCGATTTATGCGCCTCATAATTGCGCTCGTCATTCTCTGCGCCGCGGCTGCAGCAACCTTGCTGGCCGTGGTGCCTTTCATCGTCTCGACCGATGCCATCCGTATTCGCGTTGCGCAGGAAATCAGCGCCTGGACCGGCTATAGCGTCGAACTCAGGCAAGCCCCTCGCCTGAAAGTGTTTCCTGTTCTGCGCGCGTCCCTGAATGGTGTGACGCTCAGCAAGCTTACGGATCAGGGACAGAAGCCGCTCATGAGCGCAGACCGTATCGACGTGGAACTCTCGCCGCTCGATGCCATCATGGGACATATCTCCTTTTCCGAAACGCAGATCGTCCGCCCACATGTCAATCTCGACGGCCCGGTTTCGAATTTCTCGCAACTCCTTGATGCCATCGCCAATTCCAACGGACGGCTCGGCACTGCAATCCGTGCGCAACGCGCCCTGCAAAAAAGCGGCTCCGGCGACAATGCGCAGGCTGCACAGCAGGCTTCGCAACCCTTCGGTCGCGTCGTGGTCCGCGATGGAACGATTGCATTCAACCGTCCGGGCAGCGAGCCGGAAATCACCAATGACGAACAGATAACCAATGTCAGTGCAACGCTGGAATGGCCGCGCACATCGAGCGCCGCAACGCTGAAGGGCAGCGCCAAATGGCGTGACGAAACCTCCCAGTTCAGCCTGACTGCGGCACAAGCCCTGCCGCTTCTGGCTGGTGGCACATCGGATGTGACCGCGAGCCTGACTGCCAATCCGCTAAGCCTTACCTTTCAGGGCAAGGCGAATATTTCCAAGGATCGCTTTTTCGAAGGCGATCTGACCGCCAAGACCCCGTCGCTCAGTGGCGCAGTGCGCTGGCTGAGCCTTCCTCCGATTGCAGGCAGCGCCGAAATTGGCGCTTTCTCACTGGATTCGACTATTACCGCGACGCCGAAGCGACTGAAATTCGCAGATGTGGAAATGACCGCCAGCGACAGCCCGGCTAAAGGTGTGATCGAGATCGGTCTGGAGCAGGAGCAACCGGCTGTGACCGGCACGCTGGCTTTCGACAAGCTCGACCTTCGCCGCCTGTTTTCGGCTTTCATTCCGCTGCCTGACAGCGGAGCGCGTTCGCCGAACGAGCGCAACAATCACGACCGCGATGTCGTGGATACGAGCTTTATCGATCGTGCGGAAGTTGATCTTCGCCTTTCCGCGCAAAACGCTACAGCAGGCCCCGTGACCATGACGGGCGTAGCGGCTGCGGTACAGATACGCGGTGGCCGCGCCATCTTCGACATCGGCGATGCCAAAGCCTTCAACGGCATCATGCAAGCCAATGTTCAGATTGTGCGCGACTTGAAGAGCGCCAGCGGCGAATTGCGCTTCAACGCCTCGGATATCGACAGTTCGCAGTTCTTCACCGCACTTGGCTTCGACAAGCCGTTCGTGAGCGGCAAAGGCAATGTCTCGCTTTTCATGAAAGGTCCGGCCAATCGCTGGTCCGGCCTACTGACCAATGCGCAGGGCAATGTTTCCATTCAGCTCAACAATGGCCAGATGCAGGGCTTTGCCGTGCAGGATTTTCTCACCAAAGCGCAGAGCCAGCGCTTCTTCGCTCTTGAGCGGAAGGAAAATGTTGCGCTCGCCTTCAATCGTCTGGATGTGAAGGCCAATCTGTCCGACGGGGTGGCTACGCTGGAAAATGCGCGCCTCGATACATCCGACGGCACGCTGACACTGGCAGGAATCGTGCCTTTTGTGGATCGCAGCCTGGCGCTGAGCGGCGAAGTCGTGTTCCCGAACAGCCAGCCGCAGCAGCCACAGGAAGGCAGCACGGACGGTCAGGACAACCAGCAGCCTGCCGAAAATCCGCCCGCCAAGCCGCCGCTCAATTTCTTCGTCGGCGGCTCGTGGGATCGGCCATTTATTTCGCCGTCCTCAATGGGAACGGGGCAGTAAGCCCCGTTTTTCTGTTTTTCACTATCCCATACGGAATGCCGCCTGCTCGTCGCGGCGGCGCTGCACTTCACGGCGCTTGTTGACGACCGAAGCAATAATGACGCCGATGGTCACCAGCGCGATCAGGATTGTACAGACCGCGTTGATTTCCGGCGTCACGCCAAGACGCACCTGGCTGTAGATTTTCATCGGCAACGTCGTTGCACCCGGACCGGAGGTAAAGCTTGCGATCACAAGATCGTCGAGCGACAGGGTAAATGCGAGCATCCAGCCTGAAACCACCGCAGGCAAAATCACCGGCAATGTGATCTTCATGAAGGTTGTGACCGGCGGCGCACCCAGATCCATTGCCGCTTCTTCCAGCGAGCGATCAAAACTCACCAGACGCGATTGTACGACGACTGCGACGAAACACATCGAAAAGGTGATGTGCGCGAGCGTTACCGTCCAGAAGCCGCGGTCGAAATTCATCGCCACGAACAACAGCAGCAGCGACAGGCCGGTAATGACATCCGGCATGACCAGCGGCGCATAGACCATGCCCGAAAACAGGATGCGTCCGCGAAAGCGCGTATAGCGTGTCAGCGCAAGTGCTGCGAGCGTGCCCAGAACAGTCGCAATCGTTGCAGACAGAAGCCCGACGCGGATCGTCACCCACGCCGCATCCATCAGCGCCTGATTGCGGAACAGCTCAACATACCATTTGGTCGAGAACCCCGCCCAGACCGTCACCAGCCGGGATTCATTGAACGAATAGATGACCAGCAGCACGATGGGCAGATAGAGGAAGGCAAAGCCGACAACCACCGATGCGATATTGAAACGGGACCAGTTGTTGTTCATCGCTTATTTCCCCTTTTCCTGCGCGCGTGCCTGCACCTGCTGGAAGATCACAATCGGCACGATCAGCAGGATCAGCAGCACCACCGCAACAGCGGATGATACTGGCCAGTCGCGGTTGGAGAAGAACTCGCTCCAGATCGTCTTGCCGATCATCAATGTCTGCGACCCGCCGAGAAGATCGGGGATCACGAATTCACCGACAGCCGGGATGAAGACCAGGAAGCAGCCTGCCAGCACACCGGCGAGCGACAGCGGAAACGTAATTTTCCAGAATGCGGCAAACGGCGTGCAGCCCAGATCCTGCGCCGCTTCGATCAGTGAATAATCCATCTTTTCAAGCGACGAATAGATCGGCAGCACCATGAAAGGCAGATAGGAATAGACGATACCGATGAAGACCGCCGTATCGGTGTTCAGAATGTTGAGCGGCGTATCGATGACATTGAGCCACATCAAAAACTGGTTCAGCAGCCCTTCCGGCTTCAGAATACCGATCCACGCATAGACGCGGATCAGGAACGAGGTCCAGAACGGCAGGATCACCAGCATCAGCAGCGTCGGGCGGATTGTCGTCGGCGCGCGCGCAATGCCATAGGCCATCGGATAGGCCACCAGCAAGGTCAGGAAGGTGGAGATAGCCGCAATGCGAACGCTCGACAGATAGGCCTTGTAATAAAGGGGATCGTCCAGCAGCCACAGATAATTGTCGAATGAAAGCTGCTTTATTCTCTCCCAGGTCGCAGCAAACCCCTGCGCCAGATCGAAGGTCGGCGTATAGGCCGGGATCGCCATCGCGACTTCCGACAGGGAAATCTTGAAGACGATGAAAAACGGGACAAGAAAGAATACCAGCAGCCAGAAATAGGGTATCGCGATGACGAGGCGGCTGGCAATGGAAGCGATAAGCTTCTGCATGGTGGCCTCCTCAGGCAGTCAGCACCAGACCGGCGTCGGTATCGAAGGAAACCCAGACGCGCTCGTCATAGGTCAGCGGATTTTCGGTCTTGCGCACGGCATTGAGGCTTGCGGCCTTAATCGTGCGCCCATTTTCGAGCCGCACGTGGAACACCGTCATATCGCCGAAATAGGCAATATCCCACAACTCGCCTTCCACCGCGTTGACTGAAGCTTCTTCCGGCTTGGTGCGCGAAATGCGGGTCTTTTCCGGGCGCACTGCATACCAGACCTTCTGGCCCGGATTGAGTTCCTCGCGGGTCTCGGTCTGAATGTGGAAACCGAATTTTTCGGTTGCGATTTCCGCCTCGCCATTGGCGGCTTTCACCACTTCGCCTTCGATGATGTTCACATTGCCGATGAAGTCAGCCACGAATTTGGAGCGCGGCGCCTCATAGACTTCCGCCGGTGTCGCCACCTGCTTGATGCGGCCCTTGTCCATGACCGCGATACGGTCGGACATGGTCATGGCTTCTTCCTGATCGTGGGTCACGACCATGAAGGTCATGCCAAGCTTGACCTGCAAATCCATCAGTTCAAACTGGGTTTCTTCGCGCAGCTTCTTGTCGAGCGCACCAAGCGGCTCATCCAGCAGCAGCACCTTGGGGCGCTTGGCGACAGAGCGGGCAAGCGCCACGCGCTGCCGCTGGCCGCCCGACAACTGATGCGGCTTGCGCTTGCCATATTGCTCCAGCTTCACGAGCTTGAGCATTTCAGCGACGCGCGCATCGATTTCCGATTTCGCCATACCGTCCTGCTTGAGGCCGAAGGCGATATTGTTCTCGACCGTCATATGCGGGAACAGCGCATAGGACTGGAACATCATGTTGACCGGGCGCTTATAGGGCGGGATGCCGCGCATATCCTGACCGTCGAGCGTGATACGGCCCGATGTCGGCTCCTCGAAGCCTGCCAGCATGCGCATCAGCGTGGTCTTGCCACAGCCGGAAGCACCCAGCAGCGCGAAAAACTCGCGGTTGAAAACATTGAGCGAGAGGTCATCAACGGCAGTAAAATCGCCGAAGATTTTCGTCACATTCTCAAAAGAAATGAAGGGCTTGGCCGCCGGATCGTTCCAGGGCGCAAATTTGCGGCGAAAGCTGCCAAAAGATTCCATTCCGTTCCCCTATCCGATCTACCCGGAACCAAAAGCCTGTCTTAAAAGCGGGACCGCTCTCGATAATTATGCTGTATTACAAGACGCAGAGCGGCCCTCCGTCTGCACAGTGGGCCGCTCTTCACGATGTCGGGCGGGACATATCGGTCCCATAGTATTTTGGCTCTTACTGGCCGGTGACGATCTTGGTCCAGGCGCGGGTGACCACGCGCTGGGTCTTGGTGTCATAAGGCGTCGGCACGAACAGCTTCTTCATGACGTCTTCGGTCGGATAGATTTCCGGATCGTCAAGAATTTCCTTGTCGATGAACTCCTGCGAGGCCTTGTTGCCATTGGCATAGAACACGTAGTTCGAAGCCTTGGCAGCCACTTCAGGACGCATCATGTAGTTCATGAATTCAAGCGCTTCCGGCACATGCTTGGCGTCTGCCGGGATTGCCATCTGATCGAACCAGATCAGCGCGCCTTCCTTCGGGATCGAATAGCCGATCTCGACGCCCTGATTGGCCTTTTCGGCGCGATCACGAGCCTGGAAGATGTCGCCTGAATAGCCGATCGCCATGCAGATATCGCCATTGGCCAGCGCATTGATATATTCCGACGAGTGGAACTTGCGGATATTCGGGCGGATCTTGAGATAAAGGTCCTGCGCCTTCTGCAAATCGTCCGGCGATGGGGAATTCGGATCCAGACCCAGATAGTTAAGGGCCGGACGCAGCATTTCACTGGCTGAATCAAGCAGATAGATGCCGCAATCCTTCAGCTTGGCCGACTGTTCCGGGTCGAACAGCACAGCCCACGAGTCGATCGTGTCGGTGCCGAGCGCTTCCTTGATCTTGGCCTTGTTGTAGCCGATGCCGGTCGTGCCCCACATATAGTTGACGGAATATTCGTTGCCCGGATCGTAGGTTGCGACACGGGTGGAAATTTCATCCCACATGTTCTTGAGGTTCGGCAGCTTGTCCTTGTCGAGCTTCAGGAACACGCCCGCCGGAATCTGGCGTCCGAGAAATTCGCCCGACGGCACTACAACGTCATAGCCGCTCCCGCCGGCCAGAAGCTTGGTTTCAAGAATTTCGTTGGAGTCATAGTTGTCATAGACAACGTTGATGCCGGTCTCTTTTTTGAAATCTTCAAGAATCTGGGGGTCGATATAATCCGACCAGTTATAGATATTGACCACCCGCTCCTGCGCACTCGCGGAAAAAGTGGCAGCCGCTACAAAGCCCGTCACGACGGTCGTTGCCAGAAGGAAGGATTTGATCCCCATCATTTGCTCCAATCTGCACGATAAATTCCGGTGCAGGTTCAAGGTGGATATACTGTTTCTTTATTGCACTTTTTTAGATTGCACAGCATTCGTCAACAGGGTCGTGACAGGACGAACATAAAAATTGCATCTCAAAGGCTCCCCAAGGGGCACCATCCAAGGGGCAATGAGATTTGGGCTGTGCTGAGTCGAAAATGGTGGGGTTTGAGAACCGGAGCGGAATGTACTTCAAGCAAAGTCCCGAAAAGTTGCAGACTTTTCGGATAAGACTTGCGTAAAAAAGAGCATACATGAGCACCGGAAGCGAAAAACCACGCCATTTGCAGGCCATCACAGCCGAAATATCGCGCCCCTTCGCGCCTCTATTGGAAATCGAATGCTGATAGCCCCGCCACCATTTCGTCCAGCCCGAGCGGGCGCGTCAGCGGCGGCTCGGCGCGGGTGATGCAGCCTTGCCTTTCGCACAGACGACAGGCCGGGCCGATCTCCGTATTGCCAGCCCTTGAAAGTGACGCGCCATAGACCGTGTCGGCACCCGCATCCAGCACGCAACCAAGCAACAGCGCTGTCCTGCGTGGACGCTCACTGAATGCGCCCTGCGGCCCTTCCAGCGTGCGGGCGATAGTCAGGAAAGCCGAACCGTCCGGCAGTTCCGCCGGTTCCACCAGCACCTGGCCCGCCTGGGTGAAAGCCGCATAGACCGGCAGCTTGGGGCATTGACCGCCGAAGCGGGTCGGAAAACCTTCCGCTCCTGCAACGCGCAGTCGATTGCCTGCATGGTCGATTTCCATCACGAAGAAGGGCAGCGCACTTGCCCCCTGCCGCTGCAATGTGGTCAGCCGGTTTGCTGCCTGCTGGAACGAGACCCCGAAGCGCGTGCGGAGTACATCCACATCATAACGAGCCCGGACCGCTGCATCGCGAAACTGGCGATAAGGCATCATCAAAGCCTGCGCCGCATAGCGCGCCAGTTCGAACCGCGCGATGCGCTTCGCCTCGCCTGATGACAGTTTCAGGCCCTCCATCTCTGCGCCGATCACCACCTGCATTCGGATCAGCGCCGCCTCCATGGCGATTTCCTGCAACTGATCGAAGGGGGACAGACGCTCTGAAACAAACAGCCGTTGCGAATGCCGGTCATAACGCCTGCGCCAGTTCGGCATGGTGGCAACCGGCAGCGCGCGAACCGTGATGCCATGCTCGCGGCGAAGCCAATCCTTCAACGCGCTCGACAAATCGCCATCCGGTTTCAGCAGGGTGTAGAAACTCTCGGCCTCTTCCTCGATGCGTGGATAATGGTTGGCCCGCCGCGCCATCACGTCGCGCACTTCATCCAGCGGCAGGCGTGTCGCCGAAAGCTCCGCCCCGCTTCCCTCATGCGACAGCAATTGCGACAGATCGGACAAGCGCTGCTGCTGCTCGCGATAGGCACGGTAAAGCTTCATGATGCCGACGGCAGCATTGGGCGCAGCCTCGCCGATTTCGACCAGCTCCTGATCGCCCGGCAATTCGCCGGTCAGGAGCGGATCGGAGAAAACTTCCTTGAGGCCAGTGATCGTAGAGCCGCTTTCGGCCTGAAGACTGTCGAGGTCGAGCTTGTAAACGCTGGCAAGCTTCAGCAAAAGCTGCACCGTCAGCGGTCGTTGATTACGCTCGATCAGGTTCAGGTAAGACGGCGAAATACCGAGCGCCTCGGCCATCGCCGTCTGGGTCAAGCCCCGCTCGTTGCGGATGCGCCTGATGCGTGGCCCGGCAAATATCTTGCGTTCGCTCACCTGGTTCTCCCAACCCGAAACGGCAATTTTACAATTCATGACAAAATAGACGCAAAATTCGATTTTGACAATATTTACAAATTTACATCACCGCCCAGTCAAAACTCCGACAGCATTACCTCAATTATATGCCCATTTCTCCGGTTTCTCTGGCACTTCAATAATCGCGATTGTAAATCTGGTCACAGAAAGAGCGACCATCAAATGCTCTACAAATACCGACTACAACACGAGGAGACACCGAAATGACAGATTTTTACAGCCTTATTCCTTCGGCGCCCAAGGGTCGCTTCGACGGCATCCAGCGTGCGCATACGGCCGAAGATGTAAAAAGGCTGCGCGGCTCGGTGGAGATCAAGTACTCGCTCGCTGAAATGGGCGCCAACCGCCTCTGGAAGCTGATCCATGAGGAAGATTTCGTCAATGCGCTCGGCGCACTTTCCGGCAATCAGGCCATGCAGATGGTTCGCGCCGGCCTGAAGGCGATCTATCTCTCCGGCTGGCAGGTTGCAGCGGATGCGAATACGGCATCAGCCATGTACCCGGACCAGTCGCTTTATCCGGCCAATGCCGCCCCGGAGCTGGCAAAGCGCATCAACAAGACGTTGCAGCGCGCCGACCAGATCGAAACCGCCGAAGGCAAGGGACTTTCGGTCGACACCTGGTTTGCCCCGATCGTTGCCGATGCTGAAGCAGGCTTCGGTGGACCGCTGAACGCTTTCGAGATCATGAAAGCCTTCATCGAGGCCGGTGCGGCAGGCGTGCATTATGAAGACCAGCTCGCTTCGGAAAAGAAGTGCGGCCATCTTGGCGGCAAGGTTCTGATCCCGACAGCAGCGCATATCCGTAACCTCAACGCAGCCCGCCTGGCGGCAGACGTCATGGGAACGGCAACACTGGTCATCGCCCGCACGGATGCGGAAGCTGCCAAGCTTCTGACCTCGGATATCGACGAGCGCGATCAGCCCTTCGTTGATTACGATGCGGGCCGCACGGCGGAAGGCTTCTATCAGGTGAAGAACGGCATCGAGCCATGCATCGCCCGTGCGATTGCCTATGCGCCTTATTGCGATCTGATCTGGATGGAAACATCCAAGCCCGATCTCGAACAGGCTCGCCGCTTCGCGGAAGCCGTGCACAAGGCGCATCCGGGCAAGAAGCTCGCCTATAACTGCTCGCCGTCGTTCAACTGGAAGAAGAACCTCGACGACGCCACGATTGCCAAGTTCCAGCGTGAGCTGGGCGCGATGGGCTACAAGTTCCAGTTCATCACGCTGGCCGGTTTCCACCAGCTCAACTTCGGCATGTTCGAACTGGCACGCGGCTACAAGGACCGGCAGATGGCAGCCTATTCCGAACTGCAACAGGCGGAATTTGCAGCCGAAGCCAATGGCTACACTGCGACCAAGCATCAGCGCGAAGTCGGCACCGGCTATTTCGATGCCGTATCGCTCGCAATCACCGGCGGCCAGTCTTCGACCACCGCCATGAAGGAATCGACTGAAACAGCACAGTTCAGACCGGCTGCCGAGTAGCAGTCAGCAATCAAACAGGAGGAACAGTTCCATGAATTCGCCAGCACGCGTCAAGGAAAGAGCAGAAGAACAATCGTCAAGCATGTCCACGGATCAGCAGACCGTTATCCGTATGCTCGCCAACGATCTGCATCGCCTCAACTACACCGTCATGAAGGCGGTCGAGGCAGGCGTTTCGGTGGAACTGGTCCGCTCGGCCCGGCATCATGGCGGCGACGGCAACTGGGGCGATCTCCTGATCCCCGTTATCGTCACCCACGACAAATGATGACGGTCCTCACTCTTACGCTCGCTGCCATGCTCGCACACTGCGCTTTTGGCAGCGACACAATGTCCAAACTGGCAGTTGCCCGTAAAATTCGATGAAACGGGGTTGATCTGCCAATCGCTTTATGGTCGGATTTCCTCAACTGACCTCCCCGGCTGGCCCTGCCAGTCGGGGCTTTTTTTACATCAGAAGATAGTCGACAGGTTGAGGAAGGGCGGGCAGGTTTTCCTCAACCAGCGCTTCCCGCAGATTGATTTCGATTGTGTCGGCGATGGCACCGATGGGCAGATCGTTCGGCAGTGTTCCAAACGGCTCCTCCAGCTCATCGCCCAGCGCATCCAGCCCAAAGAAAGTATAGGCCACCAGCGTCGTCGCAAATGGCGTTCCCCAACCGAGCATATCTGCAAAGCCGAACGGTATGAAGAAACAGAACAGATAGGCCGTGCGATGCAGAAGCAGGGTATAGCCGAAGGGAACAGGCGTGAACCGCAACCGCTCGCACGCCGCCTGAACCTCTGCCAGTGCGGACACTGAACTGTCCAGCGTCTGGAAATCGACCGGATGCAGAGCGCCTTTCACACGCATATCCGCAAGCACGACACCAAGCCGGCGCAAGATGAAATCGGGCTTGTTACGGCTTTCTGCCAACCCCTTCCGTTCTTCTTCCGACAGCCATTTGTCGTATTTGTTCGAGCCGCCAGTTCCCTCTGGCCGAAGATGACTGACCATGGCCTGCGAAAACGCAATCGCATAACGGAGCAGCTTTTCCCGTCTGCCTTCCAGTCCCGGCACATTTTCCAGCAACAGCGCCTGACGCGCCAGATTGCGCGTCGTATAGACGAGCTTGCCCCAGATTTTGCGGGCTTCCCACCAGCGGTCATAACAGGCGTTATTGCGAAAACCGAGGAAGATCGAAAGCGCAATACCGAGCAGCGCCAGGGCCGTCCCGTTGTTGACGGCTGGCACCCAGCCGGGAAAAGCGCGATGCGCCCAGACGACCAGCACCGACAGAAGGAAAACCGCAAAAATCTGCGGCAGGATACGCAGGATGATGGAGCCCTTGAGAATGAAGAAGAGCTTCCACAAAGGGGGACGCGGGCGAACGATCATTTCAAATGGGTCCGACGAAGATTGGCAAAAGCAGCCTATACGCCTTCTTGCAACACACGGCCAGAAGCACCCTGTATTTTCTTACCGTATAAGAAAATACAAAATTACACTATTCTAAATAGAAGTATTATTTCTCATAAAATTATTCAGACAAATATTATTTTATCAATTTTCATGGGTGAGAAATGTCAATCCAATCCCTGATAGACAATATTGCCTCAAACGCCAATATAGATCCTGGAGCCGCCGAGCAGACGGTTGGAATATTGCTCTCCATCATCCAGCATGAAGCTCCGATTGTCGCACCACAAATATTCAACCTGATTCCCGGTGCGCCTGCACTGGCACGCGCCAATGACGTGCTCAATCCCGAAAATCACCATGCGGATGGCATCCTCGGAACAGTTTCCAATGTCGCAGGAAGCTTCGCGGGCGAAAGAATAGGTGCACTGGTCTGCGGTCTGGCAGCGTTGAAATCGACAGGCATGAGCATGGATCAGACCAATCAGGCCTTCCTGACGGTCATCCGTCATATCAGGCAAAAAGATCGCGAACTTGTGCGAAAGCTCTTTGCATTCGTCCCGGCGCTGAAAAGCCACTTCAATATTCCACAAACTGAATCTTGACTGAAAATTCACCGAACCCCAACAAAGCCGCATCTTATGCATTGACGTCAGTACACCATTGATGGTCCCTGCATCCCGATCCGGCGCACCAGCCTTCGGGTCGCTTGTAGATGGTTGGTCGTGGGAGCCATAGCGGCTTACCCGCCAATCGCGGTTTGAACCGCCCCTTGCGGGGGCAAGGAATACGGAATTTTCATGTCTGTTCAGTCTCTCATCGACAGTATCGCAACCAAGATCAACATCGATCCGCAGCTTGCAGAAAAGCTGGCCGGTTCGGTGTTTTCCGTGCTGCAGCACAGCGCGCCTGAAATCGGCAACAAGATTTTCGCGCTCCTGCCGGACGCGCAGCAGCTCGCCACCGCCCACGACGTGCTTGCGTCGAGCACTGGCGGCATCATGGGTGCGCTGTCGGGCCTGATGGACAATGTGGCGGGCGAAAAGATGAGCGCACTTCTGAAAGCCGCTGCCACGCTTCGTTCCAGCGGCCTCTCCAGCGACCAGATCACCGAAGCAGGCGGGCAGGTAATCAACTATGTGCGCGATCACGACCCTAAGCTGGTCGACCAGCTGGTAGCGAACGTGCCTGCACTCAAGGGCCATTTCGGCCTCTGATGCATCAAATTTCTTTTGTGTGCGCTTTCTTCGATGGCGCACACAAAAGCTTGCCGGACCCATTTGTCATTGAGGCCGGTCACAGCTATCATGCCGCTATCGAAATCATTTTCTGGTGATTGATGTCTGCTGATACGACGGAAAAGAAGGTTACGCGCGCCCCGCGTCGCCGTACGCCTGCCTATGTCAAATCTCTTCGCGGTGTGAAGAACTGGAAGCAGGCGACCGAATGGCTTGCCTGGCGTGACATCGAAGACATCGAATGCATCACCCCCGATCAGGCCGGGGTTGCCCGCGGCAAGATGATGCCGTCGAAGAAATTCACCTCCAATACCTCACTGGCTTTGCCTTCTGCCGTCTTCATGACGACGATTTCGGGCGATTATCCGGAAGATGGTTACGGCTTCCATTATCCCGAAGATGACGGCGACCTGAGACTGCTGCCCGACCTTTCCACGCTGTCGGCTGTTCCATGGGAAACCGACCCGACGGCACAGGTTATCTGCGATCTCGTCTATCAGGACGGGCGTGCCGTCGAGTTCACACCGCGCAATGTTCTGCGCAATGTCGTCGCGGCCTACAGCAAGCGCGGCCTGAAACCGGTCGTTGCCCCTGAAATCGAATTCTATCTGGTTCGCAAGAACCCTGATCCCGACTATCCGCTGACACCGCCTGTCGGCCGGTCGGGCCGCGCTATTGGCGGCGGTCAGGGCTATTCGATTGCTGGCGTCAACGAATTCGACGAGCTGATCGATGACATCTACCATTTCTCCGAGGGCCAGGGGCTGGAGATCGACACGCTGATCCACGAAGAAGGCGCTGGCCAGCTTGAGATCAACCTGCGCCATGGCGACCCGGTGGAGCTGGCCGATCAGGTATTCATGTTCAAGCGCACGATCCGCGAGGCGGCACTCAAGCACGACATGTATGCCACCTTCATGGCCAAGCCCATTCAGGGCCAGCCCGGTTCGGCAATGCATATCCACCAGTCCATCGTGGACAAGAAGACGGGACGCAACATCTTCACCAATGAGGACGGCAGTGAAAGCGAGGCTTTCCGCCATTTTATCGGCGGCATGCAGCGTCATGTGCCGAACGCGCTTGTCATGTTCGCGCCCTATGTGAATTCCTATCGCCGCCTGACGCCGGATGCTTCCGCACCCGTCAACGTCAAATGGGGTTACGACAACCGCACCACTGCCTTCCGCGTCCCGCGCTCGGACCCCAACGGGCGCCGCGTGGAAAACCGCATCCCCTCCTCCGACGCCAACCCCTATCTCGCGCTGGCGGCTTCGCTTGCCTGCGGCCTGATCGGCCTTGTGAACAAGATTGAAGCCGAACAACCTGCGACCACCAGCGTCAACACCAAGGAAATCGAGCTGCCCCGCGGCCTGATCGACGCGGTGGAGCTGTTTGAGGAGGACACGGAGCTGCGCAATCTGTTCGGCAGTTCCTTCGTCACGACCTATGCCGCCATCAAGCGCGCCGAGTTCGAAACCTTCATGGAAGTCATCAGCCCGTGGGAACGCGAGTTTTTGTTGCTCAATGTTTAAGGGAGTAGGGCAGTAGGGGAGTAGGGGAGTAGGGGAGTAGGCAGATATGCGGGGGCGTGGCTGTGGCAATCAATTCTTATCGCGATATACTTGTGTGGCAACAAGCAATGGAGCTCGTGACAGCTATATACAAATCGACTGAAACCTGGCCGAAAGAGGAGATTTATGGCCTCACCAGCCAGGTTCGGCGCGCTGCTGTTTCTGTCCCGGCCAATATTGCTGAAGGTTACGGTCGCGATACGCGTGGTTCCTACCAGCAGTTTCTCCGTATCGCCCAAGGCTCCTTGAAAGAAGTGGAAACCCACTTGCTCATTGCTGAGAGGTTGGGTTTCATCGAAAGCGCAAAAATGGGACCCATCATGGCTATGAGCGAAAGCGTCGGAAAACTGCTGCGGCTTCTTATCCGCAAACTATCGGAAACCTGACATACTCTCCTATTCCCCTATTCCCCTACTCCCTTAAACGGAATCGCCAATGCCCTACCAGTCCCCAATCTCACCCGGCTATTCCTGGTACGAGGCGACCGTTCCCGACCGACCGCAATATCCCGAGATGGATGGCTCGCGGCAGGCCGATGTCGTTGTCATTGGTGGCGGGTATACAGGGCTTTCGGCTGCCTATCATCTGGCGAGACAAGGCGTGGATGTCACGCTCATCGATGGAGCGCGGTTCGGCGACGGGGCGTCGGGGCGCAATGGCGGCCAGTTTGGCACCGGCCAGCGCACATGGGCCGAAGATCTTGAAGCGGAATATGGCTTTGAGCGCGCCAAGGCCCTGTTCGACGTGGCTGAGGAAGCCAAGGCCTATCTCCTTGCCTTTGCCGATGAACACAGGATCGACATGGAATATGTGCCCGGCCAGATTTCGGTCGTGCACAAGCCGCGCTATCTGAAGTCGTATGAACGCCATGTCGAGCTGATGGCGAGCCGCTTCAACTATCAGCATCTGCGTCTGCTCGACCGCACCGAAACGGCGAGCCTGCTCGGTTCAGAGCGCTATTTTGGCGGCGTCTATGACGCAGGTACCGGTCATATTCATCCGCTGAAACTGCTTGTCGGAACTGCAAAAGCGGCGCAAGCGGCAGGCGCAAAGCTGTTTGAAGACACCAGAGCCACCAAAATCAGCACCGCAAGCGGACGGGTCGAGGTCGAAACCAATCGCGGAACCATTGTCGCGAAGAACGCCTTCATTGCCGTTAATGCCTATGGCGGATTGCTTGAGCCGGTCAGCGCATCGCATGTCATGCCGATCCGCTCCTTCATCGGCGCAACGGTGCCGCTCGGCAACGACAGCCCCGTTATTCCGGGCGGTGAATCCATCGACGATTCCCGCTTCGTTGTGCGTTATTTCCGTCGTTCAAAGGACGGCAGGCTGCTGTTCGGCGGACGCGAAGCCTATACTGCCGATAATCCGCGTGAGATCAGCACGCATATCCGTCGCCAGATCGCGGAAATCTATCCCGCGCTTGCCAATGTCGAGATTACCCATGCATGGGGCGGTTCGGTCGGCATCACCATGCCGCGCCAGCCCTTTGTGCGCGAAGTGATGCCCGGTGTGATTTCCGCAGGCGGCTATTCCGGCCATGGCGTCATGCTGGCCAACTATATGGGCAAGCTTTACGCGGAAACCGTTGCGGGCAATCGCGACAGGCTGAAACTGTTCGAAGAACTGCGCATACCCGCCTTCCCCGGCGGTCGCACCTTCCGCTCGCCGCTGCTGTTCCTTGCCTTGTCGTGGTATGCACTGATGGACAGGATATAAAGACATGCGTAAAAACAAACAGATAGAGCATTTCCAATGATTCAATCGAAACAGGAAATGCTCTAGTGTGATGGATTTGAAGTTCCTATCATTTGCATGGCATTTGCGTTCAGGAACTTCAAATCCGTAAATCACACTAGATTCAGTACGGTGCTAGTGTGGCTTTGAATCCGAAATTGGTTCGCAACCCCGCTCCAGAGTGATACGAATTTCGGATTCGCCACACTAGGTCGTTCTTACGTCGGCTTGTTCGCCGCGCGTTCCAGCTTGGTCAGCACCTCGATCAGATTGGGGGCAAGCTCGCGTATCTCGGCAAGGTGCGCGGCGCTGAGCCGCTCAAGAACATGCTCAGCCTTATCGGTCAAAGCCAATATGTGGCGGCGGCGGTCCGAAGGATCGACCATCCGCATCACCAGATCGGCATCCGCCAGCCTGCCGACCAGCTCCGTTGCCGTATGCGGAGCAATGACAAGCCACTCAGCAAGGTTGCCGACCGTCATCGGTGCATCAGCCGCATGGGCCTTGATCGCAAGCAGCGCCTGATGCTGTTGCGCTGGAAGCCCTTCGGCTTCCGCAGCCGTTGCACTGAAACTCATGAACCGGCGCAAACGATAACGAAGTTCCGCAAGCGCCTGATAATCGGCTTGTGTCAAAGAATCCGGATTTTGTTTCACAACGCGCTTCTTCCCTGACCTCGATAAAAACACGCCCGTTGGGCTTTTCCCGAAGACGCTTTGCAGCGCCCCCTTCCCCAATAGCAAGCCCCTTGCCCAAACACAAAGATGGCAATTGATTTATATCGTATTACGATATATTTAACCCGCCGTTTGAAGATGTTGTTTCCCAACCAGTATCCTTGCTGAAGAAGAACAGGAATTTGCTATGGCCCGGCAAAACGAGTTTCGAAGACCGCACGATTTCACCGGCGGCGTGGCGCGCCGCGTTGCGGGCGATTTTACCGCCGACAGGCGAATGCTGCTCCTGATCGCGATGGCGATCATCATCGGTGCCGCCAGCACCGCTGCCGCCTGGGTTCTGGTGAGCCTGATCGCCCTCGTCACCAATCTGGTCTGGTTTGGCCGCATCAGCATAGACCCGGCAACACTGGCACATCTTTCGCCATCCTTCTGGATCGTGCTCATCCCCATATTGGGCGGTCTGGCAATCGGGCTGATGGCGCGTTACGGCTCCGAGAAAATTCGCGGGCACGGCATACCGGAAGCGATTGAAGCCATCCTGATCGGTGGCAGTCGCATGTCGCTCAAAGTCGCGATACTGAAGCCACTTTCATCGGCGATCTCGATTGGAACAGGTGGCCCCTTCGGCGCCGAGGGTCCGATCATCATGACGGGCGGGGCCATCGGATCGCTTTTTGCGCAATTGTTCCAGATGAGTTCAGCCGAGCGGAAGACCCTGCTCGTCGCCGGTGCTGCTGCCGGCATGACTGCCATTTTCGGTACGCCCATTGCCGCCGTGATGCTGGGCGTTGAATTGCTGCTCTTCGAGTGGAAGCCCCGCAGCTTCATTCCTGTTGCGGCTGCGGCAGCAGTCGCCCACACAAACCGGCCCTTGTTCTTCGAGACAGGTCCGCTGTTCCAGACCCATTTTCATCTGGCGCTGCCCTGGTGGGGGATTTTCGCATGTGCCCTGATCGGCATTGTCGCCGGGCTGCAATCCGGCCTGCTCACGACACTCCTCTACAAGCTGGAAGATGCGTTCGAGCGGTTGCCCGTTCACTGGATGTGGTGGCCGGCAATCGGCGGCATCGCCATCGGCATTGGTGGCCTGATCGAACCACGTGCATTGGGCGTCGGCTATGATCTCATCGACGGTTTCCTCAACGATAAATTCCTGGCAACCACAGTGCTGGTGGTTCTGCTTGTCAAAAGCGCGATCTGGCTCTGCGCTCTGGCATCGGGCACTTCAGGCGGCGTTCTGGCCCCGCTTCTGATCTTCGGCGGCGCGATGGGCTGGCTGCTCGGCCTGATCCTGCCCGGTGGAGAACCGGGCTTCTGGGCACTGCTTGGAATGGCCGCCATGATGGGCGGCACGATGCGCGCGCCGCTGACCGGCACGTTCTTTGCCGTCGAAGTCACTGGCGATTTCGGCCAGATCGTTCCGGTTTTCGTGGCAACGGTAACCGCCTATGCAGTGACTGTTCTTCTGCTCAAGCGTTCTATCCTGACGGAGAAAATTGCCCGGCGCGGACAGCACATCACCCGCGAATATGGCGTAAGCCCGTTCGAATCTGCTCGTGTGCATGAAGTCATGGTGACGAATGTGGACACGCTGCCCGCAAGCATGACCGTGCAGGAAGCCTCGGCCTTTTTTGCTTCGGAAGCAGCAGGGCATCGCCTTTACCCGGTCATCGACAACGACCGGATACTGATCGGCGTCGTGACGCGCGCCGATGCGCTGGAATGGCAGCGGAAGACGGAACTGTCCAGCCAGACGCTTGCAGATGCCGTTTCCGACACCTCCACACCTGTCGGCCATCAGGACGACAGCGTGGCGTTCATCACCGACATGATGATCGCAACCGATTGCGGGCGTATCCCGATCGTGACGCGCGACGGAAAGCTCTGCGGACTGGTCAGCCGAAAAGATCTCCTGCAACTGAGAGGCCAGATCAATGGCAGCGAAACGGAACGGAAGTCCTTCCTGCGTGCTGCGGAAGCTGGCTGAATCCGCTTGATAAAAGAAAAGCGGGGCACCTTTCGGCACCCCGCCTTTCTTACCACCGCCCGGTATTGCTCATTACTTTACGCTACACTTTCACCCGTCTTCGCTGCCAGACGTTGATAGGTTTCCTCAACCACATCGCGCAGCGGAAGAATGCCGCTCATGCACAACAATGCATGCATATGCTGACGAGCACCTTCGTAACCCATCAGCGGCGCATAGGGCCGCATGATGATATTGGCTTCATCTGGATATAATTCCTGATACTCGGCAAAGTTGGTGAAGCTCTTATAGCTGTCGCCGCGCATCAGATAAGTTTCGACGGCGGCCCCTTCAGCCAATACGGCTTCATGACTGTCGAGAACAATATTGTAATAGTCGATAGCCGTATCCATCGACACGCGCGCTATGCTCTGGCCATTAACCAGATCCTTCACGCGGATCAGGACGCCATCGATAAGCAGCGCGTGATTGGGCGAGAGATAGAGGTCGCGCTGCGGGGTTTTGCTGTCGATGGCATAGCGCTTGATACGGATCGGCATCACGCTTTCATTCCAAACCGCGCCGCTTTTTCTGTGGCTCTGCCAGCCGATCCACTTGACCGGACGCGCTTCGCCACGAGCCGTAGTCACGAGGTCGCCGACGGACAATGTCTCCACCGCCACCGGGCCCATCGGCGTTTCGATCAGCGTGCCTTTCAACAGGCAATTGGAGCCGCCGCCACCATGGCCACCGCCGTCGCCGCCATGCCACCACTTGTTGCCAAGGGCCTGCGACGGACGTGACGACACCGTTGAAGCAAACACACCCAATGCCGCGACCTTGGCGGCAGTGGCGGCTGTAAGACCCAGAAAATGCCGTCGCGCACGACTGCGCGGCGAATGCGCATTCTTTCCTGAAGACATGTATCCCTCCGCTCTTCTCGTTACGGCACCGGCCTGAAAATCAGCGTGGATTTCTAGCAAAGCACGATGCGCAGCTTCAAAATCTGAAGCGTCGTTCCGTGTTGCCCGGACCAGCGGCGCTTCGATACTTTGCCCCAAGTTAACGTATCTGATCTTAGCCGATCCCGACCTCGAAAAGATTCCGGCAATCAGGCCATAAGGCTTCTCGAATAGGCGTAAGCCCTACCTCGAAAGACGGATGATTTTTGCCAATCCCGGCCGGGTGAAGCCTGATCGAGGTTAAGCTGCCAGATGCATTTCTCCTATTGCGTGCAACCAGAAAAATACTAACCTTCCTACCATGGCATAGCGAGTCTATGTCGGGGCTTGGAAGGAATTACGAATGAAAAAGAAACTGATTGTTGTGGCCGCCGTGATGGCCGCTATGGCAACGCCTGCGCTGTCGGCAGATCTCGGCGTGTCGTTCCAGTGGGGACCGACGAAGAAATGCTTCGATTCAAAATCGCCGCCGTTCAACATCACCGGCGTTCCGAAGGAAACGAAGACGCTGACGTTCCGCATGGTGGATCGCAATGCCATGGATTTTCAGCATGGCGGCGGCAAGGTGGCCTATAATGGCAAGGCCGCTATTCCCTATGGCGCATTCCGCTATAAGGGGCCCTGCCCTCCGGGCGGTTCCCATAACTATTCGTGGACGGTGAAGGCGCTCGACGCCAGCGGCAAAACGCTTGCCGAGGGTAAAGCCGCGAAGATGTTCCCCTAAGGGCTTCATCGTGTGCCAAGGGAAGCTGTTGACATGCGCCCGAAGCAGGAATAGCTAGACGGCATGAACAAAGCACTCATCAGCACTTGGAGCACCTGGAGCACCCGGTCTTATTACGCCCCGCTCATATAGCGGCGGGTTTGCTTTGTCATAATTCAACCGCTGCATTGCCAGCGGTTGAGTTTCAAGGACAGCGCCTCTGGCCATGCGGCCCTAAAGAGGTCAGTCCATGTCTCGCGACAACAATCAGCATATGAAAATTGGCATTATCGGCTTTGGTGCATTCGGGCAGCTTATCGTCCGTCACCTGAACCCGTATTTCCAGTTATATGCTTACGATCCTGCCGCAGACCTCGAACGGGCGGCGCTGATGCATGGCGTCACCCTGATCTCTCTGGAACAGGTCGCCCTCTGCGAGATCGTCATCCTTGCAACGCCGGTCGCAACGCTTGAGCGCGTGGTGGCAATGATCGCCCCGCATCTGCGCCCCGGCACGCTTGTTCTCGATGTCGGCTCGGTCAAGGTCGGGCCAGCCAATACCATGCGGCGCGGCCTGCCAGCGCATGTCGATATTGTCGCCACACATCCGCTCTTCGGTCCGCAGAGTGCGCGCGACGGCATTGCCGGGCTGAAAATCGCCGTCTGCCCTGTGCGCGGCACGCGATTCCATCGCGTTGCCGCTTTCCTGAAAAGGAAATTTGCGCTTGATGTCATCATAACGACGCCGGAAGATCATGACCGCGAGGCGGCAATGGTTCAGGGGCTGACGCATCTGATCGCCAAGGTTCTGGTGCAGATGGAGCCGCTGCCAACCCGCATGACAACGAAAAGCTTCGACCTTCTGATGCAGGCGGTCGGCATGGTTCGTCATGATGCGCCGGAAGTGTTTCAGGCCATAGAACATGCCAACCCCTATGCTCCGCAAGTGCGCAGGCGTTTCTTTGAACTGGCAGATCGTGTCAATGCGGAACTGGCGCGGCCCGATCCGGTCATTGCCGCAGAGGAGGCTACAGGGGCATTTCGGAAGTCTGCTTGACCGTCTGGCTTGGCACGTCGGTCTTCAGGTTCTGAACGCCCTTGATCCGGCTCAGATATTCCGACTGGAAGCGGCGGTAGTCCTCGATATCCGCCGCAACCACCCGGATCATCGCATCATAATCGCCGAGCATGAAATAGCATTCGAGCACCTGCGGCAGCTTCAATATCTCCTTGGCGAAGGTCTGAAGCGTTTCCTCGTCCTGCTTGTCCAGCCGGATGCGTGTGAAAAAAGTCAGACCCTTGCCGACCTTGGCCGGGTTCAGCACGGCGACATAACGGTCGATCACGCCCGCCTCTTCCAGAAGCTTCACCCGTCGCAGGCATGGTGACGGCGAAAGACCGACCTCGCGTGCGAGATCATTATTGGCGATGCGGCCGTCGCGTTGCAGCACGCGCAGAATCCGTTTGTCGATCTCATCCAGCTTCATTGGCGCTCGATTCCATTTATGCCACTCTTGTTGGCATTCCCTGCCAAATATTGATGCATGAGGGCATAATTCGCAACCAAATTGCTCGCGATATTGGTTATAGTCGCGAAACTTCTCAAGCAAACACGCAAGAGACTGAGCAAAGGGCAACCAGTTACCGGTTGGTCAACGGGAATTTTATGGATATTTCACAGGCCTATGTGCCTCAAAAAAGCAGATCCGGGCGCGGCTCGGAATTCCGTCGCGGGGCCGCAGCCGGTCTGCCGGTTCTGCTTGGCATTATTCCCTATGCTCTGGTTCTGGGCGCGCAGGCCGCACAAAAGGGCCTCAGCGTCATTGAAGTCCCCATGATGACCGGACTGAACTTTGCAGGCGGATCAGAATTCGCGGCCATCCAGCTCTGGACCTCGCCGCCGCATGTCCTCCTGATTGTTGCGATCACCTTTCTGGTCAACAGCCGCCATTTGCTGATGGGCGCGGCTCTAGCACCCTTCATCCGCCATCTGCCCAAGCGCAAGGCTTTTGCGAGCCTGTTTCTGATGTGCGATGAAAGCTGGGCGCTCGGCCTTGCGGATGCCAAACGTCGCCAGTCGAAAGGCGTCAATCCGGCGCTGAGCCTCACCTTCTATGCCGGTGTGGCCATTCCTTTCTATCTCGCCTGGGTTGTCTTCACGACGCTGGGTGCCGCCTTCGGGCCGATGATGGGAGACCTGCGCCCCTATGGTTTCGACATGGCATTCCCGGCAGTGTTTCTGGTTCTGCTGGCGGGCATGTGGAAAGGTTTTGCGGCAGCGCGCCCGTGGCTGGTCAGCCTTGTAGTGGCCGCGCTGACCTATCTCACCATTCCTGGCGCCTGGTATGTCGCGGCCGGTGCCTTGTCCGGCCTTGTTGCAGCCTATCTGCTGGCAGGTGAAGAATGATCGATCCGTTAGCTGTTCTGACCATCGTTTTGATGGCAAGTGTCACCTATCTCACGCGGATCGGCGGCTATGTACTGCTGCGCAACCGCACGCTCAGCAAGCGTGCAACGGCGGTGATGGAAGCTGCCCCCGGCTGCGTTCTGATTTCGGTCATCGCGCCCGATTTCGTGTCCGACAAGCCTGCCGACCTGATCGCGCTGGCAATCACGATCTTCGCAGCGACGCGCTTTTCCATGCTGCCAACCGTGCTGATCGGCATTGGCGCGGCAGGCGCCTGCCGCTACCTGATCGGGTAAGCATGTCTCCAAAAAGTGGGAACCGGTTTTTGGATAAAGACATGCTTGAAAGCAAGTAAACATATCTCCCGAAAGTGGAGACCGGTTTCGGGACAAAGACATGCTTGAAAACAATTAAGCATGTCTCCCGAAAGCGGGACCAAGTATTGCTCAGTGCAGATGCTTTAGCTTGTCCGGGTTGCGCACCACATAGATGCCGACAATTTTGCCGTCCTCAATATCGAGAGCTGTCGTCTGGATTTCGCCATCGGCTTCACGCGTGATGATGCCGGGCAAACCATTGATGAACACCGTACGCAAAAGCGTAGACTGGTTGCCACGGAAATAGCCTGCCAGTTTCTCGTGAGTTTTCATCACTTCGTCGAAGCCGAACACAGGCTTCGGGAAAGCCGGGCGTTTACCGCCGCCATCGGCCTGAAGGTTGACATCGGCTGCCAGCATCGCACCAAGTGCATTCATATCGCCGCTGCGCGACGCCGTAAAAAAGGCCTGCGCCAGTTCGAGCCCGCGCTGCTTGTCGACCTGAAAACGGGGGCGCTCCTCGCGCACATGCTTGCGTGCCCGCGCAGCAAGCTGGCGGCAGGCCGCAGCATCGCGCTGGATTGTTTTGGCTATCTCGTCGAAATCCAGCCCGAAGACATCGTGCAGCAGGAAGGCGGCGCGTTCCAGCGGCGAGAGACGCTCCAGCGCCAGCATGAGCGGAAGGGTAACATCGTCATCCGCGTCCTCTTCGACAACCGGATCGGGAATCCACGGCCCGAAATAGGTTTCGCGCTGGTTACGCCCGGATTTCAGAAAATCGAGGCACAGGCGGGTTACGGTGCGGCGCAGAAAGGCTTCCGGCTCACGCACCTCGCTGCGGTCGGCGTTCATCCATCGGATGAACGCCTCTTGCACCATATCCTCGGCATCGGCGACCGAGCCCAACATGCGATAGGCAACGCGGATCAGTTTCGGGCGCAGCGGATCGAAGCTTTCGGCTGCATCGCCTTGCGAGGATATGTCGACCATCAGACGGCTGCCTTTACTGCTGGCTTCTTGGCTTCCGGTTCGAACCAGAGACCAAAGCCAACCGCCATGCGGTTCCATCCATTGATGATGTTGATCATCAGCGTAAGGTTCACTTGCTCCTCCTCAGTGAACTGTGCCTGCATGGCAGTGCGGGCGCCTTCCAGATCATGGCCTTGCGACAGGCGGGTCAGCGCGTCGACCCATCCCAGAGCCGCACGTTCGCGCTCAGAGTAGCACGGTGCTTCCCGCCATGCCGATAACAAATAGATGCGTTGTTCGGTCTCGCCAAGAGAGCGTGCTTCAAGCGTATGCATATTGATGCAATTGGCGCAGGCGTTAATCTGCGATGAGCGGATTTTGACAAGCTCGATCAGGCTCGCTTCCAGACTGGATGCGATCGTCATCGAAGCGTTCATCCAGGACTTCATCGTGGCAGGGGCAACATTGAACGGGTTGAGCAGAGGGGTCATGGTATCGTTCCTTTCGGTTCAAGGGGTTCGATAGACATGACGAGACAGCAATGCCGTATGTGACATTCGGCAGAAAAAAATTTGAATGCCCGATATTTTGGCTCTTATACGATGGAACAAATTCCTCCCACGAAACCAATCGTCGCGACGTAAATGGGGAGATTGACGCATGGAGAAGGCCACAAGATTGGCTGCTGTTCCGTGATCGGTTTAAATCCAAACCGCACCAATCCGCTCCTTCTTTCGCCTGCTCCCACCGTTGCACCGCCACTTCCCGGCTTCATCCTTCTACCTTTGCTTCTCGTCTCCTTCCCCTCCCCATTCTCCCTCTTCTCACCTTCCTTCCTTGCATTGACAACATACCAACTGGTCGGTATTATTTCATGAATGGGTTTAATCTGGCTGTTCCGGACGGAAAGAGGCAGCAGAAGACTGCAACCGAAACCAGGAGGTATCGGTTTACATCCGGGGGGAATAAACGCGACATTGAGGAGGAGCCATCATGAAAAATGCGTCCACCAGCGGCAACAGTCCGGCACGTCCCGTCATCACCGCATTTGAAAATTCGCCTGATCACGGCCGGGGAATGGCGCGGGACATGCCTGTTCGATGGGCGCTTGAAGAGACCGGGCAGGACTATGATGTGCGCCTCGTCTCGTTTGAGGCGATGAAAGCCAGCCCCCATCTTGATCTTCAACCCTTCGGGCAGATACCCACCTATGAAGAGGGCGATCTGGCGCTGTTTGAATCCGGCGCGATCGTGCTTCATATTGCGGAACAGAACCCCGGCCTTCTGCCGGATGACGTCAATGGCCGGGCACGCGCCATCACATGGATGTTCGCCGCGCACAACACCATCGAACCGGTGATCATCGAGCGGGAAACGGCCGGCTTCGTGGAACGGCGGGAAAGCTGGCATGAGCAGCGTATGCCCATCATGGAAGCGCGTATCCGCAAAAGACTGGATGCACTTTCCGCCCGTCTCGGCAACAATGACTGGCTGGAGGGCGCGTTCAGCGCCGGTGATCTTCTGATGGTGACCGTGCTGCGAAGGCTGAAGAGTTCAGGCATATTGAACGACTACCCGAACCTTGCAGCCTATGTCGCGCGCGGCGAAGCCCGCCCTGCCTTCAAGCGTGCCTATGACGCCCAGCACGCGGTTTTCCTCGCCGTATCGAAAGATTGAGCCTGTCCGGGCTACAGTCTATCCGCAGTCGAGCTCGCTCAATATCCATTCCCTGAATGCGCGCACCTTGGGCGTATTGCGACGGGATTTGGGGTACACGAGCCAATAAGCGCGTCCATCATCGCCAAGAATGTCGAAAGGCTGGATAAGCTGGCCGGTGGCGATTTCGATCTGGTGGAAAGCAGGCGTGAGAATGCCCACGCCCTGCCCCGCGACCGTCGCTCGCCCTTCAATATGCTGCGCTCCGAGGCGGCTCTGCGTATTGCCCTGCAATTGCGGGTTTTCGATCCCCGCCGCCTTGAACCAGATTTTCCACCACGTGTCGCTCGCGTCGATGATCTTAAGCCGCAGCAGATCGGCAGGTTCCTTCACTCCGCCGATGGTTGCGGCCAGAGCCGGACTCAGCATGGGCGTGAAACTCGCCTTGATGAGCTGATGCGCTTCCAGGCCCGGCCATTTACCGAAACCGCTTCTGATTGCGATATCCACATTGGACGTTGCGAAATCAATGACGCTGTCGGACGTATCGAGCCTGACCGCGAGCGACGGATGCCGCATCTGGAACGAGCCAAGCCGATGCGCCAGCCAATTGGCGGCAAAAGTGGCGAGCACGCTGATCGAAAGCGTGCCCTCCGCATCTTCCCGCAGGCTGGCAAAGGCATTGCGCATTGTCTCGAACGCTTCCGTGATCGCGGGCGCAAGCTGCTTGCCAAGTTCAGTCAGTTCCACCTGTCGCGGCATACGCAGAAACAGGGGCGCGCCGACGCGCTCCTCCAAGATCTTGATCTGATAACTGACCGCAGCCTGCGTCATGCCCAGCTCCTCCGCAGCGCGGGTAAAACTTGCATGGCGGGCGGCGGATTCAAAAACGCGAATGGCCGATAAAGGGGGAAGCGCTGTCGTCATTATGCATAAGTCCTCCTTATGCATACTAATCGAGGTTCGATTGGAAAACAAAGGTTTTCGGGCGCATACCTATAGGCACAGTTTAACAAGTAGCTGCCTCCCACAGCCGCTTCATTCGATAGGTGAGATCATGAAAAACCTCGATTCTGCCTGCACAACCGCCACAGCGCCCACGGTCAGCCACGGATCGGAAAGCGGCTGGAGCGCGCTGTTCTCCCGCTTGTTTTCGCGCAAACGTACTCATATCGTCATTACCGAACATTCGCCGGAATACATCCTGCGGGATATCGGCATCGGTGACGGGCGCATGCAATATTATTCACGCGACGGCCATAAGCTGCCCGAATGGCGGTAACCGTGTTACGCGCTGATGACAGCAAAACCTCGCGCCTTGAGGCCGCGGCGGTCCTCGTGCAGATTGCTGACGAGGCGGCTGCGGCTGCCGTCCAGATGCGCGCTCATCAACGCCGTCGCCTTGTCGGCATTTCCTTCGCGCACCGCGTCGAGAATAGCGCGGTGTTCGGCCCATGCGCGAGCGAGCGCCGCCTCGTCGCGCACCTCCAGCCAGCGCGCCCGTGAGAGGCGCTGCATGGCATCGCGCACGCCACGGCTGAGAAACTCGTTGCCGGACAGCCGCGCCAGCTCGATATGAAAATCCATGCCGATCCGGTGCCATTCCTCGCGCGACGTGTCGGCATCGCAGCTATCCAGCATCGCCAGAATCAGCTCAACGCCGCTGCGATCTTCAAGCGCACAGGTGAGCTTCAGCGCAGCAATTTCCAACGCTTCACGATAGACACCGATCTGTTCGATTTCGCTGAGATTTATCGGCGAAACCGTCCAGCCGCGCCCTTCGCGACAGATCAGTCCTTCCGCCTCCAGCCGCAAAAGTGCTGCCCGGATCGGCGTGCGTGAGGCTTCAAACTGCGCCTCGATCCAACGCTCGGTCAAACGTTCGCCCGGCCCCAGTTCCAGGCCGAGGATCATGTCGCGAAGCTGCGTTTCAACCTGCCTCATCTGTGACATTGGCGACCATTCTCCATTTTCGATTAGCGCTGCAATTGACAAGTCGTTTCGACAGGCGCATTCATGCATACCGTTTTGGTATCCCAAAATGGAATACATTGCAATCGCGAGACATGACATGAGCACCGCCCAAGCCGCTGCAAGCGACGAAACCGTCGCCACAGCCCGCCAGGAAAATGTGGCCACTGAGGAAAACCACGAACGCTACTGGAAGCAGAATCTGTTGATCTGCCTCATCGGTTCGTTCACGACGCTCATTGCCATGTCGCTGCTCCTCCCCTTCCTGCCGCTCTATGTGGAACAATTGGGCGTCACCGATCATGCGGCAATCGTGCAGTGGTCGGGCGTCGCCTACGGCGCTACTTTTCTGGCCGCAGCCTTCGTCGCACCGCTGTGGGGCAGGCTTGGCGACCGATACGGGCGCAAGCTGATGCTCATCCGCGCCAGCCTTGGCATGGCCATCGCCATGTCGCTGATCGGCATGGTGACGAGCGTCTGGCAACTGGTGGCGCTGCGCCTGTTCGTGGGCATTGCGGGCGGCTATTCGTCCGGCTCGATGATCCTCGTCGCCACACAGACGCCAAAGGAAAAGACCGGTTGGGCGCTGGGCGCGCTTTCGGCTGGCATCATGGCGGGCAATCTGGCTGGCCCCTTGCTCGGCGGCGCATTGCCGCCACTGATCGGCATTCGCGCAACCTTCTGGCTGGCGGGCGGCGTGATTTTCCTCACTTTTCTGGCCACCACATTCCTGATCCGCGAAGAGCGCAAGCCGCCGAAGCCGACCAGGGAGCAGAAGGCGGAATCCATCTGGGCTGCCATCCCTGACAGGAAGCCGGTTGTCGCCATGCTGGTGACGGGCATGCTGCTGCTTTTCGCCAATATGTCGATCGAGCCGATCATCACCGTCTATGTGATCCAGCTCATGGACGACCAGACGAAAGTGACACTCATCTCCGGTGTGGTGATGGCTGCTGCCGCGCTCGGCAGCATTATGTCGTCCTCACGGCTGGGCCGCCTTGCCGACCGCATCGGCCATACGCGCGTCATCATCGGGGCACTGTCAGTTTCCGCGCTGCTTCTGATCCCGCAGGCTTTCGTAACGGAAGCCTGGCAACTGATCGGCCTGCGTTTTCTGATGGGGCTGGCGCTGGGCGGATTGCTGCCCTGCATCACCAGCGTCATCCGGCACAATGTGCCCGACCGCGTGGCAGGCGGCATTCTGGGCTATTCCGTCTCAGCTCAATATGTCGGCCAAGTTGCCGGTCCCGTCGCTGGCGGCTTTGTCGGCGGTCACTTCGGTATGCGGTCCGTATTCCTCGGCACATGCCTGATTATGGCTCTCGGCGCATTTTATAACTGGACCGTCCTGCGCAAGAACCCGTAGTTTCCGTCATCCTCCGAATCCCCAAAACCCACGGCAGAACCAGGATGACAGCACATATCTTCGCGCCTTTTGCAACGCTTGCCGAAAGCCTTCTGCCCCACGCGCTCGAACATGGCGAGGACGGGTCGCACGATCTGTCTCACCTTGCCCGCGTCTGGAAAAATGCTGCTGCGATCCAGCGCCAGGAAGGCGGCGACGCCGAAGTTCTTTGCGCCGCGGCCCTGCTGCATGACTGCGTGAGTGTGGAGAAGAATTCGCCTGACAGAAACCGCGCTTCGCGACTGGCGGCGGAAAAGGCAACAACCTTGCTGCGGAACCTCGGCTGGAATGACGCGCGCATCGGCCTCGCCGCCCATGCCATCGAGGCGCACAGTTTTTCGGCCAATATCGAGCCCGTCACGACAGAAGCGAAGATACTGCAGGATGCCGACCGGCTCGACGCCATCGGCGTCATCGGTGCTGCCCGGTGTTTCTACATTGCGGGCCGCATGGGCAGTGCGCTTTATGACTGGCGCGACCCGCACGCCGAAAACCGCCCGCTGGATGACAAGCGCTTTGCGCTCGATCATTTCCGCACGAAACTGTTCGGCCTCGCCTCCGGCTTCAAGACGGAAACCGGAAAGCTGATGGCCGCTGAACGGCACAGTCGGCTGGAAGCCATTTTTGATAGCTTCCTTGCCGAAGCCAACAGCTAGATTGGTAGATTGTGGTTATGGCGAGCCGAAAATGGTGGAGTTTGAGAACCGGAGCGGAGTGTACTTTTAGGTACATGAGCACCGGAAGCGCAAAACAACGCCATTTGCAGGCCGCCAGAGCCGCAATCTCAGATTGAGTAACCACCGTCGATATTAAGTGCCGTCCCCGTCACCATGGAGGCGGCATCCGAGGCCAGCCAGAGTGCAGCCTCTGCCACATCCTCCGGCGTCGAAAACCGGTCGAGAGGAATAGTCGCCTTGAGCGCGGCACGCGCTTCCGGGGTGTCTTCCTCCAGAAACAGCTTCAATGCCTCACCGTCGCTTTCAGCCGGGCAGATGCAGTTCACGCGGATATTCTTGTCCGCAAGTTCCAGCGCCATCGCCTTGGTCGCGCTAATGATCCAGCCCTTGGACGCGCTGTACCAGACGAGGCCCTTGCGCGGGCGCAGCGCGGTTGCCGAAGCCGTATTGATGATGACGCCGCCGCCCTGATGCTCCATGATCGGCGCAACGATCTGGGTCGAATAATAAAGCGCCTTCATATTCACGGACGAGATCAGGTCGAAACTGTCCTCCGTTACTTCCGTCAGAGGCATGTTGCGATGCGTAAAACCGGCATTGTTGACCATGATGTCGATGCGGCCGAACGCTTCGAAGGCCGTGCGCGCCACGCGCTCCATGTCGTCCTTGCGCGATACATCCGCCTGCACGGAAAGGGCGTTCTTGCCAATATCGGCAAGTTCATCCTCGACACGTTTTACGTTCACATCAGCGAGGATGACCTTTGCACCTTCGGCTGCAAATCGGCGCGCCATGCCTGAACCGAAGCCCGAACCGGCACCGGTGATGATTGCGACCTTATCCTGCAGCCTCTTCATGTCATTCTCCTTTGGCAGAACCAAGATACCGTCCAACTTGGCCAAATCACTTGAATCCAGATTGTTTGTTCCAATATGGCCTTAAGATGAACATGTCATGTGTGCACAAGCCGTTAATCCGTCAATTATGGCAGGGCGCCTTCAATTTCGCGAGAATGCGGCATTGCGACTGTTGAATTTAAATCGATTAGATAATAGACAAGGGCAGCGTGAAAATCGCATGCTGCCCACAAGCAGACTGATTTGCGCAAGAAGAGAAGAGAGCGATAGATGACCAGCCAGACAATTCCGGTAGAGCCTTTCGACTGCATCGTGTTCGGCGGTTCCGGCGATCTTGCCGAACGCAAGCTCATTCCGGCACTGTATCAGCGTCAGCGTGCAGGCCAGCTCACCGACCCGACGCGCATCATCGGCGCATCGCGCAGCGCCATGACCGATGACGAATATCGGCAGTTCGCACGGGATGCCATTCATGAACATGTGAAGGCCACGGAAGTCGACGAGAAGGAAGTCGACAAGTTTCTCGCCCGCCTCAGCTATGTGGCTGTCGACGCCAAGTCCGAAGAGGGCTGGGATGCGCTCAAGACCCTGATTGGCAAGAAGCCGGAAAAGATTCGCGCTTTTTATCTCGCCGTCAGCCCGACGCTCTTCGGCGATATCGCCACCCGTCTGAAGACGCATGGCCTGATTACCCGTGATACGCGCATCATCGTGGAAAAGCCGATCGGCCGCGATCTGGAATCCGCCATGGCGCTCAACGATACGCTGGGCAGCGTTTTCCGCGAAGACCAGATCTTCCGCATCGACCATTATCTCGGCAAGGAAACCGTGCAGAACCTGATGGCGCTGCGCTTTGCCAATGCGCTCTATGAGCCGCTGTGGAACTCCGCCCATATCGACCATGTGCAGATCACCGTCGCAGAAGCCGTCGGCCTGGAAGGCCGCGCGGGCTATTACGACAAGGCGGGCGCGCTGCGCGACATGGTGCAGAACCACATTCTCCAGCTTCTCTGCCTCGTTGCGATGGAGCCCCCTTCATCGATTGAAGCCGATGCCGTCCATGATGAAAAAGTCAAGGTTCTGCGCTCGTTGAAGCCGATTACCAACCTCAATGTCGAAGACATGACGGTACGCGGTCAGTATCGCGCCGGTGCTTCGGCTGGCGGCCCGGTGCGCGGCTATCTGGAAGACCTTGAGAGCGAGACCAGCAATACTGAAACCTTTGTGGCGCTGAAGGCTGAAATTGCCAACTGGCGCTGGGCAGGTGTGCCTTTCTATCTGCGCACCGGCAAGCGTCTTGCCACGCGCGTTTCAGAAATCGTTGTTACCTTCAAGCCGATCCCGCATTCCATCTTCGGTGAAAGCGCTGGCAAGGTGGTGGCCAACCAGCTCGTCATTCGTCTCCAGCCGGATGAAGGCGTGAAGCAGTGGCTGATGATCAAGGACCCGGGTCCGGGCGGCATGCGCCTGCGTCACGTGCCGCTCGACATGAGCTTTGCCGCCTCCTTCAGCGAACGCAATCCGGATGCCTATGAACGTCTCATCATGGATGTCGTTCGCGGCAACCAGACCCTCTTCATGCGCCGCGATGAAGTCGAGGCTGCTTGGCGCTGGGTCGATCCGATCCTTCAGGGATGGGAATTGAACAGCCAGCCCGTACAGGGCTACACGGCAGGAACATGGGGGCCGTCATCGTCCATCGCGCTTATCGAGCGTGACGGACGCACATGGCACGAAAGCCTCTAGAGCGCATCCCGAAAAGTGTGAAACGGTTTTCGGAAAAGATGCGCGTCAAAATAAAGAGATAGAGCGCCGATCTGATCCAATCAGATCGAAACGCGCTCTAAGCATTTCCAGCAAAAGTGCGCAGCGGTTTTGCGTAGGATAATGCGAAAAACAAAGAGATAGAGCGGCTTCACGATTTTATCCGATTGGAACCGCTCTGGTTTCTGCTTTGGAAAGGAATGGAATGAACATCGAACGTCACGACTTCACCAGCGGAACGGAACTGGCGCAATCGCTTTCTGAGGCAATTGCAATCAAGCTGGCAGCCGCAATCGCTGAGCGGGGGCAGGCCACGCTGGCCGTCTCCGGCGGCACCACGCCGTTGAGACTGTTCGAGGTGCTATCACGCAAGATGATCGACTGGAACCTCGTCACGATCACTCTCGTTGACGAGCGTTTCGTACCCGTCGACAGCGACCGTTCCAACGAAAAGCTGGTGCGTGAGCATCTTTTGCGCGATCATGCGGGCGTAGCCAGGTTCGTCGGCCTCTACAATCCGGCGGCGACGGCCGAAACGGCGGCGCTTGCTGCCTCCAGCCGCATCGATGCGTTGCGTCGTCCTTTCGACGTGGTGGTGCTTGGCATGGGCAATGACGGTCATACTGCCTCCTTCTTTCCTGGTGCCGACCGGCTGGATCAGGCGATCAACCCGGAAACAAAGGCGCTTGTGCTGCCTATCCATGCCGAGGGCGCTGGCGAAAAACGCCTCACCCTGACCCTTCCCATTATTGCCGAAGCCGACATGCTGGTTCTGCATATCGAAGGCGCCGCCAAGCAGGCAACGCTGGAAAAGGCGCTTTCCGGCGATGACGAGAATGAAATGCCCGTGCGGGCAGTCTTCCACCATGCACGCACACCGATCCAGCTCTACTGGACAAGTTAAATTCGATTCAAGCCAGATTGGCACAGGTGATACCCATGCCCACCGAGACGGCACATAAACGCATTCAGGAAATCACCGCGCGCATTCGCGAACGGTCCAAGCCGACACGCGAAGCCTATCTTGGCCGTGTGCGCGAGGCTTCATCCAACAAGCCAAAGCGCGCCGTTCTGGGCTGTGCCAATCTCGCGCATGGTTTTGCCGCCTGCGGCCCGCACGACAAGGCGGCGCTGATCGGCGACGAGATTCCAAACCTCGGCATCATCACCGCCTATAACGACATGCTGTCGGCGCATCAGCCCTTCGAAACCTTCCCGCAGCTTATCAAGCAGGCTGCGCGCGAAGCAGGCGGCGTGGCGCAGGTGGCGGGCGGCGTGCCTGCCATGTGCGATGGTGTCACGCAGGGTTTTGCGGGCATGGAACTGTCGCTGTTCTCCCGCGAAGTGATTGCGATGGCAACCGCCGTCGGCCTGTCGCACGATATGTTCGATGCGGCCGTCTATCTCGGCGTCTGCGACAAGATCGTTCCCGGTCTCATCATTGGTGCGCTGACCTTCGGCCACCTGCCCGCCGTGTTCGTGCCTGCCGGGCCGATGACCAGCGGCCTGCCGAACGACGAAAAAGCCAAGACCCGCCAGCTCTATGCCGAAGGTAAGGTCGGGCGCGCCGAGTTGCTGGAATCGGAATCGAAGTCCTATCACGGCCCCGGCACCTGCACGTTCTACGGCACCGCCAATTCCAACCAGATGCTGATGGAAATCATGGGCCTGCATCTGCCAGGTGCATCCTTTATCAATCCGGGCACGCCGCTGCGCGACGCCTTGACCCGCGAAGCCGCCAAACGCGCGCTCGCTATCACAGCCTGCGGCAATGAATATACGCCGGTCGGCGAGATGCTGGATGAGCGTTCCTTCGTCAATGGCGTCATTGGTCTCAATGCGACCGGCGGCTCGACCAACCATACCATCCACCTGATCGCCATGGCAGCCGCCGCCGGTATCAAGCTGACATGGCACGATATTTCGGAAATTTCGGATGTGGTGCCGCTTCTCGCCCGCGTCTATCCGAACGGCCTTGCCGATGTGAATCATTTCCATGCCGCTGGCGGCATGGGCTTCCTGATCCGCGAACTACTCGATGGCGGCATCCTGCATGAAGATGTGCGCACCGTGTTCGGCGAAGGTCTGCGTCCTTACGCCATTGAACCGAAGCTTGGTCTCGATGGCACCGTCGTGCGCGAGCCGGTGCCGGAAAAGAGCGGCGACGACAAGGTTCTGGCCAAGATCCATGCGCCATTCCAGCCGAGCGGCGGCCTCAAGGTTCTGACCGGCAATATCGGCAATGCTATCATCAAGGTTTCCGCCGTGAAGCCGGAGCGCCAGGTCATTGAAGCACCCGCCAAGGTTTTCAACGATCAGGCGGAGATGCAGGCCGCGTTCAAGGCTGGCGAACTGACTGGCGATTTTATCGCCGTGGTCCGCTATCAGGGTCCGAAAGCCAATGGTATGCCGGAACTCCACAAGCTGATGACGGTTCTGGGCATTCTGCAGGATCGCGGCCAGCGTGTGGCCCTCGTCACCGACGGTCGTTTGTCCGGTGCATCAGGCAAGGTTCCGTCCGCCATCCATGTCACGCCGGAAGCACTTGATGGAGGCGTCATCGGAAAAATCCGCGATGGCGATGTCATTCGTCTGGATGCCGTAAACGGCACTCTGGAAGTTCTCGTCAATGTGATGCTGCTGAATGATCGCGGTGAAGATCGCCCTGATCTTTCCGGCAACGAACATGGCATGGGACGCGAATTGTTCCGCGCCTTCCGCCAGATCGCCGGACGGGCTGACGAAGGCGCTTCGGTGTTCTGAAAACGGCCGGAATGGAATTAAGGCAAAACAGCGATTTAAGCTGTTTTGCCTCTCAAACCATCAAAACCGGAATAAACTTACGCAAAAAGCACAGTTGAATTGTGTCAAAAAACTGGCTTTTTCACGCCAGCAGTGCGGCACGCCGAGGTAAGCGTGTTTGCCATCAGCATGGCGATGGTCATCGGACCGACACCGCCCGGAACCGGCGTGATTGCTCCGGCGACCTTTTCGGCTTCGGCAAAATCGACATCGCCGACCAGTCGTGTCTTGCCTTCACCCCGTTCAGGAGCCGGAATGCGATTGATACCGACATCGATCACCGTCGCGCCCGGCTTGACCCAATCGCCTTTGACCATTTGCTGGCGTCCGACCGCCGCCACCAGAATATCTGCCGTGCGGGCAATCGCGGGCAGGTCTTTCGTGCGGCTGTGCGCAACCGTAACCGTCGCGTTGGCTGCAAGCAGAAGATTGAACATCGGCTTGCCAACAATGTTGGAACGCCCGATCACCACAGCGTTGAGACCCGAAAGATCACGGCCATGAACGCGCTCGATCATAATCATCGCGCCCGCTGGCGTGCAGGGAACGAAAGCCGTTTCGACCTCGCCGGTGCCAAGCTTGCCGACATTGATGAAGTGAAAGCCATCCACATCCTTGTCGGGTGAAATAGTCTGGATCACCCGGCCTGAATCGATGTGCTTCGGCAGCGGCAATTGCACCAGAATACCATGAATGGCGGGATCGTTGTTCAGGCTCTCGATCAGGTCGAGAAGCTCCTGCTCCGACGCCGTTTCCGGCAGATCGTGCTGCACCGAGTGGAAACCGCATTCCTTGGCCTTCTTGCTCTTGGAAGCGACATAAACCTGACTTGCCGGGTCTTCGCCGACAATAACCACCGCGATGCCGGGCACAATGCCGGTTGCGGCCACAAGCTTTTCCGTCTCGCGCTTCACCGTGGAAACCACATCCTCGGCGAGCTTCTTGCCATCAATCAATTGAGCCATAGCGAGCGCTCCGTTCTTTTGTGATATCGGGCTTAAGTGTCTGGGAGATACACGACATCTTTTTCGTACACATGCCCATAAGCGTCATGACGCCCGATGACAATTGGCGAATGCGCGACAATGCAGGATTTTATGAAGTTTCAGAACGCAAAGTCCTGCAAGAACCAGTTAGGGCCTCGTGATACGGGACGAACGCACGTCGTCGATGGCACGACCGAGGGCGGCATTTTCCGTGGTGCGGTTGGCGCCTTCATTCTCGGCCTCCCAGCGCGCATTGGCTTCGCGGATAACGGCAGCAAGCCGGGTTTCGCCGTAGGGTTCCAGAACCTCGTCCGGCTCGGCTTCGCTTCTGGCGGACGATCGGGGCTTGCGACCGGCCAGCATCATCGAAAGAAGACCAAGCAAAAACCCGCCCAGCAATCCAAGGGCGACAACCCCTTGCGGGGAGAGATTGCGCGGGTTCGGTTCCGCCATGGCTGGCGTAACAATCCGCACTGTCGCAGCAGACCCCGCCGAGGCAGGCTCGCCCCGTGCCGCACGCATCTGCAAATCTTCAAAGAGTGCCTGCTTTGCCGCCGCATCCCGTTCCAGCATTTGCAGCCGGGCTTTGTCTTCATCTGTTGCGGGCGCCGAACCCAAACCGGCAATGGCAGCCGCTGCCTTTTGCTCACGTTCGACCGCATTCTTAAGATCTGCCTGTAACAGGCTACGCTGGCTGGAAATCTCCTTGTCGATTTCCGCTTCGATCTGGCTCGTTTCAGCCCCCTGCCCTGCGGCGCGATACCGCTCCACCATTGCGCCCAGTGCTCCGGAACGCATGGATTCGGGCACGCCCTTGCCGGCGAGGCTCTCGGCGGTCGCGCCGTTCAGGCTGTTGGCCTCCGCTGCGATGCGCGCTGTCTCGGCCTTGCTGTCGGCGAACTCGCGTTGAAGTGCGGCTTTGTTGTCATCATCGCCAAAATTCCGGCTGACGCGAAAAGCCCCTGCCGCCTGCTGCGCCGCTTCTGCATCGGCCTCCAGACTTTGCAGACGCGCCGGAAGATCACCCTCAACCCCGTTCAACTCTCCGCTGCCCTGCAGATGATCGCGAAACGCCTGCGCAACGGCATTGGCCAAAAGTGCTGCCGTTTCCGGCCTGTCAGCCGTGGCCTCCACATTGACCGTGCCACTGTCAAGCGCCTGTGTAAAATCAAGACGCTGGCGCAGCAATTGCGCGCCCGACATCTTTTTATGTCCGGCCACGGCTGGAGACTGTTGATCTTCGGGCAACAATCGGGTCAGGCGAAAGCGCAATTCTTCCAGAAAGGAAGGCGCGCCGAGATCGGCTGCACGTTCGATGCGCGCCATCTGTGCGGCGCGCTCAAGAACAACATTCGAGGCAATTTCGCTGCGCCGTTCCGGTGGAAAAACCTGCAAGGATGCCGTCGCGCCATATTGGGGCGGCTCCAGAACAGCATATGTGGTTCCGATAATTCCGCCCAGTATCGTGAAACCGGCCAGAAGCCCCCAGCGACGCCTGCGGCGCGGCAATTGCATCGGCTTTTCAAGCTTCGGAACGGCGGCTGATACAGATGATTCCGACGCGGATGGTTCCTTGATCGGCGCACCATCAAGATTGGCTTGCAGAGCCTCCCGCACGGCATTCATCCGGCCCTGCATATCCGCCTTCGGATCGACCCGCTCACTCTCTTCGGCGTCTAACAAATCCTGTTTGCGGCGGAGCAATTCCTCGCGGCGCTTTTGATGCTCGCGGTCTTCGTCATTGTTTCCGGTCGCACGGACGGACGGCGCAGGCTCAAGGAATTCCGGCGCATAGGCTAGAAGTGGGCGCACAGCCGCACGTCTCCTCTCTCCGTCCCTTTCTACCATCGCTCCGTCCCGCTTTTCACCCGTGGCTATTGATCCAGATTAATATTCATCATGGCAAACAAACCGTTAAAATTGCAATTATATGTATTGATTCATACAGATAAATCAGGAGACAGCCATGAAAGCCGAAACGGAATACCCGATCGATCCAGCCCGGCTTGGCGGCATAATCCAGTTTATCCAACATGCAGAACGGCTGAAAAGCACTTTGCGTTCCGGCCATACCTCTCAGGGCCGACCGGAAAGCACAGCCGAACATAGCTGGCGGCTATGCCTGCTGGTGACGCTGTTCGACAGGGAGCTGGGCGATTGCGACCGGCTGAAACTCATCAAGATGTGCATCATCCACGATCTGGGCGAGGCGATTTCCGGCGATGTACCCGCTATCCATCAATCCGCCGATGATGGACGAGCCGAGCGCGAAAAAGCCGACCTGATGACGCTGTGTGCCCCGCTGCCGGATGATCTCAGCGCAGAAATCATGGAGCTTTGGGCGGATTACAGCGAAGGCAAATCGACGGAAGCTATTTTTGCCAAGGGCTTCGACAAGCTCGAAACCATGATGCAGCATAATATCGGGCTCAATCCGCCGGATTTCGATTATGCGTTCAATCTCGATTACGGCGTCAAGCAGACGGCACGCCACCCGCTGCTGCGCCAGTTCCGCGAAATCGTGGACGCGGAAACCCGGCGCAATGCCGAAAAGCAGTCGTAGAGCGGCCCACTTCTGGGAGACATTCTCTAACTCAACGTTGCGAAATGGCGCAGTGTGAAAGTGATCTGGTAAACCAGCGCAACGGCGGCGAAAACCGCGTGATAACGCCGGTTACCCCAGAACACCGCGATCAGACTGAACAGGATGAAGCAAGCGACCTGAATCGGATATTCGATCCCATAGACCCGATAGTGGTCCGCTCCTTTCAGCAGCGTATCGATGAAATCAGCCACATAGACCAATGCCAGAATGCCGAAAAACCACTTGCGCCGGGAAATGAAGTAATCGCGATAGCCGGTATATTCTTCCATACTGTCGGGGAAGAGCAGCGTGCAGAGCAGGAAATACAATCCGGCATAGAAGATTACGAACAGATACTTCTCGAAAGTCCAGAGCGGAATGGTTCGCAAGCTGAACTCGAACCACCAGAAATGGATGACCGAAAGCAGGATGAAACCCACCCAAGCCAGATGGACCGGATAAATTTTCTGTTTGCCGGGATGCTGGATAAAGCGTGCCAATCCAGTCAAAAGGCGTGAAACGCAAAGGCCCAGGATCATGCCTATGATGATGCGGACATGGCCAAAGGCTTCGGCTGGCGGCACACCCGTTGTCAAAGCCGGATCCATTCTTCCCCTCCGAAGCTTCACTCAACTTTGGTTCATATTGGTCGATATATTTTGGGCGATCAATGATTTAACCTCAGAAATTCGTGGATACGCCGCATATACTTGCGCAGCGTAATAAGGCAGGGCTATACCATCGCGGACCATGTCCCAATGAAATCCAAAGGTGGAACAATCAACATGCATGACACGGTAATTCTGGTCGGTTGCGGCAATATGGGCTTCGCCATGCTGAAAGGCTGGCTCGATAGCGGTATCCTCAAGGCGAAAGACGTGTATGTCGTGGAGCCGACCGAAGCGCTTCGTGATCGCGCTGCCGGTGCTGGCGTCCATGCCTTTGCCGATGCTGAAGCCCTCCCCGGCGATCTGAAGCCGCGCATGGTTCTCGTGGCGGTCAAGCCGCAGGTCATGGCACAGGTTCTGCCAGCCTATAAGCGCTTCGCACCCGCCGCCACTTTCGTCAGCGTTGCCGCGGGTATTCCGGTCGCCCTTTTTGAAAGCAAGCTTGGTCACGATGCAGCCGTGCTACGCTGCATGCCCAACACGCCTGCCGCCATCGGCAAGGGGATGCTCGTCACCTACAAGAACGCCAATGTGAGCGACGAGAACGAAGCCTTCGTCGCGCGCCTGCTTGAGACATCCGGCAAGGTCGCAAGTGTGGATGATGAAGCGCTTATGGACGTCGTAACCGCTGTTTCGGGTTCCGGGCCTGCCTATGTGTTCCACTTCATCGAGGCGCTGACCGATGCCGGTGTGACCGCCGGTCTGCCGCATGAAACGGCCGCACTTCTGGCCATGCAAACCGTAATGGGTGCAGGCGCGCTGGCCGATGCCAGCACGGACACGCCGTCAAAGCTGCGCGAACAGGTGACAAGCCCGAACGGCACCACCGCTGCCGCACTCGAAGTTCTGATGGGCGGCGACCGGCTCAAGACGCTGGTGGCCGAAGCCGTGGAGGCTGCCCGCAAGCGTTCGGTGGAACTGGGCAAGGCTTAAACAGACAATCGCGGCACCGCTTGGATCAACGCTTTGGTGACAGGCGTTTGCGGTGCCGCCAGCAGTTCCCGCGTCGGGCGGCATTCGACAATCCGCCCACGCTCCATCACCGCGATACGATCCGCCATTTGCGCTGCCACGGCGAGATCATGCGTGATGAAGAGATAGGCCGTCTGTTCGGCTTTCTGTATATCCCGCAGCAGGTTGAGAATGGCGCCGCGCACGGTGACATCGAGCGCCGAAACCGCCTCGTCCAGCACGATCAGCGACGGAGCAGTTGCAAGCGCCCGCGCAATCGCGACGCGCTGGCGCTGCCCACCGGAAATCTCATGGACGCCGCGCCGTGCCAGTGCTGGATCAAGCCCGACCGTTTGCAGAAGGCTGGCAATATCGCGTTTCAGCCCGTGGATGCGCAGCGGTTCGCGTAAGAGATCATAGACGTTCGCACGCGGATTGAAGGCTGAGAGCGGGTCCTGAAACACCATCTGCATGCGCGCCCGTTGCTTGCGGAGACCGGCCCCTTTGAGCGCCAGCCAGTCCTCGCCTTCAAAACGGATTGTACCGCTTGCAAGCGGGTGAAGCCGCAGCAGTGCCCGCGCCAGCGTGGACTTGCCGCTGCCAGACGGACCGACCAGCGCCAGTGTCTCGGCCGGCTGGATCGTGAGGCTGACACCATTGAGCGCAAGGGCGTCGCCATAGCGTAAAATGAGATCGTCGGCCTTCAGAATCGGATCAACCATGGGCTGCCTCCAGCACCGGCACGGCCGCAATCAGAGCCTTCGTATAATCTGTTTGTGGGTCAGAAATGATCGTTCGAGCGAGGCCAAGTTCCACCAGCACACCCCGCCGGAAAACCGCGATGCGATCCGCCAGTCCCGATGCCAACGCGATGTCATGGGTAATGAAGATCAGCGTCATCCCATCAGTGCGCACCAGTTCGCGCAGGAGAGAAACAATCTCTTTCTGCACGATGGTGTCGAGCGCGCTTGTCGGCTCATCCGCGATCAGCAGGCGCGGACCCGCGGCAATGGCGAGCGCAATTGCGATGCGCTGTTTCTGCCCGCCCGAAAACTGGTGCGGATAGCGCGAAAAACTTAGCTCCGGTTGCGGAATGTGAACCCGCTGTAAAAGGCTGACTGCTTTGGCTTTCGCTGCTGTTTTGTCGATTTTCGCATGGGCGCGAATGGTCTCGACAAGTTGCGCGCCGACCGTCATCAGCGGATCGAAGCTCGATGCCGGGTCCTGAAACACGAAGCCAATGTCGCGTCCCGGCTTCAGCCTGTCCTCCGGCCATTCCATATTGCCCGAAATGCGTGCGTTGGCTGGCAGGAGCGAGGCCAGCGCCAGCGCCAGCGTGCTTTTGCCCGAGCCGCTTTCGCCAATGATCGCCAGCGTTTCACCGCGCCGGGCATCAAGATTGATATTCTCCAGCGCCATTTCACGGCCATAGTGCACGCAAAGCTGCTCCAACCGGACGATCACCGTCATGACTGCACCTCGCGCCGGGACAAGGCGTTCGTCAGTCCCTCGCCCGCCAGATAGACGCCCACAACAGTCAATGCCAGCGCCAGCCCCGGCAGGATCGAAAGCCAGGGTGCGGAACGCAGGACCGTGCGCCCCTCGGCGATCATGCCGCCCCAGGTGACGCGGTTCGGATCGCCCAGCCCCAGAAAGGACAGAGCCGCTTCAATCAATATGGCGGAAGCGACGATCACCGGCACCAGCGCCAGAACCGGCGGCAGAGCGTTGGGCAGTATCTGGCGGAAAGCGATTTCCATCGGATGCATGCCGATGACGCGGGCGGAAGCCACGTAATCGCTTTCGCGGATTGTGAGCACCTGCCCGCGCGTGAGGCGCGCAGCCTGCGTCCAGCTTGAAAGTGCAATCGCTGCAATCAACACCGGCAGTGTCGGCCCGGCAATGCTGACCAGCGCCAATGCCAGCAGAAAGCCCGGCACGGTCTGGAAGGCTTCCGTGATCCGCATCAGGACTTCATCGACGATACCGCCCGCAAAACCGGCCAGCGTCCCGATGATGCTGCCGAGGATAATTGAGGCCAAGGCAGCAGCCAGTCCAACGCCAAGCGATGTGCGCGCACCATAGAAAAGCTCGGCCAGAACATTGCGTCCAAGCCGGTCGGTTCCGAGAATAAAATCTGTATTGTCAAAGGGCTGCAGCAGCGGCGTTGAGACAATGCTTAAAGGATCGGCGGGAAAGATGAGAGGTGCGGAAAGTGCTGCCAGTACGAGCAGCGCCAGCAGGATTGCACCTGCTAAACCCTCACCCGTTCTGAAATAACATTTCACCCCGTTCATACTCCGCCGCCTCCGGCCGCGATACGCGGATCGAGCCAGAGATAGATCAGGTCAATCAGGAAATTGACCACGATCACCATGATGGCGCTGACCAGAATGACGCCGAGCAGAAGCGGCGTGTCACGGCTTGCGACGGCCTCCTGCGCCAGCCGTCCCAGCCCCGGCACGGCGAAAACGCTTTCGATCACCACGCTGCCGCCGAGCATGGATGCGGCCTGCAGGCCCAGTACAGTGACGAGCGGCAGCAACGCGTTGCGCGCCACGTGGCGCAGGACAATGCGCGAATGCGAAATGCCCCTTGCCCGCAAGGCGCGCACGAAATCCATGCGCCATATGTCGGCCATGGCGGCGCGCATGACCCGCAAGTAAAGTGCCAGATAGATCACCGCCAGCGAAACGACCGGCAGCACCAGATGAACTGCAATGTCGCCTGCCCGCGCCAGCCCATGCTTGCCGGAAGCAATTGTTTCAATGCCGCTCGACGGCAACCAGCGCAGCCTGATTGAAAAAAGGATGACCAGCACGAGCGCCAGCCAGAAACCGGGGATCGCATAGAGGATCAGCGATGCCACGGAGAGAAACCGGTCGCGAAAGCTTCCGGGCTTTGCCCCTGCCACGATGCCAAGGAGCGACCCTGCGGCAAAAGACAAGGCAGTCGCCGCCCCCATCAGCAGAAGTGTGTTGGGCAAGCGTTCCAGTATAACGTCGAGAATGGGCCGGTTGAAACTGACGGACCAGCCAAGATTACCCTGCACAAGGGCTGCCAGATAGGCCCCGAGCCGATGCCAGACCGACTGATCCAGCCCCCAGCGCGCGCGCATTTCGTCAATCGTTGCCGCATCGCCGCCGAATGTCACGGCATAGGCGTCAACGGCATCCCCCGGCGCGCTTTCTGCCAGGAAGAAGCAGCCGACAATGACAATCAGCAGCACGATGAAGCTGCCGAGCAGTCGTTTGCGGAAAAGGGCCAGAATCTGTTTCACGATGACAGGATACAATCAATCGGAAAGGTTCGTCACTGCTCCAGCCACGTATCCGCCCAGTTGGAAACAGCCCAGCGAGGATTGTTGGAAACATTCTTCACGCGGTCACGGGCAACGGTGATGAAGCCCCATTCCGCCACGTTAATCAGTGGCAAATCTGCCTCCACCATCTGCTGGAACTGATGATAGAGCGTCGTGCGCTTTTTCTCATCGATTTCGCGTGCGGCTTTGGCGATCAGCGCGTCCAGTTCAGCATTGGCATAGCCGCCCTGATTGGAAAACGGCACGCCTGCCGGGATACCGCTTTCGACCAGAATTGTCGTGGATATGGCCGGATCGCCGCGATAAACCGTCGGTGCAATCGCCAGATCGAAGTCATGGTCGGTGTAAACCGCTTTCTGGTGCGCGGCGGAGTCATTATTGACAATACGCGCATCGATGCCGACAGCCGCAAGCGCCTGACGCAGATAATCGCCGAACTGTTTCGTTTCATTGAAATAAGGCGCAGGAAGAAGCTTGAGCGTGAAGCGCGTGCCGTCCTTGCCCCGCTTGTAACCAGCCTCGTCCAGAAGCGCATTCGCCTTCGCGACGTCGAACGGATAGGATGGCACATCATCGGTATAAAACTGGCTGTCATAACGCGGCACAGGACCGGTCGAGGTCTTGGCGTAACCGAGGAAAATCGTCTTCACCACAAAATCGCGGTCGATAGCATGAGCGATCGCCTGTCGAACCTTCAGGTCCGCCAGTTCCTTGCGGCGATGGTTGATTTCCACCACGAGCTGATAGGTCAGCGCTTCATAGCCTTTGGAGATGACCGTGAGGCCGGGAATCTTCGAGATACGGTCCAGATCGGCGAGCGGCACGGCGGAAAAGGCGGCGAGGTCGATTTCTTCGGCCTCCAGCGCGCCTGCCGCTGCGGCACGGTCCGGCAACACGCGATAGACGATCTCATCCAGATAAGGCTCACCCTCGCCCCAGTAATCGTCGTTACGCGTCAGTCGGTAATATTCGCCGGTCTTGTGTTCGGCATATTTGAACGGACCGGTTCCGACGAGCTTCTCATTGGCCGGATTGGCCATGATGTCAGTTCCTGCGAAGACATGCTTCGGCAGCACCGCGGTCAGCGCGGGCAAGGCATTGCGGATAAGCTGGAAAGGCGTCGGCTCGGAGAAATGGAAAATGGCGGTAAGGTCATCCGGCGTTTCAACCTTCTCCAGCGCCTTGAACACGACACGTCCCAGGTTTTGCAGCGGTTTCCAGACTTCCATGGCCGAAAATGCCACATCCGCCGATGTGAAAGGCGTGCCGTCATGCCATTTGACGCCTTCGCGCAGATGGAACGTCGCCGTCAGCCCGTCGGTCGAACCTTCCCAGCTCGTGGCAAGCCGCGGCGCGAGACCATTTTCACCTTCGAAAGACGCTTCCGCCAGAGGCTCGACCACCTTGCTTGCGACGAAGAAAACGCCATTGGACGCAACGATGGCCGGGTTCAGATTGCGCGGTTCTGAATCTGCGGCCACGATCAGCCGCCCGCCTTTCTGCGCCTCACCAGCCGCATTCGACCGTTGCGGCCAGACGGCGACGGCGGCCAAAGCGGTCGCCCCCGCCAGAAAAGCCCTACGCGACAGAACCAGTTGAGCCATATCCATTGCCCCGCAATCACATTTTCATTTGATGACTTTTTATACCAGTCGCCTGCAAATGACAGGAGCAAAACCTGTCACCCGAACAATAAATATCGAAAAACACTTCGTTTTCCGGCATATTTAACCGTCAAGTAAAAATAATATTTCAACAGTTTGCTAGCTTATTATTGCAGTATTTCAACCTATGCGTTTGAATTATTTTTCCGATAAAAGCTTATTTAAAAAAAATTCGCCTCTTGCCAAACAGGCCTTCTTCCGTAGATCATGGTTAATTATGTGTTGTCGTATTTCGTGAGCTTCCATTTCGACACGGCACACATAGACCACTGAAGAGCAATTCATGGCTCTTGTTAAAATGCATTTGTTTGCCCCAATTCATTCACCTGGCAACAAATGCCCCCTGAAAGCTGAACCAATAGGAAGAGAGGAAACAGAAATGTCTAGTTTGCTGCCCCCGCTTCATGACGGTCACGCACCGATCTATCTGCATCATGCATTCCAGGATGCAGTCGACGCCTATGAAGATTGGGCTCTGGAAACGACCGAGCCGTCCGTTCAGGTAAACGGCAAGGTCACACGGATCAGCGTTGTCTTCCGTCGCCTGTGGAACTGCACCGATATGGTGCCGCGCCACACGCTGGAAGCGCTGAAGGATATCGTTCCGACCGGCTTCATTCATGCCGAACACTGGAAGGAAACGCCCACATTTGCAGAAGCAGCCCGCATCATGCGCGCTGCTCTGGAAGGGCGCAAGGCACGACGGCTCCCGGTCGTGTGCTGATTTTCCTGAACCCCACAAAGGAAACGGGCGGATTTTCCGCCCGTTTTGCATTCAACTGCTGATCCTTCGACAAGCTCAGGATGAGGTTCGACAGTTCTGGATGAAGGAAGCCGAGCCTATGCAGCCACCAGCGCTTAAGAGCCTGAAACAAAAAGCTGCATGAGCGCCGGAACGCAGACAAATTGCCATTTGCAGCCACACAGGATGACTTTTGGAACAGGCTCTAAACAACAGGATCGAGCTTGCGGAACCGCACGCGGGCGCTGCGTTCGATGGCGGCAACGGTCAGCTCATCGAGCGTCCAGCGGTCACGCAACATCTGGAGGAACTCCAGCTCCTCCTGCTCCACATGCAGATCGGCGGCAGCCACTTCGACAGCCAGCGCATAGGCCGTATCGTAGAGGCGTTCCGGCAGGGCTTCATGAGCGAGGTCGAGAATCTTCTCCAGACCGTCTTCATAGGCCAGCAGCGCATAGCAATCATTGGCAAGCTGCGGCAGACGCCCGGTATCAAAACCACGGAAAACCGGCAGGCGCGTCACCACATTGCCGATGGATTCCAGCTCGGCATCGGTCATGGTGGTGTCGGCTGCAGACGTCGTAATCATGATATAGACGAGTGCATCCTGCGGGGTGATCTTTTTCATCGCGTACTCCTGCACAACAATGGCCGGAATCAAATCCAACGGCCCAAATTGGTTTGAAAGTTAGGAAGCCGCATCCCGTTGCGCAAGGAAATTCGGTCGCAACCGTTGACGGACAGTGGTTGCCGCGCCATAGAGCAGTATGCGCCTTACTTGCGCGTAAGTTTTAACGAGTAGCCCCCTTCACAGGATTGAACCATGACCTCGCACCGCCTTCCCGAAATCACGCTGACCCCGGAACTGACCGCGGCGGCTGCGGAAGCGAAAGCATGGCCTTTTGAAGAAGCGAAGAAAATCCTCAAGCGCTATGCAAAGACCGGCTTGCCGGAGACGGTGATCTTCGAGACCGGTTATGGTCCTTCCGGCCTGCCGCATATCGGCACGTTCGGCGAAGTGGCGCGCACCTCGATGGTGCGCCATGCCTTCCGCATCCTGACCGAAGACAAGGTCAAGACGCGCCTGATCTGCTTTTCGGACGATCTCGACGGCATGCGCAAGATTCCGGACAATGTGCCGGACAAGGCAGCTCTTGAGCCCTATCTGCAAATGCCGCTTTCGACCGTTCCGAACCCGTTCGGCGGCGACTACAAGAGCTTTGCGGATCACAACAACGCCATGCTGTGCCGCTTCCTCGACACTTTCGGCTTCGATTACGAATTCGCCAGCGCGACCGAATATTACAAGTCCGGCAAGTTCGACGCCGTGCTTCTCAAGGCCGTCGAGCGCTATGACGACATCATGAAGGTGATGCTGCCGACGCTCGGCGAAGAGCGCCAGGCAACCTACAGCCCGTTCCTGCCGATCTCGCCGAAGTCCGGCCGCGTGCTTTACGTGCCAATGAAGAGCGTGGATGCCAAGGCTGGCACCATCACCTTCGACGATGAGGACGGCGTTGAAACCACGCTGTCCGTCACAGGTGGCAAGGTGAAGCTGCAATGGAAGCCCGATTTCGGCATGCGCTGGGCAGCGCTCGGCGTCGATTTCGAAATGTTCGGCAAGGACCACCAGACCAATGCGGGCGTTTATGACCGCATTTGCGAAATCCTCGGCGGTCGCGCGCCGGAACATTTCGTCTATGAACTGTTCCTCGACCAGCTTGGCCAGAAGATTTCCAAGTCCAAGGGCAACGGCATTTCCATCGATGAATGGCTGGCCTATGCGCCGACCGAAAGTCTTGCACTTTACAATTTCCAGAAGCCGAAGACCGCCAAGCGGCTTTACTTCGATGTCATCCCGAAGGCGGTGGACGAATATTTCGCCCATCTTTCGGTCTATCACCGCCAAGGAAACATGGAGTGGAAGGACCGGCTGAACAATCCGGTCTGGCATATTCATTACGGCAACCCGCCGAAGGTGAACCTGCCGGTTACATTCGCGCTGATGCTCAATCTGGTCAGTGCATCGAATGCCGAAAATCCGGCTGTGCTGTGGGGTTTCATCTCGCGCCACGTGCCGGGCGTTACGCCGGAAAACAATCCGGAGCTCGACGCGCTCGTCGGCTATGCGATCCGTTACTTCAACGATTTCGTGAAGCCGACCAAGCAGTTCCGCGCGCCTGACGATGTAGAACGCGCAGCGCTCGAAGCTCTGGATGCCAAGCTTTCAACGCTACCTGCCGGCAGCGATGGCAACGACATCCAGAATGCCATTCTCGACGTTGCCCGCGCCATTGAGCGTTATCAGGACCACACCAAGAAGAGCCCGGAAGGCGGTCCCGGCGTTTCGGTTTCCTTCTTCCAGATGCTCTATGAAGTGCTGATTGGTCAGGAACGCGGACCGCGCTTCGGTTCCTTCGTCGCGCTCTACGGCATCAAAGAAACCCGCGCGCTGATCAAGAAGGCTCTGGCTGGCGAACTGGCGTAAGCTTCAAGATACGGAACGAAAAAGCCCCGCATCGAGCGGGGCTTTTTTCATTTCAGGACCGGAATTACCACAAGAGGTGTCGTTTTTTTCATTGTGCAGGCGGCGCAGGCGGAAACTCACCCTGCGGCTGTGGGGACGGCGAAGACGGCTGCGGCTCCGTTTCAGGGGCCAGCGGCGAAGGATTATCCATCATATTGCCGCTATCCGGCTCCGGATTGGGCAGCGACGTATCAGGCTTGTCGCCGAAGATGCCGAGGCGAGCCTCCACAGCCTTGCGGCCCGCTTCGTCATAGGCACCGCCCGGAACAGCCTTCGCCCAGCCATTGGCGACGAGCCATGCGGCTGCATCTTCATTGCCCAGCGTGCATTCGGTTGCGACTGCCGCACCGCTGTCGTTTTCAGGCAGGCGGCACATGACGGCACGGGAGCGCAGCCATTGCCGGAAGGCAGTGCGCGCCTGCATGCCGCATGGCCAGCTTTCGCCGGAAGCCGTCTGGCATGTCTGTTCCACCGGCACGATTTCAATGCCCTGCAGCTCGATCATGCGGCCCTGGCTTTCCAGCCGTCCGGCCGCCACCGCGACAGGGCGCTGCAAAAGCTGCATCTGTTCGCCCGCATCGACAGGTGTGGCCGGTGCAGGCGGCTCTGGCGGCTTCGGCGTGGATGCAAGACCGAGATCACTCAGCGGCGGACGCGGTGCCTCGCGTTGCATGTCACTTTTATTGGATTGATCGTTAGCCTTGCCGTTTTCCGGCGATGCAGGCGACTGCCCTTCAGCGGGTGCGACCTCGCCCGGCTGCGGTGAGGTCCCCTCCGGTGCATTGCCCGTTTCAGGCTGTGTTCCCGGTTCATTATAGTCGAACTGTTCGACAACGATGCCATTACCTGCACCAGAGCCGGTCTGTGCGTCACCGGAATTGATGACGACGACAGGCCGATCCAGCGCGCCATAGAACGGCGCCACGAAGGCTGCGACCAGAACTGCACCTGTTATGCCAGCCAGACCGCCGAAAACGGCACGTGCATGGCTTCTGTCCTGCGATTGCGCCATTACTGGCTCGCCCACAAAATGCGGGCGACCCATTCGATATCCTTCGACTCGAAGATGCGGTTCGGATGTTCGGGATTGAGCGAGTGAAGCTCAATGGTTCGCGGCGTCTGGCGATGCAGAATCTTGGCCATCACTTCTCCATCTTTCGTTCGCACCACCACGCGATCGCCCCGGCGAATGGCGGTATTGGGTGCAACGATCAGCGTATCGCCATCACGGTAAAGGGGCAACATCGAGTCCCCCGAAACCTCCAGCGCATACACACCTTCCCCCGATCCGGCGGGAAACTCCACAATGTCCCAGCCTTGCCCCGCCGGGAAACCGGCATCGTCGAAATAGCCGCCCGCACCGGCTTCAGCCATGCCGAGCAATGGAATGGACTGCATGTCCTGCGTATATTCGCCGAATTGCGGCGTGCGGTTTTCGCCCTGAATGAGCCGCGTGAACTCATCGAAGCTCGAGCCGGTTGCTTCCATCACCTTGGCGAGCGATTCCGTCGAAGGCCAGCGCGCACGCCCGTCGGAAGCATAGCGCTTGGATTTGTTAAAGGTCGTTGGGTCCAGCCCTGCCCGGCGCGCCAGCCCGGACGCACTCAGGGAATGACGTTCAGCCAGAGCATCAATGGCCGCCCACACGCTCTCGTGAGAAAACATAGTCATGATCCGCCACGTAGGTTCCAACATATCTTCCTGAACAGTCCCCATCAGGAAAGATATGCTTCAAAGGATTTTAAACCTAATTTCCGTCCCATCTTCGGCTTCAACCTACCGAAAAAGCGATAATTACGCAAGACGGCTGAATTAACAGGGAAAATTTTCTTATTTTCAGGCTATGACATTTCAGCAAAAGCGGAACGCGCAAATAAAAAGCGCGGCATGAAACATGCCGCGCCTGATGATTTTGCGAAGGAGGGATGTTTACGCTGCCTTCTTCGTCTCCGTCTTGTACGGGTTGAAGCGCTGATAGAAGCTTTCGCCGTTCTCGGCCATGTCGAGCAGAAGCTTCGGCGCCTTGAACTGCTGGCCGTATTTCTTCTGCAACTCCTTGGCAAGCTTGACGAATTTCTTCGCGCCCATGCCATCGATATAAGACAGCGTACCACCTGTATAAGGCGCAAAACCGAAGGCGAGAATGGAGCCGACATCGGCTTCACGCGGATCGGTGACAATGCCTTCTTCCATCACGCGGGCAGCTTCCAGAGCGATGGTGACGAGGAAGCGTTCCTTCAGCTCCTTCACATCGATCTTGTCGGGGTCCTGCTGCGGATAGAGATCCTTGAGACCAGCCCAGAGATGCTTCTTGGCAGGTTTGGCCGGATATTCGTAGAATCCCTTGCCATTCTTGCGGCCCTTGCGGTCGAACTCGTTGACGAGCCTGTCCACCAGCTCGACATGGCGCGGATCGACAGCTTTTTCGCCAAGATCGGCAAGCGTTGCCTTGAGGATTTTCTGCGAGAGATCGATAGCGGTTTCGTCATTGAGCGCCAGCGGACCAACGGGCATACCGGCCATGCGGGCGGCATTTTCGATCATCGCAGCCGGAACGCCTTCAACCAGCATGTTGTAAGCTTCCGACATATAGCGCAGCACGCAACGATTGACGTAGAAGCCCCGTGTGTCGTTGACGACAATCGGCGTCTTCTTGATTGCGCGTACATAATCAAGGGCTACGGCCAAAGCCTTGTCGGATGTCTTCTTGCCGAGAATGACTTCCACCAGCATCATCTTATCAACAGGCGAGAAGAAGTGGATGCCGATGAAGTTTTTCGGACGCTTCGAGACCTTGGCAAGACCGCTGATCGGCAGGGTCGAGGTGTTCGACGCGAAGATCGCCGAAGACTTCAGCACTTCCTCGGCCTTCTCGGTCGCAACGCGCTTGACGTCGCGGTCTTCAAACACGGCTTCGATCACCAGATCGGCACCGTCGAGTTCAGCATAGTCAGGCGTTGCGGTGATGAGCGACAGGAGCTTTTCCTTGTCGGCCTCGGTGGCACGGCCCTTCTGCATTTCCTTGGTCACGAGATCAGCCGTATGGGCCTTGCCCTTGTCGGCGGCTTCCTGATCGCGGTCGATCAGCACAACCGGAATGCCCGCCTTGGCGGTCACATAGGCAATGCCCGCACCCATGAAACCAGCGCCAATGACGCCGATCTTCTTGAGCTTGGTCGGCTTTTCATCCGCCGGGCGGCGTGCGCCCTTGTTCAGTTCCTGCAACGACACGAACAGCGAGCGGATCATCATGCCGGCTTCGGTCGTCTGGAGGATTTCGGTGAAATAGCGCTGCTCTATTCTGAGGCCAGTATCGAATGGCACCAGAAGACCTTCATAAACCGACTTCAGGATAGCGAGCGCCGCCGGGTAATTGCCCGATGTTTCGCGACGCAGAATGGCAGTCGCAGCAGGCCAGAGATTGGCACCGGCAGCCGAGTAGATCGCGCCGCCCGGAAGCTTGAAGCCCTTTTCATCCCATGGCTGAACCGGCTTGAGGCCGCCCTTGATGAGCTTCTTTGCGGTTTCAACCAGCTTCTTGGCCGGTGCAACTTCCGTGACGAGACCCATTGCCTTGGCTCGCTGCGCGGTCAAGCTGGAGCCGGTCGTCATCATCTGAAGCGCGTCCTGCTGGTTGGCAAGGCGCGGAACGCGCTGCGTGCCGCCAGCGCCCGGAAACAGGCCGACCTTCACTTCCGGCAGCGCCAGCTTCACACCCGGCGCATCGGATGCCACCCGCGCATGGCAGGAAAGCGACATTTCAAACGCGCCGCCCATACAGGTGCCGTTGATCGCCGAAACCCACGGCTTGCCACAGGTTTCAAGCTTGCGGAAAAGACCGCTCATCTTGCCGACATTGTCGAACAGGGCCTGGACCGCACCTTGTGGGTCCTTGGCCTTCTGCTTCTGGAACTCCTTGAACATGCCTTCCAGCATGGTCAGGTCGGCGCCACCGGAGAAGCTCTCCTTGCCCGACGTGATGACCACGCCCTTAACCTTTTCGTCGGCAGTCGTCGCGTCGATGATGGCGTTCAATTCCTGCATCGCCTCGACGGTGAAAACATTCATCGACTTTTCAGGCATGTCCCAGGTAACGAGAGCGATGCCATCGACGTCGGTTTCAACTTTGAAATTCGTGTAAGCCATTCGTAGAACCTCCCTCGCCTTAAACGCGCTCGATGATTGTCGCCGTGCCCATGCCGGCACCGATGCACAAGGTCACCAGCGCGGTGTTGAGATCGCGGCGTTCCAGCTCATCCAGCACCGTACCGAGGATCATCGCGCCGGTTGCACCGAGCGGATGGCCCATGGCAATCGCGCCGCCATTGACGTTGATCTTGTCGTGCGGAATATCAAAGGCCTGCATGTAGCGCAGGACCACAGCGGCGAAAGCTTCGTTGAGCTCGAACAGGTCGATGTCCGAGATTTTCATCTTCGCCTGCTTGAGAAGCTTCTCCGTCACATCGACCGGGCCGGTCAGCATGAGCGCCGGTTCGGAACCGATATTCGCAAAAGCACGAATGCGCGCACGCGGCTTGATGTCGAAGGCCTTGCCAGCCTTCCTGGAGCCAACCAGAACGCCAGCCGCACCATCGACAATGCCCGATGAATTACCGGCATGGTGGACGTGATTGACGGTTTCGATTTCCGGATGAGCCTGAATGCCGACAGCATTGAAGCCGCCCATTTCGCCCGGCATCACAAAGGACGGGTTCAACTGTCCAAGCGCCTGCATATCGGTCGTCGGGCGCATATGTTCATCATGGTCGAGAATGGTCAGGCCGTTCTGATCCTTGATCGAAATGACCGAATTCTTGAAATAGCCCTTTTCCCACGACTTGGCGGCGCGCTTCTGGCTTTCGACAGCATAGGCATCGACATCGTCGCGGCTGAAACCATATTTCGTGGCGATCAGATCGGCAGACACGCCCTGCGGCATGAAATAGCCCGGGAAGCCGACCGATGGGTCCATGTACCAGGCGCCGCCCGACATGCCCATGCCGACGCGCGACATGCTTTCAACGCCGCCAGCAACCACCAGTTCGTCGGCACCGAAGGCAACCTTTGCGGCAGCCAGATTGATGGCATCGAGACCGGAAGCGCAGAAGCGCGAAATCTGGATGCCCGGGGCCTTGAAGTCGTAACCGGCTTCGAAAGCGGCGGAGCGTGGAATGACAGCGCCAGCTTCGCCGACCGGATCGACACAGCCAAAAATAATGTCATCGACCTTTGCAGTATCGATGCCGTTGCGGTCGCGCAGGGATTCCAGAACCTTCGCGCCCAGACGCACGGCAGGCACTTCGTGCAGGCTGCCATCCTTCTTGCCACGTCCGCGCGGTGTGCGCACGTGATCGTAAATATAAGCCTCAGCCATGTTGACTCCTTCCCGCTAAATTCGAAATTTAGCTCAATCCCTAACTCAGAATGTGTCCGCGTTGAGCGCCATCATCGAATCCGCACCCGACTGGATGCGTGCGAGATGTGCTGCGCTTTCCGGCATGATCCGCTCGAAATAATAGCGTGCAGTGACAAGCTTGGCTTCGAAGAAAGCCTTGTTGCCTTCACCACTGCCAAGCTTTTCTTCGGCGATCTTGGCCATGCGCGCCCACATGAAGCCGAGCGCCACCAGACCGAAGAGATGCATATAGTCATTGGAGGCTGCACCGGCATTGTCGGGCTTGGCCATCGCATTCTGCATCAGCCACATGGTGGCGGCCTGAAGATCGTTGAGGCCCTTCTTCAGATGCTTGGTGAAGAAGGAAAGCTTTTCGTTCTCGCGATTGGCTTCGCAGAATTCGCCCACTTCCTTGAAGAAGGCGGTAACCGCGCGACCGCCATTCAGCGCCAGCTTGCGACCGACGAGATCGAGCGCCTGAATGCCGTTTGCGCCTTCATAAATCATGGCGATACGCGCATCGCGCACATACTGGCTCATGCCGTGTTCTTCGATATAACCGTGACCGCCGAAGACCTGCTGCGCCATGACGGCGTGTTCAAAACCCTTGTCGGTCAGAACGCCTTTCAGAACCGGCGTCAGAAGTCCGACGAGGTCGTCTGCTGCCTGACGTTCCGCTTCATCGCCTGCACGATGGGCAATATCGGAATTGAGCGCCGTCCAGAGGATAAGCGCGCGACCGGCTTCGTTGAAAGCGCGGATGTTCATGAGGTTGCGGCGAATATCCGGATGCACGATGATCGGATCGGCCTTCTTGTCCGGTGCTGCGGCACCGGAAAGCGCACGACCCTGAATGCGCTCACGCGCATAGATAGCAGCATTCTGGTAAGCGGTTTCGGCGATCGAAAGACCCTGAAGCGCCACACCAAGACGCGCTTCGTTCATCATCGTGAACATGGCGCGCAGGCCCTTATGCGCCTCGCCGATCAGGAAGCCCTTTGCCTCGTCATAATTCATGACGCAGGTGGCATTGCCGTGAATGCCCATCTTTTCTTCAATGGAACCGCAGGAAACGCCATTGCGCTCGCCCGGATTGCCTTCCGCGTCAAGAATGAACTTCGGCACGATGAACAGCGAAATGCCCTTCACGCCTTCCGGCGCACCGTCGATACGGGCCAGCACCAGATGGATGATGTTTTCCGACATATCGTGTTCGCCAGCCGAGATGAAAATCTTCTGGCCGGAAATCTTGTAGCTGCCGTCTTGCTGTGGCGTGGCGCTGGTGCGCAGCAGCCCCAGATCCGTACCGCAATGCGGTTCTGTCAGGTTCATGGTGCCGGTCCAGGTGCCTTCCACCATCTTCGGCAGATAGGTATCCTTCTGCTCATCGGTGCCGTGGGTCAGGATCGCGGCAATCGCGCCCTGTGTCAGGCCCGGATACATGGTGAGCGCCATATTGGCCGACGACATATATTCGCCGACAGCCGTGTGCAGGAGATAGGGAAGCCCCTGCCCGCCATATTGTTCGGGCACGGCGAGACCAAGCCAGCCGCCTTCACGATACAGATCATAAGCCTGCTTGTAGCCTTTCGGCGTCGTCACCGAACCGTCCGAATGACGCTTGCAGCCTTCGCGATCAGCCGTCTGGTTGACCGGAAACAGGGTGCCTTCGGCGAGCTTCGCGCCTTCAGACAGGATTGCCTCGACGACATCGGGCGACGCGTCGGCAAAGCCCGGCAGGTTGTTGTAGCGCTGATAATTCAGAACGTCGTTGAGAACGAAATTGGTATCCTCAACTGGCGCGCGATAGCTCGGCATAGAAATCCTCCAAATTCACCACCTGAGCCGTTCCGCGATGGCTGGAACGAGCCCGTAACCGCGTTTCATGCCTGCATGCCACATTATAGCAAAACGTTGTGACAGCGCGCATGTTGCAACAAAAAGGGATGATTTTCTGCGAAAATAGCCATTTTTGCTGCTTTTTTGACTGAGCGTCTCACGGAATCCGCACTCACCCGGTCAATTCCGGATCGAAGCTAACCTACTTTGACGTTTCCGTAAACGTCAAAAATTACACAAGTTCGTGCAGGATGGGGAAATGCTGCTGTAATCGCCGCATCGCGTTGATTTCCTACACTGCTTGCCGCCCGGCAATGCCTGTTCTCCTCCGGCAATGAAAGCTTCTTTCCGGCAGCAATACCCAGCGACCTGAAACCGTTGCAGCTGGCGGCCCGCCTAATTCAGATCAAATAATGATGTAAAGATATAAACATTTCTTTATGTGATATTGACACTCGCACGCAATTGCGACAGACTAGATTTTGTCGTGGTTCTTCACCGGAATGATCCGGTGAAGCTAAGAGGGAACCCGGTGCGCCTTATGGCAAGGCCGGAGCTGCCCCCGCAACTGTAAGCGGCTAGCCGATATTCATAATGCCACTGGTGCAAATCCGGGAAGGCGAATAGAGGCGATGACCCGTAAGCCAGGAGACCTGCCCCGACATATATCGTCCATGGGCGGGGTGTCCTGATGTGTCGCATTTACAGCCAGCTTCCTGAGGCCGGTTTGTGTCACACACATTCAAATGACCTCGCCCCAACTTGTATCGGGGTTATGCAGTCATGTCTAAAGCTACCATCACAACAGCCACCTTGGGCGTACCGCGCATCGGTCGGCGCCGCGAATTGAAATTCGCGCTTGAAGCCTATTGGGCCGGGAAATCATCTGAAACGGAGTTGCTGACCATCGCCAGTGCCTTGCGCGCCGCCAACTGGAAAGAGCAACGCGATCAGGGCATCGTGAAAATTCCGTCCAACGACTTTTCGCTTTACGACCACGTGTTGGATATGGTGGTCACGGTCGGCGCAATTCCGGCTCGTTACGGGTGGAACGGCGGCGAAGTCTCACTCGACACCTATTTCGCGATGGCGCGCGGAAGTCAGGGGGAAGTGGCTTCCTGCGGGCATGCCCATCATGGCCATGGCACAACAGCGATGGAAATGACCAAGTGGTTCGACACAAATTATCACTACATGGTCCCGGAACTCTCCGACGATCAGGAATTCAGGCTTTCCAGCACCAGGATTATTGATCATTTTCTGGAAGCCAAGGCTTTGGGCATTCACACGCGCCCTGTCATTCTAGGCCCGGTGACATTCCTGAAGCTTGCAAAATCGACTTCCGAAGGCTTCAATGCCATAGCACTTTTGCCAAAGCTTCTGCCTGTCTACGAACAATTGCTGCGAGAACTTGCAGTCGCAGGCGCCGATTGGGTGCAGATCGATGAACCGGCACTCGTACTCGATCTCATTCCTAACGAGCTGGCTGCATTCGAACTCGCCTATAAGCGTTTGACGTCAGTATCCGGACCAAAGATTCTGCTCGCAACCTATTTTGGAGCGCTGGGTGCCAACCTCGATACCGCCATATCCCTGCCAGTGGCCGGCCTGCATGTCGATCTTGCCCGTGCACCGAAGCAACTTTCCGAAGTCGTATCGAAACTCGCTCCGGAAAAAGTCCTTTCTCTCGGCGTGATCGACGGTCGCAATATCTGGCGCACGGACCTCGTTTCGATCATTAACGAGGTGCAGCCGGTCGTTGAGCAACGTGGCCCGCAATCCGTTGAAATCGCGCCTTCCTGCTCGCTGCTTCATGTACCGATCGACCTGACGCTTGAAGCCGATCTCGACGCCGATCTGAAGAACTGGCTGGCCTTTGCAGCCCAGAAGTTTGAAGAACTGGCCGTTCTGGGACAGGCATTGACATCCGGGAAAAGTACAGTTCTGCCACAGCTCAAGGCCGCAAGCGAGGCCATCGCAGCGCGTGCAGCGTCGGCCAAGGTTCACAACAAGGTCGTTGAACAGCGCGTTGCATCTGTTGAAAGCAGTATGAAGAAGCGTACCAGCGCTTTTGGCAAACGCCAGAGGTTGCAGAGTGACAGGCTTGGCCTGCCGCGCTTTCCCACCACGACAATCGGTTCTTTCCCACAGACCGCTGAGGTCCGCAGAGCCCGCGCCTCTCACAACAAGGGAGAAATCAGCGACAGCGACTATGAAACCTTTATTCGCAGGGCCACCGAAGCGGCCATCCGCTGGCAGGAAGAAATCGATCTCGATGTTCTGGTTCATGGCGAGTTCGAACGAAACGACATGGTGCAGTACTTTGGCGAAAAGCTATCGGGCTTCGCTTTCACCAAACATGCATGGGTTCAAAGCTACGGATCGCGCTACGTTCGCCCGCCGATCATCTTCGGAGACGTTTCGCGCCCCGAACCGATGACCGTCGGATGGTGGAAATATGCCCAGTCCCTGACCTCACGCCCCGTCAAGGGCATGCTGACGGGTCCTGTGACGATCCTGAACTGGTCTTTCGTTCGTGACGATATTCCACGCGCTGAAACCTGCCGCCAGATCGCATTTGCCATCCGCGACGAGGTGATCGATCTTGAAAAGGCCGGAGCGGCTATGATCCAGATCGATGAGGCTGCCTTGCGCGAGGGGCTTCCATTGCGCCGCCCGGACTGGAAAAACTATCTCGACTGGGCGGTCGAATGCTTCCGCATCTGTTCGAGCGGCGTTTCTGACAAGACACAGATTCACACGCATATGTGCTATTCGGAATTCAACGACATTATCGATGCGATTGCGGATATGGATGCAGACGTGATTTCGATCGAGACGTCACGCTCGCGCATGGAATTGCTCGATGCTTTCAAGTCGTTCAAATATCCGAATGAGATCGGACCGGGCGTCTATGACATCCATTCGCCGCGTGTACCGGAAGTGTCTGAAATGACGAACCTGCTTTCGCTCGCTCGCCAACGACTTTCGGACGGTCAACTCTGGGTTAATCCGGATTGCGGTTTGAAGACACGCAAATGGGAAGAAGTCCGCCCGGCTCTTGTCAATATGGTGGCCGCTGCAAAGGCTCTCCGCGCACAGGCATAAGCTCAAAACGATCCCTCGTGCCGATCCGCCGGTACGAGGGCCTCACTATATTCGTTCGACGTCCGCAAAAACCGCCGGAGCATTTTCGATCCGGCGGCCTGTCTGGACGGTTTTAAAATCCGAAATTTCGGGAATTATGTTACGCAGCAGAAGAGGTCGCAGGTGCGGAAGCGACCGGGGTTCTCGACCGTGCGGGAGCAACCTTCTTCTTCGGCTTCGGCAGCAAACCTTCGCGCTGTGCCCGCTTTTTCGCATCCTTGCGCGCACGGCGAATAGCCTCACCCTTCTCACGCGCGCGCTTCTCCGAAGGCTTTTCATAAGCCCTGCGTTCTTTCAGTTCGCGGAGAATTCCCTCGCGCTGCATCTTCTTCTTGAGCACACGCAGCGCCTGATCAACATTATTATCTCTTACCAGTACTTGCAATTTAGCTCCTTTCCTGGCCGCACAGAAACCGATAAAATGTAATTATTTCATCGTGCTGGCTACGACCTGCCTCTATTCATTCGTTTTGCACGATTGCACAATACAGCTATGGGACCGGCTATAATGCGAGCCTATCGCGCTCAAGGCGCGCAGCTTTCAATCGTTCGGTCTTGGCATCCACCGCAGCTTTTTCATGCTTCAGGATAGCCTTTGCCGTCTTGTCGGTTATGGCGCTCTTGGCTTCCATACGCGAAAGCGGCTTCTTGAACAGCGTATCCTCGGTCAGTCCTGCCGATTTTTGTTCGAGCATTCTACTTACTCCCGATGAAGAGTCGCTTCACACTTTTGGAGCGGCTCTGGTTAAAGCGGAGTCGTTGGAACCACTCTATCCATTTGTTTTTACGCATGTCTTTGTCCCGAAACCGGTTCCCACCTTCGGGAGACATGCTCTAGGGTCCAGACTCAATTGATCCACCATGTGACGATGGCGGCGATGTAGCAGGTTGCTGCGAAGTTAATCATGAGCTTGTCATATCGTGTCGCGACACGCCTCCAGTCCTTGAGGCGGCAGAAGGTG
>NZ_WBWA01000025.1 GCF_008932295.1 Brucella tritici | reverse complement strand
GCAGACCACCGTGAATTACGACAGGCCGCAACATCCATGTGGCGCGAAATCGCTTACCTAAAAGCCGCTTAATACCTGCCTTGAATATCCAATCATGTCTCGCAGTTGGTTAAGGTTACTGCACCATCGCCTGATATATGTCGGTCGGCGACGGCAAAACGTAGACAGGAATTTCGAGTGCCCTAGTGGTGACTTCCCACACCGTGATCATCAGCACGAACACCACGAGTGGTGGCCATGCCTGATCTATAAAACCATTAGGGGCTGTGAGGCGATTGGCCAGACTAGACACTTCCATAACCCCTTTCGAGTTCCTTGCTGCCAAGACGAACGAGCTGTTCGAACCTTGGATCATTTCGGGTTTCCAGACTGCGCGGACGTGGCAGATCAACGTCGAGAATGCATGAGATGCGACCCGGCCTTGGCGTCATGACGACAATCCGGTCTGAAAGGAGGACGGCTTCGCGGATGGAATGCGTGACTAAAACGACAGTCACACCAGTTACTTCGTGAATCCGCGCCAATTCCATGTTCAACCGGTCACGCGTTATCTGATCCAGCGCCCCAAACGGCTCGTCTAGCAACAGAATGCGGGGATTGGTCGACAGGGCACGCGCAATGGCTGCGCGCTGACGCATACCGCCTGAAAGCTGGCGCGGCCATTTTTCCTTAAATCCATCAAGCCCAACCAGATTGATCAGCTCGTCGGTCTTTTTCATTCGCTCAGCGCGTGAAACGCCACGCAATTCAAGCGGAAGGGCAATATTTTCGCCAATACGACGCCATTCGAGCAGTGCCGCTTCCTGAAAAACAAAACCGATCTCACGGTTTAAACGCGCCTGCCTTGGCGTGGCGCCGCCGATTGTAATATCGCCTGACGTGGGGGAAAGAAGATCGCCCAATGTCCGAAGCAATGTACTCTTGCCGCAACCCGAAGGACCGATGAGCGAAACAAATCCACCCTCTTGAACATCAAGATTGATCTTGTCCAGCGCATGGACCGGCGTCATGCCATGTGCGGCATAAACCAGCGACACATCCTTAATCGCGACCATGGTGTTATCGCCTCGCCCATTCAAAGGTTTAGCGGAATGTGACTGGTTAACCATAACGTTTACCACCCTGGAACCAGTCGTCGAATTGCTCACGCGTGCGGACAACGACGCTTCCTTTGTTCATATAGCTTTTCAATGCGTCCCAACCATTTTCCTTGCCGTAACCACTGGCGCCATAACCGCCCCAGATGGAACGAGGATCGTTTTTATGATGATCGTTGATCCACGTGACCCCGGCCCGCACGAGGCCAGCAACCCGGTGAGCACGAAGCACGTCACGCGTCCAGATCGCAGCACCCAGCGCAAATTCCGTATCGTTGGCGAGCGCGATTGCTTCACTCTCATCTTTGAACGGTGTGACAGACACGACAGGGCCGAAAACCTCCTCTCGAAAGAGTTGGCTCGTCGGAGCAACATCGGCAAAGACGGTGGGCGGCACGTAAAAGCCACTATCAAGTCGACCTTGCATCACCAGCGGCTCGCCGCCACATAAAAGGCGCGCACCTTCCGCTCTTGCGATCTCAATAAAGCGCATGCACCGATCGCGCGAAGCTGCCGAGATCACCGGACCAAGATCGGTCGCTTCATCGGCCGGATCCCCAATCCGAAGATTGGCTACCCTGTCAGCAAGCCGCGCCAGGAACTCTGGATAGATCGATTGCTGGACCAGAAATCGCGAACCAGACACGCAGGTCTGTCCAGCCGCAACGAAGCCCGAAAATAGAGCACCAGCTACGGCTTCGTCGAGTTTTGCATCATCGAATATCAGAACTGGCGTTTTGCCACCCAATTCCAATGTGCATGGCACGAGACGTTCGGCTGCCGCTGCTGCGACCCGTTTGCCGGTCGCTGTGCCTCCGGTAAGGTCGATGCGAGCGACGTGCGGATTGGCAACCAAAGCGGCACCCGCTTTGGCGCCGCCTGTAACCACATTGACCACACCATCCGGAAAACCTGCTTCTCGCACCCATTCTGCGATAAACAGAGGTGTTACCGGTGCAAGTTCAGACGGTTTGACGACGATGGTGTTACCAGCTGCGAGCGCTGCCGCGAGTTTTTTCACCAGTATGAGGATAGGATGGTTCCACGGCGTCAGAAGGGCACAGACGCCAAATGGACGATACTGCGTATAGGTTAGAAACCCGCCCTTCACGCGATTGGATTCACCTTCAAGACCCAGAATAATCCCGGCAAAATAGTCCAGCCATTCAGGAATGCGTGTCATCTGCGCGCGCATCTCGCGCACCGGCCTGCCAGTAATCGCCGATTCCAATTCTGCAAGTTCACCCATTCGGTTGCGTATAATGTCGGCCAAGCGGCGCGAACAAGCAGCACGCATATCCGTATCAGTTTCGGCCCAAGCTGGGAATGCCGCCGCCGCTGCTGCACAGGCGGCATTGACTTCTTCAACACCGGCATCAGAAACAGTCGCTATGATTTCGGACGTGGACGGACTAAGCACGTCCATGCGGTTCGTATTCGCGTCATACCAGTTCCCTGCGATATGCAGCGGAAAATCCGCAATTCCATCCCGGTAAAATGAGAGTGAATAAGCCATGCTCTTACCCGTGCTTCCGCTGGAACGAACATCCAGCATCGGCCGGATGGGAACACGGATTGCACAACTCGCCAAGTTTTAGGCAACAGAAGAGTGCGGCAGGGTAAGGCGCGCGCTTGCCGCACCAGACCCGCTGATGTTCAATCATTATCTTTCCCCTACTGGCAGCTTCCCACCTTCAGCAAAAAGGGTTTATAGCTCCCTTGAACCGCGGTAGAATTATTGTATTAGCAGTGTATACATGAACAATAATTTGCGCATAATGCAAGCAGATAAATCGTCAAAGTGTAAAAAAAAAGGATCACGCATGAAAGCTGCAAAAAAATTGAGCACAGCCAGCGCAGTGAGCCAAAAAAATGATCTGATTGCACAAAAGCGATACAGCACGCTCGGTGGAAGCATCACCGATCAGATCGAGACACAGATTGTGGAAGGCCAGCTCAAACCAGGCGAGAAGCTTGATGAAGTGCTCCTAGGCAACCAGCTTTCTGTTTCGCGCACGCCGATTCGCGAAGCGCTGCGCGTATTGGCGGCCAAGGGTTTGGTTGAGTTTCGCCCCCGCATCGGCGCTATCGTCGCCTGTCCGACTGTCGGCGATGTCATGGACCTTTTTGAACTGGTGGCAGAACTCGAAGGTGTCGCCGCGCGTCTTGCGGCCGAGCGCATGACGGATGAAGACAAACAGCGTATTGTGGATGCGCATGCCGCGTGTCAAACTGCAGCGGTTACATTCGATCCGCAAAAATATTACGAAACCAATGGAGAATTCCACGCAGCAATCAGGCATGCTGCACATAACAAAATGTTGTTCGAACAAACGGAACTACTAGATAAACGCCTTTCTCCATATAGACGTTTTATCACTTTTCAGCCGGATCGAACTGAAACTGCTCTACGCGAACACGTAGCAGTCTATAACGCCATCATGGCACGCAAAGGTGATAGTGCAGAACAGGCAATGCGTGATCACGTGCAGGTTCTAGCTGAAGAATCTCTTGCACTCGCAAAAAGCTTGCGCTTTTGAAACACAAATCGATTTTGTTGATTTTCACGTAGAAGTGAGAGTGAGCCGGATTTTTCACCAAGAACTGAGCCACTGTTGATTGCGGCACTGGAACCTTAACAGTACTGTAACTTTAACCTGAGTATAGGGCAGTTTCCGGTCTCTGAGAGTGTTCTTATGTGGTTTTCAAGCAAGATGGGGTGGTTGCCGCCCTCCGCGACGGCATCCAGATATGCCAAGATAGTGGTGTTTCAATCTGAGAGCGTAAGGACGGCGACCATGTCGAAGATTATTATGATTGAAGTTGATCTAGCGAAGAATGTTTTCCAACTGCACGCCGCGTTGATGACGGGAGAGTTGGTGTTTCGCAAGAAGCTTTCCCGGCAGAATTTTCAGAAATTTATGGCCAATGTCAACGGCGGATTAAAAACCGGCCACGGGGCGGAGCAAAAGTCGGCCAGCTTGGCGCCGGCCTGAGACCGCCGGGAGGGCTTAAGCCCGAGCGGGGGTCTCAGGCCGGCGCGGCGATTTTTAGCCGACCTTTCTGGCGCGGCTCTGGGCGAGACGATAGCTGTCGCCGTTCATCTCGAGAATGTTGACGTGATGGGTAATGCGATCGAGCAATGCGCCGGTGAGGCGCTCGGACCCCAGGGTTTCCGTCCATTCATCAAAAGGCAGATTGCTGGTGATCAGAGTAGCGCCGCGCTCGTAGCGTTGGGATATCAGCTCGAACAGCAACTCCGCGCCGGTCTTTGACAGCGGCACGAAGCCCGACTCGTCGATGATGAGCAGCTTGTAGGCGGCCATCTGCTTCTGGAAGCGCAATCGACTTGAAACGAAAACGCGCAACGGCAAGCAGGGTCGAATAGCCGATTATCTCACACGCCTCGACGAACTCGGCTATCTGCCGTTCGCGCGGACCAGATGTCAGCTTCTGTTCCATCTCATCAGCAGGTTCTACGAGCGCACCTAGATCATCGTCACGACGAACCTGGCATTCGGTGTATGGTCGTCGGTGTTCAGTGACGCCAAGATGACAACGGCACTTCTCGACCGCCTGACCCATCACTGCGAGATCGTGGAAACGGGAAATGAATCGTGGCGCTTCAAAAACCGCTCTCAAAGCTCACATGAGGATTTCGTCGTCAAGATCAATCATTGTTCCATAGCTTGTCCCCTTCGATTTTGTATCGAACCCATGGTCTGAGCCATCTTGCTTGACGCGGCACGTTTCCGTCACCGGTTCAAACTCACATACGGTCGCCGTTTTGTCCGGCAGCACCATCATCCCGCTTGCGTAGCGGCAAGGCTCAGGAGAACGGGACCAATCTAAAGCGCGGCATTTGAAGCCCGACTTTGAGGCGGTTCGCTCAACTGGATCCGCCAGGAGGGTGTTGTCACGTTAACTGGGCTACAGTTGCCTGCCTGACGGTTTGGGCGTAAATTTTGGCGATGCAGACATCAGATATCATCTTCAAGCGTCACCGTTTTCCGCCACAGATTATTGCTCATGCGGTGTGGCTTTATCTGCGGTTCAACCTTAGTCTGCGTGAAGTTGAAGAAATGCTGCTTGAGCGTGGAATTGACGTATCATACGAGACAGTTCGTCGTTGGATCGCCAAGTTCGGACCCCAGATCACACGCAACTTGCGGCGGCGTCAGGCGCGCCCCGGCGATATTTGGTATTTGGACGAAGTGGTCGTCAAATGCGCTGGAGAGAAATTCTGGCTCTGGCGTGCGGTGGATCAACATGGCTCCGTTCTCGAAGAAATCTTGCAGAAGCGGCGTGAAAAAAGGGCGGCAAAGCGACTGCTCGTGGCGTTAATGAAGCGCTATGGCTTTGCTCCCAAACGGATCATCACCGATAAGCTCCGCTCCTACGGTGCAGCAAAGGCAGAAGTGGCACCCGGCCTTGACCATTGGTCGCACAAGGGCCTCAATAATCGGGCCGAAAATAGCCATCTGCCGTTTAGGAAACGGGAGCGAACCATGCAAGGTCATCGGTCGCCTGGAGCGTTGCAACGGTTCGTCTCCATGCACTCGGCGACCCGCAATTGTTTCTCTGTTCCATCTCGTCGCCTAGCCGCACACACAATTCGCTACCATCGCCTCGAAGCTTTCGATGCATGGAAAATTGCGGCCTGTTTCGCCTGAATATCTACGAGCCACGGGCCTTTCCGGTCAGAGAAACTTAACGTGACAACACCGCTATCGGCGCTGCTCAACCGGCGCGGCTTCGAGTTTCGCGCCGTAGCCGCAATCGAAAAATCGAAACGCATGCGGCAGGCTCTGTCGCTTGTTCTGTGCGACATCGACCACTTCAAGGTAATCAATGATACGCATGGTCATGCGCTGGGAGATCGCGTCATCGCGGCTTTCTCTGCCGAGTTGCGCAAGGCAGCGAATGCCAAGGGCGGGATTGCCGCGCGTATAGGCGGCGAGGAATTCGCGATCATTCTGCCGGGCAACACGATCCAGTCCGCATGGCGATTTGCAGACAAGACCCGACTTGATTGTCGCGATGTCCATATTTCCGGCAGGAATGGCGGGATTGAATTCACCGCGAGCTTCGGCATCGCGGAAATGGAATTCGACGATGTGTTTTCCGATCTCTACAAGCGGGCCGACGGGGCGCTTTACGAAGCGAAGAAGGGCGGGCGTAACTGCGTCCGCAGCGCTCTGCCGATATTGGTGGACGAAAACATCGTGGAATTCCGCTCAAAGGCCGGGCGTTGAACGAATTCTAATGATAGCCGCAGCCCGCATGGTCGAGAACCGGTGTTTCCCCGCGGTCAATTCCATACATGAAAGAGCGCCCGCGCAGCACGACTGCGCTTTCGCAATTGCTGTTGGGCTTGGCGACGATATAGGCAACTGCGTGATCCCGTGGCGCGGTAATCAGCTTCATGCGTTGCGGCGAAGACAAAAATGACTTCTGTGTTGCGCCGACCCGGATGATTCTGGCGCCGTTATCCGGCATCTGGATGACAAGATTGCCCGATGCGTCGACGGAGCGCACAGCTTCCTCGGCAAGCGCGGGACCGGCCAGCGCAAGAACGCCGACGGCTACGAGACCAAGCATTATCCGTTTGCGGTTTGCCATCGTTGATCGAGCCTTATCACGCATGATCCCAAAGAGAATGAGGACTATCTTAACTCTTTCTTTACCTTTGTCATCCGTGCTGGCTAAAATCGAACCGGTCTTCCCGTGCGCTACTGCTTCGCAGGTCGCAGGCGGAAGAACTGGAAACGCCAAGGAACGTCCAATGACCAAAGATCATGCCGTCGATATTGCGCTGCTCCATCTGCGTGATGCCCACGAATTCGCGCCGTTGCTGGCAAGCTATGCGCAGGCGCTGAAGCGCGGCGCTCCACGCCGTCCCGACGATTTTTATGCCGAGCACCTGCTTCAGGACCGCGCTGCTGAAACGCTGGGGGCCAGGGTTGACGGAAATCTGGTCGGCTTCGTGATTTTCTATGATCTGCCCGAACCCGTGACGGGCCTGCGTGCGGGACAGGTGGACCATATCTATGTGCATCACGATCATCGTGGAAAGGGCATCGCCAAGGCGCTGATCGACGTGCTGGCCGACAAGGCCGAGGAGCGTAGCTGGTCCAAGCTGGTGCTCAATGCGCCGCGCGTGCCGGAAGACGGTCGCAAGCTCTATGAACAGATCGCCACGGCTGCCGACTGGTCGAGCTATGTGATTCGATTCGGCAATTAATCGATTTCTCAAAAGTTGATGAAATTACACATGTTTTTGCCGGTTGCGGCGTTCAATCGTTTGAATGCCGCAATCACGCGAATGTGTCGCCCAGGTGCGACCAATTGTTAGTCTTTTCGTGAAAAAGCTTCTTTGACGTGATGGTAAAAGCGCAGTAGAAAGCGCCACATAGGGCCGTACGCCACGGCCCTGCCATATTTTATTGGGTCGTACCGGCGCGGGATCGTAAAGTCCGGTTCCCTGCGCTTTGGACGACGTCGAACGAGGGTTCGGGAGAACCCGCCATCTGGCTGCTTCGCTGATCTTCGTCTGCGGGGTGTGGCCGGAGAGAAACGTCAGGGAAGCCTACAGAGCCATGACACAACCGACTGTAACGCGCCAGCGTCCTTTGTCGCCGCACCTGTCCATCTACAAGCCGGTCATTACGATGACGATGTCCATCGTTCATCGCATCACAGGCGGCGCACTTTACTTCGGCACACTTTTGCTGGCGGCCTGGCTGATTTCGGCCGCAGTCAGCGAAGAGTGCTTCAATATCGTCAATGCATTGTTCTCGTCCTGGATCGGTCGCCTGATCCTGTTCGGCTATACCTGGGCACTTTTGCACCATCTGGCTGGTGGCGTTCGTCACCTGATCTGGGATACGGGCGCTGGTCTTGAAAAGCACACAGCTTCGAAGATCGCCTGGGCGACCGTCGTTTTCTCCGTCATCGCCACGATCCTCGTCTGGGTCGTTGCCTATTCGGTGCGCTAAGGGGAGCTGGTTTCATGAACGGTATGAACAATGACATGCGTACCCCGCTCGGCAAGGTCCGGGGTCTGGGATCTGCCAAGGAAGGCACCGGTCATTTCTGGTATCAGCGCCTGAGCGCCGTCGCTCTTGTGCCGCTGGTCATGTTTTTCATCGGTCTGGTCATTTCGCTCAATGGCGCAAGCTATGCGGAAGTCCGGGCTGCCCTGTCGCATCCCTTCACGGCCATCGTGATGGCGCTGTTCGTTCTGACCGGCGTCTATCACATGCGTCTTGGTATGCAGGTCATTATTGAAGATTATGCGCATAGCGAAGGCATGAAGGTCGTGCTGGTGATGCTGAACACCTTCTTTACGGCGGTGGTCGGCTTTGCCTGCATCTTTGCGATCATCAAGCTGAGCTTCGGAGGTTGATAGCCCGATGGCTAGTGCAGTAAACAACGCGGCTGACGCCGCTGTGGCAAGCAAATATACCTATGTCGATCACAAGTTCGACGTGGTGGTGGTTGGAGCCGGTGGCGCAGGCTTGCGCGCAACGCTCGGCATGGCCGAGCAGGGCCTGAAGACGGCCTGTATCACCAAGGTTTTCCCAACCCGTTCACACACGGTTGCCGCACAGGGCGGCATTGCCGCTTCGCTCAAGAATATGGGCCCGGATAGCTGGCAGTGGCATATGTACGATACCGTCAAGGGATCGGACTGGCTCGGCGACACCGATGCGATGGAATATCTGGCGCGTGAAGCGCCTGCCGCCGTCTACGAACTGGAACACTACGGTGTGCCTTTCTCACGTACCGAAGAAGGCAAGATCTATCAGCGCCCGTTCGGCGGTCACATGCAGAATTTCGGCGATGGCCCTCCGGTTCAGCGCACCTGCGCTGCTGCCGACCGTACCGGCCACGCGATCCTGCATACGCTCTATGGCCAGTCGCTCAAGAACAATGCGCAGTTCTTCATCGAATATTTCGCGCTTGATCTCATCATGACTGACGGTGTCTGCACCGGCGTCGTGGCGTGGAACCTCGATGATGGCACCATCCATCGCTTCTCCGCCAAGATGGTGGTTCTGGCGACGGGCGGTTATGGCCGTGCTTATTTCTCGGCAACCTCTGCCCATACCTGCACCGGCGACGGTGGCGGCATGGTTGCACGTGCCGGCCTGCCGCTGCAGGACATGGAATTCGTGCAGTTCCATCCGACCGGTATTTACGGCGCTGGCTGCCTGATTACTGAAGGCGCACGCGGTGAAGGCGGCTATCTGGTCAATTCTGAAGGCGAACGCTTCATGGAGCGTTACGCGCCTTCTGCCAAGGATCTTGCCTCGCGTGACGTCGTCTCGCGCTGCATGACCATGGAAATCCGTGCCGGTCGCGGCGTCGGCAAGGCCAAGGATCACATCTTCCTGCATCTCGACCATCTCGATCCGGCTGTTCTGCATGAACGCCTGCCGGGCATTTCGGAATCGGCCAAGATTTTTGCGGGCGTTGACGTGACCAAGGAACCGATCCCGGTTCTGCCGACCGTTCACTATAATATGGGCGGCATTCCGACCAACTATTGGGGCGAAGTGCTGAACCCGACTGAAGCCGATCCGGACCGCGTACAGCCGGGCCTGATGGCTGTCGGCGAAGCGGGCTGCGCTTCGGTGCATGGTGCAAACCGTCTCGGCTCCAACTCGCTGATCGATCTGGTCGTGTTCGGCCGCGCGGCTGCAATCCGCGCCGGTCAGGTCATCGACCGCAAGTCGAAGATCCCGGACCTGGACCTCGCCGCCTGTGACAAGATCATGGAACGCTTCGACCGCCTGCGTTTTGCCAACGGCTCCCAGCCAACCGCAGAACTGCGCGAGAAGATGCAACGCACCATGCAGGAAGATGCCGCTGTGTTCCGCACATCGGAATCGCTCAAGCAGGGCGTCGAGCGCATGGAAAAGCTCTGGCACGAACTGCCGGACATCAAGGTCACTGACCGTTCAATGATCTGGAATTCCGATCTCGTTGAAACGCTTGAGCTGGAAAACCTGATGGCCAATGCGCTGACGACGGTTGTTTCCGCCGAAGCGCGTCAGGAAAGCCGCGGCGCTCATGCGCATGAGGATTTCCCGGATCGCAACGATGCCGTGTGGCGCAAGCACACCCTGTCCTGGCTGTCGCCGGATGGCAAGGTCAAGCTTGACTACCGCCCTGTCCACCTCGATCCGTTGACGACGGAAGAGGAAGGCGGCATCAGCCTCGCCAAGATTGCGCCGAAGAAGCGCGTTTACTAATCAAGGGAAAGAGCAATGGTTGAACTCGCACTTCCCAAGAATTCGCGCCCGCAAGAGGGCAAGACCTGGCCGCGCCCCGACGGTGCGAAGCGGGTCACCGAATTCCGCATCTATCGCTGGTCGCCGGATGACGACGCCAATCCAAGCATCGACACTTATTATGTCGACCGCGACGATTGCGGTCCGATGGTTCTGGATGGTCTGCTCTATATCAAGAACAAGATCGACCCGACGCTGACGCTGCGCCGGTCATGCCGTGAAGGCATTTGCGGTTCCTGCGCCATGAATATCGACGGCGCAAACACGCTTGCCTGCACCAAGGGCATGGACGACATCAAGGGCGCCATCAAGGTTTATCCGCTGCCGCATATGCCGGTGGTGAAGGACCTTGTGCCGGACCTCACCAATTTCTACGCTCAGCATCGTTCCATTGAGCCTTGGCTCAAGACGGTTTCGCCGGAGCCGCAGAAGGAGTGGCTGCAGAGCCATGAGGACCGTCAGAAACTCGACGGTCTCTACGAGTGCATTCTGTGCGCCTGCTGCTCGACGTCGTGCCCAAGCTACTGGTGGAACGGCGACCGTTATCTCGGCCCTGCCGTGCTGCTTCAGGCCTATCGCTGGCTGATCGATAGCCGCGACGAAGCCAAGGGCGAACGCCTCGATAATCTCGAGGACCCGTTCCGGCTCTATCGCTGCCACACGATCATGAATTGCGCGCAGACCTGCCCGAAGGGCTTGAACCCTGCCAAGGCGATTGCCGAGATTAAGAAAATGATGGTCGAGCGCCGCGTGTAATCGCGGCTATCGCTATCAGTTTGAATGAGGGGATGGTGCAAACCTTCCCCTTTTTCTTGATCAGAGCTCTGGTTGCCGTCGCAGAAGGCTTGATCTTTGTGAAGGTGCCGATATCTCATTGGAGAATAGATCCATCGGAGACAGGGTAATCATGCTCGATCATATTGGTTTCAACATTTCCAGCATGCCCAAGTCGCGGGGTTTTTATGATGCGGCATTAGCACCGCTGGGCATTTCCCGTGCTATGGAGTTTGGCGACTGGGTGGGATACGGGCGCAACGGCAAGCCGGAATTCTGGATCGGCAAGCAGAAAGGCGCCAAACTGGAGGGCGTGCTTCACGTCGCTTTCTCGGCTGGAACCCGCTCCGAGGTCGACCGCTTTTATGAAGCGGCCATTGCCGCCGGTGGCGCCGACAACGGCAAGCCAGGCCTGCGGCCCGACTATCACCCTGATTATTACGCTGCCTTTGTGACCGACCCGGATGGGCACAATATCGAAGCAGTCTGCCACCTGCCCGAATGAAAAAGCGGGCTTGCGCCCGCTCATCATTTCCGTGTCTTGAACTCGCTCAGACCAGCTTTGCATCCAGCGTAACCTCGATGGCACCCAGTGCTTTCGAGAGCGGACAGGACTGCTTGGCCTTGTTGGCGAGAGCCTCAAAATCTTCGACCGAGATGCCTGGAATAGTCGCGTTGAGTGTCAGCGCACTGCGGCTGATCTCAAAGCCGCCACCGGCTGCGGGGCCGACAGTAACTGCTGCCGTTGCTTCCAGTTTTTCCGGAGGTGTTCCGTGTTCCGTCAGGAGTGCGGAAAGCTGCATGGCAAAGCAGCCAGCATGGGCAGCGCCCAGAAGTTCTTCCGGATTGGTGCCGGAGCGACCGCTTTCGTCCTGAAAACGAGCCTTGAAATCATAAGGCAGGTCCTTCAGCGCACCGCTTTGCGTGTTGAGGGTGCCTTTGCCCTCCTTCAGCGTGCCTTGCCAGATGGCGGTTGCTTTTCTGTCCATGGGAAGCTCTCCTCTCGGTTGGGATTTCCGCTACCGATATAGGGCGCTTGACCACGGCTTCCAGCAATCAACCAGAACTTGGCGAGAATTCAGATAGCCTGTCCCTTCAACAAGCGCGGCGTATCGCCCGAAAGACCGGCGGCCTGCTTGATGAAGAAGGATTTCAGTGTCGGCACCCGGTCGACGAGTCCCAGACCAATATCGCGGATAGAGCGGATGGCCGGGTTGTCGTTGGAGAAAAGCTTGGTCAGGATGTCCGTCGTCACACCCATCTGCACGGTATCGAAGCGACGCCAGGACTGATAACGCTCCAGAGCGGCAAATGAACCGATGTCGAGGCCGAGGCGATCCGTTTCGACCACGACTTCGGCAATTGCGGCGGCATCCCGGAAGCCAAGATTGAGGCCCTGACCGGCAATCGGGTGGATACGGTGCGCCGCATCGCCCACCAGCACGAAACGTGGCTTCACGAATTCACGTGCCAGCGTCAGGCCGAGGGGGAAGGCGCGGCGCGGTCCTTCGACATGCAGGGCACCGAGACGATGACCGAAGCGCTGTTCCAGTTCTGCTTCGAATACGAAGTCGTCTTCGCGGATGAGGCGTTCGGCATCCGATGTGCGCTCGGTCCAGACTAGGGAGCTGCGATTGCCCTTCAACGGAAGGATCGCAAATGGACCGGCTGGCAAAAAGTGTTCGTCCGCCCGGCCGCCATGCGGCAGTTCATGGGCGACATTGCACACGATGCCGGACTGGCCGTAATCCCAGTTGACCGTCTTGATGCCAGCAAGATCACGCAGGCGGGAGCGCGCACCATCGGCAGCAATCAGCAGGCGTGTTTCAAGCGCGTCTCCGTTGGAAAGAGTGACTGTCACACCTTCAGGGAGAGTGTTGAAATTCTCTACGCTGGTGGCTTCAAGGAAGACGATTCCGAGCGCTTCAGCCCTATTGTGGAGGGCAGTGTTGAGGACACGGTTTTCAACCATATGTGCAAAGGGTTCGCCGGGTTCGACTTCACCTTCGAAAGTGAGAAACACCGGGCGCACGGGATCGGAAGTACGCGAATCGGTGATGACCATTTCCGTGATGGGCTGGGCTTCGGGGAGGATTTCCTGCCAGCAGCCGAGCTGGTCCAGCATGCGCGATGCAGCAGCGGCAATCGAGGAAGCACGCGGGTCGTTCTTCCAGGCACCGGCCGGTGCACCGTCGATGACAGTGACGGATAGATGCGGCGCCGCCGATTTGATCGCAACCGCCGTAACGAGCCCGACATAGCCACCGCCTGCAATCACCACATCGTTATTGCGTGGAGCTTCCGCATTTTTCTGGCCAGCCATTGTCGTTCCTTTCCAGAATCCGTCTTTCGCGCAGTGTTTTGGCATATATCGTCGCGTATGAAACCCGATATTTTGCCGCGCCGCCTGTTCTGGCCCAAACCCCAGCCCAATCAATGGCGCGGGAATGTGTTTCCTTTGGCCTGCCCGGTTCTTGACAGGTACGGACGCGCGGGCTCAAACATGCCTTTCGAACTTTGTAAAGCATATATGGTTGCGAGAGGCAGGCTGTCCATGTCTGATGAAGAAAAGTCCGGGATCGAGCAGACGGCGGCAATGCGTGAGCTTCTTTCCGTCCTCGATCTGGAAACGCTTGAGGTGGACCTGTTCCGCGGCAACAGCCCGCAGGTTGGCTGGCAGCGGGTTTTCGGCGGGCAGGTGATCGGGCAGGCGCTGATCGCTGCGCAGCGCACGATTGAGCCAGAACGGTACGTCCATTCCCTGCATGCCTATTTCGTGCGGCCCGGCGACCCGGCGATCCCGATCGTCTATGAGGTGGATCGTATCCGTGACGGGTCGAGCTTCAGCACACGGCGCGTTCTGGCAAAGCAGCATGGCAAGGCTATTTTCTCCCTTTCCGCCTCGTTTCAGGTGGATGAGGGTGGGCTTGATCACCAGCTTCCCATGCCGGAAGGGTTGCCAATGCCCGAAGAGCTTGTCGGCGATCGTGACATCAAGGAGCAATATCTTCATATGGCGCCGCCTAATGTGCGCAAATACTGGGAGCGGGAACGGCCAATCGAGATCAAGCCTGTCTCACTGACCCATTATTTCTCGCGCGAGAAGCTTGAGCCTGCACAGCATGTCTGGGTCAGGGCGCGCGGCATCGTGCCGGATGATCGGGCGCTACAGGCCGCCATTCTTGCCTATCTCTCCGATATGACCCTGCTTGATACATCCCTGCATCCGCATGGCCGTACAATTTTCGACCGCGACCTGCAGGTTGCGAGCCTCGACCACGCCATGTGGTTTCATCGTCCGTGCAGGCTGGATGACTGGCTGCTCTACACGCAGGATACGCCAAGTGCCTCCGGCGCGCGCGGCTTTAACCGGGGCGCGCTTTATACGCGCGACGGCGTGCTGATTGCATCGGTCGCGCAGGAAGGATTGATCCGCGTCCACGATGAAAAGAAATGATTATTTTTTAATCGCACGTTAGTGCGCCGATTAAAAATAAGGCATTTCGCTGCTGGTTGGCGGAATGCCCATGGTGCAAAACCTGAATCGAATGAATCACTTAAGGTGTCATTCGGTTCAAAATTGCATCATCATCTCGTCAATGGCCCGGAATTTCCGCATCCGGCGCACCGAATATCAGAAAATTTGCAGTTAATTTGCCAGTCGGGGTCAACTGGCACGATTTTTGTTTCTCTCTGTTTGAACCGGTCTTTCCAGCGCAGCCGCGTTTGAAGCCGCCCTTCGACGGAGATATTCGATGCTCATAACAGGAAGAAACAAGCAAACGGCCCTTCTGGCTACCCTGCCTGCGCTCGTCGCCATGGCCGGGACGGCAATGGCACAGGACGCCGCACCGACACCAACCCTCGATACGGGCGATACGGCATGGATGCTGACTTCAACCGCGCTTGTGTTGATGATGACCATACCCGGTCTCGCACTGTTCTATGGCGGCATGGTGCGCAAGAAGAACGTGCTGTCCACGGTAATGCAGAGCTTTGCCATCACCTGCCTCATGTCCATTCTGTGGATGGTTGCAGGCTATTCGCTGGCCTTTACCGACGGTGGATCGCTCAATTCATATATAGGTGGTCTTTCCAAGGCCTTCTTCTCCGGCGTCACGATGGAATCACTAACGGGAACCATCCCCGAATATGTGTTCATCACCTTCCAGATGACTTTCGCCGTCATCACGCCCGCACTCATTGCCGGTTCGTTTGCCGAGCGCATGAAGTTTTCCTCCATGCTGGTCTTCCTGACCCTCTGGCTGTTTATCGTCTACATCCCGGTCGCGCATTGGGTTTGGGGCGGCGGCTTCATGGCGTCGGATGGCGTGCTCGATTTTGCTGGCGGTACAGTTGTTCATATCAATGCTGGCGTTGCCGGTCTGGTTGCAGCTCTCATCATCGGCAAGCGTGACGGATACGGCCACACCAACATGGCGCCGCACAATCTCGTGCTGTCGGTCATTGGCGCTGCCCTTCTGTGGGTTGGCTGGTTCGGCTTCAACGCCGGTTCTGCCGCTGGTGCCAATGCGCTTGCTGGTGTCGCCATGCTCAACACGCAGGTTGCGACCACCGGTGCGGCTCTGGCCTGGATGTTCGTGGAATGGGCGATTGCAGGCAAGCCAAGTGTACTCGGCATCATTTCAGGCGCCGTTGCGGGCCTTGTCGCCGTTACGCCTGCCGCCGGTTTCGTCAACCCTATGGGTGCACTCATCATCGGCATCGTCGCCGGTGTGGTCTGCTACGTGGCGGCCGTGAAGATCAAGCATGCACTCGGTTATGACGATTCGCTCGATGCGTTTGGCGTCCATGGTGTCGGCGGCTTCGTCGGTGCGGTGCTGACCGGTCTCTTCGCCGATGCGGCGATCAACCCGGCCAGCGAAGGTGCAACCATCGGCAAGCAGTTCTTCGGCGCTGCCATCACGATCGTCTATACGGCGATTGCTACCGCGATCATTCTTTACGTGGTCAAGGCTGTCATGGGCCTGCGCCCCAGCAAGCAGGCCGAGATTGAAGGCCTCGACATCGCTTTGCACGGCGAATCCGTTCAATAGAGCGGGATTGTCTCAAGAGGAAAAGGCGCGGGAAACCGCGCCTTTTCCATTTCATCAACGGATTTGTTTGTGACCTTTTGCATGGTTAATGAGGAATTAACCATCCAGCGATTAGGATCGGACCGATTCAATGTGCCCGGAGCATTTCCGTTCAGGGCCCAGCAAATATTTTCGGTTCGGGACAGGCTATATGCGGCAAGGATATTCGCCCTCATACCCGCTGCGTGACGAGCGGATTACGGAAGACAGGCTGAAACTGGCCAATCTCTTCCGCAGGCAGTTCTATATCCTGTTCGGATTGGGCCTTCTGGCGCTCACCGGCATGGCTGTTGGCGCATTGGCGACATGGAATGTTGCCGATCCGAGCTTCAGTCATGCGACCGACAATCCGGTAACGAATGCGCTTGGCTATCCCGGCGCAGTTTTCTCCGACATTGCCATGCAGTTTTTCGGTCTGGCGAGTGTTCCCGCTCTGCTTCCGCTCGCCGTGTGGTCGCTTCTGATGATGACGCGCGGCGGCATCGGACGCATAGCCAAACGCAGTTTCGCATGGCTTGGCGCAGCACTCCTGTTCGCAGCCATCGCCAGTTGCTTCGCCGTACCCGAAAGCTGGCCGATGCCGATCGGTCTCGGTGGCGTCTTCGGTGACATGATTCTGAAGTTTCCGGGCCTTTTCCTCGGCAGTTTCCCGCAAGGAGCCATCGCCTCGGGCATTGCGCTTATCCTTGCAGTCCCGGCTTTCTGGCTCTGCCTTTTCGCCAGCGGCATCATTGGCCGCGGTGCGGGGATCGTCAACCCTGCGCAGCCTTTAGCCCGACGCGGTGCGGAGGACGATGATTTCGCGGCAAATGACGAGGATGATGAAGCATCAGCCGGTGGCGGTTTCCAGCTTATGGGCGCACTCACCCATCTGGCACTGACCACGACCGCGAACTTCAAGCGCCTGACCGGGCTTGGCCGACGTCGCCCGCGTGCGGAAGATTTCGACGATATGCGCGTCGTGCGCCGCAATGCCGAAACACGCAATGCGCCGCGCCGTGAACCCGGTTTCGGTGCGCCTGCCGCTGCCGATGACGAACCGCCTTTCGATATGGACGATATGGATGACGGCGCTCCCCTCGCCGGTCAGGAATGGCACGATGCGCCGCCGCCGCGGAGCCGCAAGGCCCGCGTGGAGCAGGCCGCCCCGTCGCCGAAACCCGGTCCACGCGCCCAGCGCGAGGCACAGCCATCCTTCCTCAAGGACAACGGCGTTTTCGAAATGCCATCACTGCATTTTCTTGCCGAGCCAAAGCTTGTCCAGCGCGATCCTGCGCTTTCCAAGGATGCTCTGGAACAGAACGCCCGTTTGCTGGAAGGTGTTCTGGAAGATTTCGGTGTGCGTGGTGAAATCATCAATGTGAAACCTGGCCCGGTCGTCACGCTTTACGAACTGGAACCTGCGCCGGGTATCAAGTCTTCACGCGTCATCGGCCTTGCCGACGATATCGCCCGCTCGATGAGCGCGATTGCGGCACGCGTGGCCGTCATTCCGGGCCGCAATGCCATCGGCATCGAACTGCCGAACCCGAAGCGTGAAATGGTTTATCTGCGCGAAATGCTGGCAAGCCGCGACTTCGAACAGTCCAAGGCGAAACTGGCGCTTGCGCTCGGCAAGACCATCAATGGTGAGCCGGTGATTGCCGATATCGCGAAGATGCCGCACGTGCTCGTTGCCGGTACGACCGGTTCGGGCAAGTCGGTGGCGATCAACACGATGATCCTGTCGCTGCTCTATCGCATGACGCCGCAGGAATGCCGCCTGATCATGATCGATCCAAAGATGCTGGAACTCTCCGTCTATGACGGTATTCCGCATCTGCTGACGCCCGTTGTGACCGATCCGAAGAAAGCTGTTGTTGCGCTCAAATGGACCGTGCGCGAAATGGAAGACCGCTATCGCAAGATGTCGAAGGTCGGCGTTCGCAATATTGACGGTTTCAATCAGCGCGTCGGCCTTGCGCAGAAGAAGGGCGAGCCGATTGCCCGCACCGTGCAGACCGGCTTCGACCGCAATACCGGCGAGGCGATCTACGAGACGGAAGAACTCGATCTGGAGCCGATGCCGTATATCGTCGTGATTATCGACGAAATGGCTGACCTGATGATGGTCGCTGGCAAGGATATCGAAGGTGCCGTGCAGCGTCTGGCGCAGATGGCCCGTGCGGCGGGAATCCACGTCATCATGGCGACGCAGCGTCCTTCGGTCGATGTCATCACCGGCACGATCAAGGCCAATTTCCCGACCCGTATTTCCTTCCAGGTGACGTCGAAAATCGACAGTCGCACCATTCTGGGCGAGCAGGGTGCCGAGCAGCTTCTCGGTCAGGGCGACATGCTCTTCATGGCTGGCGGCGGTCGTATCCAGCGCGTGCACGGACCATTCGTCGGCGACGACGAGGTGGAACGCATCGTGCAGCATCTGAAGCTTCAGGGCGTGCCGGAATATCTCGACGCCATCACCGAGGATGAAGAAGACGACGAAGGCGGCAGCGGTCCGGCTGGAACCGGCAATCTGGAAGATTCCGACGATCCTTACGATCAGGCCGTTGCCGTGGTGCTGCGTGACAAGAAGGCTTCGACTTCCTACATCCAGCGTCGTCTCGGCATCGGTTATAACCGGGCTGCCTCAATCATCGAACGCATGGAAGAGGAGGGCATTGTCGGCCCGGCCAACCATGCGGGCAAGCGTGAAATTTTGGTTCCGACCGGTGACGATGATTTCTGATGGCCATACTCGCGCCCAACTGGCGGCGTAGTTAAACAGAATGATGAAAAGAGAAAGTTTGTCGATGATGTCCTCCCGTTTCTCCGCCTTTGCGAAAGCTGGTCGCCTTGCAGCCGTGCTGGGAATGGGAGCGCTTGGACTTGGTATGACGTCGATGGTTCTCGCTCCCGTCGCCGCGATGGCACAGGGTGCGGGCGCCGGTGCGGCGGCACAACAGATTGCCGACCATTTTTCATCGGTGCGTACAATGACCGGCGAGTTCGTGCAGTTCGGCCCGAAGGGCGAACAGACGGGCGGCACTTTCTATATCGAGCGTCCGGGCAAGATCCGCTTCAACTACAACAATTCACCGATCCGGGTGATTTCGGATGGCGAATCGGTCGTCATCAACAATCGCAAGCTCGATACATGGGACCTTTATCCGCTTTCGAAAACGCCTTTGAAGCTGTTGCTGGCTGACAGGATTGATCTGGGCGGCGGCCGTCTTCAGAATGTGAAGCAGGAGCCGGACATGACCACGCTGGTGCTAGGCGACAAGTCGATCTTTGGCGATTCGAAAATCACCATGATGTTCGACCCCAAGTCCTACGAGCTGAAGCAGTGGACCATCACCGATGCCCAGAAGCTCGACACCACTGTCATGATCTTCAACCTGCGCAGCGGCGTGCGTTTCACCGACGATATGTTCAAGATCGACTATCAGCGCATCGCCATGAAGCGCAAAGGTCAGTAACTGTCACCTTGCTATGGCAAGCTGTTTGCATTTGTCGGATAAATGATTAGGTTCGCGGCATCTTTTTCGTTGCTGCGAGTCCTATCTTCATGGCTTTTTCTGTTGCTACCTGGAACATCAATTCCGTTCGTCTGCGCATGCCGCTGGTCGAACAGTTTCTGCGCGATTATCAGCCTGATGTTCTGTGTCTTCAGGAAACCAAATGCCCGGACGATCAGTTCCCGTCCAAGGGGTTTCGCGCGCTCGGTTATGAGCACATCGCGATCAGCGGCCAGAAAGGCTATCACGGCGTTGCAACAATATCGCGGCGTCCTCTGACGGGCGTGGAAAAGATCGGTTTCTGCGACATGGGTGATTGCCGCCATCTGAGCGCGGTGGTCGAAGCTGGCGGCAAAAAGCTTCGCATTCATAATTTCTACGTCCCGGCGGGCGGTGATGAGCCGGACCCGGAGATCAATCCGAAGTTTGCTCATAAGCTGGCTTTTCTCGAAGAAATGCGTGCCATTGTCGCTGACCGGCAGGATGGGCATTCATCCGTTCTCGTTGGCGATCTCAATATCGCGCCGCTTGAAAACGACGTCTGGTCGCACAAGCAGCTTCTCAAGATCGTCAGCCATACGCCGATCGAAACTGAAACGCTGGAAGACCTGCGTGTGAAGGGTGGCTGGAGCGACTTGATGCGACAGATCATTCCGTCTGACCAGAAAATTTTCACCTGGTGGAGTTATCGCGCCAAGGATTGGGCCGAATCGGATCGTGGCCGCAGGCTGGACCACGTCTGGGGTTCTGCCGATCTTGAAGGGCATATGCAGGGTCTGCAAATCCTTCGCGACGCACGCGGTTGGGATCGCCCGTCCGATCACGTGCCTGTTATTGCGACATTCGATCTGGATTGATCGCATCGTAAGGCTTATATAGAAGGCAGTTTAACAAGGAGAGAAGAACGATGGATCGGATTGCACTGTTTCAAATGACCAGTGTTTTCAACGTTTCCATGGTTCGCAATGTCTGCTCTTCTTACACTGCAGGATGTTTCCTGCGTTACGGCTGATGGCCGTACTCTCTTCGAATCCATTAATTTCAGCATAGCCGAAGGCCGCATCGGTCTGGTCGGGCGCAATGGCGTGGGTAAATCAACGCTGTTGCGTATGATGAGTGGTGCGCTGCTTCCGACAAGCGGAAATGTGACCGTAAACGGGACCATCGGTGTGTTGCGGCAGAACGTCGGCAGCGATGGTTTTGAGACGCTGGCGGATCTTTTCGATGCGCGCGCAGATTTCGACAGATTGGCACGTGTCGAACAGGGCTTGGCCAGTGATAGCGATCTGGATGAGGCAGACTGGCTTCTGCCGCAGCGTTTTACCGACGCGCTGCAGCAGCTTGGTTTGCCTGATATGGCTCCCGACACCGCCCTTTCAACCTTGAGCGGAGGCCAGCAGACACGCGCGGCGCTTGCAGCTCTCATCTTCCGCAGGCCTGATCTCATTTTATTGGACGAACCGACCAATAATCTCGATCGTGCCGGTCGTTTGGCAGTCGTCGATTTGCTGACCGCCTGGCGCGGTGTAGCCGTGGTGGTCAGCCATGACCGAGAACTGTTGCAGTTCATGGATGCGATAGCTGAATTATCCCCCGACGGGCTGCGGCTCTACGGTGGCAATTGGGATTTCTATCACGGGAAAAAGACCGAGGAGCGTGAGACGGCAGCGCGCGATCTCGCAACGGCGCGGCGCGAAGTCAAACAGGTCGAACACAAGGCCCAGGCTGCCGTTGAAAGGCAGGCGCGCAGCGATGCCCGTGGTCGCAAGTCGCGCGCCGATGCTGGGATGAGCAAGTTATTGCTCGATGCCCGGGAAGATCGAGCGCAACAGTCGAAAGGCCGGGGCGATGCACTGGCGGAACGCCAGTCCAGTCGAGCCAGCGAGCAATTGCGGGAGGCTGAGGCAAAGGTCGAGCGGGTAGGGCCGATGCATTTCGATGTGACTGGTGCGGTTCCGCCTTCCGGTCGCGTCATGCTCGATATGCGAGATGTCTCGGGTGGGCCGCAAGCCGATTATCCGGTAATCCGCGACCTGTCATTGAAGATCGTGGGGGCCGAGCGGGTGGTTGTCACGGGGCCGAACGGGGCAGGCAAGACCAGCCTGTTGCGGCTGATGACAGGGGAGCTTCAACCTGTGGCAGGAACCGTTATGCGTCCGGCGCGTGTGGCGATGTTCGACCAGCAGATGAGCCTGATGGATCGCGGCCAGACGCTTTATGAAAACTATCGACGTCTCAATCCGGGGTCGAACGACAATGATGCGCGCGCTGCGCTGGCGCGTTTTGCGTTTCGCGGCGAGGGAGCTTCACGGCTTGCCGGTAGTCTGAGCGGAGGCGAATTGTTGCGGGCGGCACTTGCCTGTGTCCTAGGTGGAACTGAGCTTCCCGAACTTCTGATCCTTGATGAACCGACCAATCATCTCGACCTCGATTCCATCGAGGCGCTGGAAACCGCTCTCAATGCCTATGAGGGTGCATTGATCGTTGTGAGCCACGATCAGGCTTTCCTCAGTGCTATCGGAATGGAAAGGGTGATTGAGCTCTGAAAAAGGTCAATCGCCATTCAGGCGCGGTGCGACTTTTTCGATTTCGCCGATCAGTTCCAGCAGATTGCGGCTGACATGCGCATGGAGTGCTGCCGCTACTTCCGGGTATTCTTCCAGAATGCGCCGGAAGATTGCGCGGCTGATGCGGATAACCTCGGTTTCCGCTTCGGCGACCGCACCGGTGAGACGCGAGGTCTGTGCGATCAACGCCATTTCGCCAATCATGGCACCGGGACCGACAGGGCGGATCGCAATCCGCCCTTCGTCTTGTTCGTGAAACAGGGTGATGTTGCCCGATACGACGATATAGGCACAGTCGGCGCTTTGCCCTTCGCGGAAAAGCTCTCGCCCGGCTCGAAGCACGAGGCGTTCCGCGCCGAAGGCAAGCAACCGCAGCTGTTCGGGCGTGAAAGACTCGAACAGGCCTACCGTGCCGAGAATACGAATATCGTCATCAAGCGCCATGGATCGTCAATACACCTGCATCGGGCGCTGTCCATCATGGGACAAGCTTGTATCCCCCGCTTTCTGTAACCAGAAGCGTCGCATTCGACGGATCTTTTTCGATTTTCTGGCGCAAACGATAGACGTGGGTTTCCAGCGTATGCGTGGTCACGCCCGAATTGTAGCCCCATACTTCTTCTAGCAGCACATCGCGACCGATAACCTTGTCGCCAGCACGATAGAGATACTTGATGATCGCTGCTTCCTTCTCAGTGAGACGGATCTTGCTGCCCTTCTCATCGATGAGCAGCTTCTGGCCGGGCTTGAACGTATAGGGACCAACGATGAAGGTCGCGTCCTCGCTCTGCTCATGCTGGCGTAGCTGTGCACGCACGCGCGCCAGAAGCACGGCGAATTTGAACGGCTTGGTGACGTAATCATTGGCGCCCGATTCGAGGCCGAGAATCGTATCTGATTCCGTATCGTGACCGGTGAGCATGATGATCGGTGCCTTGAAACCACCCTTGCGCAGCAGCTTCACAGCTTCACGCCCATCCATATCCGGCAAGCCGACATCCATGATCAGGAGATCTACAATGCCGTTTCGCGCAGTCTGAATACCCTTGGTGGCATTGTCTTCCTGCAGAATCTGGAATTCTTCGCACAGCTCCAGCTGTTCGACGAGGATAGAACGGAGATCTTCGTCATCGTCCACAATCAGTATCGTACGGCCTGTCATGCCTGTCCTCGTTACTCTTTGATTTAAATGGCTCTTGGTGTTTTATGACATTTAATGGAGACAAGTTGAAGCGGCGAAACGCGAAACAGGTTTTTGCTCTCGCCGACAACGGTTTTAAACATGCATGACACGGAGGCGGGGGGCTTGGCCAGATACGAAATTAGCCGGGGAATTGGCGTCATTGATGTGCGGGCCAAACCGGGCCACAAGACTCGCGGTTTGCTTGTTGCCGGCAATCTGGTGCTGGAATGCGCTCTTGGCAAGGGGGGAATCACCGCTTTCAAGCGTGAAGGTGACGGAGCAACGCCTCTGGCAACCATGCGGCTGCTCTATGGATACCGGCGCGGCGACAAGGGTGTGCTGCCGTCATCGCGGTTGCCGCTCGGGCGTGTCCGCCGTCTGGATGGCTGGTGTGATGCGCCGTCTGATGCCAATTACAACCGCCCGGTAAGGTTGCCTTATGCGGCGAGCCACGAGGATATGTGGCGGCGAGATGATATTTATGATGTCTGCATTGTGATGGACTGGAACATTGCGCCGCGCCGGCGCGGATGTGGCAGCGCGATCTTCTTTCATCTGGCGCGACCTGGCTATACGCCGACCGAAGGCTGCATAGCATTGAGGCGCGCCGACATGGCGCGCCTCCTGCCTCATCTGACGGACCGGACCATGATCCGTGTCCTGAGATAATCGTCTCAGTGTGCGGCGGCAGCAGCAACGACCCTGACTTCATTTCCCTTGGCATCGTAGAGCTTGCCGTTCAGGAAATAATCTCCGTCATGCAGCTCCGAGATGTTGTGATGGCGGATGATGCGTTCCGTACCTTCCGCGAAGACTGACATCTGGTTGCTGTTGCCGAGCTTGATTTCATTGAACATGAGGTTGAGCGCAATGGCCATCAGCGCTGCCGAACTGATACCGGAATGGAAGATGGTCTCGAACCAGGTCGGAAAGTGGTGATAGAACTGGGGCGCGGCGATCGGGATCATGCCGAAGCCGATCGAAGTTGCCACGATGATGAGATTGATATTGTTCTCATAGTCCACTTTGGCGAGCGTGCGGATGCCGCTTGCAGCCACTGTGCCGAACAGGACGATACCCGCTCCACCCAGAATAGCTGGAGGGACACAAGCAATCACCCGGCCCATCACCGGCAGGAGGCCGAGCGTGATGAGGATCAGTCCGCCGGTTGCCACCACGTAGCGGCTTTTCACACCTGTCACCGCGACAAGTCCGACATTCTGCGCGAAAGCGCTCTGTGTGAAAGACCCGACGATTGGTGACAGGATGCTTGAAAGCATATCCGCGCGCAGGCCATTGGCAAGGCGTCGTGAATCCACTTTCGTACCGAGGATTTCACCGACCGCCAGAATATCGGCAGAAGTCTCGACGAGCGTAACCATGATCACGATGAACATCGAGAGCGTGGCTGCAAGGCTGAACACCGGCATGCCGAAATGGAAAACCTCCGGCAGTGCCACCATCGAACCTTCGCCTACGCGCGAAAAATCGGTCATGCCGAGCGCCCAGGCAATAAAGGTTCCGATGACCATGGCGAGCAGGATCGAAAGCCGGGAAATCGTGGCATTGCCCATTTTGCTGAGAACGAGGACGATAACCAGTGTGAGGCCTGCAAGGCCGATATTGGCCATGCTGCCGAATTCGGGGCTGTTGCTGTCTCCGCCCATCGCCCACCGCGCCGCGACGGGCATCAGCGTCAGGCCGATGGTTGTGATGACGATGCCGGTGACGAGCGGTGGAAAGAAGCGCGTGATGCGCGAGAATATGGGTGTGATGACAAGGCCGATCACGGCTGCTGCGATGACGGCGCCCAGCACAACCTGCAAGCCTGCTTCACCTGTCTGGCTCGACGTGACAATGGCCACCATGGTGGCGACGCCCGAAAAAGAAACGCCCTGAACCAGAGGAAGCTGACAGCCGAAAAAGGGGATGCCGATGGTTTGCAGGACCGTCGCGACGCCGCCGGCAAAAAGCGATGCGGTGATTAACAGGCCGATTTCGGTCGGGCTGAGCCCTGCCGCCTGGCCGATGATCAGTGGAACTGCTACGATGCCACCATACATGGTCAGCACATGCTGAAAGCCATATGCCAGATTGGCAGCTACAGATAGTTTTTCATCTTCGGGACGCGAAAGCGTATCCGCCCCGGACTGGTGCGTATTCAATGATACTCCCTCCCAGCAGGCGCGAACGCATCGCCAGCCTGCTCTCTCCGTTCTCCCTGCGCTGGATCGTCATGGTGCGACGTCTTTCGACACCGAGCCGACGATGAAATGCGCGATGTCTCCTCCAAAGACATGTCGCAGGAGTATAACCGCAGCCGTCCGGATGACTGTGTCTCTTTTGCTTGAAATTGTTTTCGATGCGGGGATGCTAATGTTGAGGGAGTTTTTCAGATGTCTATTGGGCGCGGGCTTCTCTCATTGCATCGCGCAACACCGCAAAAATGTAGGGTTCCAGCGATTGCGCAACGTTGAAGCGGAGAAAGCCGCTCGCTGTGCGTGATGGGCTAAAGACATCGCCCGGTGCCAGAAGCACACCCTTCTCCAGAGCATGCCGGGCAATCTGGCTGGAGTCCAGCCCATCCGGCAATTCCGCCCAAAGGAACATGCCGCCTTGCGGCTCGGTCCACAGCGTGAGGCCTTCCGCTTTCAGGCGATTGGCGGTCAGCGTCATGGCATCGGCCAGTTTGGCGCGCAAGCTGTCGATATGACGGCGATAGGTACCGTCGGTCAGAAGTGCGTGCACGATCTGCGGCGACAATGCATTGCCGCCGAAGCTGGTGGCAAGTTTCAGGTCGGTGAGCCCGTCGATCCAGTCGCGACGCCCGGCAATATAGCCGACGCGGGCAGCAGCGGATAGCGTCTTGGAGAAGCTGCCGATATGTAAGACGCGCTCAAACCCATCGAGTTCGGCAAGTAGTGGCGCGGGCGAGGGGTGGAAATCGCCGAAGATATTGTCCTCAACGAGCGTGACGCCATGCGCTTCGGCAAGCTTCAGCAGGCGGTGAGCGGTGGCTGGCGTCATTGAGCCGCCGGTCGGGTTATGCAGTCCGGCATTGGATATATAGAGTTTCGGCGCGTGTTCGCTGGCCGCTCTCGCAAAAGCCTCGAGGTCCGGGCCGGTATGGGTATAGGGCACGCCGATCAGTTTTACACGGTGCGTCAGAAGTACGGCCTGAAAGTTGAAGTAGCAGGGATCGTCGACCAGAACCGTATCACCCGGCTGCAACAGATAGCGGCAGATCAGGTCGATTGCCTGCGTGCCCGAATCGGCCAGAAGTATTTCTCCGCTCGAAACGTCGATGCCCTGTTCGCCGAGCCGGCGAGCGAGATGATGGCGCAGAGGACGGAAACCGAGCGGTTCGCCATAGGTGGCAAGATTGCTTGTCTCGTCGCGGGCAACCAAGCGCATTGCCCGACGGATCGCTTCCTGCGGTAGCCATTCGTCAGGCAGCCACCCGCATCCCGGTTTGAGAGTGGCGTCATCAGCCTCAAGCGATTGCCGCATGACCCAGAAGGGATCGATCTGGCGTTCCTTATGTGGCGTGTTGGTGGCGAGTGAAAATGGCTGGCGGGCACGTTCCGAAACATAGAAGCCTGCTCCGCGCCGCGACTGGATGATGCCTTCCGCCACCAGCCTGTCATAGGCTTCGACGACGGTGGATTTCGAGACGTTCATCGTTTCGGCGAGGCGTCGGATAGAGGGCAGTCGTGCACCCGGCGCGAGGCTCATCGCGGTAATGCGTCCGCGAATAATGCCCATCACCTTTTCAACGAGTGGGGTCCTGTCGGCGGTGGCGTTTTCATCGTCGCGCTCGATTTCGCCGCTTGCGTAAGCGGCTTCTACAGCTTCAAGGCTGCGCAGCAGGCCCGTCGAGATCATCTGTACTATTCCTTGTACCAGTACAGTTTGTCAGGATTGTCCGGAAACTGTCTCTGATTATTCGGGCAGTTTCGCGGCATTGTCTCACGAATCCTTATACGATTTTAGAGAAAGCCGAAAAGACACAATGCGTGAGAATGTTGGGAATAAGACCGCCGGATGGATCAACGGGTTTTTGGGCGTATTGATTTTTTCCGGCTCGCTGCCGGCAACGCGGCTGGCGGTGATCGATATCGATCCGACCTTCCTGACGATGGCGCGCGCATCGATTGCAGGTGTGCTGGGACTGGCGCTGTTGCTGGCGTTTCGGGAACCTTTTCCCCGCCGTAACGATGCGATCTCGTTGATCGTGGTGGCGCTCGGCGTGGTCGTCGGCTTTCCGCTTCTGACGGGGCTTGCCCTCCAGCACATGACATCTGCCCATGCGATTGTCTTTATAGGACTGCTTCCGCTTGCCACGGCAATCTTCGCTGTCCTGCGCGGTGGAGAGCATCCGCGCCCAATGTTCTGGCTGTTTTCAGTGGTTGGAAGCCTCATCGTCGCTTCCTATGCCTATGGACAGGGAAGCCAATCCACGCTTCTGGGTGACGTGCTGATGCTCGCTGCCGTTATCGTTTGCGGTCTGGGCTATGCGGAAGGCGCGCAACTTTCGCGCAGGCTCGGCGGCTGGCAGGTTATCTGCTGGGCGCTGGTGTTCTCGCTGCCGGTCATGCTGCCGCTGAGTGTCATGACACGCCCGGAGACATGGGCAGGCATCGGTACGCCAGCCTGGATAAGCCTTGGTTACGTCTCACTGTTTTCAATGCTGATCGGCTTTTTCTTCTGGTATCGCGGTCTTGCGCAGGGCGGAGCGGCCACGGTGGGCCAGTTACAGCTTCTCCAGCCCTTCTTTGGCCTTATGCTGGCAGCCGGTATTGCGGGGGAACCCGTCAGTATGGGCATGGTCGCGACGGCAGCGGTGGTCGTCATCTGCGTGGCGGGTGCGAAGCGCTTTGCTTAAATAAACGCCCATACGGTCGTGCGCTTCACTTCCGCGTCTTCAAGGGCGCGGGTGACGGGCACGGTATAGACGGCAAGCTGCTCCAGCCGGTCCTTGGGCAGATAAGCGCGACCCGGATCGCCAACGACGATACGGGCGCCACGTTCGGCAAGTTTTGAAAACCAGGGAATGAGCCGCCCGGCGAGCGGCTTTTCATAAAAGACGTCGCCAGCCAGAACGACGTCCCAGCCATCATCCTTCCCGATAAGGTCATCCAATGAGGGAACAACCGACACACCATTGGCGGATGCATTGATCTCGATGGCCGGAAGCGCGAAGGGGTCGATGTCCGACGCCAGCACGCTTGATGCGCCCGCCTGCATGGCGGCAATGGCGACAAGGCCGGAACCCGATGCGAAATCGAGCACCGTCTTGTCTTTCACTGTTTCGGGGTGATCCAGTATATAGCGGGCGACACCTTGACCACCCGCCCATGCGAAAGCCCAGAAGGGCGGTGGCAGGCCGATTGTGGCGAGCTCTTCCTCTGTCTTATGCCAGAGGTCGTGGGCTTCATCGGCCAGATGCAGACGAATTTCCGGCACGTGTGGCGGCGCTTGCAGACTGGTATTGGCCAGAATGAAATCGCGCGCGCTTTTATGTGCCGGATTGAGCATCAGAGTATGTTTTCCCAAAGCGGGAGCCGTTTTGGGGATACAGACATGCTCATGCCAAAGCGCTCTTTGCGTCCATTCCGCCCATGCGGCAAACTTCGATCCATTCGTCTTCCGTCACCGGCTGAACCGAAAGGCGCATTGAGGTGACGAGCGCCATCTTCTCCAGTTTTGGATTGGCTTTCACATCTTTCAGTGTGACCGGCTTCGGCATGTCGCGCACAGCTCTGATATCCACGCATTCCCAGCGCGGATCGTCCGTCGTGCTATCATGATGCGCCAGCGCACAGACCTCAACGATGCCGACGACTTCCAGCCCTTCATTGGAATGGTAGAAGAAGCCTTTGTCGCCCAGTTTCATGGCACGCATGTTGTTGCGCGCCAGATAATTGCGCACACCGTCCCACTGCTCGCCTTTTTCGCCACGGGCTTTCTGCATTTCCCATGACCATTTGAACGGTTCGGATTTGAACAGCCAGTAAGCCATCAGTCATGAGCCTCAAGCGTTGGCGGGATTGTTGATCGCCCAGTTCCACGGACGCACAGTCACGCTCTCGAACAGGCCTGCCAATGCATAGGGATCATTGGCAGCGATCTTTTCCGCTGCGACCTTGTCGGCAGCTTCCACAACGACCAGACTGCCGTTCGGCTTGCCATCTTCACCGAGGAAAGGGCCTGCAAACTTCAGCCCGTCACCAAGACCCTTGAGATAGTCGAGATGTGCAGGGCGCGTATCGAGGCGCACTTGCAGATGGTCCGGCTTGTCGTTGCACAGAAGAGCAAAAAGCATTGTCAATTATCCTTTCCATTCGAGCATGATCTTGTCCGAAAACCGGTTCCCACTTTTCGGGATCACACTCTAATCCTCGGTTTTGAGTGGTCGGTTGAGCAGAGCCGTCACGGCTTCGTCAATGGTGATGGTGCCGTCAAGCAGCGCACCCGTCGCATCAATGATGGGTGCGGAGATGGAGTGTTTGCGGCATAATTCGGCGGCAATCGGCGCGGTCGCCACACCTTCGGCCAGCGGGCGATTGGTCAGATCCTCACCGCGTCCGAGTGCCAGCCCGTAGGAGTAATTGCGCGACTGCGACGAAGAACAGGTCAGCATCAGATCGCCGAGGCCGGAAAGACCCATGATGGTTTCGGGTCTTGCGCCCATGGCCTGTCCGATGCGGCGCAGCTCCGCAAACCCGCGGGTGACGAGAGCAGCCTGCGCGCTTGCGCCGAAACCGCGCCCGACGGCAGCACCGGCGGCAATGGCGAGAACATTTTTCAGGGCACCGCCGATTTCGACCCCTTTAAGGTCGGTTGTCGAATAGCAGCGGAAGGCTGGGCCGGACAGAAGTGCTGCGAGCTGATCTGCGGTTACAGGGGCTTCGCAGGCAATAGTCACGGCGGTTGGAAGCCCTCGGGCAACATCTGTTGCAAAGCTTGGACCGGATAATGCAGCGATCCGGTGGTTCGGCAGAACCTCGGCTACGACTTCCGACATCAATCGTCCGGTGCTGCGTTCGATCCCTTTCGCGCAGAGTACGACAGGTGCGGTTTGCGGAATAAGGCTGCTCAGTTGCGAAAGCCCGGCACGCATTGCCTGTGCGGGAATGACGGCCAGAACGGCATCCGCATGCTCGACTACGGCGACCGCGTCTGTGCTTGCATTAATGGCGGCGGGAAGCTCGATTTCGCCCAGATAGCGCGGATTGCGGTGTGTCCGATTGATGGCTTCGACCATCGCCTCGTCGCGGGCATATAGCCATGTATCGTGGCCGCTGCTGCATGCCATGGCCGCAAGGGCGGTGCCCCAGGCGCCGCCACCCAGAATGGCAATCTTGCTACTCTTTTCGTTCAGGCCCCGACCGCTCATGCCCCGACCACTCATGCCTTGGCTCCACGTCGTCCGGTTCCGATCAGCGGAGCCGATTTTTCGTCGAGCGGCCAGCGCGAGCGCGGTGCAAGATCAAGCCTATCGGGAGCCTCGGTCGCTGCGCGTTCGGCGCCGGCCCAGGCAATCATCGCGGCATTGTCGGTGCACAGATCGAGCGGCGGAGCGATGAAGCTGAAACCGTATCGGGCGCAAAGGGTTTCGAGCGCTGCGCGCAAGGTCTTGTTGGCCGCGACCCCGCCAGCAACAACAAGCGCCGGTGTTTCGCAATCGGGAAATTCGTTTCTGAAACGTTCAAGTGACCGGCCCACCCGATCGGACAGCGTGTCGGCGACTGCGGCCTGGAAAGAGGCACAGATATCGGCCACGTCCCGATCCGACAATGGAACCAGTTCTGTTGCGGTCTGGCGCACTGCCGTCTTGAGGCCCGAAAAGGAAAAATCGAGCCGTGCTTCGCCTTTCAACGGTCGTGGCAGTGCGAATCGCTTCGGATCGCCCTGAAGCGCCATGCGTTCAACCGCCGGGCCACCCGGATAAGGCAGACCGAGAAGCTTTGCCGTCTTGTCGAAGGCTTCGCCGAGTGCATCATCAATTGTAGTGCCAAGGCGTTCGTAATCGCCAATACCGCGCACCAGCACCATCTGCGTATGACCACCGGAAACGAGCAGCAACAGATAGGGAAATGGCAGGCCGTCTGTGAGACGTGCTGTCAATGCGTGGCCTTCCAGATGGTTGACAGCATAAAATGGCTTCTGTGCAGCCATGGCCAGCGCTTTGGCAGTCATCAGCCCGACGATCAGTCCGCCGATCAGTCCTGGCCCAGCCGTGGCTGCTACTGCATCGACATCGGCAAGCTTCATGTCAGCATCGTCCAGTGCGCGGGCAACCAGCCGGTCCAGCGCTTCGACATGGGCGCGTGCGGCGATCTCCGGCACCACACCGCCATAGGGTTCGTGCTCGGCGATCTGGCTTAAAACCACATTGGACAGAATCCGTCCTTCGCCCTTCGCGTCGCGTTCGACGATTGCGGCGGCTGTTTCGTCGCAACTTGTTTCTATTCCAAGAATGCGCATTTGCGGTTAGACCCTGCCTGTCTCATAATTCATTGAAAAATCCGGTACCATGGACAGCGCAATATGCAAACAGCATCCTTGAAGAATGGCACGTTGAAGATAGGCACGCGGGGCAGCAAGCTTGCTCTCGCCCAGGCTTACGAGACGCGTCGCCGCCTGATGGAGGCGCATGGTCTGCCGGAAGAAGCCATCGAAATCATTCCCATGTCGACGGCGGGCGACCGCATTCAGGATCGCGCACTTTCCGAAATCGGCGGCAAGGGGCTTTTTACCGAAGAGATCGAACAGGCATTGACGGAGGGACGAATCGATCTCGCGGTCCATTCCACCAAGGATATGCCGACGGTTCTGCCCGATGGTCTTCATCTTTCCATTTTCCTTGAGCGCGAAGATCCGCGTGATGCCTTTATCGGTCGTACAGCTTCGCGCCTTGTCGATCTGCCGCAGGGCGCGACGGTCGGTTCGTCATCATTGCGCCGTCAGGCTTTGATCCGCCGCCTCCGCCCCGACATTCAAGTGGTGATTTTTCGCGGCAATGTCGATACCCGCCTGCGCAAGCTGGAAGCCGGAGAAGTTGACGGGACGTTTCTCGCCTGTGCGGGATTGCGACGTCTGGGGCTTGGCGATGTCATTACCGACCTGGCCGATCCGGAAAGCTTTCCACCTGCGCCGGGGCAGGGCGCCATCGGGATTGAAACGCGTATCGGCGATACACGCATCGATGCGCTGCTCGCGCCCCTTGCGCATCGCGAAACAGGTATCGCCCTTGCCTGTGAACGGGCATTTCTGGCCGCGCTAGACGGCTCCTGCCGTACGCCGATCGCTGGTCTTGCAACAGTGAACGGTGACACGGTTTCCTTTCACGGCATGATTTTGAAGCCGGACGGGTCTGAAGCGCACGAGATAAGGACCGAAGGTCCGGCATCGAATGCTGCCGCACTTGGTACGGAAGCCGCAGAACATCTGCGCGCGAAGGCCGGTCCCCAATTCTTCGAGGGCTGGGAGTAGATTTGGCGGGGCCAGCGCAAATTGCATCGCTTGGTCGCGTTCTGGTAACGCGGCCACAGCCAGCTAGCTCCGGGACCGCCGCAAAACTGGCGTCGAGGGGCTATGAGCCGGTTCTGCTTCCGCTGAGCCGGACAGTTGCGCTCTCCTTTGCTCTGCCCGATGGCCCATTTTCGGCTTTGACGGTGACGAGCGCCAATGCGTTTCACCACATGAACACGGAACGGCTGAAGCCGTTTCTTGACTTACCGCTTTTTGCCGTGGGTCAGGGAACAGCGCAGGCGGCGCGGAAGGCCGGGTTCGGTCAGGTGATCGATGGCGGCGGCGATGCGGTTCGTCTTGCGGCGACGATGCGGCGCAATCTTCCCCAACAGTCCCGTGTTCTTTATCTCGCTGGACGCGTGCGCCAGCCGGTGTTCGAAGACGAGATGCGGGGCGCTAGTCTCGATATGCACGTCGCCGATGTCTATGACACGGAGGTGATTCCTTATTCTGCGTCAGCACTTCTGGACGTACTTCATGGCGCGCCTTTTGTCGCGGTCATGCTTTATTCCGGCGTTGCTGTGACGAGCTTTGTTGAAGCGATGCGTGAAATCACGCTGCCTTTTGACGAGAAAACTCGGTTTTTGTGCATTTCTGTCCGCGTGGCCGACCGGTTGCCGCCGCTCTGGCGGGCAAATGCCCTTGTTGCAGACCACCCGGATGAAGGCGGACTTTTCCGGCTATTTGCCAAACTTTGACTCATTTCGGCGCAACCTTCCTTCATCTGGCGATTTTATCTGTTAGAGTCTGAGGCAACCAATCGGCGTTTACGAGAGGATCCATGGCGAAACCCGGCACTCCGCGACATTCCAAATCGGCCCGCAATCCCGTGACGATCAATCTCGATCCATCGGATGTGAAGCGGGTTGACGAACCGGCGAAGGCGACGCCAGATGCGGAGCCGGTGGGAAGTTTTTCAAAATCTGAGAACCCAAAGTCGGAAACCCCGAAGCCTGCATCACCCAAACCGGAAGCTATGACTGCCGAAAAGACCGTGAAGACGGAAAAGCCGGAAAGTTCGACCTATGCCAAGCCGCCCTTTACCTCGGGCGTGAAACCGGAAATCCAGCAGCCTGCGCAAAAGAGCGGGGCAGGGGCGTCGCATCTTCTGGCCGGTATTGCTGGTGGCGTTATCGGCCTCGGTGGTTTGCTGGCGCTGCAATGGGGCAATGTCATCCCCTCCCCAGGTGCAAGAGTGACAGCGGAACAGCTCGCGCATATGGAACAGCAGATCGCCGATCTGCGCAGCAACCCGACACCGGCGCCGCTTGACGATGCAAGCCGCGCGCAGCTTGCGGCTCTGGAAAAGAATGTTCAGGCTGCCGAGATCAAGGCAGAAGCGGTTGCAGGTTCCTTCGCCGATCTTCAGCAGCAATTCGCTGCCTTGCCGAAAGAGGCGGGTCAGGATGCGGCAGCGGACACCACCGCTCTGACAGAGCGGCTGGATGCGCTGGAAAGCAAGCTTTCAGCGGCGCAGAACCGGGCGGATGAGGCGACAGCCGGAGTTTCGGGAAACAGCGGCACGATTTCATCCCTCGAATCGAAACTGACCTCCTTGCAGGAAAAGGTCACCCAGGCTTCACGCCAGCCCGATGCTACGGCGCTTATAGCGGCAAATGCGCTGAAAACCGCAATTGATCGCGGCGGTTCATTCAAGGCGGAACTGGACACTTACGCTTCGGTTGCGCCGGACGAGGCGTCCATCGAACAGTTGCGTGCTCATGCCGACAAGGGCGTTCCGACTGTTGCCGACCTGAATGCGTGGTTCGGTGCCGTTGCGAACAGGATCGTCGCGACGGAGAACAAACTGCCTGCCGATGCCGGAATTTGGGATCAGCTTGTCGCCAGCGCCAGGGGATTGGTAAGCGTGCGCCCGGTTGCTGGCAATGTCAGCGGTACTGGTGCCGGACCGATCACGGCCCGAATGGAAGCTGCCCTTCAATCCGGCGATCTGGAGCGTGCGCTCAGCGAATGGGAGCAGTTGCCTGCCGATGCCAAGGCCACCTCACAGGAATTTGCCGATCAGGTGCGGGCGCGACGGGATGCTGATGCGCTTGTGCAGCGCCTCGTTGCGGACAGCCTGAAACCGAAGGTTTCGGCGAGTGAAACCGGCGGGGCTCCGGCCTCTTCCGGTCAATAGGAGGCAGGCCGATGCTGCGTGTCCTATTCTATCTCGCCATTGTTGCTGCGCTCGGTTTCGGCTTTGCCTGGCTTGCGGACCGTCCCGGCGAACTCGATGTCACCTTCGCGGGCAACCACTACAATGTGCCTCTGATAACCGCTGTTGCGGGGATCGTTGCCATTGTCGCGGCCATTCTCATCCTGTGGTGGCTCATCAAGAGCATTATCCAGTCACCTTACACGCTGCGCAGGCATTTTCGCGCGCGCAAGCGCGATCGTGGCTATCAGTCGCTTTCGACCGGGTTGATTGCCGCCGGTGCAGGCGATGCGGAAGCGGCGCGCCGCATGACGAAGCAGGCAGGAAAATTGCTGAGTTCCGATCAGGAGCCGCTGATAAAGCTTCTCGAAGCGCAGACCGCGATGCTGGAAGGCCGCACGGAAGATGCCCGTAAGGGCTTCGAGGCGATGGTGGAGGATCCCGAGACGCGGTTGCTCGGCTTGCGTGGGCTTTACATCGAAGCCCAGCGTGTTGGCGCTCGCGATGCTGCCCGCCATTACGCTGCCGAAGCCGCCCAGCAGGCACCGCAGCTTGAATGGGCCTCTTCGTCCATGATGGGCCAGCTCTGTGCCGAGGGCGATTGGGATGGAGCGCTGAAGCTTGTCGATGCGCGCAAGCAGGCTCTCGCCCACAGCAAGGATGTGGTGAAGAAGGAACGCGCTGCATTGCTGACTGCCAAGGCGATGGCAGTCGTCGATGTCGATCATGCGCAGGCAAAGGCGCTGGCGCTGGAGGCAAACAAGCTCGCGCCCGATCTGGTGCCCGCCGCCGTGGTTGCTGCGCGTGCTCTTTTCGCCGATGGCGACGTGCGGAAAGGCTCGAAAATTCTGGAAGCTGCCTGGAAGCGGTTTCCGCAGCTGGACATTGCCTCAACCTATGTCTATGCACGATCCGGCGATACGGCACAGGATCGATTGAAGCGTGCAAAGCATCTCGTATCGCTGCGATCCAATAATGCCGAAGGCAGTCTTGCACTCGCGCGCGCTGCCTATGAGGCGGGCGATTATCGTCTTGCTCGCGACAATGCAGAGCAGGTTCTGCGCGCTTCGCCGCGCGAAAGCGCCTATCTGCTGCTTGCCGATATTGAAGAGGCTGAAACGGGCGATCAGGGCAAGGTTCGCGAATGGCTGGCGCGTGCGGTCAAGGCGCCGCGCGATCCTGCATGGACTGCCGATGGCTATGTTTCCGAACAATGGTCGCCTGTATCTCCGGTTACGGGACGCCTCAACAGTTTCGAGTGGAAAGTTCCCGTCGTGGCGCTCGCTCCTGCGATTGAAGCGGAAAAGCCTGAAATCAAAGGCCCGGTCGAGGCGAAGCCGGTCAATCAGATTGTTCTGGCAGAGCCTCGGGACAAGGCCGAAATGGCGGATGTTTCCGCGGGAGCCGAGAGCAAGCAGGTTGTTCGCGATATCGAGGAGGCTGAGGTCATTGTCCCTGCTGCTGAGCCCAACAAAGCGTCGCCAGCAGCTCCGGTAAAGAAAGCGGAGGAAGTGAACCCGCCAGCGGCCGATGTTGTCGTGGCTGACGATGATGCGAACGAGGAACCCCGTCGCGCACATCTCGTGGTGGACGATCCGGGTGTCGACGAAAGCAAATCTTCTCAGAAGGCGCAGAGTGGATTGAAGCTTTTCTGATCAGGCTTTCCGCGAATCGTTGCCGAAAAACAACGCAGCGCATCTCTTGGGCGGTAAACGGCTGTGTAAGACAGTTTACCGCCTTGCGTGGCGTATTCAGCCCGTTACCTTCGATATTGCTAACTAAATATGCCGGAATCGCGTTTACGGTCGGCAAGCAGTGAATGTGGCAGCGAGGGTGAATGTTTGATCGTCTTCTGGATTTTTTAAAAGAACTCCCGGCCAGCGGTTTTCGGGACCGGAATGAAAAATTCTCCAATGACGATCCGCGACTGGCTGCCGCTGCACTGCTTTATCACATTATGGATGCCGATGGTGAAACGCGTGAAAGCGAGCGTAAAAAGCTCTCTTCAATGCTGTCGCAGAAATACGGGCTGAAGGGCGATAGCCTGAAACGGCTGATCCTTGCAGCGGAAAAAGCCGATCAGGAAGCGATAGATTTATCGGATTTCACATCGGTTCTGAAGCGACAGCTTGATTATCAGGCACGTCTCGACCTGATCGGCCTGATGTGGGAAATGGTCTATGCTGACGGCAAGGTGAGCGAAGTCGAGGCCGACGTGATGTGGCGCGTGGCCGAGCTCGTCGGCATCCGGCAGGATGACCGGAATGCCATTCAGGAGCGCATGGACAAGGCGAGCCGCAGCACGTCCGCTTCCTGACGACCTCCTATAGCTCGAACGATCAGACCCGTCCTTGCAGGTGACGGGCCGTGCGCAATTGCGGGAACATTGCTGACCAAGCGACCGCAACGGCGATTGATCCCAATCCGCCAATGACGACGGCCGGAACAGCGCCGATGGCTGCGGCCATCAGACCGGCACGGAATTCGCCAAGCTCGTTTGATGCTCCGACAAAGACCATGTTGACGGCATTGACGCGACCGCGCACGTGATCGGGCGTCCAAAGCTGCATCAGCGTTTCGCGGATATAGACGCTGATCATGTCAGCCGCACCCGCAAATGCCAGGGCAACAACGGACAGCCATGTCAGTGTCGAGACGCCGAAGATGATATTGAAGAAGCCGAAGAGGCCAACGAAGATGAACATCACGCGGCCCGCATGGTCGCGGATCGGATGTCCGGCAAGCCAGACGGCAGTCAGGACAGCCCCGATGCCCGGAGCCGAGCGCAGTAGACCAAGCCCCCAAGGGCCGAGATCGAGGATATCTCGCGCATAGATTGGCAGCAGAGCCACGGTTCCGCCAAGGAGCACGGCGAAAAGGTCGAGCGAAATCGCGCCAAGGACAATCTTTTCCTTCCAGATGTAGCGGAAGCCAGCCAGCATGCTCGTCAGCGAGCGCTGCTCGGTAAGCGTGTGCTGTTTGGGCTTTGGAATGGAGAAGATCAGTAACGAGCCGATCAGCAGGAACAGCGTTGCGATGGAATAGGCCGCGACCGGAGAAATGCCATAGAGCAAGCCACCTGCAACCGGTCCCACGATTGTCGCCACCTGCCATGCCGATGAATTCCATGAAACGGCGTTCGCGAAATCCTCTGTCGGTACAAGATTGACGACCAGCGATGCGGAAGATGGGCCGAGAAACGCGCGGGCGACACCAAAAAGGGTCAGCGCTGCAAAGACGGTCAAGGGCTCGAACAGACCTGCAAGGGTTAGGCAAAGCAACAACGCCGTCACAACGCTTTCCAGAATGAGCGACAGGCCCATGATGAAGCGTCTGCCGAAACGGTCGGCAGCAGCGCCGGTTACCAGAACCAGCAACAGGGCCGGCAGGAATTGTACCAGTCCGACCATGCCCAGATTGAAGGCGTCACGGGTGAGATCATAGATCTGCCAGCCCACCGATACACTCACGATTTGCACCGCAAATGCGCTCAGGAAACGGGCGCCCCAGTATTTTTTGAAGGCAGAGTGCCGGAATGCTGCGTAACGATCCGCAGAAGAAGCATCAGTGGAGGGGGACATTGCTCATAACATCTAAAGCATTTCCAGCAAAAGTGCGAAGCGGCTTTGCTTGGGATAATGCGCAACAACAAGAAGATAGATGTTACTTACAGCATCCTTCCCATGATCGGAACCACTTTTTGTGAACGGTTTTGTGAAGTGCTGTATCTGACAGTGACAATGCAGCTTCACAAACAAAAAAGGCCGGTTTGAACCGGCCTTTCATTGCTGTCGCTCTGGATCAGTCTTTGCCGAGCAGGCCTTTCCAGATGATCGCGCCGATAGCTGCGCCGACAAGCGGTGCAACCCAGAACAACCAGAGCTGGCTGAGTGCTGCCGTGTCGGCGAAGAGAGCGACGCCGGTCGAACGGGCCGGGTTGACCGATGTATTGGTGACCGGGATCGAAATCAGATGGATCAGGGTCAGGCCGAGACCGATGGCAATCGGGGCAAAGCCAGCCGGAGCCAGCGACGAGGTGGAGCCCAGAATGATGATGAGGAAGAAGGCCGTCAGGATTACTTCGATGAGCAGGCCCGCCATCATGCTGTAGCCACCTGGCGAAAGTTCGCCATAGCCGTTCGAAGCGAGGCCGCCGGCGGAGAAGCCTTCCTTGCCTGAAGCGATGAGGAAGAGTACGGCTGCAGCTGCAATAGCGCCCAGAACCTGTGCAACCCAGTATGGGATCAGGTCCTTGGCTGGAAGACGACCAGCTACCATGAGGCCCAAGGAAACGGCGGGGTTGAAATGACCGCCAGAAATGCCGCCTACAGCATAGGCCATGGTAAGGACAGTCAAACCGAAGGCGAGGGCGACGCCGAGAAAGCCGATGCCCAGTTCAGGGAAGGCTGCGGCGAGGATTGCGCTGCCGCAACCACCGAAAACAAGCCAGAATGTTCCGAAAAATTCAGCCGACAATTTGTTCAGCATGGAAGTCCCCAGGGTTGGTGTAGTGAAAATGTCATATGCGAATCATTTAGCAAGAAGCATATAATCGTCTTTTTCTTTGGACAATCACGTTTAACTTTATCGGCAGCTTTTGTTCTCTGTGGATTTACCTGTCGTTTCAGTAAACGAAAAAGCTATTCTTCATATATTCGAGTTTGCTTTTATATCTCTTCCAAATTGGGTTCCGGCGGACAGTAAGAGTTGGTCGGCTAGGCTTTTTTAAAAGCTGTCGATACCGCTCAGCTATATTGCGGAGCAGGGCGGCGGCACGTTATAAGCGCAGATGTCGAACGGGCGACGCTGGCCGATACAAGACTGTTTGGCCGGGATTTCGCGGGGCAGATTGGAGTTGTCAGCCTTGAACACTCATCGTGGGACGAAAACGCAAAGGCTCGTTTTGGAGGCCGTCAAAGTCGTTCCGATTGTTGCAGCCCTGTCCGGTTGCACGGCGACCGCATGGACCGAAAAGGTGAAGATCGACAGCACGCCAATGCCGACGGAATGCGCGGGTTGGGAGAAGATCGATCTCAAGCAGCGCACGACATTGGTCCTTTTGCGCGAGGACCCGCGCCTTGTGGTCCAAATCGATTCGCACAATCTCAAGGGTCGCAACCTCGGTTGCTGGCAGTAGCCGGACCGCTTCAGGCTGGAGTGGCCAGTCGAACATCGACTTTCTCGATGGTGCCGCGCAACGCAGGAAGCATTGTCTCAAAGTCGATATAGGCACCTGGTTTCAGCATTGCTTCTCCTGGAGCCAGACGGCGTTCGCGTTTGCTGCCGTCGCTATAGGTGATCATGACGATCAGCGGCGGCGTGGCGCGTTCTTCGGATGTGGTGTTGCGGATGCGACCGCCAACACTGAGAACATCGCCTTTATCATGCACTCCAACGCTGGTTTTGAGATCGGTTAGCTGAAGTGCCGAAATGAGTGGCAGGGTTGGTTGCCTGCCGGAAAGAGGTTTGTCGGCAAGCAGTGTATATCCGCCCGCTATCCAGAAGGCGGTTGTCGCACAAAGAGCGACGAAAACCCAATAGCCGAATCCGGGCCATCCGCCGGGGAGACTTGTTTCGGACATAAGCTTGCTTGACGCGAACGGCTTCTGCGGAATGCTGTATGAGAAGGATTTCGGGCGCGGCGAGGCCGGGACAATGGTTTCGAATTCAGCATCCTCGACCGGTCCGGCATCGAAAGTGAACCATGCTGCGCGATGGTTTTCGCGCAAAGGCACGCGCGACATCTGCGCTGTCGATGGTTGTTTCGCCATCATGCCGTCATCATCCTTTGCGTTTTTCGCCCTTCGACTGGTGCCACACACTGGCTCATAATGGTTAATGCTTCATGGCCGCAGCCACGGTCACGCATTTTTTAAGGCTCACGCGGGCTGAATTAACGCAACATTAACCATAGAGGATAAAGGTCGATCTGATATCGATGTCATCCGTGCGCCCCTCAGCGCGCGGACAATTGAAGAGAAACAGCCCGGTGATACGTTTCGAGAATGTCGGCCTGCGATATGGAATGGGTCCTGAGATCCTGCGCGATGTCAGTTTCCATATTCCGCCGCGTTCATTCCAGTTTCTGACCGGCCCGTCGGGGGCAGGGAAAACCTCGCTCATGCGCCTTCTCTTCATGGCGCTGAAGCCGACACGCGGCCTTATCAATATTTTCGGCAAGGATGTTGCGCGGCTCAATCATGCGGAAATTCCGCTTCTGCGCCGCCGCATCGGCATCGTGTTTCAGGATTTTCGCCTGCTCGACCATATGACCACCTATGAGAATGTGGCGCTGCCGCTGCGTGTGCGCGGAAAGGAAGAGGCAACCTACCGTCACGAAGTGGAAGAGCTTCTGCATTGGGTTGGGCTCGGTGACCGAATGAATGTGCTGCCGCCGGTTCTTTCGGGCGGCGAGAAGCAGCGCGCAGCGATTGCCCGCGCGCTCATCGATCAGCCGGAACTGCTTCTGGCTGACGAACCGACCGGCAATGTCGATCCGCCGCTTGCAAAGCGTCTCCTGCGCCTTTTCACCGAGCTGAACCGTTCAGGTACGGCTGTGATTATCGCGACCCACGACCTTTCCCTGATGGAGCAGGTCGATGCGCGACGCATGATCCTCGAACATGGGCGGCTCGACATTTATGATTGATGCAAAGAACGCCTGGCGACGTACATTGGATGACATCCGGGTTCGTTTCGAAGACCTCAAGGACATGCTGCTCGTTCGTATCGGCAAACGCCGGAAGCGTCAGGGGCCAAGTCCTATCGTGCCCGATGGCAGCGTGACGGGCACCGCACTCGTCATCGTGATCGCCATCATGACGTTTCTGGCCTGTCTGACGATGGGCGGCGTGACGCTTGTTCGCGCCTCGGCTGCTGCCTGGCAGAGCCAGATCGCACGCGAAGCCACGATCCAGATCCGACCGGTCGACGGGCAGGACATGGAAAAGGCTCTGGCTCAGGCGAGCGAGATCGCGCGCGGCTTTGCCGGCGTCAAAGGCACCAGCATCATTGACAAGGATGCGACAGCGCGCCTGCTCGAACCATGGCTTGGCAGTGGCCTCAATATTGATGAACTGCCCGTACCACGTCTTGTCGTTGTCACGATCGACGAGAACGCACCGCCTGACTTTGAAACAATGCGTGCTGAAATCACACGCGCCATTCCGGCGGCTAGCTTTGACGATCATCGCACCTGGGTCGACAGGCTTGTCTCCATGGCACACACGACGGTTCTGGTTGGAACCGCCGTTCTCTCGCTCGTGATCGCTGCCACCGTTTTGACCGTGATCTTTGCCACACGCGGCGCAATGTCAGGCAACGGCCATATTATCGAGGTGCTGCATTTTATCGGCGCTGAATCGAAATTCGTGGCGCGTGAGTTCGAATGGCATTTCTTCCGCACCGCCTTGAAGGGCGCACTATGCGGCGGAGCGGCGGCAATGTTCGTATTTCTGATCTTCTCGTGGTGGGCATCGAGCCATATGGCGACCCCCGAAGGTGACCAGGCTGCTGCCATGTTCGGTAATTTCGCCATCGGGCGCAGCGGCTACATCGGCGCTGCCGTCATCATTATCCTGGTCAGTTTCCTCACCATGCTGACCAGCCGCCTGACGGTGATACGCCAGCTTGCAACCATGGATGGTCCGGGAGTGCGCTCCGAATGAAGGCCTTTTCCGATACTGGCGCTTTCAGGACAAGATTTTCGTCCGCTTCTCCGACTTCTCGCCGCAATGCTGGCTATGATGGAAGAAGAGATGGTACGCGAATCCCGCAAGCGCTATCGGGCGGGCACCGGTCGAGTGACGATGCAGTGGCACAGAGGCAGACAGCAAACGGGCTTTCTACGGGGGATGTGGTCTGGCGCCGCAATCGGAGCGGCGTTTCCCTGCAGTCCTTTACAGTTGCGTCCGGTAATTTCTTATGGTCTGTCATGATGCGCATGTTCAGACGTTTCCAACCTGTTTCCATCGTTCTGTTTGTTGTTCTTCTGGCGTTTCTCGTCGGCTTCGTCGCGTTTGGTGAAAAAGTCACCAGCATGCAGCCTCCGGCTATCGAGGAGCCTGCTGACGCAATCATCGTTCTGACTGGTGGACAGTCAAGAATCCAGGCGGCCGTCGATCTTTTGAAGGACAAGCGAGGGAAGCGGCTTCTGATCAGCGGTGTTCATCCGGCGACCAATGAAAAGGCGCTGCAGCGCGCGACCCATGCGGATCAGAGCCTCTTCGATTGCTGTGTCGATCTCGACCGGTCGGCACTCAACACCATCGGCAATGCGACCGAAAGCGAACGCTGGATTCGTAGCAACAATTATCACCGCGTGATCCTGGTCACCAATAACTACCACATTCCGCGCAGTACCCTTGAAATGTCCTATCGCATGAAGGATGTGGAATTCATTCCCTATCCGGTCGTGAATGGGGAGCGACGCGAACATAGCTGGGTTGCCGAAGGCGACACATTGCGCGTGCTCTTCATCGAATATGTGAAATATCTGGGCGCTGCTGTCCGTGTGGGTGCGACCGAACTGTTTGGAACGCAGTCAGTGCAAAATGCAACGACTGAGAGCTGATCTGGCTGCAGGTTTGCGATTTCCTGATGGAAATGACCGATCTTCCTGATATATCGGTGCCGTCACTTTCTGCAGAAAGTCCAGAATTCGCGCGTGATCGTTTACCGCCAGCCGGGAGCGAAAATGCTTTAGCCAGGGTCTCCACCGACTGATGCTTCTCTATCTGCGCTCAATCTTGTTCAATGCGGCGTTCTATATCTGCACACTTGTTCAGATGATCGTCTATACGCCCTTTTATTTCCTGTTGCCCCGCAAGAAGGCATGGATCGTGCCGAAGCTGTGGGCAAGGGTCAATCTCTGGCTCCAGAAGCATATCGCCGGGACAGACTATGTGGTCGAAGGATTGGAGAACATTCCCGAAGGCGCCTATATCTGCGCGCCAAAGCACCAGTCTGCCTGGGATACCTATGCTTTCCTTCCCTATCTTGACGATCCCGTGCTGATCCTGAAGCGGGAATTGATGCGCATTCCGCTTTTCGGCTGGTATATCGCCAAGATGCAGATGATCCCGGTGGACCGCGGTTCCCGCGTCAAAGCGCTGCATTCGATCACCAAGGGAGCGGAAAAGGCGATTGCGGAAGGCCGCCAGATTCTGATCTATCCGGAAGGAACGCGCCGGGCGCCGGGTGCTCCGCCGCACTATAAATATGGAATCGTTCATCTCTATGAGGCGCTCAATCTTCCGGTATTGCCGATTGCGCACAATGCAGGCCTCTACTGGCCGCGCCGCAAATTCCTCCGCTATCCCGGAACCATTCGCGCCCGTATTCTGCCGCCAATTCCGGCGGGGCTTCCGAAGGAAGAATTCCTGAAGCGACTCATCGAATCCACCGAAACGGCCTGTGACGAATTTCTGGTCGCCGCCAGCCGCGATCCCAATCCACCACCCATGCCACCGACCGCCGTTCAAAGACTGAACGAGCTCGGCGCCTAACCCTCACAGCATGTTATCGGCCTGATCACGTTCAATTGCGTTGCGAGAACGACAATTCGCCGCGTTTTCTAGAACTTTCGTTTTTCTTGCGTGCAACCATGAAACCCGTTATCAGAGCCCGACACGAAAGGACACATCATGAATATTGATGCCATCTCCATCGGCTCCAATCCTCCTGAAGACGTCAACGTCATCATTGAAGTGCCTGTCGGCGGCCAGCCGATCAAGTACGAGATGGACAAGAAGGCCGGCGCCCTCATCGTCGACCGCTTCCTCTACACGCCAATGACCTATCCGGGCAATTACGGCTTCGTGCCGCATACGCTTTCGGAAGATGGCGACCCGATTGACGTTCTCGTCTGCAACACCCGTCCGCTGGTTCCCGGCTGCGTGATCAACGTTCGCCCGATTGGCGTTCTGGTCATGGAAGACAATTCCGGCAAGGATGAAAAGATCATTGCCGTTCCGTCGCCGCACCTGACGCGCCGCTACGAGAAGATCCACGACTATACCGATATGCCGGAGATCACTCTGAAGCAGATCGCGCACTTCTTCGAGCACTACAAGGATCTGGAACCCGGCAAGTGGGTCAAGATCGGTGACTGGGGCGACGAGGATTACGCACGCAAGTTCATCGTGGAAGCTATCGAACGCGCCAAGGGCAAGTAAGCGACAGCTTTTCGATCCGTCTAAAACAAAAGCGCCCGGCAATGTCCGGGCGCTTTTGTTTTCAGGCTTGCGAGTGATGCGCTTAGAGCATAATCCGACCGGAGTGAAACGAAGACCGATAAGATTATGCTTGAAATATAATAACTTAGAGCGCCGATCCGACCCAATCAGATCGAAATGCGCTTAAAGGAAAAGCGGTAGCAGTGTCGTCCACATGAACTGGCGGATGAAGAAGATAATCAGCAGCAGGATGATCGCCGAAATATCGATGCCGCCGAGATTGGGCAAAATATTGCGGATTGGGCGAAGAACGGGCTCTGTCACCTTGTAGAGAAACTCACCGATTGATGCCACGAAGCGGTTGCCGGAATTGACGACATTGAACGCATAGAGCCACGAGAAAATGGCACTCGCAATAATAATATAGGTGTAAATATCGAGCGCCAAATCAATGGTGCGGAACAATGCGATCATGGAGGCCTCCTTGGCGATTGGCCGAGATGTAGCGGTTGCATCGGGCGAGAACAAGGGCTGAGGGCTTGAGCGCTGGAATTTTTGAGAAGCGCTGCAAGTGTTTTCAGCCGCCCGAACCGTCGAACTGTCGTTGAGAATTTTGGTGAATGAGATCGTTGACGTGCTCCAGCCAGTGATCACGGACGCGCATATTACGCAAATGCTGGAGCGTGTTGGCGACATAATCCACATTGGTGCCGGAATCGCCGCGGGCGGATCCGACAATGGCTGCGGCTTCCTCGGCTTTCAGCGAGCCCGCATATTGCAGGTGGCGGCGGTCGGCCACGTAGGTGACGGCGTCGACATCGCGGCCATCGGCAAGACGCAGGCGAAGATGCTTTTCATGATAGACTTGGTTCGACATTTCGCGTTCGCGCAGATAGGTCATCACTTCACCGGTCATGTCTCCGGGCACACGAAAAGCAATACCGAGACACGAGCCACCAGCATCCAGGCCCAGTACCAGACCCGGATGGTCCGGTGTTCCTCGGTGGACATGTGAATAGATGCACAGGCTGCGCCTGTAGCCGTACAGGCGTGCACGCGTGGTCTCCACATGCGCAAAACCCGGCCGCCACATCAGCGAGCCGTAGCCGAAAACCCAGAAATCGTTCATTCGTCTATCATCAGGGAGTATGGTCATGAGAGTGTCCATATTGATTTAGTGAACGTCGATTTCCACCGGTATTCAACGGATATCCCTCTATTTTTCTTCTCGTTCGCTTCACAAGGCACATTCCTGCCATAATATGGCCAACAGTCGGGGGGAGCAAAACATATCGGGGTTGGATATTCGGTCTGAACCCGGAGTGAGTTTCTTCGAAACAACCGTCTGATTCATGTAAGGCTTTTGAAATGGCGCACCCTGGAATGAACGCACCGAAAGCCAGAAAGCGTCCGATAACGCTCGTCGTCATTCTTGTTGTCTTGATCGCTGGCTATACGGTGGGCTGGTTCTACGTTGCAAACAGGCTGGAGGCGCGAGCCAGGGCTGATATGGCCAAGCTTGCTGCCCAGGGTGTTGGTGTGAAATGCGAAGACCTGCGCATGGGCGGCTATCCGCTGCGCGTCAATGTCGTCTGCGACAGCATTTCCTGGCAACGTCCTTCCGAGGGTATGTCGTTCCGCGCCGGGCGTTTCACTTCGGGATCGCCGGTCTATGCGCCACGTTCGCTCTCGAACGATCTGACAGGTCCAGCCTTCATCGAGTTTCCGGGACTGGAGCCGCTGGAAGTCAACTGGAGCAAGTTTACCTCCAATACCCGGCTGGCACGTCCGTTCCCGACCGAAATCGAACTGGCTGCACGTGAGGTCGCGGTTGGCCTTCGCACCGAAACGACGAAGACGGAGCCGCTCAGCACGCTTGAGCAGATGGATTTCCGCATGAGCCAAGCGGACGGAACTTTGAAGATCAATGGCCGCTTTGCTGGATTGAAGCTTGCCAAGGCAGTGATCGGTAGTGCCACCAGCCCTGAAATCGACGGCGTGGCGGATATTGATGTGGCAGATGCTGCGACACTGCTTGCAAGGAGCGAAACGCCTTTCCATCAACGTCTGCGCGGACATTCCGGTACGGTCAATCAGGCTTTCCTGTCCATGCCCAATGGAGCCATGGTTTCTGTTGCAGGGCCGTTTTCGGTCAATGCCGACGGGCTCATCAATGCTGATGTGAAGCTGACCCTCGTCAATCCGCAGTCGCTGGCACAGGCAGGACAGACCGTATTCCCCGAGCAGGGCGGCAATATCGCCACCGTTCTGTTTGCTCTTTCCGCTATGCCGAAAGACGAAAACGGCAATCCCGTTATGGAGATCGCCGTTCGCAAAGGTAAAGTCAGCGCCGGATTTATTCCGCTCGGGCGGTTGCCTGCTCTTTAAGGGAGCAGGGGAATAAGGCAGTAAGGGAGTAGGACAGTATATTTGCGACCCTATCCGTTCCTTACTTTTTTTCGCTCGTGCGCGTCGCAGCCTGACGGCCGAAGTCCGGTGCATCTACTTCCTGACCGGCATCGATGATGCCGCGCCGAACAGCGCGCGTGCGCGTGAACAGATCAAATAGTGCTTCACCATCACCCCAGCGGATCGAGCGCTGAAGCGAGGCGAGATCTTCCGAAAAGCGACCGAGCATTTCAAGGATGGCATCCTTGTTGTGCAGGCATACGTCACGCCACATTGTCGGATCGGACGCGGCCAGTCGCGTGAAATCGCGGAAACCGGAAGCCGAATATTTGATGACTTCCGATTTGGTCACCTGTTCCAGATCGCTGGCCGTGCCGACGATGTTATAGGCAATGATGTGCGGCAGATGCGAGACGATAGCCAGTACCAGGTCGTGGTGCTGCGGGTCCATGCGATCAAGCCGCGAGCCGCAGGCGATCCAGAAGTCGCTCAGCTTTTCCAGTGCTGCTTCATCCGTATCAGCCAAAGGGGTGAGGATGCACCAGCGATTGGTAAAGAGGTCGGCAAAGCCTGCATCCGGCCCGGAATATTCCGTGCCCGCCAGCGGGTGCCCCGGAATGAAGTGCACATTACCGGGCAGTCCCGGCTGCATCTGTGCAATCACAGAAGCCTTGGTGGAGCCGACATCGGTGACAATGGCGCCGGGCTTGAGATTTGCCGCGATCTGCCGCGCTACCGTGCCGGACGAGCCGACGGGAACCGAAACGATGACCAGATCGGCATCCTTGACAGCCTCAGCGCTATCGGTGGTGTAGCTGTCACCGAGTGCAAGTTCTTCGGCGCGTTTCAGCGTTTCACCGCTGCGTGTGGCAATGGCGATGTGATCTGCGAGCTTTTCGCGCCGAATAACGCGGGCCAGCGATGAACCGATAAGGCCGATGCCGATCAGGGCGATCTTGTCGAAATGGACCGTGGACATTGTTCTACTTCAAAAATTCAGTCAGGGCGGCGACGACGCCACGATTGGCTTCTTCCGGTCCGACGGTCATGCGCAAGGCATTGGGGAAACCGTAGCCGCCGACGCGACGCAGGATATAACCGCGCTTGGAAAGCCATTCATCGGCCTTATCCGCCGAATGTACGGCATCGTCCGGAAAATGGATCAGCAGGAAATTCGTGACTGACGGCGTTACCCGCAGGCCGAGCTTGGTGAACTCGTCGGCCAACCAGCCAAGCCACTTGTCATTGTAAGTGATCGACTTTTCGACATGGGCGCGATCACGAATGGCTGCGGCGCCCGCAGCAATGGCGGCGGAATTCATGTTGAACGGTCCGCGGATACGATTGACGGCATCGATCACGTGCAGGGGCGCATACATCCAGCCGATACGCAGGCCAGGCAGCCCGTGAATTTTCGAGAAGGTGCGCGTCATGACGACGTTCTCGTTGGACGAAACGAGTTCGAGGCCGGATTCATAGTCGTTGCGACGGACATATTCGGCATAAGCTGCATCGAGAATGAGGAGCACGTGCTTCGGCAGTCCGGCATGGAGACGACGGACTTCCTCAAAAGGCAGATAGGTTCCGGTCGGATTGGCCGGATTGGCAATGAGGACGATTTTCGTGCGCGGCGACAGGCCAGCCAGAATGGCGTCCACGTCGATACGCTCGTTCTTCTCCTTCACCGTTATCGGCGTCGCGCCTGCACCCAGCGTCTGGATCTTGTAAACGGCAAAACCGTGCTCTGTAATGACGGCTTCGTCACCCGGAGCAAGATAGGTCTGGCAGATCAGACCAAGCAGTTCGTCGGAGCCGTTGCCGCACAGGATATTGGCCATGTTGAGCCCCTGCGTTTCGGCAATTGCCTCACGGAGCGCCAGCGCCTGTCCATCGGGATATAGCTCCAGTTTTTCGCCTGCGTGTCGATAGGCTTCGACAGCATGCGGGCTTGGTCCGACAGGCGTTTCGTTAGAGGAGAGCTTATAGACCTTGGCAACACCTTCCACATGTTCCTTGCCGGGTACATAGGCTGCGATGTCGAGCAGGCCGGCCTTGGGCTGGGGACGGGTAAGGTTTTGCGTATCGGTCATGATTTTGGCTCCGCCAAAAGGTCAATGTTAAAGTTACGATGGGTTAAAGTTATGATGGCGGCATATCCCGCCATTGCGTCCAAGTCGAGAAAAACCTTGTACGGTAATACTTGTCGACCGCAGCAACTGTACGTTTTCACGGGCGATGATGCGCAAATGCCCTAGTGTGGTGGATTTGAAGTTCCTGTCATTTGCATGGCATCATCGTCCAGGAACTTCAAATCCGTAAACCACACTAGTTTTTTCGTTCTGTAATGATGGGTCGTGCCGGTGCTTTCCGCAGTCCGCCGACGGGCGTGCCTTGTGGGGCGAGAACAGGAACGAAGACGCGACGGGAAGAGCGCTGGGCAACCGGCAGCCCTTGATAGAGCCGCTTTTGTGCTTCCACCACCAGAACGCCTGAAAAGACCGGCCACAACCGTCGCCCCATGCCTTCGAGTGCGAGACAGGGCCGCATCATCCATCGCCGCGTGGCGGGTGGGAAGTGCAGGGCATCGCTCACCATACTGACTGTGAAATTCGCTTCCCGCAGCAAGGTCGTCAGCTGTGTTCTGCTGTAAGGCCGCCCGCTGCCGAAGGGTGTGTGTTCGAAGCGGGCCCAAAGTCCGCGGCGGTTCGGCACCACGATAACGAGTCGCCCATTGGGGGCGAGGACGCGCCACATCTCCTTGAGCGTTTCCGTCGGATTTTCAGCATATTCCAGAGCATGTACCATGAGCACGCGATCAATCGAGGAATCAGGCAGAGGCAGTTCTTCGTCGAAAACGAGCGCTGTTGCCGTTTTCTCTATCGAGGGCCAGGCAACGGCGCCCTGTCCAGCCGGCATGAAGGCGAATGTGCGTTCCGTATCGGCACTGAAGCGGTCGAGATAGGGCAGGCTGTAACCCATGCCGACAAGCCTCTCTCCCGGCACGTGCCCCCAAAGACCGGCCAATGCCATTCGGATCGCGCGCTCCGCGAGATGGCCCAGTGTCGTGTCGTAAAATGATCGCAGTTCGATGATGTCTGGATGCATGCAGGTCACGCTATATGAAATCTCGACGCTGGGAAATGGAGAAGCCGGAGCATCTTCATCCGGTGGGGTGCAATTTCCTCAAACCGTGCTATAGAGCGTGCCTTTCCGGCACCTTTGATGGGCGCCGAAGTCTGCGCGAAAGCGAACGATCAGGAGAAGCAGCAGATGCCCGAAGTCGGTGGCAAGACAATCGAAGTTCTCTTTAGTCCGGATGAGATCGCCGGTCGCAATCTCGAGCTCGCCAAGGCCATTGCTGAACACAAGTTTCACAATCTGCTGACGATTTCGATCCTGAAGGGCTCCTTCATCTTTGCAGCCGACCTCATCCGCGCGATGCACGATGCGGGGGTGGAACCAGATGTCGAATTCATCACCGTTTCAAGCTACGGCAAGGGAACGACAAGCACGGAAGTTCGTCTGCTGCGCGATATCGACAGCGATGTGCGTGACCGCGATGTGCTTCTGATCGACGATATTCTGGAATCCGGAAAGACGCTGAAGTTCGTTCGCGAGCTCATGCTGGAACGGGGCGCGCGGAGCGTCAGCATTGCTGTTCTTCTCGACAAGAGCGTGCGCCGCAAGGTCGATCTTGATGCCGATTTCGTGGCTTTCGAATGCCCCGACTATTTTGTTGTCGGCTATGGCATGGACGTCGGGCATGCCTTCCGCCAGTTGCCTTATGTCGGACGGGTGATGGAATAAGCGCCGTCCGGCGTCTGTGCTTTCAGATCAATCGAACTTCAACAGACGCTGCAGATATTCCTTTTCCATTTGCGGCGTGAGCGCATTGCCGAGCTTGCGGCGGATTTCATCGAGAATTTCGCGCGCGCGCTGAATATCTATTTCACCTGGAATCTTGATGTCATCGTTGAGGCCGCTGTCGCTGGTACCTTGCTGGCGACCAAGCGGGTCCCTTCCGCGACTGCCATTGGCGCCACTCTGCTCCTGACCTTGCTGGCCCATGGCCTGCTGCATTTTCTGCATCATGTCGCGCCCGCCGCGACGCAGTGCATCGAGCGCGCTACCCTGCTGGTCGCTTGCTTCTGCACCTGCGCTGCGGCCCAGCGCATCCGTCGCGTTGCCCATCGATTTTCCGGCATCCGAAAAATCCTTGCCGGGTTCAATGCCCATGCCCTTCAGATCGTCCATCAGTTTTTGCAGATCGGACTGGAGGTTTTTCTGTTGTTGCTGCAGCTTGCGCATGGCTTCGGCCATGTCGGGTGGAACGTCGCCTTTCCCACTTTGACCGTTCCCGCTCTGGCCGTTATCGGCTTCACCGCCCGGCTGCCCGCCGCCCATGGAGCCATCATCACCGGGGAACAGGTTGTCGCCGAATTCGCCTTCACCATCACTGCCGCCGAACTGGCGCTGCATCTTCTGATCGAGATCGAAGGTTTCGTTCATCGTCTTTTGCTGGCGCTGCATCAGTTCGCCGAGCTTGTTCATCTGCTGCTGAATCTGGCCTTGCTGACCTTGCCCCTGACCTGGCTGGCCCTGTTGCGCCTGTCCCATTTGCAGATTGTCCATCAGATTCTGCAATTGCGACAGCAGTTCTTCCGCCTGATCGCGCGAGCCCTGACGTGCCAGACTTTCGATCTGGTCCATCATGCGCTGTAGGTCTTTTTCCGTCAGCATTCGCGCATTGGGATCGGGTGCTGCGCGGCGTGTGTTCGGGTTCTGCTGCTGGCGCTGGGCGAACTCCCGCAGAAAATCCTGCATCGCCTTGCGCAGTTCTGCCGAAAGCTTTTCGATTTCTTCTTGCGGGGCGCCGTTCTGAAGAGCATTTTTCAGGGCTTCCTGTGCCTGCCGCAGGCGCTTTTCGGCAGCAGACAGATTTCCATCCTCGATACCGAGCGCAACCTGCCACATATAGTCCGCGGCATCGCGCAAGGCGTCATCGCTTCTGGCAAGACGAAGACGCGTACCAATTGTGACCAGACCCAGATAATGGGCTGCGTTCTTGATGGTTTCTTCCGGGCGAAGCGTGATTGCCGACAGCATGTCGAGCACGTGGTCGCGCTGCGTCGCATCGAGCGCGAGGATACGGCGCTGCTCTGCGATGGCACGGGCAAGTGGATTGCTGAAAGGGCGCTCGGGCAAGGTAATGATCTTGGTTTCGCTGCGACCTGTTTGTCCGGCGGCGTCGGTTACGACCAGCGTGAGCGCAACTTTTTCGCCCGCCCAAGGATGTTCGGTCAGGTCCTTCGACGTCGTAGCGTCCTTTACGCCGCGGCGGGGCAGTGCAAGCGGCAGTTCAGGCGCATCGTAAAGCGGTGCGGCTTCTTCATCCTCATCATTGTTGAGCGGGATAATCTCAGCTTCGGCCTTTGCCGGCGCGTAGTCGTCCTCGATCTGATACGACAGTTGCAACGTACCATTCAGCGCGTGTCCCGGCTCTTTCGTGAAGCGGATCGTCGGCGGAATGTCCGGCGTGACGGAAAATTTCCAGCGCGCATCGGTGCCGGAAAGTGCCAAAGTCTCGTCCTGCTGTAAATCATAGCGGAAGTTATGGCTTCCATCGACGACGGCCTGTTCTGCAGGTTCTTTCTGGTATTCCTTCACGCTTATCGGCTGTATGTCGCGGCGCTCGCCCGTTGCGTCAGTCGCAGTCAGGCGTTCAGAACCGCCACCGATCACGCGGACCGACAGGATGCTGCCCTGTGGTACATTGATTGCGGCTCGTTCACTGTCGATGGTCGTGGACAGGAAGACAGGCGCGTGGCCGGTATAGCGCGGCGGCGTCACCCATGCATCGATGCGGGTAACGGCATTGCCATCGCCTGGGCGGATATGAAAGGCATCGGTAATGCGCCCGCTGTTCGGGCTGATGCTGTAGGCGGAGGCAGTCACGAAGAGCATGGCAACCACTGCACGAATGCCGAAGGGGTCATGTTCGGGAACACGTGTATAGGGCAGGCCGGATTGCAGGTTCTTGAGCCGGTCCGCCATGCGGCGCTGATGTTCGCGCCACAAGGCAACGGCGAAAGGATCGTGTTCGCCGGTTGCCATATGGCCTGTCTGTACGGCGAGTGGTTCGTGAACCAGGCCGTTGATCGCCTCGATGCGGCTTGTGACGTCACTTTCTGTCGGAGATCGAAACCGGAACGGCAGGCAAAGTGCAATGAGGCTGGCAAGACCAAATAGCGCCAGCACGCCGATATGAAGCCATCGCGGCATCATGCCGAACAGGCCGAACCAGCTCAGGCTGGCAAACAGGCCAATGATGAGGATCAGCGGCAGGATCAGCGGCCAAAACCGCTCGAAGCTGATTGAAAGAAAGCTGCGCAGACGTAGACGATGCAGGCTGGCGCCATCGCCTGAAAATAGCCGCAGAAAAGCATCCCGCGCATGACGCGGCAGGTTTTTCCTGTCGTTGCTGCTATCTGTCTGTCGTGCCGCCTTTGAGGCAGTCATAGGGTATGGTCTTTCACGTCAGCCGATTTCGGTTCGGCTGACAGGATAACACGCATCATGGCAAAGGCGAGGCTTTGTCATGATAAATCTGGGCCATGATAATTGTGGGCCGTGAGAATTATGGTCGCAAGCCTATAGCCATTCCGGCACGGAATCGAGCGCAAGCAGTTCTTCATAAGTCCGGCGCGGGCGCACGACATGATAACGGTCACCATCAACCAGTACTTCGGGGATGAGAAGACGGCTGTTATAGGTGCTGGAAAGCACGGCCCCATAAGCGCCCGTCGTGCAGATGGCGATAAGGTCGCCCGGAACAGGCTTCGCCACTTCCCGGTCGAGGCCGAGATAGTCACCGGTTTCGCAGACTGGACCGACAAAATCGGCACGAATACGCGGCGCGTTATCCTTCGGCAAGGCTACCGGCTTGATGTCGTGGAATGCATCGTAAAGTGTGGGACGAATCAAATCATTCATCGCGGCATCCACGATGACGAAGTTCTTGGCATCGCCTTCCTTGACGAAGATCACTTCCGTTACCAGAAGCCCGGCATTGCCGACGATCAGGCGGCCCGGCTCGAACACGGTTTTCAAGCCAAGCGGCTTGATATGTTTTGCAACGATTTCCGCATAGGCGACGGGTAGCGGCGGAGGCGTGTTATCTGTGCGGTAAGGAATACCCAGTCCACCGCCAACATCGACGTGACGGATATTGTGGCCGTCAGCCTGCAATTCCTTGACCAGTTGCGCCATCAGGGCAAAGGCATTGTCGAACGGTTCGAGGTCGATAATCTGGCTGCCGATATGCATATCGATGCCGACCACGTCGAGACCGGGCAGACTTGCCGCGCGGGCATAGGCTTCACGCGCCTTGACGCGCGGAATGCCGAACTTATTTTCGGATTTGCCGGTCGAAATCTTGGCGTGGGTCTTCGCATCCACATCAGGATTGATGCGCAGCGATACGGATGCGACCTTGCCAGTCTTGACGGCGCGAGCGGAAAGAATTTCCAGTTCCGGCTCGGATTCAACATTGAAGCAATAGATACCTGCTTCCAGCGCGAAGTCCATTTCGTGTGGGGTCTTGCCGACGCCTGAAAAGACGATCTTGTTGGCCGGGATGCCCGCAGCAAGTGCCCGGCGAATCTCGCCTTCCGAAACAGTGTCGGCACCGGCGCCAAGCTTCGCCAGCGTTTTCAGCACAGCCTGGTTGGAATTGGCCTTCAGCGCGTAGGTCACCAGCGTTTCCATGTCAGCGAAGGCTTCGCTGAATACACGGAAATGGCGCTCGATAGTTGCGCGGGAATAGATGTAGAAAGGCGTTCCAACGGCCTGAGCAATTTCAGGCAGGCTGACATTTTCGGCATGAAGAACGCCGTTGCGATACTCGAAATGATTCACGGGAAGGCCCTGCAGCAGAAACTTACAACAGCTTGTCGAGGATGATCGGCTTGTCTTCCTTCGGTTTTGGCTTGGTGTGTCCCTGATCGTCGGTGATCAGCGAAGATGGCGGTGGCTCCAGCGGGCCCTTGCGACCGCAAGCAGCAAGCGTGGCCGCGAGCGCGGCGATCAGAAGCACGGAAGAAATGGCGGAGCGGCCTGTCATCAGCTTTGGTTCCCGAAATATATGATCTTGCTCTAAGTTTTGTCTTTACGCATGTCTCCCGAAACCGGTTCCCACTTTTGGGAGACATGCTCTAGCGGTCTGATTCCGATATTTGCATCCCTCGGATATGAGCGCCGAGCAAACGTCAAATTCAATCCACTAGATCTAACTCATAATGTCCGAAATGTGGAATCATCAGTTCAATTCATGATTCCACATGACGTCATGTTGATCGCCTATCAGGCCTTGGTAATGCGCTTCTTCCAGTAACGGATCTGGCGACGTACTTCCTGCGGGGCTGTGCCACCGAAGGACTGACGGCTCTTCACGGATTTCTCAACCGTCAGATAGCCGAAGATCGCATCCGTGATGCCTGGATGGATCGATTGCAGTTCTTCCAGTGAAAGCTTCGACAGATCGACCTTGCGGCTTTCCGCCAGAGCGACGGCGCGACCGGTGACATGATGTGCTTCGCGGAAGGGAAGCCCCAGTTCGCGCACCAGCCAGTCGGCGAGATCGGTCGCAGTGGAATAGCCTGAACCGGCAGCCTTCTTCATCGACGCGACATTGATCGTCAGGTCACGCACCATGCCAGCCATGGCTGCGATGGCAAGTTCCAGATTTTCGGCGGCGTCGAAGACCTGTTCCTTGTCTTCCTGCATGTCCTTGGAATAGGCGAGTGGCAAGCCCTTCATGATGGTCAGAAGTGCAACCAGCGAACCGTTGATGCGGCCGGTCTTGGCGCGAACCAGTTCTGCGGCATCCGGGTTTTTCTTCTGCGGCATGATCGACGAGCCGGTCGAGAAGGCGTCGGACAGGCGCACAAAGTTGAACTGCGGCGTCGACCAGATGACGATTTCTTCCGCAAGACGCGACAGATGACCGGCGCAGATGGCTGCAAGCGACAGGAATTCCAGCGCATAGTCGCGGTCGGAAACGCTGTCGAGCGAGTTGCGGGTCGGTTCGCGGAAGCCGAGCGTCTTTGCCGTCATGTGGCGGTCGATCGGGAAACCGGTGCCTGCAAGGGCCGCAGCACCCAAAGGTGATTCGTCCATACGCTCAATCGCATCGCGTACACGCGACAGATCACGGCCGAACATTTCCACATAGGCCATGCAATGATGACCGAAGGTCACCGGCTGTGCGGTCTGAAGATGGGTGAAGCCCGGCATCACGGTTGCGGCGTGTTCTTCCGCGCGTTCCAGAAATGCCTCGATAAGATTCTTGAGGGCAGCAGCGGTCTTTTCCAGTTCCTGCTTCACCCACAGGCGGAAATCGACGGCCACCTGGTCATTGCGCGAGCGGGCAGTATGCAGGCGTCCTGCAGACGGGCCGATCAGATCAGCCAGCCGCGCCTCAATGTTCATGTGAATGTCTTCGAGCTTGCGCGAGAAGGTGAACTTGCCGTCCTCGATTTCCTTGAGGATGGCTTTCAGTCCGTTTTCGATTTGCCGATGGTCTTCCGCCCCAATAATGCCTGTCTTTGCCAGCATGGCTGCATGGGCGAGCGAACCCTGAATATCCTGCGCATAGAGCTTGCGGTCGAAACCGATCGATGCATTGATCTCTTCCATGATCGCATCGGGCCCTGAGGCAAAACGGCCGCCCCACATCTGGTTGCTTGATTTTTGTTCGCTCATGCTCATATGCCCCGAGTGACGGTTTGGCGGAATATTGGAAAGAAGTAACGCGACATGGCAGAAGACAACGAAAAGGCGAATTCCGAACAGCAGGCGAAATCGGGAAATCGCAAGATCGTCCTTCTTGCCGCCCTTGCCGGTGTCATTGCCGGTATTGGGGCGGTATACGTGATGGAGCGCCCTTCTGGCAATGTGGTTACCCAGAATGTTTCGACGAATGTTGCAGCAGAAACCGATGAAGCTTCGGCGCAGTGCGTATTGAAGGCAGATAAGCTGAAGGCACTTGATGCAGCTGCGACCGGGGGAGTGGCGGCGATGCGTGCCGCTGAAAAGCCGATTTCTGTCTCGCATATTGCTTTCACAGGCCCGGACGGAAAGCAGATGACGCTCGGCGATTTCAAGGGCAAGACACTGCTGGTCAATCTCTGGGCGACGTGGTGCGCGCCATGTCGCGAGGAAATGCCCGCTCTCGACAAGCTCGAGGCCGAAAAAGGCGGCGCTGATTTCGAGGTCGTCGCAATCAACATCGACACTGGCTCGGATGACAAGCCCAAAGGCTTTCTGAACGAAATCGGCATCAAGAATCTGACCCTGCACCGGGACGCTTCCATGTCGAGCTTCAACGAATTGAAGCGCAAGAACCTGGCCTTTGGCCTTCCGGTGACGCTGCTGGTCGACAAGGACGGGTGCCAGATTGCATCCATGAACGGTCCGGCGCCATGGGACAGCCCGGAAGCTGCGAAGCTGATCGACGCCACTCAGAAACTCTAACACTCGACAAAATCGAGAATCAGTGGCTTGCTTTCTCTCCCAAAGAGGGAGTTGCCAATGAGCCTTGAAGTCTGGCTTGCATTTTCCGCCGCATCCATCGTGCTCCTAATTATTCCGGGGCCGACTGTTCTGCTCGTTGTTTCATATGCACTCGGTCAGGGCTGGAAAGCGGCTTTCCCGATGGCGGTTGGCGTTGCGCTGGGGGATTTTACGGCTATGACGCTTTCCATGCTTGGTGTGGGTGCGCTATTGGCCGCTTCGGCAAGCGTGTTCACCGCCGTCAAATGGGCAGGTGCCGCCTATCTCATCTGGCTTGGCGTAAAATTGTTTCGCGCTGGCGGAACACTTCACGCCAGTGCGCGGCATGACAAGATACATCCGGCGCGGATGCTGGTTCATGCCTGGCTGGTGACGGCACTCAATCCGAAAAGCATTACCTTTTTCGTGGCTTTTCTTCCGCAGTTTCTCAGCCCGCACCGGGATTTCCTGACCCAGATGCTGGTTTTTGAAAGCACGTTCCTTGCGCTCGCTTTCGTCAACGCCTTTGCCTATGCACTTCTGGCGACCCGCGCGCGGAGCTTCTTCTCGAGCGAACGAGCGCTACGCATTTTCAATCGGGCTGGCGGAACATTGCTGATCGGTGCCGGTGTCGCCACCGCCTCAATGCGATCAACCTGAGATGAAACCGGCGCGTTTCAGCCGGACGATGGCGAGATCAAGCGCCGAGAGGAATGCCGAACGGTCCTTGGGCGAAAAGGGAGCGGGCCCGCCTGTAACTTCGCCTGCGGAACGCAAGCTGTCCATCAGATTGCGCGTCGCAAGCGTATTGCCGATCGTGCTTTGGGTGTGAACCCGTCCGTTTGGGGCGATCACCGAGGCGCCTTTCTCGAGTGAGCGGCTGGCCAAAGGAATGTCGGCGGTAATCACGATTGCACCCGGTCGCGAATTCTCGGCGATCCAGTCGTCGGCGGCGTCCAACTTGTCTGATACGATAACCCGTTCGACACGCTCTGCATCACGGGGAATGGCAATGAAACTGTTGGCCACCAGCATGACCGGCAGATTGTGCCGTTCCGCCACGCGATAGATTTCAGCTTTCACCGGGCAGGCGTCGGCATCGACGAGAATGCGGATGGTTTCAGGTTCGTTGTCCATGCCGCTTCATAAAATGCGGGCGGCTATTTGGCAAATTCAACGCAGCGATCAGTTTTATGCGATAGGCGTTTGCCGCAAAGCGGTATAAGGCGAGCCGCGAAAGTGAGAATTATGTCATGGCCGCCCGTTTCTTCCCCATCATGTTTGTCCTGCTTTGGGCCACCGGCTTCATCGGTGCAGGGCTGTCCATGCCTTATGCCGAACCGTTCACTTTCATGGCGGTGCGTTTTTCCATTGCCGCGATCATCATGACACTTTGGGCGCTGGCGAGCCGGAGCATCTGGCCCAAGGGCGATGTGCTTCTTAATGCGGCGATTGCCGGTTGTCTCATCCACGGCGTTTATCTTTCCGCCTTGTTCTGGGCGGTGCACCACGGCCTGCCTGCGGGAATGTCCGGTCTGGTGGCCGGGCTTCAGCCGATGCTGACCACGCTGATTGCGGCCATTCTTCTGGGTGAACGGCCGAGCGGACGGCAATGGACAGGGCTTCTCATCGGTTTCATTGGTGTCGCGATGGTTGTATGGCCAAAGTTTTCGGCGGGCAGCGGCGTTGATCCGAAAAGTCTTGCGGCGGCTTTCTTGGCCGTAGTGGCGATCAGCACTGGCACTGTCTGGCAGAAGCGTTTTGGCACGGCTGGCGATCTCAAGGCTGGGACGGCGGTGCAATATATCGCTGCTGCCATTCTGACCGCTATCTGCGCCTTCGCCTTTGAAACGCGGGTCATGATCTGGTCGCCATCGTTGATCTTTGCGCTGGTCTGGCTGACGCTCGCTATTTCCATCGGTGCCATTCTGGCTCTTCTCGTCATGATCCGCGAAGGCGCCATGTCGAAAGTCGCATCGCTGTTTTATCTGGTGCCCGGTACTGCCGCGGTCATGGCCTATCTGATTTTTGGTGAAACGCTGTCGGCAATCCAGATTGCAGGTATGATGGTGACCACGCTCGGCGTTGCACTGACTACTTTACGTCGATAAGCTCGGGTTGTTGTTCGCGCTTGCGAAAAATCATGATCGCGGCGTTTATTTCCGCACCGATGATGAAAATTGCTGACAGCATATAGAGAAAGACGATCGCCACCATGATGGAGGCGAGGCCCGCATAGGTCGTCACATAGGTGGCGAAAGTTTCCAGATATTTTGCAAAGGCCATCGCGGCGGCAAGCCAGGCGATGAGCGTGATCAATATGCCGGGCAGGATATCACCGAGGCTTCGTCGTCCGGCTGGAAGCCAGATATGCACCATGAATAGTGCCAGAACCAGAACCGCCACAGCCACCGTATAGCGCCAGAAGGCAATCGTGCCGGTGAACGGCGCAATATCTGGAAACCATTGTTCGGCAATACGCACGGCAAGCGGGGCCAGAACCAGCAGGAAGCTGATTGCCATCAGGCTCAATGTGCCGACCAGAACGAAGCCCAGGCTTTGCAGGCGGCAGAAAATGATCGAGCGCTGGTCGGTGACGCGATAGGCGCGGTTGAGCGCGATGCGCAACGCCTCGACGCCATTTGAGGCAAAATAGGCCGCTGCAATCACGCTCAATGTCAGAAGTCCACTGCGCTGCACGGTCAGCACGTTCATCACTTCGTTGGCAATTGGGGCAGCGATATTCGACGGCCACATATCGAAGATGACATGCACCGCCGTATCGGCGAATTCCTTGGTGCCGAGAAAGCTCGCCAGCGTGGTAGCAAAGATGAGGAACGGAAACAGTGCCATCAGGCCGGAAAGCGCTATATGGCTGGCGAAAGCCCAGCCATCGTCGGAACTGAAATGACCAATGACGTCATAGGTGATCTGACGGAGAAAACGTTTGATTTTTCGCATCCGCAGATTTGTCCCCTAAAGCCTTGGTCGGTATTCGATAGGTGTTCAGCCTGTGTTTCAAGGCCTTAAATCTAGCATCGGTCTGCGGATTGCAAGGGCAGGACCCGTTTTAAACCGGAGCCGAATCAAGCAAGCTTGTCGAAATTGCAGCGGGAAACGAACCTATGGCTCCGGCACATTCCGGTCAGAATCGACAACGCAGTATCATCATCACTGGCTGTTCCTCTGGCATCGGCGCCTATTGTGCCGAGGCGCTTCAGAGCCAAGGCTGGCGCGTTTTTGCGACCGCCCGCAAGGATGCCGATATTGCGGCACTCAAGGCAAAGGGAATGGAAGCCCATTATCTTGATTATACGGAGCCGCAGTCGATTGCTGCTCTTGCCGATGAGGTGTTACGCCAGACTGACGGCAAGCTTGATGCCCTTTTCAATAATGGTGCTTATGCTCAGCCCGGCGCAATAGAAGACTTGCCGGTCGAAGCCTTGCGCCAGCAGTTTGATGCCAATTTTTTCGGCTGGCATGACCTTACGCGGCGCGTGATCCCAGTCATGCGGCGGCAAGGGCATGGGCGCATCGTGCATTGTTCGTCGATTCTGGGACTGGTTCCGATGAAATGGCGCGGCGCTTATGTTGCGTCCAAATTCGCGCTTGAGGGGCTGATGCTTGCCCAGCGCATGGAGCTGGAAGGCTCTGGTATCGATGTGTCGCTGATCGAGCCCGGCCCGATTGCTTCCCGCTTTACCTATAATGCCGCCAGTCACGCCAGAGCCAATATCGATATGGAAGCTTCGGTGCATCGTGAGCTCTACCAGCGCCAGATGGCGAAATTGGAAAGCGGCGGTACAAAATCCAAGAACAAGCTTGGACCGGAAGCCGTCTATGCTGTACTGCTTCATGCATTGGAGGCGCCGCGTCCCCGTCCGCATTATGTGGTGACGAGACCGGCGAAACTTGGGTCACTGGCACGGCGCCTGATGCCTGCACGCTGGCTTTACCGGATGCTGTCCGACCAGTCATGAGGTCAGGAACAGTGCGCATGGGAAGGAAATAAAATGGACGTTCTGTTCAAGGGCGCGGCAATGGTGGCCATGTTTGCTGTGGCCGTCGTTCTGATCATCGGTCTGCGCAACATGATGCGCGGCGGTGACGGCAATTTCTCGAACAAGATGATGCAGCTGCGCGTTTTCCTGCAGTTCATTGCCATTGTTCTGATCGTTGGCGCGATCTATTTCGCTCGCCAGAAAACCGGTCAGTAAATATGGTCAAGCTCAACAAGATTTATACCCGGACAGGCGACAAGGGCACAACCGGGCTCGCCAGCGGGCCACGGCGGCTGAAGTCGGACCTGCGTGTCGAAGCCTATGGTACGGTGGATGAAGCCAATGCCTGCATTGGCATGGCGCGCCTTCACACCGGCGGCGAAGATAATCCTCATGCGCAAATCGATGCCATGCTGGGCCGTATCCAGAACGATCTTTTCGATCTTGGCGCGGATCTTTCGACGCCGGACGACGGCAAACCACTCGCCTACGAACCGTTGCGCATCGTCGCATCGCAGGTTTCTCGTGTGGAAGCCGATATTGATCTCCTCAATGCCCATTTGCAGCAGCTGCGCTCGTTTATTCTTCCGGGCGGCTCGGCGGCATCGGCTGCATTGCACCTTGCTCGTACGGTTTCACGCCGGGCGGAGCGCCTGATGGTAGCGCTTGCCCGCGTCGAAGGAGAGGTCGTTTCGGTGGAGGCTCTGCAATATATCAACCGCCTTTCCGATTTCCTGTTCGTGGCATCGCGAACCGTTAACGATAACGGTGCGCAGGACGTTCTCTGGGTGCCCGGCGCCAATCGTTAGAGCGTCGACCTGATTCAATCAGATCGACGCTCTAAGGGTTTACTTTTACGCACATCTTGTCCGAAAACCGTTTCACACTTTTCGGGATGTGCTCTGGTTTAGACACCGCGCCTGTTGCCCCAGATCAGCACGTGGAGCTGGGGCAGGACGTGTGCTTCGTACCAGCCATCCGCAATCACCTTTTCCACCAGCCATTCCATCCGCCGCATGATACCGTCGATATCGATTGCGGCGTCATGTGCTTCGGGCGGCGGCGGTGTGTGATTGCCGGGTTGAAGATAGAGTGGCAGACCGGAATATTGACTGGCCACATCTTTGGCGAATGCGTAATCGGTATCGTCGAAGATGACGAATTTCAGAACCGTTCGCGGCGCTCTGCCCGCAGCCTCGACACACGTGGCGAGCGCATTGAAATCGACGTCCATACCGCTTGAGGGTGTTTTTGGACTCAGTACCAGCGTGTCGAGCTCGGAAAACCACTCTTGTGCGACCGATCCTTGGGTTTCCAGTGCAAAGTGATAGCCTTCGGTCTTGCCGTGCCTGATCAAGGGTCCCAACGGTTGAATGGCCGGATTGCCACCCGAAAGTGACACTGTCAGAGGCTTGTTTCGGGAAAGTGCCGTCACTTCATCCCAAATTGCTTCTACGCTCATTGCCTTCCACTCGCGACGAAAGCGGCTTTCGACAGCATGCAGACTGTCGCACCAGGTGCAGCGATAATCGCAGCCGCCGGTTCGCACGAAAACCGTCGGCTCGCCGATCAGCACGCCTTCGCCCTGTATCGTCGGGCCGAAAATTTCCGCGATGCGTATTTGCGTCACGGTCTGTACTCGGCCCATGTTTTGAGCGTTTCGCTGACCCGTACGGCGGAAATTTCCGGCCAGCGGACATGGCACCAATCGAAAAAATGCCGGGCGAGTGTTTCAGCCGTGCTCTGGTTGTGCCCCAGAATATCGTTGAGATGGCGGTGGTCAAAACAATCATCAATATAGCGCTTGAACGGCGCCAGCTCGTGATAATCACGGACAAAACCGTGCTCATTCAGATCGCGAGCCGAGAGCTCGACCTCCACGACATAATTGTGACCGTGCAGGCGGGCGCATTGATGATCTTTAGGTAACCCGGTTAGCTGATGCGATGCGGAGAAATGAAATTCCTTGGTGATGCGAAACATCAGGCTCTCCTCCGCGCAACGGCATCGCGCCAGAAATCCGCGTCCTCATAGAGCGTTGGGTCTTCGATGCCCGCGATATAAAAGGCCTCGCGTCGTTCGACACAGGTGCCGCAGCGCCCACAATGGTGTTCTCCGCCCTTGTAGCAGGACCACGTTGCGGCAAAGGGCGTACCGTATTTTGCGCCGTCGATAACGATATCGGCTTTCGATGCGTGCACATAAGGCGCGAGCAGCCTTATGTTCGCATATCCGTCCAGTGCATGGTTCTGCATCGTCTGGAAAGCATCGATGAAGCCGGGGCGGCAGTCAGGATAGATGAAGTGATCGCCGCCGTGTACGGCAAGGGCTACGGCGTCTGCCTTTTGTGCCGCCGCCACACCGAATGCGATTGCCAGCATGATCGCATTGCGGTTGGGAACGACGGTGATCCTCATCGTTTCTTCGGCATAGTGTCCGTCCGGCACATCGACATCGTCGGTGAGTGCGGATCCGGTCAGACTTGCGCCGATATCAGTGATGTCGATGACCTGATGGGGAACGCCGAGCCTTTCGGCGCAGACTTTGGCTGAATCCAGTTCCTTTTTGTGGCGCTGGCCATAGTCGAAGGAAAGGAGGGCGGTGAGTTGATGTTCCGCTGCTATTCTGTAGGCAAGCGAAACGGAATCGAGTCCGCCGGAGCAGACGACGAGCGTTTTCATAAGTCAGGGTTCCTTGTTTTGACCGGGTAGGCTGCGACCGGATTGCGAGGCGTTACCTAAAGCATGGTGCATCGCTTGTAAACGACATGAAAACAGGAGGCGTGGAATTGCTCAGTTTTGGAATGACCTCGTGTCAGAATAAATTGATTTTAATCGATATAGCGGCGCGTGCCTAATTGACGTGCACGTCAACCGTCTTTAGGTTTCGTGCCGGTTCCCGGCGGGTAGGCAGCGCATTTGCGTCATAACCCAAGTTGCGCTGGTGCCGCTTTCATGTCGGATTTTGACATGCGGGTGGGAGTTTACAGCGGCATAGTCGTGCTGCAAGAGTCATTGAAGAGGTAATCGCGGATGAAAGTCCTTGTCGCAGTGAAACGGGTTGTCGATTACAACGTGAAGATCCGTGTAAAGGGAGACGGTTCGGGCGTTGAGCTTGCAAACGTCAAGATGTCGATGAACCCTTTTGACGAGATCGCGGTTGAAGAAGCGATCCGTCTGAAGGAAGCTGGCAAGGTGACGGAAATCGTCGCGGTTTCGGTCGGCCCGGCACAGGCACAGGAAACCTTGCGTACCGCACTTGCCATGGGTGCGGATCGCGCGATCCTAGTAAAGTCGGACGAAACGGTTGAGCCGCTTGGCGTTGCCAAGGTTCTGAAGGGCGTGGTCGATGCGGAAAAGCCGGATCTCGTCTTCCTCGGCAAGCAGGCAATCGACGACGATTCCAACCAGACCGGCCAGATGCTGTCGGCGCTCCTCAACTGGAGCCAGGCAACCTTTGCTTCCAAGGTGGAGTTGGGCGACGGTTCGGCCAAGGTAACGCGTGAAGTTGATGGCGGTCTCCAGACCATCGACGTGAAGCTTCCGGCGATTGTCACGGTCGATCTTCGTTTGAACCAGCCGCGTTATGCGTCGCTGCCGAACATCATGAAGGCCAAGAAGAAGCCGCTCGACGAAAAGTCGCCTGCTGATTTCGGTGCCGACATTGCGCCGCGTCTCAAGGTCCTGAAGACGGAAGAGCCAGGCGGCCGCAAGGCTGGTGTGAAGGTCGGCTCCGTTTCCGAACTGGTCGAGAAGCTCAAGGCCGACGGCGTATTGTAAAGAAATCGGAAGGGACAAGACATATGGCTATTCTTCTTATTGCCGAACACGATAATGCAACCCTTTCCGACCAGACGGCGAAGGCGCTGACGGCGGCTGCCCAGATTGGCGGCGACGTGGATGTTCTGGTTGCAGGCAAGGGCGCAAAGGCTGCGGCCGATGCAGCCGCCAAGCTCAAAGGTGTACGTAAAGTTCTGCTTGCTGAAAGTGATGCACTGGAAAACCGTCTGGCCGAGCCAACGGCAGCTCTCATCGTGGAACAGGCAGGAAATTACGACACGATCATTGCTCCGGCAACGACCTCGGCCAAGAATATCCTGCCGCGCGTGGCAGCGCTTCTCGATGTGATGCAGCTTTCGGAAATCATGGAAGTCGTATCGGCTGATACGTTCAAGCGCCCGATCTATGCAGGCAATGCAATCCAAACCGTGCAGTCCACCGACGCCAAGAAGGTGATCACGGTGCGCACGGCTTCGTTCCAGGCCACCGGCGACGGCGGTTCGGCTGCCGTTGAAAGCGTCAATGCGGCTGCCGATCCGGCGCTGTCGAGCTTCGTTGGCAATGCGTTGTCGGATTCGGATCGTCCGGAACTGACCTCGGCTAAGATCATCATCTCGGGTGGTCGTGCACTCGGCTCTGCCGAAAAGTTCCAGGAAGTGATCCTGCCTGTAGCCGACAAGCTCGGTGCGGCGGTTGGCGCCAGTCGTGCTGCGGTCGATGCGGGTTATGCACCGAACGACTGGCAGGTTGGCCAGACGGGCAAGGTGGTCGCACCGGATCTCTACATTGCGGTCGGTATCTCTGGCGCAATCCAGCATCTGGCGGGCATGAAGGATAGCCGCGTGATCGTGGCGATCAACAAGGACGAGGAAGCGCCGATCTTCCAGGTCGCGGATTACGGCCTCGTCGGTGATCTCTTTACAGTTCTGCCCGAACTGCAAAAAGCGCTTTAATCGATCAGAAAGCGGCGGGCCGGTCCCGCCGTTTTTTATTTTTGAGGACTTCAGGCACGAAAGCGCTGATTTTGCTTTCGCTGAATGAGGGCTGTATCTGTCTTAGGCAGAATTGGTATATTGAAGCATTCCCAGCAAAAGTGCGAAGCGGTTTTGCTGGGGTAGTGCGTAAGAACAAAAGTTAGAGCATATGCTCTCGGCCTTAGCTTCTGTTGTGGAGCGGCTGAATGAAGGAGTTATAACTGTGGCAATCAAGACGGTAGGGGTGGTCGGCGCAGGACAGATGGGCAGCGGTATTGCTCATGTATGCGCGCTGGCCGGGTTTGATGTGCTTCTTCACGATGCAGCAGCGGACCGGCTGGAAAAGGGCATCGCCACCATCAATGGCAACATGGCGCGACAGGTTGCTTCGGGAAAATTGCTGGAAGATCAGCGCGCTGCAGCGATGAAGCTTATCCGTCCGGCAAATTCCATGGCGGATCTGGCGGGTGTCGATCTGGCTATCGAAGCAGCAACGGAAGACGAAACCGTCAAGCGCAAGATTTTCGCACAGCTTTGCTCGGCTTTGAACCCGGAAGCGATCCTCGCGACCAACACGTCATCGATCTCTATCACGCGTCTCGCATCCACGACCGATCGTCCGGAGCGCTTCATCGGCATTCATTTCATGAACCCCGTTCCGGTTATGAAGCTTGTCGAACTGGTGCGCGGCATAGCGACGGATGAAGAAACCTTCCGAAAGTCGAATGATTTTGTGACTGCGCTTGGCAAGACGGTAACCGTTGCCGAAGATTTCCCGGCCTTTATCGTCAACCGCATCCTGTTGCCGATGATCAACGAGGCCATCTACACGCTTTATGAAGGCGTCGGCAGCGTCGAGGCCATCGATACGGCGATGAAGCTTGGCGCCAATCACCCGATGGGCCCGCTCCAGCTTGCCGATTTCATCGGCCTGGATACCTGCCTCTCCATCATGCAGGTTCTGCATGACGGGCTGGCGGATTCCAAATATCGCCCGTGCCCGCTTCTGGTCAAATATGTCGAAGCAGGCTGGCTGGGGCGCAAGGCGGGCCGTGGCTTTTACGATTATCGTGGCGAGCATCCGGTTCCGACGCGATAAGCCTCACGATCCTTCGCCCATGAAAGGCCGGTTCAAACCGGCCTTTTTCGATTGTGGCAACAAATTGTGGCCTGTGGAAAAGCTTCAACATCCTTACCATTAACTTACCCTTAACCATAAGAGTTCAGGGCTTATTCATCTTTGATTGTTAAAGTTTTCATTAAGATGTTCGGAAATGAACAACGTTTCAGCGTCCGGTTAGTCGGGACAGGACGGGCATCCATTCCGAATAGCGTGTTTTTGACGAAGGTTAAGACGATGAGCATTCTTGTTCAGCTGCGTGACAGCGTTAATGTCATCCGCGAGTTCGTCGCACCGAGCTACAGGCCCGAGCGCCATTATATGCGCGGACCAGGCCCGGCTTGCGCCGCGCGTACCCATCATTGATATGAGCGCTTAGAGCATAATCCGACCGGAGTGGAACGGGGACGGATAAGATTATGCTCGAAACATATGAAGTTAGAGTGCTGATCTGATCCGATCGAAACGCGCTTTAAAGCCTGCGTTTGCTTGACGAACGGATCGGCATTCTAAAAAGTAAAGCCAGAACGGTTCCCCGCTCTGGCTTTTGTTTTTTGGCTACTGCGTGTGACAGCGGATTATTCCAGGCCTTCAAACAATGCCGTTGAAAGATAGCGTTCGGCAAAGGATGGAATGATGATGACGATGTTCTTGCCGGCGTTTTCCGGGCGCTTGCCGATTTCGACAGCGGCAGTCAGAGCCGCGCCGGACGAAATGCCGACCGGAATGCCTTCAAGGCGAGCCAATAGGCGTGCATTGGCGAAAGCATCTTCGTTCGATACCTGAACGACTTCGTCATAGATGCTGGTGTCGAGCGTCTTCGGAGCGAAGCCTGCACCAATGCCCTGAATCTTGTGTGGGCCGGGTGTGCCGCCGGAAAGCACCGGAGAATCTTTTGGTTCCACTGCGATCACCTTGAAGGAGGGTTTGCGTCCCTTGATGACCTGACCGACGCCGGTAATCGTCCCGCCCGTGCCAATGCCGGAGATCAGTATATCCGCTTCGCCATTGGTGTCGTTCCAGATTTCCTCTGCCGTCGTGAGACGATGAATTTCCGGATTGGCCGGGTTTTCGAACTGCTGCGGGATGATCGCGTTCGGATTCCCCTCTGCGATGGCTTCCGCTTCCGCGATAGCGCCCTTCATGCCTTTGGCACCCTCGGTCAGCACCAGTTCCGCGCCGAGAAGCTTGAGAAGCTTGCGGCGTTCCACCGACATGGTTTCCGGCATGGTGAGGACGAGGCGATAGCCCTTGGCTGCAGCGGCAAACGCAAACGCAATACCTGTATTGCCGGAGGTCGGCTCGACGAAGACCGTCTTGCCCGGCACGGCTCGACCGTCACGCTCCAGTGCTTCGATCAGCGCCAGACCGATACGGTCCTTCACGCTTGCAAGAGGGTTGAAGAATTCCAGCTTGGCCAGAAGATTGGCTTCCACGCCTTTTTCCTTGGCGAACTTGTCGATGCGCACAAGCGGCGTATTGCCGATCGTGTCGAGGATGGAATCGTAAACGCGGCCACGGCCTGCAGTTTTACCGGCTTGCTGTTCGTTCAGGGGCTTGTTCATGGCGTGATCTCCCTTTTGTCGCGCAAAGTTTAAGAGGAAACTGCGAAAAAGCATAGTCGGGTACGTGCGCTTGTCGTATCAAGTTTAGAATTTTATTCTTTATAATCATATAAATTAGAAGTAAATTCCATCATAATTGGGAGACTGCGTATTAGCTTGGAGTAAAGCTCGATTGATCCGCGTCAATGCGTTCTGGCGGTAAGGCGCGCATCATTGAGTATCAGGCAGCCAGGAGAACACAAATGTACAAGAACATATTGATCGCAACCGATGGATCGGAACTTGCTGAAAAGGGCGTCGATCAGGGCGTCGCCCTGGCCAAGGAAACGGGTGCGAAGGTTATCTTCGTTTCCGTGACCGAGCTTCTACCATCCTATGGTATTGTGGTCGCCGCTGAATGGGCATCAAGCCCGGCGGCGTTTCAGGAATATCGTGAGGCTATCACCAAAGCGGCCACGGAAATCCTGTCGAAGGCCAAAGCGAAGGCAACGGAGATCGGCGTCAATGCTGAAGCCGTGCATGTCGAGAACCAATCTCCGGCGCAGGGTATCGTCGAGGCTGCGAAAGCCAGGAATGCCGATCTGATTGTCATTGCCTCACATGGTCGTCGCGGCGTGAACAAACTGCTGCTCGGCAGTCAGGCTGCGGAAGTTCTGTCGCTCAGCACTGTGCCAGTGCTGGTCATCAAGTAATCGACGGCTAAACGGCGCCCCTCTGGCATCGCAGCGATTTCCCTAAAAGGCATAACAACGCAAGAAGATTCCTGATTACCTCTGTTAAGCTCCTCCTGTCCGAATACGGACGGGAGGATTTTCTCAAGGAGGTATTCATGACTGCGCCACGGCCTTCAAAGACCATGTTGGGCAATCATCCGCTTCATCCAGAAACGCAGATGCTCAATTATGGCTACGACCCGGAGCTTTCCGAGGGAGCGGTCAAGCCACCGGTATTCCTGACGTCGACTTTTGTCTTCAAGACGGCCGAAGACGGACGCGATTTCTTCGATTTCGTTTCCGGTCGCAAGGAACCGCCCGCCGGTGTCGGTGCCGGTCTCGTCTATTCCCGTTTCAACCATCCCAACAGCGAGATCGTTGAAGACCGCCTCGCGGTCTATGAAGGCACCGAGAGCTGCGCGCTGTTTTCTTCTGGCATGTCAGCTATCGCCACAACGCTGTTTGCTTTTGCACGTCCGGGCGATGTCATTTTGCATTCGCAACCGCTTTATGGCGGCACGGAAACGCTTCTTGCCAAGACGTTTCTCAACTTCGGCGTCGAAGCCGTTGCTTTCGCAGATGGCGTGCACGAAACCTCGATAGAACAGGCTGCGGAAGAAGCTGTTCGCAAGGGACGTGTATCGGTGATCCTGATCGAGACACCTGCCAACCCCACCAACAGCATCGTCGATATTGCGGCCATTCGGCGTGTCGCGGAAAAAATCGAACAAAAGCAGGGACATCGCCCGGTCATTGCCTGCGACAATACCCTGCTCGGACCTGTCTATCAAAAGCCGCTCGATCATGGTGCCGATCTTTCGGTCTATTCTCTGACCAAATATGTCGGCGGACATTCAGATCTGAT
>NZ_WBWA01000024.1 GCF_008932295.1 Brucella tritici | reverse complement strand
GCGGCGAATATCTGTCCTTCGACGGGAAAGATTTACCGATCGGACCAAGTGCCGATCAAAACGCAACAGAACCCAGGGAAAAGCCACGCAAATCATGCGTTTTTGCCCTTGAGTTCTTTCATTGGAGGACAGCCATGTCGGAACCACTCGCCGAGATTTATCGCGACTATATTGCATGCCTGAACCGGCAGGACTGGGACGACCTCGGACTTTATGTGCACGAGGAGGCCATTCACAATGGCAGACCTTTGGGACTTGGCGACTATCGCACGATGCTGGAACAGGATTTAGAAGCCATCCCGGACCTGCACTTCAATATTGAGCTGCTTGTCAGCGAGCCGCCCTATATTGCCAGTCGGCTCCAGTTCGATTGCACGCCGAAGGCACTATTGTTCGGTCTTCCGGTTAACGGCAAACGGGTCCGGTTTGCGGAGAATGTTTTCTATGAATTCGAGAATACGCTGATAAGGAAAGTCTGGTCAGTCATCGACAAGGCAGCGATTGAAGCGCAACTGTGATATAGCGCCCGTCACCATTGACTCTTTGTCCCCCTCCCCCTATAAGCCGCGTCACGTTCGCCCGCGCGGTTTACGGATGGTTTTGTGCTGTCCGTCGCAAGGGACAAGAACCAGCTCCTGTTCAATAGAGCATGATCCCGAAAAGTGAATAACGGTTTCGGACAAGATCATGCTCAACGGAAAAACAGAATTAAGAAGGGCCGCACACCGCGGTATTAAATAAATGAAGCGCACTTACCAGCCATCCAAAATCGTCCGCAAGCGTCGTCACGGTTTCCGTGCACGCATGGCAACCACCGGCGGCCGCAAGGTTCTCGCCGCTCGCCGCTCGCGCGGCCGTAAGCGGCTTTCCGCTTAATCTTTTCCCGCGCTGTGGGTCTATTGAGATTCTGGCTATGGCGAGACGAAAATGGCAGCTTACGAGAACCGGAGCGGAGTGTACAAAAGGTACATGAGCACCGGAAGCGCAGAAAGCAGCCATTTGCAGGCCGTCAGAGCCTGAATATCGACAGGGCCAAGCGCGGTGAATAAAGACATGAACAAGCCGAAACAAATACTCCGCCTTCGCAAGAGAGCGGAGTTTTTGGCTTTGAGGAATGGTGAAAAGCGACGTGGTCCACTGTTTCTTCTCGAAGTCCGCGAGCGGACCGAGGAAGAATCGAAAGCCGCCAAAATAGGCGAAAAACCCCGTGCAGGTTTCACCGTAACGAAGAAAAACGGCAACGCCGTGATAAGAAACCGCATCCGCCGCAGGCTGCGAGAAGCGGTTCGTTGTCACGCAGGGCGTGACATGGCGCCTTCGACCGACTATGTGATCGTAGCGCGCGAGCAAGCCCTCACTGCGCCCTTTTCGCGACTGACCGAAGAACTCTCCCGCCGCATCAAGGCGAAGGGCGAACGGCGGGGCGATGGGAAACGCCGAACGGAAAGACCGGAATCAGGACCCGTCAATGGAAAATAATCGTAATTTCTTCATCACCATTGCCCTGTCCATCCTCGTGCTAACGCTGTGGCAAGTGTTTTATCTGGGTCCGAAAACGGAAGCCCAGCGGGAGCAGGCACGCATTGAGGAGCAGCAGCAGCAGAAACAACAGGCGACGCAACAACAGGCTCAAGGTGGCGACACGCCGCAGATGCCCGCCGCCTCCGGGAACATTCCCGGCCACGGCGATGTTGCAGCCGCAGGCGGCGCGCTGACCCGCGAGGCAGCCATTGCCCAGACGCAGCGCGTCGAAATCGACACGCCTTCGCTGCGCGGTTCGATCAACCTGACCGGCGCGCGCCTCGATGATCTCTTCCTCAAGAATTATCACGAGACCGTCGACGACAATTCTCCGAATATCGAACTGCTCGCGCCTTCCGCGCTGAAGCAGGGCTATTTCGTAGAACTAGGCTTTACCGGCAACGACACGACCGGCCCGGTTCCGGGACCGAACACGGTCTGGACCGTGGAGGGCAACAACAAGTTGACCCAAACCACGCCGGTCACGCTGACCTATACCAACGAGAAGAACATCACCTTCAAGCGCGTCATTTCGGTTGACGACGCCTATATGTTCGCCGTTGAAGACACGATCACCAACAATACCGGCGCGCCGATTTCGCTGGCCTCCTATGGCCGCGTGACCCGCTTCAACCAGCCGGAACATGCAAGCGCGACCTATGTTCTGCATGAAGGCCTGATCGGCGTCATGGGTCAGGACGGCCTGCAGGAAATCAAGTATTCCAAGGTCGAAGACGATAAGGACATCTCGTTCAAGGACGTGATGGGCGGCTGGCTCGGCATCACCGACAAATACTGGGCCGCAACGCTCGTACCGCCGCAGGACGAAAAGTTCACCGGTCGCTTCTCGCACTTCACCAATGATCGCCCGCGCTATCAGACCGACTTCCTCGGCGCGCCGATGACAATCGCGCCCGGTCAGGCGCAGACGCTGAAGAACCACGTCTTCGCCGGCGCGAAGGTGGTCACACAGATCCAGGCTTACGAACAGCAGCTTGGCATCAAGCAGTTCGAACTCCTGATCGACTGGGGCTGGTTCTACTTCATCACCAAGCCGATGTTCTATCTCATCGACTGGATCTACAAGTTCTCGGGCAATTTCGGCGTCGCCATTCTGGTCGTCACCGTTCTCCTCAAGGGCCTGTTCTTCCCGCTTGCCAACAAGTCGTACAAGTCGATGGCACGCATGAAGCTGGTGCAGCCGAAGCTGACTGAAATCCGCGAGAAATATGCGGATGACAAGATGAAGCAGCAGCAGGAGATGATGCAGCTCTACAAGCAGGAAAAGATCAATCCTCTTGCGGGTTGCTGGCCGGTGCTGGTGCAGATTCCGGTGTTCTTCGCGCTCTACAAGGTGCTCTACGTCACCATCGAAATGCGTCATGCGCCGTTCTTCGGCTGGATTCAGGACCTTGCAGCGCCCGATCCGACCTCGCTCTTCAACCTGTTCGGCCTCCTGCCTTTCGGCGTGCCGCACTTCCTGATGATCGGCGTCTGGCCGCTCCTGATGGGCATCACCATGTTCCTGCAGATGCGCATGAACCCGACGCCTCCGGACCCGACGCAGGCTGCCATCTTCACCTGGATGCCAGTGATCTTCACCTTCATGCTGGCTTCGTTCCCGGCCGGTCTCGTGATCTACTGGGCATGGAACAACCTGCTCTCCATCACCCAGCAGGGCATCATCATGAAACGCCAGGGCGTGAAGATCGAGCTCTTCGACAATCTCAAGAGCCTCTTCAAGCGAAAGCCGAAAGAAGCAAAGAAATAGACTTGAAAGAACCCCGCTTCGGCGGGGTTTTTTGTGCCGTCATGTTGACAATGCCGCTCATAACATTGATGCGTATCGACGATAGTAGATACATCAGGATACGGACATTGAGCGAGCAGGATAAGAAGCAGGCGGCAATCAGGGCCGCTCAGGCAGCGGCGGATGCAGTCCGGGAAGCCCAGGCGGCACTCGTCGAGGAAGGACGCCTGCTCTTCAAGAAATCATGGATATTCATCCGTGGCGTGCCGTCGATGAAATTCCTGCCGCCGGAAGGTCCGGTGGAGATCGCCTTTGCAGGCCGATCCAATGTCGGCAAGTCGTCGCTCATCAATGCGCTCGTCAACAAGAAGGGCCTTGCGCGTACGTCCAACACACCGGGCCGCACGCAGGAACTGAACTATTTCGTGCCGGACGGCTATTCCGGTGAGAACGGCGATCTTCCGCCGCTGGCACTGGTCGACATGCCGGGCTATGGCTTCGCCGAAGCACCGAAAGCACAGGTCGATGCCTGGACGCGCCTTGTGTTCGATTATCTGCGCGGACGCACCACGCTGAAACGCGTCTATGTGCTGATCGATGCCCGTCATGGCATCAAGAAGAACGACGCAGAAGTGCTCGATCTTCTCGACAAGGCGGCGGTCTCCTATCAGATCGTGCTGACCAAGATCGACAAGATCAAGCCCGCAGGCGTGCCGCGCCTGATAGAAGAAACGCACAAGCTTACTTACAAGCGCGCCGCCTGCTTCCCCGGTATCATCGCGACATCGTCGGAAAAAGGCGAAGGTTTCGACGAGCTGCGTGCAGCAATTGCACTGCTGCTGAAAGAATACTGATAATCAGCTCGGGCAGCTTTCCGGCTGCCCGTCCAGCCCTTCATTGAGACGCTCGAAACGGGCACTCACATGCCCGTCGTCGCGCTGGATATGCAGCACATAGATGCTGTCGAAGTCATCGCCGCGCCATTTCGGCACCGCAGCTTTATCTCCGCCATTGTCCCTGAGCAGATTTCTGGCCAGCTTGTAGAGCTGCTTGTGTTCCCAGCCGACCAGTATCGTCGCATCGCTGTATTGCGGCTGCTGGAGCGCGGCCTGCAACTTCCCGATCTCGTCATAGCCGAAGCGCGTATCGACCGGCATCTGAAAGCGGATGGCGGTCGGCTCCACCGTCGCCAGCGGGCGGTTATAGGCATAGGAAATGCCGCTATCCTTCTTCTCCTTTGCAGGATCGGGCGCGAAAATAGCATCGGGCTTGCCGAAATCCTTTGCAATGACGGCAGGCAGCTTCAAGGAGCGATTAAGGCCCCGGCAGTCGAGCTGCCCCAACCCGCCTTGCGGCTTTTCGCCGTGACGGACGAGGATGATTGTTTCGGTCGTTGGTGCCGGTGCAGCATAGGATGCAGATGTGCCAAGCAGGGAGGTGAGGACGGCGAGGAATATTTTGCGCATGATGCGGTCTCTGAAAATCATTCCGGTTCAAAAACCTGCATAGACCGCAGAGCGGCTTTTTGTTGGGCACGTTTCGGGCTGCAAATTCAAATAATCGCGAACGGGTAAGCGAAAAATAAGCAACTGCGGATTCCAATTGCGATAAATCCGGTCTAGAAAAGCCTGCCTCTTTTTGCCCTGTCGCCTGCCATGGAGCCCGCGATGACGACACTTGAAAATCCCGAAATGCAAGCGCAACTCCTGTCCGCGGCCCTGCCCTATATGCAGCGCTACGAGAACAAGCATGTCGTTGTGAAATATGGCGGGCACGCCATGGGCAATCCGGAACTGGGCAAGGCCTTCGCGCGCGATATCGCGCTTTTGAAGCAGTCGGGCATCAACCCGATTGTCGTGCACGGCGGCGGACCGCAGATTCAGGCCATGCTGACCAAGCTCGGCATTGAATCCCGTTTTGAAGGCGGATTGCGCGTCACCGACGAAAAGACCGTCGAAGTGGTGGAAATGGTTCTGGCCGGTTCCATCAACAAGGAAATCGTCGCCCTCATCAATGCCGAAGGCGAATGGGCGATCGGTCTTTGCGGCAAGGACGGCAACATGGTCTTCGCGCAGAAGGCGCACAAGACCGTCATCGACCCCGATTCCAACATCGAGAAAGTGCTCGATCTCGGCTTCGTCGGCGAACCGGCGGAAGTGGACCGCACCCTGCTCGATCTTCTGGCCCGCTCCGAAATGATCCCGGTCATTGCACCGGTCGCACCGGGTCGCGACGGCCATACCTACAATATCAACGCCGACACGTTTGCAGGCGCGATTGCCGGTGCGCTCGCCGCAACGCGCCTCCTGTTCCTGACTGATGTTCCGGGCGTGCTGGACAAGGACAAGAACCTCATCAAGGAACTGTCCGTTGCCGATGCGCAGGCGCTCATCAAGGACGGCACGATTTCCGGCGGCATGATCCCCAAGGTGGAAACCTGCATCGAAGCAATCCGCCGTGGTGTCGAAGGCGTCGTCATCCTCAACGGCAAAACCCCGCATGCCGTGCTACTGGAGCTTTTCACCGAGCACGGCGCCGGCACGCTTATTGTGCCTTAAGGATCGACCATGACCGATATTCCGGAAAGAGCTGCTTTCGCCCACGTCACTGACTGGGTGTTCGACCTCGACAACACGCTCTACCCGCACGCCGCCAATCTGTTCTCGCAGATCGATGTGAAGATGACGACCTATGTCGAGACTTTGCTGAAACTGCCGCGCGACGAAGCGCGCAAGATTCAAAAGCAGTTCTATCTGGAATATGGCACCACGCTGAAAGGCCTGATGGAGTGCCATCAGATCGATCCGGACGATTTTCTGAGACAAGTCCATGATATCGATTATACGTGGCTTACGCCCGATCCGGCGCTGGGACGGGCGATCAAGGCACTGCCGGGCCGTCGCTTCATCTTTACCAATGGTGATCGCGGCCATGCCGAGCGCGCTGCCAGCCAGCTTGGAATCCTCGATGATTTCGACGATATTTTCGACATTGTAGCGGCAGGACTGACACCGAAGCCGGAACGGGCCACCTATGACCGCTTCCTCGGCGCTTTTGGCATCGATGCAGGCAAGGCAGTCATGTTTGAGGATCTGGCGCGCAATCTGGTCGTTCCCAAAACACTCGGCATGAAAACCGTGCTGGTCGTGCCAAACAATTTTGAGCCTACATTTTCCGAGATATGGGAAAGCGATCCCGAATTCACCGATCAGGTGGACTATGTGACCGATAACCTGACCCAGTTTCTGGAAACCATAATTGCAGACCGATAGGCAATTCACCGGCCTTGAGAAACGCATCGACAAGGCCGCCCACCGCCTTCTCGACAATCTGCCCCGTCACCGGATCAGCGATGCGCTGATCGAGTTTCTGGTCTTCGGGCTGAAACAGGCATGGGCCTGCCTTTTCGGCGGCGCGATGCTGGCGCTCATCATGTTGACCCGCTGGTTCTGGCCGGATGGCGGCGCGGGGCTTATCACGCGCTACGATTTCCTGTTCCTGTCCGCGCTTGCGATCCAGCTTGCCATGCTGCTCTTCAAGCTGGAGGAGTGGGAGGAAGCCAAGGTCATCCTCATCTTCCATGTGGTCGGCACAGCGATGGAAGTGTTCAAGACCCATGCCGGTTCATGGGTCTATCCGGAGGAGAACTTCTTCCGCATTGGCGGCGTTCCTCTGTTTTCCGGCTTCATGTATGCGGCTGTCGGCTCCTATATGGCGCGTATCAACCGCATCTTCGATATAAGGCTGAACCACTATCCACCACTCTGGATGACTGTTGTTCTGGCCGCCGCAATCTATATCAATTTCTTCGCGCACCACTTCATCTGGGATATACGCTGGCTGCTGTTTGCCGCGACCTTCGCCCTTTTCTGGCGCACCAGCATGCACTACCGCGTCTTCCGCTTCCGGCACAAAATGCCGCTGCTGGTCGCCTTCCTGCTGACCTCGCTCTTCATCTGGATTGCCGAGAACATCGGCACATGGTCAAAGGCCTGGCTTTATCCGAACCAGCGCAATGGCTGGGAGCTGGTCTCAATGAGCAAGCTCGGCTCGTGGTATCTCCTGATGATTATCTCGGTCGTGCTGGTGACACTCGTTCACCGCCCCCGTCCCTATCAGGCAGAAGAAGAGCCGCAAAAAGAAACGCCCGACCATTTGGCCGGGCGCATCGAACAGAAAATCCGGGGTGATCAGAGCTTATAAAAATCCTTGATCTGCTCCCAGGCTTCGTCGGCGGTTTCGACAAAGTTGAGCAGCTCGATATCGGCGGGCGAAATCGTGCCCTGCTCGGCCAGAAACTCGATATTGATCGCCTTCGTCCAGAATTCCTTGCCGAACAGGATCAGCGGCACGCGTTCCATGCGGTTGGTCTGGATCAGCGTCATCGCCTCGAAAAGCTCGTCCATCGTTCCAAAGCCGCCGGGGAACACGCAGATCGCCTTGGCGCGCATCAGGAAGTGCATCTTGCGGATCGCAAAATAATGGAAGTTGAAGCAAAGGTCCGGCGTGACATAGGCGTTGGGCGCCTGTTCATGCGGCAGCACAATGTTGAGACCAATCGTCGGTGCACCGACATCGGCGGCTCCGCGATTGCCCGCTTCCATGACGCCGGGGCCGCCGCCCGTCACCACGATGAATTCGCGATAATAGGTCGTTGCCGAATATTCGGAGCAAAGCCGCGCGAATTTGCGCGCTTCCTCGTAATAATGCGCATTGGCTTCAAGGTTCTTCTTCTGAACCTCGTTCTTGGCTGCCCATGCCTCGCCGCCGGGCTCGGGAATGCGCGCGCCGCCAAACATGACGACAGTGGACTTGATGCCCCGGTCCGCCAGAATCATTTCAGGTTTCAGAAGCTCAAGCTGCAGCCGGATCGGCCGTAGTTCGCGCCGGGTCAGAAAATCATCATCCGTGAAAGCAAGGCGATAGGCAGGGGCTTCGGTCTGCGGCGTCTGCGGTACGGTTTTGGCCTGCTTGACCGCTTCCTCTGAATTCGGGAACGGCGTCCAGCCGGACTTCTCCATCGGGTTCATTCGTCTCACCTGCTCCTTCAATATCGCCATTCAACGCATATATCAGGGCGCTGAGATGCAAGCGCTATCCAAGCCCTGAAAATGCTCAATTGCCTCACGGGCTTAACCAAAACTCGATGAGTCAGGCTCATCGGGTTTTGGTATAACAGCATCCATTCTGGCGCTAAATGCTTAATCTGTCTCAAACGTGGCACGGCAATCGGATCACGAACGACATTGACCCTCATGGCGCCTTCGCTTAATCAATTTCCCAGCAACGGGCCGGACTTGTCCGCGCCTGCCATCCGCCGCCCCTTCATGGAGATCGCACCCTATGACCAAGCCAGACCTCGCCTCCCTTGAGAAGACAATCGACAAGGCTTTTGACGAGCGCGACGGTATCAACACGGCAACGCGCGGCGAAGTGCGCGAAGCCGTCGAACAATCGCTCATTCTGCTCGACCGCGGTGAAGCCCGTGTCGCAGAAAAACAGGCGGACGGCAACTGGCATGTCAACCAATGGCTGAAGAAAGCGGTCCTGCTCTCCTTCCGCCTCAATCCGATGGAAGTCATCAAGGGCGGTCCCGGCCAGTCATCCTGGTGGGACAAGGTGCCGTCGAAATTCGACGGCTGGACGGCCAATGAATTCGAAAAGGCTGGTTTCCGCGCAGTACCGAACTGCGTCGTGCGCCACTCGGCCTATATCGCGCCCAACGCGATCCTGATGCCGTCCTTCGTCAATCTCGGCGCCTATGTCGATGAAGGCACCATGGTAGACACCTGGGCGACCGTCGGCTCCTGCGCGCAGATCGGCAAGAACGTTCATCTTTCCGGCGGCGTCGGCATTGGCGGCGTTCTGGAGCCGATGCAGGCTGGCCCCACCATCATCGAAGACAATTGTTTCATCGGCGCCCGCTCGGAAGTCGTTGAAGGCTGCATCGTGCGCGAAGGCTCGGTCCTCGGCATGGGTGTTTTCATCGGCAAGTCGACCAAGATCGTGGATCGCGCAACGGGCGAAGTCTTCTATGGCGAAGTGCCGCCCTATTCGGTTGTCGTTGCCGGCACCATGCCGGGCAAGAACGTTCCCGGCGAAAACTGGGGCCCAAGCCTCTATTGCGCCGTCATCGTCAAGCGCGTTGATGAAAAGACCCGCTCCAAGACGTCGATCAACGAATTGCTGCGCGACTGAATACAAAGCAAGCTTGCTTAAAAACAAAAGGCGACGCTGTTGGCGTCGCCTTTTTTATAACTGGTCGCCCCTTCGGATGGCGCAATGCCTCTGATCCGGGCAGTCCGGGGAGACACTGACGCCATCCTCCGGGGAGATTCTTTAGCGGCCCTTCGGTTGCCCTGCCTGTCTCTTGCGTGAGGGGGAGGAACGCAACGGACAATGCAGGACGACCGACAGGCTCAGCCATCAGAACAAATTAGTTCTGGTAGCTGGACGGGGAAGCGTCGCCGAAGCGATGAGCCGAACCGTCCTGATTAACCGGCGCAGACCGGTGGATGGCAGCCGTAGCCGTGTAATCGACCGTGCGGTGGGTCGAAGCGACCGGGGCTTCGCCCGGAAGAACGAAAGCCTTGTCCTGGGCAGCCATTGCAGGCGGCTCGCCAACGAACGGGTTTCCGGCATAGGCAGCACCGGCGCTAAGAGCGACAGCAAGAGCAGCGATAGCAAACTTTTTCATCTCTTTATTCCTTCTTCATAGCGTCCCCTGATTTCAACTTTTCAGATCGGTGTTTCGCCGACTGAACCCCGAGACCACATCTCAGGCTTGCAGGAGACATTCTGTTAGCTGGGCCTTCGTGGCCCGCCCTGCGGTGTCAGGCGCATTTGGGAGGAAATGCACCGACACCTTCGGGAATACATGCAATGCGATAGTTCATTCATGCCCGGCCCATCTGGACCGGAAAGGCCAAAGTCCGAGCGGACTTTTAGTTCTGGTAAGAGGAAGGCGATGCATCACCGAAGCGATGAGCCGAACCATCCTGATAAACCGTTGCCTTGTTGATCGAAGCAGGAGCCGTGTAGTCGAGCTTCTGGCTCTGCGTTGCAACCGGCGTGCGGTCGTTTGCATAAAGATCGGCAGGTTCGCCGACATGTGGGTTTTCTGCAAAAGCGGCGCCGGCGGTAAGAGCGAGGGCAGCGGCAGCAAGAACAATCTTCTTCATTTTCCTATCTCCTTGGAAAGTGGAGCGGCGTTTGTTCGTCGTTCCGATGCATCTGAAATGGGTGACAGTGGGTAAAAGTTCCAGTCACGAAAATGTTTTCTTCATCACAGATTCGTGCAGGTATTTTTTCTGAAAAGAATAATGATAATTCATAAAATATAACAATATCAATATGTTGCATTATATGCCAGCAATCACATGACTGTTACAGCCGTACATTTGTTCAAAAAACGCGAACAGTCTGTCCCGATATATTGTCCAATGAAAGTGAACAATGGGGCCATTTTTCGCAAAATCGACACGGAAAGACAAAGCTGGTTTCGTCGAAATGACACCCTGATCTGTCTTTGGCATCGACCGGCCAGTCAAAATCAGCCCATGCTGAAAAGAAAAAGCCGCATCGAAATGCGGCCTGGATACAGGTTTGATGGACCAGGTGAACCGGCATTCAATTGAATGCCATCACTCCGATCAGTTGTTTGCGACAGCGACCGAACGCCCGGCGATGGATACCCACTGACCGGAATTGGCTGGCGACTGCATCTTGATATAGCGATAAGAAGTCTTCTCGACCGGCAACACTTCGTCGCGCAGATTGTCGAGAATGTAATCGCCATGGTCAGTGCGCACCGTCAGAACGACATGCGGTTCGCTGCCCTGCACCATGGTGATGAGGAGCTGCGATGCGCTGATGCCCCGAGCCATCAGTTGGGCGCGCTTCATCAGAACATAGTCTTCGCAATCGCCCTTGCCGTTGACAGGCATGGTCCAGTAATCGCGCTTGCCATAATTATCCTGATCGGAAACCGGCTTGATGCGGTGATTGACGGAGCTGCTGACCGATTGCAGCAGCTTCAAGCGCTGCGGGGTCATCTTCATCGGCGGCAACACGCGATGCGCACCGCAATCGCGCTTGTTGCGATCACAGTAATCCTTGTGCCCATAAGGAATGCTTGTAAGCCCGCCAGCTTCACTCCATTGCGCGGCCTTGGCCGGTATTGTCGTCGCCCCGAAGAGCACCATCATGCCTGCTATCGCAGAAGTGACAAAACGCATGCGCAGTTTCCCATTTAAAAAGAGTCCCCGTTGAGCGGCCCTTTGCGGGTCTCGTTATCAACTTATTTTTAACTAACGATGACAGAGCCCCTTCGGTCAAGGAAATTTCGTTCCCAAATTGAAACCGATTGAGAAAAACAAGTGAAAGGCGAAACAGTACCCGTCGCGCGCAACCGCCGGATTGCTGTTTCTATCTGTTTGTTTCACGCGCATCTTGGTCCGAAAACCGCTTCGCACTTTTCGGGATGCCGTTTGTTTCACGCGCATCTTGATCCGAAAACCGCTTCGCACTTTTCGGGATGCCGTTTGTTTCACGCGCATCTTGGTCCGAAAACCGCTTCGCACTTTTCGGGATGCGCGATAATCTCACCCTCAGACGATTCCCTTTTCAAAAAAGTCCCTATCTCATGAGCTTAGCCGTCAATCCCGCCGATAACCTTGCTGCCCTCATTCGCTGCGCATCCGTAACACCTGCCGAAGGTGGCGCGCTGACGGCGCTGGAAGCGATGTTGAAGCCGATGGGGTTTTCGGTGGAGCGACCTGTCTTCCATGATAAAGACACGCCGGACATCGAAAATCTCTATGCGCGTAAGTCGGGCAATGGCCCGCATCTGATGTTTGCCGGACATACCGATGTCGTGCCACCCGGCAATGAAGGCGACTGGAAGCACCCGCCCTTCTCTGCCGCTATTGAAGACGGCGTGATGTACGGTCGCGGTGCGGTGGATATGAAGGGCGGTGTTGCCTGTTTCGTGGCCGCAGTTGCCCGTCACATCGAAAAGCATGGCAGTATCAAGGGCAGCGTCTCCTTCCTTATCACCGGCGACGAGGAAGGCCCGGCCATCAATGGCACGGTCAAGCTGCTCGACTGGGCGAAACAGCGTGGCGAAAGCTGGGATGCATCGATTGTCGGAGAGCCGAGCAACCCGAATGCGCTTGGCGATGCGATCAAGATCGGACGGCGCGGCTCGCTGTCCGGCACGATCACCGTCCATGGCGTGCAGGGCCACGCCGCCTATCCGCATCTGGCCGAAAACCCGGTGCGTGGCATCACCACGCTCGTCGACAGCCTGCTCTACCCGGCTTTCGACGAAGGCACGGCCAATTTCCAGGCCAGCAATCTGGAAGTGACGAGCATCGACGTCGGCAACAAGGCCACAAATGTCATTGCGAACAAGGCGACTGCCTCGTTCAACATCCGCTTCAACGACACCTGGACGGCAGAGACCTTGCAGGCCGAAATCATCGCGCGTCTCGAAAAAGCCGCCAGCGACAATCGCCTGCGTCCCGGTCGCGAAACGCCGATCAACTATGAGCTCACCTGGCGCGAGCATCCGAGCCATGTGTTCCTGACCCGCGACGAGAAACTGATCGGCACGCTGACAGATTCGGTCGAAGCGGTAACCGGCAGGCGTCCGGAACTATCGACATCGGGCGGCACATCCGATGCCCGTTTCATCAAGGATTACTGTCCGGTGGTCGAATTCGGCCTTGTCGGGCAGACCATGCATATGGTTGACGAGCGCGTGGCTCTTGCCGACCTCGAAGGCCTGACACAGATTTATGAACGCTTCATCGCCGATTTCTTTGGGTAGAGCATAATCCCGGAAAGTTGCATGACTTTTCGCCCGGATTACGCGAAAAATTGGGAATCTCATGCCAAGCCTGGATGATATTTTCAGATATTTCTGGGGCGTCTGGAAAATGATGCTCGGGCGCAAGGAAGGACTGGATTATCTCGACATTTCCGCCGAGGGCTTCTGGTCGTCCTTCTTTGCGATAGCGATTGCGCTGCCCCCCATGTTCGCGAACTGGGTGTCTTATGCGGCGGACCTCACTGCTGGCCGTGACGAAGCAGGCTTGCGCTTCGCCATCGTCACCCGCGCCGCAGTCGTGGAAATAGCGGCCTGGATCATTCCGCTTGTCATCATCGGCCTTCTCGCCAAGCGCATCGGCATTGCCAAGCGTTATGCAGCCTTCGTGATTGCGACCAACTGGGGCAGCGCCCTGATTTCGTGGATCTTCGCACCGATCACGTTGCTGCAATTGTTCTTTCCCGGACAGCTTGATGTCACGACATTGTTCGCCATCATCATGTTCGGCATATCCATCGTGCTGGGTTACCGGCTGACTTTCGTCGCGCTGCAGCGCCCGCATGCCTATACGGCACCATTCTTTGCCTGCACCGTTTTCGGTTCGCTCTTCCTGACTGTCCTGCTGCAGAATTTGCTCGGGATCGGCTTCGATCCGCACGCCTATTAAAACGAAAAGCGCTATATCGGCATGGGATGATTGAGAGTGCCAGCGATCTCGGTCATGACCGCACGGAGAGCCGGAACCGTCTTCATGTCGGAATGAACGACCATCCACACTTCACGCAGAAGGGGAGCATGGTCTGGCAGCGCTGGCATCAGATGCTCCTGCGTCTCAGCCATGAAATCAGGCAACATGGCAATGCCTGCATTCTCGCTTACAAGAGCGAGCTGCATCTCCAATGTATTGGCCCGCAAGGCAATCGGCCGGGCACCGGCCAAGGCAAGTAAGTAAGCTTGCTGCGGAGCGTCCTCCAGACTTTCATCATAGGCGATGAACTGCCATTTATCAGGCGCAGTTTGCGCCAGATACTGTCGGCTCGCATAGGGGCGAAAAGCTTCCTCGCCAAGCCTGCGAATGGTGAGGTCACCGGTTGTCGGACGTGTCAGGCGAATAGCTATATCCGCTTCCCGACGGCTCAGCGAGCTGAAGCGCGCCTCCCCCATCACACACATATGGATACCCGGATATTGCGCCGATACCGCAGCAAGCGGTCTGGCTAGTCTCGCAACCGCGTAGGAGGGCGGCGCTGTGAGTGTAACAGTGGCGCTTATGCCAGTATCCCGGACTGCTCCAAAACGGCTGATAGCTTGCGCTTCGTCTTGCATCTTTCGGGCAATTGCAGCGATCCGCTCACCATCTTCCGTCAGCAGAAAGCGACGTCCCCGACGATCAACCAATTTCAAACTGGTTTCGGTTTCCAAGGCAGCCACGCGTCGCGCAATCGTCGCATGTTCTACATTCAGCAATCGCGCAGCACCCGACAGAGTACCGGTATCGGCCAAAGCCACAAAGTAACGTACGCTTTCCCAATTCACCATTGTGAAATTTTTCCCATAGGTTGCGATCAAAACAGCAATTTTTTCCCGTTTCTCTATCCCCGATACTGCCCCGGATTGCAACGGAGGCTGACTGATGGACTACGAGATCATTCTGAACGCGACCGGTGAAGCAGGGCTGCTTCAGACAGTCCAACACACACCCCGAAGCCCCGGTGCAGGCGAGATACGCATTCGCCACGAGGCAATCGGCGTGAATTTTGTCGACATATACCATCGGACCGGCCTCTATCCGCTGCCGTCCTTTCCGGCTGTACTCGGTGTCGAAGGTGCAGGCGTTGTGGAAGCAGTCGGATCAGATGTAACCGACCTCAAACCGGGTGACAGAGTGGCTTATGCGGGCTTGCCAGTGGGGGCATACGCCTCAACCCGGCTTCTACCGGCCCAAAGAGCATTGCTACTGCCCGACACAATTTCCGCGCAGTCGGCGGCGGCGACGATGCTGCGCGGTCTTACCACCCACATGCTCCTGACCGATACGTTTCCCGTTGGCCCGGATACAATCATGCTTGTGCATGCAGCCGCTGGCGGACTGGGCACCCTGCTAACCCGCTGGGGCAAGACTCTGGGAGCAACGGTAATCGGAACAGTCAGCTCGGAGGACAAGGCCGAAACGGCGCGCGAAAACGGCGCGGATCATGTACTCGTCGGACGCGATTGTGATTTCATCACTGCTACAAGGCGCCTCACGAATGGACTGGGTGTTCACGTCGCCTATGACGGGATCGGTGGAGAAACCGTAGCCAAAACCGCGCAATGCGTGCGCCATCTCGGAACTCTGGCGAGCATCGGTCAAGCTGGTGGAAGAATCTCCGAGGCAGTCATTGATGCACTTGGCAATCAGGCGGACTTTTCTTTCGTCCGGCCAAGTGTGATCGCTTACATCAACGATCTCGACAACTACCGGAACTCCGCTTCCAGGCTTTTCGACATGATGGAAAAAGGCCTCGCCGGAACCGTCGGCACCACCTATGCGCTGACCGAAACAGTGGAAGCCCATCATGCACTGGAGACGGGGAAATCGTCAGGAAGTCTGCTCCTGATCCCCTAGAGCCGGGTATCGAATGCGCTCCCGGTCTCAAAAGGGAAAGGCGTAGTCCACACCGACAAGATAAAGCCCATAGGGCGGGGCAACCTGCCCGCAGGCCTTGCGATCTCTGGCTTCCAAAGCAGACTGCAAATCATCCGCTGTCCAGCGACCCACGCCCACTTCCATCAGGCTGCCTGCGAAGGACCTGACCTGATTGTGCAGGAAGGACCGCGCCGAAACGCGCATTTCTATCATGTCGCCGTTGCGGGTGACATCGAGCCGGTCGAGCGTCTTGATCGGGCTCTTGGCCTGGCATTGCGTGGCGCGGAACGTGGTGAAGTCGTGCTCACCCAGAAGCCGCTTCGCCGCTTCATGCATCGCTCTCGCATCAAGCCGTTTCTGTACCCACCATGCACGCTGATAATCAATCGCCAGAGGCGCACGGCGATTATGGATACGATAGAGATAATGCCGTGCACGTGCGGAAAAACGCGCGTCGAACGTGTCCGTCGTCTTCTCGACATTCAGGATACTGACGCGCTCATCCGCCATGACCAGATGCGCATTGACCGCATCGCGCACCTTGCCTGCATCCCAATCCTTGGTGAGATCGACATGGACAACTTGTGCTGTCGCGTGAACGCCCGCATCGGTGCGGCCCGCAGCGCTTAATGTCAGGTCTTCGCCACAGAACTTCTTGAATGCCAGTTCAATGGCATTCTGCACTGCATGGCCGTTTTCCTGCCGCTGCCAGCCGACATAGGGCGTGCCGTCATATTCGACAGTGAGCTTGTAACGCGGCACCGCCTACAGAACCTTCGTGACCTGTGCACCACGCAGAAACTCCTGCGCAGGCAATGGCTTGCCGCCGGAGCGCTGCAGCGTGACGAGCCGAACCGCACCTTCGCCGCAGGCAACCGTCAGGCGATCATCCAGCACCGAACCCGGCTCGCCCTTGCCCTCACCCAACGTTGAGCGCTGAAGCTTCACGCGCTCGACAGCGCCGTTGATTTCCATTTCGCACCAGGCGCCCGGAAAAGGCGACAGGCCGCGAATGGTGTTGTGCACGTCCTTTGCAGGCTTCGACCAGTCGATGCGTGCCTCGGCCTTGTCGATCTTGGCGGCATAGGTGACACCTTCTTCCGCCTGCGGCTGCAAGGCAAGGCTTTCACGCTCCAGCGCACCCAGCGCACGGATCATCAGGTCGGCGCCGATCATGCTCAGACGATCATGCAGTTCACCAGCTGTCATGTCAGGCGTGATCGCAACCTTTTCAGCCATTGCAACAGGACCGGTATCGAGCCCCGCATCCATCTTCATGACCATCATGCCGGTTTCCGCATCGCCCGCCATGATGGCGCGCTGTATCGGAGCTGCTCCGCGCCAGCGCGGCAGCAGCGAGGCATGGCCGTTATAACAACCGAGACGCGACGCATCCAGAATGGCTTGCGGCAGCAGCAGACCATAAGCCACGACAACCGCGACATCGGCCTCAAGGCTTGCGAAAACGTCCTGCTCTTCCGCACCCTTCAGGCTCTTCGGCGTGAACACCGGAATGCCAAACTGCTCGGCTTTTTCATGCACTGGCGACTTGGTCAGCTCCAGCCCGCGACGACCCGCCGGGCGCGGCGGCTGCGTATAGGCCGCAACAACCTCATAACCGTGACCGATGATGGCGGTGAGGATCGGCACGGAAAATTCCGGCGTCCCCATGAAAACGACACGCATTAAAGCACTTTCCCCGGCGCGCGCTGGCTGGCGAGCTTCTTGAACTTCTTGATGACCATATCGCGCTTCAGCTTGGAAATATGATCGATGAAGAGCACACCGTTCAGATGGTCGATCTCATGCTGCAGGCAGGTGGCCATCAGCCCATCGGCTTCCATCGAATGCGGCTTGCCGTCAGCATCGAAGTAATTGACCTTGATGGCCGCTGGCCGTTCGACCTCGGCATAATAATCCGGGATCGAAAGGCAGCCTTCCTCATAGGTGCTGGCTTCATCCGTCACGCCGATGATCTCGGGATTGATGAAGACATGTGGCGCTTTCGGTTCACCTTCCTTGGCAAGGTCGATGACGAGCATACGGATCGGCTCGCCCACCTGAATGGCGGCAAGACCAATGCCCGGCGCATCATACATGGTGTCGAACATGTCGCCGGCAAATTTGCGGAGCTGGTCGTCAAAGCGCTCCACAGGCTTGGAAACCTGGCGCAGGACGGGATCGGGAAGGATGACAAGCGGTTTTACAGACATGGGCTTTCACGTAATGGCTCGCGTGAGAATCGTCAATTACACTTTGCAAAATGTTCCTGTTTTGATCTCATCAAGGCGACACGAATCAGCTAAGCTCCCTGCATGGAAAACCAGAATCTCTTGAATGAGCCGCTTCTGCAGCTCGGCGCCACGTCTTTCACGCTCGGCAACATCCTGCTCGCGGGTATCGTCGTGCTGGTGCTGTGTCTTGCCATTTTTCTCATCGCGGCGACACGCTCGGCCCGGCTTCGCGCAGTCGCGGAAGCGCAGGCCGAAGATCGTGCCCGCGATGCGGAATATCGCATGGCGGAAATCCTGAAGGCACAGGCTGAGATGCAGGGCCGTATGCAGACCATGGCGGAAGTGTTCGGTTCGCGACAGGCGGAGCTCAACCAGTCGATCCGCGAACGGCTCGACGGCATGACGCATCGCATCGGCCAGACCATGACCGAGCAGACCCGTTCGACGCATGAAAACCTCGCCAAATTGCAGGAACGCCTTGCGGTCATTGACACGGCACAGAACAATATCCAATCGCTCGCCGGACAGGTGGTGCAGTTGCAGGCGATCCTCGCCAACAAGCAGACGCGCGGCGCTTTCGGCCAGTCGCGCATGGAAGCGATCATCGCCGACGGTTTGCCACAAGGCGCCTACGAATTTCAGGCAACGCTTTCCAACAGCACCCGCCCCGATTGCCTTGTGCGGATGCCGAACAATGCGCCCTCTTTGGTGATCGACGCGAAATTCCCGCTCGAAGCCTGGAATTCCATGCGCGAAACGGAACAGCCGGAGGCGCGCAAGGCAGCAGTCGCCCAGTTCCGCCGCGACATGGAAGTGCACATCAAGGATGTCTCCGACAAATATCTGATCCCCGGCGAAACGCAGGATACGGCTTTTCTGTTCGTGCCGTCGGAGTCGATCTTCGCCGATATTCACGAGCATTTCGAAGCCCTGATCCAGCGTGCGCACCGGGCGCGGGTCGTCATCGTCTCGCCGTCGCTGCTGATGCTGTCGATTCAGGTCATCCAGGCAATCCTGAAAGATGCCCGCATGCGCGAGCAGGCGCACGTCATTCAGGGCGAAGTGATCCGGCTGATGGAAGATGTCGGCCGCCTCGATGAGCGCGTGCGCAAGCTGCAGACCCACTTCGTGCAGGCCAACAAGGATATTGACGATATTCTTGTGTCTTCCAGCAAAGTTACCAAGCGCGGCGCGAAGATCGAGGCGCTGGAATTCGGCCCTGCGCCCGCCGAGGAAGCTTCCCGCCCGCAAGCGCGGCAGGCGGAAGGTTCGAACAATCAGCTACGCCTGCGCGTGGTGGATGAGGATTGATCCTGTTTTTCCCTCGTCCTTCGAGACGGTGCTACGCACCTCCTCAGGATGAGGGAAGCGCGTATCCACTCTCGTTCGGAAAGTCCGTGCCCCAATCGCCTGCATGGATGTTTAACCTCGTTGGCGTCGCATCATCGAGCGTACTGCCGTCCTCATCCTGAGGTGCGGAGCGAAGCGTAGCCTCGAAGGATCAGGGGTAAGAGACAGCTCACGAATTAGCTGGCCGGTCCGAATGACCGAGATCACGTTCCGGCCAGACCAGATCGCGCACGCGTTGTTTCAAAACCTTGGCTTCCGGAAAGCCGCCATCGCGCTTGCGTTCCCAGATGGGTTCCTCGCTGCCGTCCGGCATATGAACGCGGATTTCAAACACTCCACCGGTGCCCGGACGCAACGCCACTTCGCCTAAGTCCTGCCCGAAAGTCTGCAACAGCTCCTGCGCCATCCACGCAGCACGCAGCAGCCAGTTGCATTGGGTGCAGTAGCTGATGGAGATTGATGGACGCATGTTCAGAACACCCACATTACTTAGCTCCAGTCACAGTCTTGAAAACCTCAAAAGCTTTGTTGAACCGTTCAATATCGTAAGGGAAATCCGGTGCCTTATTGCAAAACTGGCTCATACATTTTTCCCAAAGCTCAACATAGGATTTGCACTTAGCCCAAGCTCTCTTGGACTCCTGCCCTCGAAGCCGTTGAAAACGGACTTTGATGGCATTCCGGTCATCTGATGGGAAAGTACTCAATTTTTCAACAAACGGATATGTCGCTGCCGGATATTCCAGCGGAACCTGCATGGACGACTTCTTTAGAATGAAGGAATAAGCATCCCGCGCCGCATTTTCCAATTCTGGCAAATGATGGTTCAGCCACTGCAACGCTTCCTGCTCTTTGCTACGGCGACTTTCTTCCTCTTTCTCAATGCTATGAGCTGCTCTTTCCGATCGCTCCATAAAAATTTTCAGTATCGAATGACAAAACTCAATCAACGCTTTCAATAGTCCGAACATACATACTTCCTTATAAAATATTCAAGAAATAACAGAAATAAAACGGGGCGCCGAAGCGCCCCTAAAACAATCGTGTATCAATCATCGCCCATCTTGAGCGCCTGAATAAAGGCCTCCTGCGGGATTTCGACCTTGCCGAACTGGCGCATGCGCTTCTTGCCTTCCTTCTGCTTTTCCAGAAGTTTGCGCTTGCGCGTCACGTCGCCGCCATAGCACTTGGCCGTCACGTCCTTGCGCAGTGCCGAGATCGTCTCGCGCGCCACAATACGACCACCGATGGCCGCCTGGATCGGGATCTTGAACATGTGCTGCGGGATCAGCTCTTTCAGCTTTTCGCACAGCGCGCGGCCCCGCTTTTCCGCCGCCGAGCGGTGGACCAGCATCGAAAGCGCATCGACCGGCTCTTCGTTCACAAGGATCGACATCTTGACCAGATCGCCCTCGCGGTAATCCGAAAGATTGTAGTCGAACGAGGCATAGCCCTTCGAGATCGACTTGAGGCGGTCGTAGAAATCGAACACCACTTCGTTGAGCGGCAGATCATAAGTGATCATGGCGCGCGGGCCGACATAGGTCAGATCGATCTGGATGCCGCGGCGCTCCTGGCAAAGCTTCATGATCGCGCCGAGATAGTCATCCGGCGTCATGATGGTTGCCTTGATCCAGGGCTCTTCAATCGCGTTGATCTTCACGATATCCGGCATATCGGCCGGATTGTGCAGCTCTTTCTGCGATCCGTCCTGCATGTTCAGGCGGTAGACAACCGAAGGCGCGGTCGTGATGAGGTCGAGATTGAACTCGCGCTCAAGGCGCTCCTGAATGATTTCCAGATGCAGAAGACCGAGGAAACCACAGCGGAAGCCGAAGCCGAGCGCAGCAGAGGTTTCCATTTCGAACGAGAACGATGCATCGTTGAGACGCAGCTTGCCCATGGCAGCGCGCAGATCTTCAAAATCCGCCGCATCGACCGGGAACAGGCCGCAGAACACGACCGGCTGTGCGGGCTTGAAGCCGGACAGCATCTTGCTCGTCGGGCGGCGATCTTCAGTGATTGTGTCGCCGACGCGGGTGTCCGCCACTTCCTTGATCGAAGCGGTGATGAAGCCAAGCTCGCCGGGACCGAGTTCGTCCACCTGAACCATCTTCGGCGTGAACACGCCGGTGCGTTCCACCGGATATTTCGCGCCCGTGCCCATCATGCGGATGGTCTGGCCCTTTTTTAGAACGCCATCAATGATGCGCACCAGAACGATAACGCCGAGATAGCTGTCATACCAGCTATCGACCAGCATGGCCTTGAGCGGCGCATTGCGATCACCTTCCTTCGGCGCGGGAAGCTGGGTGACGATGGCTTCCAGCACGTCTTCAATGCCGATGCCGGTCTTGGCCGAAATATGCACGGCCTGCGCCGCATCAATGCCGATCACTTCCTCGATCTGCTGCTTGACGCGCTCAGGCTCGGCAGCGGGCAGGTCGATCTTGTTCAGCACGACCACGATTTCATGATTGTTGTCGATGGCCTGATAGACATTGGCCAGCGTCTGCGCTTCCACGCCCTGAGAGGCGTCCACCACCAGCAGCGAACCTTCGCACGCGGCCAGCGAGCGCGAGACTTCATAGGCGAAGTCGACGTGTCCGGGCGTGTCGATCAGGTTCAGCACATAATCTTCGCCGTTCTTCGCCTTGTAGGTGAGACGGACGGTCTGCGCCTTGATGGTGATGCCGCGCTCGCGCTCGATATCCATCGAGTCGAGAACCTGATCCTTCATCTCGCGCGTGTCCAGCCCGCCGGTCAACTGAATGAGGCGGTCGGCCAGCGTCGATTTGCCGTGGTCGATATGGGCGACGATCGAAAAATTGCGAATATGGTCAAGTGGTGTGCTCATGCGCGCGATTTAACAGCAAGAAGCGGAATCTCAAAGCGGTTTTCGGATAAGATCATGCCGAAACCAAAAAACGAACATGGGAAAAACAGCCGCTAGCGTACTCGTGACAAGAAGTCCCCTTTGCCTTGTGGCCAAAAGGCGATAAATCACCGGCAATATAGATGCATCGTGGCCGCTCATTGCAAGCGGCACAACTGGCTTTCATGCAGGAGTTTAGGATGAAGACCGAACCGAACGAAGTCCACAACAGGCCGAAACTGGTCACCGTTTTCGGCGGCTCCGGCTTTGTCGGGCGCGCGGTCGTCGCAAGTCTTACCAAGCGCGGCTATCGCGTGCGCGTTGCCGTGCGCAAGCCGGAAGTTGCCTATTACATGGCTCCGCTCGGCAATGTCGGCCAGATCCAGATGGTGCAGGCCAATGTCCGCAACCGCGCTTCGGTCGAACATGTCGTCAAGGGCTCCGACCATGTCGTGAACCTCGTCGGCATTCTCGCCGAAAGCGGTCGCCAGCGCTTCAATACCGTTCAGGTGCTGGGCGCGAAAAACATCGCCGAAGCCGCCAAGGCCGCAGGCATCCGCATGACGCATGTGTCCTCGCTTGCTGCCGACGTCAATTCGCCATCGGATTATGCACGCACCAAGGGCGAAGGCGAAAACGCCGTTCTTTCCGTTCTGCCGGAAAGCGTCATCCTGCGCCCCTCGATCATTTTTGGCCCCGAAGACCGCTTCTTCAACCGCTTCGCCAACATGGCGCGCTTCTCGCCGTTCCTGCCGGCTATCGGCGGCGGCGAAACGAAGCTCCAGCCGGTCTATGTCGGTGATGTTGCGGAAGCCGTTGCCCGCGCCGTCGATGGCAAGCTGATGCCGGGTGGCATCTATGAACTCGGCGGCCCGGATGTGCAGCCGTTCAAGAACTGGATGAAGGACATGCTCGGCGTGATCGCCCGCAAGCGCCTCATCATTTCCATGCCCTGGTGGGTTGCCCGTTTGCAGGCAGCGATCCTCGGCCTGCTGCCGAACCCGATGCTCACCAACGATCAGGTGACGCTGTTGAAATTCGACAATGTCGTTTCCGAAAAGGCTATCAAGGAAGGCCGCACGCTGGAAGGCATGGGCATCACGCCGGAAGGCGTCGACGCCGTGCTGCCATCCTATCTGTGGCGCTACCGCGTTGCCGGCCAATACACCAAGACCGGCTTTGCGTGACTATCGCCAAGCTATAATTATCGCTGAATAAAAAAGCGCCACCAATCAATAATTGGTGGCGCTTCTTTTTTATATAGAAGCATGCACCTTATATTTAAATGATAGTACTCTGCAATCTATTGGTATTTCCAAACTGAAAGATTAGGCGCAATCTCGCTTCATGAATGAAGGGAGATTTGACGATCAAGTAAAATTATCAAGTTTTATTTCTTATTATTCAATTTTTTTGGAATTTAATATTGGAGAAATAATCATGAATAGTACGATTATGAAGATCGCTCTTGCATCTGCTTTACTTGCAGGAAGCATCCAGGCCAGTTCTGCCTGCATGTTGCAGACACCGCTGCCAGCATATTGTCACGTCAAATGCGTTATAGACACTTGGGGTCAAGGTTTCTGGCCCTTTGAAAAATGCTATATCGGCGCACCTGCCCCTAATCCAAATGCACATTGAAAAAAGCAGGGCGCAGTGTTTCTGCGCCCTGTCATCCTTGTTCATCCCCATACAAGCAATGCTGCCAGGCCCACCGATCCGACGATCAGGCGCCACCAGGCAAACAGCTTGAAGCCATGGCGGGACACGTAGTCGAGCAGATAGCGCACGACGAAAACGCCCGAGATGAAGGCCATCACGAAGCCGACGCCGATCAGCGCGGCATCGTTGAACGAGAGCATATCCCGGCTCTTGTAAAGGTCGTAGGCAAATGCGCCTGCCATGGTCGGCATGGCGAGGAAGAACGAAAACTCTGCCGCCGAGCGCTTGTCGGCCCCCAGCAGCAGCGAGCCGACAATAGTGGAGCCGGAGCGCGACACGCCGGGTATCATGGCCAGGCACTGGATGAAGCCGATGGCAAGGCACATGGGCAGCGGATAATCCATCACATCGTGATAGCGCGGACGCAGATTGAGCTGATCCACCCAGAGCAGAATGAAACCGCCGATGATCAGCATGATGCAGACCAGCATCGGCGTTTCAAACAGCACGCTCTTGATGAAGCCATGCGCCAGCGCACCGATAAAGGCGGCGGGGAGGAAGGCAACCAGAATGCCGAAGACGAAACGCCGCGTGCGGGCATCGCGGGGGAAATCGGTCAGGATTTTCAGAAGTTTTGCCGAATAGACGGTCAGGATGGCCAGAATGGCACCGAGCTGGATCAGTACCTCGAAAGTCTTTCCTGTGGATTCAAAACCGAGAAAATGGCCTATCAGCAGCAAATGCCCGGTGGACGAAACCGGGATAAACTCGGTCAACCCTTCGATGAGACCGAGAAACGCGGCTTCCAGCAGATTAAAAATATCCATGAAGTCAGTACCTTAGAATGGTTGGCACGATGATGGCATCTGAACCGGCTCGCATTAGCGGCTGTGGCGACTAAAACGGGCACTTCCAGCGATTGCTTGTCTCACGCAGACATAGCCCTTATAGACTTTATATTCCGTTGAGGCGGCGTCGAATCGCTCGGTAGCAGGAATAGCCTGCTGCATGAGCAAACGCCAGCCGCCGTGCTATCTCCGGACGTTCAATTCAAGCTTCAGTCGAGAGTATCGCGTCGATCATGCTTACGCTTTTTCATCATCCCATGTCTTCGGGTTCGCGCTATGTGCGGCTCATCCTCGGCGAGTATGGCGTTGAAGCAGAGTTGATCGAGGAACGACCGTGGTCGCGCCGCAAGGAATTTCTGGCATTGAACCCGGCGGGCACCCTGCCTGTTCTTCTGGCTGAAAACGACCTTCCGGTCGTCGGCGCGACGGTGATTGCCGAATACCTGGACGAAACGCGTGGCGCCTTGAAACGCAGCCGCCGACTTTTGCCGGAAAGCCCGATGGAGCGCGCCGAAGTGCGCCGCCTCGTTGACTGGTTCCTGCTGAAATTCGAAAATGAAGTGACCCGTCACATCGCCCGCGAACGTGTGTTCAAATTGCAAATGGCCGCCGAAATGGGCGGCAGCGCGCCGGATTCGACCGCTATCCGTGCCGCCCGCACCAATATCCGCCAGCACATGAAATATATCGACTGGCTGGCCGCAACCCGCGACTGGCTTGGCGGTGCGCATCCAAGCTATGCCGACATGGCTGCTGCAGCATGCATTTCCGTGCTGGACTATCTCGGCGAAATCGAATGGGGCGAGACCAAAGCGGCGCGTGACTGGTATGCACGCATGAAATCGCGCCCGGCTTTCCGCCCATTGCTTTCTGACCGCGTGCGCGGCCTTGCCCCGGTGGCCCATTATGGCGACCTCGACTTCTAGTTTGAAGACAGACAAGCTGAAGCGCTTCCTGATTGAAGAGGCGAAGGCGGTTGGTTTCGATGCCGTCGCCTTCACAACGCCGGATGCAATTCCGCAAGCGCCTGAACGGTTGCGCCAATATATTGCCGATGGCCACCATGCCGACATGGAATGGATGGAGGAAACCGAGGCGCGCCGCAGCGATCCAAGCGTGCTGTGGCCGGAAGTCCGCTCCATCATGATGCTGGCGATGAATTACGGGCCGGATGCCAATCCGCTTGCCATTCTGGAAAAGCGGGACCGCGCGGCAATCTCGGTCTATGCACAAAACCGCGACTATCATGACATCATCAAGGGCAAGCTCAAGCACGTGGCGAGCCGTTTTGCCGCGCGCGCCGGACAGGACGTCAAGGTTTTCGTCGACACCGCACCCGTTATGGAAAAGCCGCTGGCTGAGGCCGCAGGGCTCGGCTGGCAGGGCAAGCACACCAATCTGGTGAGCCGCGAGCTTGGCTCGTGGCTGTTCCTCGGCTCCATCTTCACAACGGCGGAAATTCCGCCAGACGCGCCTGAACGCGACCATTGCGGCTCCTGCCGCGCCTGTCTCGATGCTTGTCCGACCAAGGCTTTCCCCTCGCCTTATCGCATCGACGCAAGGCGCTGCATTTCCTATCTCACCATCGAGAACAAGGGGCCGATCCCGCACGAATTCCGTAAAGTCATGGGCAACCGCATCTATGGCTGCGACGATTGCCTTTCCGTCTGCCCTTGGAACAAGTTTGCGCAAGCGACCAGCGAAATGAAGCTGAAAGCCCGCGAGGACCTGAAAGCGCCGCGTCTGGCCGATCTGCTGATACTGGATGATCCCGCGTTCCGCACGCTCTTTTCCGGCTCCCCGGTGAAGCGCATCGGGCGTGACCGCTTCCTCCGCAATGTGCTGATCGCCGCCGGTAATTCCGGTGATGAAGCTCTTCTGCCAGATGTCGAACGACTGCTGGAAGACGAAGCGCCGGTCGTGCGCGGCGCGGCTATATGGGCCTTGAAGCAATTGGCCAATCCCGACCGTGTGGCTGAAATGCAGAAACGTCTGGCCTCATCTGAAGAGGATGCTACGGTACGGACAGAGTGGAATACGGAGATAGTCTGATATGCGCGTTTTTCTGTTCGGAGCCGGTTATTCTGCCCAGGCCTTTGCTCAAAGGATGACAGGTGAGGCGGAACGCATCGACGGGACAACGCGGCACGAGCAGAAATTCCCGTTCCTGGAAAAGGCAGGCATAAAGCCGATGCTCTTTGACGGTGAAACGCCCTCGCCCGATCTTCTGGACCGGCTTGCCCAATCGACCCATGTGGTTGTTTCAATCTCTCCCGGCGAAAGCGGCGATCCGGCGGTCGCCGTTGTTGAAGAAGCGCTTCGCCGTCCCGACAATACCATTCGCTGGATCGGCTATCTGTCGACGGTCGGCGTCTATGGCGACCATCAGGGCCAATGGGTGGATGAGACTGCTCCCTGCAAGCCTGCATCCCGACGCAGTCTGGAGCGCGTTGAAGCCGAAGAGGCATGGGGACAATTGAGCGAACGGCACGGAACGCCGCTCGCAATCTCGCGCCTTTCCGGCATTTACGGGCCGGGCCGCAATGCCTTCGTCAATCTTGAGCGCGGCACTGCAAGACGCATCATCAAGGACAATCAGGTCTTCAACCGTATCCATGTCGATGACATTGCCGGTAGCCTGCGCTTTCTGGCGGGAACCAACACGGGCGGCATCTTCAATATCACCGACAATGAACCAAGCCCGCCGCAGGATGTCGTCACCTACGCAGCCGAACTGATGGGCGTGACGCCGCCGCCGGAAGTCCCCTTCGCGGAAGCCGACATGACGCCGATGGCGCGTTCCTTCTATGGCGAGAACAAGCGTGTCTCCAACCAGCATATCAGGGATCTCGGCTACGAATTCGTCTATCCGGACTACAAAGCGGCCTTCTCGGCCATGTGGCGCGACGATAGCTGGCGCTGAAGTCGCGCCAATGCTAAAAGCAGGTCTGCAATCGAACCGGGACAACACAGAATGAGTAGCACCGAACTCGCAACCAGATAAGCCGCAACAGCCTTTCCGACCTGTTGCGGCATCTGCCCCGGACCAATTCCCCTTAAAGCGCATCCCGAAAAGCGTGTGACGGTTTTCGGATGAGACGCGCGTTTTAAAGAAGGCAGATCGCCGCCCGAATTCTTTCTCGAGCGGATACTTCGTCATGCCTTTTGATAACAAACAAACTCCACGCTGGAGTTATTCCCTGCCATTTGCGCTCGCGTTGATGGCTCCCTTCGACATTCTCGCCTCGCTGGCCATGGACATCTACCTGCCGGTCGTACCGTCCATGCCCGCGATCCTGCAAACGACACCCGCCATGGTGCAGCTAACGCTCAGCCTCTACATGGTGATGCTGGGTGTCGGGCAGCTTCTTTTCGGCCCGTTGTCCGACCGTTTCGGACGCAGGCCCATCCTGCTTGGCGGTGGACTGGTGTTCGCCCTTTCGTCCTTCGCTCTGGCGATTACCGACAATGCCACCGTTTTCGTGTTGCTTCGTTTCGTACAGGCAACGGGTGCCTCGGCAGCACTTGTCGCCACTTTCGCAACGGTCCGCGACGTCTATGCGAAGCGTCCCGAAGGCGCGACGATCTACGGCCTTTTCAGTGCCATGCTTTCCTTCGTCCCTGCGCTTGGGCCGATTGCAGGCGCCCTGATTGCAAAAGGTTTCGGATGGCGGACAATCTTCGCATTGCTTGGCGTTTTCAGTCTTGTCGCAACATGGCGCGCCTTGCGCCACTGGCACGAGACACGACCGACCGGCAGCGCGCCAGGCACAGGCGGTCTGGGGCGGATCATGAAGGATTTTCCCTTCTGGACCTATACGCTCGGTTTTGCGACGGCGATGGGCACGTTCTTCGTGTTCTTTTCCACCGCACCGCGCATTCTGATCGAACGCGGCGGCTTCCGGGAAACCGGCTTCAGTCTCGCCTTCGCAAGCGTTGCCATCGTCATGATCGCCGCCACGCGCATCCTGCCACGCCATACGCAGAAATGGGGTGCCCGTAAAAGCGTGGCTCTTGGCATGGCCGTGCTCCTTGCCAGCGCGCTCCTGCTTCTGGCCGGTGAGAAACTACTACAACCATCGTTCACAAGCCTCATCGTCCCGATGTGGCTTGCTGCTGTCGGGATTGTTTTCACCGCATCGATGACGGCAAATGGAGCGCTTGCAGCCTTTGATGACAATGCAGGCATGGCGGTCGCAGTCTATTTCTGCATTCAAAGCCTGATCGTCAGTCTCGCAGGAACCGCACTGGTCATTTTCCTGCCGGGCGATACTGCCTGGCCATTGATCGCTTTCTGCACATTCATGCCATTGCTGGTTCTGGCCATGCTCGTGAGGCTACGAAAGAACTGAGGGAAATGGCGGCCGGCAGCACAAACTGTCGACCGCCATTGAAGCCCTGCCGTTGACACAGCATAATGCCCGCAATTCGGTTGCCTTGATTCGCAGCCGCAGCCCCTAGAGCGCCGTGCGTCCAAATGGACGCTACACAAGGACGCTCTAACCGATAGAAACTACGCATCGTACTTTCCGAAAATCGTGATCGATTTTCGGGCCGATGCTGTAGGCAAAACATGGAATTGCCCCATGATCGCAAACAGATTGAAGAAGATCGTTCTCGCAGCCTCGCTGACAGCTATGATCGCGCCCGATTTCGTGCCAATGGCCATGGCAGAAGACATGCCCGCCAAACAGGCATTCGGTGGCGAAGCACTTCCCGTGCTGGCACAGCAGCCGCAATCCATCGGCTTTTATGCCAAGGGATGCCTCGCCGGTGCTGTGGCACTGCCGACGGACGGACCCAACTGGCAAGTCATGCGCCTTTCGCGCAACCGTCGCTGGGGCCATCCGCGCATGATCGGCCTTCTGGAAAAACTGTCCCGCGACGCGGCAAAGGATGGCTGGCCCGGCCTGCTCGTCGGTGACATCTCGCAGCCGCGTGGCGGCCCGATGCTGACCGGCCACGCCTCGCATCAGGTCGGCCTCGATGCCGACATCTGGCTGACGCCCATGCCGAAAAAACGGTTTAGCGACGCCGAACGCGAAAGCGTATCAGCCGTTTCGATGCTGAAACCGGATTCGCTTTACGTGGACCCGAAGAAATGGACCCCTGCCCGCACGGCTCTCATCAGACATGCCGCAAGCTATCCGGAAGTCGAGCGCATCTTCGTGCATCCGGGCATCAAGAAGCAGCTTTGCGACACAGTGACAGGTGATAGAAGCTGGCTCGGCAAGGTTCGCCCCTATTGGGGTCACTTCTACCATTTCCATGTGCGCCTGACCTGCCAGCCCGGTTCGCCCCAATGCAAGCCGCAGCCGAAAGTGGCTGCTGGCGACGGTTGTGACAAGTCGCTTGCCTGGTGGTTCACCGACGAGCCATGGAAGCCTGCAAAGCCTTCAAAGGAACCACCGAAAAAACCGCGCCCGGTGATGGTGTCCGATCTGCCCAAGGCTTGCGCTGCCGTCCTCAACGGTCCTGCGCCAAATTCGGTCGCAGATGTCACCTACGGCGTGCAGTAGAGGCTTTTAGCGCTTTTCAGGTCTTTGGCACTTCGCTATAGGTTTAAAACGATTTAGAATGCCGGAGCGGTTCCTGTTTGAACAGAACCGCTGGAACCGCTCCGGCTCTTTGTTTCATCGCATTTCCTCACGCAAAACCGTTACACACTTTTGCTGGAAATGCTCTAATGACAAGGTTATCAACTCGTAAGGTTGCTCATTCATGACGGAACGCCTGCGCATCGCATTGATCGCCCATGACCAGAAGAAGGATGACATGGTCGCCTTCGCAAAAGCGCATGAGCAGGCGTTGGCCCGCTATGACATCGTGGCGACGGGCACGACCGGCGGTCTCATTCTGGATGCCTGCCCTTCACTCAGCATTCAGCGTGTGAAAAGCGGGCCACTCGGCGGAGACCAGCAGATCGGCGCAATGATCGCGGAAGGCACGGTGGAAGTGCTCATCTTCTTCATCGACCCGCTGTCCCCGCTTCCGCACGATGTCGATGTGAAGGCGCTGACACGCCTCGGCAGCGTCTATGATATTCCAATGGCGCTCAATCGCGCGACAGCGGAAAAGCTGATCAAGGCGCTTGATTAGAGCGCATCCCGAAAAGTGTGAAACGGTTTTCGGAAATGATGCGCGTAAAAACAAATGATTAGAGCGCCGATCTGATCCAATCAGATCGAAACGCGCTCTAATCCTGCACAAGACAGGCTCGCCCGCGGAAGACCACTGCGGGCGGAAGACATAACCAGGGAGAGGACATGCTGGCGACTACAGCATGTCTCCCAAAAATGGGAACCGGTTTTGGACAAAGACATGCATGAAAACAAAGAGATAGAGTGGGCCGAACAGAGTTTCCGGTTTCCGGTACTCGTCGGCGATATCGGCGGCACCAATGCCCGCTTTGCTATCCTGGTGGATTCCAATGCCGAGCCGAAGGAGTTTCCTGTTCTCCAGACGGCAGATTATGCAACCATCGATGAGGCAATACAGAACGCCATTCTCGATCACACTTCGATCCGGCCGCGCTCTGCGATTCTCGCTGTGGCCGGTCCCGTCGACGGTGACGAGATCGACCTCACCAATTGCGACTGGGTCGTGCGCCCGAAGAAGATGATCGCCGATCTCGGCTTCGAGGATGTGACCGTACTGAACGATTTCGAGGCGCAGGCACTCGCCGTTGTGTCTCTCGGCAGCGATCATCTGGAGCAGATCGGCGGCAAGCCGGAAGAAGTGATTGCCACCCGCGTCGTGCTTGGGCCGGGCACGGGGCTTGGCGTGGCCGGTCTTGTGCGCACACGCCATGCATGGGTGCCGGTGCCGGGCGAAGGCGGCCATATCGATATCGGTCCGCGTAGCGAACGCGACTATCAGGTCTTCCCGCATATCGAACGCATCGAGGGCCGCGTTGCAGGCGAACAGATCCTTTGCGGGCGCGGCCTGCGCAATCTCTATCTCGCCATATGCGCCGCCGACAAGGTGACACCAACGCTGGAGACACCCGCCGATATCACCTCAGCCGGGCTCGACAGAAGCAATGCGCAGGCGGAAGAAACCCTGCATCTGTTCGTCACCTATCTCGGACGCCTTGCGGGCGATCTGGCGCTGATCTTCATGGCTCATGGCGGCGTCTATCTTTCGGGTGGCATTCCGCAGCGCATCCTTTCCGCACTAAAGGCAGGCGCTTTCCGTGAAGCCTTCGAAGACAAGGCCCCGCACAAGGCCATCATGCGTGACATTCCTGTCCGCGTGATCACGCACCAGCTTGCAGCCCTTTCCGGGCTTTCCGCCTTCGCACAGGCCCCTGCCCGTTTCGAAGTCTCGACCGAAGGGCGCCGCTGGTGCATTGGAGCATGATTCCGAAAAGTGGGAACCCGTTTTCGGGTAAAATCATGCTCAAACAAAAATTTAGAGCGGGATGATGGTTCAGCTTAAAAACATCCCGCTCTGACCAACAAAGCTTGAGGATGGTCAAGCCGCACGGATAACGTTATAGAAACGCTGCACTGAAATTGCCGACGGCTTTTGCAGTGCAGCGTTTCCGTATGGGAAGTCGTATTTTTCAACGATAGCCGCCGGGCCTGCCGGAGGGCTAAGAGACAAAAAGCGCTTTTGCACGTGAGTCTATTCAAGAAGAAAAACAAGAAGATCGATACGGGCGAAGCCACCCGCGTAATCCGGCGCATGATGTCGGAAAACATCCGCGAATATAAGAAGAACTACATTATCGCCATCCTCGCATCGCTCATCGTCGGCGGATCGAATGGCGCGCTGGCCTATCTGATGAAGCCGATGATCGACAAGATCTTCTACGAGCAGAATCTCGGTCTGGTCTGGGTCATTTGCGGCACATTGCTGGTCATCTTCATACTGCGCGGCTTCTCCGGCTACATACAGGCTGTCGAACTTGCCAAGATCGGCAACAATCTGGTCGCGCGCTATCAGAAGCGCATTTTCGACCATCTGATGAAGCTCGGTCTCGATTTTTACAACGATACGCGTTCAGGTCATCTGGCGGCGCAGATCAACCAGAATGTTTCCGGCATTCGCGACCTTCTCAACATGACAATTTCGTCGATCGCGCGCGACCTCATTTCGCTTATCGGTCTCGTCGGCACGATGTTCTATATGGACCCTATACTGTCCGTTGCGATTTTCCTCATCGGACCGCCCCTCATTCTGGCCGTTGCCTATATTTCGCGTCGCATTCGCTCCGTCACCCGCGATCTCGTGCATCTCAACTCCCATCTGCTGGGTGCGATGCAGGAATCGATTCAGGGCATTGCCATCGTCAAAGCCTTTACGATGGAAGATCAGTTGCGCGCCAAGATCGGCAAGCTCATCGACCAGTCTGAAGGCCGCAGCAACAAGATCGCCAAGGTCTCCGAACGCACGACGCCCATTTCAGAAATGCTGGCCGGTTTCGCCGTGGCGGGCGTGCTGGCCTATAGCGGCTATCGCGCAATTCTCGAACAACAGCCCCCCGGCGCAACCTTTGCCTTCATCACCGCAATGCTGCTGGCCTACGATCCGGCTCGCCGCCTCGCCCGCCTTCAGGTCGGTCTGGAAAAGGCGCTCGTCAATGCACGCATGATCTATGAGGTGCTGGATATAGAGCCGCGCCAGCGCGATCTTCCAAGCGCAGTGGAGCTGAAAGCGGGTCCCGGGGAAATCCGCTTCGAGGACATTTACTTCTCCTATAACGAGACCGCTCCGGTCCTGCATGGCGTCAGCTTCGTCGCCAAGGCGGGCGAAACCACCGCCGTGGTTGGCGCTTCGGGCGCAGGCAAGTCGACACTCATCAATCTCGTCCAGCGCTTCTACGATCTCGACAGCGGCAGGATACTGTTCGACGGACAGGATATTGCGCATGTCAAGAAGCGCTCGCTGCGCCATGGCATCGCCTATGTTTCGCAACAGCCCTATCTGTTTGAGGGCACCATTGCCGACAATATCCGCTATGGCCGCCCGGATGCGACGGACGAGGAAATCATCGAGGCGGCCAAGCTCGCCCATGCGCATGAGTTTATCCTGCAGCAGCCACAGGGCTACGATACACCGGTCGGCGAAAATGGTGTGACACTCTCCGGCGGCCAGCGACAGCGCGTTTCCATCGCCCGCGCCATCGTGCGCAATGCGCCGGTTCTCCTGCTCGACGAGGCGACTTCCGCGCTCGACAACGAATCGGAAAAGCGGGTCCAGCAGGCGCTGGAAGGCATCATGCAGAACCGCACCACAATCGTGATTGCGCATCGCCTTTCCACGGTGGTCAATGCGGATCGCATCGTGGTGATGGAAGCCGGTCGCGTGGTGGAAGAAGGCCGTCACGACGATCTGATCGCCATCCAGAACGGCGTCTATGCGCGCTTCTATCAATTGCAGAGCGGTAATGGCGATATCATCACCGAACAGACGGCTGAAGAATTGCGGACAGGAGAACCCGGATGAGCGGAGAAACGCAGAACAGCGAAATGGGCCTCGTCGTCGTCGGCGCTGGCGGGCGCATGGGACAGACCTTGATCCGCACTATCCAGACCATCGAAGGTGCGAAACTGGTCGGTGCTATCGAACGCTCCAGCTCTCCCCTTCTGGGCAGGGATGCGGGCGAAGTCACCGGTATCGGCCCGCTCGGCGTAACAATCACCGACGATCCGTTGCCGGTCTTTGCCAAGGCGCAGGGCGTCCTCGATTTCACGAGCCCTGCGGCAAGCGTGGAATTTGCAGGCCTTGCTGCGCAGGCGCGCATCGTGCATGTCATCGGTACGACGGGTTGCTCGGCTGAAGACGAAGAGAAAATCCGCGCCGCCGCCCGCCACGCAACCATCGTCAAGTCCGGCAATATGAGTCTCGGCGTCAATCTTCTGTCCGTTCTTGTACAGAAGGCGGCACAAGCTCTCGATCCAGCAGATTTCGACATCGAAATTCTTGAGATGCATCACAAGCACAAGGTCGATGCCCCCTCCGGCACCGCGCTGCTTCTCGGCGAAGCAGCGGCCAGGGGACGCGATATCGCACTGGCGGAAAACAGCGTTCGCGTGCGCGACGGCTATACCGGCCCACGCGAAACCGGCTCCATCGGCTTTGCAACGTTGCGCGGCGGTTCGGTCATCGGCGATCACTCGGTGATTCTTGCCGGTCCCGGTGAACGCGTCGTTCTCTCCCATCATGCCGAAGACCGTTCGATCTTCGCGCGCGGCGCCATCAAGGCCGCACTCTGGGCCTATGGCAAAAAGCCCGGTCTCTATTCCATGCTCGACGTTCTCGGGCTGAATGACTGATTATCTTTATTAACGGAGCGTTGCATATGTCTCGTACTCTCGTCCTGGTCCGTCACGGTCAAAGCGAATGGAACCTCAAGAACCTTTTCACCGGATGGCGCGATCCGGGCCTGACCGAACAGGGCCATGCCGAAGCCAAGGCCGCTGGCCAGCGCCTGAAGGCTGCTGGTCTCAAGTTCGACATCGCCTACACGTCCGCGCTGTCGCGTGCGCAGGTAACCTGCCAGCACATTCTTGATGAACTCGGCCAGTCTGATCTCCAGACGATCCGCGATCAGGCCCTGAACGAACGCGACTATGGCGATCTGTCCGGCCTCAACAAGGATGATGCCCGCGTCAAATGGGGTGAGGAACAGGTCCATATCTGGCGCCGTTCCTACGACGTCCCGCCTCCCGGTGGCGAAAGCCTGAAGGACACCGGCGCGCGCGTATGGCCATATTATCTGCACACGGTGCAGCCGCACGTGCTGCGCGGCGAGACGGTTCTGGTTGCCGCCCACGGCAATTCGCTGCGCGCGCTCATCATGGCGCTCGACGGCCTGACGCCTGAACAGATTCTCAAGCAGGAACTCAACACCGGCGTTCCGGTCGTTTACCGGCTCAATGCTGATTCGACAGTCGCTTCGAAGGAAATCCTCGAAGCTTAATAGCTGTCTGGCTGTGAATTTATCGGGCGCATCATCGCGCCCGTCCCTCTTTTCAACGCGAAAAAAGCATTGGCTGAAAAAAAGCTGGCTGAATGTCGAAAACGCGATTGACAGAGGCAGGTCGACCCCTTAGATGGGTCCTCGTCGCCCAGATGGCGGAATTGGTAGACGCACCAGCTTCAGGTGCTGGCGCTCGCAAGGGCGTGGAGGTTCGAGTCCTCTTCTGGGCACCATTCCTAAGTCTTCGAACCACTACCAAGGTTCAGAAGCATCCCAAAAAGCCCGCGCAAGCGGGCTTTTTTGCTTTCTGGCGGATTGTTCCGGCTGAACCGGCCTCCGAGCTGATTTTCCCTTTCGGAGGCTTCCCGCTTTTCCTGCCCCTGTTGCAACGGGTCGTCGTTCCGCGCATTCTCGTCATACGGAAATCGGAGGCGAGATGAGCCATGCAACAACCGGATTATGATCGGGACTTTGGCGAAATCATCCGCTGGCTGAAGCAGGAAGGCCTGATTCTGCAGACAGACCTCGAAGGCAATACGGAGCTTTCCACCCGCGCTGAGCGCATCGACCGCAAAAGGCGCAAGGCGGCAGAAATTCCTCCTGACAGCCCGCGACTATCCTGATCCGCTCCCAGCCTGTAAGCTGGAGCATGTCTCCCGAAAGTGGGAACCGGTTTCGAGATAAAGACATGCGTGAAAATAGATAGAGCGGTTCCAGCGGCTCTGTTTTTACCAGAACCGCTCTACGCCCCGCGTGGCGGGCTTTTCTGGGAGGAAAATCATGCGACGGATCATTGTTGGAACGTTTCTGAGCCTCGACGGCGTAATGCAGGCGCCGGGTGGACCGGAAGAGGATCGTACCGGCCAATTCGAATATGGCGGCTGGACAGTGCCCTATTGGGACGATGTGATTGCCGGAGCCATGGGCGAAAGCTTTTCCAAGCCGTTCGACCTGCTTTTGGGCAGGCGCACCTATGATATTTTTGCTGCCCACTGGCCGCATCAGGTGACAGACCCGAACGATCCCGGTTTCGTGCCTGGTGAAGGCGAGATCGCCAAAATGTTCAACGAAGTGACGAAATATGTCGCGACGCACAGGCCGGAAAGCCTGAACTGGCAGAACAGTGAACTGCTGGGCGATGATATCATCACCTCATTGAGAGCCATCAAGGCCACCGAGGGCCCTGACCTGTCAGTCTCGGGCAGCAGCGAACTGGTTCATCAATTGCTTGCCAGCGATCTGGTCGACGAATTGCAGCTGTTGATCTATCCGGTCGTCCTTGGCAGGGGTAAGCGACTGTTCGACGGGCAATCCATGCCATCGGCCTTCAAGCTGGTCAGTTCCACCACATCGCCCAGCGGCGTCATCATTGCCAATTATCAGCGTTCAGACGAACTCAAGACCGGTTCTTTCGCGATGGACCACCCTTCAGAAGAAGAAATCGAGCGACGCAAGAACCTTTCCTGATTTCAGCCAGGCTTCCGAACCATTGGAACAGAGTGCCCGGCTTCTCCGGCAAGGCTTTGTCAACAGCCCTATGAATTGTGCCTATTGCGCTGATCTCGCAATTGGCGGCACAATCCCGCGTCCTTAATTCATTTGCTTACAATTATAATGACGGGGAGCCAATATGCGCCGAAGAGGCTTGCTGGAGTTTGAAGGGAACAGAACGCTTTACGGCCTGTTTCTGTTCTGCGCGGTCTGCGCCATTGCAGGCAGTCTCATGAGCTATAGTGGCGAGGATTCCGCGGGGCGCTGGCTGCACTATCTGACCAAGCCGACGGCGACCTTGCTGCTGCTCGCCGCCGTGCTTTGCGCCGGGCGCCCCAAATCGAAATCCTATGGCTTTGCAGTCGCCTTTGGCCTGGCTTTCGCTGCACTCGGCGACTTATTCCTGATGCTGCCCGGCGATTATTTCATGGCAGGCCTGATCTGCTTTCTCATCACCCATTGCGCCTATATCTATGCGCTTTGCCGCAAAACACGCTTTGCAGCGCATAAGGGCGTCTTCATCCTTTTCGCCATCGCAGCCTTTGCAATCATAGCGGGCCTCTGGTCATCGCTGCCGACGCCCCTGAAAATCCCGGTCGTCATCTACGCTGCCGCGCTTTGCATTATGGCGGCGCAGGCGATGAGCCGCGCGCTCGGCACCGAGCCGGAAACGCCGCAACGTTATGCCGCCTGGCTTGCCGCAGCAGGCGGCCTCTTCTTCATGGCAAGCGACACGCTGCTTGCCTATGGACGGTTCAGCCTCGACATTCCGCTGAACGGCCTCTGGGTGCTTGCAACCTATTATGCCGCGCAATTCCTCTTTGCCCGCTCGACCGAGGATTTTGCCTATGGCGACTGAAGAACAGGCCTTGCAGCTCTCATTCGAGCGCCTGCGTCACGCATGGCTTGAAGACCGCCCTGCCTATGAACAGCGTCTGGACGACCTTAAGCGCCTGCGCGAGCGGCTCGAGGCAAGGCTGGATGAAATGGCGAAGGCCATCAGCGCGGATTTCGGCAACCGCTCGCTGCACGAAACATTACTCGGTGAGGTCAGTGTCGTCTTTGCCGAAATCGACGATGCCCTGCATAATCTCAAACGCTGGATGAAGCCGAAGCGCCGCAAGGCGGGCTGGAAAATGTGGCCGGCCAAGGCCGAAATCCGCTATGTTCCGCTGGGCGTGGTGGGGATCATCGCGCCGTGGAACTACCCGGTCAATCTTGCGCTGGCGCCGCTTGTCGCGACAATCGCAGCCGGAAACCACGTCTTCCTGAAACCGTCCGAACATACACCGCGCACTGCGGATTTCCTGCAAAGCCTGCTTTTGGAAGTGTTCTCGGAATACCGTGTCGCGGTGGCGCTCGGCGATGCATCGCTTTCCGCGCAATTCGCGTCGCTGCCATTCGACCACCTCTTTTTCACCGGCTCCACTGCCGTCGGGCGCAAGATCATGGCTGCTGCTGCACCGAACCTGACCCCGATCACACTCGAGCTTGGCGGCAAGTCGCCCGCCATTGTCAGTGAAAACGCCAATCTCAAACGCGCCGCCCGAGCAATCGCCACTGGCAAATTCTTCAATGCAGGGCAAACCTGCATCGCACCGGACTATGTTCTGATTCATCACAGCAAGCGCGACGAATTCATCAACCTTCTGCGTGCCGAAATGCAGGCGCGTTACGGCGGCGCATCAGCGGAAAAAGACCGCACTACAATCATCAACGATGCTCAGGAAGCGCGACTGTCCAAACTGCTGGCCGATGCCGCAAACGGGAGCGAGGCCGTCATTGAGCTTCCGGCTGGCTCCAATCAGTCGCGATCAATGGCCCCCGCACTTGTGCTGGAACCTGCCCCCGACAATGCGATCATGCAGGAGGAGATTTTCGGCCCGCTTCTGCCAATCGTCAGCTATCGCCTGCTCGACGATGCGATCGGTTTTGTTCTGAAACTTGATCGTCCGCTGGCCCTTTACTGTTTCAGCGACAACACGGCAGAGATTGAAATGATGCTCAGCCGCATCGTGGCTGGCGGCGTCTGCGTCAATGATACGCTCTACCATTTCGCCTGCAGCAACCTGCCCTTCGGCGGCGTGGGTGCAAGCGGCATGGGCCAATATCATGGACATGACGGTTTTCTGACCTTTTCAAAGGCAATGCCGGTCCTGACCAAATATGCGCCTGCGCCAAGCGATCTCATCAAGCCCCCCTATACCGGCATCACCGACCGACTGATCCGTTTCATTGCGCGATAAATCAGGGAACGGCACGAGCGGGTATCGCGTTACATCAGAGGCCATTGTGACGCGCATCTAATCCGAAAACTGTTTCACACTTTTCGGATTAGATGCGCTCCAGAGTTCGCCCAATTGTGTAGGGAATTGCTATTCAAACAGATGTACAATCCGACTATATTGAGGGGAAGAGAGTTTATCTCGCTGGCGGATGCTATAGTCTTTCGGAACCGAATACCTGACAGGTGAAAAACGGGTGCTGAAAAAGAAAGAACCAAACCGGATATCGAAGTCCATCCTGACTGCGATCCGGAACAGGCCGGGCTTCAGGCCGCTCAACGCCAATGTCACCGGCGGTGATATCGTCATTGCATCTTACAATGTCCACAAATGCATCGGCATCGACAAGCAGTTCAATCCGCAACGTACGGCCGAAGTCATCAGCGAAATCGACGCGGATGTAATCGCCCTGCAGGAAGCCGACAGGCGTTTCGGCGAGCGTTCCGGCCTGCTCGATCTCGGCCTGCTTGAACGCCGTCACGGGCTCATCCCAGTCCCCATCACCGCAACAATGCCAAAGGGGCATGGCTGGCATGGCAACGTGCTTCTGTTCCGCGAAGGCGTAGTGCGCAATGTGCAGCAACTCAAGCTTCCAGGCGTCGAGCCGCGCGGCGCTCTGGTCGCGGACCTGCAATTTCCGGCAGGGCCTCTCCGGGTGATTGCCGCGCATCTTGGTCTCTTGAAACGCTCCCGCGAACAGCAGGCCGAAAGCATCCTTACCGCCCTGCAGGAGGCTGACACACTGCCGACCCTGCTGATCGGCGACCTCAACGAATGGCGCATCGGCAAACGCTCTTCGCTCGCAGCCCTCATGCCGACATTCAACCATGTCGCGACAGCAGTCCCGAGTTTTCCATCACGTTTCCCGGTTTTTGCACTGGATCGCGTGTTGGGTGCACCGCACAATCTGGTTACATCGGTTGAAGTGCACAATACGCCGCTTGCACGCCTGGCGTCCGATCACCTGCCCATCAAGGCGCATCTCGATCTCAAATCGGCAACGAACCTGCTGGAAGAATACAGCCCGGAAATATTCACGAGCCGGACGGGGTAATACTTATAGATAGGGCGAACCCAGCCATATAATCCGGTCGAGAAGCCGTTCCAGAAATGGCCTGCTCTTGAGACGCGCAAGATTGACCTCGCGGCTCTCCTCTATCACCTTGCCGATGCGCTCTTCCACCTGACGGGCCACATCGCGGTCGAGGATTTCCAGATCGACCTCGAAATTCAGCCGCAGCGAGCGTGGATCGATGTTGGACGACCCGACATAGGACCATGCTCCGTCGATGGTCATCAGCTTCGAATGATTGAACGCCCCGCCTGCCCGCCAGATGCGGCAGCCATCCTTCAACAACTGGTCGAACTGGGCGCGCATGGCGCGATCTACCAGCTTCAGATTGTTGACGCCCGGCACGACGATATCGACCGACACGCCGCGCCGCGCCGCTGTCACCAGCGCACTGATCAATTCGCGATCCGGCAGAAGATAAGGCGTCATGATGAGAATATGCTGCTCGGCAATCGAGAAAGCGCCCATCATCATGCGCTGGTTGGTTTCCACATTCTTGTCCGGGCCTGATCCGACGACACGAACCAGCGTTCCCGTCCCAGGCGGATTTTCCGGCGGCGCTATCTTCCAGGCCTCGCCGGTCAGGAGTTCGCCGGTCGCAAAGCGCCAGTCTTCAGATGCGATATGGAAGAGGTCGGCAATCGCCGGGCCTTTCAGCTTGAAATGCGTGTCGAAGGCAACCCCATCGCCCGCTATCGCGCGCACGAAACCCGCACGAATATTCATACCGCCGGTAAAGGCGACCTTGCCATCGACGATGAGGATTTTGCGGTGGGTGCGCAAGTTCGCATAAGGCAGGCGCAGCCCGATGATGATATTGCCGTTGAACACATCGACGGCAACGCCTTTGTCCTTCAAAAGCTTCACGATGCTTGGAAAGGAATAGCGTGCGCCGACCGCATCGACCAGCACCCGCACTTCCACGCCGCGCTTGACCGCGTCACCCAAAGCATCGGCAAATTTTTCGCCAATCGCATCCCGGTCGAAAATATAGGTTTCCAGCATGATGCTGCGCTGTGCTCGGCCTATCGCATCGAGCATTGCCGCGTAAGCTTCGTCACCCGTTTCCAGCATATCGATGCTGTTGCCACTGGTGAAATCATAGAGGCTGACCGCATCGCCCAATATCTTCATCGCCCCGAACTGGCGTCCGAAGGCAGCCCGCACGAGGTCATTCGTCGTATCGAAATGCGACAGGTGGTAGAGCGCGATCTTGCCCATATTGGCGCGCTGGTGTGTAAGCGTCGAACGGCGGATGCGGTTCACGCCTGCAATGGCATAGACCACCGCTCCGACGATGGGCGACAGCATAATCACCCCCACCCAGCCGATGGCTGTGCGCACCTCTTCCTTCGTCATCGTCGCATGAATGGCAGCTATCGCGCCCAGAACGCCCGACAGAGCGAACAGGATATGCGGCCAGTAGTGGGAAACCAGATCGAACATCACATGAACTTTAAGCGGAAAACGACTGCAATAGCAAAGAGATATAATGCTCTGCGGAGCGAACGAACAGAGTAGACAACGACGATCCGACCCGCCTCGCACAAAAGCTGGTCAAATCCCGGACATGCCTTATATTGTTCACGAGGCATGACAATTTGAGGGACGTCTCATGACAACAGCTCACAATGATTTCGACCGCCCGACTTTTCCAAAGGAACTTTCCAGCAAGTGGGGATGGTTCGTCGCCCTTGGGGTCGCACTGCTGATCCTCGGAGGCATCGCCTTCGGTAATCTCGTTCTGGCCACCGTGGTGTCGGTCTACTATGTCGGCCTGATGATGCTGATCGGCGGTGTCATCGAGATCATTCACGCATTTGGCGTCAAAACCTGGGGCAGCTTCTTCTTCTGGCTCCTGAGCGGCCTGCTTTATATGGCAGCCGGCATTGTCGCCTTCATCAATCCGGTGCTGGCAGCCGGTGTGCTGACCTTCCTTCTGGCGGCAGCGCTGATCGGTTCCGGTGCCTTCCGTATCTGGCTCGGCTTCAAGTCGAAACCGTCCGCCGGTTGGGGCTGGATCGTCGCAGGCGGCGTCGTCACCTTGTTGCTGGGCCTCATCATCGCCATCAAATGGCCAGTCAACAGCCTGTTCATTCTTGGCCTTTTCCTGGCGATCGACCTGATCTTCCAGGGCTGGTCCTTCATCGCTTTCGGGCTTGGCATCAAGAGCCGATAAGCATAACCCATCACTGGCAAAGCGGCGCTCACTGCGCCGCTTTTTCATTTGAACTCGACCTTTCGGCCAAGTCCTGCTAGATGCTCCCCAACATCTTCGCGGCGCGCTTTCACGCGCAGCCCAACATTTCGCCATCACGAGTTTCTTCATGCCTGCTGACAATCCCGTTTCCAAGCGCCGCACATTCGCGATTATCGCGCACCCGGACGCCGGTAAGACCACGCTGACCGAAAAGCTGCTGCTGTTTGGCGGCGCTATCCAGCTTGCCGGTGAAGTGAAGGCCAAGAAGGATCGCATCCAGACCCGTTCGGACTGGATGAACATCGAACGCGACCGCGGTATCTCGGTCGTCACCTCGGTGATGACCTTCGAATACAAGGACTGCATCTTCAACCTGCTCGATACGCCGGGCCACGAAGACTTCGCAGACGACACCTACCGCACGCTGACCGCAGTCGACAGCGCCGTCATGGTCATCGACGCCGCAAAGGGTATCGAGCCACGCACGCTGAAGCTGTTCGAAGTCTGCCGCATGCGCGACATTCCAATCGTCACCTTCGTCAACAAGATGGACCGCGAAGCGCGCGATCCGCTCGAAATCCTCGACGAAATCGAAGAAAAGCTGGCGCTCGACACAGCGCCGATCACCTGGCCTATCGGCTCGGGCAAGAGCTTTGCAGGCACGTTCGACCTGCATAACAACACAATGCGCCGTCAGGACAATGAAGAGCAGCCGACCAAGGTCAGCGGCCCGGAAGAAGCCGCCGCGCTGCTGCCTGAAAACGAGCGTGAAGCCTGGCTGGAAAATACGGAACTGGCACGCGGCGTCTGCCGTCCGTTTGACCTTGCTTCCTTCCGCGAAGGCCATATGACGCCGGTCTATTTCGGCTCGGCGCTGAAGAATTACGGCGTGCGCGATCTGATCGAAGCCTTCTGCGATTTCGGCCCTTCGCCGCGCGACCAGCAGGCCGACACGCGCATGGTCGGTTCCACCGAAGACAAAATGACCGGCTTCGTGTTCAAGATTCAGGCCAATATGGACCCGAACCACCGCGACCGCATCGCCTTCCTGCGCGTTTGCTCGGGCAAGCTGTCACGCGGCATGAAAGCCAAGCTGGTGCGCACCGGCAAGCCGATGAGCCTGTCTGCGCCGCAATTCTTCTTTGCGCGTTCACGCCAGATCGCCGACGAAGCCTTTGCTGGCGACGTAGTCGGCATCCCGAACCACGGTACGCTGCGCATCGGCGATACGCTGACCGAGGGCGAGGATATCCTGTTCCGTGGCGTGCCGAACTTCGCGCCGGAAATTCTGCGCCGCGTGCGTCTGGACGATGCGATGAAGGCCAAGAAGCTGCGCGAAGCGCTGCAACAGATGGCCGAAGAAGGCGTCGTGCAGCTGTTCGTGCCCGATGATGGTTCTCCGGCGATTGTCGGTGTCGTTGGTGCGCTCCAGATCGACGTTCTGACCGAACGTCTGAAAGTGGAATATTCGCTGCCGGTCGGCTTTGAAATGTCGCGCTTCTCGGTCTGCCGGTGGATTACGGCAGATGATCCGGCTGAACTCGACCGCTTCATCGCATCTCATCGCGCCGACATTGCGCATGATCTCGACAATGATCCGGTGTTTCTGGCGCAGAACGGCTTTTCGCTCAATTACGAAGCCGAGCGCTGGAAGAATATCCGCTTTGCAACCATCAAGGACTATCAGGTCCGCGACAAGGCCTGATACGGTAATGTTATGACTGATCCTGTTCTGGCTGCTCTCGATCTGCCTGATGCCCTGCTGCATCGGCTTGCCGGTTATAGCAGCCAGCAGGATGAGCTTGGCCGCTCGACCGCCAATGTCCTGCTACTTGATCGTCATGGGCACGAACCGCTTGTTCTGAAAATCGAACCGGCAAGCACGGTCAGCGAACTGGCCGATGAGCGCGCCCGGCTTGAATGGCTTTCCGCACAGGGCCTGCCCTGCCCCAGGGTCGTCGCCTTTGAGACGATGGCCGACCGCCATTTTCTCCTGATGACGCGCTTGGCCGGGTCCGACCTCGCGTCGTCTGTCGGCACTATTCCGCCTGACCGCATCGTCTCCATTCTTGCCATGGCTTTGAAGGCACTGCACAGCGTCGACCCCGCGGCCTGTCCGTTCGACCACCGGCTGGAACACCGCATTGATGACGCGCGCAAGCGGGTCGAAGCCGGTGCCGTCGATGAAGATGATTTTGATGATGAGCGAGAAGGCCGCAGCGCCGACGATCTTTTCTCCGAACTATGCCGCCTGAAACCGTCGCAGGAAGATATTGTCGTCACCCATGGCGACGCCTGCCTGCCAAATTTCATGGCCAGCGACGGCGCTTTCACCGGTTTTATCGACTGCGGCAGGCTTGGCCTTGCAGACCGTCATCAGGATCTGGGACTAGCCTGCTGGAGCATCCGCTACAATCTCGGCGACGAGTGGGTGAAACCTTTCCTCGACCTCTATGGCGCAACGACCATCGACGAAACGAAAATCGCCTATTACCGCCTGTTGGACGAGTTTTTCTAGACAGCCAGCTTCATCACTTCGCGTCGATCAGCCGTTCAGCAATTTTCGCAGCCAGTTTTTCGGCCACTTCGCCTTTGCTCATTTCCGGCCATTCCTCAATGCCGGAGCGGCTTAGAATCCGCACACGGTTGTGGTCGCCGCCCATGACGCTGCTGCCATCCGCGCCATAAGAAACATCATTGGCGACGATCCAGTCCGCGCCCTTTTTCTCAAGCTTGGCTCTCGCATTGTCGGCCACGTCCTGTGTTTCAGCGGCAAAGCCGACCACGAGACCGGGACGCTTTTCGCTATGCCCAACTCCGGCCAGAATGTCGGGGTTCTCGACCATGGCAAGCGTCGGAGCGCCTTCTCCCGGCTTCTTCTTGATCTTCTGTCCGGCTTCATTGGCCGTGCGCCAGTCGGCAACAGCTGCGACCATGATCGCCGCATCGGCGGGCAAATGTCGCTCCACGGCAGCCTGCATTTCCCGCGCCGTCTCGACATGAATGACATCGACGCCTTCAGGATCGGCAAGAGTGACCGGACCGGACACCAGATGCACCGTTGCGCCCAGTCGCGCCAGTGCAGCTGCGATAGCGTGGCCCTGCTTGCCCGACGAGCGGTTGGCGATGTAGCGCACCGGGTCAATCGGCTCATGCGTCGGCCCGGACGTCATGACGATGGATTTTCCAGCCAGCGGCAGTGCGCGCGGAGACAACAGAGTTTCCACTGCCGCCACGATGGTCAGCGGATCGCTCATCCGGCCCGTTCCCGCTTCGCCGCTTTCCGCCATTTCGCCCTTCTCGGGGCCGATGAAATGCACGCCGTCCTTTTCCAGTGTCAGACGGTTGCGCCGGGTCGCCGGATTGTCCCACATGGCCGGGTTCATGGCAGGCGCAATCAGAACCGGGACCTTGCGCGCCAGCAGAACGGCGCTGGCAAGATCGTCCGCAATACCGTTAGCCATCTTGGCCATCAGATCGGCGGTCACAGGCGCAACGACGATCAGATCGGCATCACGCGCCAGTCGGATATGCCCGACATCCTGCTCATCCTCTCGCGAGAACAGATCGGTGAAAACATGATCGGCGGAAACCGCACCGATGGTCAGCGGCGTCACGAATTGCTGGGCAGCAGCCGTCATCAAGGGGCGAACCTGTGCGCCACGCTCGCGCAAGCGACGGATCAGGTCGGGCGTCTTATAAGCGGCAATACCGCCACCGATGATGAGCAGAACGCGCTTGCCCGCGAGTGACGCACCAGCCTTGCTCTGAACAGCCGGCGCAGGCGTAACCTGCGCAGTTTCTTCCAGCCCGGTCAGAAGAAGCCGTGCTTCCTCTTCCATGGAACGCCCGTTGCGCGCAGCGCGCATACGCAGCTTTTCCTTGGCGGCATCGTCGAGATTACGGATAGTGATACTGGCCATTTGATTGCACCCGCTTATTGCAAGTGCAATCAATGAAATCACTTTAAAAGTTACTTGTCACTCTAAAAGTGAGTTCACAGCCAGATATAGAGCTTGATCGCTATCGCTGCGAGCGAGATCGCAATCACCACCTGCGCGATGCGGCCCCAGCGCGAATGCTTGGCTTCGGCGCGACCGATAGCCTCCGCTGTCGCCTCGTCGAAACGCAAGCCCTTGGCGGCCATGTCGTCCAGCGCAACGGAAACACGCTCGACACGCGCCACAAGTTCCGGCGTCTTGCGCGTGAAATGCAGCAGCGAATAAGCACTGTCCTTCGCGTCGAGAAGCATGCCTTGCGGCCCGAGGTTCTTGGCGATCCAGTCGCCGACAACCGGTTCCGCTGCTTTCCACATGTTGAAATGCGGATCGAGCGTGCGCGATACCCCTTCCACGACGACCATCGTTTTCTGGAGCATCAGGAGTTCCGGCCGGGTCTCCATGTCGAAAAGCTCGGTCACTTCGAACAGCAGCGTCAAAAGCTTAGCCATGGAAATAGTTTCGGCAGGCTGGCCATGGATCGGTTCGCCAATGGCGCGAATGGCCTGCGCAAAGCTCGCCACATCATGCGTGTGCGGCACATAGCCTGCCTCGAAATGCACTTCTGCCACGCGCATGTAGTCGCGGGTAATGAAGCCATAGAGAATTTCGGCGAGGAAGCGCCGCTGCTGCTTGTTGAGCCGCCCGGTGATACCGAAATCAACCGCAACAATCAGCCCCTGATGATCGACGAACAGGTTGCCGGGATGCATGTCGGCATGGAAAAAGCCATCGCGCAGCGTATGGCGCAGGAAGGACTGGATCAGCGTTTCTGCAAGCTTCTTGAGATTGAAACCCGCGGCTTCAAGCGCCGAAACATCGGACATTTTGATGCCGTCGATCCATTCGAGCGTCAGCACATCGCGACCTGTACGTTCCCAATCGACATTGGGAACGCGGAAACCCGCATCGTCCTTGATGTTCTCGGCGATCTCGGAAAGTGCCGCCGCTTCCAGACGGAGATCCATCTCGATACGGGTGGTCTGCTGTAATGTCTCGACAACCTGCACCGGGCGCAGGCGGCGCGTGAAGGGAACGTGGCGCTCCTGCATGCGCGCAACCATGTAGAAGCCTTCAAGGTCGCGGGCAAAGCGGTGGCGAACGCCCGGACGAATGACCTTGACCGCTACTTTCTGGCGCGACCCGTCCTTCATGATTTCGGCTGGATGAACCTGTGCCATCGACGCTGCCGCTATCGGCGCATCGAAATGCAGGTAAAGATCGTCAATCTTGCGACCAAGCGACCCTTCGATAGCGGAAACCGCGTCGGCCTGCGGGAAGAAGTCGAGCCTGTCCTGCAAAAGTTCGAGATCGGCAGCAACATCGCGACCGACAATATCGGGCCGCGTCGCCAGAAACTGGCCGAGCTTCACATAGGACGGACCCAGCTTGTTCATGGCCCGCGACATGCGCTCTGAACGCTGCATGTGGCGTGCGCGCGGACGCGCCAGAATACCTGCAATCTTGTGCCCGAATGCCGGGAGGCCGGAAAGCCCCTCGACGGGAAGCGCACTGATGACGCCCTCGCGCGTCAATATCCATCCGGCCCGCATCAGCCGGAAAGCAGCGGAAAGATTGCTCATGCCTCGACGCCCCGTTTCTGACCCCAATTCATCACAGGCACAATCAAAGCTTCCAGCCGGAATGAAGCGCGGCAATGCCGCCAGTGAAATTGCGATAGCTCACGCGCTCGAAACCAGCCTTCTCGATCATCGCGGCAAAATCCTGCTGCTTGGGGAATTTGCGGATCGATTCAACCAGATAGCTGTAGGAATCGGCATCGCCGGTAATCATCTTGCCGATGCGCGGAATGGCATGGAACGACCACTGGTCGTAGACCTTGTCGAGAACCGGCAGTTCAACTTCTGAAAATTCGAGGCAGAGGAAACGACCGCCCGGCTTCAGCACGCGATAGGCTTCGGACAGCGCCTTGTCGATATGCGGAACATTGCGAATGCCGAACGAAATCGTATAAGCATCGAAGCTCGCATCTTCAAATGGCAGCTCTTCGGCACTGGCTTCAACAAATTCGAGATTGTCGGCAAGGCCCTTCTTGATCGCCCGTTCACGTCCCACGCCAAGCATCGAGCCATTGATATCGAGAATGGTGACGTGAGCCTGACGACCGGAAGCCTCGACAATGCGGAAGGCGATATCGCCGGTGCCGCCTGCAACATCAAGCGAGGTCCAGCCGGGGCGCTTCGATGGCGCAAGCCATGCGATCATCGCATCTTTCCAGACGCGGTGCATACCCGCCGACATGAGATCGTTCATCACGTCGTACTTGCTGGCGACCTTATGGAAAACGTCGTTGACCAGGCCTTGCTTTTCGTTTTCGTCAACCGCCTTGAAGCCGAATGAATGCTCCATGCCACCTTGTGCGCCCACGCGGTCCGCATTGCCGTTCTGCTGGCTCATAGCTCATCCTGCTTTTGAATATTAAGACGAAAACGATTTCCGTAATGCATATAAAGCTTGTGCTGGACGATACAAGCAGAGACCGTCCTCCACTACCCCTTTTGTGAAGGGACCTTGCGAACCGTCTTGCGTTAGCGTTTAAAAGTGGCCAAAGAGACATAAAACTGTGCGTGCGCGCTCGACACGCGTTTTCTCCGGCGCAAACTGCCGCTAAAGTCAAAAAGATAACAAGAAAAGTGGAAAGATCATGGGCGTTACAGTCGTCAGCCATCCGCTTGTCCAGCACAAGCTCACCATCATGCGCAAGAAGGAAACGTCCACAGCCAGCTTTCGGCGGCTGCTGAAGGAAATATCGCTGTTGCTCTGCTATGAAGTGACGCGCGATCTCGAACTGACCACCATGCCGATCGAAACCCCGTTGATGCCAATGGATGCACCGGTGCTCGAAGGCAAGAAGCTTGTCTTCGCCTCGATCCTGCGCGCAGGTAATGGGCTTCTGGAAGGCATGCTCGATCTGGTGCCCGCCGCGCGCGTCGCCCATATCGGCCTTTATCGTGATCACGACACGCTGCAGCCGGTCGAATATTACTTCAAGGCCCCGGAAGACATCGTCAACCGCCTCATCATCGTGGTCGACCCGATGCTGGCCACCGGGCACTCGGCAATTGCAGCCATCGACAAGCTGAAGGAACGCGGCGCGACCAATATCCGCTTCCTCTGCCTGCTGGCGGCTCCGGAAGGCATCAAGCGCTTTACCGAAGCTCATCCGGATGTCGACGTGTTCACGGCTTCCATCGACGAACGCCTCGACGAAAAGGGCTATATCGTTCCTGGTCTCGGCGATGCCGGCGACCGTATGTACGGTACGAAGTAAGCCCCAGCGCGCATCCCGAAAAGTGTGAAGCGGTTTTCGGGCCAGATGCGCGCTAAAATAAACAACGCAGAGCGGCCCGCGCCTGCTATCATGCCTGGAAACGGGGGCAGTATGGCGCGGGTTTTTACGATCCTTTTGGTATTTGCGGGACTGGCAATTGCCTTCCCGCTTCTGTTTGAAAAATTCGGGCAACAGCCGGAATCCGGTTCAAACACTTCCGCGACAGCTTCAACTGTTCCGTCGCAAACCCCCACCGCCTATAGCGGACGCCGCACGCAGATCGCGCCGGACAGTCGCGGCCATTTCATCACAGACATAAAAATTGCCGGGCAATACCTTCGTGCAATGGTGGATACGGGGGCGAGCGTGGTTGCGATCAACACAAACGCCGCGCGGCGCATCGGCCTGTCGCTCAAACCTGAAGATTTCAAATATCGCGTCTCGACCGCCAATGGTGAGACTGTCGCTGCGTCCGCCATCCTGCCAAGCATCGAAATCGGGCGTATTCGGATAGAGAATGTGGAGACCATGGTTCTTCGTGACAACGCGCTGTCCGATACGCTCCTCGGCATGAGCTTTCTGAAGCGTCTGCGTCATTATGAAGTTTCAAACGGCGTGCTCGTGCTGACGCAATGATGTGATACCGTACTTCCGATATGGATCGAAAGCGGCTAAACCCCGCTGACCACCGACGCCCAAATACCAATGGAAGCCAGCCATGACACCGGACCAGCGCCTGACCGAGCTCGAAATTCGCGTAGCCGAACAGGAAAAGACAATCGACGAGTTGTCATCCGTTCTGGCCGAACAATGGAAAACCATTGACCGGCTTTCCAAAAAGCTCGGCGCATTGACCGACCGCTTTCTGGAACTGGAAGAACAGACCGCACCGGACGTCCCGGTCACCAAACCGCCGCACTGGTAACACCATGCTTCAGATCGTCTCGCTCGCCGACCGCCCCGACCTCGTACCCATCTGCGCCACATGGAACCATGCCGAATGGGGTGAGTTTACCGGCTCGTCACTCGCACAGACCGCCGAGGCGTTTAGCGATATTTCCCGTGAAGACGATGGGCAGGTGGCGCGAGTCGCGCTCTGGAACGGGCAACCCGCCGGCCTTGCCCTTCTGATCCACAGCGATCTGGAAACACATCCGCATCTGAAGCCGTGGGTGGCAAGTGTTTTCGTCGCGCCTGACTGTCGCGGCAAAGGCATTGCCAGAAGTCTTGTCGGCGCAATCGAGGATGCCGCACGGGAACTCGGCTATGCGGAAGCCTATCTTTACACCGACAAGCCCGACCTTTACCGCCAGATCGGCTGGAGCGATTTCGAGCATCTGGAAGGCGACTATGCCGGGATGCTGATCCTGGAAAAGAAAATCGCGCGGTAAAGACCGCGCGATTTGCCATTATACGCTAGGTTTGATCTACTATCTCTGAGCGAGCGGGATCGGACAGCTCACGCCAGTGCCGCGCAATCCGCAATAACCGTTCGGGTTCTTCGCCAGATATTGCTGGTGGTAGTCTTCAGCATAATAGAGCTCCGGCGCATCCTCGATCTCGGTCGTGATTGGACCGAGACCGCGAGAGGCAAGCGCCTGCGAATAGGCTTCCCGGCTCTTTTCCGCCACGTCACGATCGGCCTTGTCGAAAGTATAGATGACCGAACGATAGGTCGTGCCAATATCGTTGCCCTGCCGCATGCCCTGCGTCGGATCGTGTTCCTCCCAGAAAAGGGTCAGCAATTCATCAAGACTCACGACCTTGGGGTCATAGACGACCAGCACAACTTCCGCATGACCGGTGAGGCCCGTGCAGGTTTCCTCATAAGTCGGGTTGGGCGTAGCCCCACCCGCATAACCGACAGCGGTTACATACACGCCTGGCACCTGCCAGAACAGGCGCTCGGCGCCCCAGAAACAGCCCATCCCGAACAGAACCTGCTTGTAGCCTTCCGGCCACGGCCCTTTCAGCGGGCGACTATTGACGAAGTGGGTCGCGGATGTCGGGATCGGTTGTGTGCGTCCCGGCAGAGCTTCATCCGTCGAAGGCATCTGCGTCTTCTTGCGATAGCTGTCCAAGAAACTCATAGTATCCACCTCCTGATTATCGAGCGGTGAAGCGTCCCAGAGGGCGCTCCCGACGATGACCGATTGCATAGAATAAAAGGGCGAGAATGCCGAAAAGAAGCCAGCCCGGTTGCTCAAGCAAAGGGATGCAGACGGCATTCCAGGCTCCTGCCCCTATATAGTGCGTCATGAAGGTTTCTGCATCGGCCAATGTTTCGGGCGCGTTACGCGACCACATGGACAAAAGCGGCTTTGCAATGAACTGCGACGCGCCGACGGACCGCGCGCCGTCAAGAACCGCGAAAATCACCGCGAAAGCCAGAAAAACAACCGCAAAACTACGCAATACAAATCGGATCACGATTCTCTGCCCCGGATTTCCTACCTTGATTTCGGTGTCGGTTTTGAGTCCGATCACCCGAAGATTTGTCTTTTTGATGTTGCTAAAGCATAGCACACAGAACCCGTCAGGCTCAAAGCCAGGCTGGAACACAATTGCCCGATCTAAATAAAATGTAATGGTTTCAGATAGTTATGTCATAAATATCGTTCTTTGCACAGGCTCGGCGATTTAGACGCAAAAACTTGCAAATAGCTGTTGAACATATGCATTTTCTGGCTATATTCGCGCCGCACCCGCTAGTTGGCGATTAACCAGCGCCTGTTTCGAAAAGCGGTGTCACGTTTGCAGTCAGTTTTCACCGTGAGACACGGTTTCCCGACAGCAAGGCAGACGGAGAGGTGGCCGAGTGGTTGAAGGCGCACGCCTGGAACGCGTGTATACGGGAAACCGTATCGAGGGTTCGAATCCCTCTCTCTCCGCCATTTCCCCCAGTGATATTCTTGTCAAACCATACTTCAGTTTACCTTTGCCTCAACTGACTTGGTGCGCCCTACATTTGCAACCTCAGTCAAAGGTTCGAATAGAGAAGCAATCAGCAATTGTTCGTGCTGGTCCCAACTGACAGCCATGTCGGTGTAGGACGAAAGATCGGCCAGTTGAAGGCCATCTATCTGCGCCCTCGCCAGATTGGCCCATCCAGAATGGAACCTGAAAACTGGGCATTGTTGAGGTTGGAGGAAAAGAAGCTTGTATGCGCGCAATTGCTTTGCGAAAAGTCGCAGTCGCGCATATCACAGTGCTCGAAGAGGCCCAAAACCTCCGGCTGTTGTTCTTGGAGCGGTTTCAGTTAAAACGGAAACGTGGAACCTCTCTATCTTTTCGCTTTTTCGTATTACCCTACGCAAAATCGCGTCGCACTTTTGCTCGAAAAGCCCTAGTTCAGGCCTTCTTCGTTGAACGCCTTTTGCACATTCGGGCGAGCCAGCACGCGCTTGCGTAGCTTCAGCGCCTTGGGATAAGCGCTCAAGTCAAGCTTGAGACCCACGCCCCAGCCGATAATGACAGACGCATAGGCATCTGGTTGCGTGAAGTCATCGCCAAGCCAATAGGCATTCTTATCCGACAGCATGGCTTCGAACTGACCCAGACGACGATTGATGTTGGCGATAACACCAGCCTTTGCTTCCTCGCTCAGGTTAGGAGCGAACAGACCGCTGAAGGCCGCATGCAAATCCGAGCAGAAGCCAAGGGCCTCCTGCAAGCGCGCGCGTTCGATCGTGCCATAGGCTGGCTTGAATGCCGCAACGTCGGAATGGTCACCGATATATTGGAGGATTGCTGCATTCTGCGTGATAACAGTGCCGGGCTTCACTTCCAGCGCCGGAACCGCGCCGCGCGGATTGACCGCGAAATAGTCGCCACCGTCCGCCGTCTTCTTGGCCTTGAGGTCCACGGCTTCCAGTTCATAAGGCAGGCCAGCTTCGCTCAGAATGATGTGGGGTGCGAGCGAGCAAGCACCAACCTTGTAATAAAGCTTCATAGAAATCTCCCATCGGTTTCGATGAAAGATTTCTACCAATTCTGGTGTGCCTCGCAAGGAATTGGGATCACAATTCTTTGTGTAACCCCATCATTCGAAAAATCATCCGCCGACGGATGATTCATCAGAAAAGCGATGCGATCCGTGCGGGCTTCGATGACTGCATTCGCGTCACGACAACCATCTTGTTGAACTCGCCGCGCTTGAAGGCACGCAGGAAACGCGGATAGTCCTTGAATACCACGCAGCCATTGGAATCGCCGCGGCGTCCCAGCATGAAAGTATGCGCCAGAAGACCATCGCGATTATAGCGGTTGTTGCCGTCGACAGGCGTGAGGCGGATCGCCTCCACGCCGTGGAACAGCGCCTCGCGCATGCGCAGATCATAAGTGTGAGGCGGCGTGGGTCCCCGGTTCTTCTGGTTTACGTAGCGCGGATTATCGCGCATCGGGCCGAGACCCGAATGGGCTTCAAGGCGCTCGCCGCTCGGCAGGTACACAGTGGCTGCGGAAATGTCGTAGATAGCAACCTTGCTGCGCGCGGCCTGATTGAAAAGCGGGCTGAACAGACCGGGGCGTGGTTCTTCGGTTGCACCGCTTTCCGGCGCATAGGCAAGCTCGGTCTTCTCATGCATGCGGGAACGGCGCAGCGAAGGCTTGGCGCCCGGCAGCGGCACATCATCGGGCAGGAATGCGTCTTGGGTGGCTTCGTCCTCTGCGGCCATATCCGTCTTCTGATCCGGAGCGAGCTGCGGAACGGGAACGGCATTGCCGGTGGGAAGGTGTGCCTGCTTTTCGGCGGCATCCATTTCTTCGGCTTGCGAAAGCGGATCGATCTTGTTGAAGGCTGCCGTTGCGTCCGGCGCAGAAGGCACTGGCGCATAGGCGACCACAGTCGTACCGGCTTCCGCAGCAGGTTGCTCTGGCTGAACACTCGCCACACCGGGTTCTTCGCGACGGACGCGATCAGCACGCAATTCGATGAGAGATGCCGTGTCGACAGGCTTGTCCTCGATTACGGAATCTGGACCGATATCGGCGATAATCGGCTCATCGCTCGTGTTTCTGGCCCGGCGCCAATCGAGATTGGAATAGGCGGTATCGGTGGTATAGGCATCGATGAAGCCTTGCCTGATGCGGCGCGACGGCGCGATTTTGTGATCGACGACAGCAAGCGCCTGCGGCGTGGTCAGGGAAACGCGGCGCATGATCGGTGCAACAGGTGCAAAGGCTGGCACGACCGTTTCCAGCGTACCGAGCGCAGTCATCATCCAGCTTCCTGCCACAAGGCCCGTCGCGGCAAACATCGCAACGCGCGTAAATCCCTTGAAACCGAATGGAAGCCTGATGCCATTGCTGCGCGGAGCCGCGTAGCCATACACTTCTGTTAAACACGCCATGATACAAAATCCGAGTGGAAATCAACTTTCACGGCACCGCCTTGCATGTCAGTTCGGCAAAAAGACGAGCAAGACATGGCAAGGCGGTGACTGGAAGGTCATCTCCAGCATCGCCAATTATGGTAACCAAATCCTTTACGTGATGAAGAAATCCGGTTCAGCTTGTCTCGGAAGCCGGATCAGGCAGTCAGAAGATACGCGCCCTGCTTGGCGCTCGGGAACTCAAGTCCTTCCACCGCAACGCGATTGCGTCCGCGATTTTTGACCCGCATCAGAGCAAGATCGGCACGTGCCGCCGTTTCCCACAAAGTTTCACCGCCGCGCACCATGGCGATACCGAAACTGCATGTCATTTGGCGATCCACGGGCAGCATCGGAAAACTGTAATGGGCGACGCGTCCGCAGAGCCTGTTGCCCAGTCTCTCGCATGTTTCGGCATCGCCCTGCACCAGCATAACGAACTCCTCGCCACCGACGCGTCCGACAATCGTCGAACTTGCTACCGTCATTTCCAGGATACGGGCGAACTCGACCAGAACCTGATCGCCGGTCGCATGGCCCAGATCGTCATTGATCAACTTGAAGTGATCTATATCCGCGATGATGACCCCATAATCACCGCGCTGGGCCTCAGCCAGGCGCAACTGGGCGTGGCGCTCAAGGCCGCGACGATTGAAAACACTGGTCAGCGGGTCGGAGTCCCGCTCCGCCTGCAATTCCTTCACCACATCGGAAGTCGTCACGACCAGAAGAACAAGCCCGGCAAAGACACCCGCAAAGGCGCCGAATATCATAATGCCCTGCCAATAGCGCGAATGTATCAACTCGGACGGCCGTGCAATTTCAGGGGAAAGCCTCAACGCCATTCCAGCCTGCACATAGAAATGCACCGTCAACAACAACAATGCGCCGAACAGCACGCGCTCTATCCAGCTTCGGCGTGCTAGATCACGCGCCTGAATGCAAAGAACAGCTATGAGGCTGCCCAGAGTCAGTTGGACCGCAGGCGCAATTCGAGCATAGCCCGTATCATTTGCAATGAAGTAGATCATTGCTCCCAGAAGTGCGAGGCCGATCAGGCCCGATGCAAGGCGGGAGTAATGCCTGCCCATCCGGATCATCACGCCTTCGCAGAGTAGCCAGCCGCCCATAAAGTGGAACGTCGTGGCAATCGGCGAAGTCAGGGGCAGGCTGTCCGAGATCAACGATATCGGAACCAGAAGCCCGAAAGCAAAGCTGGCAAAGCTCAGACCGAAAAGTAAAAGATGCCTGCGCTTCGTGTCGAGCATCCAGATGCCCAACATCGTCGCAGCAAACAGCAATACTACCAGCGGCGGCACAAACTTCACGAACAGGCCCTAAATCGGTTGAAAATGAGAATGCGAAAACGCTATTTCGAATTGAACCTGATGTGCAATTACAAACCAGGATCAAAGTCAAGTTGTTAGCTTGCAATATTGATGAGCATTAAATCCTAAAGTAGCAATACAGAGAATAAGCGATTGCTAAAAATAAATTGAAAACAACATCATTCGGCGAAAATCTCGTTTCACGCAGTTTTTACCTTGAGATTTATCCCCAGAAGCTTTTCGGCAATCATACAGCCGATGGGAATGGAAGACGTCGCCGCCGGTGACGGTGCGTTACAAACATGCAGCATTCTCTCCGTTTCCTTGAAGAGGAAATCATGCACCAATGTGCCGTCATCAAGAACGGCTTGCGCCCGTATTCCGGCGCCCGGCGCGCCAAGATCGGCAAGCTCCAGCGTCGGACAATATTTGCGGCACTCCTTCAGATAGCGCGCGCGAGAAGCGGAATTGCTGAACTCGGATAATGCCGAGCGCCAGTTCTTCATCGCCATCTTCCAGAAGCCAGGAAAGGTCGACATATCCGCGACATCGCCTGCACGGAAACTGCCTTTGCCGTAGCCTTCGCGCGAGAAACCCAGAACGGCATTCGGACCGACCGTGACGCCACCGTCGATCGTTCGCGTCAGGTGGATGCCGAGAAATGGCAGGTCGGGATCGGGGATCGGATAAATCAGATGCTTGACGATATTCGCCTTCGATTGCGGCAAGGTGTAGTACTCACCGCGAAACGGCACGATGCGATGGCTGATATCCAGCCCAGCAAGACGCGCGATACGGTCTGATTGCAGGCCAGCACAGGCAACCAGCCTGGAAGCGCGCACGGTTTCACCCTTCGCCGTTACCGTGACACCCTTGCCATCCTCCCGGATTGCCGTCACCGGCGCATTAAGCCGCACGACACCGCCGCGTTCCATGATTTCCGCAGCCATCGCCCGCGATACTTTTGCATAATCGACAATGCCTGTCGCCGGAACGAGCAATGCACCGAGCCCGGCAACCGCAGGCTCAACCTTGCGCAACGCCTGTTGGTCCACATGCTGGAAGGTGATGTCGTTCTGGATTGCGCGCTTGGCGAGCGCCTCCATGCGTTCAACCTCCTGCGAAGAGGTAGCGACCAGAAGCTTGCCGCATGTTTCGAAAGGAATGGAATATTGCCTGCAAAAGGCTTTCGTGGCCTCGGCACCTGCCCGGCACAATTGCGCCTTCAAGGAACCCGGCTGGTAATAGATACCGGCATGGATGACGCCGCTATTGTGTCCCGTCTGGTGGCGGGCGAAATCGCTTTCCTTCTCCAGCAGGATGACTCGCGCGCCCGGCTCCGCTTCCTGCATGGCTTTTGCTGTCGCGAGCCCGACAATGCCGCCGCCGATAACGCAATAATCATAATCTGCCACGAAGTCCCCTCCTCATGCCCTTTCCCGGCGCAAGCGCCCTGCCTTGCTAGCACTCGACAGGATCATTACCTGTTACTTATACGAATGCGGCCTTGGTTACAGCACCGCAAAATGGCATTCTTTGTCAAACTCGTTCCCCCATGCGGAGAAGTTCCATGCGCCATCAGTTCGACCTTTTTGCTCTTTCCCCAGCGGAAGGAGAGGAACGGGCAGAACTGCGCTATGCCCGCGCCAAACCCGGCAAGACGACCGGCATCGATGAAGCGGAGATGGTGAAGCGACTGAAGGACAGCGGACGTTACCGCATCTTGCAGCGGCTCGATCCACCACCGACAGTACCGGATGCCGACCGGATCGCCTTTCCGCGACTGGGCGTCGTCGTCGACACCGAAACAACCGGCCTCAATCCCGCACAGGAAGAAATCATCGAGATCGGTGCAGTTGCCTTCCGCTATGCGGACGACGGCTCCATCGGCGATGTCTGCGCGACGTTCGGCGCGCTACAACAGCCCTCCAAGCCGATCCCCGCCGACATCACCCGCATCACCGGCATTACCGACGAGATGGTGAAAGGCCAGACGATCCCGCGCGAAAAGCTGGACGCACTCATCGCCGAAGCCGATATTATCATTGCGCACAACGCAGGTTTCGACCGCCCGTTTCTCGAGCGTTTCTCAATCGCTTTCGCCAACAAGCCATGGGCCTGTTCGGTCAAGGAAATCGACTGGACCGCACGTGGTTTTGAAGGCACCAAGCTTGGCTACCTGATCGGCCAGAGCGGCTATTTCCACAACGGACATCGGGCCGAAGATGACTGTCAGGCCCTGCTCGCGGTGCTGAAGGAGCAGTCGGGCGAAACCACGCCCTTTGCCGAATTGTTGAAGGCAAGCCAGCGCGCGCGGATGCGCATCTATGCTGAAAACAGCCCGTTCGAAATGAAGGATCACCTGAAGGCACGCGGCTATCGCTGGTCGGATGGCACTGATGGACGCCCGAAATCATGGTGGACGGAAATCGGCGAAGAGGAGCTCGAAGCCGAACTTGAATATCTACGCACCGAAATTTATGGATGGCGCGATGCCGATCCGCTGATCCAGAAGCTCACCGCCGTGGACCGCTATAAGGAACGCGCACCGCTTCGCCCGAAGAAATAAAAAGGCCGCATCTGCGGCCTTTTTCTTGCGCGACTCCCTCATCCTGAGGAGAGGTCCTGAGCTTGTCGAAGGACATCGTCTCGAAGGGTGAGGAGGAGATGGGACAAAGCCCTAACCTTGCCGCTCCCCCTCGCCCTTCAAGACGGCGCTTCGCGCCTCCTCAGGATGAGGGGGACTGGTTTGGCGGTCAGGCGATAACCGGCCATGGCTTCTGCGCTGGCCGCATCCCTTCATAGGCCTGCGCCAGCCGCAACACGCCCAGATCGTCGAAACGCTGGCCGAAAATCTGCAAGCCGATTGGCAGTCCCGTCGACGTATAACCGCAATTGATCGAGATCGCCGGTTGCTCCGACATGTTCATCGCAACGGTGAAGGCGATGTGCTCGAAAGGTCGCTGCGGATCGTTGACCGGCGATGCCCATTCCGCCGGATAGGTCGGCATGGGTGCCGTCGGCGAAATGATGAAGTCGAAACCCTTGGAAGCTGCGAGCGCGGCATTGCGCATGGCGTCCATCTGGGCAAAGCCGAGATAGACTTCCTCGCCGGAAAGCCCTTCCGCCGTCTCGGTCCATTGATAGATGTAAGGCAGGATCTTCGCACGGTTTTCCGGCGTCATCTTTTTCACATCCGCCCAGGACCGTGCACGCCAGAAGCGGTCGAGACCGTCGATCATGGTACGGTTGAGGAATGGGGCGACCGGTTCGACAATTGCGCCCGCATCGGCAAAAGCCTTCGCGGCAGCTTCCACCGCAGCGCGGGTTTCATCGCCGGTCGGTTCACCAAAGCCGGCATCGAGCCACAGGCCGATCTTCAGACCTTTGACGTCGATATCAAGGCTCATCCAATCAATGTCCTGATAGGGCAAGCTCATGGCGTCGCGGCGGTCGGGTCGCGACAGCACCGACATGTAAAGCGCGCTGTCGGCAACCGTGCGGGTCATCGGACCGGCAACGCGGCCGAGAAATGCCGGATCAATCGGAATACGCCCGAAGGAAGGCTTCAAACCGACGAGACCGCACCAGCCGGCAGGCAGGCGGATGGAGCCGCCGATGTCGGTGCCAATATGCAACGGGCCATAACCGGCAGCACCGGCGCTGCCCGCACCGGCGCTTGAACCGCCCGGATTGGTGTTCAAATCCCACGGGTTGCGGGCAAGCTTGTGGAAGCTCGACAGGCCCGACGACAACATGCCGAGATCGGGCATCGTGGTCTTGGCGAGCAGAACGCCGCCAGCCTCGCGGGTACGTGCCGCAGGCGGTGCGTCAGCGGCGGCTGGCTTCAGCGGCAGCGCCGCGCAGCCAAGCGGAACCGCCGTGCCTTCAGTCGCGATATTTTCCTTGATCGTCAGCGGCACGCCATCGATGGGACCGGCAGGCTCACCCTTCGACCAGCGCGCTTCCGAGGCCCTGGCCGCCGCCCGCGCTGCATCGGGATCGTAAGCCCAAAGCGCATTCAGCTTCGGCTCATAGGCTTCGATGCGGGTGATGACAGCTTCGGTGACCTCGACCGGCGAAAGCGACTTCGCCTTATAGGCGGCCACGAGTTCGACGGCTGACAAATCGGCAAGATTCGACATTGGATATTTCCTCAAATCACTCAGGCAATTTCAGTGTGGAATCGGATCGCCGCGCGCGCTTGCGGCGACCGGAGAAAGGCTTTGGCACGGCGTCGACCAGCGCCCGCGTATAGTTATGCTGCGGATTGTCGAACACCGCATTGGTCGGCCCCTGCTCGACAATATTGCCGCGATAGATAACCGCAACACGGTCGGTAATCGCGCGCACCACGCCGAGGTCATGGCTGATAAAAAGATAGGAAAGACCGAACTTTTCCTGCAAATCCATCATCAGGTTCAAAACCTGCGCCTGAATGGAAACGTCGAGCGCCGAGACCGGCTCGTCAGCGACAATCAGCGCCGGTTTGGTGATCAGGGCGCGCGCAATGGCAATGCGCTGGCGTTGCCCGCCGGAAAATTCATGCGGATATTTTTCCGCAGATGCTTTGGGCAGGCCAACCGCTTCCAGCACTTCCGCAACGCGGTCGTCGCGGTCTTTGGAACTGGCGCCGCTTTCCAGCGACACGATCGGCTCGGAAATGATGCGCTTGACCGTATGGCGCGGATCGAGAGAACCGTAAGGGTCCTGAAAGATTGCCTGAAAGCCTTTGCGCGCTTCACGCAGGCCCGAGCGATCCAGCGCATAAATATCCTGACCGTTGATGAGAATCTGACCCGATTGCGGACGCTCCAGCCCCATCACCGCACGCGCCAGCGTGGATTTGCCGGAACCGCTTTCGCCGACGATGCCAAGGCTTTGCCCTGCTTCGATCTCGACATTCACCCCATGCAGCACGCGCAATGCGCTGGGCTTTGAAAAGAAAGATGCGCGCGGAAGCTGATATTCGCGCACCACATCGCGCACCTGCAAAATCATCTTGCTCATGAAACCACCTCGCCTTCACGCGGATGCAGGCAGGCGGCGCGATGCACGATGCCGTCATTTTCGGCAATGAAATCGAGACCCGGTATTGCCTGTCGGCAATCGTCCTGCACAAAGGCGCAACGGTCGGCGAAGGTGCAATGTGGCGGGCGCGCCAGCGGGTCCGGCACAACACCCGGAATGGCGGCAAGGCGCTGACGCCCCGTGCCGTGGTTGCGCACCAGTGCCGCACCATGGGGCGAGGCTGCAAACAAGCCACGGGCATAGGGATGTGCCATGCGGTGGAACACAGCTTCCGTGCGGCCCGTCTCGACAATGCGGCCCGCATACATGACGGCGATCCGGTCGGTCATTTCCGACACCACACCGAGATCATGCGTAATCAGCATCAGGGCGGTGCCGGTTTCGTCAATCAGTTCGTCCATCAGATCGAGGATCTGCGCCTGCACGGTCACATCAAGCGCCGTTGTCGGCTCATCGGCAATCAGCAGGTCCGGCTCGCAGGCAATTGCCATCGCGATCATCACGCGCTGGCGTTGCCCACCGGAAAGCTGGTGCGGATAAAGATCGAGATTGAAGCGCGGTGCTGGCAGCCCCACGCGATCCAGAAGGCGGCGTGCTTCACGCTCCGCATCGGTCCGGCTTTCGCCCAAATGCAGACGGCGGCCTTCGGCAATCTGCGCGCCGATGGACTTGACCGGATTGAGCGCCGTCATCGGCTCCTGAAAGATCATCGCCATGCGCCGTCCGCGCATCTTGCACAGTTCCGCTTCCGGCTTGTTCGCCAGATCCTCCCCGTCAAAGCGCAAGCGACCGCGCACCTGCATGCGCTCAGGCAGCAAGCCCATGGCGGCAAGCGCCGTGATCGACTTGCCACTACCGGATTCGCCCACGATGCCGAGGCGTTCGCCGCTGTTCAGCGTCAGCGTGATGCCGGAGACAATATCAGCCGAACGAGCACCAAAGGGCAGCTCGACGGACATGTTTTCCATTTCAAGAAGAGGCTTTTTGGACAGGGGTGCGATCATCTTTGCCTCCTGACGCGCGGGTCGAGCACATCGCGCAATCCATCACCCAGCATGTTGAGGCCAAGCACGGCAAACGTGATGGCGAGGCCGGGGAAAATGGCGAGCCATGGCGCGTCGTAAATAAAGGTCTGTGCGTCGTTGAGCATCTTGCCCCAGCTTGGCATCGGCGGCTGGGTGCCAAGCCCGACATAGGAAAGGCCCGCCTCGGCGACAATGGCGAGCGCGAACTGGATCGTCGCCTGCACGATCAGCACATGGTTGATATTGGGCAGCACATGCAAAAGCGTAATCGACACATCGCCACGCCCTGCGCAACGGGCCGCCTGCACATATTCGCGCTTCCAGAGCCCGAGCGATGCGCCGCGTGTGACACGCGCAAACACAGGAATGTTGAAAATGCCGATGGCGATCATCGCATTGACCGCACCGGGACCGAAAACAGCCGTGATGATCACCGCCGTCAGAAGCGCCGGAAAGGCGAAGGCCAGATCGGTCATGCGCATGACGAAACCGTCCACCATGCCGCCGCGTGCAGCCGCGAAAGCGCCCAGCGGAATGCCGATCCCGGCACCGACAAGCACGGCGATGATCGACACGGCGATGGAATTGCGCGCGCCGACCATGATCATGGAAAACACATCGCGACCGAAATTATCCGTGCCGAACAGATGATTGAGGCTTGGCCCCTGCAACTTGTCGCGGAAATTCATCGCCGTCGGCGAATAGGGAGTCCAGAAAAAGGAGATGAGTGCCATCGCAACCAGGATAACCGTGATCAGCGTGCCGATGGTCAGGCTGCGGCTCAAAAGCACCGTTCGGAAAATGCCGGGCTTCGGCAGGATTTGCGTGTCGCTCATCGGCTGCCTCCCGTCGAAAGGCGCGGATCGATGAAACCATAGACAAGGTCAACGATGAAATTGACCGCGATCACGGAAGCGGCAAGCAGCGTCACCAGCGACTGCACGGTGACGAGATCGCGCTGCGCGATGGCTTGAAACACCAGGCGTCCCAGGCCGGGCAGATTGAAGACGTTTTCGATGATGATGGTTCCCGCCAGCAGAAAGGAGAATTGCAGGCCGATGATCGTGACGACAGGGATCAGCGCATTGGGCACCGCATGACGCCAAAGTGCCGCCTTGCGTGTCAGGCCCTTGGCGCGCGCGGTCCGCACAAAATCCTCACCCAATGTTTCAATGACGGCGGAGCGCGTCACGCGGGCCAGAATAGCGGCAAGCGGCAGCGCAAGCGCCAGTGCAGGCAGAAACAACGAGCGGATACCGTTCCAGAAGCCGCCTTCCCAACCCGCAAAGCCCGAGGCCGGAAACCAGCCGAGCTGCAAGGCGAATAGCAGGATCAACAACAGGCCAAGCCAGAAATTCGGGATAGCGACGCCAACCTGCGCCACGCCCATAGAAAGCACGTCGCCGGTCTTGCCGCGCTTGGACGCTGCATAGACGCCGACCGGAATGGCAACCGCAACCGACAAAATCATCGACAAAAGCGCCAGCGGCAGCGTGACCATGATGCGCGGGCCGAGCAATTCGCTGATCGGAACGGAATAGGTGTAACTTGTGCCGAAATCGCCTTTAAGAAAGCCGCCGATCCATGTGAGATAGCGCCACCAGATCGGCTGGTCGAGACCGAGCTGGGTATGGAGCGCAGCCAATGTTTCAGGCTGCGCATTGATGCCGAGGATCACCGCCGCCGGATCGCCCGGCAGAATCTGCATCAGCAGAAAGACGATGACGGAAGCCGCAAGCGTCGTCAGCAAGAGCGAGACCAACCGCCCGGATATATAAGCCAGCAAAACGACCTCCTTGAAAAGACGGATATCCGCTTTCCACATTCCAACGCGCCGCACGCTCTCCCCTTATGTTTATGGAGCGCACAACCATTCTTGTTGTTCGCCGCCCCTTTGCCGAAGCGCCGGGGCGGAGGTTTTTATTCGGCCCAGTAAGCCTGGGTCAGATCATCAGCCGGGATCGGCATGTTCTTCCACAGACCCTTGACGTTCTTATTCCAGACGCCGATTTTCGGCAGCGCATAGAGGAAGACATTCGGTTCGTCAGCGGCCAGTTTTTCCTGCAACTTCTTGACGAGTTCGAGCTGTTCCTCGTCGCTGCCAGCCTCGGCATAGGCCTTGTAAAGCGCCTTATACTCCGGGCTGTTATAGTTGAAGTAGTACTTGTCGCGGGCATAGATATCGAGATCGCGCGCTTCGGTATGGGCGATGATCGTCGCGTCGAAATCCGACCGCTTGAACACCTGATCCAGCCACTGCGCAAACTCGATCGGCACGAGATTGACCTGAATGCCGACCTCCGACAGCATCGCCGCAATAATCTCGCCGCCGCGACGCGCATAGGCCGGTGGCGGAAGCGTGATGGTGATCGATGTGCCTGCCGGAACACCAGCCTCTTCCAGAAGCTGCTTGGCCTTGGCCGGATCATACGGATAGGTCTGCGAAAGATCGACATAGCCCGGATCAACCGGCGAATAATGCGAACCGATTGGCGTACCGAAGCCCGAATAAGTGCCTTCGATCAGCGCCTTGCTGTCGATGGCATGGGCCAGCGCCTGACGCACCTTCGCATTGTCGAAAGGCGCCTTGGCGTTGTTGAGCGACAGGATGACCTTGCCTGCCGTATCGCCAACTTCGACCTGCAGCTTGTCGTCACTTTTGAAGCGGCTGATCAGCTCCGGGGCCTGGAACATCGGGAACACGTCAATGTCACCCGCAAGGATGGCAGCAGCGGCAGCCGATGGATCGCTGACAAAACGGAACGTGACGGCGGAGAGCTTTGCAGGCTCACCCCAATAATCCGCATTGCGTTCCAGTTCGACGCGGTCGCCCTGCACCCAGCGCTTGAACTTGAACGGACCCGTGCCAACCGGCTTGGTCTTGTTTTCGCCAGCCGAATTCGGCGCGACCATCACCGCGTCGCCCCAGCCCATATTGAACAGGAAGTTCGAGGTCGGGCGCTTCAGCGTGACAACGGCCGTCGCCGGGTCAGGACATTGCGTGCTTTCAATCGGCGCAAACAGGCCCTTCTGCGCATTGGTGGAATCCGGAGCGACAGCGCGCTCATAGGAGAATTTCACCACCGAGCAGTCGAACGGCGTGCCGTCGTGAAACTTCACGCCCTGACGCAGCTTGAACGTATAGGTCTTCTTGTCGTCGGAGACAGTCCAGCTTTCGGCCAGAAGCGGCTTCACCGTGCCGTCTTCGACAATGCGCACAAGACCTTCATAAAGGTTGGCATAGGTAACCTGCCGGATACCGGCAGCGGCATTGGCAGTCGGGTCCAGACCCGGCGGCTCCAGCACTTCGCCGACCACCAGCGTGTCTTTCGCGAAGGCACCGTTGATCGATGCGAGCATCGCAGCCGTTATAAGCCCGGCTTTCAGTAAGTTACCCATGGGTTCCCCTATCCCTCCAACTTTTAAATCGAGCGCCCGCCATCCACGTCGAGCGCAACCCCCGTAATCATAGAGGCAGCAGGCGAGCAAAGGAAAGCCGCCGCTTCAGCCAGATCATCAGGTTTCAACAGGCGGCCCATCGGGATGGAATCGCGGAACTTCTTGCGGATTTCTTCGGTGTCCTCACCCATGAATGTGGTGAGAAGCGGCGTTTCACCGGCAACCGGGTTCAGCGCCACAACGCGGATTTTCGACGGTGCGAGTTCAATGGCGAGCGCCTTCGTTACCGAAACGACCCAGCCCTTGGTGGCATTGTACCAGGCGAGGTTCGGACGCGGGCGACCAGCGCCGGTCGAAGCGACGTTCAGAATGACGCCTTCCCCATTCTTTTTCATGTGCGGAATGAGCTTGCGCGTCATCAGATAGACGCCACGCACATTGACGCCGAGAATGCGGTCGAACTCTTCCGGCTCCACTAGTTCGGCATTTTGCGGTTTGTGACCGATGCCGGCATTGTTGATCAGAATATCGATCTTGCCGAATTTCGACAAAGCGGCTTCCACTGCCGCCTCGACATCAGCTTCCTTGGAAATATCGGCAGCCACGGCCAGCGCCGCATCGCCGATTTCGCCTGCGACGCGCTCAGCGCCTGCCTTGTCGCGGTCAACGATGACGACCTTTGCGCCGCCGTCAGCAAAGCGCTTTGCCATGCCTTCGCCAAACCCCGAACCTGCTCCCGTGATGAGCGCGACCTTACCTTCAAGCGACACTATGTTTCTCCCAAATGCTATTTTCATCGCATTTTCAGACGGGAAACCGGTTCCCACTTTCCCTGAAAATGCTAGTCTCAGCCATGCCAGACCGAGATGGTCTTCAGTGAGGCAAACCCGTAAAGCGCCTCAAAACCCTTTTCGCGGCCATGGCCGGATTTCTTCACGCCGCCGAACGGCAGTTCGATACCGCCGCCAGCGCCGTAGTTATTGATGAAGACCTGCCCGGAATGGATGGCCCGCGCCAGGCGGAACTGACGTCCACCATCATTGGTCCAGATGCCGCAGACGAGGCCGTATGAAGTCCCATTGGCAATAGCGATGGCTTCTTCTTCGGTGTCGAAAGGCAGAATGACCTGCACCGGACCAAAGATTTCCTCCTGCGCCAGACGATGATCGGCAGGCACGTCGCGGATCAGTGTCGGCAACACATAGGCCCCGCCTTCCGGCGCATCTTCGGTCAACACACCTTGCGCGGCAATGGCCAGCCCGTTTTCCTTCGCCAGATCGAGATAGCTTTCGACAATCGCCTTCTGGCGCTGCGACACCACCGGACCGACCGACGGATCAGCACTAGCCGGGCCAACTTTCAATGCGCAGTAGCGTTCGCTCATGCGCGCGACGACATCTTCATAAATGCTGCGCTCGACGAGAATGCGCGACGAAGCCGAGCAGGTCTGACCGGCATTCTGAATGCCCGCATTGACCAGAAACGGCAAAGCGCGGTCGAGATCGGCATCGGCGAAAACGATCTGCGGCGATTTTCCGCCAAGTTCCAGCGTAACAGGCACAGTGTTTTTGGCAGCTGCGGCTTGCACTGCTTCGCCCGTGCGCACCGACCCCGTAAACGAGATGTGGTTGACATCAGGATGCTCGGAAAGTGCGGCACCTGCTTCCGCGCCAAGCCCGGTGACGACATTGAGCGCGCCGACCGGCAGACCGGCCTTTTCGGCGATACGCGCAAATTCGAGAATGGTCAGGCAGGCTTCTTCCGCAGGCTTGACCACGGCTGCATTGCCCATGGCCAGTGCTGCGCCAAGGCTGCGACCCAGAATCTGCATCGGATAGTTCCACGGAATGATATGGCCCGTGACACCATGCGGTTCATAGATCGACAGAACCGTAAAGCCGTTCTGATAGGGCAGCGTGTCGCCATGCACCTTGTCAGCAGATGCACCATAGAATTCGAGATAACGCGCCAGCGCCACCACATCGGCGCGAGCCTGCGTGACCGGCTTGCCGACATCTTTCGATTCCAGATCGGTCAGGAGATCGATATTCTTCAATACCTCTTCCGAAATGCGGTGCAGCACACGGCCACGCTCGGTTGCTGTCAGCTTGCCCCAATCGCCGGAAAGCGCCTTACGGGCGGCCGCCACAGCCTGATAGATATCGGCCTTGGTGCCGCGCGCGATCAGCGCCAGATCGCTGCCATCGGAAGGGTTCTTGACGGTGATATGCTCACCGCCAGCCGCATCCTGCCACTGACCTGCGATGAAATTGCCATAACGGAGCAAGCCCGCTCCTCCCGTCTGGTTCTCATGCTTCATCTTCATTCTCCCGAAGAGGCTGTTCCGCCTCCAATCTTGCCGTGGTGGCACGGATATGCGCCCGCGCCAGCCGCTCCGCCTGTTCGCCATCACGCGCGGCAATGGCCTCAACGATTGCGCCATGCTCGCGGATGGCGTCGCGTGCGCGGTCTACCGACAGCGAAAAGGACGGCGCGAAAACTTGCGATGTCATGCGCAACAGCGGCACGAAGGCAATCAGCGAGGCATTGCCCGCCGTGTTCATCACCGCCATATGAAAATCGACATTGGACTGGGTGTAGGCTTTGGGGTCCCACGGATCGACCACCGCCGACTGCCCTGCAACATGGGTGCGCAATCTGGCGATATCCGCATCACTCGCCCGCTCGGCCGCAAAGCGCGCAGCCACACCGTCGAGCACTTCGCGCACGGCATAGGCGTCGATCAGGCGAGTGAGATCCGCGGAGGCGACGCGCACCCCCCGGCCCGGCAGATGGATGACCAGCCCGTCGCGCTCCAGAACACGCAGAGCTTCGCGCAAAGGCGTGCGGCTGATGCCGAACTCGGTGGCTATGTGCTCCTGCCGAAGGATCGCGCCCGGCGCATAAACACCCGCATAGATTCGCTCCCGAAGCGCCTCTGCCACTTCGTCCAGCAAACGGGTCTGACTGCGCCATTCAAAAGCCGCCAATAGAAAAGCCTCCCAACTTTTCCGGACAGAATATCCTGGATACAAAATCAGTCAATCTGAAAACGGATGCGCTTTTCAGAAATTAAACAGAGAATGAAAGACCGGAAATTTCGTGAACACCACTCGAAACGACACGATCAATCAGAACAAGCAATTATGCAGGGAAAGCGTGGATCGGCGACCTGTCTGAAGCCTTCTTAGTCTCCGACAATTTCCGCCAGCATTTCGGCAAGCTGACGGATCTGGTCGGGGCCATTGTCCATGTGCCGGATGACGATTTCCATCGGCTCAACGGACGGCAATCCCGCCGCGGCAGGCACCATCTGATGACCGGGAAGTGCTACACGCGTCGGAAGCAGGCTGACACCTAGCCCCTCGGCTACCGCACTTTGAATACTCGCCAGACTGGAGCTGGTGAAAACCACATGCCAGCGTCTGCCCACCCGATCGAGAGCCTCCATCATGTCGCTGCGATAAAGCCCGTTCGGCGGGAACACGACGAGCGGCAGCGGATCAACATGGGAAACAGGAAAATCGGCGCTATCGAGCCAGGACAGCGGTTCTGGCCAGTGCATGGTCCCCATCGTTTCGCCGCGCTTCTGTTTCACCATGACAAGGTCAAACTCACCGGTCTCGAAGCCTTTCTGCAAGTCACGGCTGAGACCGCTCGTCACCTCGAGTTTCGTGTTCGGATGTGTGCGCATGAAACGCGCCAGTGCAGGCGTAACCAGCTGTGAGGCGAAATCCTCCGGCAGGCCGAGGCGGAACACGGCAGCAAGTGCTGTGCCGGTCATCGCGGCTGCCGCCTCATCATGCAGATGCAGGATACGGCGCGCATAGCCCAGCAGCTTTTCGCCTGCATCCGTCGGGCGCACATCATGCCGGGCACGTTCCAGAAGCGCCTGTCCGGCAGCTTCCTCCAGCCTTATGATCTTCTGACTTATGGTCGATTGGGTCGAGTGCAACTGCAAGGCCGCAGCCGTAAAACTGCGGCTGTCGACGACCGCCGCGAAGGCCCGCAAAAGATCAAGATTGAAAGCAGTATTCATAAACCCACTGGATGTCAGTTCAACATTTAATTTCCGAATATGCCACCCTGCTTGTATGAACACAACAAGCAGGAGAACCAGCCGATGCGTCAAACGATATTCAGCTTGAGTGCCTTGGCATTGATTGCAGGAACGATAGTTATGACCGAACCGACATTGCCGGGCCACAACGCCGCCGCCCATGCTCAGGCCCAAACCTCGCTGCTTCAGGCCGCAGCGGCTGGCGATCTGGCCGCAGTCAACGCGACTATCAAGACCGGAGCAAACCTCGAAACACGCGGCAAAAGCGGTGAGACGGCACTTCTGGCGGCAACCCATGCCAATCACGTCGACGTCGCCCGTGCGCTCATCAATGCTGGCGCTGACGTCAATGCAAAGGATGCCATCAAGGACAGCCCCTATCTTTATGCGGGCGCACGCGGACACCTCGAAATTCTCAAGATGACGCTTGCGCACGGTGCTGACCTGAAGAGCACCAATCGCTATGGCGGAACGGCACTCATTCCCGCCTCCGAACGCGGACATGTCGAAACGGTGCGCACGCTGATTGAGGCTGGCGTCAAGGTCGATCACGTCAACAATCTTGGCTGGACGGCACTCCTCGAAGCCATCATGCTCGGGGACGGCGGCCAGCGTCATATCGATATTGTGAAGCTCCTCATCGATGCCGGGGCCGACGTCAATCTGGCAGATAATGATGACGTCACGCCGCTTCAGCATGCCCGCAGCCGCGGCTATGCGCCGATGGTGGCCCTGCTGGAGAAGGCTGGCGCGAAATGAGCAGCGACAGCACATATCTCGATCAGGCCATAAAGCTCGCCTTCGACAATGTCGAACAAGGCGGACGTCCGTTCGGTGCCGTGGTCGTCAAGGGTGGCAAGGTCATTGCCACAGGCGTCAATCGCATGCAGGCCGATTGCGATCCCACCGCCCATGCCGAATTGCTGGCGCTGCGCGCAGCGGGCAAGACGCTGCAATCGCCGCGTCTCGATGGCTGCGAAGTCTATGCAAGCGGCCAGCCCTGCCCCATGTGCTTTGCCGCGATGCGCATGGCTGGCGTCGAGAAAATCCGCTTCGCCTATTCCAATGAGCAGGCCGAACCATTCGGCCTTTCAACCGCAAAAATCGCTGCTGAGCTCGCCAAGCCTCTCAGCGCGCAGACCGGCATCAGTTTCGAACATTCCCCACCGGAAAAAGATCCTGAACTCTACGAAGTCTGGAGCATCAAGAACAAGGCAGGCGCCTGAAACATGCAGACCACCACCCATCCGGTAACCGGTAGCAAACAAGCTGCAAACATTGCCCTCATCGCGCTCGTCGTTCTGATCGGCCTCAACCTGCGTCCGTTCCTGACCGCGCCGGGGCCAGTACTTTCGAATATCGCAGCCGATACCGGAATGGGCTTTGGTGCGCTTTCCCTGCTCACCTTCCTGCCAATGATGCTGATGGGGCTTGGCGCTTTCGCGGCTCCGCGCATCCAGTCGCGGTTCGGCACCCGGCGCAGCATGTTCGCGGCACTTGCTATTCTTGCCGCAGGCTCCCTCCTGCGCGGCTTTGTGCCGGACGGCGTTTCGCTGGTTCTGACCGCCGTACTGTGCGGCGCAGGTGTTGCAATGATTCAGGCCTTCATGCCGGGCCTTATCAAGGCCAATTTCCCAGCAAGCATTGCCACTGTGACCGGGCTCTATTCTGCCATGATCATGGGCGGCGGCGCTCTCGGCGCACGGCTGACGCCATGGCTTGCGGGCAGCCAGCATAACTGGCACTTCGCCCTTGCCGTCCTTGCAATCCCCGCTGCCCTGGCCTTGCTGACGGCTATACCCATCCTCCGCGAGATGTCATCGTCGGGCAAAAAATCCGGAATAACCGGGCACCTGCTGCGGCGCCCTCGCACCTGGGTGCTGATGGCTGCTTTCGGTCTCGTCAATGCGGGCTACTCGTCCATAGTCGCCTGGCTCGCGCCCTATTATCAATCGCTAGGGCTTGCCGCCTCCACCACCGGCAATCTCGTCGCGGCGATGGCTGTTGCACAGGCGCTAGCGGCCTTCGGACTGCCGCTCGTCGCCCGCCACAGCACCGACCGCCGCCCGTGGCTGCTGCTGACATTGGCTATGCAGGCGACAGGCTTCGCGGGCCTTGCCTTCGCACCGCAGCTCTCGCCCTTTTTGTGGTCCGCGATCTGCGGCGCAGGTCTCGGCGGCAGCTTCGCGCTCGCCATGATTACATCGCTCGATCACCTGCCCAGACCTGAAGAAGCAGGCGCACTGGCTGCCATGATGCAGGGCGGTGGCTTTCTGATCGCAGCTCTCGGTCCCGTCGCAACCGCTTTCCTGCATGGGCTGACCGGCTCGTTTGCTTCCGGCTGGATCTTGCACCTTGTTCTGGTCGCAAGCATCTGCCCACTCTATCTGAGCTTCAATCCGCACAAATATGCGCATGTCATGAAACTGCCCGTTCAGGCGGAAAGTGGCACACAATAGCGTTACCCGGCCAGTTTATGGCCCGAAAACAGTTTTCGGCAGGCAATTTTCGGCTAGATAGCTTGCTGACCTTCCCAATAGGGTTAAGGTTATAGGAAACCTGTTTTTATTTGTGGCATTTGAAGCGGTTCCGGCGAACATGGAAGCGCCAGCCATATTGACCCGAATACTGGTATAATATGAAGCACGAAACCGCGATCCAACAAGGCACGTCCGTCGCTCCGGACGGTTTGCCCAAGCCGAGAATCTATTGGGCATGGGCAACCCTGATGGTCGGCCTGACGCTTGCCGTCATTGATGGCACCATCGCAAATGTCGCCCTCCCGACAATTGCCGCCGATTTTTCGGCTGGTCCTGCAGCCTCGATCTGGATCGTCAACGGCTATCAGCTTGCAATTGTGGTCACCCTGCTTCCACTGGCAGCACTTGGCGAAATCTATGGCTATCGGCGCGTTTATCTTGGCGGCGTGGCATTATTCACCGTCGCTTCCATCGCCTGCGTTTTCTCGCGCTCACTGGAAGCGCTCACTTTCGCCCGCATCATACAGGGGCTGGGTGCGGCGGGCCTGATGAGCGTCAACACTGCCCTTCTGCGCTATACGGTGCCGCAGGCGAAATTTGGCACGGCCATCGGCCTCAATGCACTCTTCGTCGCTGTTTCGTCGACCATCGGACCGACGCTTGCCGGTGTCATGCTGTCGTCCCTGAGCTGGCCCTGGCTCTTCGTCATCAATATCCCACTCGGCGTCGCTGCCGTCGTGATGGGCCTCAAAAGCCTGCCCGAGAATGACCGCTCTGCGCGTAAATTCGATGTGGTCAGTGCCATCCTGTCGGCACTTACTTTTGGCCTTCTGATCACGACCATCGACAGTGCAGGCAACGAAATCGGTTCCTTCGTCGTGCTGTTGCAGGCGGTGGGCTCCGTAACCGCGGCTGTTCTCCTCACACGGCGGTCGCTGCGCATGGCCGATCCGCTGCTGCCGCTCGACCTCTTGCGCATTCCCGTTTTCACGCTTTCCATCTGCACTTCGATCATGTCGTTTCTGGCGCAGATGATGGCGTTCATCTCACTGCCGTTCCTCTTTCAGGTCGTCTTTGGCTTCAGGCCTATCGAAGTCGGTTTCCTGATGATGCCGTGGCCCATTGCGCTTGCCATCGTCGCGCCGCTTTCGGGCAAACTATCCGACAAACACTCGCCGGCGATTCTGGGTCTGCTTGGCCTCATCACATTCGCCATCGGCCTTGCTCTGGTCGGCATGCTGCCGGAACATCCGTCAATCCCGGATATATGCTGGCGCATGGCAATTTGCGGAATTGGTTTCGGCCTCTTTCAGGCGCCGAACAATCGCATGATGATTACGTCTACCCCACGCTCACGCAGCGGAGCCGCAAGCGGCATGCTGGGCACGGCGCGCCTTCTCGGCCAATCGCTGGGTGCGGCCTTCGTCGCCTTTCTGCTGTCGCAATGGGGCGTGGAAGGAACTCCCTATATTCTCTTCTTCGCATCCGGCTTCGCGCTGTTTGCCTCGCTGATCAGCGTCACACGTCTCGGACGCTGACTTCATCCACAGCTTTGAACATAGCCGGAAAATATCTTGCACAAAGAAGCAAATTTCCCTGTTGCAATCTCCGAAGCGTTGGTCCATATAGCGCCTGCCTGACGGAAACGAACGGTTTCCAGAATGACTGGCGCGAGCGGGTGTAGCTCAGGGGTAGAGCACAACCTTGCCAAGGTTGGGGTCGAGGGTTCGAATCCCTTCGCCCGCTCCAGTTTTTCTTCAGATCAGGTTTTACGAAGGCTGCCGACAGGCGGCCTTTCGTGTTTTAGGGCAATGTTTCTGGAAGCAAATCGTCGCTAGTGGATTGAATTTGACGTTTGAATCCCGGCTGACATAGATGCTGTTTCAAACGTCAAATTCGAAAAATCCACTAGATACATATACTTCCTGGTGGTCTTTTTGATTCCAACATTTGCTCAGCGCTTGAACCGACGTATGCAAATGTTGGAATCAGACCACTACAGCAGCTTGAATGGCAGGCCCGAAACGAGCGCCTTTATATAGCGCTTCTTCTGAAAATAGCCGTTGAGGGAAATGCGCGGAATCGCTGCGGCTGACATCGCGCCCGTTTGCTGCAGCACACCGGGCTGGGTGGTCACACCCACATCGAAACCGGCTGCTGATACCGCCCTGATCTCACGTTCGCCAACTGCCGCCTTCCATCCATATGGATAGGCAAAGGATCGCGGCCTGTAACCGGCATAGCGTTGCACTGATTCGGTCGAATCAGCGATTTCCTTTACCAGCCGCTTGTCGTCGACACGGCACAGATTGACGTGAGTGACGGTGTGCGCTCCAAGATGCACAAGCGGGTCCAGCGCAAGAGTGCGCAACTCCGATGGGGTCATCACCGATTCATCGACAAGCGAAATCGCGTCGATCCCGACCGTTTGTGCAGCCGCATCTATGCGGGCGACTGCTTCATCCTCATCGAAACACTGCATGAACTGCACGAGTCGGGCGAAGGCCGCTGATTTCTGGGCAGGGGTTGCCGAACGGACATCGGCAGCACCGCCGCCAAAATTGAACTGAAAACCGTCGGCCTCCATCACCAGAGCCGCGATGGTTCGCCACCACATGGATCGCTTGCGCTCCACGAAACCCGTCGTGATGAAAATCGTGTAGGGAATGTTGTATCTGGCAAATACCGGCGCCGCAAATTCTGCATTGTTCCGATAACCGTCGTCGAGTGTGAAGGCGACATATTTCCGGGTATCGGCTTTCTCGGAAAGTAATCTCGGCAAGTCATGCAGATGCACCGGCACGAGGTCTGCTTCCAATGCCGCTTCTATCGCCATTTCAAGCGTGTGCGGTGTAATGGAGAGAATGGCGTTGGGGTCCGTCCGATCAATCGCATCTTCCGGTTTGACGTGATGCATCGTGAAGACGACACCGCGCCCACCGGCAGCAGGGAAAAGTGCTGGCGCGCCGGAAAAGGCTATAGCCTCCAGCCCCGCACGGATCAGCGGATATTTTAAACTGCCCTTTATCGACCGCAGCGACATCTTCTCGAAATTACTTCCCCCAAAGGCCAGACTTGGCGCAGGATCGTGCCCAGCAACAAACCCCACTCGCCTATAGCAATTTCATCTCCCCGCGTGAATTGCTTTCGCCGCGTCTTATTCCTAGAGCGCATCTTATCCGAAAGCCGTTTCACACTTTTCGGGATGCCCTCTAGCAAAAAAGCCGTACGCAAAGCGTACGGCCCTTTATCAAGTTGTTCGTCAGACTGAATAGTTCAAAGCGAAGTCGAGCTCTTCCACCAGTCGGTTCCGCCATCATGCGCATATTGGTCAATTTCAGCCAGTTCCTCAGCGCTGAATTCCAGTCCCTTCAGAGCTCCCAAAGAGTTTTCAAGCTGTGCGACCGAACTTGCCCCGATGAGCGAAGAGGTGACGCGCGGATCACGCAGCGTCCAGGCAATAGCCATCTGGGCCAAAGTCTGTCCGCGACGCTCCGCAATGGCGTTCAATGCGCGGATGCGACCCAGCAGTTCTTCGTTCTCTGCGCTGGCTTTCAGAGAGCCGCCCTGATTCGCCCGCGCTCCCTCCGGAATGCCGTTCAGATAGCGTGATGTCAGCAAACCCTGAGCCAGTGGCGAGAAGACGATGCAGCCGGTGCCCAGTTCATCCAGCGTATCGAGAAGCCCGTTCTCGATCCAGCGATTGAACATGTTGTAATTCGGCTGGTGAATAAAAAGCGGCACGCGCTCTTCCTGCAGGATCGCCGCCGCCTTCAGCGTCAGTTCCGGCGAATAGCTCGAAATACCGACATAAAGCGCCTTGCCCTGGCGATGCAGATGCGCGAGCGCTCCCATCGTCTCTTCCAGAGGCGTCGTGGCATCGACACGGTGCGAATAGAAGATGTCGACATAATCGAGCCCCATCCGCTTCAGCGACTGATCGAGACTGGCGATCAGATATTTGCGGCTGCCGCCAATTCCGCCATAAGGCCCCGGCCACATATCCCAACCGGCTTTCGACGAAATAATCATTTCATCGCGATAGGGCCGAAAATCACTGGCCATGATGCGACCGAAATTTTCTTCGGCAGACCCGGCAGGCGGCCCATAATTATTCGCCAGATCGAAGTGGGTTACGCCCAGATCGAAGGCGCGACGGAGTATAGCGCGACCGTTTTCGTAGACATCCCGGCCACCGAAATTGTGCCAAAGACCAAGCGATATGGCTGGCAAATCGATGCCGCTCCGGCCGGTACGGCGATAGATCATATCTGACTGGTAACGATCAGCCGCTGCAGAATAATGCATGACGCATCTCCATGAGTGAAATGGTTTGACCACGCATGGAAGGCAGCGCCGATCCCATGCATAACAGGTGTGGCGCATATTTGATCCCGATGGGAAGCTGGTGCAACGCCAATCTATTGACCGCTACTCAACGAAAGAATGACAGATACTCAACAAAACCGTCAGGGCGATGTGGCCTCCTCTGCGACGACTAATTTCGTAAGCCCCTGACCTTCCCGGATAATATCGATCAACCGCCGCAAACCGGATGGCACCTGTCGTCTGCTTGGATAATACATGGTCAGAGGCGGACCTTCCGAAGCCCAGTCAGGCAGCACAGCTTCAAGCGCACCCGTATCCAGGTAATTCTGGACCAAAGGCTCCAGACAATAGGCAAAGCCGATCCCACTCAAGGCAGCCTCGACAGCCTGCTCGGTCTCATTGGCACAAATCGGGCCCTTCACATCGACCCGGCGCAAGGAAGCTCCGTTCCCGAGCTCCCACGCATAGCGGGAATTGTCCCCGAGCCTTGTCTCTATGCATGGCAAGCGTAGCAGATCGTCCGGCGCCTCGGGGCGCCCTACCCTTGATATCAAGACAGGAGATCCGACCACGATCCATTGCAAAGGTCCAGTCAACGGTACACCGATCATATCCTGCGGCACCCGGTCGCCATAGCGAATCCCCGCATCGAAGCCTTCGGCAACGATATCGACCATCTGGTCATCTATCGTCATATCCAGATGCATATCGGGATAGGTTTGCGTATAGCGCGGCAGGATGGGGGCAATAATCAACCGAGCGGCATCACGTAACGCGTTGAGCCTTATGCGTCCGGATGGGAAATCGCGCTGGCTGGTCAGTGCCTCGACAGCCTCGGCTATAGCCCTTAGACCTGTTTCGAGTTGTTCAGCGAAAGCTTTTCCGGCTAGGGTTGGTTTGATGGATCGGCTTGTGCGATTGAGAAGGCGGACGCCGAGATCGGCTTCGAGTTTACGCAAACGATGGCTGATTGCGGATGTTGTGACACCGAGTTCGTTAGCGGCCTGTTTGATGCTCTGGCGTCGCACGATTGTGACGAATATGTTGAGAT
>NZ_WBWA01000023.1 GCF_008932295.1 Brucella tritici | reverse complement strand
TGGAGCGTATGATACGCGCAATTCGTTTATCGGAAAGCTTGAGACTCCACATTTTGCCCGATTTGCCAGTAAATGCGAGCCGCAATCCGCCACGCTCATCCCGCAAATGCCGATTGCGAAGCGTAGTAACCCCAAAGCTCTTGTTGTCCCGCGCATAATCTGGATTTCCAACCCGCAGCAATAGCCGATCCATCAGCCAGATGACGGTCGCTATGACCTTTTCACGGCAGAGCGAGCGTCGCTGCATATCGGCATCAAGTGCTTTACGCAGTCGGCTGAGTGCACGGGCGAAGTCTAGCAGACTTGAGAATTTGGTTTCCTCCTGCATCGCCATCCACGCGGAATGGTAACGATATTGCTTTCTTCCGCGCGCATCGCGACCGGTCGCCTGTATGTGCCCGCGCTGATCGCAACATATCCAGACATCGCTCCATGCAGGTGGAATGGCAAGCTTAGCAATCCTGTTTCGATCAGCAGCGGAAATCGCCTTTTTATCAAAACGGACATAACGAAAACCACTCCCACAACGCAGCCGTCTAATTCCCGGCGCGGTGTCGCTGACGTGAAGCAGCCCGTCCTGAGTAGCAGCGTTTTTGAGCTGTGGGACAGCGGAAGACTTTTTAAGCAATGGGTAACCCAGTCGTATTTTCCTTGCTGTATAACCACTAAAAACCGCGACTGGTTCCCAGGCTGAACAAATCTGATCGGGAACTATCGGGCTTCAAACAGATTATCCTGTTCTTCTGGAGGATCAGTTCGTGCCCCAATACAGCGTCAGTCGGAGAATAATGGTCTTACAATTTTATACGGTTTGACGTCTCTCCGACTGCAGCTGTTATGCCGGCAATTCATTTCAATCCTATCCTGGACTTGAGAACGCCCCTGCACGGTCCCGTCAAAGCCGCGTGCCCGCTTAACAAGCGACTTGTATGAAGCGGTGTTTGTCAATCCTTCTTCCATCTTGCCCAAAATTGCTTTCCTCCAGTTATTCGCCGTCGTCTGGCGATCTGGCACACTGGTGCCTCGACTTGTATTCGGCTGGAGCCATTGCTCCCGACCATAATCCCGATTCATGGTGGCCAGGCGTCTGCTTGAAGCGCGTTACCAAACTACAACTCGGCGTCTGATGTCCATCTCTACGCACGGTAGCCGCGCTTCCCCTTCAACTGCCCGTCGGCAGTCAAACCTTACTTGGTGGCGACTGCTAGTGTAGCCCCTTCAGGGACTACGCCATCTTCGATAAACCGCCAGAACGCTATTGCGAGTTTGCGGGCCAAGGCGACTATTCCGACCTTCCCGGACCGACTTCCATGCCCCGAGAAGCGGGCGCGATACCATCGCGTCAGTTCGCTCTGTGGCTGGTATTTAAGCCAGCACCACGCCAGTTCGACGAGCATCACTCGAGCCTGTTTGTTTCCGGCTTTGCTGATGCCTTGATCCCGATGGACCTCGCCACTGGAATAGGGGCTGGGTGACAGTCCTAGGTAAGAGGCCAGATGCTTTCGGTTTTTGAATGTTCGATGGTACACTTCGGCGACCAACTGTGTGGCACCCACTTCACCGATGCCGTCAAGCTGCTTCAGCACCCTGATCTTCCCGCTGTCGTTGATGGCTCCTTCGGTCTCGCAAGCCTGAATGCGCTCCTTCTCTAAGCTCTTGAGCTGCGAGTGCACGAGATCGAGCCGTTCAAACTGGCGGCAAAGCTCACGGAAGATGAACCGCCCTAATTCCCTGCCATCACCGGTCCGGATATTCGAAAGTGCCTCCTTCCAGCGTCCTCCCCAAAGACCAGGAACAGAGCGGATACCGTGAAGCACGAGCAAGGCGCGGATGCGATTGACGTGCCGCGTGCGCTCCTTCTTCAATTGTGTGCGTTCCCGAGAAAGACGCTTCGCGTCTTCTTCCGCGACTGAGGGCAGCCGAACTGGTCGACAAACTGACCTGTCTCCGAGCAAATACGCCTTCAGCGTAAACACCATCGCTTCGACATCGATGCGATCTGTCTTCACGCGTCGGCCTCGTCGCGAAACCAGAAAGCTGGATGGGTCCAGGATTGTGGTATCGATGCCGCGATCGATAAGATAACGGGCAAGCCAGAAGCCGTCATAAACGGGCTCGTAGCAGACCCGCATCGACACCATGGTGCATTCTGCAGGCAACCGGGTTCCTGCCAGGCTTTCAATCCTTCCGAGCGCCGACAGAAGAGCTTCGGCGTCACCACCGGCAACCGTCATTATCTGAACCTTATCCGTGCCGGGCAAAAGAAAGCCGATCAGCCATGTGCGTTGGCTGAGTTCGAGGGCGACATAACAATCGTTGACACGTTCAGCGCTCATGATCATCCTCCATGGAAAAGCGGAGGCAGATTATCAAGCTCCGCGGCGAGCTTGCATAGGATCTATAACGATTAAGAGGCTCCAGATTGCTCCAGAGCCTCTGTTGTGTAAGCGGGTTGGTTATCTACGGTAAGATAGGCCACCCCAAATTCTTCCTTCGTCGCGATGTCGACCACCGTGGACGGCTCCGATGTAAGCTGCGGCGGCTGCAACAAGAGCGGATGCTGCGAGCAAGAACGCAGTTAGAATACCGGTTATCCTAGCTTTTTCAGCCGCGTCGGTTGCTTTTGCTTTTACATCTTCAGCAGTTTTTTCAGCTTGCGCCTTTACATCGGCAAGAGCTTTCTTTGCTTCTTCAACTTTTGTCTGTGCTTCAGTACGAAGAGCCTGAACGCGTTCGACTGTTTGGTTTACACGTGTTTGGGCGTCATTCTGGCTTAGACCAGTCCTAGCCGCTACCTGATTGGTGAGCCAAGCGCGATCTGCATCGGAGATTTCACCCGAATTAAGTAGGTTTCCCAGGATGCCGGTTATCTGACGTTGAAAATCCGCCAAATTTTGTGCTTCCTGCCCAGCAACAGAGTTGCCCTGAGCGTCTGTGCGCAGCAGACTATCAGTAAGGTAGTCCAATGGGTTGGTTTTCAATCCTTGTGGCAACATCTGCTCAACAGATGGAGCGACTGCTTGTCCTGCACCTTGTGCCAGCCCTGAGACAGCTTGTCCGGCACCTGAAACGATCCCGCCAGCCAACTGACCGGCGCCCTGCGCGGTGCTACCGACGACCGTGCCAGCGGTTTGCACCGCTGTTTCAGCAGCACTTCCAACCGCTCTCGCGCCGCCCGAAATAGCGCTGACGAGTAGTAAGGTCGATACAATTGTACAAAGACCCCACACTACCAGACCATTCAGGCCATCCCGAACGGTCAATTCATCACGGGTTGCAGTCCCAGCGGGTCGGCGCATTCTTCCGGTAATATACCCCCCAAGCATATAAGAGGCGACCGTCGATATGACGATAAAGAGAGCAGTTATGACAAGCCATACGGTGCTTATGTCTCCTCCGTCATCAACGGAGAATGAACTGAGGCCAAGACCACCGGCGAATGTTGTCAGGACCGCCATCACGCCCGATGCTACCGTAGCGCCAGCAAAGATGGCCGCCCAATCTACATAGCTGCGATCAGACGTGTTTTCTACAATAGTAGGATCTACCATCAACGTAACCCCAGAAACGAGAGGATGAACAACACGATAACGACTAGACCTACTAAATAGATGATAGAGTTCATGCTGGTTATCTCCTTCAAATAGATAAAAACTCCCCACAAGCGGATAGAACTTGTTTCGGGCTTTACACTCTCGTTGAGAAAACACGTCAGTTATGAAAAAGTTTCATCGATTATGAAGTTTATTTGTTTTAGTAGTACTTAGAACGGTCGGGATATGGCTCTTTCGGAACCTTAACGTTCGGATTGCCAGGAGCGTTCGATTGTTCGTGCGTAGGCTTCTCCTGATGATCGCTCGGCTCCACTTGAGACGGATCGATCGCTTCCTTCTCTCTGACCAAGTCAGGATCGGACCATGGATTTCTCTTTTGTACCATCATATATCCTCCTCCCCGCTATTTCGTCTTACTGCTTTCTTTCTTCAACGAATTCCGTAGCGCATCCATAATGTTGACGACATTCCCGCCGGATGGTCCCTCCTTGGCTTTCGGCTTGCTCTTAGGCGCATTCTTCAAGGACTTCTTTTTGTCTGCGATTATGTCGAGCAGCCGTTCCTGAACTGGGTCCGTAACCAAATCCGGCTTCCAGTCTCGCGTTTGTTTTTTGATTAGTTTCTCGATTAACGGCATGGCATCGGAGTCCGCTTTGTCGTCGCCGATTTTCTCATAATACAAATCCTCATCGCGCACTTCATCGCCATAACGCAGCGTCCAGAGAACGATACCCTTGCCTCGCGGTTCCAGCATGACGGCTCGTTCGCGGCGGGATAGAAACAGTTGCGATATTCCCACCTTGTTCTCAGCTTTCATCGCCTCACGGATTACCGCGAAGGCTTCCTCCCCCACCGGATCACTCGGGGTCAGATAATATGGAGTGTCCAGCCATATCCAGCCGATGCTCTCACGGGGCGAGAACATTTCAATATCGATAGTCTTGGTGCTGTCGAGAGCAACGTTTTCAAGTTCATCGTCATCGAGAAGTATGTATTCGCCTTCTCCGCGCTCATAACCCTTCGCCTCGTCGCCTTCCTTGACTTCCTTACCAGTTATGGCATCGACATAACGACTGACGACACGGTTTTGGGTTTGTCGGTTCAGCGTGTGAAAGCGCACCTTTTCGCTGTCAGAAGTAGCCGGCATCATTTCGACAGGGCAGGTAACAAGCGAGAGCTTCAAGTATCCCTTCCAATACGGACGAACAGCCATTTCACGTCTCCCTTAACTTGCGCGGCGCGCGGGCGTTGCAGATTGGCGGGACTTCGATGCGGCTTTAGCCGTTTTCCTGCGAGCGGGCGAACGATCTGCATTTGCGGCGGCACGCTTCGTTTTCTTGGCTCCAACTCCGGCACTTTCCCGAAAAGCCTGAAGGAGTTCGCTCGGCTTGGACGCAACGGGAACCTTCTTCTTAGGCAGGCTTCGTCCTTCGATCTTCGCTTTCACCAGTTCAGCAACTGCATCCTCGTATCGATCATCGGAATTGCGCTCATTGAACTCGCCCGCCTTGGTGTTGATGATGTGTTCTGCTAGTTCCAGCATTTCGCCTTCGATCTTGATGTCTGGAACATCGTCAAATGCTTTCTGGGCGGAGCGGACTTCGTAATCGAAATTCAGGGTGGATACTGTCAGCCCTTTCCCGTGTGCTCGAATGAGTACGGTCCGCATGCGGCGGAACAGGACGGTGCGAGCTATAGCGGCAACCTTGGCCTTTTTCATGCCGTCGCGCAAAAGCACGAATGCCTCCGTCCCCATTTTGTCTGGAGCAAGATAGTAAGGTTTGTCGAAATATGCCGTGTCTACCTGATCGCAGGGAATGAATGCTTCAATGCGAAGGGTTTTGTCGCTATCAGGAACGGCAGCTGCAACTTCATCCGGTTCGAGAACCACATAGCGATGGTCATCTACCTCATATCCCTTGACCTGATCGTCTCTATCGACTGGATTGCCGGTTTCGATATCAACGAACTCGCGTCTCACGCGGTTTCCGGTCTTTCGATTGATGGTATGAAATGAGATTCGTTCGGATGTTGAGGCGGCGGTATAGAGTGCCACAGGGCAGGACACCTCTCCGAACTTGATAAAACCCTTCCAATTCGCCCTTGGCGCAACCATTTCGCATACTCCCAACACAATCACAGCGATTCATACGAATAACCTGCAATTGAGTCCGAACGAATCACCGTCCGATTGGTTCCGGCTTATGAGCGAATCATTCGAACCTCGTTTTGGTTGGGAAAGAAAAAGCCCCGACGCCCTTCCCGGAGTCGTCGGGGCCGCGCTCGACAAATGAGGTGCATGTCCTTGCCGCGCGCTTTATCCGCAGAGCTTCGTACGACCCCGCGGATAATGAATAAATTGCCCTGCCGAGGGACGAGCTAGGCAGGGCTGCGCCATGTCCCGGTGTTAAATGAGTTTCTGGCGCTTGGCGGGTGTTATCGCCACGTGGGAAACTGCGTCTGCGAGATTTTGTTCCGCATGATGCGGATCGGATTTTTTGAAAACAGTTGACATTCCGTCAGATGGGAAGGGGCCGGCGCCTGCGCAAGGTAGGAGTTCCCACAAATCAGTCGCAGATATCTCATCGAACGCTTCTGTCGGAATAGAAACTGTGGCCGTCCGGCCGGGAACTTAAATTTCGACACGGCGTTAAACGAGGAGGCAGAGACGCAGTTTCCTGCCTGTCTCATCAGCCATTGATCACTTACTGCCGGAACTTTACCGGCGATTTGTGGTAACCAATTCATAAGAGGAGATGAATTATGGCCAAGGAAAAAAATCTCGAAGACTTATTCCACGATACTCTCAAGGACATCTATTACGCTGAACGTAAAATTCTCAAGGCCCTGCCAAAAATGAAGCGTGCAGCGCACTCTGAAGATTTGAAAACGGCTTTCGAAAAGCACCGTGAACAGACTGAAGGCCACGTCGAGCGACTAGTCCAAGTGTTCGAAATCATGGGCAAGACAGCAAGAGGCAAGACTTGCGATGCGATCGAGGGAATTATCGCCGAAGCCGAGGAGATCATGGAGGAATTCAAGGATACCGCGGCGTTAGACGCCGGCCTGATCTCGTCTGCACAGGCGGTCGAACATTACGAAATCACTCGTTATGGGACATTGAAGCGGTGGGCGACGGAGCTTGGCATGACCGACGCTGCAAAACTACTCGACCAGACGTTGCAGGAAGAATCCAAAACGGACAGTGATCTGACGAAACTTGCGGATGCGTCAGCTAACCAACGCGCCAAAGCAGCGTGATCATGAGCTAAGGGTGCCACTCGGCACCCTTTTCATTTGAACATAGATCGCGAAAGAATCGGAGCCAGCCATGTCAGCCAGCAACAAGACCACAAATGGGCGGAAGTCGCTCAAGCTTCATGATCAGAAGCTTGACGCAGGCCGAGGCGGAGACCTTCATCAACTCGCCGACGAGAAAACGCAAACCATGACGACCGCCCAAGGGGGGCCGATATCGGATGACCTCAATACGCTCAAGGTCGGCGATCGAGGTCCTACGCTGATTGAGGATTTCCATTTTCGGGAAAAGATCTTTCACTTCGACCATGAGCGTATTCCCGAACGCGTGGTTCATGCGCGGGGCTACGGTGCGCATGGCTATTTCGAGACGACAAAGTCACTCAGCGAATATACGCGCGCAGACATTTTCCAACGGGTTGGCGAGAAGACGCCAGTCTTCGTCCGTTTTTCCACGGTCGCCGGTTCGAAGGGTTCGTTCGACCTTGCCCGAGATGTGCGCGGCTTCGCCGTCAAGATATACACCAAGGAAGGCAACTGGGATATTGTCGGCAACAACATTCCTGTCTTCTTCATCCAGGACGCCATCCGGTTTCCGGATATGGTCCATGCCGTCAAGGAGGAGCCTGACCGGGCTTTTCCGCAGGCCCAGTCAGCCCATGACAATTTCTGGGACTTCATCAGCCTGACGCCGGAATCCATGCACATGATCATGTGGGTCATGTCGGATCGCGCCATCCCGCGCTCCTTCCGCTTTATGGAGGGGTTTGGTGTTCATACGTTCCGTTTCCTGAACGACAAGGACAAGTCGACTTTCGTCAAATTCATCTGGAAACCGAAACTCGGCCTCCAATCGGTTGTCTGGAACGAGGCGGTGAAAATCAACGGTGCGGATCCGGACTTTCACAGGCGCGATCTGTGGACTGCGATACAAGCTGGCGACTTTCCGGAATGGGAACTGTGCGTGCAGCTCTTCGATCAGGACTTCGCGGACAGTTTCGATTTCGATGTGCTCGACCCGACGAAGCTGATTCCGGAAGAAGTCATCAAGCCAATACCGGTCGGACGGCTGGTGCTGGATCGGATGCCGGATAATTTCTTTGCCGAGACTGAACAGGTCGCGTTCATGACGCAGAACGTTCCCCCCGGCATCGATTTCTCCAATGACCCGCTGCTTCAGGGGCGCAATTTCTCCTATCTCGACACGCAGTTGAAAAGACTGGGCAGCCCCAATTTCACGCATATCCCGATCAATGCGCCGAAGTGTCCGTTCCACCATCTCCAGCAGGATGGCCATATGGCGATGCGCAATCCTGTCGGACGGGCAAATTACCAGCCTAATTCCTGGGGCGAAGGGCCGAGGCCCGACCCCAGGCGCGGGTTCCGGTCGTTTGCAGCGCAGGAAGACGGACAGAAAGTTCGCCTTAGACCGGAGAGCTTCGCCGATCATTACAGCCAGGCGAGGCAGTTCTATCTGAGCCAGACCGCTGTGGAGCAAAAACATATCGCCATGGCGCTGACCTTCGAACTGTCGAAGGTGGAAGCACCGGCGATCCGCGAGCGTGTTGTATCTCATCTGCTGAATATCGATGCCAATCTTGCGGAAACGGTCGCCGGCAAGCTCGGCATCCGCAAGATGCCGAAGGCTGCGGACGCGATGGTGCCCGTGCGTGACGATCTTGCTCCGTCTCCCGCGCTCAGCATTATTGAGAACGGAACCGGCAGCTTCAAGGGCAGAAAGATCGGCGTGCTTGTCGCCAATGACACGGATGCACAGGTGCTCAAGGGTATCCGGCACGCCGCGGAGAAGGAAGGCGCGATGGTGGAACTGGTTGCGCCGACGGTCGGAGGTTTCGAAGCTTCCAGCGGCGAATGGATGGAGGCGGACCATATGATTGACGGTGGTCCATCCGTATTGTTTGATGCTGTAGCGCTTGTGTTATCTGTAGAAGCGGCCAACAGGCTTCTCAGTGAGTCCACTGCAAGAGACTTTGTTGCAGACGCTTTTGCCCACTGCAAGTTCATTGGCTTTACCGCAGGCGCGATGCCGCTGCTCGCCAAGGCCGGTATCGAGCCCGAAATGGACGAAGGGCTGATCCCGCTCGACAATTCAAGGGCGGCCACCGACTTCGTCGTGTCGTGCCGTAAGCTCCGCTTATGGGCGCGTGAAGATACCGTCAAGCTCTGATCTCGCGGCATACAACTGATGTGAAGAGATGTTCGAAGTGCAAACACAAGCGGCCCGGCCCAGCCGGGCCGTTAACCGCATGTATTGGAATGTGGAGAAATTGGTAATTGCCCATGAAGAACATTGCTATCGTCGGCACCGGTCCGACCGGGATTTATACTTTCTTCTCGCTGCTCAAATTCGCAGAGCAAATGTCCATCTCGATCTACGAGAAGGAAGATGAAGCTGGCGTAGGCATGCCTTATAATGACGATGAGAACAGCCGGATGATGCTGGCCAACATCGCCAGCATCGAGATACCACCGATTACCTCGACCTATCTCGACTGGCTGCGCGAGCAGGACGAGACGCGTCTCGCTCGATACCGGGTCGACAAGGAAGATCTTCACGATCGACAATTCCTGCCTCGCATTCTGCTGGGCGAATATTTCCGGGATCAGTTTCTGGCTCTTGTCGAGGCAGCGCGTCGAAAAGGATTTGCAGTCGAAGTGCACGAATCCAGCGAGGTAACGGATATCGAAGCCACCACCAATGGTGTAAAGCTCTGGTCTGAGGGGAAGCTCGATTCGAAACTCTTCGATCTCGTCGTCATCGCCACCGGACACGTCTGGCCCGATGATGAAAAGGCAACGCGCAATTATTATCCCAGCCCCTGGTCTGGACTGATCGAAGCTAGGATACCTGCGTGTAAAGTGGGTATTATGGGAACATCGCTTAGCGCCATCGACGCAGCAATGGCGGTCGTTGCCCAACATGGAAGCTTCATTGAGGAAGATAACGACAACCTGAGCTTCGACCTTGACCCGGACAGTAAAAGTCTGGCGATAACGCTTATGTCCCGTTCAGGCATCCTGCCAGAAGCGGATTTTTATTGCCCTATCCCTTACGAGCCCTTGCAGATTGCCACGGAGCAGGCGATCAACAGGGAGATCCAGACTGGCGAGAGTGGCTTGCTTGACAGGATATTTGCCCTGGTCGCGCGCGAAATCGAGGTGGCCGATCCGGCCTGGAGTGAGCGTGTTTCACTTTCGAAGCTCGACGCTGACAGCTTCGCTGACGCGTACTTTGATGATCGGCAAAACCACGATGCGTTCCGCTGGGCAGAATACAATCTCAAAGAAGTGGAGCGCAACAAGCGGGAGAAGCATACCGTCCCCTGGCGCTATGCAATCCTTCGGCTGCACGAGGTCGTGCAGGAGATCATTCCGCGTCTCAATGAAGAGGACCGCGAGCGGTTCGATACAGGACTCTGCAAGGTCTTCGTTGACAACTATGCTGCCATCCCGTCGGAATCGATCCGCAGACTGCTGGCGCTGCGCAAGGCCGGCCTGATAGACGTCCTCGAACTTGGGCACGATTACGACATGGAGGTAAGGAAGGATCACACCGTCATCGCCATTGGCACGGAAGTACGGACATTCGACGTGTTCATCGACGCCCGAGGCCAGAAGCCACTCAAGACGAAGGATTTGCCGTTTCCGTCACTGCGCCGGCAACTCGTTTCGGTCGGAGAGGATATTCCGGACGTCTCAGACGACTACACTTTGCTGGCACCGGACATTGCACGTGGCAAGATTGCGTTCGGCGCACTGCCGTATCTGATGCACGACCAGCCTTTCGTGCAGGGAATTACGGCAAGTGCCGACATTGGAGCAGTAATGGCCACTGCTGTCAGTGAACTAACACACCGAACGCGCCGGCGGCTTCCTTTTATTGATCTCTCCTGATCGAAGCTGAAACATTGACAGGTCAGAAAGATACGTCCATGCGAGCGGCTTGGATTATATCTTCGATCAATTCACGCCTTGCACGTTCTCTCGCGACACTGTCGTTTAACCGCAAGATATAGGATGGATGCCAGGAGATCAGCACCGGTCCATCATGTAACCCAATTTCAGCCTGACCGCGTCGCGAAGTAAGAGGAGCGTTGTTATCCGTCAGAGCGAACGCCGCAGAGGCCCCCAACTCAACCACCATGCGTGGACGGATGAAAGCCAATTCGAGCCCCAGCCACCAGCGACGATGCAGGATTTCCTGCCGGTCAGGATTTTGATGCAGGCGGCGCTTGCCACGCGGCATGAACTTGAAATGCTTAACTGCATTGATCAGCCATGTCTGCCTAACTTCTGCTCCTGCTGCAACCATGGTTTCACGCAAGAGGTGACCTGCCGGACCTACGAACGGTCGACCTTCCAGATCCTCACGATCACCCGGCTGTTCTCCTACAATCATGAGCTCAGCGTCTTCGGGCCCCTCACCCCAAACAGTCTGGGTTGCAGCCTCGCATAATCCACATCGCCGACAATGTCCGGCAGCCGCTCGCGCTTCGACCATTGTCTGAGGGAACTCGGGCGCTTGTGGCATCGCAGCGCGATAACGGGTCGAAATCGCGACTGCGCCAGCCGCTGGTGACGTTTCTGCGGCCACGCGCATTCGCTCCACTCGCGACTCGGCATCTCGTAACATATCTGGAATCAGGCGCGTTTCGGGTAGGTTCTTCCAATACTTCTTAGGCATTTCCGCGCGCATCGCATTCAGCTTTACCCGTGCCGGATTGAAGATGTTCGCGAAATAGGTGCCCCAAAGCGTTTCGGTGGCATCTGCCGATAAGTCAGGGCGTGTACCGCCTGGGTGGTAACTAAGTCTGCCGGCCTCAAATCGAGCTGTAAGCCTTGGCGTGGCGATCCCGCAGTCCATATCCGCGAAACGCTTTGCGAAAAAGGAACTACCCGGCTCGACTATATTATGCTCCGGCTCAAACCAGGCTGCAAAGCGACGACGCAACCCAGTCTCAAGTAATTCGCGAAACCGTACGAAAGCATGCATCTTGTGGATATCACGGCCAACCGATTTTGCCATGAGATGTAATTGCCGCCCAAGCGGGTCAGCCTGGCTCAAAGGGTCTCCCGCGTTGCAGTCGACAAGCTCCTGTTGCGGTTGTCGCGCCGCAAGGCCGAGCTGTTGCGGGTGCTGGACCGCCCGGAAATCCCGCTCAACACCAACGCTTCGGAAAACGATCTGCGCAGCTTCGTCATCAAGCGGAAGATCTCTGGCGGCACAATGAGCCGTGACGGCCGCATTGCCCGCGATACGCTGCTTGGATAGATGAAGACGTGCCAGAAGCTGGGTCTATCGTTCTGGCACTATCTGGGCGACCGGCTGGAGATCGGCAGTCCGGAGCCGATCCCGCCGCTCGCGACATTGATCGCGGCGCGGGCCTGAACACTCCCCTCCCCTTTCGAACCAGGAACGCTGACCGCTCGCAAGATCAGTACAGCAGCGCGCATCGGGTCTGCCGAGATTGCCTACGCGTTCGACATTGCCACCGAATTTGCCACGCTTACCCCGCTTAGTAACCGGGGCATATTTGTTGGCAGTTCTTTTGATTTTGAGTCGAAGTCAGAAATATCAAACACTGTGCATATCGCGAGTTTCGCATCGATATTTCATGCCTATGGGATTCCTGATTTTGGCAAATCATGATTCTCTGTTGAGATGCCGAAGAGAACGCTTCCCTCGCCCAAGCATGCTGATACGCTTTCACTGAATGCGTTGCGCAGTCTGGTCACAGGTCTGGTTGAGAAAGCAGAACATGCAGAGGCTCGGCTTGAGAGACTGGAAGCTGAGAATGCAGCACTCCGTAAGGAGAATGCCGAGCTTCGTCTGGAAAACACCCAGCTTAAAGTCGAGAATCAACTGCTTCGCGATGAAATTGCGCGGCTGAAAAACCTGCCACCACGACCACCGTTCAAACCGTCAGGCATGGACAAGGCCACAGACGCGAAGGCGCAGGATAAACAGCCAAGCAAAAAGAAACCACGTGGACCAAAACGGGATGTCGAACGCGTTGACCGTGATGTTGTTCTTCATGCCAATGCTCCGGCTGGATCACGCTTTAAAGGTTACAAAAGCTGTTACGTTCGGGATGTGGTTTTGCGCGCTGAGATTATTCATTACCGGCGCGAATGTTGGGTGACACCGGACGGTAAAACAATTCTTGCGCCGCTGCCTACAGGAATCGTCGGAGGTTACGGACCTAATCTGCGGCGGCTCTGTTTCATGCTGCACGCACAGGGCCAGGTGACGATGGAACGACTATCGACGCTGTTGAACGATATCGGCGTGGACATCTCGAAACGACAGGTTGTTCGTCTGCTGACAAAGAAGATGGATGGGTTTGTGGCTGAAGATGCGGCAGTTCTATATGCTGGTCTGGTGTCAGCCGCCTATGTGACGGTCGACGACACCGGTGCCCGACATGCCCGCGATAGCTTCTATACTACTCATATCGGCAACGCGCATTTTAGCGTCTTTCGAACCACAAAGACGAAATCACGGCTGAACTTTCTCGCTCTGCTACGCGGTAATTACCGGGATTATGTTCTCAACGATGCGGCTTTTGATTATTTGCTGGCCCGTAACACCGATCCTGCAATCATAGCGCTCTTGCGAACCCGCAAACCACAGCACTTTCCCAATCAGGTGCCGTTTCTTGAGCATCTGCTCAGCAACGGCGTTGATATCTTCGACAAAGATGTACTTCGAATTGTCAGCGAAGCTGGTCTATGGGGAGCTATCCGATATCACGGGCTTATGGGCAATACGGTGATTGTCTCTGACGATGCGGGGCAGTTCCGGGTGGGAGACCATGCCCTGTGCTGGGTGCATGCTGAACGCTTGTTGCACAAGCTGATGCCAGCAAAACCACAGCAGATGGAACATGTCGAAATGCTGCGCAAACTCATCTGGCTCTTTTACAAGCTTTTGAAAGACTTTGCCCGAAGTCCCAGCCGACGTGCAGCTCAGGCCCTTGAAGTCAGGTTCGATCGGATCTTTTCCATCCGCACCGGATATACTGATCTGGATAAGCTTCTGGCACACTTACTGCGTCGTAAACAGGAATTGCTGAAAGTTCTCGAACGACCAGAAATCCCGTTGCACACCAATGCTTCCGAGAATGATCAGCGCAGCTGCGTCACTAAACGAAAAATCTCCGGCGGCACCATGAGCCGGGATGGACGTATCGCCCGCGATACCATGCTGGGTCTTATGAAGACCTGCAAGAAACTCGGGCTTTCCTTCTGGCACTACCTCGGCGACCGGCTTGGCGTGCCCACTCAACGGCCAACGACCCCGGAGCTTGCAGCTCTCATTATCGCAAAAGCCTGATCCTACTTACTTACGACGGCCAGGCTTTGAGAATGGGACCACCTGCCCTGCTCTTGTTGGTGCTTTATCCATAATATGACCGCCCGTTAAGCTCAGTAACGACGGTGAAACATTCCACTGTTTGTCGTCATCCGTGTGCACCGTCACTGTCTTGCGATTGCGACGAATAACAAAGCCTCGAACCATCGTACCATCTGGCCCTTCAAACATCACGCCACTGCCGAGCTTGATCTCCTGCAGCACAGCGGCTGTCTTTTGTTGATGGAGAAACTGCAATCGCTCAACGATGCGACGGTTCAGTGCCGTCAACATGTCTTCATCCAAACTATCAATATCGAGCTCTATCATCCGCGCCTTCTTCAAAATGCAATTGTAAGCAATCTTCTGTCAAAGACCGGATTATGATAGATTGCGATACTGCGTGCAATTGCCCGGTAAAATGGCACTGCCACCATACCTGCCCCGCTTAACCCCTGAACATTACCCGCACTCCATAGACTAACATAGTCAATGTATTGGATAAATTCTCCGATATGAAACCGAATATAGCCATTGCTTTCGTTACCGTGACGTTAACCATACGGGCTTATAACCTCTGATAAGTACAGGTTATCGTCCGCGCCCCGCTGGTTCAACATGTAACGCAAATCAACAGCGACGAGTTCTCACGCCAGACAAAGGACCGCAGCCGGTCGAATCTCGCTTGGACTGGATTACGCAGAGACTTGTCCGCCATTGGCCTTCATCCCTGAAAACAGAAGCTGACTGATTGAAAAGGTCCCTCCCCTCGCCTTCTGCGTCAGAGATCGCAGATATCCACCAGGCGAGTTGATCGACGCCAGTTTCTGCAGGATCCACGCAATAGCGGTTGAAGCGGTTTCTGCGCCCATGAAATGTATAGCTTCCTGATAGGCTGACTGACTGATGCCGAGAAAGCCAGAGACAATCCGCGAAGCATCGAAAAGCTCACGCCATGTGTTAATCCCTTTAGCACCATACTCACGGATATCTGGACAGGTTCGAAGCACTTGATCGAGAGAAATTGAAGTTCGAGTTCGATCAGAGTTTTCACTTTCGCTGTCGACAGGAACGGATGCTTCCGACGAAAGCACCTTCAAATCATTCTTTTCGCCATTTTGAGATTCAAAAAAGGATTCTGGCAGGGATTCATTATGCTGCCGCTTAGATTGAGCGACGCTGCCGCTCATTTCTGGAACAATCTCTATTGTTTTCAAAGCGATAGCTATTTCGCCACCAATGGCTTCAAGATCGGCCTTGATAGCGGACAGTTCATCAAGAGACGCGCGGCGAGGGATAGCGTCGACAACGGCACGGAAACGAATGAACAATGCTTCGAGACGCTCACTGAGCTCACCTGTTTCTTTGGCGCTATCCGCAAAAGCTGCCGCCATATCTCGGCGCATGACCGACACTTCGTCGCGAAGACGCTTCAGTGTTTTCTGATCGGCGAGAATTTTATCCGCGATTGCAGCAATTTCAGATGCGCGATCGAGCAAGGGCGCAAATGAAAAGCCGAAAGCAAGTTCGACGCCGCCTTCCTTATCTTTATGAGCATACCGTTTGCGCGTCGGACTATCTTTGCGCGCAATGATTCCAGCTTCAATCAGAGATGCCAGATGTCGGCGCAGTGTGGACTCCGGCATGCCATGGGCGCGTAGCGAAAGCTGTCTATTGGATGGGAAAACGACGATGCCGCTTTTCTCAAGTAATTCATCGTCAGGCAGAAATGACAACAGCGAACTCAGCACAGCTAGGCAACGATCGTTCAGACCGAATTCTGCCTTAGCTACGCAGAGTTGTTTGTAAAGCGCCCATCTGTTTATGCCCCTCCCCTGCTCAGGTTTTTCCTGCCGATCAAAATTTTGGGCAAAGACCTTCATTCGCCCAAGAAATGCGGACGTGTCAGTTTTCAGAATTTGCATTCCCTCTCACCTTTCAAAAGGCAAAAGAAATCCAACCGCCAAAAAGACGCTTACGACTCTTGACACCGATTCGGGGAAATGCGATTCTCAGTCTGCTAGAACTTTGAGAGAGGCTTCCACGACGGTAACGTTTGGGGGCCTTTTTCTTTTGCTAAGTCTCCTAATTGGGCTGTTTACTGTCCTTATATTCTTCATATAAGCGCTTCATATTATCCGATATCCACGCTCCAAACGCTTTTCCTTCAGGCTCTGAGAACTCGACAGCATATCCTTTAGGTTTGGATTTGGTAACTGCTCTTAATTGTGAGTCATCAGATCGCCAGGCATGACCCGCTGTGTTTGTTGATACTTTGTTCGCTTGCTTAAGCGACGCGAAGATCGCTTCAAAGCGTTCGGTACTATTTAGAGTCTGCAGAGTTTCGTTCCGAATAACGGTTTCAAACGCGTTAGGCTTATTGGCTAGCAGTGTAGCCATCGAATCCCATTTCGGACGTCCAATACCTGGCGCTGCGCCAATAGCCTGTATGAGCTCTTCAGGTAACTTTCGTGCCAACGCAATCATTTCGGATAAAACGCCTCTCGATGAGGTACCGAACGTTGCCATGATCACCGCTCTCGTCGTTCCACGGTCTTCCAGGCGCCGAGCAAATAATGCCTTCTCAATAAAAGAGAGATCTTTGCGTTCAAGGTTTTCGTTACCTTGCGCTATAATCAACTCGTCGTCGGACAGGTCTCGAATGAACGATTTGACCTTTAGGCCAAGCTGTTTAAGGGCCGCAACGCGCCGATGTCCGTAAGCAAGTTGATAACGGCCGGATTGATCAGGATTTGGTCTTACAAGCACGGGTACTGCCTGACCGTTCTCCTGAATGCTATTCAATAAAGCGTCAAAATCCGCGCCTGTATGCTCATCTAGGCGATCTTTGACAAAGGATGCATCAATGAGATTTGCATCGAGCTCTACAATAGCTTGGCCATCGGATAGCGCTTTGCGAAGCTCGTCAGCTTCATTCGATAGGCCGGTGATGGCATCATTCATGCTTTGCAATGCGCCTGAAGACACCTGCGGCCGTCTAGGTGTGTTCTCAGCTGAGAACTCATGGTTAGTCGTAATCGGTGTTAGAAAATCTCGTAAAGCATCACGGCGCTTGTTCATTTTCTACCCCACGCATCTCTCACTAGTTCTTCGAGTTCATGATTGACGGCGTCGAGAGCTTCGATCGCACGATCATACGTCTGCCGATGAAAGTTTTCGCGGCCGACCTCGTAAAGGGTTTGTTTCGTAATTCCCGCGTCTGATATCGCGGCGGACTTGACCATCGAATTAGTTAGTACCCGATCTCCGAATAGTCCTTTAAGAAGGCCCGCGATCTGCGACTGGGAGCCGTCGTTTGGTTCGTAACGAGTAAGCACATAGCGAAACCAATCATAGTTCGCATTGCCTCCTGCTCTTTCAACAACATCAAAAAGGCCAGCGGTCATGTGCAAGAATTGACTCATTGATGCTACATCGAGCATTTGGGGATGAATTGTTACAAGCACCGAAGTTGCGGCACAGAGTGCCGACAGGGTCAGGTAACCAAGCGAAGGGGGGCAATCGAGAACCACGATATCATAGTCGTCTTCCACACTTTTCAGCGCGGATGCTACTCGTGTGAAAAACAATTTGTCAGTTGATCGCGACGCTGATGTTAAGGCGCGAGGAGTTTCGTGTTCAAATTCCTGCAATTCGAGATTACCAGGTATGATATCGAGTCCGCTGAAATATGTAGCTTTTATGATGCTTTTGAGTGACCGTTGAGCTTCATCATACCTGATTGCACCGTAAAGCGTCTCATTAGGTTCGAGGTCAAATTCCGGCTGTATTCCAAATAAGGCAGACAATGACGCTTGAGGATCTAGATCTGCGGCTAGAACACGATAACCGCGAAGTGCAAAGTACTGCGCTAAATGTGCAGCGGTAGTGGTTTTGCCTGAGCCACCTTTGAAATTAGTAACGGCTATTACTTGAAGTCGATCGTCTTCTCTACGACGTTGGTCATAGCTCTTTTTATTATTACTCAGGTGATGCCGGATAGCATGGATCTGCTCCAAGGAATAGAGGCGCCTACCAGCGGCGTTCTTTTCCGCGTCTCCAATAACACCGTCGTTTACGAGGGTGCGGAGATAAACGTCACTGATTCCAATCAGCTTTGCTGCCTCGCCGGGAGCAAATTTACGTAACTCTTTCTGTGCTGTCGGCGGGAATGCGCGTGCGCGAAGGTGTTGAAGCTGGGCGCTCAGTGTGTCGGCGTCCGCTTCAATAAGCCGAGTTAACGACTTTTCTACGGACTGCTTGACATTAGTGGCATTGGCGCTGTGGATCATTAAAATCGCTCAACAAGGAAAATAATCGGATTGAGCGTCAGAATGACCGGATCGATGTGAGTCGTCAACAACTTTAAAGTTAATGATAGGTTAACGCGATCCAGGCAGAAAAGGCAATTACCCGCGATCAGGTAGGGCCCTACGCTGTCGCGCGAAGTGACCAAACAAGATGTGTTCTCAGCTGAGAACAAGAGTTCGTGGAAGCCGGCTCAGGTCTATAACCTGACGAATAGTCAAGAGAGATCGGTTTTAGATAGGCACCGAAAAGAGTGTGGGTGAGGAAGTTTCAGGCGTTGTTTCATGACAATCGCGCGTAGCGGAAGTCAGAATTGGAAACTATGCTGACAAACCTATTCTTTCATCGAACAGTTCGTAGGGGCCTTAATGCGAATATCCGGTATTCTCTCCGCCGTTGCCGCCATACTGGTTGCCGATGTTAGCGTTGCGGAGAAAGTGGATCAGAAGTGGATCGCAGGCGGTTCGGCTCAATGGGTTTCCAGCAGTGGGGACAAGTCACCAACTGATGCAATGGTGGACATTGGTTCCATGCGTCAGGTGGGAGGTGCACTGGAGGTAATTATTCGCTGGCCTTACATGCCTGCGTCTTATGGACCTGAAGCGGTGGAAAAGGACCACATTATCTGTCGGGCGAATGGGGCGTTGTCTTTCAGCGTGGAGGAGGGCCACGTTTCGCCGGATGGACATTATCAGTTCAAGAATGTAGGCGATCCGGCAAGTCGGCGGGAAGAGGCTGAAAAGCAGGCTTTACAAATGCCGAAGATCAGCAACGGAATCTCGTCCTACGGGTCAGATCCGCGCGGCCTTGCCTGTTGGGCAGCTGCTCGCAAATGCGCTAACGAAGCTTTCACCTGGCCGCCGCCACCGAACAGAACGCCGCTCGAATACACCGAAGAAGCGCGCAAAATGAACGACGATTATAATAAGTCGTTCGTTCCAACGTGCAAACTGGAGTAATCGCTTCCGGGTTGTCCAAGCCGATGATGTCGATTTTAATTGCGCCTGTTTGTCAGACTAATGAGATTTGACGCGAAAAACGAAAACCTACACGGCACGCAAGGCATAGACGGAAAGGGAAAAATGCGGAAGTTAGCGATTATCTTCAGTGCCATAATGTTGGTGTATTCGATCTCCGCGAAGGCTGATCGACTTGTTTGTTCTGAAGCCGAGCATCTACGTTATATGAAAATGGTAGGCGAGGTCGGCGAGTTGGGGATTGATCTTAACCCTGTGGGCGAGGATCGCACAGCCTTCGAGAGGTTGATAGCTGCGTTTGAGACACTCAACCCAAAAGGATCGAGGACCTCACTTTACGTTGCTTATATCCCCACCGGTCAGATTTATAGTGACGTATGTGCGCAAGAGCGCTGTACGATGGAAGAAATGGCAGCACCGGAGCAGGCCTGTCTGATTGCTCATATGAACCAATGTACCTATGTTGCACTTCGCTTCCGTGGCGAGGCGTTCTGCTTACTCCGTTCACCGCAAAACTAGGTGTTTGATCGCTGCATTTAATGGATCACGATGCGTGATCGCCGAACATGCAGCAAATTTTTCTCGGAAATCAACAATTATGCTTCAGCAAATGCTGATTTGCATTATCGCTCTGAAGGATGGTCAAGAAGCTGGCACTAATCGAGAAAGTTAATGATGCGAGAGCTCATCGGCTGTTCTAGGCCTCATTGCTGTCGAGTCGTTCAGCGGCGATAAGAGACTTTTCTTGCACCGTCGTTTTCGTGTGAAATCGATCTATGCACCCAAAGACGCTAATGATTGGAGGCGGGACTGGCAAAGTTGCAAGCATACGGCAACTCGCTATGCGGCGAATGACCACTATGCGCCATCATGGCAGACATTCACGTGGCGCATCGGGGTCCTCAAAGCAGTCGTTCCAGCGATCATGCTGACGGCGTTCCTGAAAGGGGGGAGCGGACAATCTGCTCTGGGAGTCAAATGCGCAAAAGCTGACCTCAAAATGCTACAACCTTGGCTTAAATAACTGCTCACCACGACCGATATTGTCATCGCGCCATTGGCTTGGGGTGACGCCTTCCCATTCGCGGAAGGCGCGATAGAATGAGCTGGTGTCCTGATAACCGAGCAGATAAGCGATTTCCTCAGTGCCATTGACGCCACTGGTCAGCATGTCGCGACCCAGTTCCTTCCGCGAGGCTTCCAGCAGGTGCCGGAATGAGGTGCCCGCTTCGGCAATGCGCCTTTGGAGAGTTCGCTCGCTGAACCCCAGCGCGTCCGCCACATCGGCCAGTTCCGGCTTGCCGCTGGCCAGCCTACGCTTGAGCACGATCTTGACCTGTTCGGGCAAGGAGCTTTGCGCGTCGATCTCCTTTAACGCACTGGATAATGCCGGTGTCAGAATGGCCAGTAGCTCGGGATTGTGCCCGGCAAAGGGCCGGTCGAGATCTGCAACGTCGAGGACCAGGACATTGCGCGATGAGTTGAAGATGACTGGAGCGGCGAAATAGTCCCGATGAGCTTGGCTCAGCGGTCCGGAGCGGGTCATCTCCACCCGGATCGGCACGATATGCCGGCCGGTGCCGCGTCGTCCCAGCTCCAGTATGGCGGCAAAGGTCACATCGGCTGCTGCATCTGGCTCCAGTTCGACGGCATGGATCCAGTCCACCAAAACCTGCGCTTCGCGGCCTTTTTCGACAAGGGTGAGTTCCTCGGGCGTGCAGAGCCGCTTGAACCGGGCCAGACGCACCAGCCCATCGCGAAAATCCTTGGCGAAGAAGGCCGACATAGTGGCTGGCGGATGCACGGATGTGTCGGTCTCGATGGTCAGAGTCAGGCCGATCGCTGGATCGCCGGTCAGCTCTTCAAGGGCACGCCAGAGCGCAAAGTATTGTGCCGTTGTCACCCAAGCGTCGTCTGAGACGTGCAATGTCACCGGCAGCTTTGCCTGTCGGAGCAATGCGGCGGGCGGGATGCGGGCGCGCTCGACAGCGCGCCAAAAGGCCTGAGGAATCTTGCACTTGTCGACAGGGAACCTGGACATGGTAACCTCCGCTTTTCTCTTACATCTGGCTCTTGATCATACGGTCGAAAATGCGGTCGCCGAGCCATTTGCGGATCCAGATCATCGGCTTGGCATAAGCGCCGACCGCATAGCGGGTCTTCGGGCGCGATGATGCTATGGCCTTGGAGACAGTTTCTGCGATGACGTCCGGGTTGGTGCCGCGATTTTGGCCGTAGCTGGACTGCATCGACTTGACCACGCCATTGGCGATCTTTTCATAGGGGCCGTTCTTGGAACGCTCGGCAATGCCCTGCTGTCCGGCATCGCCAAAGCCGGTTTCGATCAGGCCCGGCTCGATGATGACAACGCGGATACCGAAGGGTTCGACCTCAAGGCGCAGGCTGTCCGACCAGCCTTCCAGTGCATGTTTTGTTGCATGATACCAAGCCCCGAGCACGGTGTAGATCTTACCGCCCATGGAGGTGATGTTGACGATGGTACCAGCTTTCTTCTCGCGCATGGCGGGCAGGAGCAACTGCGTCAGGCGCGCGGCGCCGAACATGTTGACCTCGAACTGGTAACGGGCCTCATCCAGCGGGATTTCTTCCACCGGTCCATAAAGGCCGAATCCGGCATTGTTGACCAGAACATCGACGCCGCCGGTCTGGGCCAGAATGGTTTCGACGCCCGCAACGATCTCTTCGTCCTTCGAGACGTCGATGCGCAGTGGCTGAGCACCGAGGTTGGCGAGATCTGCCATCTTGTCGACGCTGCGCGCCGCGACATAAACCTGATAACCATCCTTGATCAGGCGCTTTGCAATAGACTTGCCCATGCCCGACGATGCGCCGGTGACCAGAGCCGTTTTCTTTCCTTTGGTGAACATCTCAGCCTCGCTGTATTTCGATAACCAAGAGATAGGCTGTGTTCCGCGACAATACATTATCGTAGTACGCCAGCACGATAGCAAATTACGCCAAAATGGTCGCAATGTCCTCATATGCTCTTGTGTCTGCTTTCGGCAAATCCGGGTCGCTCATTTAACGGTCACAACGAGGATTGTTAAAGATCATAGACGCCCGTCCCGTTTTCTGGCGGCTATTGCAATTGCGTCCACCGAAACCGGACAGACCAATTCGGGCCTCATAACTGCCAATTGCAATACCTCAGTGTAGCTCAGCGGAAGCTAGAAGCTCACTGAGCTTGGCGTTGAACCCGTTTTGTTTGGCGCCGTATACGAACTGGGCAATCGCTCTTGCGTTGGTACCAATTATTGGTACAATCGCGTAAAGGAGTGAATATATGTCACGAAACACATCAGTTACCCTCGGTGATCACTTCGCCAATTTCGTCGATTCACAGGTGAGGGGAGGGCGCTATGGCTCTGCCAGTGATGTTGTGCGTGCAGGATTGCGCCTTTTAGAAGAACATGAAACGCGCGTTAGGTCCTTGCAGGAGGCGCTGATTGCGGGCGAAGAGTCTGGTCAGTCGAAGCCCTTGGATCGTGAGGGCTTCCTGCAGAAAATGAAGACGAAGCATGCGCTTTGATGGTTATCAGCTTACACCGCTTGCCGAGGCTGATCTCGAAGATATCTGGGTTTACACCTTACGCGAATGGTCGTTAGAGCAAGCAAACAGCTACATCAATGACGTAATGGATGCTTTTGAAGGGTTAATGGACGGGAGCAAGCGTGGTCGGTTAACGGACATCCGACCAGGTTATCTCAAATATGCTGTCGGATCCCATGTAATCTATTTTCGGGAGCACGAGAACATGCTGCTTGTTGTGCGTATTTTGCACGGGCGTATGGACGTTGGGCAGCACTTGTAACGGTGTGTTGGGCTGTATTATCGAAAGTTCAAATGACCGGCGATTGTCTATCACCTTGATTGAAAGACGGCTTCTTCGAAGAATGGTCCGTCAAGCGCTTAGCGACGAATGAGACCGAAACGGTGCGCTTCATCTAAAAGGTGGCGAACAGAGGAAGGCTGCCATTTGCGTCCACCACGCGCTGGCCGCTCTCCCATCTGATCGAGTTGAGCTGCAATATCGCGAAGCGACAATCCGGGATCGGCAATCGCAAATGCGGCGACCAGTTTCATCAGGTGATCAGACGGGATGCGGCGAGGGGATCGGGCCAGAAGCTTCTTGTCGGCGATTTTTTCGCGAACCAGACGATGCACCGCACGGCGCAACCGCTCGACAGTCCAGTCATGCCCGCGCCGATTGAGCACCTGTACGATGTTGTCCCAGCTATGGACCGGGCGCATTTGCTGCACCAGAGGCAACCAGGTCTGTGCCGAGGTGATCAGCTCATCGAGATAGCGCTTGTTACGCGCTTGCGACACCGCCCGAATTGCCTCCGGTCGGCGTTCTCTCAAGCCGGGATTGCCGGGAAGCTTGCCGCGTGATTTTGCAGCCTTGATTCCCGCTTTGGTCTGTTCAGCGATCAGCGCGCGTTCGAGTTGTGCAACGGCGCCCAGCACCTCCAGAGAAAACATGCCCTGTGGCGTGGATGTGTCGATCGGATCTCGGATCGATCGAAAGTGGATGTCGCGTTGTTCGAGATCTTCGATAACCTGCAGAAGGTGACTGACCGAGCGGGCAAGGCGATCAAGCTGCACTACGACGAGAACATCACCGGCCACGAGTTCTGAAAGCAGTCGGGCTAGCACCGGACGGGCGCGTGAAGCCCCTGAACTATGTTCCTGAAAGATGCGATTACAGCCAGCGACCCGTAACTCATCCATTTGCGCATCATGGACCTGATCGTCGGTCGAGACGCGTGCGTAACCAATGAGGCGAGCGGGACGTGGCAGTGAACTGTTGGCCTGACGTTTTGACACGACTGTTTCTCGAGCGACTTGAAGCGGCTTTGTACAAATAAGAAATGCATTAGAAAATGCTCGGTTGCAAGCGTGGATTTAGTATGTAACTAAGCCGCGTCAGTGGGTTTTTCAGGCACCAGATGATCGGGGGTGCATAAAGACGCCCTAACGCGCCTCAGTGACCTAATCTGGCGAAAGTTGCGGAAAACAGCGTTTCGGGGGAGGGGAGGGCAAGGCACAGGCCCGGAGGGGAAATTATCACAGCGACGTGCAATCAACATTCGATCTGAGTTTGAGCGTGCACGCGCACGATCTGCGAAACACAGTCCAGCGATTCTCGCTGAAATCGGCCCGAACGCCCGGAAAACCGGGCAGGCACTATATGAAGGCTGGTTTAGTGACGCAGCCTCACAGCCAGCTTATTGTAAACACCCCGATGGTATATTCGCGGAAATCAGCCCCATTAACTTTAGCTTGTTAATTGGGCTATTCGTGCCTCCCAAGAATTTGTGACTTCTGTATAAGCTAAGGAAAATCGAAAGTTTAATCACGTTTCTCTGGTTTATGTCGTGCATCGCATAAAGATTTGTGTGCTACCTGACCGAGTAGCACTGTGATTATGTTTTGCTTGCTTCGCACGCCCGTACAAAACCAGACGTCCGAATAAAAAAATACAACACCTAATGCCGTAAAAGCTAAGAAGGACGTATAGACAGAGAGCTGAAATACTGCGGTCATTCAGTGAATTCCAAAATGATAGACTGTTGATGATCTGCGACGAATTTTTGCCTTACTGACGTAGATTTGCGGCGTTACATATTTAGCCACCACGATGCTCATACCCATCTTTACGCTGAGCTCGATTATTGAGATGCTTTTTAAGCGCCTCTATTTGTTCAGCGCTCCAACCCTCTACGCCAGTCACTTCTAACCACGCATTTAAATAGTGATCCGGTGCATAGACGTGTCCGTAGCCCATCGGCACCGTGTCCGCCAAAGGCATATCGATGAGTATTTGTAGCATGCTCACAATCGGATACCATCCCAGCATGGGCGATACGTCAGGACCTCTTGGCGATCTCATCCAGTCAGCTTCCCGGTATGCTAGGCTTTTATCAAAAAATGTGATCGCATCGCTGGCATATTGTAAATAGACGAAACGCGTATTGCCCCATTGTGTCGTATTGCCTTCAGGAGCGCCATTCTGATTCATGAAGCGCACAAACCGTCCATCCTGAAAAACCGGCAACCATTCGGTTGATCCGGCATCGCGATTATTGGTCAGAGAACGCCATTTTCACTTGGAAATGGTGGACCACTCCAGACCGCGCCGTTGATTGGATCTCCGAGAATATCAAAAAAAGTGATAGAACGTTGGGAATTGAAGGCACCCAGGCTCAATCCATGAAGGTATAGCTCGGGACGCTGATCGACCGGTAGCTTTTTCCAGTGGTCATAAACGGCCCGGAAAAGTGCCTGTGAAGAAGCAACGCCGTTTTCTGGTTGAAACAACAGCGAAAGTGGGCTGTTCAAATAAGAGTATTGCAAGGCAACGCTTGCAACATCACCGTCAAACAAGAACTCCAGTCCATCAATCGCAGATGGGTCGACCCATCCCGTGCCGGTGGGTGTGATGACAACCAGTGCTGCGCGATCAAAAGCACCTGTGCGCTTTAGTTCATCCAATAACAATCCGGCGCGTTTAGCGGGTGTGTCTGCGACCTGCAATCCAGCGTAAAGTCTGATAGGCTCGAGAGCGGTTCGTTTGTTAAATTCACTAATCTCGGATGCCGTCGGTCCTGAAGCAACAAATTCTCTACCGGCGCGGCCCAGTTGTCGCCAATCAAGTTTCGATTGAGGGTTGCCAGCACGTTCCGCTATGAGCGGCTGCGGACGGTCCGGTTCAATGAGAGCGTCAAATCTTTGAAAAGAACTGTCTAATACGCGGAATGAATATTCCACTAAAACGCCGTTTGCGATTGTGAATATAAGAGCAAACGTAATTGCTGCGCCGACGATAATGGATACTCTGCGGGGGAGGTAGTTATTGAGCTTATTGATTACGGTCCGGCCAAGAACGATTATGCCACGCGCGAGGAGAAGTAGAACGCCAAAGCTCACGAGTGCAAGTGCGCTGACACTGAATGGATAACCGCTTTCTACAGGCTCCATACTCAAAACGCTGCGGATGGAATTTTGCCAGCTTGCCGTTTGATGCAACGCCATAAGCATGGTGATTAGGCAGATGATAGCGGCTAGTATTCTTGCATATTTTAAGATTCTAGCATCCAGGCTGGGCAGCTCCAAGGATAACCACAACCAACGCAGAAACACGCCGATACCATAACCCGAACCAAAAGCCACGCCCGCTAAAATACCCTGAAAGACGTAATTACGTGGTATCAGACTGGGTGTTAATGAAGCAGCAAAAAATAAAGCTCCAATTATAAGGCCGGAGCCACAGAAAGAGCTTCGCATACGAAAATGCTTCTTATGCATGTAACAATATTCCCCGTCTCTAAATCCCCAGTTTGTCGATGGTTATTCATTTGATGATAAATTTGCAAATGAAAGTGATAAAATAGCGATCTTATTAGCCTTATTTCACAGAGAAACATGCTTTCAAGGGCATTGTATTCTAGTTAGAAATCTGTGACTGCTTATTTTAGATATCGCATAGTTGGACCAAGCGTTTCGTTCAGCGATATTTTGGGGGGAAGGGGCATTGTTTTGAATTGGCGCATTTTGATATTCGGGCTGGCGTTATATGTTCCGCATAATGTTTATGCAGCAGATACTGTCTATAATGAGCAGAACGTTGCGCCCTCGTCAGAGGCTGTGCGTCCAAGCTTCGCATTGCAAGTTACCCCATATATATGGGCGACCGGACTGAAAGGGGAGGTTTCTCCTTTTGGGCTGGGGCCGACAGTTGGGGTCGATCGTTCATTCTCAGATGGCCGGGACGGGCTCAATGTTGCAGGTTTCATAAATGTTTGGGGCCGATATGACCGCTTCGTGCTTTCTGCGAATGTGATGTACACGGACACAACGGATAGTGACACATACAGGTTTCCGGGCACTTCACAGTTGCCTGCTATAGACGTTGCAGGAAGTGTAGACACGAAGCAATTTATGGGAACCCTTCAAGGGGGCTATCGTGTCCTCGACGTTCCTGGGTTCACTCTTGATGCACTTGGCGGTATACGTCTGTGGCATATTTCAAACGAAATCACCGCTAGCGGTTTAGGACGATCAGTGAGTTATCACGAAAGTTTCAGTTGGGTTGATCCCGTGGTTGCGTCACGTGTGTTTGTCAATTTGACTGACAGGCTGTCACTTCAAGCTCAGGCGGATATCGGTGGCTTTGGTGTCGGTTCTGATTTGACCTGGTCTTTTTTGTCTACGGTCAATTATACGCTCACTCAAAATCTATCGCTGTCCGCCGGCTATAAAATGCTGGATGTCGATTATAAGCATCATGGCCATGTTTATGACGTTCGATTTAGCGGCCCCGTGCTCGGGGTTACATATCGTTTTTAATGCGGCTTACCAACTGGCATGAATTGGGAATTACAAACTATACGGATTAATAGTTCGGGGGAATTAAATGCTAAAGTCACTTGGTATTTTGCTTGCAAGTTCAGTGCAGATGTTGCTCCTAGTAAACACGCTACAGGCGCAAACGCCGTCACAGACGGAAACCATTTTTGCGAATGTTCGAATTTTCGACGGCACGAAGTTGACGTCTCCTATGAACGTACTTGTCACTGGCAATCAAATCGCCAAGATTTCCGCTGATCCGATCGTGGCGGATGATGCTGCAATCCAGATTGCGGGCGAAGGGCGTACACTGATGCCAGGTCTCATCGATGCGCACTGGCACACGTTCATGGTTGCTCCTTCGATGGCGGTCGCTACTACTGCTCCCATAAACTTTGTTACATTGTTAGCGGGCGCAGAGGCTGAGGCAACATTGATGCGTGGCTTTACTAGCGTTCGAGATTTAGGTGGTCCGTCGTTTGGTCTTAAGATGGCCATCGACAGAGGTGTCATATCGGGTCCGCGCATTTGGCCATCCGGAGCTATGATTTCTCAGACGGGGGGGCATGGCGATTTTCGTATGTTGTCTGAAATACCATCACCGTTGGGCGCATTGAGTTATGCAGAACGTGTTGGAATGTCGGCTATTGTGGATTCGCCCGATGAGGTGCGTAAGCGTACCCGAGAACAATTGTTGCAAGGTGCGAGCCAGATTAAAGTTGTTTCCGGGGGCGGCGTGTCATCACCTTATGGTCCGCTCGATACAGTGCAACTGAGTGTGAAAGAGATCCGGGCTGCGGTTGAGGCCGCTGCCAACTGGGGCACCTATGTAACGGTTCACGCCTACATGCCCGAGCCGATACGCAATGCGATTGAAGCTGGTGTCAAAGTTATCGATCATGGTCAGCTTGCGGATGAAGAGACCGTAAAATTGATGGCCGAGAAAGGGATCTGGTGGAGCCTTCAGCCATTTCTTGATGACGAAAATGCGAACCAACACGCGCACGGTGATGGGCAAGCCAGTTCAGCTACAGTTCGCGCAGGAACAGACAATGCCTATAAATTGGCTAAGAAATACGGTGTAAAAGTTGCCTTTGGGACCGATATTCTTTTTGATGCGGCACGCGCTGCACAGCAGGGATCACAACTCGTGACGATGACGCGATGGTATACGCCTGCTGAAGTACTTAAAATGGCAACCGCGGACAATGCAGAGCTGTTAGCATTATCTGATCGACGCAATCCTTATCCGGGAAAGCTGGGAGTTATCGAAGAAGGAGCGCTTGCTGATCTACTTCTGGTTGACGGTGACCCGATTGCTGATATCGCGCTGTTAGCTGATCCAAGCAACAAATTACTCGTGATTATGAAGAACGGGCAGATCTTCAAAAACAAACTGTAGTCCGCACAAATTATTATCGGTCATCGCAATGGCATCTCACGGCTATATTGTGGAAATTTCTGCCCCAAATCTATCATTCACGATAAGAGTGTTCCTCGGTTATATTGACAATGTGAGGCTCGTTCTTGGGCCAAGAATTGTAGCCTTTGGAAGGGCGAAAATCCTGATGCATAGTCAAGAATGGCTAATCATTCGTATTCTCGAAAAGGAGATGCTCCCCGACTTTCGCTTTAAGCGCATGAAATTATCTTTTGGCTCTTGTAGCCCGGGCAGATAGCTAAAAAGTATCGCCGTGGCTTGGGAAATATTCCGCACCAGTCGATAGAAAAACTCGATCGCGACTTTCAAAGCCAATCTTAGTATTGTAATTGTTGTCCTGCTACTCGATGATAATTCCGGCAATTGTATACTGGAGGTAATTCATGGAGATTGAAGGTGGCCTTGGACATGCCAGTCCATCCTGGTTCACTGCTCCGGGTGATACGGACATGCTGGCGTGGGTGGCTTTGACGCTGATATGCCTCGCTCTCTATGGGATTGTGACGCTTTATGCAGTGTTCGATCGCTGGGCTGAGCACAGGTCGAAGGGTACCCCCTTGGCTAAGACAGTCCCAACATTGTTGACGATTGCCCTACTCTACGAGATCTTTCCGCTTGAGCATTTCCACGTTTTCCTTCCGTTAACCGCGATCCTTCTTGCCTTGTTGGCGGACTGGTCGCGCTTCCATTTGCCGAGTATCCACGAAGTCGCGCCCGAAGCCACTGCTTCGCGAAATGTAGTCCCACCGGAATCGAAGGATGAAGTTGCCGCCATAGGCCCCGCCAGACCAGAGGGTCCCAATAATGCTTGAGCTTCTCTTCACTTCATTTCCGGTCATTATCCGTTACTACCAATTGAGACGTCGTGGCGAATCCATGACGGTATGGAACATGCGGACCGCGGTGTTCCTGTGGGCAGTCCTCGCCTTTTTTCTTTTCGTCGTGATCTTCTACTTCCACCCTAAATCATACTCTGGCCTGGTACCGTTCCGTACCGCGTCAATCGTGGCGCAGACCAGTGGTCCCGTAACCGAAATCGCCGTACAAAACTGGCAGAGGGTTTCCGCCGGTGACCTACTCTTTCGGATTGAAAACAGCGCCCAGAAAGCGACGCTGAAGCAAGCCGAAGCTGAGTTAGATCGAATTGCTGCCGCAGAATCGAAAGCAATTGATGCCTTGAAAGTTGCGCAGGCAAGCGTGGTCGAGTCGGGCGCTTCGCTTGAAAAGCTGAGAGGTGATCTCAAGAACGCGCAGGCCTTGTTCGCCAGGAATGCCGGCACGAAGGATACTGTACGCATAGCAGAATCGGCTTTCCAGATTGGCGAAGCCGATCTGGCGGCGGCACAGGCCCAGCTGAGCCTGGCACAATTGGAAATTTCTCAATCGCTTCCCGCGCAACGCAAAGTTATCGAGAGGGCAGTCGAAAGCGCCAGGGTCGCGCTAAGCATGACTGAGGTTCGCTCGTTCACCGACGGTGTCGTAACCCAATTATCCTTGAGCGTAGGAAGTCCCGCGTCAACTCTCATATTGAGTCCAGCGATGGTGATCATTCCCGACCGTCCCGACGATCTGCCGCTCAGGATTACAGCGGGCTTTTCGCAAGTGACGCGCACGACAATCTATGAGGGAATGCCTGCAGAAATCGCTTGTGACAGCAATATTGGATTGTCCTTCAGCAATACAGTTCTGCCTGCACGAGTCGTCCACATCCAGCCCGCGATCTCAACAGGTCAGATCGTGCCGGGAGGAAGACTGGTTGAACTTAATGCGCGAGCGCCACGCGGATCGCTACTTGTTTACCTTGAGCTTGAGCATAAAGAACAAGAGATGATCATGCTTGACGGCACCGGTTGCATTGTTCAAACCTATACCAACAATCTTGGTGGATTTACAGGACACCTCATTGCGGCCACAGGCGTTATAAAGGCTGTTGGCCTGCGCCTGAAGGTATGGGGCGCGCTGATTGCTGGAATTGGACTTGCAGGAAATGGTGGTCATTAGAAAGGTCTTCTGGATAGTTTCTTACGGGGAAGTCCCATGACCAGCACAATCGGTTTGTTCGATGTCATCTTTTCGGCGTTTGGGATCGACTTCTGGCAGCCTGCCAGACCGACAACAACCTAACTTCCGACATCTGCAAATCAATCTTGCTATGGTGCATACGGGTGTCAAAGCAGCCGCGATGCCCGCCCGCTGCGCCGTTTGGCGTTGTTGCAATAGTCGGAGGCCTGCTGCACGGAACGATGGCGTGATTGTTCCATGGCTTCAGGCAGCGGAATGCCGCGATTGGCAGCTTCGGTGAGATAGCCGGAGCGCAGACCGTGCGCCGAAAACTCCCCTGGTTCCAACCTCGCCATTTTCGCGCGCTGTTTGATGATCCGGTTGATGGCGTTCGGTTCCAGTGCCCGCGCCGAAACATTGCCCCAGCGATCGACTTTTCGAAACACGTTGCCCTTGTCGATCCTGCCAGCCTCCGGCCAGCGGGTGAGGGCTTCGATGGGCCGACCTGTCAGATAGACGGTTTCATCGTGATCGGCGCCACTGGTTTTGGTCCGACCGAGATGGATGCCGAGAGAGGGGATGGGGGAACCGTCCTCGTCAGTGACAGGCGCCTGTTTGACCAGCTGTTCTACGCGCAAGCCGGCTATTTCGCTGCGCCTGCGCCCGCCCGAGGCAAAAGCTACCATCAGGATAGCCCGATCCCGCAAGGCGGTGAGATACTCGCCGGAACAGGTTGCCAGCAGCTTGCCCAAAATGTCGCTGGTAATGGCATTGGCACTCTTGCGACTGCGTGGCCGGTTCAGGGCGCACACCGCAAGCCGGATGGCCGATTTAACGGCCGGGGACGAGAACGCTCCCTCCAGGCAGCGCCAGTGGGTCAGCGTCGACCAATTGGCAAGACGACGGTGGACGGTTGTCAGTGCATGCGGTCCGGATACGCGCACCGTACTACGCGACAATGGGCGCCCAGCGCTTTCCGTACGCCGCGCCGACCTCGAGGTCTGTTGTTTGTGTAGCGAGGATCAGCCAGTTGCCGTGCATGACTTCCCTTTCGGATCGTCGATGTTGACCTGGACCGTGTCGCGTTTGTTGCGACTCGCGACGGTTTTGTGGCGAAGTGTGGCCAGTTGCAGCACCGCCACGCCAGTTAGGATCAGAACAATGGCTGCGATGTCGAACCCGTCGAGTTGCTCGCCAACGAGAAGGCCTATCATGATCGCAACCAGCGGCGGGAGGTAGGTGACCGATGCCGCGGTCACTGCTCCCAGTTTCTCGACGATGAAGTAGTAGGCGACGTAGGCGAGGCCGGTCCCGCAGAGGCCGAGACCAAAGACCAAACCAATCCATGCGCGATTATCCGAGAAAACGGCCCGGATGCCCGCAGTGTCCGTGAGTACAGCCAGTGTGATCGCCGCGATGCCGATCTGGTATGTGGTGAGTGCGGCGGTGGGAAGCTTCAGAGGCGCCACGAACTTCTTCGCGTAAACGAAGGACACCCCGACACTGAACGAACCGGCGATCATATATAGAACGCCGCTGATATCGAAGATCGTTGCGGTCCACGGTCGAGCAATCGTCAGAACGCCTAGGAAGCCGATAATAACTCCCAATCCTTGCTTTCGGTTAAGGGGTTCCTCCCGAAGGAACAACCACGCTGAAATGAAGGTGAACAACGCGATCGCGCCACTTAGCATTCCTGCAACACTTGACGGCAGCAAGACGGTTCCGCGTGCGAAAGCAAGGTAGTAAACCGTTGTCGCGAGAAGCGACATCACCACGAAATGGTGGAGGTGCCGCAGATGGCTGAAACTCAAGGCTCCGCTTAGCAGGGCATACAAGAATACTGGAACGACACCGAACAGCGCGCGCAACAACACAATCTGTCCAGTAGTGATGTAGGCGGCGGCCCACTGCACGAAGATGAAGTTAGTGCCCCAGACGATGCCGAGGAAAAGGAAGGCTAGATACGCGAGCTTTTTCAAGAGATGTTCCAGTGCGCTGGGCGGACAGGCCGCGCTATTGCCTGTTGAAATATCATTGGGATTGCGCAATAACGAGCGAGTTTTCCTCTTGTTATCAGATAGAAAATCTCTCCGATGCCGGAATCGCTTAACCGTATCCCCTCGCTCAATGCGCTCCGCGCCTTCGAAGTGGCTTCGCGCCACCTCAATTTTCGCGCCGCGGCTGAAGAACTCGGGGTGACCCAGGGGGCGGTTTCGCAACACATCAGGGGGCTGGAAGCAGAAATCGGTCTCAAGTTGTTCGAACGGCTCCCCAAATCGCTTGCGCTGACCGGTGAAGGAAGAAGTTATGCCGCGGACATTCGCCGGGCATTTGAGCTGATCAACAGCGCGACAAGAGACCTTAGGCCGCAACCTATCCATCTCACTGTCAGCGTCACGCCGACTTTCGCGTCGAAATGGCTTATTCCGCTTCTGCCGGAGTTCACCCAGCAGCATCCGGAAATCAATCTTCAGATCCTGGCAACCGACCGCCTCTCCAATTTCCACAACGACAATGTTGATGTCGCCATCAGATATGGCAACCCGCCGTTCGGTACGGGAATGACGGCCGAACTTCTCTTCGAACAGGAGATCATTGCAGTCTGCAGCCCCCGGCTCGTGCCGGAGGGCCAGGAACCCGTTGACACGGAAGAGCTGGGCAAGTTCACTCTTCTGCATGACGTTCACAATCTCTGGCCGGAGTTCATCGAGACGTTTCTGAGCGGCGGTGACGCGGCGGGATTTCGGGGTGTAACTTTCTCCCAGACATCGCACGCGATCGAGGCTGCGATCGCTGGACACGGCCTCGCATTGGCGAGCCGGTATTTCGTCGCAAGGGATATCGAGGAGGGTCGTCTAAGACAGGTCCTCAGTGGTCATATCTTGGCGCGGGCGCACTTCTATTTCGTCCGGCAGCGATACCGGAAGTCCGAATCCATCGACAAGTTGCAGGCGTGGATGCTTTCGAAGGTAAGCAGCTAGGGCGCAATCCTCATTGGGGTTCCAGCCGTTGGAACGGATTAGCGGACTAAAAGCAATAACCTCCGATAACCATAAAACATGCTCGCAACCCAAACCATCAGCGGCAATGACATGCCTGTTTTGCCAGCGAGAGGCCGTCGGTTTGTTGTAACCCAAAGTCAAGAGTAGCCATTGAATTGCTCTGGGTTTCCCGGAGGGACCAATTTCTGAAAAGTTGAGCCCATATGAGAAAACCAACGAACAAGTTTTTACCGGAAGTCTGCAAACGTACCATCCGTATGCAGCAGGCTCACGATGCAGAACACCAGCCGCGATGGATTGTAGCAACTTGCGTCAATAGTGCGGCATTGCGCTTGTAGACACAAACAGGGGAGCAAGGAACCATGCCTCACTACTTGTTCGTGGGATAGTATGCAGATGGCAGAAAATGGTAATATCCGCTCATAATTGGGGGAATGGTTTTCTTTCGGCAGTTTATACGCCGTATGAGTGAGAAGGGCTCTCAAAAACCATTTTTCCTAAAATATGTGCGACCGATCGCGTCGCGGAAAATGCCCACTCAACAATACTTTAAATCCTTAGATTGTGGCAGGGAATACGATCTTTGATGTGCCGTTTGCTTTTGCTTCGACGGCAGTGTTAATTGTCGATCGTTTGGCGTTGGGGGAATAATGCAGAATCGACTGTTTCTGTTCTCGATATTCGGGCTTGTTGTCAGTTTTCTTGTTGCGGGCTGCGCGGTATCCGATGTCGGGCCGATCAATCGTTCAACGTCTCAATTATTCGCGTTTAACAATCATTTCGTTCCCGATCACGGGGATGATGGCGCAATGATCATTGGCCTGGCATTTTCTGGCGGCGGCACGCGGGCGGCAGCTTTTGGTTATGGAGTCATGCGGGCGCTCGATGATACGATCGTGGACGAATATCCTTATGAGCGAAGCCTGGTCGATAATATCAGGATCATATCTGGCGTGTCTGGAGGCGCGGTTCTTGCAGCCTATTTCGGCATGAAAGGGCGCGATGATTATCGGGATTTCCGTGAAACGTTTCTGGTCAGGAACGCTGAAGAACGCGTGCGCACCAATGCATTGTCGCCAGCAGTCGCCATTGGCGTCCTAAATGGCGGCGCAAATGATCGATCTTCTCTGGCCCGTTGGCTCGATGACAATATTTTCCGCGGTGCGACCTATTCAAAGTTTGACTGGCCCAATGCGCCATCGATCTGGATCTCTGCATCGGATATCTACAACCGGGTTCCATTTCACTTCAGCGTAGAAACCTTTGCAGCACTGTGCAGCAATCTGAAGGATGTGCGGATTGCTGACGCAGTCGCGGCGTCCGCGGCGGTTCCGGTCGTTTTCAAGCCCATTTCGGTTGCATCCAACCATGGTGCCTGCACCTATCGCCAGCCCGATTGGCTAAGCCGGGTCATGGCCGATCCCGAGGCGTCGTATAGGTTGAAGGCCTATGGGCGCGCACTGCACACTTACCGGTCGAACAATGTGAATTTCATAAAATTGCTCGATGGCGCGCTGACCGATAATCTGGGGCTTACGCCATTTGCGATGGCCAGAGCCTCGGCGCAAACGCCCTATGGGCCATTGTCGCTTGCCGATGCCGTGAAGCTGAAGACTTTTCTTTACATTGTCGTGGATGCTGGCCGTGAGATGGAATATCCATGGGTAAAGGAGCTGCAAGGGCCAGGGATTTCTGAAATCCTCGGTGCGGTTACGGATACTGCCATTTCCTCGTCGGTCAGGGAAGGGTTCGATGCGCTGAAGCTGGCGACAACGCAATGGCGCGACGAACTCATTGCATATCGGTGCGGCCTGTCTGCAGCCACGGTAGCGCGCTATCGCGGCTCGTTGAAAGGATGGAACTGCCGCGATGTCCGGTTTCATGTACAACGCCTGTCGATACAAGATCTTCCCGCTGGCATGGCTGCAAGTTTCAATGAAGTGCCAACCCGCTTCGTGCTTCCGACAGAACAGGTGGATCAGGTGATTGCCGCTGGTCGCGTGGCGTTTAAAAGAAACGCCGTCCTCCAGAACGCCATTCGCGAAGTCCAGTCCGATGCAGGCGTCAAGAAACCGGTTAGCCCGAATATGCTCCAACAAAATCTATCATCGTCTGAAACACTGGCGTCGGGGCCATTGTAGCGCCAGCACCAACCCGGTTCTCGCAATATTACCATTTATGACTGCCGATCCGAGGCCACAGAATATACCATGATCAAACTGCTTTTTATGTTTGCCTGGGCATCGCTATGCTCGATGATTGTGTTATGGGCGGCAATGGCGCTCTGGTTTCATTTGCAGGTGGGGCAGACGATCAAAATCTGTGTCATGGCCCTGACCGCGCTTGTTCTTGCAGTTTATATCTCGGTCCTGTTTTCACCGCGTTCGAGCAGCCAGTTGATAAGCTTCAGTAACGTCGCATTCATCTGCCTCGGTTCCCTCTTTCTGGTCTCCTGGTTTTCGATGAAGCCCTCGCTCACGCGGAATTGGGCGGCAGATGTCCAGCACACGGTGACAGCGGATGTTCAGGGCGACGAGGTGACATTTCACAACATTCGTGACTTCACATGGAATGACAGCCGGATATTTGTGCCGAGGTGGAAATCCGGGACGTACAGGTTGAACGAACTCAATTCGGTGGATGTCATCTTGTCTTACTGGACGCATCCGGCCATTGCACATACATTGATTTCATTCGGCTTTGCAGATGGTCGCCATCTGGTGTTCTCAGCCGAAATACGCAAGAAAAAAGGTCAGGAATTTTCTTCGCTGGGTGGCTTTTTCAGAAGTTTCGAATTGGCGATGATAGCGGCGGAAGAACGGGACATTGTTTATTTGAGAACCAATGCCCGCGACGAGCGCGTCTATCGATATCCGGTCGATGTTGATCAAGAGCTTATGCAGGCGATGTTGCTCAAATATATCGAAAAGGCCAACGATCTTGCCAGAAACCCGGCCTTCTACAATACACTTACGTCCAATTGCACGACGGTCGTTTTCGACCTTGTTCGCCTGCTGGAGCCAGGTTTTCCATTTGATTACAGGATTTTGCTCTCCGGCTATCTGCCGGAGTTTCTCTATGACAATGAGCTGCTCATGAACAGCGACCTGCCGTTCAGTGAAATCCAGCAGCGCGCCTTGCTGACGCCGGTTCGCTCGATGGAGCGCGAACAGTTTTCTACGGTCATCCGGCAGCCTGCCGGTACTTAGCCAGGCCGGATATATGCGAGACGTGCGCTAGCTTATGTCTTGCTTCGTGTTTGCGTATTTTTTTAGCAGGCGAAGTTTGGGAAACGTCAAGAACGATTTTGGCGGATCGACCAGAGCCGACAATGCGCGCGCATAATCCAGCACCAGACCGGGCGTCCACGCCATGGATTCTGCGCGTTTGCGCATCAGTGCCGCTGCCCATAGCTCAGGATAAATGATCGCGCGCAACGCTGTCATTATTGGCCAGTTGTGGTCACGATAAACACCTTCCAGCGCTGCATCCAGAGCATCAGCGACTGCACTTGAGCAATTGCGGTTTGTGAGATTATAGGTGTTGTCTGCGCTGTAATGTTGCCAGAATGCATTCAATCGCGATGCGTCGATATTCTTGATCACCACCTGCACCGTCGATTGGCACCATTCGGCGGATTCTTCCTGATAGCTTGGCAGGAAACGTCCGGGCACATTGTTGTCTGCGGTGGCGCGTAATGTCCGGGTGAATTCGTCCGGCGATCGGTCGATCTCGACTGCCGGATAATGGCTGATATAGACGTGTGGGGCCATTTCCAGAGCCGCATGGCCTGTGGAAATGACGCCGTTTGTATCGACGGCTGCGATATATCGATTGATGGCCCTTTGATGAAGCGGGGTCATGACCTGACCTGTGGGAGTCCAGACATGGACGATCAGCTCGCTGCGATTGGCAGAATGGGCGAGGGAGCTGGAATCCGGCTTGTTCCATAAAGGATTTCTGTTGAAGATACTGCTGATCGATGCGCCTTCTTCCAGCCGTCGCACCCGTGTCGCAATGTTCAATATGCCAAGGCTGGTAAGGATCATGACGGCGCCGACATTGAAGGCAACTGTTCCGGCGTACCATGTTGGCCATGGCTGAAGCGTTGCAATGGCGATGCAAACTTCCGCAATGCCGCCCATCAACCCCAGCCGCCAGCGGGGATAGCGGACAACCCATGCACTGCCAATGCGCACACTGCCATCCACAAGGAAGCAGAACCCCAGCACCATCGCAAGCGTGAAGTGGCTGGCGGGGGTGGCGCTGAGGATCAGCAAGGCGACCGCGAACAACGCGATACCCTGCACGACACGCATTCGTCTCGCCGTTCCCTGACTGAACGCGGCAGCCAGGAGGCCGACAGCCGCCTCCGGCAGCAGGAAATAGCCAAAAAAGCGCGACGGAATGATCGTCTTTCCGTCCAGCGCATCTATAGCGATGAATGTGCCGAGGAGAAGCCAGACGCCGCCGGTAATGAGCAGTATTTTCCAGTGCCGCTGGATAATTTCGCGACCAAGGAGAATAAGAACGATGCGTATCATGCCTGGGGGTCTCCACTGGGTTTAAGCGTGCGCTTTACGATCAGGGCGAACACCATGAAAACGACGCAGACCATTCCCACAAAGGTCGGTAGGCCGTGCTGCATCACGTCCAGAAAACCGCCTGCCAGCATCGGTCCCACCAATGCGCCACCGCCCCAGAACAGCCCCATCGCCGCATAGACGCTGATAAGGTCCGCCCCACGGAACTGCGAGCCGATTATCGCGAGCATTGTCGTATAAATGCCAACGAAAATTCCGCCCCAGATGAACAATGCCGGGTAGGCCAGCCAGCTCACCGATAGAAGCAGGGGCCAGAGAAATGCCGTTATTGCGGAAACCGCCGTTAGGGCGATCATCAGTGTAACCCGGTTCATCTTGTCTGATAGCCAGCCGATGGGAAGCTGCAGCGCAATGGCACCGACCATGAGAACCGTGATCAGTTGTGCACCTTCGGTTTCGTTCCAGCCGAGCCGCATGGCATAAATGGCAAGGAAAGACAGTCCGGCTGTTTCAACTGCCGAATTGATTGCCGTTGTTCCCATGGCAATGGGCGACAGTCGCATCATACGCAAGAAATTTGAGTGTTTTTGTTGGGCCATTTCAATCTGTCGAAGTCCCGGCAGACTCATGATGACAAAGGCGAGGAGGGCGACGACCGCCCCGATTGCAAATGGCACCAGCCCTTCAAACCCCGTAAACGACAGGATCAGCGGGCCGCCGGCAAAACCCAGCGAGAGCGACGCCGTATAGGTCGCCATGATGCGTCCGCGATTTTTATTGTCGCTCAGCTCGCTGGCCCAGGTTTCCGTCAATACGAACAGAATTTCGGCAGAAATTCCCAGCAGGAAACGCAACGGAAACCAGAACCAGAAACTAGGCACCATTGGAAACAGGATCAGAAGCAACGCTGATGAAAGTAGCGCGGCCATGATGAGATATTTGGGCTTGTAGCGGATAGCCAGTCCCGAAAGGAAGGGGGCTATGCACAGGACGCCGAGCGCATGCATGGCGGCATTGGCACCGACAAGCGTTTCCGTCAGTCCGCTTTTGATAAGCATATGCGCCACCAGCGGAGCCGTCAGGCTGTAAGTGAGCCCGAAAATTGACGCTGTCGCAATTATGATGGCAAGGGAAAGGAGCGAACTTTTTTCACTTGAGCGTTGTGTTTCAACGCTGTCGACTTCTGCTTCCAGTCTCAATTCTTTGCCCCAACCCAAAAGAATAGAATCGATGATACCCCATTGTCCAATACACCGCTCTTCGTAATCAATTAGTAAAGCCGAAATTGCAAGAATTCTACATAGAGGCCTCCCCGAAAAGGGTAAAACGGTTTTCGGAGAAGACTTGTGCTGAAAAGAGATTTTAAAACATTGATCTATTTCATTCAGATCGGTCGTCACACTCTGTGTAACTTCGAATGAACGCCGCGATAAACCAGAGGACCTATATCCAATTCCCTTCTAGAGAACACGGTTTATTTACGCCCTTTATATAATGAGTTGCGCCAACGTATTTTTTGGGGGGCGTTCATGGCAACATTACTGGGGATGTCGATTTACGTATCATTCTTGGCATTTTGCCTTTTCGGGGCGCTTTTATATGCCTGCGGCTGGCTCCTTCTGAAGCTGCGGGGCCTGCGGGCGTTGAAAGATCCGACTTCGGTGCCCATTGGTGCCTTTGTCGGCACGATATCCACCGCATGGGCTTTGTCTCTCGGCTTCGTCGCGGCAGATGCATGGACACTCAATTCTCGAGCGGATCTCGCGACCAGCAACGAACGGTCTGCGATATTTCGAATGTTGGGGACTGCTCATCCCACGGTCCTGAACAATGAGAGACTTAAGAACGCAGTGGAAACCTATCGGAATCTGGTGGTGTCAGATGAATGGGGAGCCGACGACAATATCGTGCCTTCGCCCAAGGTGGAGAAGTCGCTTCTTGCCATTCGTTCCGTTGTCCAGACGGTGGCCAGCGACGGCACGCCCTCTCCGATCGTATCCCAGCTCATTCATGATTTTAACGAGCTTCAGAATGCGCGCAATGATCGCATCGCTATCGCTAATACGTCCATCGACCAATATAAATGGTATCTTGTACTGGCGCTGACATTCCTGACTATCGCCACTATTGCCTCGACCCATGCGGATCGGGTGCGGGCTGGGAGGCATGCCTTGCTACTTTATTCGGCAACGGCTTCGATCAGCCTGTGGATTCTTGCGATCCATGCCAATCCATATATCGGCACTGAAGAACTAAACCCCACGCTGTTATTTTCAAGTCAGCGTAACTGATCAGGTATGTTCTCATGCGGTCGTCGTGATAGAGGACCGCTGTTAAAAAGCTGCATGGGAACTTAAAAAGTGAACGTGGTCCAGCTCACGCATACTGCTGCGGAAGAGTTCCCTCTGTGCGCTTAGTATCTATAGCAGTCTTGACGCTCGCCCGCTGCGCCGTTTGGCGTTGTTGTAATAGTCGGAGGCTTGCTGCACGGAGCGATGACGCGATTGTTCCATGGCTTCAGGGAGCGCAATACCGCGATTGGCCGCTTCGGTGAGATAGCCGGAGCGCAGACCGTGCGCTGAAAACTCCCCCGGTTCCAACCCGGCCATTAGCGCGCGCCGTTTGACGATCCGGTTGATAGCGCTCGGTTCGAGCGCCCGCGCGGAAACGTTGCCCCATCGATCGACTTTTCGAAACACACTGCCCTTGTCAATCCTGGCTGCTTCCAGCCAGAGGGTGAGGGCTTCGACGGGGCGGCCGGTGAGATAGACAAATTCGTCCTGATCGGTACCACTGGTTTTGGTGCGACCGAGATGGATGCCGAGCGAGGGGAGGGGGGAGCCGTTCTCATCGGTGACAGGGACCTGTTTGACAAGCTGTTCCGTTCGCAAGCTGGCAACTTCGCTGCGCCGACGCCCACCAGCGGCAAAGGCCACCATCAGGATGGCCCGGTCGCGTATAGCGGTCAGTTCCTCACCTGAACAGGTCGCGAGCAGCTTGCCCAGAATATCGCCGGTAATCGCATTGGCACTCTTGCGGGCTCTGGGCCGGTTCAGGGCGCGGACGGCAAGGCGGATGGCTGATTTAACGGCCGGGGACGAGAACGCGCCTTCCAGCCCGCGCCAGCGGGTCAACGTCGACCAATTGGCCAGGCGGCGGCGGACGGTAGCCGGTGCATGTGGCCCCGACACGCGCAGAAAGCCTTGTTGGCGCAATTCCTCTTCCACGTCGGCCGGCATGCCGTGATCGGGTTCGATCTCGCGCTGCTGCGGCCGCCAGAGATGATGGGCAACGAATTTCAGCAACAGGGCTTCGGGCGCGGGGAAGGGCAGGGGGCTGCCGGTTGCAGCCATCGACCAGGCTTCGAGATAGGCCAGATCCGAAGTCAGCGCGCGCAGGGTGTTTTCGCCCATGCCTTCATTAACCAGGTGGCGCAGGGTTTCGATATCCTGATCGGTCAATAGCCCGGCGAGCCTGTCGCGGCGGTTCATCGGCAGAACAGCCGCTATCGTATCTAAAGTCTCAGTGCGTTTTTCAATCGAACCTGACGACGAGCTGCTCATTTCGGTAGTCCGTTCTCGTCATATACTTCATCGTGGTTCGAAGTCTGGTGCGTGTTTGCAGGCCTTCCCTTAAGCGCCAGCGCCCAGACTTCATCCCATGTGCCCTGGCCGTTCTGCGAAATTGGTACGATCGCGGCAATAGGATCGCCAGCTTGACAGATGACAACCTCGTCATCGCGCAAAACGAAGTCAATCAGTTCGTCAAATCGCTCCGCTGCCTCGGCAATGTCCACGAATACCTTCACCGCCACTGCCCTTACCAGACGCGCTCATGCAGAATCGCGTCGAACGCCAGATCCGTCGAGATGAAAGTGCAGTGCTCAAGCCGCGCCTGAGCGGCAAGAATCCGGTCCCACGGATCGCGATGCTCCCAATCAAAATTTGCTGCAAGTTCGGCATGCAGATCGGTGATGGCTAGTGTTTGCAGGCCGCTTTCCGTGACGGCTGCCCGCAGTTCCTGGGGCTTGAGATCAAGCTTGTTCAGGCGCATCTTGTTGTCCAGCTCATAGAACGTGACCGCACTGACGAGGATAGCATTTGCCTTGTCCTCGATCAGCGATCGTGCCTTCGTGGACAGGCGATCACTACCGATTGTCCACCAGTAGACGGCGTGGCTGTCGAGCAGGATTTTCATTGCGTGTTTTCGCTATTGTTGGATTTGCCTTGCCAGACGCCGGTATCATCATTCCAGTCTCCGGCATCGATCGCCGCCTGCTCTGCATCAACTGTATCGAACAGGTTGTCGGGCAGGCCACGATGGCGCAACAGGCCAAAAGGGCGCTTGCCACCGTCCGCTGCTGGACCGATGCGGGCGTAAACTTCGTTGCCACGCATGATGACGATCTCTTCGCCCTGGTTGGCGCGATCGAGGACTTCGGCGAAATTCTTGCGGGCTTCGCTGATCTTGTAGCTTGTCTGGGGCATCGGGACCTCCGAAATTGGTCGTACGCCATTGATACCATTGTTTTAAAGAACGTACAAGTGCCTCGTACATATAATATCCGATAACCTGTACTTATCGGATGTTAGAAGCCTAACCTAACAGCATCATCAGTGCCGGACATTAAGTATTCTCTGGTGTCCGTTTGGGAATATGTTTACCATGTTTTCAATGCGTTACGATCTCGATCATTTGCCTCAGAAGATCTTGCTGCAGCCGCTGGCGCGCGCCAGCGAAGCTTTGGCACGCCTCGACGAGCGCCTTGCCCACACGCCGGTCGGCACAGGGCTGGTTGAACGGTTGCATTTTGCCGATGCCTGCGCCTCGTTGTGGCTCGATGGCGAACTGGTCGAGATGGAAGATCTGGTCCTGCACGAGGCGGCGCGCGATATCCGCTCGCCCAGTCACGCCCTGACCATTGCCCGCGACGTGTTGCAGACAAGGCGACGGATTGCAGCGCAGGCGCCGGACTGGGCACTGAGCCCAAACGGTTTGCGTAGTCTCCGGGTTGGCGGGCAGGCTTGGCCTGTACCACATGGGGATGGCGGCATCGTCGCGGAAAGCGAAAACGGCGCGGTGCAAGATGCGGCGGTCGATCGGCAAGGCGGGGTGGGAAAGAAAAATCGTGGGGATGACGGGCTCGACCTGCCCGGTGTCGATCTCGACGCCATCGACGCGGTGCTGGCACGCTCCGAAGACGTTCTCGCCAAAGCGAGACAGCCGCAGCGTTTGTCAAAGCCGGAGACAGACCCGCTGATCCGCGATCCCGACTGGGATGAAGACGAACGGCTCAATGAATGGCGAACAGTGTTGCGAAAAGTCGGCGATCTGCCGCCGGTGCTGCAGGCCATCCTGGTGCTTGATGCCTGGAACGAGCTCGCGGTGTTGCAGCGGGCACCGTGGCTGGGCCGCCTGCTGGCAGCCTCGTTGCTTCGCCGCGAAGGGCTGACCACCCACGCGCATCTGCTGGCGTTCAATGTCGGCCTGAAAACCATCCGCGTTGAACGGCGGCGCCATCGCAATTTCGACACCCGGCTTCTCGCCAGTCTCGACGGGCTGATGGCTGGCGTTGAGCTCGGTTTCAGGGAGCATGACCGACTGCTGCTGGCGCGGCAGATGCTGGAGCGGCGGCTGACGGGCCGGCGCGCCTCGTCCAACCTGCCAGGGCTCATCGAGCTGGTGCTGGCGAGGCCCCTGGTTTCGGCCGGCATGATTGCCGCGGAACTCGACATCACGCCCCGCGCCGCCCTTCGCCTCGTCGAAGAGCTCAACCTGCGCGAAATGACCGGCAGGGGGCGGTTTCGGGCGTGGGGCGTGCTTTGAGCTTTCAGAACAGCATCGCGATAAATCATAATCACTGCGTGCCGAAAGGGCGATGTGATCCATCTATAGAAGAGGTCATCGATGGCATCGAAGACGACGTTGAATGCAAAAAACCTTGAAGCGCTTGGCGTGGAACGTCTGGCAGAGTTGTTGATCGAAATCAGCACCGGTAACGCCAATCACAAGCGCCGTCTTCGCATGGAACTCGTTGGCAATGCAAGCGGGGTGGAACTGGCAAGAGAAGTCCGTAAGCGCCTGGGTAGTATTGCGCGCGCAAAAAGCTGGATTGACTGGCAAAAGGTAAAATCGGTCAAAGCGGATCTGGAAGCGCAGCGGAAAACGATTGCTGAGAAAATCGCATTTTCTGATCCGGACGAAGCCTTTGAGCTGATCTGGCAGTTTCTGTTGCTTGCCGATCCGATATTCGAACGATCCCATGATGGCAGCGGTACACTGATTGAAAGTTTTCATGCAGCATGTGACGATGCCGGACGCATCGCGGCGCTGGCAAAGGTTTCGACGCAGCGTCTGGTCGACAAAATCGTCGCTGCTCTTCAGGATAATGGCTACGGTCAATATGACGGATTGATTGATGCAATGGCTCCCGTGCTCGGGGAGACGGGTCTCAGAAAACTTCAAAATGCGTTTGAACGCTGGGAAAAAGAACCAAAGTCTAGGCATGCCGAGGCAGACATGCAGCTTGTCGGCTGGAGCATGAATGGCCCTATTTACCGCGAAGAGCTTCATGCCAGAGGTCAGTCGATCACGGTAAAAGTTGCGCTTGAGCAAATAGCGGATGCGCTTGGCGATGTGGATCTTTATATTGCACAACAATCGGAGGCATCGAAGGCGTTTGCAACGGTCGCGACTGGAATAGCCAAGCGGCTGTTGTCAGAAGGACGGGCGGAAGAAGCGCTCAATGCGCTCGATAAAGCTGAATTCGACAATCGGCGTGAAATCTCGTCACAGTTGGAAGCCGTGCGCGCGGAAACCCTGGAAGCCCTCGGGCGCACAGATGAGGCGCAACAGTTTCGCTGGAATAGCTTTGAGCAGTCACTCAATGCTGAACTCTTGCGCGCATATTTACAGCGGCTTCCTGATTTTGATGACATGGAAGCCGAAGAGAAGGCATTCGATTATGTTCAGCACTTTCCGGATGCAAACCAGGCACTTTCTTTCTTCATTCGGTATCCATCGTTCCCCGAAGCATCAAAGCTCGTTCTGTGCCGCGCATCAGAAATGGACGGTGACCTGTATGAGCTCTTGTCGGCCGCCGCAGAGAAACTTGCGCAAAAGTTCCCCTTGTCGGCAAGCGTTCTTCTTCGGGCGATGATCGACTTCACGCTCGATGGTGGCCGGTCCAGCCGGTACAAGCACGCGGCGCGCCATTTGCTGGAATGTGGGGCATTGGCTCGTCATATAACCGATTACGGCGCAATGGTTCCGCACGATGTCTACATCGCAGGCCTACGAAAGATTCACGGACGAAAACACGGCTTTTGGGCCCTCTTCGATGAACCTCGATGACAGTCAACGCCTAACCTGGGAGCTTGGAAGCCTTCGGCAAGCAGGGTGCTCCGCTAGACGTTCGGCAGACGTCGCTAGGCGGGCTGTTGCGACGAAGCCAATGAGAGCTGATCGGAAGAGAGAAGCAGAAGGTAGACCAGGATTGCCGGACCGCAACGCGCCTTCATTCCGGCCGTTTGCCGATGGATTGCTCGCCAAAAGGATAACACGATGCCTATCGCGCAAAATGGCGCTGTCAGCTTGTGAACAGATTATCGTCACGACATGTCGAGACTGGGAGGGGAGGGCAGCGTTCCTTGCGCGCGAAAGCGGCCGCTCGCTTTGCGTGGTGAATACAATTCGAGTGACGATTGCTTCATGGAGCGCGCTCGCCTGTGCTTGATCTTGACGAGGGATAAGGCGTGATTTCCGACGCAGTGACGCTAAACTGACAGTGTTTAAAAGCTGAGGGAGGAATACCGATGCCGAGATTTCTGGCTGTTTATACGATCAATTCCGAAGACCTCGCATCCTTTCGACGCCTGTCAAAAGCAGAGCAGGATGCTGTCGATGCGAAGGGGATTGCGCAATGGATGGCATGGGAAGAACGCAATGCGGCAATCATCATTGATCGCGGCGGCATGGTGGGGAAGACAACGCGGGTGACAAAACATGGCATAACGGAAGCCAAGAATCCGTTTTGCGGTTATCTGGTGGTGGAAGCTGCAACAGCGGAGGCTGCGGCAAAGCTGTTTCAAGACCATCCGCACATCACGGTGTTTCCAGGCGACGGCGTCGATATCATGCCTTTTATGACGTGATTTACTGCGTCCATCCTCGACGGCCTAGCCGCATTGCACGCTGGAAATGGAACCAATCATGCGGGGCGTTGGGTCACTAATTGCACTAATAATGCAAAGGCTGCTCCATATTGGACGAGGTTTGCGGCGATTTCGATGATCGTTAGCGCACCTGCAAGCACCAAAGCATTTGTAGAAAACGAACACAGTATGAGAGAGACGGCGGCCAGTATCGAGCCTATCGTCATCATGCGACCTGCGCCGTAACGATCAATCCATTTGCCTGGCCAGGGAGCCAGGAACCCCGCTGCTAACAGGGCAACTGACAGCGCTCCGAAAATCCATTCGTTGGAAACGGAGAAGTCCCGCGCCATGGACGGCGCGAGAATGCTGAAGGAATAATATAAAGTGCCGTAACCGATATTCTGGGTCAGTCCGAGACCGGCAATGGCCGCAATGGGAAGCCGTTCAGCGTTCATACTGATTTCAACGAAACACGCTTTTCGAGTTTGGCCGCTTCTTCCTTGCGCTCGCTATAACGGTCTGTGAGGTGATCCGAGATGCCACGCGTCAGAAGTGTAAACTTCATTAGTTCTTCCATCACATCGACCACGCGATCATAGAAGGAAGAGGATTTCATCCGTCCCGCGTCGTCAAATTCCTGCCAGGCCTTTGCGACGGATGACTGGTTTGGAATGGTGATCATTCGCATCCAGCGCCCAAGAATGCGCATCTGATTGACAGCATTGAAGCTCTGCGATCCGCCTGAAACCTGCATCAATGCCAGAGTTCGGCCCTGCGTCGGACGAATTGCTCCTCCCGGCAAAGGAATCCAGTCGATCTGCGATTTCATGACAGCGCTCATGGCTCCATGACGTTCTGGACTGGTCCAGACTTGCCCTTCTGACCAAAGCATTGCCTCACGCAATTCCTGAACCTTCGGATGTTCTGCCGAACCGTCGTCTGGCAAGGGAAGACCATTGGCATGAAAGACACGCGTTTCGGCGCCCATTGCATCGAGAAGGCGCTGCGCTTCCAGCGTCAGAAACCGACTATAGGAACGATCACGAAGTGAGCCATAGAGCAAAAGGATACGAGGCTTATGCTTTGGAAAGTCGGCGCGTAGTGCATCCAGGTCGGGCAATGCGAAGGAATTCTGATCGAGGTTCGGCAGGTCCATGTCAGCGGGACTTTCTTTCATAGGTGATGACTTCTCCGTCCTCTTTGGTGAATGACGACACCGGGTTTTCCAGAATGTCGAGAACCAGTTCTGACGGACGGCACAGTCTGGTGCCAAGTGGCGTTTCCACGATTGGACGATTGATCAGGATAGGATGAGCCATCATGAAGTCGACCAGTTCATCATCGGTCCAGTTGGGATCGGACAATCCCAGTTCGGCATATGGTGTGCCTTTCTCGCGAAGGAGTTGGCGAGGCATCATCTGCATTGCTTGAAGCAATTCGACCAGTCGTTCTCGCGAAGGCGGATTTTGCACATATTCAATGACGACAGGCACTTCGCCGCTGGCACGGATCAAGGCCAATGTGTTGCGAGACGTGCCGCAGTTCGGATTGTGATAGATCGTAACTGACATCAGCGTTTTCCTGTTTCGGTGACTGGCTTTTGATTGGCACCGCGTTCGTACCAACCCTTGGAGCGGTTCACGATCCAGACGACCGAGAGCATGACGGGCACTTCAACAAGAACGCCAACCACTGTTGCGAGCGCTGCGCCAGATGAGAAGCCGAAAAGGCTGATTGCTGCTGCTACTGCCAGCTCGAAGAAGTTGGATGCGCCAATCAACGCTGAGGGACCGGCGACGCAATGTTGCTCGCCTGAAATGCGATTCAACAGATAAGCCAGGCCAGAGTTGAAATAGACCTGGATGAGGATCGGAACGGCCAGCATTGCAATGATCATGGGCTGTGCGATGATCTGCTCTCCTTGAAACCCGAATAGCAGAACAAGTGTCGCCAAAAGCGCAATCAGGGACAGCGGCTGTAGTGTCTTCAGCATTGCATCGAAAGCTCGTTCTCCACCGCTGGCGAGAATGCTTCTGCGCAGGATTTGCGCGATAATCACTGGAATGACGATATAGAGGACAACCGACAAAACGAGTGTGGCCCACGGGACAGTAATTGCCGACAGTCCGAGCAGTAGTCCGACGATAGGGGCAAATGCCACAACCATGATCGCATCGTTCAGTGCGACCTGTGACAGCGTGAAATGCGGCTCGCCCTTGGTCAGGTTGGACCAGACGAACACCATTGCTGTGCAAGGGGCGGCGGCCAGAATAATCAGTCCGGCAATGTAGGAGTCGATCTGGTCTGCAGGCAGATAAGGGCGAAACAGCCAGCCGATAAATAGCCAACCCAGAAGTGCCATAGAGAATGGTTTGACGGCCCAATTAATAAAGAGCGTGACGCCAATGCCGCGCCAGTGCTCAGTGACCTGTTTCAAGGCGCTGAAATCGATCTTCAGCAACATGGGGATGATCATGAGCCAGATGAGAATGGCGACCGGAATGTTGACTTTGGCGACTTCAGCAGATCCGATTGCATGGAATACTGTCGGAAAGAAATGGCCCAGAGTTATGCCTGCGACGATGCACAGAGCCACCCAGACAGTCAGATATCGTTCGAATGTGGACATCAATCCTTCTCCACATTCCAGGTTGCCTTGCTCAAAATTGAACGCACGACGTTATCCGTGCTCAAGCAGAGCACGCTATAAACCCTAGTTGTCATTGTATCAGTCCGCTTGGTGGAAGGCCGAATTCATCGGTCTAGTGTTATTGTGTAGTCGCTTTCGGTTCGCAACAGGGCGTCAGGCTTTGTATGAGAGGTGCGCAGAGTTCAGCACTGCCGCCGCAACAGTCCTTGATCATGAAAAGGGTCAGATCGCGAAAACGATCGAGGTCGGCGCGATAGATGATCGAACGGCTCTGACGTTCACCTTTTACAAGTCCAGCGCGAGATAAAGTCGCCAGATGCGCAGACATCGTATTCTGCGGCACATCCAGTATGCGCGCCAGTTCACCGGCAGGAGTGCCCGCAGGTTCGTTTTGCACCAACAGACGGAAAGTATCCAGTCGAGTCGGTTGTGCCAGAGCGGCAAAAGCGGTTATTGCTTCTTCATTTTCCATATATCCAGAATAATGGATATAAATAGTCTGTCAATAGGCAAAGCTGTTTCGACACATTGTCGCCAGTTCGTAAAATTGTCCGGCTGTCTAGCTCCCAAGTCGCCCGGAGGCGTATTGCGCAAGACCTGGGGAATTCACAATTGATAGTTGGTACAGCAGCATTCATACATTGGCAGCATTATTGATATGGATAGCCGCGGACCGCTGTTGAGAACCGCAGATTATATGACCAAGGAAGCATTTTTAGCGAAGCAGCCAGTCTGAGTTTACAGCAATGGAATTGGAGCCTTATTTGCTTTCTCCTTACATAAAGCGCATGATGATTATAACGACAGTAATTGAAACGGGTGCTGTCATTTGGGCTTCAAATGCCTGACCCGCAACAAAGGAGGACGAAATGTCTTCCATCGCGTTGAATTCTAGAAACATCACTATGATTTCGCGACTTCTAAGGGAGGCTCGCAAACCCGGCGACACACAAGATTTGCGCACTGATGCTGCACGTTATCTGACACGTCGATTTCAGGAGGGAACACGTGACGAAGGTCGGCTACAGATCGCCCTGACACAGTTTATCAAGAAACATCGAAGAATGGCAAAGGCCGCCGATCGTCGAGATGACGAAGGCGGCGCAGTAAAAAGCGAAAAGTAATGGCCCTTTCATTTCCAAATGATTGAGCCGATCTGCCGTCGCAATTCAGCCTCAGTTGCTTTGCTCAAATTTAAAGCGCATGGTGCATGTCTCGACAGCTTTTGAAACGGGCGCTGTCGGTTGCGAGTGCATACTCCAGCCCCAATACAAGGAGGACGAAATGTCTTCCAAAATTATCAAGCCCTACTTTGGGCCTACCGACTTTCGAATGATGCGTGAAATAATGCGACGCGCCGGCTATCGGCTTTACGATACCGCAGAAAACCGTGCCGCTCACATATCCGCAGCAAGGCTACTCATTCAGGAATTTCAATCTGGACGCTCACCATCGTGAGCGATGCCGCAGCTTTCTCGGCAACATGCCCGTGAGAACGTGGAAGTATCTCCAGCGGTGATTTGAACCATCACTGGATTGGTCCGGTATGAAAGAATTAGTTAATTCCTCAAAAACAGGAAGTTTTCAAAATGCCCCGTGGTCAGAAAAGAAGTAACCGAGAAATAAGAAAGCCAAAGAAAGATAAGACCAAGGAGAAAACTGCGTCAACAGATGTTGTTTCAAGTCGCTTTCCTACTCCTGCCAATGACTTGATCAAAACCAAACGGCATTAGTTATAGCTGTGTCTCTCACTTTGCTTGGTGAGGAGACACAGCCCCTATCGGGGGTACAATCATTCCAACGTCTACATTTAGTTCAATAGGCAATTTGTATTGCGAAGGAAAGAACCTCGGTTCTGTTGGCTACCGTATTTCCATACTCACGGAAGGTGAGAAGACGTTTACAAAGGGCGTCTTGTGGGCAAGCATGGATATACTCCGGCGAGCTTATCTAGGAGATCTTGTTCAGTTATCATCGGAAAAAGGCAACGGCTGGCTGAACGTAGATGTAAAGAACGTCGGAATACATGGAAATGCTGACTTCATTATAGTTGGAAAGCAGACGTTTTAGGACATCGCATACCAGTACTTAATAGACGTAGGAACCGAGCACCCACGCGACCAATCCGATGTCGATGCATATGATGAGAAATGCGATCAGATACACGCTCAATTTACGATCCAAAGATTTTTGGGCTGACATTTTATCCTCGCCAGATTGATCACGTGTCATTGAGACGATGCCAGCCCGGTAAGTACCTCGTGAAACAGGCCTCTCGATCCCCACTCGAAGTCGCCATATTTAGCCCGACGTCAGGAAACGCGGATTATCAGCCATGGGCCAACCTCAATCGGAGCCGTTTTCGAGGAGGCCATCGCAAGACCAAGGATTTTGCAGTGACCTGCGGGGCCGTATAGCCACCCTCATTCTCCCAGGCTTCCAGTTCTCTTTGATTGGATTGTGATAGCCGTTGGGCGCGGATTGCCAAAAGCATATCCAGCATCTGCACAGGATCATGGCTTCCGGCGCTGAAAATTTCACAAAGGTGTTTGGCGGCTTCCAGGCGAGTCTCTGGTTTTTCGCAACCCTCCAGCGAATATCCGGAACGTTGCAGGAAAGCACGTAGCGAAGGGAAATCTTCTGGGCCAAAGTAGGATAGACGTGAAGCGGAAGACATCGCGTGTCCCCCTTCATTTTGGGGCAGGTGATTATTCTCTCCCAACGACAGCGCCCATTTCAACTGCTGTGCATAATAAACAGTGCGCTTTTTCGACCTAAAGCGCAAGCAGACATTCGGGGGCGGCCCAAGCATGGATATCTTCACATTTTTGCCAACAGTTTCCACTAACCCGGAAAACGGCGATACCCTAGTGGTCGAACGGGGGGATCGCACCTCCTGAACTGATCCGCGATCCCTTCGAAGCGCCGCCGAACGAACTCGCGGAAGCAAGAGTTCCCAGGTAGGTAGAATTCGTGCAAGCTATTCAGATAAGAGTGGTATAATCCATTTCAACGCGCAATAAGGCGCGTTCGATCGTTGAAGATCGGATTTCATCATGAAAAATGCCCAATGGATAAATTCCGCTTTTGGCGGAGCGATAGTTGGTGCGATTGCAACAATGGCTGTTGGCTTTACCTTCGGCGGCTGGGTCACTGGAGGGACGTCAGAACGTCTAATCGCGTCCAATATGTCTGACGGTGTGGCACTCGCGCTTACCCCATACTGCCTGGAAAAATCGAAGAATGATCCCGAGGCCGTAAAGGTGATGGCCGAATACAAAGCCGCACCGGCCTATTCGCGCCGCACGCTTATCGAAAAGTCCGGCTGGGCCACGCCGTTGGGAGCGGAACAACCAAATGCTGCGCTCGCCACAGCATGTAGCAATGCGCTTACTAAAGCGCTTTAGCGCGAGTGCAAGCGTGCATTAACAGGAGGCTGAAATGAAAAAGGAGCGTTCATCCACATCGTCAGAACACAATCAACCTGTACGTCCGCGCCATGAAGAGGATCAGGCAGCCAGTACAGGCGACCTTAGAAATGCTCATCGGCAGATGAGCTCGCCCTCCCGGGATTGGACCAGGCTTGCAAACATCCTGCGGCGTGCGTGCGGTGGCTATTCCCGCTCGCGCACGGGACGTCATGGACCGAGAGGGGGGTAAACCAGATGAGCAATGATACAACCGCACTCGAACGCAAGGTTCTGGCTCACGAACAGATACTTCAGGTTCTGATCGGTCATCTGGCTGAGACCGAACCCAAGTTCCTGGATCGATTGAAGGCAGTGTTTACCCGTCATCACAATCTTGGAGTAAATGAGCAGGACTATATTGATACAGCTCAATATGCAGAGCAATTCATTCGTGAAATTGAGAAAATGCAGGAATACAAGGCAACAAGATAATCCTCGTTGGCTCATTGGAATTTAAGAAAGATGCGAAGGAAATTACTATCGCCTTTCGATCAATGCTGGAAGCATTATCTCGCTTAAATCCTGGACTTGCTTATCGCGCTCCGCACATGACGCTTGTATCGGCTATTCGGCAACATAAACGGATAGTCAATTAAAGGCGCCACTCCAAGAGCGCAGAGCGCAGTTTCGTCGATCAGAGCATATTGCCAACCCAAAAATGCGGAGTGTTGGTTGGTGGCCAGTATTCGAATGAAAAACGTGTGCCGACGGCCAATCGAACCAAGCGGCTCCTTTTTTATCTGCCATCCTCAAACAGGATGAAAACACCATCGTTTATGGTTCTTCTATTAAACCTAACAGCCTCATAGAAACGCCCGGGAGCACTTCAGCTCACCATCAATTGCTCCGGCAAACGATAAGACAGGAAATGTAATGATTGTAAATGTTGGAGCCGCAAGGCGCGAATGGGCAGATACGGCTACGATTTATAACGCAGCCCTCAAAGAATCTCATACGGAAACTACACCTAACGGTGGGCTGCAGATCAGTTTCGTAGCATGCGCCATTCACGGTCGAGACCGTGGTTCATCCCAGTATCGATATACCGTCATCCTTACATCAAGCGAGTTGGCGATCCTAACTGCACAAACTAAACTTGATTGAGCGAGACTGTGAGCCTCGAAGGAGCCGGCCACTAATTGGCATAAACGTTAAACGCTGGACTGATAGCAGGCTCAGTTCTTGCCGCATCGTTCCTGACTGGCAATCAGCACATCGCCGAATGGTCGGGCCAGCGGGTTATCTCCTTTCAAGACGAAAAACCATCAGCGATTTCGGCTGTCCGCCACGCGATCGTTGTATCCGAAAGTGGTGTTATACCTCCGTGGTGTCCACGATTTCCCGCCCGGTCGCGGCAACAATTTCCATTCGCTGTCCGAAATCCCGTCGGAGGGCGTTGTTGCAGGGATCACGGATGAGCTGATATGTTGGGCCAGTTTACCTTCTCAGGATACAGTTGATGCCGCATAAGTTTAATGCCAAGCGACGCGACAAGATACCCAAACAGATATTCAAGGTAACAAACTGGCCAGTCTATAATGAAAGCCTGCGTCGCCGTGGCGATTTGACCATATGGGCGAGTGAGGCGGCGTCATGTTTGTGGTTTGCGGCATGCCGGAAATCTCGCGGTGGCCAGCCCAAATACTCGGATCTGGCAATTACACTGTGCTTGACCTTGCGCGTTGTCTATCAACTACCACTGCGCCAGACCCAAGGTCTGATGCGCTCTGTCGCGCGGCTGATGGGGATTGATATTGCTGTGCCGGATTTTTCCACTTTGTCACGCCGTGGCAAAGGATTGGTATTGCCTTCAGCAAAGCATCACTCCACAAACAGGGAGCCGTTTCATCTGGTGATCGACAGCTCAGGATTAAAGATCTTCGGTGCAGGCGAATGGCTGGAAAACAAGCACAAAGTCAAAGTTAAACGCAAAAAGTGGCGCAAACTTCATCTCGGCCTCGATCTCGCCAGCGGCATGATTATCTGCTCCGATCTGACGACAGATGATGTTGGCGACCCGACAGCTTTGCCCGGCCTTCTGGACCAAGTGGATGGCCCCGTTGATACGTTCATTGCCGATGGTGCTTATGATGGAGCGCCAACCCATAATCTTCTGGTGGCACGCTTTGGGGTAAATGTGGACGTCATTATTCCTCCTCCTAAAACAGCAGTTTCAAGCCCGCAAGCCGCGCTCAATCCCTCAGTCCGAGATCGTCATATAGCCGAGATTAAAACCAACGGTCGGACAGCCTGGCAGCAATCATCCGGCTACAATCGGCGCAGCCGTGGTGAGACACAAATGGATCGATGGAAGACCGTGATCGGCCAAAAACTCCAAGCGAGAAACTTCGATAACCAGAAAACAGAGGCAAAGATCGGCGTCCGTGTTCTCAACCGGATGACTGAACTTGGTCGTCCAGAGTTCCAACGCATCGCACAAATATGCCCTGAGTAGGGTTCACTCGCCTGTTTTCTGATCCCTGCAACAAGGCCACCTGGAAGCTTTCTCCCAGTTAATTTCGAAGCCTGCATCGGCCAGCTCCCTTGCTACCGCCGCCCGCCCGCCGTCTTCCATTGGTTGATAAACTATACCAGCGAAATCCGACGGTAGCTCAACGTCACCGCGTGTGAGGGCGCAGACGTTTGACCGCCCGAGACGGTCGATGAAATAGCCCAATTCGAACATGACATTTTGACGAGCCCGGAATTTGAATGTTCCGTTCACTTGTCGACCTTCGTCATCAGGTGTTAGCAGTACGACAGCGAAGCCCACATCACCATGAGCTTCTATTTTTTCCATGACTGTGCGCCCGCGGTTGGCCTGCTCGTGAAGGATAATGTGTCATTAAGCATGGAATAAGGACCCCATTTGAGGGGTTATCGGCATCCAAACGGGACCCCTTGTTTAAAGGGTAACATGACCATCGATTTCAATCGGAGGTTTTCTATTGGATGCTTATTGTGGAGACTATTTCGAAGATACGGCGTCTGTCTCATGTGCAGGGCAAATCGATCAAGTCGATTTGCCGGGAATTGGGCATATCGCGCAAAGTTGTGCGGAAGGTTCTGCGCAGTGAAGAGACTGAGTTCAAATACGAGCGCAGCCGTCAACCACAGCCGAAGCTCGGTCCCTGGCGCGACCATCTCGATGGAATGCTGCTAGCTAATGAGTCGAAGGCCTCGCGCGAACGTTTGACGCTGATCCGGCTATTCGAGGATCTGCGCGATCTGGGTTACGAGGGTGGCTATGATACGGTCCGGCGTTATGCACGCTCATGGTCGAAGGCGCGTGGGGCGGTGACAGCGGAAGCCTATGTACCGCTTTATTACCCACCGGGCGAAGCCTACCAGTTTGACTGGAGCCACGGGATTATCGTTCTGGGCGGCGTGGCGACGACAGTGAAGGTTGCGCATGTCCGGCTCTGCCACAGCCGGATGATGTATGTGCGGGCCTATCCGCGCGAGACGCAGGAGATGGTCTTCGACGCGCATGATCGGGCGTTCGCCTTCTTCGGCGGGGCTTGCACACGCGGCATCTACGACAATATGAAGACCGCAGTGGAAACGGTCTTCGTCGGTAAAGAGCGGCAATACAATCGCCGCTTTCAGCAAATGTGCAGTCATTTCCTGGTCGAGCCGGTGGCCTGTACACCGGCGTCGGGCTGGGAGAAGGGTCAGGTCGAGAACCAGGTTAATCTGGTCCGGGAACGCTTCTTCACGCCGCGGCTGCGCTTCAAATCTTACGATGAGTTGAACGGCTGGCTGCTGGATAAATGCATCAGCTACGCGCGCGCTCATAAGCATGTCGATCAGACGGAGCGCACGATCTGGGAGGTGTTCGAAGAGGAGAAGGCCCATCTGGTTGGGTATCCCGGCAAGTTCGATGGCTTCCACGCGATACAGGCCTCGATCGGCAAAACCTGCCTCGTGCGTTTCGACAACAACAAATATTCGGTACTGTCGACGGCGGTCGGCCGCCCGGCCGAGATCCATGCTTATGCCGACCGCATCGTCATACGGCAAAATGGTGTCGAGATCGGCCAGCATGAACGCTGCTTCGGCCGTGGCGAGACGATTTATAATCCATGGCGTTATGTTCCGGTCCTGACGCGCAAGCCGGGAGCACTGAGGAACGGTGCACCATTCCTTGATTGGGTCCTGCCAGCCTCCATGGAGCATGTTCGGCGAAAGCTCAAGGCCATGCATGATGGGGACTGGCAGATGGTGTCGATCCTGGAATGTGTCGGTATCGACGGCCTTCCTGCAGTCGAAGCGGCCTGCCAGGAGGCGCTTGATCAAGGCGTGTTCTCCGCCGCTGTGATCATCAACATTCTGGCTCGCAAGCGAGACCCACAGCCCGCCGCCATTCTTTCCATCCCCGATGCGCTGCGCCTGACCCATGAGCCTCTGGCAGACTGCGCACGTTATGACAGCCTCAGGAGGGCAAGCTGATATGGAACGATCCCAAATCTTCGACATGATGAGCACGCTGAAGCTTTACGGCATGCGCAGCGCCTATGACGAGATCATGGCCTCTGGCATCAAGCGCCAGCACGAACCACCGCGCATTGTCGGCGACCTGTTGCAGTCGGAGATCGCCGAGAAACAGGCGCGCTCGATTAAATACCAGATCACCGTCGCAAAGCTGCCGCTGGCCAAGGACATCGACGACTTCGACTTTACCGACACGCCGGTCAACGAAGGACTGGTGCGCCAGCTCGCGAGCGGAGCTTTCCTTGCCGAGCAGCACAATATCGTTCTCGTTGGAGGAACTGGCACTGGAAAATCCCATTTGTCCATCGCACTTGCCCGTGCCTTGATCCGCAACGGCGCGCGCGGGCGCTTCTACAATGTCGTCGATCTCGTCAATCGTCTTGAAACGGAAGCGCGTAATGGTAAGCAGGGGCGTCTTGCCGACTTTATCACCAGGCTCGATTTCGTCATTATGGACGAGCTTGGCTATCTTCCGTTCGCCCAGGCCGGCGGACAGTTGCTGTTCCACCTCATCAGCAGGCTCTACGAGCGAACTTCAATCATCGTCACCACAAACCTGACGTTCGGCGAATGGCCGACTGTCTTCGGCGACGCAAAAATGACCGCCGCTCTGCTCGACCGGCTTACCCATCATTGCGAGATCGTTGAAACGGGAAATGAATCGTGGCGCTTCAAAAACCGCTCTCAAAGCTAAAGTCGAAGAACGCTAACGATCCGCGCGCGCGGACCCTGCACTAAATTGAAAGTTCCGGGCCCGCGCACGCTAAACGTTGCAACCTAAAGGAGGGGTACTTTTTGGACGCCGATTGACAATCGGCGCTTGCATAGCCTCTTGAAAAATGGTGCAAATTGTAAGATAGTGAGTAATTACTATCTTTGGAGCATTGCCGATGCCACGCTCGACCAACCTCTCAGCTCCGGAACGACGCAGGGTGACTGTCGAGACCGTCATCGATCTGGCGGCCGAACAAAACCCTGCGGACATTACGACCGGAGCGATCGCGCAGCGCATGGGTGTGACACAAGGCGCCCTGTTCAGGCACTTCCCATCGAAGGACGCCATTCTTCAGGCGGTTATGGAGTGGGTAGCGGAGCGCCTTCTGGCGCGCATCGACAAGGCCACGTCCGCGACGTCCTCTCCGATTGACGCACTGGAAGCGGCATTCTTCGCGCATATCGAGTTCATCGTGGAACATCCCGGTGTGCCCAGGATGCTGTTCGGCGAACTGCAGCGCGCGGAGCAGACCCTTGCCAAGCGAATGGCGCATACTTTGATCCAACGCTACGGCGAGCGTCTCGGGCGGCTCATCGCGGACGGCAAGGAGCAGGGTGAACTCGCCGACACGCTGGATGACAAGGCCGCCGTAGCGCTCTTTATCGGGGCGATCCAGGGTCTTGTCATGCAATCCCTGCTAGTTGGCGATGTTGTGCAGATACGTGCAATCGCTCCAGGTATTTTTGCGTTGTATCGGCGCGCTGTCGAGGTGCCGAGATGATCGATCGGCATTCCTCGGCGACGAAATCTCCCGTTCGCTCGATCAAGACGACGTCAGCGCGGCGCGTCACCCCCATAGCAGATCATTCAATGACGCAGATTTGCCTGGAGGCAGGTCGATGAAACTGCCTTCATTGCAGCGCCGCACACTGTTGCTCATTGGCGTTGGAGCTGTGACCGCGGCCTTGTTTGGCTATGTGGTCCTGCGCGCCGGCCCTCTCGCGCCGGTGTCCGTTACGACTGCAGTCGTCGAGGCCAGTTCGATTTCACCGGCGCTGTTCGGTATCGGCACTGTCGAAGCACGTTTCTCCTACAAGATCGGCCCCACCAGCGCGGGACGCATCGGCAGGATTCTTGTTGACGTGGGTGATCAGGTTCGATCCGGCCAGACCCTGGCCGAAATGGACCCGGTAGACCTTGATGCGCGCATCGCGGCACTTGAAGCGGCGATCGGCCGAGCGGAAGCGTCGATCAAAGTCGCCGAAGCGCAGGTTGTCGATACCAGGACGCGCAAGGATTACGCACTTGCTCAGGCGAAGCGGTATGAAGAACTCTGGAAGACCCGCGCCGTCAGTGAGGTCGCAGTCGAAACGAAGCGGCAAGAGAGCGAGGTGGCGCAGGCCGCTCTCTCGGCCGCTCAGTCCAATCTTCTCGCTTCGCAGCAGGATCTCCACCGTAACCGCGCCGACCGTGACGGTCTGGTCAAGCAGCGGGAGAACCTGGTTCTGCTTGCGCCGGTAGACGGTGTCGTTTCCGCAAGAAAAGCGGAGCCGGGAACGACCGTGGTCGCGGGCCAATCGGTCGTGGAAATGATCGATCCAAAAAATCTCTGGATCAATGCCAGGTTCGATCAGATTGCCGCGACGGGCTTGCGGCAGGATTTGTCCGCCACGATCGCGTTGCGCTCACGCGCCGGCGAAGGATTACCGGGAAGCGTTGCACGGGTGGAAGTCCTTGCAGATGCGGTGACGGAAGAAAGTCTTGCAAAGGTGAACTTCGACACGCTTCCCGTGCCGCTGCCCTCGATTGGCGAGTTGGCCGAAGTATCGGTCTCCCTGCCCGAACTCGCCGCCGCGCCGACCATTCCGAATGCCGCGGTCCAGAACCTCGGCGGCAAGTTGGGTGTCTGGAAGATCGAAGGTGGGAAAATCCGGTTTACGGTTGTCCAGCTGGGGGCTGCCAACCTGGAAGGAACCGTGCAGGTCACGAGGGGTCTGAAAACTGGCGACGAGATCGTCGTCTACAGCGCCTCGAAATTGCTCAGCACGAGCCGCATTCGTGTCGCGGACAATCCGGCGGAGCTCCTCAAATGATCAGTCTTGCCGGACGCGACATTTTGCATTCCTGGGGGAAGTTTGTCTTCACGGGTGTCGGTCTGGGGCTGCTGATCGGTGTGACCTTCACCATGGCAGGCGTCTATCGGGGGATGGTCGATGACGGCAAGGTGCTGCTCGACAATAGTGGCGCCGATATGTGGGTTGTCCAGCAGAACACGCTCGGTCCATACGCCGAGTCCTCGAGCATTAACGATGACATTTACCGCATGATCCTGGCGATCCCCGGTGTCGAGCGAGCCGCCAACGTGACTTATCTTACGATGCAGGTCCGCAAGGGTACCTCCGACGTGCGGTCCATGGTGGTGGGTGTTGCACCCGGGGACATGGCGACACCTGGCCGCCCGCCCTTTCTTGTCGCCGGAAGGCACATCACACGCAGCCACTATGAAGCGGTGGCCGATATCGCCACTGGATTTTCTCTGGGAGACAGGATCGTTGTCCGGAGGAACCATTTTACCGTTGTGGGTTTGACGCGACGGACGGTGTCGTCGGGCGGCGACCCGATGGTCTTCATCCCGCTGAAGGACGCACAGGAAGCGCAATTCCTCAAGGATAACGACTCCATTGTCCGTCAGCGCCGGCGCACCAGTGAGAATCCCGAGTTCAATCGGCCGGGCGTTCCCGGCTTGCTGGACGCCATCATCGCCTCGCAAAACAGCAACCCTTACGTGAATGCCGTTCTGGTGCGCACCAAACCGGGATACGACCAGGACCGGATCGCGACAGACATCGCACGGTGGAAGCGGCTGACGGTCTATACGCGCCCGCAGATGGAGGAGATCCTGGTCGGCAAGCTGATCGCCACCTCGGCCAAGCAGATTGGCATGTTCCTGGCGATCCTTGCCGTTGTCAGCGCAGCGATCGTCGCTTTCATTATCTACACCCTGACAATGGACAAGATACGCGAGATCGCGGTGCTGAAGCTGATCGGTACCCGCAATCGCACGATCGCGTCGATGATCCTGCAGCAGGCGATCGTGCTTGGGTTGATCGGCTTCGTCGTTGGCAAGATTACAGCGACCTTTGCGGCGCCATTGTTCCCAAAGTTTGTGCTTCTTCTTTCCGCCGATACGATCGTCGGCGTTATCGCCGTCATCGCCATATGCGCGCTCGCCAGCATCGTCGCGATCCGGATGGCGTTGAAGGTCGACCCTGCCGAGGCGATCGGTGGCTGAGATGGGCGGCGGGATCCTGATCGAGAAAATCCGGAAGCGATATGGCAGCGGCTCCACAGCCGTCGATGCCCTCAAAGACGTCAATATGCGGGTCGCGCCCGGCGAGGTCGTTGGCTTGATTGGACCGTCGGGATCCGGAAAGAGCACCTTGCTCAAAGCTCTGGGGGCGGTCATCGACCCGAGCGGTGGGCGGATGACCCTTGGTGACGAACTGATCTATGACGATGGATGGAAGATCCGCGATCTGCGTGCGTTGAGGCGCGACAAGATCGGTTTTGTCTTCCAGGCGCCTTACCTCATTCCCTTTTTGGACGTGACCGACAATGTCGCCCTGCTTCCCATGCTTGCCGGCATCCCAAATCATGAATCACGCCAACGCGCGCGAGAGCTTCTAAAAGCACTCGATGTCGAGCACCGAGCCGATGCGATGCCATCGCAGCTCTCCGGCGGCGAGCAACAGCGAGTTGCCATCGCGCGCGGATTGGTCAACCGGCCGCCTGTCATTCTTGCCGACGAGCCGACCGCCCCGCTCGACAGTGTGCGCGCGTTGACCGTGATCCGGATCCTCAACGACATGGCTGTCAAATTCGGAACGGCGATCATCGTCGTCACGCACGACGAAAAGATCATCCCCACCTTCAGGCGCATCTACCACATTCGCGACGGGGTCACCCACGAAGAAGCAGGCGAAGGGCGCGGCTTCGACACAGACCCGTGAGAACGACTATCTTTTCGCTGCAACGATGGCGGTGTTTGCTGACCGGAAGCTGACGACAATTCCTGCCGATCTTCAGTAGCCCGTCAGTCCCTCTGTGCATGATTGCCTCCATCGACAACACAGCCCAGGAGCATAAATCATGAGAAAGACATTGGCAGTGCTTGCATTGCTCGCGACGCTTCCGGCAACGGCCGCGTTTGCTGGAGAAGTGTGCGACGTTCCGCCTCAGAAGAGGCAATCCTTCGAAGCTCTCGGGAAGCTTGCAGGCGACTTCGGATGGACCATCGACAAGATGAAGATCGATGATGGCTGCTACGAACTTCGGGTCACTGACGCCAGTGGAAACGTCCTCAAGGTGAAGATCGATCCCGCAACGCTCGAGGTCGTCGACGGCAGCGTCAAGCGCTTCGGCGATGACAGCGCTATCGATAGGTCGCCGGAGACGGAGTCGGACTAGCGATGGTTGCGTAGCGAGTGAGCTTGGCCTCGAAGCTGTTCATCGGGGTACATCGATGGGCGATGCCGGGTCGCCCGGCGGGCGAGCGATCTTGGTGTTGATCGCAGACCGTCCGGGACCCGGTCATCGCTCAACGGCCGAGGGCGTAAAAGACGAAAGGGGTTCCAATGGCCGGTCGTATCTTGAATCAATCTTCAAATTAGAATAATTCTAAACAGAATATCTTTCTGCATTTTCCTTCCATCACGGAATGAGGTTGCGTCGGCGCAGCATCATCCCGCTGCACACACAATCTGCCCGGAGCACTATTCATGCGCGCCCTTCACAAGGAAAATCATCTCATCGAACGCATAGGCTGGCTTCGGGCGGCGGTGCTGGGCGCCAATGACGGTCTGATCTCGACGTCGAGCCTGATCGTCGGTGTCGCCGCGGCGACCAACGCCTCGCATGAGATTCTTGTGGCCGGTGTTGCCGGGCTCGTGGCCGGGGCGATGTCGATGGCGGCGGGCGAATATGTGTCTGTCAGCTCGCAGGCCGATACCGAGGAAGCCGACATGGCGCGGGAACGTCACGAGCTGGCGACGCAGCCGGAGGCCGAACTGGCCGAACTCGCCGCGATCTACGAGCAGCGCGGCGTGGCCCCGGAGCTGGCGCGACAGGTTGCCAAACAGATGATGGCGAAGGATGCCTTCGAAGCCCATGCGCGGGACGAACTCGGATTGGCGAGCCATGTGATGGCAAGACCGGTTCAAGCCGCGCTGACCTCGGCGGTCACGTTTGCGGCGGGTGCGGCTTTGCCGTTGATCGTCGCCCTGCTTGCGCCGGCCGGAACGGCTGCATGGACCGTGTCCCTTGCTTGCCTCATCGGTCTTGCCATCCTCGGCGCAATCGGGGCACGGGCGGGCGGCGCCAGCATCTGGAAACCGACTATCCGGGTGGTGTTCTGGGGCGCTGTCGCGATGGCCTCGACCGCATTGATCGGCTCCCTGATCGGCCGGGCGGTGTGACGATGAAACGCGTGTCGTTCGATTTCCAGACCGTTATGTCCACAATTGCAGTCCTCGGGATGATGCTGGCCGTCGCCGGGACCTGGCCGCCGGCAGAAGGCCTTTCCATTCTAATATCTCCCGGTCTGGCGATGGTCTATTTGGCCGGCGGGCTTCCGGCCACCTGGAGCGCCCTGACGGCGTTGTGGCGCGATCATATCCTCGATATCGATCTTCTGATGGTCGTCGCGGCCGTTGCGGCGGCCATTGTCGGGGCGCCGTTCGAAGGCGCGGTGTTGCTGACGTTGTTCAGCGTGTCGACCACGCTCGAACACCAGGCATTGGGACGCGCGCGCCGGGCTGTTGAGGCGCTCATGGCGCTCCGGCCGGAGACAGCTTTCCGCAAAGGAGAGGACGGGACCACGGTGGAGGTTCCTGCTGCGGAGCTTGCCGTCGGCGATGTGGTGGTGCTGCGTCCGGGCGCACGCGTGCCGACCGACGGTGTGATCCTGCATGGCCGTGGCGGAATCGACGAAGCCAATATCACCGGTGAGTCGATGCCGGTCTCCAAGGAACCGGGCGAGCAGGTCTTCGAGGCGACCGTCAATCTTGACGGGGTCCTTGACGTGACCGTCACCAGGACGGTCGGCGACAGCACGATCGCGCGCATGATCCAGCTCGTCACCGAGGCGCAGGAAGCGAAGGCGCCATCCGAGCGCTTCAGCGCGTGGTTCGGCCAGCGTTATACGGTCGGTGTCCTGTTGGGCTCTGCTCTGGCCCTTGCGATCTTCTATTGGCTTGGCCGCGACTGGGAACAGGCCCTCTACAAGGCCGCGACGCTGCTGGTCGCCGCCAGTCCCTGCGCGATCGTCATATCTGTCCCCGCCGCGATCCTGTCGGCGCTCTCCGCCGCGGCGCGAGGCGGCGTGCTGTTCAAGGGGGGCAGTGCGCTCGAAACGCTCGCCGCTGTCGATACCTTCGCCTTCGACAAGACCGGGACCCTGACCAATGGACGTACGGAGGTCACGCGCATTGTCGCCCTGGATGGTGAGGATCGCCGTTTCCTTTCGCTCCTTGCCGGACTGGAAGCGCATTCCGAGCATCACATCGCTGCCGCCATCCGTCGTGAGGCCCTGGTTCATGGTGTTGAGCCGGTGGCGGTCGTGGACGTTACATCGCATCCGAGCGCCGGCATCGTCGGTTACGATTCCTTCGGCCCGATATGGGCCGGCAACGCTCACCTCGTCGAGGACATGGGCGCCCCCGTCGATGATCCGGCGTTCCGTGAACTCGCCGACAGTTCTCAGACCGTGGTCTATCTCGGGCGCGGTGCGACAGTTCTTGGGGCGGTCAGTGTTGCGGACGAAGCAAGAGCCAGCTCAGCCCCGGCGCTAGCCGCGCTTCGCGCCGGTGGCGTCAACCGCATCGTCATGATGACCGGCGACCGCAGGCCGGTGGCCTTGCGCATCGGTACGGAACTTGGCCTTGCGCCCGACGAGGTTCATGCCGAGATGCTGCCGCAGGACAAGGTGCTCCAGGTCGGCGACCTCGCGCGTGATGGCAAGGTCGCTTTCGTCGGCGATGGCGTCAACGATGCCGCCGCATTGGCTCGCGCCGACGTCGGCATCGCGATGGGAGCGGCGGGGTCGGACGTCGCACTGCAGGCCGCCGACGTCGCCCTGCTGTCGGAAGATATGAAGAAGCTGGCCGATGCACACCGGCTGGCACGGCGGACGGCCGTCATCATCCGACAGAATCTCGTTGTTGCGATCGGCGCGATGCTGCTGCTTGTGACCGGCGGCCTGTTCTTCGACCTGCCGCTTCCGCTCGCGGTGATCGGACACGAAGGCGGTACCGTTCTGGTCGTGCTGAATGGCCTGCGCCTTTTGTCCGATAAGATCCGCAGCGGTGATGGAAGTGCTGCCGTTCAACGCCGGCCCGATCCTCTATCTTCTGACAGCGAGGCGCCTCGAACTCGGGCCGCATCGCCCACCTCGCCATGAACAGGTCCGGCGTGGAATGCTCGAAGCCAGTTCGATTGCGGCCCCCGGGCTCACCGCCAACTGAAGGAGCGGACCGAGATACACCTTCCGATTAGTGCGTCTGGCGGCGAGCGCTCGCCGCAATTGTTTAATTCCCCTTCCACATTTGATCTACGACAACGTCGCTCGAAACGCGCTTGAATAGATTTGAGAACGCAATAGGAGACCTCAACCATGTACTTGCTGATCGTCATGCTAGTGGCGTTGGCCGCTTTTGCGGCTGTTGTTTTTTATCCTCGAAGAGTCAGCGCTCATTGCGACACTATGGACGGACCGACTGTCAAGGATGGAAAGCTGGCACTGGAGCGCAATGATCTCAACTATGCACTGAAGTGGATTGCGGCCGACGATACCGAAGAGTTGCGCAAGATTTTTGCCCAGAGCATCAAGGTGCGCGCACTTGGACCAGATGCTGAGGATTTGGCTGACCGGTTCTTCCTGGAGAGCCTAGTAAGAATCCACCGCGCCGGCGAAGGCGCTCCCTTCGAGGGCCTGAAGCCCTCCGGCACGCCTGTCGATGAGAAGATCGTCGTAGCCGATAAGTGTGTAGAGACTGGGGTCCTAGGCCCGTTGATTGAGCTAGTCGTTCCTAACGCCGTGGATGAGTTGAAGCATCGGTTTGCAAAAGTGATGAGCCTCAAAAACTACGATCCTGACGACGTGGGCGGCGGGCGCGCTTATGTTCAGGCATATGTAAGTTTTGTCAAGTTCGCGGAGGGTGAGGATCATGATCATCATAGACACGATGTTCATGGGTTACATCATCATTAGACCGGTCGGCTCGCAGGCGCACTGTTGCCATCGCTATCCGACGTGAGCACGACGATTGTCGTTGGATTCGCCCTCATGCTCGGCGCCATCCTTGGTGCCACAGTACATCGCTGGATCTTCTTTGTTATAAGGATCCAATCTTGGTCAATGTGTCCGACGCTGATGCCGGGTCAATTCGCGCTGGTCACCCGTGTATATAGCGAAAGGTCGATTGCGCGGGGACACATTGTTGTTGCCGCTTCAGATGAGCTCGGCTTGATGATCATCAAGAGGGTTATCGGTACACCCGGAGACGTAATCGACATTGATGGAAGCGGTCGTATCAAGGTCAATAATCTTGTTCTCGTTGAACCTTATATCGAAACGTGGGCGGGGCCGGCCGGCACCTTCATCGTTCCGCCACAGCATGTTCTCCTGTTGGGTGATAATCGATCCCAGTCAATTGATAGCCGGCAGTGGCAGCGACCATTCCTCCCTGTGACAGCAATTCGAGGGCGTCTGGTTTTCAAAACTCGCCGTTGCCGAAGTCAGAAACCACTCGCTCCGCCAGGCTCTACTGTAGATACCTAGCGGAGGAACGCCTAACGCACCAACAGCTCGCTTTATCCCGCATCCGGAGGGCATGGCTCAGTTCAAAGAGGGGGCATTCGGGCCGCAAATTGCAGGCGAAATCTTTTATTTTGGACATGGCCGAGATTGTGAAAGGTCGCAAATGCTAACATTAACTTCACTCGGCGCAGCAGGAACCGTAACCGGGTCGAAACATCTCCTGACACACGACGGCCACCGCATCCTTATCGACTGCGGGCTGTTCCAGGGGCTCAAGAACCTGCGTGAGTTGAATTGGGAGAAGCTTCCGGTTCATCCGGGGGCAATCGACGCGGTCATCCTGACGCACGCTCATCTCGACCATTCCGGATACCTGCCCCGGCTCGTCAGGGACGGTTTTCGGGGCAGCATCTACGCAACGGAGGCGACGCGGGACGTTGCCGAATTGATTCTGATGGACAGTGCCTTTCTGCAGGAGAAAGACGCCGAGTTCCTGCACAGACATCACTTGTCGAAGCATACCCCCGCCTTGCCCCTCTATGGTGCGCAAGACGCACGGCGGGCCATCGAGCAATTTTCGATCGTGCCATTTGGCAAGATTATTTCTCTGCCCAATGGCCTGACGTTGCGCTTCCGACACGCCAGCCATATCCTGGGCGCCGCGCATGCCGAGATTCATTGGGGCGGCCGCAGCCTGGTTTTCTCAGGTGACATCGGGCGCTACGACGATGCGCTGTTTCCCGATCCCGTATCAGATGGGGAGCCCGACTATATCATGGTCGAGTCGACCTACGGCGATCGGGTTCATCCGGCGGAAGACCCGGTCGAAGCGCTTGGCGCAATTGCGGAACGCACCGTGAAGCGTGGCGGCACGCTCGTCATACCGGCCTTTGCCGTCGGCCGAGCCCAACAGCTTCTCTATTATTTCTGGAGACTGAAGCGGGCAGGGCGCCTTGCGTCCACGCCAATCTTCCTCGATAGCCCAATGGCTATCGACGCAACAGAGATGATGTGCCGGCACCCGCGCGAGCATAAACTCGACCATGCGACATGCCGGGAAGCCTTCGGTATCGCCCAGTACACCAACGATGTCGAGGCTTCGAAGGCGATCACGGCGAACCGATATCCGAAGATCGTCATCGCTGCCTCCGGCATGGCAACGGGAGGGCGCGTGTTGCATCATCTCAAGACATTTGGCCCCGATCCGAGATGCACGATCCTGCTTTCCGGTTTCCAGGCTCCCGGAACACGCGGGCGTACGCTGGAGCAAGGGGCGAAAGACCTCAAAATCCATGGCAATTGGGTGCCGATCAATGCGGAGGTCGCACAACTGGACATGCTCTCGGCTCATGCCGACAGCAATGAGCTGATGCGCTGGCTCTCTGGCTTCAAGCGAGCGCCCCGGCGTGTGTTCATTGTCCACGGCGAGCCGGAAGCTTCCGAGGCGCTCCGTGTCCGGATCGAGCGCGAACTGCGGTGGCCGAGTGTGGTGCCACGGCAGAACCAGGAGTTTCACCTGTAGCGGCCGGCGTTGGATGACGGGTGCCTCGATCTCACTTGCGCCAGATCAAGAAATTTCCCTTGCCAATGGCGTATCAGGGGGAAAAAGGAAGGATCGGATTGTGGTCAAGACAGAAGAACTACCCTCAAGTTTCCGCCACGTGCGGTTGGTTCTCGCTCGCGGCAAAGATCATCTGGAGGGGGATCGGGAAGAAGGCCATGATCTTCTGGTTCCGCTCAACCACGAAGGGTTCCTTGATCCGCTCGAATGGAAGAAATCTCGCGACGCCTGTCGCGTCCGATAGTTCCGGAACGGTGAGACCGCCCGGATCGGGCTGTTGCGGCGCAAGAGGCTGATGCTAAAAGACAAGATCGTGGCATCGCTCCGCAACGCGTGACAGGACAGCGCGGCCGCGCTTGGCTGCCCCGCTTGCATTACCCGATTTCGGGGAGATCAGCGACGCCACTCTCCCCGAAACCGCCGCTTACAGCCGACCAGGCCGGCCCATCAAGGCCCGAGTGTGGCTGCATGCCCGGCCGCAATCTCCCCCTCAATTCACGGACGGCCAAAATATAGGGACGCTGCCATGCCGGCCGCAAGGCCGAGCACGCTAAGGGCGCCGACGCGCCCGCCGATCCTTGAGCCTCCGACCGATGCCGCCATCATGGCTTTGACAAGTGTATTCATGGCCACGGCGATCAGGATCGCATCTGCCGCAAGACCGGGCTCGATCGAATGCGACGCCAGGCGGGCCATGGAGATCGAAATCGCATCCACATCGGCGATGCCCGAAGCGGCGGCGGTCACCAGAACGCCCGCATTCCCGAACGACTGCTGAAGCAGATGCGACACCACCATGACCACGGTTATGAGTGTCCCCATTTTCAGGGCAGGCGCCAATTCCAGCGGGTTGGTGATCATAAGTTCCGGCTGTTCGGAGGAGCCTCGACTTTGTAGCAGCAGGAGCCCGACGCCGATGGCGAGCATGCCACCGCCGATGAGCAATGGCCATTTGAGATGCGGAAGCAAGCTTGGGTTCAAGGCCGTCGCCACGACTGCAACGCGGATGATCATGGTCAAGCCGGAAAGAAGCACGCCACAGGAAAGCAGCGTGCTGGACTCGGGGTGCCGGCGGGCAAGCCTTGCCAGCGTCAAGGTCGTAGCTGTCGAAGAGGCGAGCCCGCCCGCAATCGCCGTCATCAGGACGCCAAGCCGGTCCCCGAACACGCGGACGGCGACGTAGCCGGCGAAGGAGACCGCGGCGATCAGGATGGTCAGCAACCAGATCTCATATGGATTGACGGTGCCCCAGGGATCGACCGGCCTGTTCGGCAGGATCGGCAGCATGAGAAAGGTCATTGCCAGAAGCGTCAGGCCCGACCGGATCTCATTCCAGCTCAGCGACGCGACCCAACGATGCAACGGCTCGCGCAGGGCAAGCAGCACAACCGTGGCAACAGCCCCGGCGATGGCGGCTGCAAGGTCGCCGACGACGGCAAGCGTTCCCAGCAGGAACGTGGCTATGCCGGCGACGACGGATGTAGCGCTGTAATTTCGCTCGGCCCGCGCTTCGAGCCAGTGGTAGGAGGCGAATGCCGCGGTGAACCCGAGGAAAACAAGACCGATCACGAGGCCAGAGTCGAACTGCCGGGCCAGGGCGCCGGTAATGCCGCCGGTGAGACCGGTCAGCGCGAACGTTCGTAGACCTGCCGCGCGCAGATGGTCTTCCTCGTTGCGGGTACGCCATCCACGCTCCAGGCCGATCAGTAGACCGATCGAAAGCGATACCGCAAGGCGGCTGAGCAGGGCGTCAGTGTCCATGGTCTCCCGAGTTGCCTTTCAGCATCTGGCGTCGATGTCGATGATCATTTGTCTATGAAGAACCTTGCCTCAAACCCGTCAATTCTGCCGCTTGCGGGAGATTGGAGTTCTATCCGTCCATTTGTTCCGGCAGCGATGGTCCGGGCGATGGCGAGCCCGAGGCCGGCCCCCCGCACCAGGGCCTGACCGCGCTCGAAGGGCTCGCTCAGCCGCGCAAGCACTGCGGAAGGCACGACCGGGCCGGCGTTCGTGACACGCAGACAACCGTCTGCCGACAAGGCGACGGCGACCGGCTCGTTCCGCACGCCATGCTTGAGGGCGTTTTCGATCAGGTTTCGGGCCAGGATGGCGAAGGCGTCGGCGTCGATGCTTGCGAACACCGGAGCGTCTGGCAGTATCAAGTCGATGCGCCCTGCCGTATCCGCCTGCCCGTCGAATTCGCTCACGACCATCCGCAGGATGGCGCCGATCTCGACCGGCATCTCGGCGAGAAGGCGTCCCCCCTCGGCTCTCACCAGTTGCATGAGTTTCTCGGTGAGGCGGGAAAGGCGCCGTAAGGCGGTCTGCATATCCTCGGCGCGCTCGCGCGTGGCGTCGTCCGGCGCTTGCGCGATCATGCGCTGCGCCTGCGCCAGTGCCGCGGCAACTGGCGTCCGCAACTCATGGGCCGATTTGGCCGCCAGGCTGCGTTCGGCCTGCAGGGTACGTGTCAATCGGTCCAGGAGGTGGTTGACCGCTTTGGCGACGGGGCCAATCTCAGAAGGCAGGTCCTTCGCGTCGATGGGTGTCAGATCACCGCCGCCCCGCGCTTCAATTTGCGAGCGGAAGGTCCGAACCGGGCTCATGGACAGCCGGACAATGACCCAGATGCCGATCAAGCCGAGCGGAACAATGACGGCCAGCGGCAGGCTCAGCCCGAGCGACAATCGTCCGGCGGTCATCCGGCGATGCGACAGGGGTTCCGCGATGGTGATGGTCAGGTTCTGCTGGAGGGTAGCGTCGGAGTAGAGGCGGTGCGTCGGCGTCGTGGCGAAGCCCATCCCGGAAAACGGCGGGAATGCAGCGAGGTCGGCGCTGTGCGACCGCAGCAGAACCTTGCCCGCCGCATCGCGCACGACATAGGTGAAATACTCGTCGTGCTGGCGGAGCGTGGCAACACGCTGTTCGGTGTCATCGGCATCGCGGCCGATGATCTCGATGGCCGCAAGCGGCAGGATGCGTTGCGCCGTCTCTTCGAGGGCGCTGTCGAACACCTCGTCCATTTCATGGCGCAGCATCTGCGCGGTCCCGACCGCGGCAAGCGCCCATAACACCGTCAGCCCCAGCCCCAGCCATAGCGAGAGCCGCCATTGCAGGCTCCTGGGCCGCATCATCTTGCCGTTCCAAGACGATACCCGATGCCCCGCACCGTATCGATCGCGCCGTGGCCAAGCTTCTTTCGCAGTCTGCTGACGTGAACCTCGATCGTATTGCTCTCGACCTCTGCGCCGAACGCATAGAGCCGGTCTTCGAGCTGCGCCTTGGTCATCGCGATGCCGGGCCGCTGCAGAAATGCTTCGAACAGCGCCCATTCGCGCCCGGTAAGCTCGACAGGGCGCGCGCCGTGCATTACGGTCCGGGCGGCGAGATCGATGCGCAGGTCGCCGATCTCGATGAGGGGATTCGGGTTGCCACTGTACCGCCGCGCCACGGCATTCAGCCGCGAGGCGAGTTCCGACAGATCGAACGGCTTGATCATGTAGTCGTCGGCGCCGGCATCGAGGCCCGCGATGCGGTCGGAGATCTGGTCGAGCGCCGTCAGGATGATGACCGGTGTCACGCTGCCCTCGGCTCGAAGCTTTTTGAGAAAGGCGATGCCCAATCCGTCTGGGAGCATCAGATCGAGCAGGATGAGATCGTATGCCGCGCTTTGGAGATGTTCGCGCGCTGCATCGAGCCGTGTCACCCAGTCCACCGAGTGGAGGGCGGCGACCTGCTCGCGCACGGCCTTTCCGAGGATTGCATCGTCTTCGATCAGTAGAACTCTCATCAGGGTCACCCGTCTCGCCATCCTCCTGCCTAGCGTCCGATGCTGTCGGTTTGCTGAAGACCGGCCCATCGCTGCTTCAGGCGTTCGTCAGGAGAACGTGCCATGGTTCACCCGAAAGCGCATTGATCAGGAACAATGAAACGATGAAACATTTGCTGGCCGCGATCCTCGTTCTGGCGTTCTCCGGTCCCGGTATCGCCAAGGCTGACGACGACGATTGCCATGTCTCGATGGATCGATGGAAGCCGCGGGAAGCGGTCGAAACAATGGCCGCCGGTCAAGGCTGGACCGTTGCCAGGATCAAGATCGACGACGGCTGTTACGAAATCCGAGGAACCGACCGGAACGGCCTCACATTCAAGGCCAAGGTCGATCCGGAAACCCTCGAAATCGTCAGTTTCCGGCACAGGGATCGCTATGACGACCGTCACGGATCGAGGCGTCAGCGGCCGCCAGCTTCGGAGAACGACGCCGTAGGCGGGACATCCTCCAACACCGTGCTCGGGACGACCGTGCGGCCCAAGACCACCATCAAGTAGCAATCCCATCTCGCTATCGCTCAAGCGCTGCGACCGTCGCAAGGAGATTCCGCCATGCCTCATGATCCGGCCCGTTATTCCAGAAGCATGATTGTCATCCACTGGCTGACAGCCCTGCTGATCCTCGGGGCCTGGCTGACCTCGACGGGAGGCCGTCATATGGCCGAAAACCCGCCCTTGCTGCATTTCTCGTTCGGGTTGGCCGTGCTCGTCCTGGTGCTTCCGCGCTTGATCCTGCGCCTTGTGGGCGCAACCCCGGACGCGCCGCAGTCCAATTGCCGTCTCGCCCTTGCCGCCAAAGCCGGACATGCGCTGCTGTATCTGTTCCTCATTGCCCTGCCGTTGAGCGGCTGGTACGCCGCCTCGCGCCTTGGTGTTCCCGTTTCCGTCTTCGGCTTCCAGCTTCCGGCGATCACCGAGCGGGTGCAGGGCGCACCGGGCCTGATCGCGGACATTCATGAGAATGCCGGCACGATCATCCTCTACCTCGCCGGACTGCATGCCGCGATGGCGGTCTGGCACCAGTACGTCCTACGCGACGGGACGTTGCAGCGGATGTCCCCGCGCTAACGCGGCGGCAGAATCACGCGCCCGAGCGGAGCGTGGCTGGCTGCCGACTTGTTCAGTCCCCGGAGCTTTCGCGACTGGCCTGCCAACAGGCCGGCCGCTGCTCTATCTGCTGTGGACTTGACCGTGTCCGATGCTTCCTGACGAAGTGCTGACGGAAAATCCCGATGACCGTCAGGCAACTCTCAGGCGGCTTCGCCACTGTGGCGAGGACGGGTCGGCGCTCTGCGACGACCCGGACACCGTTTCCTCGCAGAAGGCAAGCCGACATGAAATCTCTTCTCGCAGTTCTCGCCATGACAACCGCCCTCACGTTCCCCGGCCTCGCCATGGCCCGGCCGGTGACATTGACCACAACGCTGACCAACTATGGCGGCGACGGCGCCTATCTCGCGCTCTATGTCACCGATCCCCAGGGCAAATATGCCGGCACGCTCTGGGTCGCTGGCGGCAAGTCCAAATATTACGAGCATCTATCGGGCTGGTATCGCGCCACTGGCGGCCGCTCCGGTATCGACGGCATTACCGGCGCTAGCGTCGGTGCGGGGCGCACGCTGGAGATCTCGCTCGACCTTGCCGATGCGCTTTTCGACGCAGGTTACACGCTGCATGTCGACGCAGCCGTGGAGGACATGCGTGACAGCCCCAACGAGGTCGCCGTTCCCCTGACCACTGCGGGCGCAAAGGCGTCTGTTCGCGGTCGACGCTACGTGTCGACCGTTGCCTACTCCTTCTAGGCGGTGGACGACATGATCCGTGCCATCCATCGCTGGCCAGGCCTTCTGGCCGCTCTTTTTCTGCTGGTTTTGAGCCTTAGCGGTGCAGCACTCTCGCTGTTTCCCGCCGCCGAGCGGTTGTCCGCCCCGCAGGCCGAGGCAGGGCTTTCCGTCGCTACGCTGGCCGGACGCATCCTCACCGTCTACCCTCAGATAGAACAGATTCGTCGCGCGCCCTCCGGCAAGATCACCGCCTATTGGTTCGAGGATGGGGCGCCTCAGGCCGCCATCATCGATCCCGCAACAGGGCTGGATGTCGCCTCCAGCGATCCGAATGCCGTCGAGCAGTGGCTTACCGGTCTGCACCGGTCGCTCTTTCTCGGTGACGGCGGGCGTATCGCGGCGGCAGTGGGCGCTGCCGCCATGCTGGTCCTGGCTGTGTCCGGCACCATCCTCGTTGCCCGAAGGGCCGGCGGCTGGCGGCGATGGTTCGCGCCGATACGCGGGCCGCTCGTCGGAAGATTGCATGTCGAGATCGCGCGCGTCGCCGTCGCAGGCCTCGTTTTGTCCTCGGTCACCGCATTGTGGATGACGGCATCGACATTCGATCTCCTTCCTGACGCGGCCACATCTCCCGTCGCCCACATCGAGGCGAGCGGCCGGGTCGGCATGGCCGCATCGCATATGGATCTGCTGGAACGGACACCGGTCAGCGAACTGCGCAGCCTGGCGTTTCCCGATCCGGCCGATGCGACGGATGTCTTCACGCTCAAGACCGATCGCGGCACGGGCTATCTGGATCAGGGTACCGGCGTGCTGCTGGCCTGGAGCGGCTTGACCGGATGGCAGCGTCTCTCGGAGACCATCTATATGCTGCATACCGGCCAAGGCGCGGCCGCCTTGGGCCTCGTGCTCGGCATGATGGCGCTCGGCGTGCCGGCGATTGCGGGCACCGGCCTCACCCTGTGGCTGGCGGGTCGGCGCGGGCGACCACGGATTCACGGCAATGTAACGGCTGGACGTGCGGAAACGATCCTGCTTGTCGGCAGCGAGAGCGGCAGCACATGGAGCTTCGCTGCGACACTGCACGCCGCGCTGACGAAGCTCGGGCAGGCGGTTCACACCGCGCCGATGTCGTCATTCGATCCTGAGCGCTACCGGCATGCCCGGCGCGTTCTCATTCTTGCGGCAACCTATGGCGATGGCGATGCGCCCGCTTCGGCGCGGGGGTTTCTCGATCGCCTGCAAACCCTGCCGGTAGAGCCAACCATTCCGTTCGCCGTGCTCGGCTTCGGTGACCGCAGCTTCCCGGCCTACTGCGCTTTTGCCCAGGTCGTTGCGAGGGCCGCCGAGGCGCGAGGGTGGAGCACGCTCATCCCATACGAAACCGTCGACCGGCAGTCGCCGCAGGATTTTGCCCGTTGGGGACGATCGCTGGGCGAGGCGATGGGGATCGGGCTGGAGCTTGTCCATCGGCCAGCCTTGCCGGCGGCCTCCCCACTGACCCTCGTTTCGCGACGCGAATATGGCGCGGAGGTGCAAGCTCCGACAGTGATCCTGCGGTTCGCGCTGCCTAAAGTCCCGCTCTGGCATCGGTTGGCCGGGCGTGGCTTCGGTCGGTTTTCGGCAGGCGATCTTCTCGGCGTGCTGCCCGAGGACTCGTCCGTTCCCCGGTTCTACTCGCTGGCTTCGGGACGGCGCGACGGCTTCATCGAGATCGTCGTGAAGAAGCATCCGGCGGGGCTCTGTTCCGGGCAGCTCTTAAATCTGGAGCCAGGATGTGCCGTTCGCGCGTTCATCCGCACCAATCCCGGCTTCCATGCCGGCAAGAGCGAGGCGCCGCTGATCCTGATCGGAGCCGGAACAGGGATAGGGCCGCTGGCAGGGTTCGTGCGCGCCAATGCGCGTCGCCGTCCGATCCACCTGTTCTTCGGAATGCGTCATCCTGCCAGCGATTTCCTCTACAAAGACGAACTGACGCGCTGGCATCGCGAAGGGCGCCTTCACCGGCTCGTCGGGGCCTGCTCGCGCGGGCGGATGCCGCGCTATGTCCAGCACGCTCTTCTTGAGGAAGCCGCCCAGATCGCGGCCCTGATCCGCGGCGGCGCGCGCATCATGGTCTGTGGTGGGCGGGATATGGCCGTCGGCGTTTCGGCGGCGCTTGCCGAGATTCTCGCGCCGGTAGGGTTGACGCCGGCCCTGCTCAAGGCGGAGGGACGCTATGTCGAAGACGTCTACTGATCCGATGAGGCACGCGCTCAACGGACCGACCATGGGAACGCGCTGGTCCGCGCTGTTCTACACGGAGGCAGGGTTCGATCCGGAGCCGGTTCGGAACGCTCTTCAGGCGGAAATGGACGAGGTGGACGCGCAGATGTCCACCTGGAAGCCCGACAGCGCTCTGATGACGTTGAACGCCGGTCCCGTCGGCGACTGGATCGAGGTGCCGGCGCGTCTGGCAGACGTGCTGCGCTTGGCGCTTGAAATCGGTCGTGCGTCCGGCGGGGCCTTCGATATCGGCGTGGGCGATGCTGTCGACGCCTGGGGTTTTGGCCCGCAAGCGGCCGACCGGGCCCTGATCCAGAAGGCACTCGCGAGATCGCGCCAACCCGCCCATGCGGCGCTCGAGCTCAATCCTGTTCACGCGACGGTGCGAAAGCGCGCGCCGATCGCCATCGACCTCAACGGCATTGCCAAGGGATATGGCGTCGACCGGCTGGCCGCGATCCTCGGGCGCTTCAGCATAACTTCTGGCCTCGCGGGAATTGACGGCGAGATGAGGGCGCTCGGTCTGCGTCCCGGCGGTGAGCCTTGGAATATCGCAATTGAAAGTCCCGACACGGCCCGTCGAGCGCCGTACTCCATCCTCGCCTTGCAGGATGCTGCGGTCGCTACCTCTGGCGATTACCGACATTGGACTGTCGCGAACGGTCGCCGTCTCTCGCACACCATGGATCCGTGCCGTGGTGCGCCGCTGCTGTCGTCGCCCGCTTCGGTTACTGTGGTCGCGCAAACCTGTGCTGAAGCCGACGCCTGGGCGACCGCGTTGATGGTTCTCGGCCCGACGTCCGGGGCTGAGCTTGCCCGGCACCTTGGCCTCGACGTGCTGTTTCTTCTACGCGACGCCTCGGGTCGGGTCCGGCCGATAGCGACAGGGCCCCTTTTTTCCGCCGGCCGGGATATCCATGTGTCATCAGGTGCTTGCGAATGACGGGTAAGAGTTGTGCGACCCCACGATTCTGCGGATTTGTTTCGACCTCCTCGAGAGGGGAGCAATGGCCGATAGCTCGCCATGACCGTCGATGGTGGCGTCAGCAGCCAATTCGCGTCATGAAGGATTTCAGGTAGAGCATAAGCGTCGCCGCTTCAACGATCTGCGCAACAGCCACGCAACGTGAAAGCATCGTCACCGGCCACGACGACGGTATCATCAGGCAATTCATTTAGGAGAAGCGCGATGGCCGGCATGGACGCCTAAGGCAATGGCGGGTTCACCGATCAGGTCGGCAACCACTATCGGAAGACCTTCGGTTCAAGACCGATGGCCGGAGCATCGAGACCGTGCCCATGAATCCGGCCGACTTTCGCGAGCTCGTCGGGAACCTGCTCGAAAATGCCGCCAAATGGGCGAATGCCGAATTCGCATCCGCTGGGGCTCGATGAAGGTGGCTTGCTTTTGACGATCGCGGACAACGGTCCGAACGTGCCTGAGCAGGACCTTGGCAATCTCACCCGTCGCGGCTGGCGTCTCGATACTGCATCGCCCAGCTCGGGCATTGGTCTTTCGATCGTCTGCGAAATCGTCGACGTCTATCGCATAGGCTTTGCGCGGCTCTGTTGCAAAAAATTCCGCTGGCAAGGAAAGGCCTCGTTCTCTGCTGTCAAGCGGTCTGACCTTGTAGATTCTGGGCGAGCAGTTCCACGGCTTCTGTCAACGCGCTCGGCCCTATACCAAAAGCGCGTTCAACGATACGCGCTTCCCCACGGATGTCCCGTGTCAGGTTGAAAATAGCAGCCTGGCCCTTGCGCAAGGCCCACATGACCTCGAAGCCCTTTATCGTCGCATATGCCGTCTTCAACGTCTTGAACCCTCTGACCGGTTTGATCAGCTGCTTCAGCTTGCCGTGGTCAGCCTCGACGACATTGTTCAGGTATTTGACCTGCCGATGCACCAGTTCATCAGGGCATTTGCCTTCGGCCTTCAACTGCGCGATGGCAATCCCGTAGGTTGGTGCTTTGTCAGTGTTGATGACACGCGGCTTTTCCCAGTCTTTCAAACCGTTCAAAGCCTTCCCCAAAAAGCGCTTGGCTGCTTTGGCGTTACGCGTCGGAGACAGGTAGAAATCGATCGGGTGTTGTCACGTTAAGTTTCTCTGGCCGGAAAGGCCAGGGGCTCGTAGATATTCAGGCGAAACAGGCCGCAATTTTCCATGCATCGAAAGCTTCGAGGCGATGGTAGCGAATTGTGTGTGCGGCTC
>NZ_WBWA01000022.1 GCF_008932295.1 Brucella tritici | reverse complement strand
GCACCTATCGACCCGCCCCCATTCCTCGCTTGCAACCCTGACCAGCCACTCGGCATGGGGGCTGAACGTCAGCACCTGTCGCATCTCTAACTTGCTAAAAACGTCGCATCCCTAACTTGCCAAAACAAGCCATTGAATTTATTGGAATAAATATGGCTACTACTTCTTGCCGTCATTGTTCGTACTCACCTGTCGCCAGCAACGCTCCATACTGTCCTAAGTGTGGTGGCAAGGGGCCCGGCGAGCGGTGGTATGAAATACCAGTTGGATTAATGATTCTGGCAGCAATCTGCTATTTGGCGTGGCTGTTATTCTCGTAAGGGCGTTACGCAAGGCCGCCGACAAACCCGCTTAACTCATCAAGCCGCACCATCGAAATCCGTACTGTGCCACGACAGCCGCGCGCTCTGCAGATTGTTTCGCGCTCGAGCTCGTCGATGTACAGGAATTCGCGTTCCGGCGAGACGCATACGATGGCACGGGTGAGGTAATGCACATGACCGCATTTCTTGCACCGCGCCTCGAGCTTCTGATTGTCGGCCAGGTCGCCGACCTTGACGCTTTGTTTCCAGCCCATCACCAAAAATCCTCCGCGGATGGAATGCGCGTGTACGAGATCTTGCCGCCGACGTGGCCGCCGGCTGGCGGCCGCCATTGGCCGAGGCTGACAACAGTGGCAGCATAGCGCGCATTGAGGTTGTCGATTGCCTTGCTGGCGTTTTCCCAACGCCGGCGTTGGCGGTCATCATTGTGAAGTAGATCAAGCTGGCGTTCATGCGTAGGCGTCAGATCATAGAGGGTGACGCCTATCCGGAAGATCGTGAGTCCGCGCGGATAGTCCAGCGCGACCTTTTCCCAAAGTTCGGAAAGGGCGGCAAGGATGGCCTGGTCGTCGTTGACGACCGGTAGGTGGCGCTTTCCCATCCACGATCCATCACGAATCGAGAGCCAGAGCCAGAGGCCGGCGGCATAAAAATTCTCGCGCCGCAGACGCCGCGCCGCTTTTATCAGAAGCAACCGTGAGATCTCGCGCGCGCCGGCCATCGTGCGCGATTCCGGAGGAAGTACGCGCCCATGGCCGAACATGCCCCGGCTCGATGCCTGGGCCTGTATGTCGTAGCCATGGAGAGCATACCAGAGTCGTTCGCCAGTGACGTTGTTCCAAAGCCGACGCATGTGCTTGGGCTGGAGATTATAAAGCTGTTCGGTTGTGTAGATGGACGATCGATAGAGCCGCTTCGCCATATTCCCGCCGACTCCTGGAATATCTTCCATCGCAACCGCGAACAACGGCGCAGGCAGGTCAGCCGGCCGCCAGATCGCCAATCCGTCGCCGTACCGCCCTGCCCCGCGCTTACCTTCCTTACAGGCAATTTTCGCAAGCTGGCGATTGGCGGCGAAGCCGATCGAACAGGTGATAAAGGAACCGACATTCTCTGCGATCGCGGCCTTGATGCGAGCCGACAACCCTTCCGGGTCATTGCGGCCGGTCTCATCGAGGCGGCAAGTCAGCTCATCAATCGATTTAGCCGCGTCGATCGGAATAACGGTCTCTATTTCGGACAGGAGCGCGTTATGCGCCCGCCGATAAAGGTCGGGCTTTTGTGGAACAAGCACCAGGTCTGGACAGAGCCGCTTTGCCTCGTCGATCGGCATTACATTCTTGACGCCGTAGGCCTTTGCCTCACGACTGCACGCGATGACTGCCGTGCGGGTCGTGCCGGCGAACGGCACGACGCCGATCGGCCGCCCCCTCAAGCGTCGGTCACACTGCTGCTCAACGCTTGCGAAGAATCCGTCAAAATCTAGGTAGAGCCGTTCGATCGTCTCCGGCTTGCGCATTCTGTCTTCGCTCCTGAATAGAACAAAAACAGAACAACGGAGAGACGGTTCCCGTCAAGAGGAATTTTTTCTTATGCAACGGTATGGGCCGTTTTGCTTGGTGGCGGAAATGAAGAAGGCCCGCAAGGCGGGCCTTCTGCGCTTGGACGACCGTTCTTAGCCGAACGGCAGGAAATGACGCCGAATTTTCCTGGCGATCACGTTTGAGAATATCAGCAACGCGGCAAGTGCCGCAAAAATCGATATTTCGAAGCTATATTGGGCGGGATTAGCAAAGATGTTTCCAACTCCACTCGTTAGCAGCATGAAAGCCCAATAGCCGGCCAAGCAGACGAAGACGACGGCGAGGACCGTCGGGACAGAGAAAACGATAAGCAGCGGAGTGAAGATCACCATCCGCACCACTTTTTCAGTCTTTGTCAGACCGTGGGCGTCAACGTCGTAAATGGGACGCAGATACTTCGGTAAGGTCATATCGGCTCCTTTCGCGCCGTTGTTGCCATCATTGAACCATAACTCAGAACCGCTTTTATAGGAAGGTTCGGCCGGCACCTGTTACTTCCGAGGCAGGAGTTTTCCGACTGTAGTTGGGATATGCTTCGCCCCTTCAGAAAGTCGGCCGAGTTCCTTGGTCGTACCCATGGCTGCAATATTAGCTCGCATCGCAGAATGTGCATCGAGGTCGTCGCCGATATGGTCGAACCACCGGAACACCCGGCCCGGAAATTCTGCGATCAGGGAGAACGATCGCTCAATGATGACGAGATAGACCGCCGCCATGAAAAACATGACGACAAAAATCCCGAGGAACCATGCCAAGCTGACAAAGCTATCTCCCACGAGTGATTGAGCAGAGGTCAGAGCGTAGTAGAGCCCGCCATTAATGAGAACACCCATGATCCGGAAAAGGATCATTCCGAGGAGGAGCCCAAAAAGCATGAGGACCGGCGTCAGAGTGAGCGCCAGCACCATGACATAACCGCGCCGGGCCTGGCTGCCGCCCATCCCCTTCCCTTCCATAGAGAGATGCGCGATCGCCCAAAGTGGCGCAGCGAAGATAGCTTCCATTACCAGAAGGAAGAACGCGCCAATTCCGATCACCCATGTCACCATCGGAACCATTGGAAGCACGAAGGCAAGGAACATGCCCATGGCCCCAATGCCACTTATGACCCAACCGACGAAATTCGAAAGGACTGTTATACCGGTCCCCACGTATGGCACCACTGCAAGGACAGACAACGCGATGATCGCAGCGGTCGTATAGAACGTGACCTGCGTTCCAAACGTGACGAGACCGATCATTGGATCGTTGGTGGGCCTCATAGGATTAAGGAACTCCAGTGCCTCGTAAAGCGAACCAGCAGATGGCATCCAGTCGGAAATATCGCCGCCGCTGTCCGCGAACGCGACGCGTTCATTTACGAACGCCCTGATCCCGCTTCTGGCGACGCTTTCGTTCCACCATTCGACGGTACCGTTGTAAGTCGCCGAAATCTGGTCGAGGAACTTTTTGGCGTCGCCGTCAGCCGAGCCGAGTAAGTACCAGTTGTTATCCGCGTATTGGGAAGCAATCGCATTGCGCACCGATCCACCCGGATTCGACGCGGCGCCGATCGCTCCTCCTGGCGTCACTTTCGGAAGCGCAGTTGCTACCGAATTAGAGTCAGCCGACAGCCGTGCGATGAGCTGATAATAGAATCCAGCTTGCAACCATCCGCCGTTCTTGAGATTGCCGGCTAGTGCCTGGCTTTGTGAATCTCCCACGGGCGTCACCTGCAGTGGATCATCTGCTTCCGCAACGTCTTTGCCGGCTTTCTGCAATTTATCATCACCGATATATTGCTTCAGGATATCCGCGTGCTGCTTGCGCCAGTCGTTGAGATCTTTGCGAAGATCACGATAGGCTGGCAATTGTTCACGCTTGCTGATCGCCTGGGCGAGCTGCGCAGCAGTGCCAGAGAAGCTGTCAGCGGTTTTGGTAACAGCTTGCTGCATGGCTTGAATGTAGTCGTTATAGGACTTGCCGGCAGCTTCAGCCAGTCGCTGGAAACCCGTCGTTTGGCCGGGCAGGCTGACGATGCCACAAGCACCATAAGAATTCGGCAGGCTATATGCCATTTGCGGTACACCTGATACCGTTCGCCAAGACCCGCGCGAGATTCCGTCTAGTCCATCACCTCCTTTGGACACTTCGAGATTGTACACCGCCTGGCAAAGTTCGGCCCGCCACAATCCCTGCAAGAATTGACCGTCAAGGGCGTCATAGTCACCGCCCACGACTGGCAATCGCTGTTCAACGATGAGATCGACCGTCTCATTCCAGAAGAATGAGGCGGTGGCCGTGCTCACGTTGACCATGTAGGCAATGCCATGCTGAGCGGCGTTATATCCGGTTGGCATGGGAATGAGGGCACCTACCGCGAGGATAGTGCGCAACGGCACCCACATTGCCGAATGCCGTCTTCCAAGTATCTCGCCCTCGTGGGCCGTTTCCGTGACGCCTACGACAACATTGTAGATGAACAGGATTGCCGCAATCGCGAAGAACAGAACATTGAAATTCGCGATCAGCGAGGAAATGAGGGTTTCGTCGTTAGGGCCGGTGAAGAGCGGCCCAAAGATCATATTCAAGAAGGAATTGGACCGTGCGTCTCCCTCGCCCTTGATGATATCGGCAATATTGATGTCGTCGGCGTGCGCGACGCTTGCCGAGATCATCCAAAAAGTAGCGAGAAGTCCCACCCGGTTCATGATTAATCGTCCTTTGATAGGATCTGCATGTTTGAAGGCAGACGGTCGTTAAAGTAATCGCGCACAGCGCCGATCCGGCCTTGACGGATCTGCCATGCCCGAAAGTCAGCCTTCATCGCCAAGGCGAAGGTGATGACTGCCACCAGGCACCCGCCGATGAGAAGATAGAAGGACCGATAGCCGAGAACGTAGAGAGCCGGGATAGCAGCGAGTGCAATGCAACCTGCTACCATGTAGATGCTGGAATCCCTGTCCCATGCCGCCAGCGCTGCATCTATTTCCTTTGCGTCGAGCCCGTCACTCAGTTCTTTGAAGCGCTGAATGCCGCCATCGGCATATCGATCTCCGAAGCTTCTCGCCTTCAACCGGCCTTTCGGCCGCAACTCGTCGATCGTGTTCTGAACATTGTCGGCAGCATCTTCCGCAGCATGTGATGCTGCGTTGAAAAAGACCTTGATGCCGAAAGCCCGTTTCAGGTTCCAAGACGCGAAACGACGGATGCGACCTTGCTCACTCATTGCGCTGCGCTCGCTGTCGTTACGGTCGTGCGACTGTCGCGCTCGTCAAGGCTGTTCGACAACAGCGCTGCAATTGCCGATGCTTGGCGGCGCTCGAGATTGAACCTCATCCAATCGACATGAAGGTTGAGAGCCTGGGTTAGCAGTTGTTCGCGCTGCACAGCGGCGGGAGACATGCCAGCCAGTTCCTTGTGCCACTCTGGATTGGAAAAGCGGGAGCGGACGAAAATATCTACCGCCTGCAGTTCGGAAACATGCTCGCCTACTTCGTAGGGATAGGATTCCGTCACGGCTTTTTTCGCCCAATCCGCAAGTTCTTTGCCACCCGTCGGAGCCGCAATGTCACCAAGATAGCTGTAGATCGAATGTGCTGCCGAACGGCGGGTAGCATCGACCTGACGAGCCGCAACTTGCGCCCTGCCGGCCGGCGATCTCATTTCCGCTTGAGTGATCGGCTTTGGCGGAATCGGATCGACCATGTTGTTGATCATCCGGACGTAAGCCTTGGATACTTCTCCATCCGACGTATCCAGAGTGATCGCGTCGGTTAGGAGGCGAACATCTGAAGTCGGATCAGCGAAGCCGGCGACATTCCTCAACTCGTCACGGTCTGCAATGATCGCGTTTGCGACCGCCAACCCACCTTCCGTTACCGGTTTGCCAATATCCTCGTTGCCGTATGACCAATTGCGGGATGCGTTGGCAACATCGTTGCCGCCGTAGCCCGCGACCCCCTGCCCTGGCTTGCCCATGCTGAAGATGCCCGATAAGTCGAGGCAGGCCGAGGTAGCCGGATCGTACCGACCGCCTTCCGCTGCAGCTCGGGCCTTCTGTCGCTCACGGATGGTTTCTGCCATCTGAGCGGCTTCCTGGGTCCGGGAGTTAGCTTCGATCGCGCGGTTCTGATAGGCACTCAATTGCGCGACGCCCTTCAGAATGGTTTGCGCAATCTGGTTGCCAACGTCAGTCGTATGAGAATTGATGTTCTCCTGAGCGCGGTAGACGATGTTTTGAACACCGCCGCAGGAGCAAGCGGCCAGTGCCGCATTACCGACGGAAAGGGACGCGAAAGCCGTTCCAGCAAACAGCAACGATTTGATGACTGCCTTCATCACAGGCCTCCCGGTCCATAGAGATCGTTATAGAGATTATTCAATAGCGAGCCGTCATTCTCACGCCGCCCGGAGTTGTTGACCGAGGGCTGGTCCATATTTAGCGAGCCGCCCTTGTAATCATAGTTCAACGTCGGCACAGACCCGCCGCCCATACCGCCGGGCAACTGCAAGGAATCGAAGGATGGCAATTGAAGCGCGGACTGGAGCGGTTCAGTCACCTTGTTCCATTGCTCTTGCGCATAGGAGCAGATTTGCTGTTCGGCGTTCGACAAAGCCTGATTGAAAATCTGGCTCAGGTCCGGAACCTGGATTGCAAAATCAAGATTGACCTTCATCAGATTGTCGAGGCAGCCGAGCGAATCCAGTGACGGCGGCTTTTGAAGAGCTGCTTCATGGCGCTTCACTTCCTTGTCGATACCCGCGCGAATGGCCTCGACGAGGTTGATTTTCACCGTATCGACGCAGCCTTTGCCACTGTCCTTGAAAAGCTGCTCGATCTGGTCTGCATGAGCCGGCGCGGTTGCCATAGCCAGGCCGCTAACGGCACAGACCGATAGAAGTAGGATGATCCTCATAGCGTTGCTTTCTCCCCTTGGAATGGTGGGATTTCTCGAATGAGAATCGGCCGTTTTGTGCCGATTCCGGGGAACCCTTCGGTCTGGTCGTACATGCCGCCGCCAGTCTCTCCGCCTAATCCGCCTTCCAAACCTGCGAAGGATTGACCGTTCATGGCCGCCATGCGTTTCAGCAAGTGAGCCTGAAGCTCTGCATAGGAGGAGAAGCCATTCGCCGTCAGATACGAGGCAGGCAAGACAGACGGGTCAAAGCCGCTGGCGACCCAATCGTTGAGCGCACCGGCGCCGAGGAAGTGAGCCGCGCCGAGCAATCCGTCCTGGGTGATCTCTACACCGTTGATCGTCTGCCCGACGAGGCCGCGCGCCTGGCTGCTCAGGGACGACCAATTGCGGGAAGCGAGCTCCATGTTGGCTGCATCCTGAAGAGACGCGCCAGCGCTCGAATAGCGCAGATCGTTCAGGCTATTGACCCCTGCCGCTTTGGCCTTGTCTGTGGCGACATAGTTCGACCAGTCACCGCGCGAGCCACTGCCCGTATATTGGAAATATCCGAGCTGTTGCCACGTTCCGGCTGTGATCTGATAACGGCCGACGGCGCTACCGCCGTTTCCGTTGAAGATTGAATAGGAGTTGCCGCCTTCGAGCTTGGACGTGTTTTCATTATAGTCCGCCCACGCAGTAAACGGCTGCAGCAATGCCAAGCACAGTATGACAATAATCGAGCGTTTCATCGCTTCTGCCCCGCTATCGTGATCTTCATGGCGTTGATGACGGAGCGCGGGTTTTTGTCGCCAAGCGAATAGGTTGCAACGCCATCCTGCGTCGCGACCTCAATCAGGCGACGATCATTGCCGTCACGCTCGTCAATGACTGAAAAATCTGGTCCCCATGCTTCAAGAACGTCGATGAGCTGCTTTTTCCCATCGAGGAAGACCACCGGACACGCCGAATTGCCGCAATAGTAGGTGGAAAGCACCTTGATCGCGACCTCATCTCCGTTCTTTAGATTTACGTCAACTGCTTCCACATTCGGAGCTTCGAGCTCTTCCGAGCCGCCCTGAAAGCGTTCTTTCAGAGCTTCGGTCGCGGCCTTCAACTCGTTCTCCGTCGGCGTTCGGGGTTTTTGCTCCTGTGGTACGGGTTGCGCCATATATGCCGCGCCGGACCACTTCCAGAGGCGGCGACCATCATAGAGCGGCTTCATGCCCGTCGCTGCAACGGGACCAAGCCCAACGGACTTGCCCGGCACGCGCCAAACCTCAAGCCATTGCTTATCGTCATAGTACAAAGCGGACACGAAACACCCGGTCGCACAACCGCGGGCCTCGCCGAGCAAGACCACCATCTGGTCGTAGCCATCTGTCGGTTCTTCGAGCCAGACGCGCTTTGCCTGCACGATACGAAAATCACGCCCATACATTTTCCGCGCCGTCGCCGTCGCATCCGAGTCCTGCTTTTCGAAATTGATGGTTTCCGTCACCAGGTCGTCAATGTTGGACTGAGCCAGAGCAACGCTACCAATCGCGCTTGCCAACAGCGCGGCTGTAATTGCCTTTATCACGAGGCCTCCTTGATCAGTTCGTCCGCGAGCTGGCGAATTGCGTTGCCCCGAACCTTGTCATCAATTGCGACGCCACGATCTTCCATGTCTGCAAGACGGCGCTCGATCGTGTCCTTTGCCGAACCTGAAGGGAAACGGCGCGCGAGAATGCGCCGGGCTGCCTTCGAACCGAGGCTTTCGTAAAGCATCGTGCGTAGCGAGGTGTCCTCAGCCGTAGTTGAGAGCGCCCAAATTTCAATCGGGCCGAGCTGGTTGAATACGTGCTGGACATACGTGCCTGACCGCAGGTTCAGCATCGCCAGCAGCGGTGCGCCCTCCCCTTCGATCGGACCACGAAGCCCGCGCATAATGTCCATGATCGAAGGGGTAAGATTGTAGGTCGATGCAATCTGACGGATAGATTCCTCCGTCGGCACGTTACAGAACCAGAAGCTGTTGGCGAGTTTCTGAATGCTCGTGTCGAAATCTTCGAGAAGCTGAGACGCAAGGGTGATTTGCACGCCGGCCTTACGACCGACGCGGCCGAGATTGATCATCTGGTCGCGGAAGCTGTCCAGGCCGCCAGTCAAATGATATTCGTCGACGCAGAGGCGCTTGCCCATCTGCCGGTTGTTCTCGATCCGCTGAAGATGATAGGCGCGAACCTCGTCGCTTAGATCACGAGCACGGATCTCGTCAGCATCCATCCAGAAATCGGTGGTCAGGGTCTGAAGCGAGACCATATACATGATGGCGGTCTGTCGCTTGGCGTGCGGACCTGTCTTCGCGGTTACGCCGGCAAGGTCGAACGCGATGATGCGGGCGTTCGAAACATCGAACCGCGTCGGTCGGGCCAGGATCGGATAATCGCGGCAAGCCGCCGTCAACATGCGCTGGAAAGCTTTCAGCACATCCTCGCCGGTTGGTGCCTTCATATCTCGGAAAGGCTCTCGTACGATCTCGGAGTTAGAGACATTCACGAGATCGGCCAAGGTCGGGACGGCATAGCGCTGCGCTAGTGCAGCCTCATGATATCTCCCCTTCGAGAACAGATAGTCGGTGATCTCGTACCATGTCGTCGCGGTGTCGATCTCGAAACCAAGCTCTTCGAGCGCAGCGTCAACTTCGAAGGAATCGGATTTGGAATAGCGCTTCGGTGAGCGGCTATCGCTGAAGAACTTATAGGCCTCGTCGATCGTTGCGCCCGCAAGCGCACTGATACCGTCATAGGTCGCCTCCTCACCGTCCGGGGTACATATGAGGCAGAGCAGGTTTACAAGGTAAGCTCGCTCATATTCGAAGGGGTGACGCATGCACAGTTGCAGGTCGAGCGGGTTGACCGAATATTGTTCCGACATTTTCAGCCGATGAAAGACGGCTTCATGGCGGCGCTGGACCGGTAGAGCATCGCGAATGAGGCTGATCAGGCCTGACGACGATGGACCAATGTCGATAATCGAAATGCGCGGCAACAGGCCCTCGTTAGACCTGCTTCGACCTGACTGGCGTGACAACGCCACGCCGAGATTGATCGAATTCATCAGGACCGATTTGCCGGAACCCGGCGTGCCGACGATCAGGTCAACCCAGCCCAACTGTTTCGAGGAACCGGGTTGATACGGCCACAGCTTGCCGTCTTTCGTCCGGAACATGACGGAACCCTGTTGCCATGGGCTTGCAGGTCGTGCGATCGGCGCAAGGGCAAAAGCGTCGGCAAGGCTGGCGGCGGCCGCCGGTGCTGTCGATTGTGCATTGAGCGCTAGAGCCGACGACATCACGCACTGGACGGGATCTCCGACCAGTGCGTCCGTCTGGCAGTTGCCCCATCGTTCTACCGTCCGCCGCAGGGTCGCCACATGCCGCTGCAGCGTCTCTATATCCGTCTTTGGCGCCCATGCTGCAAACGAGCAGCGCCACCGAACGACGGTATCATCCGCGCCGTCATCAAGACGCAGTTTCTCGAAAGCCTTCTTGATGCGTGAATTGTGGATCGGTGCGGTCCACGTCATGATATTCGTATATGTTTCCTTGAACATCTGCCCTTGGAAACCGCCGGAATCGATCAGCATCGACATCCGCCAGGAAATGCGTTGATTGCTGTCGAGCACCCTCCGGATCAGGTCATTGAATTGCACAACGACTTCCGGTCCAAGCGATATGTCGAAACCCGAGAAGACTGTTTCACCAAGTTGCACCGTCGTTTGGTCAATGATTTCGCCATGCTCATTGATGAGCTGTCGAGAAAGCAACGGCCAAAGGAGGTTCGAAACCTCGCTTTTCTTGAGTTCCTTGACAGATTTGGGCATACGAGCCCGCGCATAATCTCCGGGTAAGATCGCCTTCCAGCTATCCCCCGCGATCAAGTATTCCGGATTCAGCACGCCCTTAATCTGCGATAGGGCCTCATGCACTTGCAGCGGCTCGATTTCGATACCGACAATGTTGGCTTCTCGCACCATGGCCTCGCAGAAGGAGCGATGTCTTGTAACGAGGGCGTCGATCGCCAGCGCCGGCCACTGTGCATGCCGCATTTGCGGCGCACCCTGCATATCTTTGCGGGCCTTTTCCGAACTGGTTTTCAGCTCCTGGCGCGTGAGCAAGGTAGGCCGCGACCACAGCGCCATGAAACAACGCTCGCCGGTCAGACGTTTCGGCAACAATTGCCGCCGCTCGTCTATGAGATCGTGAATATCGAGGCCCGTATCGGCCGCAACGCCTTCTGTTACCGCAAGTGCACGATTGATGTCGGCCGCACCTAGTTCCGGGGTGTGCCCGAACCAGAACTGAAGCGTATAGCCGGCAGTTCCTAATTGGGAGCTGAAGGCAAGGCGGAGATCCGTCACCGCCTTGCTGATTTCCTTCTCGCCCGGCATGGACCGGAAGCCTTCAAGCCGAAATACTGTCACCAACGAACCGTCATCGGCGACAAGCATGTTTTCGCCTTCAGAGGTCACGAGCCGGCAATAGCCGTCCAGCGACTTCCGCAGCGCTGACCGACCGATAACAGCCGCCAACGTGTCCAGAATTCCGATCCCTCCCATCATCAGTTGATCGACCGCAAGGTTCCGTCAACCGACGTGGTATCGGCACCAGAGCCGAAGAACGTCGTCACACCCATGCCGAGGAATTCCGGAACGGCAATGAACAGTGCGGCCGCAACGCCGAACCAGATCGCCGTAGCGGGCCTAGCGGACGGATCGTGCGGGTTGCGGTGGTTCTGCACGAGCTTGTTGATCGCCAGCATGGCGAACACAACACCAATGATGAACGAAGCCGCGCCGAGGAAGTCACCGGCAGGGCCGAGCGTATCATTGCGAACATTCGTCAGAACTTCGCCAAGGCCGCCACTCGATTGAGCGAGCGCCATGGTCTGGTAAGCAAACGTCCCGGCAAAGAGTGCCGCCGTTTGTATCCATGCCTTCTTCATAAGTGCTTTCCTTTCTTAGCCGAGCACAAGTTCTTCGATGTAGCCAACGAACATCACGATGTTCATCGCGAATGTTCCGCCGATTAGGTGTGCGACTCCAAAGCCAACAAGGCCCGGAGCCGGCCATTTCACGGATTGATTGAGCAGCATGAGCCCGCGAATGAAGCCGAGAAGGCCGAGAAATTGCACGACGCGCAGAAGTGCAATAATGACCGAACGGGCCTGCTCATGATCGAGCGGAGCGAGCATTTCTGGCGCGTAAGCAAAAATTTCCGAGGCTGCGACTGTCTCGTCCACCTGGAAAAACGACATCAGAAACGCCGAGATCGCCGATGATAGCGAGACCAGCATGACGGCGGTTATCAAGCCAGCCATTCCGATCCATCGGCCATGATCGTCACGCGCAACGTGCTGGCCGGAGGCGGCGCGTTCGCTTGCTTTGACAAAGCTGTTGATGGACGCAATCGCCAGGGCAATGCCGATAATGAAACATGTCGCGGCGACAAGCGCCTGTGCCGGCGGGATCAGGTCAGCGAGCCGCTGAACCAATCCCACCAAGCCATTCAGTGCTTCACCGTTTCCGCCCATGGCTCACCCATTTTACTGCGTCGCCGCAGCATCCTCTTTCGGTTCATCTCCCGCCGCGCTCGCTTCCGCTACCTTTTCCGGCTTCGGAGTTGGGACGGGTGGAGCCTTCGCCTTCGGGGTCACAATCTGATGTCGGGCGTTGCCGAAAACGGCCTCGTTTGCCGGCACTTCCCCATCATTGCCAGCCTGAACGGAATAGCCATTCCCTCCCGGCTGGATCAGGCCGATAATTGCCTGATCCTGTGCCTTGAGTTCCCGCAGATGCGCGATGATCGTATCCACAACGCCGTTCTGCGAAGTCAGCGTTGTGACCTCCGCACGCAATGCATCGTTGTCGGCACGCAAATCAGCTACCTGACGTTTTAACGCAATGATTTCACGCTCAATCGGGGTTGGCGTAGATGTTTTTTCTATTTTGACTGAATCAGATTTTTCGCCGTGCGCGCTACCAGCAGCAAAATAAAGACCGCCACCAGCAATTGCACAAATTCCGACTATCAAGACTACCCGGAATAGCATGCCTCTGTCGCTATCTTCCATAGGTAGCCGAGATAGATTGTCATCATGCCTGCCTATACTCATTTTGTGCTCTGCGTGTGCTTTCGACAACACGAATCGAACAATTTTCGATTGTGGCCTTTTGGGGGTGACAATGAGACTCTTTATGGCATATTCAGACGATATTGCAATATAAAGCAAAAGGAAAATGCGGGAATGAATGCCTACAAAATCCTACTCGCGTCATGTGCCATTTTCGCTACAGGTCTGCCCGCCAAGGCAGAATTGAATCTCTGGCAGCAGAATTTTGTGGGCTGCTCGGTCTCATCTTCACCCTATACAACGCAGGTCCTTTTCAAGGACGCGTCGAAGGTTCGCCCGCTCATGCAAATCGCCGGGATGAACGCATGGGCGGTTCCAACTGCCGATGGCGGCCAGCAAATCGCGCTCACCACACCGGACGGTCTGACGATTTACGGTCGTATCGTCGGCCCACAGGGTGAAGACATTTCCGCCGCTCTTCTGGCGACCACACCAACCGTCACACCGGAACCTTCGCCGTTCGATCCGCAGTCGCCAGCCACCTCATCAACGACGACCTCTCAGGCTGCCGCTAATGTTATCCGGTCGGTGCCCGGAGTAGGAACCGCCGCGCAGATAGCGGCCGCGGCCGCCGCACCACAAATCGGACAGTCCTCCCCTGCCCCGGTTGAACAACCATCCACGGCAGAGCCGCAACAGGCTGCTTCGGCTGCCCCGTCTGTTGAGAGGCCAGCAAGCAACAATTCGGTCGCTGCACCGGCAGCACCCGCAACGCAAGCCGCTCAATCCACGCAGGCCCCTACCGCCGCAACGCCGCCACCAGAGACTCAGCCGCAACAGCAGGCGCAAGCCGCTACCCCTCCGCAACAGCTCGCATCGGTGGGCTCGCAAACCGTTCCAGACGTTCCCAAGGCAGCCAGCATTGAACAGCTTATGCAGCAGGCTCAGGATTTCGCTATGTGGTTCCCTGCCAATAAGCCAAAGCCCGGTTCGCCTCTCGTCTACGTCTTCGTTGATCCCACCTGCCCGCATTGCGCATGGTCGTTTGAGCATTTGAAGCAGCGGATCGATGACAATACGATTGACCTGCGCGTCATCATGGCCCCGATCCTTTCGCCCGAGGCCGCGCAGATCGCGGCTTCAATCATGCATCAGGAGGATATTGCTACGAGCTTGCGTGACCAGCTCGCATCCGTGATCGGATCGGGCAAGCCAGCGCCGAAGGTCGATCCGAAGAACTTCGACAACGCCGTGGTCGCAGCTATGCAACGCAATGTCGATTGGATGCGTCTCAACGGCGTTCCCGGAACCCCCTTCTATCTCTATCGCACGAAGGAAGGTGCTCAGTTCGCCTTTGGCGCTCTCAATGATGCGCAACTAGCAACCGCTCTCCCCGACGCGCAGCCAGCCGCTACCGCCAACAACGCCGGAACCGCCGCCCAATGAGCCAGAACGCTGATTACGGCCAGATCGAAACAATCCTCATGCGGGCGGACGTTTATCGGACCGCTTATCGTCGCATGAGCATCATCGCCCTTGCCTTACTTGTCGTCGCCGTTATCGCCGTCCTGGCGGCGGTAAGCCTCGCGCTGACACGGCCGGAGCCGCGATATTTCGCAACGACAGCCGACGGGCGCATTCAGCCGCTCATACCGCTCGATCAACCACATTTGAGCGCCGCTGAGATAGCGACCTATGCGGCAGAAGCCGTCACCCGGTCCTTTACCTATTCATTCGCCACGTACCAGCAGGATTTTCAGGACGCGCAGCAGTATTTCACCAAGCCGCAAGGCTGGAATTCATTCGTTGATGCTGTTCAGAAATCCGGAACGCTCGAACTTGTGAAAAACCGCCGTCTCAACACGACTGCGATCGCACAGCGCGCAGTTATCGTGCGAGAAGGCGTCAATGCCAATGGCGTCTACGAGTGGATCGTTCAGATGCCGGTACGCGTCACCTATCAGTCTGCATCGGAAGTGACAGGCCAAAATCTGATGGTCACGATCACCCTGCAGCGGTTGCAAAGCTATGAACACCCGCGCGGCGCGGCTATCTCCCGCTTCCTCGCGGCCCCCGGAGGTGCTTGATGAGAATGTTCGCCGGCAATATCGCTTTTCTCCTTGCCTTGAGTGGGTCCGCACTTGCTCAACAGGCTGCTCAGCCTGCGCAAACATACACGCCTCCAACGCCAGAGGCCGCCGCCGAACTGCCTGGCCAACAGCCTCAGCAACAAGAGCAGGTATCTCAACCTGCCGATGAGCAGGAAACTCAAGGGCAAGGCCAGCCTGCATACTCCAAATACGGCGAAGCAATGCCCGGCCAGGCCGCGCAACGCCAGCCACGACAAGCCCCGAATGTCCCGATCATCGGCGCCCGCCGTCTAATGCAGTCACTTTCCGAACTGGACCGTCCCCTGACGCCAGAGGAGATTACGGCCTATGGCGCAACTGTTCAGTCGACAATGCCGATGTCTCCGGAAATCATTCGCGATTATCGGCGTCGCGTCGATGAAAGCCAGAAGGCCGCGGCAATGCCGCCAAGCGGGTTCAGGGCAAGGCCAATATCTGATTCCGTGCGTATGTCGCTCAAGTCCAATCAGGCGCTCCAAACCCTGTATACGACGCCAAACACCGTATCGGTCATGGCGTTTTACGACCGCACTGGCAAAGCATGGCCGATCGCCAGCTTTGTTGTCGGTCGAGCCGATTCCTTCCAAGTCTATGCGCTGCAGGAAGGTTCGAACCAGATCGCAGTCACGCCGCTCGTGACGCACGGCTATTCGAACCTGATAATCTCGCTTGTCGAGGAAGATCGCCCGATCGTGATCAATCTCGAGACAAGCGATACCAAGACGCATTTCCGCCGTGACATCACCGTTGAGGGGTACGGCCCAAATGCCGCGGTCTCGCCGACGGAAGTTTCCGTTAAAGAGCCGCCTTCCAACGGGACGATGATGGCCTTCGCACAGGGTGCGGATCTTCCAAGATCGGCAATCAAATTGCGGACATCTGACAGCAATGTTGAGGCCTGGCTTCTCGATGGAGCCTATTATCTCCGGACATCTGACACATACACCTCCCCGTCCCCGCAAGCCATGCTGACGGGACCGGGAGGCGTCCATGCCGTGAAAATCAAGCCCTCCCCCGTTGTGCTGATCTCGCGCAATGGCACGATTTCCAGAGTGAGGATTTCCCAATGAGCGACGCAAGCGACGAAAACGCTAAGAATTCGGCCGAGCGCGAGGACGCCGCTCCGGAACTGGCCGGTGCAGCAACCGTCAACCGTTCGGGCCGCAAACGCGGATCACGAGTTCAGACCTACGTCGTAATCGGTTTGCTCGCCTCAGCCGTCGGCTATGTCGGCTACTCCATGTTCAAGCAAAACGACCTTGCACCATCTCGTATTTCGCGTGGCCCCAATGTCGATGCTACGCCAGCCGGACAGCAGCAGGCCGATTCCGAACGGTATCAGCAATCGCTTGATGTGGTTAACCAGCAGGGCGCGCAAACGGCCGATCAAAGCGGGGGCAGCTTCCTCGCTACGCCAGACGAACCGTTGCGCAATATTGACGATATTCGCGACGTCACGAAGGAGCCCTACCCTCGCCAACGTCCGGTGGCTCCTGCCAACGAAGTTCCGACACAGCGGGTTGAGAATTTCACTCCTGACCGCCGCCAGGCCATGACCCCGGATGACTACAGTGACATCAATACGCTTGCCGGTGCGATGGCCGCCCAAGCTGCAAGCCTAGCGTCGCAATGGTCTCCCAAGGGATCAGTTAATACGATCGTTCTCAATCAGACGCTCTACAAGTCGCCCGAACAACGACAGGCCGAGGCCGAGGCAGCACGACAGGCCGCCCTTTCTGGCAATGGCGGCGTTGTCGACGGCGCAAACATGCTCATCAAAGCCGGTCAGATCCTCTTTGCACGCACCGTCAATGCGTCCGACTCCGATACGCCCGGTCCCGTCGTCGCCGAGATATTCCAGAAAGGCCCTCTCTATCGCGCTCGAATGCTCGGGTCATTTCAGCAAAACCGCAACACGAACGCATTGATTGTCGAATTCAGCCGCCTTGTGATGGCCGATGGCACCGAAGTACCGATCTCGGCATATGCCGTTGATGGTGCCAAAGGCTCCATCGCCGTCAAATCAGACGTAGATCATCGGTGGCTTGCCCGCTACGGGCCGCGACTTGCCGGTGCCTTCATTTCCGGTCTTGGCGAAACCATGTCGCGCCCAAGCCAGGAAATCATCATTGGCAATAACTCCACGACTGTCGTTGATCGCGAAACCGAGCTGAAGGACGCGCTATATGCCGGCGCTGGCCGTGTTGGCGATCAGCTCGCCAGCGAAATCGAGGACATGGCCCCGAGTGGACCGCTCGTCAAGCTTGGCAGCGGCTACACCATTGGCGTCCTATTCATGCAGGGCGTACCCAACGTTCAGGCCACGCTTAATTCGGTTGCTACGCGATGAGTGAACAGGAATTCGAAGACGGCAACCGCTTCAAAAGAAAGGTCCATTGGCGCGACTCCATGCGAGAACCCCGTCTCATGATCTTTGATGCCCGCCTGGTCTTCTTTTTCCTGCTTCTGGCGGTCCATCTTGCGGTCTGGACCGCCGTTCTTCTCCTGGCAGCAATGCTTGTGTTCTGGCTCGTTGAAAGGGCTGGATATCGTTTCCCGAGTGCTCTCAGAACGATCAGGGCCACCTTTGCCGGCCATAAGAGGCCGGCGTTCTATCAGAGGCGTTATCGCGAAGCCGTAGACTACGGATTCGAATATCGCCGCTTCCCCTCCCCTCCCCCGATACCCGCTCAGAAGGCTCCGGCAGTAACGGAGCCCGAACCTGTCGAGACACAGGCGGGCAGCCTCCCATTAGCCGCTGAATAAGCGGCTATTTTTTTGCTTCGCATTCACTTCCCAATGGCATATATAAGCAAAACGTTTTCCATAGGATTTAAATAGGTATACCATAATAAAACCTTTGCGAAACGTAGGAATTGCGTTTACCATCCGTTCATAATCCGATGATAAAACCGATAGTGAAGACATTCGCATGGTTTCGGATGCGTCCACTATCCGAATAGCAACTAGATACGGAAGATGATCGTATGGCTGTCGTTTCCTTCATGACCACCAAAGGCGGCGGTGGAAAAACCACAAGCGCCACGCTTTTTGCGACCGTACTCGCAGAGCAGGGCGCTTCGGTATGCATGATCGACGCCGACCCCAATCAGCCGCTTGTCGGTTGGGCCACAGAGGCGGTTCATCCCAAATCGTTGACGGTGATCGGCGATGTACATGAGGACAACATCATCGAGACGATCGAAGAACAATCCGCCAAGCATATGTTTGTGGTTGTCGATCTCGAAGGCTCGGCAAACCTATCGACCGGCTACGCGCTGACCCAAAGCGATCTGATACTTATCCCGTTGCAGCCGTCCAAACTCGATGCCAACGAAGCGGCCAAAACCCTGAAGTTTATCCTCAGACAGGGTAAAAGCAGTGGGAAGACAATGCCTGCACGAGTATTTTGGGCTCGCACGCCAGCCGCATATATTACGCGCAGCGCTCGCGATATCGGCTCGCAATTCGAGGAAGCAGGAATCGGCTTTCTCGAAACCAGCTTGATCGAACGAGAAGCCTTCAGGGGCATCTTCAACTACGGCAGGACACTGGAGAACCTGACCGAAGATCAGGTTCCCTCACTTGAGAAGGCTCGGGCTAACGCCGCCGCGTTCACCGGTGAAATCATCGCCTTGCTGAAGGAGCACCGCACATGAGCACGCACAATATTCGCCTTGATCTGGATGAGTTTAAACCAGAGGCCAAGAAGGCCGATCCTGCTGCAAAGGCGTCCGTGGAAAAGCTTGCCGAGGCAACCGGTTTCAAGACGCGTCATGCACCGGAACAGACCCGCAATGAGCCGAAACCTTCCCCGAAACCCGACTCCCTACCTGCACCGGCCGCCCCGGTAGCGCCAGTTGCATCAGAAGGAGAGGGCGAAGCACGTCGCCGTGGTAGAAAACGGACCACCAATCGTAACACTCCCTTTGCCGTGAAGCTGAAGGTCGAGACGAACAACCTGATCTATGAGTTTGCCGACCGCCTCGAATGCAACGCGATTGCCGAGGTCCTGGAACTGGCACTTGGCGCACTTCAGAAAGAACTTGACGAGGGCATAGACCCTCGAGCTCGCGCGGCCGAACAGGCGGCCGCCCAGGGCTAATGCCCGGCGGCCGGGTAGGGGAGGGCTGGCAAGCGTTTGCGAACGCGGTTAGCAGCCCCAGGCTTTCGCGGCGGATCTATGCCCGGCGCGCTGCGCTCGCCGGGCTTCTGATCGCCGCGACGCTGTTCCTACTCCTCCTGCAGGGACATATCGGGACTGCCATGACAATTCCGGTCATTTTCATAGGGCTGTGCTTTGCAGCCCTGTTTACCGGCCCTCTTGCGGAAATAGTCGCCATATGGTCGCGAAACAGGTTCTACACGTCCAGAAGCGGTCAATGGATCGTCTTTCCACTGACCTTTGCTATCTCTCCCATTCTGGCGCCGGTCGTGCTCGCCGTTTCGACTGTGCAATTCCTCAAATCGACGTCCTGATCCAGAGTAAAGCCTAGTGGCAATGAGAGGTCGTGTGAATTGGACGCTTTCATATCGAATGATAGGATCTGATGAACGAAGATGATCAACGAGAACTGGAGGGATTAATGCTGGTTGACGATCGAAACTTGTTACGAATTGCTGGATATGCTGCTGCTACGGCTTTCGTGGGGCTTGTCGCAAACCTTGCAGTAGGCTGAGACTACCCCGCGAACGGTGGCATTTTCACGCTTTGTTAACCTTTTGAAGTCCGAAGAGGCGCCCGAGCAGGTCATTCTGGTCGTTGATTGTCCAGTCGCCGGAAAAGCCGAAGCCTTTGCGCAGCCACAACATCGCTTCGAACCCAGCGATCGTCCGGCGCGCCGTTTTGAATGACTGGAAGCAGCCGATCTTGGGCATGTTCTTCTTGACCCGGAAGTGGTCGCTCTCGATGCCTTGCTGGAGGTGCTTCGTGACATAATGTACCGGGCTCGGATGCAGGAGCCCGTCATCGATGGCTGTTTTGATCGTTGAAGGAAACGTGTTAGCGCCATCTGTACCGATCTTACCCGGCGATAGTAGCGGCTCATCCTTGAGCATCTTACGGAAGAAGCGCTTGGCGGCGTCGAGATCGCGCTTCGCGGTGAGCAAGAAGTCGACCGGGTTTCCGTGCTTGTCGATGGCGCGGTACAGGTATCGCCACTTGCCCCGGATCTTGACGTAGGTCTCGTCAATCCTGACTGAGCCACAATGCGGTCGGCGAAACTGGCGTAGGCGCTTCTCGATTACAGGTGCATAGGCGAGGACCCAGCGGTTGATTGTACTATGGTCGACCTCGAAGCCGCGCTCGCGGAACATCTCCTCGAGATCTCTGTAGCTGAGCGGATACCGTAGATACCATGTCACTGCCTGCACGATCAGCCATGCCTCGAAATGCCGCCCTTTGAAATCGTCCTTCGACTGGCGCTTCAGCTTTTCGGCAATGGCATTCAGAATCATGGCTACGCTCCGCTACATCGGGAGCTGAATTTCCACCGTTGTGGTCAACAGCTAGGAGCCCGTCCGAGTAATATCTGGACTGTCGGGTTGAGGCATGATTCATTTGCTTGATGAGCAAGACCTTTCGCGATTGGGACGTTGACCAGGGTTGGCTCCTGCCGCCTTCCTTGCACGAATTCGTGCCGGCCGGACACATGGCTCACTTTGTCAGGGACACGGTTCGAGAGGTGCTTGATCTGTCGGCCATTTTCGGGACGTACACCGAGGAGCGGGGTTATCCGCCATACCATCCCGGCATGATGGTGGCGTTGTTGCTGTATGGTTACAGCCGGGGTCTTTATTCGTCGCGCCAGCTTGCCCGTGCGTGCGAGGAGCGGGTTGACGTAATGGCCGTTACGGGGCTGAACCGGCCCGACTTCCGCACGATTGCCGATTTCCGCAAGCGCCACCTCGCGGCGCTGTCGGACCTGTTCGTGCAGGTCCTACGGCTTTGCCGTGCGGTGGGGCTGGTGCAATTCGGCCATGTTGCGGTGGATGGTACGAAGCTGAAGGCGAATGCCTCGCGGCACAAAGCGATGAGCTACGGCCGGATGAAGACGGCCGAACCGGCGCTGGCAGCCGAAGTGGAGAACTGGCTGGCGCGCGCGAATGAAATCGACACGGCCGAGGATGCCGAACGAGGGGAGAACCGGCGCGGCGACGAGACGCCGGACTGGATGGCCGACAAGCAACGCCGTCTGGAGGCGATCCGTACTGCCAAGGCAGCCCTCGAAGCGGAAGCCGCCACCCCGCCCGATCCGGAAGACGAGAGCGGGCCGGGCGCATCGTCTGGCATGCGCTGGCAAGGCCGTCCCCTGCGTGGCGATGACGGTGGGCCACCGGATCGGGCGCAGAAGAACTTCACCGATCCCGACAGCCGCATCTTGCCGACGCGCGATGGCTTCATCCAGGGCTACAACGGCCAGATTGCAGTCGATGCGGCCCATCAGATCATTGTGGCGCATCGGCTTGTGACCACCTCGGCCGATTACCGCGCACTCGTTCCGCTCGTGGATGACATCACCCTCCATCTCGGCCGAAAGCCACGTGAGGTCTCGGGCGATGCGGGCTTCGCCACCGAAACGAACCTTGCCGCTATGAAGGAACGACGGATTAAATCTTATCTGCCACCGGGCCGGGCCCGCCATGGCGAAGCGCACGCTGCAGGACGACGCAAGCTGACGAAGATGCCGCTGATGCGCGAAATGGCCGAAACTCTCCGCCGCGCGGGACGGCACAGTCGCTATCGTCTGCGAAAACAGGTGGTCGAGCCGGTCTTCGGGCAGATCAAGCAAGCCAGAGGCTTCCGGCAGTTCCTTCTACGGGGGCTCGGTCAGGTCCGAGCCGAATGGGCAATGATCTGCACAGCCCACAACCTCCTGAAGCTGGCCCAGAACAGGCCTTGAGGGGCGCAGCGACCCGGCGTCCACCCATCACCCTCCCCAGCAAAAGCAATACTCGGACGGGCTCCTAGTTAACCAAAAGAATTTGCGACACGCCCCGTGAAATCACGATTGTCTGCTGCCGCCCTCTGGAGGACGGCGTGGCCGCGACGCAGTGGTCGGCCTATCGTCATTTATCATCGCGAAATGGCGTGCCAAAGTTCTGTAATTGTCACTTGGCCGCAAAGGTGAGATTCTTCAGTTTGATAAGAAAAACCCTGCACGGATATCGGGGGTCGCTGGTTCGTATCCTTTCAAGGCGTGGAGGGCCGCTGTGTTTTGTGAAATCTCGTCTCGTTGACCGGTCCGAACCTCGACTATGTTATCCGAAAGGGTAGAATTGCACCGCTTGGCCTGTGCTGACGCACGTGGTCTTTGGCTCGAGCAGCGCGATTCCGTCACCTTGCGCCATCGGCGACAAACTCCCGGATGACCCACGACCCAGCTTTGCGAGAACAGGTAGGCCTATATCGTTCTCGCCGATGACTCTCACCGGAACAAACTCCGTGCGACCTTCGCGCTTTGTAAGTTCGAAGCCGGCTATAGCTGAATGGCACGGAGAACGGTGCAAACGCATTCCTCCAGTGGCGCGAAGAGCGGGTAAGCCGATTTGCTCTAGCACCACGGCGGCGGCCATCGGATTTCCGGGCAGGCCAATGAAGAGCGCATTCGAGACCCTGCCAATAACCCCGGGTTTGCCCGGTCGCATCAAGACACTGCTGACAGAAAGCTCGCCGCCGTTCGCGATCAGAGCCTGTCGCATGAAGTCAGCCCCGCCATGCGACATCCCGCCTGAAGCAATCACCACGTCAAATTGGTTCGACGCATCGGCGAGACATTGGGCAATCATGTCAAGGTTGTCATCCAAGTGACAGAGATCGGTAAAATCGATCCACGGTAGGGCCAACATTGCTGTGACCATGTAGCGGTTGGAATCGTACAGCTGACCATCCTGAAGCCGTTCGCCGGGCTGACGCAGCTCGGAACCGGTGGAGAAGAAGGCGACACGCACTTTGGGACGCACCTCAATCTCGCGGATGCCCAATCCCGCCAGGAGCGCAGCGATGTGCGGTGTAACGACACTTCCATCCGTTACGGCAACTTCTCCGTCCACAATATCTTCGCCTGCTTTGCGAATATTCAGTCCCGGAGTTGGAGCGACGTGAAACGCGATTTTACCATCAGCCCGCACGCAGCTTTCGCGCGTCATCACAGCATCGAAGCCATAGGGGATGGGGGCGCCAGTATAGATTTCGACAGCGGCATGATCTTCGGGAACGGAGCGGCTTCCAGAGCTACCTGCAGCGATAACGCTCTCAATCCGGGCATTCCAAGGTCCCGGCCCATCAAAGCTGCGAGTTCGAACGGCAAATCCATCCATGGCGGAGTGATCGAACCGAGGTAGCGGGACAGGCGCACCAACATCACCGGCCAAGATACGCCCCGCCGCGCGTAGCAATGCTACACGTTCAGTTTGGGAAACAGGTATCGCACACCGTATTGCGGCTTCGACAGCATCCTCGAATTTCATCTTACCTGCGTTGTCAAAACACCCGCTTACTTCGCTCTCCAGACCAATCTTGATATTCATATGCTTCCCCGCGTGCGACGACGGTGCCCGCTTCATCGGAAGGCGGGCACCTTGAGCTTTCATGGTGTCTGGAATGTTTTAAGATAGGCGATGAGATCTGCAATTTCCTCGGGCTTTTTCAGTCCTGCGAATGCCATCTTCGTGCCCTTGATATAGGCTTTGGGATTGGTAAGATATTCCGTGAGGTGGCTTTCGTCCCACACCCATCCCTCTTCCGCTTTGGTCTTGAAGGCGGCGGAGTAGTTGAAGCCCTCGACTGCGGCTACCTTTCTGCCGATAATCGCATTTAGTTCTGGCCCAACCTTGTTTTTTGCGCCTTCGCCGACCGCATGACAAGCCGCACATTTCTTGAATATGGTTGCACCGTTGTCGACGTTGCCTTCTGCGTGGGCGAGAGGCGCCATAAGCACGCATAACGATAGTGTGGCGAGAAAATGCCGCATGTGAGTTCCTTTTATTCACGGGAGATTTTGAGGGCGGCTTTGCCGCCCTCCTGGAGAGTCAGAGCGAACGGTATTCCTTCGATTTGAAGGTGAGATGGGCAACATTCCGGGGTGCGTTGGCAATCTTGCGGATGTTGCCCCAAGTCTGCTTGTAGTTCGGAATGATGAGTTCATTCGTCCCAGCATTCGTGACGTTTCCCTGTACGCCGGTCGGAAACCCAAACAGCATGAAGGTTTCACCGCGCCGCGCCGTTGGTGTTGGATAAGCCATTGCCTGGGTCGCGCCGGCGTCGTTGTAGATCTCGACGAGATCACCCTCCTTCAGTCCCGCCTCTGTCATGTCCTGCGGGTTCATCTCGATAAAGGGATACGGCCATCGGTCCATGACGAAGTCGTTTTCCTGGTCGAGAAAGGCAGATTGCCAAACGATGTTTGCGCGACCGTTGTTGATCAGGAACTTATGACTGTCCTTCTGCTGCTGCTTTCCAGGGGCCTGCAGCCCGCGCCAGGGAGCATCCATGAAGCGAGCCTTTCCATCATCAGTGGAAAACACGCCGTCCGTATAGAGACGCTGGGTGCCGGCGATCTTGCCGTCAGCAAAGCCCGTCGCCGGTTCCTGGAAACCATTTGTGCCCATGGCGCGTAGCCGCTCGTAGGTCACAAACTCGCCGCCATGAGCATGCTTGTTGTACCCGTCCATGAAGGCTTCTTCTTCGGTTTGCCAGTCGAAACCCTTAAACTGTCCGGCATAGGTCGCGTCCCCCATCTCCGTCAGAATACGTTCCATATTGTTGGCGAGGCGAGCCGCGATCAGGCAGTCTGGCATCGCCTGGCCAGGCGGGTCCATGAAACGCTCGGTCAAGCGCATACGTCGCTCGCCGTTCATCGAGGTGAGGTTCATCTCACCCGATGTGGCGGCTGGCAGGATGACATGGCAAGCTTCGCCGATCTTGGTCGGGATAATGTCGACGTTAACTGCGAAGAGGCCGCCTTTGTCTATGGCAGCCACAATGGCGTTAACCATCGCCTCACGGTCGCCATAGGGGGCCGCACTCATGGCGTCTTTCACCATGTCAGTCCGCTTCTTGTAGACACGCTTGAACTCGTGGGCGTTGAGCGTCGTCTTGTAGTGGTCGCAGCCCCAGATGTGGTGAACTCCGCCCTGGCCACCTATCAGAAGCTGGTCTACATAAGCGGCCGGCCGGCCGACATGAGCATCCGATGGGCGAACATAACCCTCTTGGTGACCGCCGAGACGAACTACACCGCCACCTGGTCGGCCAATATTGCCCGTGGCCAGCGCAATGTTCACCACGGCGCCGTTGGTGCGATAATTGTCATTACCCCAGATCAGGCCTTTTTCGTAACCGAACATGACGCGGCGGCGCTTTCCGCCTTCCTTCGGCATACCGATCCACTCGGCTGCCTTTACGATCTCGGCTTGCTCGAGCCCCGTTATTTTCGCGGCATCCTCGATGGACATACGACAGCCTTCGACGGCGCCCTCGAAGTTGGACAAATGTCCAGGCTGGCTGTCCGATTCGCCGCTCGCGGGATATTGCGGCGGCCGTGCCACGCCTCCTTGGCGCAAGGTCGATTTGTCGATGAATTCGCGATCGACCCAGCCCTTGTCGGCGATATAGGTGAACAGTGCATTGAACAGAGCGAGGTCAGTGCCGGAGTTGATCGCAAGATGCAGAACATTATCCTTGCCAGCTACTTCTTCGCAGGCGTTGATCGTCACTGTGCGGCGCGGATCGACTATAATGATCCTGGCTGCCTCATGCGGTTCGTTGGGCATCACCTGCTTTTTTTTGTTGAGGCTTTCGCCCCGCAAGTTTGGGACCCAATGGTTCAGGAAATAGTTGGTTTGCGTCTCGAGCGCGTTGGTCCCGATCGCCACGATCGTATCGGCAAGTTCGGCGTCTTCGTAGCAGTTGTTCAATTCACCGACGCCCATGTCGCGCGTTCCGTGCACCTCGGAATTGTAGGCAGGGCGGTTGTGGATACGAATATTCTTGACCTTCATCGCTTCGAAATAAAGCTTTCCGGTGCCCCAGGTGTTTTCATAGCCGCCGCCAGCACCTCCATGATCGAAGGCAGAAACAATCAGCGCATCCTCACCCTTCTCTTTAACGATCCTCGAGGTCACGCGTGCGACAAGATCGAGTGCATCGTCCCAGCTTGTCGGCTGCATCTGGCCGTAGCGCCAGACCAACGGATCTGTCAGACGCTGTTGCTGGGTGTTGCGCGCTTCGGAAAAACTCGTTTCGGCCATTCTTGCGCCGCGCACCGAGCCGAGGCCGGAATTGACCACGCATTCATGGTCGGGCTTGATGACAATATGAACATCGCGGCCATCCTGCTTGACCACGTTGTACATGGATGGCGAATACCAGGCATCGGTTTCCGCCTGCTGTTGTTCCGACAGATCGACGCCAAACACGTTCTTCTGCGGATCGGTACTGCCCTGCTTGTTGATCGGCCAAGTATAGGCGTGATAGCCGCAGCCGACGATGCAGAAGTGGCAGGTGACGTTGTGCTTCTTGGCGTCTGCGGGAATGATCGGCAGACGGTCGATGTGACGTTTGAAAGCCATGATCTTTTTCCCTTACAAGACGTTGGAGAGGCGGCCGTAGATGAGCTCGTCGACGCCCTCAGCGAAAATATCGCCGTTATCAGCGACACGCAGGACATATTGGGGCAGATTTTGCGTAGCCTGTCCCCAGACCTGTTGGCCTCCCTTTTCGGGGTCGAAGACAGAGAAATGGCCCGGACAGTTGAAGGTTTTGTTGTCCGCCGAATAGCTCAACGGAAAACCCTTATGGGGACAGATGGTGGAAAAGCCGACGATGTCGCCATCTGGACCGACGCCGCCCTCCACGCGAACTCCGAGTTTGATGAGGACGCCTGCGGCATCCTCATCGGGATAGCCCACGTCGAGCGGCTCGTTCAGCGTCAATTCGGAAATGTTTGCCAGACGGTTGACAGGATACTCGAGCCCGGCCGCAGCGGTAGCGGCTCTGGCCTGTGGTGCGCCGACGCCAGAAACGGCGACACCTGCGCTTGCAGCAGCCAGCGCCCCTCCGCGCAGGAACTGGCGTCGACCAAGATCGACCATGTTTCGACAGCGTGACATGCGATCCTCCTCCATTTGATGTCGGAGGATGATCAGCAATAACCGTGCCAATTCCTAATATACTGAAATACATAGATTTTTTTGTTTAAAGGCCAGCCGCACGTTCGCTTCTCCGAACAGCCTGTCGCCACCGTTGTTCATTTGGCCGAACGTCCGGCTGCTTCTATCCCGAAACGCGTCATTTTCTCCCAGAGTGTTGTGCGTGAAATGCCGAGTTGCCCCGCGGCCTGGGAAATCTGTCCGCCGGTTGCGCTTAGCGCCCGCAGGATCTGTCGGCGTTCGGCGGCATCGCGTGCATCCGAAAGCGTTTCGACCCGTGCCCTATCGGATCCGCTAACAACGTCAGGAAAGATATCCGCCGGCATCAGTAGCAGGTTTTCCGAAAGGGCCGCACCGCGTTCCAGCCGATTTCGGAGTTCGCGAGCATTCCCGGGCCAACAGTGTTCGAGCATGGCATCCTCGGCAAACGTACTGATCCCGCGGACGCGGGTCTCCCGGATCTGCATGATCTCCTCGAGGAAATGTTGGGCGAGCCAGAGAATGTCTTCGTGACGCTCACGCAACGGCGCAAGCCTGATCGGGAGGGCTGAAAGACGAAAGAACAGGTCCTTGCGAAAAGAGCTTCCGTCGCCCCCGATCTCCTGATGAGTGGCACAGACAATGCGGGCCTTGAACGGGATTGTCGTTTCACTGCCAACCCGGTGAAACCAGCCATCTTCGATGAGACGAAGAAGTTTGGCCTGTAGGGCGGGAGGCATGTCGCCGATCTCGTCGAGAAAAAGAATGCCCTCCCCAGCGCGTTCGGCGTAACCCCGATGAAGCTGGTGGGCACCTGTAAAGGCTCCTTTTTCGTGACCGAACAGCTCGCTTTCCAAAAGTTCGGCTGGAATGGCTGCACAGTTTACGGCGATGAAGGGGGCGTGGGCGCGCTTTGATATCTGGTGCAGGAACCTGGCGCTGACTTCCTTGCCGGTCCCGGTCTCTCCCTGAATGAGCACGGGGAGGGGGTGGGAGGCGTAGCGACGCAACATCTGTTCGGTGCTGCGCATCGCACCGGAAATACCCAGAGGACCGTTTGGCTCATTTTGTGGCTTACTTCTGAGGCTCGATGAGACGCGATCGAGGAAAGCCGTCATGTCGAAGGGTTTGGAAATGAAATCGACCGCGCCACTGCGCATCAGGCGCACTGCCTGGTCTATGTCGGCGTAGCCGGACATGAACAGGAAAGGTGTTGCGGTATCCCGGCTAGCCCGGCGGAAAACGTCTTCGCCATTGATGTCCGGGAGACGAATATCGCAAACGACGAGATCGAAGGGTTCCGACCCGCTTGCGAGCTCGCGCATGGCCTGCTCTCCCTTCGTCCACCATTTGACCCTGTGGCCCTCAAGCGAAAGGCGCTGGAGGAGCGATTCGCCCATGATCGGATCGTCTTCCACTATGGCGATGCGTCCTGTTTCACGCTGCATGGCTTGCTTCCTCCCCAGGAATTGAAATCGGTAAATGTAGTTCGATGACGGTATGTGCCGCATCGCCACTACGAACGCGGATATGTCCGCTTGTTTCGTCGACCATCCTGCGCACCATCCACAGTCCAAGACCTCCGGCTGACTGAGCTGCGGACCACGGATCTGCTGATGTGAGGACGTCAACTGCGGCCTTTGACAGGCCTGGTCCCGTATCCGCAACAGAGAGGATCAACGTCGAGCCTTCCTCCCCAAGACGGGTTTCGACAAAAATCTCACCATAGTCGCCCGCAGCGGCGCTCGCGTTTAACACGAGGTTCAGCAGTGCTTGCCGTACCGCCGAGCCGGGCAAGGCAGGGAAAGTGAGTTCGGCTGGTTTGCTCATCCAGTTTAAGGTCTGTGTACGGCCCGCAACAACCGGCCCGGCGAGCAAGCGTACATCCTCCAGATCTTTGAGGACCAATGGATGGCCGGAGCGATCCGGTCGATAGGTTGCCAGCGTTGCTTGTACTACGTCGCGAATTCCGCCAAGACCTCGTTCCAGAAGGGACAGACTGGTGTTTCGCACCCCTTCATTTCCCCCGTGTTGCTTCAACGTATCGATGGTGTTGAATAGTCCTCCGAGTGGATTATTGATCTCGTGGGCCATGCTGGAAGCAAGTCGCCCCAGACTGGCGAGTTTTTCCTCCTCGGCCAGTCGGCGCGTCAGCGCGCTGCGCTGCTGCTCAGCCTCCACGAGGGCATTGAAACCATAGAACAGATCGGCGAGCTCCCCCCTGCGATGGGGAAATTCTTCGGGCGGAATGGTATATGGCTGCCCGGCTGCGCCAGAGCGCATGTGTTGCGCAAGCGTTGCGACTGGCTTGACCATACGCCTGGTCAGAATGTAGCCGACTGCCGCGAAGACGATTGCGAGGGCAGCGTTCGTTGCAAGAAGTGTCTGGAGAACTTGGCGCCGCTCCGCAACCAAATGCGAGATGTCGAACGAGGCGTGTACGGTTCCGATCATTTTTCCCTGATAGAGGAGCTGCCTGACACCGAACCCTGTGTTCGACTGCCACTCGACGCGGATCTCACTTTCATTGCTTGGGTCCGCAAAGGCCGTCGGCAATTTGGAAAGCACCGGAATAGTGCGTGGATCGCTGGACGCGAGTACCGTGCCGTCTCGTCCTGTTACGACTGTCTCGATCGGAGAGACAGCCTCAAACATTGTGCGGGTGCGGTCGAGCAGGTCATAGGTTTCCCAGACATCCTGACGCAGCACCGCCGGGATCAGGGCCGTGGACAAGCCGTCGAAATACGTTCCTACAACACCGTTCAGGTGTAGTTCCTGCATGTTTTGAAGGCGTGCCAGAACCCGTTCCGAGATGATGACGCTTATGACAATCATCAGGGTCGCCACCATCAATGGGACCCGAACTGTCAGTGGAATACTGCGCATACGCTCGATGAGGCTCACCCCAGCCTCCGAACGCGTTCCATATTGTTGGCGATACTATCGTAATTTTGAGGTGGGACCTGCGTGAAACCGTCGAGTTGGAGTCGCTCAAGCACGGATCGGCCCTTCTCGTCCTTGTCCATTTGCAGCAGAGCGTGTCTTATCCGGGCAACCGTCTGGCTCTGCCGCTGACCTATCGCGGCTGCAACGGGCGGGAAGCCGTGCCAGTCAGACTTTACCAGTACCTTGGTCTTGGACACCAATTCCGGTTCGGTCTGTTTCATGACTTCCCAAACGTAGCCATCGACGCTTCCGGAATCGGCGAGCCCCGAAGCGACGGCCCGGATAACGTTGCGGTGCCCATAGGTAAAAAACGACTTGCGGAAGAATGCTTCTTCGGTGACACCACGCTCCGCCAAGTAGGTTTTCGTGACAAGATAGCCCGAATTGGAATCGGGGTCTGAGAAGGCGTGGATATCACCGCGACAGGCGTCAAAGGTCCTGATGTCGCGATGATGGGCAACAATGAGGTAGGACTGGTAAAGCGGTTGGCCTCGCCATAGTGGTGTCGCGACCAGATCCAGTTCGGAGCGGTACTTCATAAACGGGTAGCCGCAGATCCATGCGGCCTCAAGGTTACCCGAGATCAATAGGGCCGTGACCTCCTGGTAGGTCCGCTGAGTGACCAGTTGTACCTTTTGTCCGACAGCGCCGGACAGGTAAACCTGCAACTCGTCCAGAACTTCCAGGTCATTCGAGAGAAACACCGGTGTCAGGCCGAACCGTATCACGCCAGCCTGTGGTGCCCCGGATGATGGCTCGCTTTTAGCACTTGAGGCCGCGAAGCATATTGCAGACAAAGCTCCGCCAATCGCTGCCCGGCGCGAAATGCCATGTTCAGCTACGGGCCTACTGCGCGACTGGTGTCGAATTGGCAACGACAACCTCCTCAGGGCTCTCCTCCAGAGCCGTCATAAAACTGTAATATGATCCCGCCGTTTTTCCTATTGCTCTTGATGAAACTACGATGAAGGTCGGGTCGCTATTTTAATCCCATATCCATCGAGTATCCTGCGCCTCTGACGGTGCGAATGAGATCCGGTTTATTGGAAAAGTTGAGAGCTTTCCGAAGCCGGCCTATGTGGACATCCACGGTCCGCTCATCCACGTAAAGATCGTGCCCCCATACGCCGTCGAGCAGTTGTGCGCGCGAGAAAACACGCCCTGGCGAAGCCATGAGGAAGTCAAGAAGCCGGAACTCGGTCGGTCCAAGCCGGACCTCGCGTCGTTCCCGATGGACGCGGTGGCTCTCTCGATCGAGTTCAATGTCTGCATAGCGCAAAATGGAAGATATCAACGCTGGTTTCGATCGCCGCAACAGAGCTCGCACCCTGGCCATGAGCTCCGGAGTCGAGAACGGTTTTACCAGATAATCATCGGCACCTGTTGCCAGTCCGCGAACGCGTTCCGTCTCTTCTCCTCGCGCTGTCAGCATAATCACTGGCAATCGCTCGGTATTCGGCCGAGCGCGAAGGCGTCGGCAAAGTTCAATTCCTGAGACTCCCGGCAGCATCCAGTCCAGAACCAGTAAATCTGGAACATTCTCTTGGAGTGCGATGTCGGCTTCCTCGCCGTGACTGATCGCTTCGACGAGATATCCCTCAGCTTCGAGGTTGTATCGGAGAAGGACGCTCAGCGCTTCCTCGTCTTCGACGATCAATACCTTTGGAGACATGCGCCCGCTTTCCTAGATTTCGTTGGAGGGCATTTATTACAGTTTCAACGCAATTTTATGACGTACACCAAATATCCAGAAATCTGGAAATATGATTGCTTTAAAGGGCGCTGTGGGCTACCTTTCTCTCCTCGCTCCGTGGCGGTTTACGCTGGCAGTTGAGGCCGGCAGTTGTTAATCAATATAAATATCGAATTGGCACAAGTTTCAAGTAATTATCGCAATTTATAAATATCAATCCATCTGGATATACCATACTATACTTGATTGACATAAAAGTGTCATCGAACAATACTATGACCGCCCTGCGTTCGCGGATGTCGCGTTCAGCTTTTCTGAATTCACAGAGGGTCGTCATGACACACAACACGAAAACCTTTCGCCCGGCGCGCGCCGCCTTCGCTTCTTCCGCAGTCTCGGTTCTGACGCTCGGTCTTCTTGTCGCGCCGTCCTTCGCACAGCAGGCACCGACCGTGCTGATCGACGGTTCCAGCACCGTTTTTCCCATTTCCGAAGCCATGGCCGAAGAGTTCCAGAAGGCCCAGGCTGGCAAGACGCTTGTTACGGTTGGTTCCTCCGGTACCGGCGGCGGCTTCAAGAAGTTCTGCCGTGGCGAGACGGACATCACCGGCGCATCGCGCCCGATCCGTTCGGAAGAGATCGAGCTCTGCAAGCAGAACGGTGTCGAATTCATCGAACTGCCGGTCGCAATCGACGCACTGGCGACAATCGTCAGCCCTCAGAATGACTGGGCAACCTGCATGACGGTTGCTGAGCTCAAGAAAATCTGGGAGCCTGAAGCCCAGGGGAAGGTTAACAACTGGAACCAGGTCCGCGGTGACTTCCCCGACGCCAAGCTCGGCCTGTTCGGCGCCGGCACTGACTCTGGCACCTATGACTACTATACTCTCGCCATCAACGGCAAAGAGCACTCCAGCCGCGGCGACTACACGGCGACCGAAGATGACAACATCACAATCCAGGGCGTTGGCGGTGACAAGAATGCGATCGGCTTCCTGGGCCTTGCCTACCTGAGCGAAAACGCGGGCAAGGTTAAAGCTGTCGAGATCAAGCAGGCAGATGGATCGTGCGTGGCGCCTTCCATCGAGACTGCGACCGATGGAACCTACCAGCCGCTTACCCGCCCATTGTTCTACTACGCCTCCAAGAAGGCAGCCGATGAGAAGGAGCACGTTCGTTCGTTCGTCTCGTTCCTCTTCGACGCGAAGAACCAGGAAGAGCTCGTCAGCGAAGTCGGCTATGTGGCTCTGCCTGCCGAGGCCGCCGGCCTCGCGCTCAAGAAGTTCGAAAACCGCAAGACCGGAAGCCACTTCGAAGGCGGTTCCAAGGTCGGCGTGACGGTTTCCGATCTCGTAGCCGACGCAGCCAACTAAAATCCATATCTTTCCGGCAGCCGCGAGCGTTCGCGGCTGCCCTCACCGGAGCACATGATGCCTACAACGCTCGACCCATATCTTCCAAGTGACGCTTTTCTGAAACGGCGACGTCTCATCGATATGTCGATGCGTGTGTTGCTGTTTCTGTCTGCTGCCCTTTCGGTTTTCGTGACGGCCGCGATCATCTATGTGCTCGTCAGCGAGTCGTGGAATTTCTTCATGCAGGTCTCGCTGTGGACGTTCCTGACCGACACAGAATGGACACCCGTCTTCGCCCAGCCGCGATATGGTATCCTGCCACTACTCACGGCAACGCTTTGGGCCGCGGGGATTGCGATCCTGATCGCCATACCTCTAGGAACAAGTCTGGCAGTCTATCTGAGTGAGTATGCTCGGCCAGCCGTTAGAGAGACAGTCAAGCCGATCCTCGAGCTACTTGGTGGTGTGCCGACGGTTGTCTTCGGCTATTTCGCACTGCTCTTTATCACGCCTCTCCTTCAGACATTCATTCCCGGCCTGACCGGCTTCAACCTTCTCGCGCCCGGTATCGTACTCGGCATCATGATCATGCCCTATATCGTCTCGATCAGCGAAGACGCCATGCGCGCCGTGCCGGCCTCTCTCAGGGAGGGAGCTTACGCACTTGGCATGACCAGGCTGCAAACGTCGTTCAGGGTGATCATTCCCGGCGCTTTCTCCGGAATTACCGCAGCTTACCTCCTGGGCATGTCCCGTGCCGTCGGTGAGACTATGGTGCTTGCCATCGCGGCTGGCCAAAATCCGAACCTGACCGCAGACCCGCGAGAGGGTGCTGCAACGATCACCTCCTACATCGTTCAGATGAGCCTCGGTGATTTGCCGCACGGGTCGCTAGCATATCAGACCATTTTCGCGGCTGGCCTCGCGCTCTTCGTGTTGACCCTGATCTTCAACATCATCGGCTTCTTTCTTCGCCGCCGCTTCCGGGAGGCCTACTGATGGCTATCAGCGCCGAGAACATAACTGCGCTCCACGACACTTCCTCGCAAGTTCAACTGGTCGATCGAGCAAAACGAAACGATCTCGTGTTTGCGAGTATGGGCCTGATCATCCTGTTCATCGTCATGGCCTTCCTGCTCGCGCTTATCGTTGACCTCTTCAATGATGGACTGGCTCGGATCGACTATGCTTTTCTGACTGAGTTTCCGTCACGGCGGGCGGCAGATGCTGGAATTCTATCGGCGTGGGTGGGCACATGCCTCGTCATGTTCGTCACTGCTCTTCTGGCCATTCCGCTGGGTGTCGCTGCTGGTCTCTATTTGGAAGAATACGCGAAGAAGAACTGGTTGACAGACGTGATCGAAATCAACGTCACCAATCTTGCTGGCGTGCCGTCAATTATCTATGGCCTGCTCGCCCTCGGATTTTTCGTCTATCTCACCGATCTGGGCCGAACAGTACTAGTCGCAGGCATGGTTCTTGCACTGTTGATCCTGCCGATTGTTATCGTCGCGACGAGAGAGGCTATCCGCGCCATCCCGCAGACAATCCGCGAAGGTGCGTTCGGACTTGGCGCCGATAAATGGCAGACGATGTGGCACTATATCCTGCCCGCCGCCAGGCCTGGCATTCTCACAGGAGCGATTGTCGGGTTGTCGCGCGCTATCGGCGAAACCGCACCCATTATCACGATCGGTGCCCTGACATTCATTGCGTTCTTGCCGCCGTCACCCGTGAACGCAAACTTTCCTTTCATTAATTTCGATTGGCTGAATGCGCCGTTCACGGTGATGCCGATTCAGATGTTCAACTGGATATCACGGCCGCAGGCAGCCTTCCATGTCAATGCTGCGGCGACAGGCGTCGTGCTGATGTTCATGACCCTGGGCATGAATGCCATTGCCATCTGGATACGCTTCCGGCTTCGACGCAAGCTTGGCCTCTAACTGAGATCGGACCGAAAATGAACGATACAACAACCGCACTGCGGCCTGTAAACGCAAGCCAGCAGACAAGTTCCTCCCGCAATATTCTGATCCATCCTGAGCGCTTGCGGGCAGAGGTAAGAGATCTGGATTTCTGGTATGGAGATTTCCACGCCCTGAAAAAGGTCAATCTCCCGATCGCCGACAAGCAGGTCACTGCCTTGATCGGTCCGTCAGGCTGCGGAAAGAGCACGCTTCTGCGATCGTTCAACCGTATGCATGATCTTTATCCGGGCAACCGATACGAGGGTGCGATCGAACTGCTGCCGGAAAAGCAAAACCTAGTCTCCTCGGCAATCGATCCGATTTTGATCCGCTTGCGGATCGGAATGGTTTTCCAGAAACCCAACCCATTCCCGAAGTCGATCTATGAGAACGTTGCGGCGGGTCTAAAAGTACGCGGTATCACAAAGAAAAGCCTGCTCGACGAGCGGGTCGAGCAGGCTCTTCAGGGGGCAGCGCTCTGGAGCGAGGTCAAGGATCGCCTCCACCAGTCGGCCTACGGTTTGTCGGGAGGGCAGCAGCAACGTCTGTGCATTGCCCGCACCCTCGCTCCAAACCCGGAAATCATTCTGTTCGACGAACCGACATCGGCGCTCGACCCCATCGCCACGGCGAAAATCGAGGAATTGGTCGCTGAATTGCGGGATCAGTACACGATCGTCATCGTCACCCACAACATGCAGCAGGCTGCGCGCATATCAACATATACCGCGTATATGCACCTGGGTGAAATGACCGAGTACAACGCGACCAATGAGTTCTTCACAAACCCGCAGAACGAAAAAACACAGCACTACATCACCGGGCGCTTCGGCTGAGGAAAAAATCATGACGATGGATCACACTATTCGCGCTTTCGACGAAGAGCTGCACGACCTGACCGAACAAGTCTCTTCCATGGGGCGCATCGCTGCGACGCTCCTCGACAAGTCCGTCGATGCCCTCATTGGTAACGACAAGGCACTCGCAGAAGAGGTCGTCAAGGCTGACCTTCAACTTGATGCCATGCAGAGAACCGCTGAAACGGCAGCTGTCCAAATCATTGCCCGCAGACAGCCCGTGGCGAACGATCTGAGGCGGATCGTCGGTGCGATGCGCATGGTTTCAAATCTCGAACGCGTGGGCGATCTCGCGAAAAACATTGCCAAACGCTCTGCGATAGTCGATGCGTCACTCAACAGGGGGGTCGTTTCCGCCGGTTTCGGTACGCTGGCCGAAGCTGCTAAAACACAGCTGGCAGGCGCCCTTGACGCCTTTAGAAACAACGACGCGAAAATGGCGTCCGACGTCCGCCGCCAGGACGAGCATATCGACGTCCTCTATAACGGGCTCTTTCGCGAGCTCCTGACATATATGATGGAGGATCAGCGCTCGATCACCGTGTGCGCCCACCTGCTCTTCTGCGCGAAGAACCTTGAGCGGGTCGGTGACCATGCCACCAATCTGGCTGAGACGGTCGAATACATTGTGACAGGTGATGATGTCTCGGCCGATCGGCCGCGCGCTGAAACTGTTGTCGCGATGGAGTAACGCGCATGCCGAGCGTCGTTATCGTACAGGAAGATACGGGCGTTGGCTCAATCCTCGAGGCGAGCTTCCGCGAGGAGGGTTACGTCGCCGGAGTTTGTGGCATGGCAGACCAGTGCGAACGCATGGTCGCCGAGCGGCAACCGGATCTGGTCGTCGTTGATTCCCTTGGGCGGGTCGGCGCTCTGCACAAGTCGTTCGTCCGCATGCGATCGAACGTCAAACGAAGACAGCTGGCAATCATCGTCCTGGGTGGGGATGCCCTCCCCACCACCTTTTTCGACGTCGGAGCCGACGATTACCTGCCGAGGCCCTTTTCCGTGCAGGAGCTTCTCGCTCGTAGCAATGCCCTGATAGAGCGTTCAGGCTCGACAACAACGAGGATTTTAAACCATCGCGAGATATTCCTAAACTTGGAAACCCACCGGGTTTCGCGCAAGGGGCGGGAAATCCATCTTGGCCCAACCGAATACCGACTGCTGCAGACAATGTTGAAGGAGCCAGCTCGTCTTTTTTCCCGTCAAGAAATCCTCGAGATGGTTTGGAACGATGTCGACAGGGACGAACGCATTGTTGATGTGAGTATCAAGAGGCTGCGAAAATCGCTGAACATCGGTAGCAAAGAAGACGCCGTTCGTACTGTGCGGGGTTGCGGCTATGGACTGCAATAGCCGCCGTCAGAGCTTTGCGTCCCCAATTGCTTTCAGTTGCGTCTGGAGAGACATCCGATCGATCGATTCGATCGGAAGCGACGTAAACACGGAGAGTCGGTTGGTTATGGCATCGGCTGCCCGGCGAAAGGCGGCGAGCTTTTGGAGTTCCGAGCCTTCGACAATAGCAGGATCGTCGATCCCCCAGTGTGCGGTAAACGGCTGACCCGGCCAAGACGGACACTGCTCGCCGGTGAGGGTGTCGCAAACTGTGAACACAAAATCCATCGCAATACGGTTTTCCCCCCTGAACTCATCCCAACTCTTGGGTCGCAGGTCAGCGATCGGGCATTCCATCTTCTGCAGCGTCACAAGCGCCAAGGGATGAACTACAGTTGCCGGCAGATTACCGGCGGAGAACGCCTTAAACCGGTCGGGCGCCATATCGCGGAGGATAGCCTCTGCCATGATCGACCGTGCCGAGTTTGCCCGGCAGAGAAAAAGAACGTTGAAGACCCTCGTTGCCGGTTGGCCGGATGCGATTTCGGCTTGAGCACGCTTGCCGGGAAGGGGAGACAAGTCTGTCGCCAGAAACTCGACAAGCCGCCAGACGAGCTCCGTATTTGGACGGTAAATTATCGTGGTGCCGACACGTTGCGTCTGTACCAGACCTGCTCGCTTCAACACGTTGAGATGTGATGACATCGTATTCTGGGGAATATCAAGCAATTTGCCGATATCGCCTGACGGCAATCCGTCCACCGCGTGATCGAGAAGGAGGCGAAGTGCGTCGAGTCGAGTGGCTTGGGCAATCGCCGCAAACGCTTCTACGATAGCTGATTTTTCCATAAGTCTGGATATATCGATTTTCATGTCCGGAAGCAAGGATCGTTCACTGCCGTCACATACGATATTTCCGTATTTCTGGAAATATACAGAATTGTCATATTCCTGTAGCGGAAGTGCCGAATAAGCGGGTGACCCTTTCTGGATCAATGGAGAACCCGATGAAGAAGCTCGCGGCCGTCCTGGCTCTTTCCGTAGCATTTGCAATGCCTGCCCAGGCGGAATTCAAACTCGATGCTCGTTACACGGACGCTAATGGCGACATGGTCGCCGACATTCCGACTGACAAGGATAAGCTGGTCGATCCGGCAACGCTCGTCTTCGCCTATACGCCGGTCGAAGACCCGGCCGTTTATGCCGACGTCTGGAAGGGCTTCCTCGATCATCTCGCCGAGAAGACCGGCAAGAAGGTCCAGTTCTTCCCGGTTCAGGAGAACGCGGCACAGATCGAGGCCATGCGTGCGGGTCGTCTGCACGTCTCGGGCTTCAACACCGGCTCCAATCCGATCGCCGTCGCCTGTGCCGGCTTCCGCCCCTTCGCCATGATGGCGTCCAAGGATGGTGCCTTCGGTTACGAAATGGAAATCATCACCTATCCCGGCTCGGGTATTGAGAAAATCGAAGACGTAAAGGGCAAGAAGCTCGCCTTCACCGCAGAGACGTCAAACTCCGGCTTCAAGGCTCCTTCTGCGCTGTTGAAGTCGGAATACAAGCTCGTAGCGGGGAGCGACTTCGAGCCAGTGTTCTCCGGCAAGCATGATAACTCGATCCTCGGCGTCGCAAACAAGGACTATCCTGCTGCCGCTATCGCGAACTCCGTGATGAAGCGAATGGTTGCTCGCGATGTTGTCAAGAAAGACCAGCTTGTCTCTATCTTCAAGTCGCAGACTTTCCCGACCACCGGCTATGGCGTCGCCCATAACCTCACCCCGGAATTGCAGGAAAAGATCAAGGATGCGTTCTTCTCATACAATTGGGAAGGATCGGCGCTGCTGAAGGAGTTCCAGACTTCCGAACCGCCGCAGGAGGCGTTCATCCCGATCACTTTCAAGGATCAATGGGCCGTTATCCGCCAGATCGATGACGCGAACGGCGTATCCTACACCTGCAAATAATCACGGGCCGATCTATTGGGCACCGGGTCGTGAAGGCCCGGTGTCCTTCTATTCTGCAAAGGCAGGGAACGATAATGCTTAGAATTTCAGAGCTGACAAAAACATATAAGACCGGTGACAAGGCTCTCAAGAGCATCAGCCTCGAAATTCCAGCGGGTCAGGTGGTCGGGTTGATCGGCCCGTCGGGCGCCGGAAAATCGAGCCTCATCCGCTGCATCAACCGTTTGATTGAGCCGAGCGCCGGCAAGATTTTTCTCGGCGACCTTGACGTCACTGCTCTGTCCAGAAGTGAACTGCGTGTGGCGCGCCGCCGGATCGGCATGATTTTCCAGGAATATGCGCTGGTCGAGCGGCTGACCGTGATGGAAAACGTCCTATCCGGGCGGCTTGGCTACGTACCGTTCTGGCGCAGCTTCTTCCGCCGTTACCCCTCCGCCTATGTCGAAAGTGCTTTCGCGCTTCTGGATCGCGTCGGCTTGACGGCCCATGCTGACAAGCGCGCCGATGCCCTATCGGGCGGCCAGCGCCAGCGTGTCGGTATTGCACGCGCTCTTGAGCAAGACCCGGAACTTCTCCTGATCGACGAACCGACGGCGTCCCTCGATCCAAAAACCTCTCGGCAGATCATGCGCCTGATCGTCGAAATTTCACGGGAACGTGGTCTGCCGGCCATCATCAACATTCACGATGTCCTGCTCGCGCAGGCATTCGTCGAACGCATCATCGGGTTGCGCGCCGGAGAAGTCGTATTCGATGGCACGCCGGACATGCTCGATAATGCCGCCCTGACACGCATTTACGGCGAAGAGGACTGGGCAGCGATGCAGAAGCAGGTCGAAAGCGACGTCCAGGAAGAACGTATCGCAGCCGCAGAGCGCGAACGCGCCGACCAACGCATGGCGGGTGTGGTCTGATGGTCCATGCCGACATGAAAACCTATCCGACGACATGGCGACGCCCGCCGCTGTTCATCAGGAACGCAGGCCTGCGCTGGCTCGTCTATGGCGGAGCGCTGGCCTACCTGCTGCTCGCCACTGCTAGCATCGACGTCAACTGGTTGAGGGCCTATGAGGGTCTCGATCGTGGCTGGCGCTTCCTGCAGGGTTTTCTGGTTCCCGACTTCACCTCGCGCTGGCGCGATATCGCCGCCGGACTGCAGGAAAGCCTGACCATGACCGTCTGTTCGACGATCGTCGGTATCCTCATATCGATCCCGATCGGCGTCGGCGCGGCTCGTAATCTGGCGCCAGCGGCCATCTACTATGTCTGCCGTTCGATCATTGCCGTATCGCGCGCCTTTCAGGAAATCATCATCGCCATCCTGCTCGTCGCCATGTTCGGCTTCGGTCCTTTTGCAGGCTTCCTCACGCTGGCTTTCTCAACGATCGGATTCATCGCCAAGCTGCTCGCCGAAGCCATCGAGGAAATCGACGAAAAGCAGGCAGAGGCGATCCGCGCGACCGGTGCTTCCTGGCTGCAACTCGTCAATTACGCGGTTCAGCCGCAGGTCATGCCCCGGCTGATCGGCCTGTCGCTTTATCGTTTCGACATTAACTTCCGCGAGTCGGCTGTCATCGGTATCGTCGGGGCCGGGGGCATCGGGGCGACGTTGAACACGTCCATTGACCGCTACGAATACGACAGCGCGGGTGCCGTTCTTATTCTCATCATCGTCATCGTCATGCTGGCCGAATACGGTTCGAGCCTCATTCGCAAACGGATTCAGTAATGCCGGTTTCCAACGCAATCCACGGCGGCAAGAGCTGGCGCAAACTTCCAGCGCGCACCGAACTTCTACAATGGCTGGGCTGGTTCGCGCTCGTCGCGCTCTTCATGTTCTGCTGGCAAATTATGACGAAGGACACGATCTGGGCCTTCGTTCAGGACGCCCCGAGGCAAGGCGGCGATATCCTGTCCCGAGCCTTCCCGCCGCGCCTGTCCTATGTGAGCGAATTGCTGGTCCCGCTCTGGGACACGCTTAATATGGCGACCCTAGGCACGCTTGCCGGCACCATGCTCGCCGTACCGATCGCCTTCCTTGCTGCCCGAAACACGACGCCCAGCCTGCTTTTCCTGAGGCCCGTTGCGCTGTTTCTCATTGTCGCGTCGCGGTCCATCAACTCTCTGATCTGGGCGCTGCTTCTCGTTTCCATTTTAGGGCCGGGACTGCTAGCCGGCATCATCGCTATCGCGTTGCGCTCGATCGGCTTCGTCGGGAAACTTCTCTACGAGGCCATCGAGGAAATCGATCAATCCCAGGTCGAGGCTGTGGAAGCGAGCGGCGCAAGCCGAATGCAGGTGATCGATTATGCGATCGTGCCGCAGGTTTTGCCTTCGTTTCTCGGCATGACTGTGTTCAGATGGGATATCAACATCCGCGAATCGGCCATTCTCGGCCTCGTTGGCGCGGGCGGTCTCGGGTTGAAGCTGCAATCGTCGCTCAACATGCTGGCCTGGCCGCAGGTGACGACGATCTTCGTTCTTATACTCGTCACGGTGTTGGTCTCGGAGTGGATCTCGGCCGCGGTGCGCAAAGTGATCATGTGAGCTTCCCCACGTAGGCGCGCTGCGGCCAGCCGCAGTGTCGTCAGCTAGTTACGTTGGGGTTTTGTATCCGCGTTATCCATCGTTCCTGTGCCTCAGACTCGATTGTACCTGGCCTCACATCACGTACTAGAGTTATGGCTTCGCTGGGTTCGTATGAGAGCGCAGTAAGCAGGTCTGCGGCAATCATTCCCGTGCGGCCCAGCCCGCCCCAACAATGAATTGCGACGAACTTTCCATCGGCAATACGGTCGATAAGTATAAAACGTACCGACTTCCAATCGCTCGCTTCGTCAGGAATACTGTTTGGCATGACAGGAAGTCGTATCCATTCTATCGCACTCGACCGCATCACTTCCGAAAAGCCAGCAAGGTCCGGAAACTCTTGATCCTGCATCAGGCTGACAACGACATCTACGCCCAATTCTTTCAACTTGCTGACTTCGGCCAATATGCTGTCGCTTCTGCCGGGACATGGCATCATTCCTATGGTGCCGCCGCCTGGGACCTCGATGCGTGAAAGGGGCATTATGGGGGCAGTCGTCATTTTCCACTTTCTGCTTCTCATTGATAATTATGCGGCAGACCTGACCGGATCTGCTGCGAGCTCCTTAAAATTCCTCCCACGCCTCACTCTTGAGTGCTGAGCCTGCCGACCCGGACGAGGAAGCGCGAGTGACATTGGCTATCACGCGCCGTACAGGCAAGGCGTGCGTCACAGTCCCATTTTCAAGCCGGAGCGAACCCGCTGTCGATTTCGAAAATCGGGAGGTGCTGGTCAGATCGCTATTCAAGGCGCTTTCCAGCCTAAATCTTCCAATGAGCGTGACGAGATTGTCTGCTTCCGCCGAAAGCTTGTGGGTTGAAGCATTGGCTTCTTCGACCATAGCCGCGTTCTGCTGGGTGACGTGATCCATCTGATTCACGGCGCTGCTGACTTCGGCCAAGCCTGTCGATTGTTCCCGCGCAGCGGTGGCTATGGCCTGAATGTGATCGTTGATCTTTAAAACCTGAGTTTCAATTGTGTTGAGTGCGGAACCCGTTTCTTGTACCAGCTTGACCCCCATTGCCACTTCAGAGCCTGATTTTGAAATCAGTTGCTTGATGTCTTTTGCGGCGGACGCTGCTCGCTGCGCCAGCTCACGAACTTCCTGCGCCACAACCGCAAAGCCTTTGCCAGCCTCTCCGGCTCGTGCGGCCTCGACACCCGCGTTCAAAGCCAGAAGATTGGTTTGGAAGGCGATCTCATCGATCACGTTGGTGATCTGGCCGATCTCGACCGAAGCTTGCTCGATGCGGCCCATGGCATCGACGGCGGTCTTAACCACGGTTGAAGACTGAGCCGCGCTCTTCTTGGCATCACTGACGAACAGTGTCGCCTCTTGGGCGCGATCGCTGGACTGGCGAACCGCCGAGGTGATCTCATCCAGAGCGGCGGATGTTTGCTCAAGTGCCGCCGCCTGTTGCTCGGTTCGCTTCGACAAATCATCAGCAGCCGACCTCAGTTCAGATGAGTTGCCATTGATGGTATCGCTGGTCGTCCGAACTTCTCTCAAGGTTCGTTGCAATGTGGCGAGGGTCTCGTTCACATTCGTCTGAAGCTCTGCGAAAGCTCCCTGGAATCGGCCCGTCATGCTTTCTGTAAGGTCGCCGGTCGCCAGGGATGCTATGACTCTTCTCGTCTCGTTGATCCCGCCATCGACACTTTCTACGAGTGCATTTACGCTTCCAGCAAATCTATTCAGGTCTGGATCGTTATAGTCTTTTTCGATTCTCCCGGTGAAATCGCCTGCTGCGGCCGCGGCTACAACAGTTGCGATGCTCGATTGCAATTCGGCGCTTTTACCGCGAAGAACAGCTTCTTGCGCATTAAGGTCTCGAACAGCTAGTCCATTTCTTTTGAACACTTCAACCGCACCGGCCATCGAGCCAATCTCATCCGCCCGATCGGCAAACGGAACTTCGACGCTAAGATCACCCGCCGCCAGTGCCGCCATTTTATTTGTCAGCGTTGTGATGCGGCCGGTCATTCCCAACACCATGTAGACGATGAATGCGCCTAGCAGCGAAAATGCAACAATCGCAATCGCTGCAACTGTCAGAAACATCCGGTGCATTGGACCAAGCAATTCTGACGCTTCCTGCTCAACGACGATCGTCCAGCCGGAATCATAAAATGGCATGGAAACACCCAGCATTTCTTTCCCCGTAGGACCCGTATAAAAGCCCATTGCCTCGCGGCATCCCGTGGTGCAGTTGCCGCTCGTGACGTATTTTCCGCTGGACGAGCAAACAACTCCAGCCGTCATCATGGTCAGTTGCCATGGTTCCTGGCTACCCTTTGCGGACAATACCGCATTCGGGATGACTCGAGACTCGGTGATCATCACGTTATCTTTGTTGACGATGTAATAGTCGAACGTCTTGCCGATACCCGCAAGATAGAATGCGCCAGCTCCGCCCTCAAGGTTGCCAATCTCACCGTCGACAATGTTGCTCAACATCAGTGCGTTGGCATGGACATAGACAGTCCCGCGGTCGGTTGTGGCTGCGAAAGTCAAGACCGCGTTGCCGGAGCTATCGCGCCAAACATCGGAATAGCCTGGCTTGACGTCAATATTTTTGTCGAAGCTTTGGCCGATGCGTTTCTGGTCCGAAGAGGCCACGATCTTGTCGCCGACGATGTAGTCAATGTATTGGTAGACGTTGGTTGCCGCGATGTGCCGCGAGCCGCTCTTGATCTCATCCTTGAAAGGGTGATCTTCAATATCGAAGACATCGGATTTCACGATGCGCGCAAAGTGATCTGAGAGTTGGGCCGGGTTGAGGTGTTCGGCCAGCCCAGCCAATTGCTTAGCTTGCTTTTCGTTCTGGCCGAGAAACCGAATGACGCCCTGCTGTTTAGCATCGACGAAATTCATCAGTCCACCGAGCGACGTTCCCACTTCTTGCCAGTAAAAATTATAGGCGAAATAACCGCCGAGCCCGGCGACTAGTGGGATAAACATGAGGAACAGCGCAAAGAATCGCGTTCTCAGACTTTTCGAAAATGGAATGAGCGGCTGATTTGCGTAGTTTGACACGTGGATCCCCCTAGTTTCAGAAGGACTATATTGGGGTTCTACAGTTAATTTTTCGATATTATCGTCACAGAAGAATCATATTGATGTTGCTATATTCGTATATACGTAGCAAAAGGACAATTTTTGACCTGGTTAAGTCGGAGTAACTCAGGTTATCGGGAATTTATATTATAGCAAAAATAAATTAACTAAATAATACTGCACATAATTTCGGCATTTATTTCAGCGATGTTCGGAAATCCGAACACTTCCGGATATTCTCATCGCCGCCGTATCGCGCTTTCTGTATGTGTGCGCCATCGGCTAATTAGCAGGGCGTGCCGAGTGAGTTACCCTTTTCTAGGCATCGCACCATCGAATAAACGCCTCACGCGGTCTGCGTCGTTCGGGAGTTTCTTGCGGGGCGTTGCTGATCGCAGTCGTGGCGAGAATGTTCAAAGCGCTGAAGCAGCCGGCTCTTAAAAGAGATGGGCGCGTCGTATGGACCGATGATCCGTCCTTCGGTGTTTCGATCCTCAAATGCCTGTTCTGCTCTAATCCCATCATTCAGGACGACGCCGCACCCTTTGGCGAGAGCTAGTAAACGGCAAAATAAACGCGAGCCAATTGACTTTGTCCACATTTCCAGTAATCTGGATATATGGAACAGGAAAATGCAATTCTCGCCCTCGCGGCACTCGCCCAGCCAACCCGGCTCGAAACTTTTCGTCTTCTCGTCAAACACGAACCCGATGGCTTGCCCGCGGGCGATATCGCTCGTGCGCTCATCGTGCCACAAAATACGATGTCCGCGCACCTTAACATTCTGTCACGTGCAGGGCTGGTTTCGTCCCAGCGTCGAAGCAGGGTCATTACGTACCGCGCAGAGATGGAGAGACTGCGAGAATTGACGCTATTTCTCCTCAAGGATTGTTGTGGCGGCAACGCAGAACTCTGCGCCCCGCTTATCGCTGAACTCACTCCATGTTGCATCCCGGAAAAGGTACTCTCATGACCGAAAAGACATTCAACGTGCTGTTTCTGTGCACGGGAAACTCGGCACGCTCGATACTGGCTGAGTCCATTCTCAACAAGGAAGGTGCTGGCCGGTTTGTCGCCTATTCGGCTGGCAGTCAGCCAAAGGGCGAAGTCAATCCGCACGCTCTCAAGGAGTTGGCTGCTCTTGGTTATCCGTCGACCGGCTTCTCCTCGAAAAGTTGGGACGTATTCGCCGATCCGGGTGCTCCGCAGATGGATTTCATCTTCACGGTCTGCGACAGCGCGGCTGGTGAAGCATGTCCGGTTTGGCTCGGCCATCCAATGACCGCTCACTGGGGTATTGAAGATCCCGCAGCCGCTACAGGCTCAGAGATGGAAGTGCAGCGCGCCTTCGCCCAAGCGGCCCGTTTCCTGAAAAACAGGATCGCGGCGTTTCTTAGCCTGCCGTTGGAATCGCTTGATCGCATGGCGCTCGAGACAAGGTTGCGGCAAATTGGCACCATCGATGGGTCCACCAATCCTGAACGGACTTCAGCCTGATATCCAGACGGTAGGTTGAGCGGAGCGACAGAGCCGACGGCTCGTGCTTTTCGGTGCTGACGGCACACCTTACATGAGAAGATCGCGCCAGCCCCGGATGCTGGCGACATAGTTCAAATTCATCTGACAAAGGGTCCAATTTTAATGGGCAACCAAACTGACATCGTCATCTACCACAATCCCGAATGCGGCACCTCGCGCAACACGTTGGCCATGATCCGCAACGCGGGCATCGAACCACATGTGGTCGAGTATCTTAAAACGCCGCCCTCCCGGCCGCTCTTGGAACAATTGATTGTTCGCATGGGGATTTCCCCACGCGAACTACTTCGAGAAAAGGGAACGCCGTACTCCGAGCTCGGGCTCAGCGACACATCTTTGACGGATGCGCAACTTGTCGATGCTATGATGGAGCATCCCATTCTCATCAACCGTCCGATCGTCGTCACGCCATTGGGCGTTAAACTCTGCCGTCCATCGGAAGCTGTGCTCGATATTCTGCCGGCTGAGCAGAGGGCGGCTTTCACCAAGGAAGATGGTGAGGTCGTCGTCGACGAAGCCGGCCGCCGCGTCATCTAGTCTGAAACTTTCAATCCGAACTCGTGTCACCGCAATCTTCCTGTGAAGACTGCGGACGATGTTTCTTTGCCAGGGAGAACGCAAATGCGTCCCAAGGAACCAACACTTCGCCTTTCTTTCCTCGACCGCTACCTGACGGTCTGGATTTTCGCAGCCATGGCACTCGGCGTGCTTCTCGGCACAGTTTTTACCGGCCTGCCAGCCGCGCTCGACAGCCTCTCCGTCGGAACGACCAACATTCCGATTGCCATCGGTCTCATCCTGATGATGTATCCACCTTTGGCAAAGGTCCGCTTTGACGATCGGTATTTCCCTGCTACAGAACTGGATCATCGGTCCGGTCCTGATGTTTGCCCTGGCGGTGATTTTTCTACGGGATTATCCCGAATACATGACAGGCCTGATCCTGATCGGTCTTGCGCGCTGCATCGCCATGGTGCTGGTCTGGAACCAGCTTGCCAAGGGTGACAACCAATATGTTGCGGGCCTCGTCGCCTTCAATTCGATTTTCCAGATTCTGTTTTTCAGCGTTTACGCTTGGTTCTTCCTTACTTTCTTGCCGCCTCTGTTTGGCCTTGAAGGTAGCGTTATCGACGTGTCGTTCTGGACGATCGCCGAGGCCGTGCTGATTTATCTCGGAATCCCGTTCCTCGCGGGCTATCTGTCCCGCCGTATCTTGACCGCGAGCAAAGGTCGCGACTGGTACGAGAACGTTTTCCTGCCCAAAATCAGCCCGATCACGCTGGCTGCGCTGCTGTTTACTATTGTGGCGATGTTCAGCCTCAAGGGCGGCGATGTCGTCAGACTGCCTGGCGACGTAGTAATGATTGCGATCCCGCTGACGATTTACTTTATCGTTATGTTTCTGGTCAGCTTCTGGATGGCAAAATCGGTCGGAACCAGCTACCCGAGAACGACTGCCGTTGCCTTTACAGCCGCAGGCAACAATTTCGAACTCGCGATTGCCGTTGCCATCGCTGCATTCGGTCTGGCCTCTCCGGTCGCCTTCGCTGCGGTTATCGGTCCTCTCGTTGAGGTTCCAGTTCTGATCCTACTCGTGCAAATGGCGCTTTGGATGGGTCGAAAGTATTTTGTCAGGACGGCAGGCAGCCCCGCGGAATAAAAACGGGGAGGGATCGCAATGACTTCCGAAACTTGTGATGTCGTTGTGATTGGCGCCGGGCAAGCAGGCCTGGCGTCAGCATACTACCTGCGTCGCGCCAGCCTCAGTTTCGTGATGCTCGATGCAGACGATGGGCCGGGTGGCGCATGGAGACATGGATGGAATTCGCTCCATCTGTTCTCACCGGCATCGTTCAGTTCGCTGCCCGGCTGGATGATGCCATCGAGAACCAAAGCTAGCTATCCGGCAAAGAGTGAGGTGATCGATTATCTGACGCGCTACGAGGAGCGATATAAGTTTCCTATAGAGCGCCCCATGGTCGTCACATCCGTCAGAAGCGTTGATGGAGCTTTGGAAGTGATCGCAGATAAAGGACGGTGGCGAGCACGAGCAGTTTTGAGCACGACTGGCAGTTGGCGCCACCCGTTTATTCCAGAATATCCCAACGCCGCCGATTTTACAGGCCAGCAAATCCATTCTGCTAACTATGTTTCTGCTGACGAATTTGCGGGCAAGCACGTCGCCATTGTCGGTGGTGGAAATTCCGGTGCCCAAATTCTGGCAGAGGTATCGACGGTCGCTAAAACCATCTGGGTGACGCCTCAGCCTCCGATCTTTTTGCCGGACGACGTCGATGGGCACGTGCTATTTCAACGCGCGACCGCCCGCGCTCTTGGAAAGGACGATGGGTCTCCAACCGGCGGCCTTGGCGACATCGTCATGGTACCACCTGTCAGAGACGCAAGAGACCGGGGTGCACTCGGATCTGTACGGCCATTCTTGCGTTTTCATGAACAAGGCGTCATATGGCAGGACGGAACAAGCAGTGATTTTGATGCGGTCATCTGGTGCACCGGGTTTCGTCCAGCGCTGGATCACCTCCGTGATCTCGATGTCGTCAGGCCGGATGGTCAAGTCGAGGTCAAGGATGGACAATCGCTGAAACAGTCTCGCCTTTGGCTTGCCGGTTATGGAAGCTGGACAGGCGCAGCGTCTGCCACGCTGCTCGGAGCGGGAAGGACGGCGCGAGATATGATCCCTCGGCTGGTTGCATCGCTACAGTGATGGCGAGGGTAGAGCCGATACGATCTCGAGAAGCCTAGTAGTTGCGCCAGGCGCCACCGGATCGGTCGGCGGCTTCCAGTATCAGGAAATCGATCTGCTGCTGCGGAAGGTGCCAACCTGTCGCCAGGCCAGCCTGACCACCAGCAATGATAAGTGTCTGAAAAGTCTCCACGCTCAATTTCCGATGGTCAAATGTTTGCGAATACGAATGCAAGTAAAGCGAGCGGAGCTGTAAGCTGCTCCCGTTTTATCGGCGGCCCCTTTACTCGCGAGGCCCGCGAGGCGAAATCGTTTGCTTTGGGCAAAAAACAGTCCAACTGACGGTGCTGGTCGCACCGCCCTGGAACTAAGTTGGTAATGGAGCGACGGCCCAATAGAGCCGTTGGGCCAGTTCGATGCCTTCCATAACCCGCATACGTCTTCGACCCAGCATTATGATGGCGCTGGCTGTTGGTCACTTTTGGGGCTGCTTCTGCCAGATGGTGACAAGATTAAAGGGATTTTAGGCTAACCCGTTGTTCGAGCTTCGCAGCATCCTCTTTTCTCTCGCTGTAGCGGTCGGTCAAATAGTCGGATGCGTCACGCGTAAGTAGCGTAAATTTGACGAGTTCCTCGCAAACATCGACGACGCGGTCGTAATAGGCCGATGGCTTCATGCGGCCGTCCCCATCGAATTCCTGCCACGCTTTTGCGACCGACGACTGATTTGGGATGGTAATCATGCGCATCCAGCGACCTAAAACACGCATTTGGTTGAGGGCGTTAAACGACTGTGATCCGCCGGACACTTGCATGACCGCAAGTGTCTTGCCCTGCGTGGGACGCACAGAACCGGTCGTCAAAGGAATCCAATCAATCTGCGCTTTCATAATGCCGGACATCGCCCCATGGCGCTCGGGGCTGACCCAAACCTGACCTTCTGACCAGAGCGAGAGCTCACGCAACTCCGCAACTTTCGGATCGGTCTCCGGCGCCCCATCAGGTAGGGGTAGCCCTTCCGGATTGAAAAATCGAACTTCGCATCCGAGGTGTTCGAGAAGACGACCTGCTTCCTCGGCCAGAAGACGGCTGAAAGAAATTTTTCGAAGCGAGCCATACAGGATGAGGATGCGTGGCTTGTGCACTGAAAATGTGGGACGAAGCGCTGTCAGGTCAGGCTGGCGAATAAAGTCAATCGATGCTGCCGGTATATCGGCCATGTGTAGCTCCGTGTTTACGATACTTGTATTGTCTTTCCGACCGACGGTAGATGTCGGCCGGGTTTTGGCTTTGTTGAACAGTCAAATTTCTCACCAACACAGCAGTTTTCCATCATGAAGCGGGCGAGTTGGCGGAGAGCTTCAAAATCGGCGCTATAGACTATGGAGCGTGCCTCGCGCCGCGCTGCGATGAGTCCTGCATGTTCGAGTTCCTTGAGATGGAAGGAGATGTTGGAAGCGGAAACATTTACGGCATCTGCGATCGCGCCTGCCGCAAGTCCAGCGGGTCCGGCAATAACAAGTTTCTTTAAGACCCGTAGCCGTGTTTGCTGGGAGAGTGCGCCGAACGCGTCTAGAATTTGTTGCTCATTCATTACTGTAACTCAGCTCGCGGGAATATTATGGACAACGTAGTTTCATCAGACTGTTATTGCTCCCCGGACATACCGGTGAACGTTGCCCTTTACTTCGCTTTTCAGGTGGCCCCTCCTTGGGGCGATCTTGAAACAAAGTCGGACATCGAAATTTCAATATTGATTGAAATGTAGAAATAAATGCCTCGATGTCAATGCCTCATGAAGAACTTTGCGAATTCAACGCAACGCAGGGGTGACAAGGGTAAGCCGAACAGAGACCTCGCGCTTGGTGCACCGGAACGCTAACTAGGAATCTCAGGCGATCCTGTCGATACTGGCCGCGACAATGCGGCGACTGCAACGAATGCCACGACACTGATGGCACCAAGACAGGCGTTTGCGATAAGCGCCGAGCTCATGCCTATATTTTCTATGGCGACCGCAAACACGAATGGCGCGCCAGCACCGACTGCCAGCCGAGCCGCGGCCATCTTACCCGTGATTGCGCCATATCCATCCGATCCGAACAAATGGAGCGGCAGGCTACCCTGTGCGATGCTGTTGATGCCAGAGCCAAGCCCAAGGCAGATAGCGAAGGCGACCGCGCCCGGTAGCCAGCTATCCGTTACGAGCAGGATCAGGACACCGACGACGATCAGCAAAGCCGAGAGGACGGCAAGTCCCGGCGGTGACAGGTTCTTCCCGAAGACCATATTGATAAGACGGCTCAGCACCTGTGCCGGGCCGAAGATTGAACCAATGACGACGGCAGCCGCTCCGAGTCCCAGCGACCCAAGCATCGGCACCATGTGGGCGAGGATTGCCGCCAGCGAAAAGCCGAGGAGCGCGAATGCAGATGACACAAGGATCATTCCTCGCCGTCGGGCATGAGGAGGGATTGCCCCGATCACCGTCTCACGCTTGCGGACCGATGGATCGCCACTCGATGCAGATCTGCCAACGCGCATGATCCAGAAGTGAAGGGGCATACAAAGAAAGAGGTTCATTCCTGCAAAGACGAGGTAGATTTCGCGCCAGGACAGCCATCCGGAAAGTGCAGCCGAGATCGGCCAGAAAATCGTTGATGCGAAGCCGCCGATCAGCGTCAGGTATGTGATGCTTCGGGAGGCCGTTTTGGGATCGCTCTCAACCAAGGCGGCGAATGCCGCCTGATACTGCACCATTCCGGAGGACACTTCGAGCATGATGATCGCAACGGCGAAGATCGCGACCGATGGCGACCAGGCGCAAAGGGCAAGCGTGAGAGCCGCAAGGGCCGAGCCGAACGTCATGATCGTCGCTGCGCCGATCCGATCCATCTGTTTGCCGATATAGGTAGCTGACAGACCGCCGATGAACAGAGATGCCGAAAATACGCCGAACACTTCTGCAAGCGAAAGGCCGAGGTCTTTCGCCATATTGGGGGCTAGGATGCTGAAGCTGTAATAGAGGGTTCCGTATCCTATGATTTGTGTGAGGCCGAGAGCGGAGACAATCCCCGCAGGAATTTTCGAGTTATGCAACGTCGTCACCCTTTTTGGCTCTGATGCAGCAACCGTCGCTACGCTCGATATTTTCCCTCACTGTCGGATGTCCGGCGCAGCAGTCTTCCATTAGGAATTTGACGAGATCAGCAAGAGCGTCGTAGCGGGCACTGTAGATGATGGAGCGGGATTCCCTGCGTTGGGAGATCAATCCCGACCGCTCCAGCTCCTTCAAATGAAACGAGACGTTTGTCGCCGACACGCCCATGCGTTCCGCAATGGCGCCAGCAGCCATTCCTTTTGGGCCAGCAATGACCAACGCACGGATAATGGCGAGACGTGTTTCTTGCGACAGCGCAGCGAATGATAAAAGGGCTTGACGTTCTTCCATTATTCAACAATCCTTGAATTATTGGATATAGGGATAACCCACATGAACGCAATCGACAAGCCCACGGATCGTCATCGACGTCCGCGAGAGCGAAATGATGCGATCCGGATCAGGCGGAGGCGGAGGGTGGAAGGTTAAGCCCCACTGGCGCAGGCCGACCATTCGCACCCTTGCCGATGGCCGGAAGATTCCCGTCTCACCTTGTTGGGTCAATGCACAGGGGGATATCCCGCCGCCAGCTCGCCAATATGTGGTGAAAATGTAGGTGCGGAAATTCCGCATATGTTGCTTGACAAATGTACGGAATTTCTGTACTTAATACCCATGCACACGGTCATTGAAACACCCGCCTATCTGTCATCCGCCAAGGATGAAAATGTGAGTGAGGAGGAGCGCAACGAGATTGTGTCCTTCCTCGCGTCGAATCCGGACGCGGGCGATATCATGGCCGGCACAGGTGGAGCGCGAAAGGTCCGTTTTGGCGGTCGCGGCAAGGGAAAGAGCGGCGGCTATCGGATCATCACCTTCTATGCCGACGAGGATATTCCGGTGTTCTTGCTCGATATCTACAGCAAGGACACGCAGGCGAACCTATCGAAGGCAGATCGAAACGAGCTGCGTAAAATTCTGACAGTCCTTCCGCAAATATGGAGGGAAAGCGTCAGTGAACAGGTGAAGAAACTCAGGAGTCGAAAATGAGCAAGGCAGGATCACGAATTTTGCAGGGCGCACGGGAAGCTCTTGCTTTTGCCAAGGGCGAGGCCGATCCGGCGGAATATGTTATTCATATCCCGCCACAGGTGGACGTTCGCGCCATCCGTCAGAAAACCGGATTGTCCCAAAAGGCGTTTGCCGCCCGGTACGGATTTTCCTTCGGTCGCGTCCGCGATTGGGAACAGGGCCGGTCCAATATCGATGCTCCGTCCCGCATCCTTCTCACCATCATCGAGAAGGAACCGGAAGCAGTTGAACGGGCGCTTTCCGCAGCCTGACCGGAGGTGCGGAAATGCTGATAGTGAAACTGGATAAGCGCTTGGCAGGTAAGCCGGTAGCAACGAGAGGAGAAAAGCCATGGCACTAGCTCTCAAGCAGAAGGCCCCGGCCATCACCGCCGATGAAATGGAGCGCCGTCGCAAGATGGTTCGCAGCGCATTTCGTTCGAACGCTATGGAAGGTCTTCGCCCGAACCCGGCATGCCAGCCGGTATTTGACGCGTTCATTGCTGGCGAGATCGAGCTTGACGAGATGATGCCGCGCGTTAAGTCCATTCTCGGCATCCAGTAGGCATGTCGTTTACGCTCGCCGACGGCGAGACCCTTCGAAACAAGATAGGGGCCGAGACACACGAGGCGCTAGAAGCGGCCGAGCACCCGGTTCTTGCGATCCGGCTTCTCGAACTGCGAAGCGGTCTCGGCCCCGAACCCACTTTCGACACGGCCCATCTTCAGGCGCTTCATAAGCACCTGTTTCAGGACGTGTTTGAATGGGCGGGCGAGCTGCGCCATCATCCATTCACTTTCGCTGACGGTACGCAGGCCTCAATGCCTGCCATGCACAAGATTGGCGGTAAGGATTTCGCGATCGGCAACGAGATCGACAGAGGCTTGAATAGCCTCATGTCGGATCTCGAATCCCGCAACTTCTTGCGTGGCCTTGATCGCGAAACCTTCGCAACGGAAGCGGCCGACGCCTTCGCCCGGATGAATTCCATCCATCCTTTTCGCGAAGGCAACGGCCGGACTCAGCGTGAATTCTTCGCGGCCCTTGCCGAAAGGGCAGGGCATCCGCTCGAATTCGGTGTGATTTCCGACGAACGCATGACGTTCGTCTCAGTCGCCGCCCATGAACGCGGCGACCTGGCGCCCATGCGTCGCATGTTCGCGGAAATCACCGACCCCGATCGCGTGAACGCGCTCGAGGTCGCGCAGCAGGCTATTGAGCGCTTCCGCCCTGTGCAGGCCCCGCACGTCACGGCCTGGGACGGTATCTATATGGCGACGACCGAACCGGGGCAGGATTACAGCGGCGTCTTCAGCGGTGCGGCTGGTCGCAACTTCATGATGCAGAGGGATGATGGCGCGATCATCATAGGCAATGTGGTCGATCTGCCGGAGCCGCGACCGGAATCCGGCGCGCGGCTCTCCTTCGCCGCTTCTGATCCTCGCCAACTCCAACCGGCGCATGAGCAGGCGCAAGCGCCGCTCATTGCCGCCGTTACCGATTGGCCGCGAAGCATCGATGAGACCGTGGCGGACAGGATTTCGGCCCGGCCGACCATGCAGGCTGCGAAAAGCCGCCTTGAGACGGCGGTCTCAGCAGTCTGGCAAGATCCGCAAGCGGTCCTTGCCGAACTGCGTAACCGCATCGAGGTTGAACGCCGTCCCGTTTCCGAATTTGCTCAGGAAATGCGAACCAATCCGGAGGCCTTCGGCTCGCTTCACGGCAACCGCAGCCTTTTCGGTCGCGATGACGCGATCCGTGAAAAGGCCATTGCCGCCGTTCCGCTCGCCGTCGCTGCGCTCCATGATTTCGGGCAGGTGCATGGCTCCCTGACCGTAGACCTTCGCCGCGACGAAGAGCGCTTTCGCGCTCTTATGCGCGAGCCGGTCAACGATCTGTCAGCCGCCGCCCGCGAGCTGGTCGGCCGGGTTGAAAAGACACCCGCCCACGAGCTGGGCGCAGTGCTCGGACAGGGCGACCATAAGCAAGCCTTGACCGAATTGCGCAGCTTCATCGCCAACATTCGTGACCGCTTTGGCGCTCCCGGTTCGCTGGAGCTCGACCGGGACCGCCTTTCGCGTGCGATTCCGAATGCTTCGCCGGAACGGCTTGAGGCGTTCACGGCGGGCTTTTCGCGCGCGCAGTTCATCGTCTCACGCGCAGAAACCTTCGAGCAGGCCAACACCCTGCAGGCGGCTCACAGCCACCAGCAGGGACATGAGCAGGGCAAGACTTTCGAGATGTAGCAGATGCGGTTGATGCTTTATGCGGCATTTTGCTAAGTATCGCTATTCCCGTCAGCTATAACGAGGTTTCCGCTTATGAAGTTCACCTACATCGCCTTTGCCATGGTCGCCCTTGCAGGCTGCACGACCGCCCAAAAAAGCCCTTATGACCTGACCGCAGTCTGCCTCACTGACGAAGGAAAACCGGTTTCCAAGGGCATGACCTACAAGGGCAAGACATGCGGCCAGTCGGACATGCCGATCGCTGACGGCAAGCCTACGCCGCTCGTCTGGCGATAAATGGGAGGGGAGGGGACATGAAATCTTGCCTTGTCATCGTAGCCGCCCTCTCGGCGCTCAGTGCCTCGACAGCGATCGCGCAAACCTTCGAGACCGTCGATAGGAGCCCGGCCGGCGATCGTTTCGAGAAATCCGCCAACTTCGACATTCTCGGTATTCACCCCGGCGATACGATAGAGGACGTAAAGACGAAGCTGAAGGCCGAATTTCCGGACGGTCGTGAGCCGGAAGAAACCCGGCTGAAGGGATCGGTATCAACGCCTGAAGGCGCACGCGCCGAGATTGAGTTCGTCAACGAGATCGCTTCTGGAACTAGTGACGGAAAGAATCAGGTCTACGTGAATTTTGCTTCCGAGGTCTACGATAACAGAGCGCTTTCGATTCGTCGTATCGTGGGATTTGAGACCTTTACGACCGCAGACGTTTTCCGAAAGCAAGTTGCCGAGAAATACGGTCAGCCTTCTATTGTCGAAGATGAAGGCGGATTCCTCAAGCTATACTATCTCTACGCGAATGGCCGCTTGGTCTCGGATACCGAAGCTCCCAAAACCAAGGAAAATTGCAATCGCGTCAACGAAGGAAGCCTTTGCGATTTTGTAGAAGTCCAGCGGTCATCCGATAATCGAAACATTGAGATCGCGCAGAAGCCATGCGCAGCATTCTTTCACAGTCAATGGCAGTACTTAGGGAAATATCAGGTTGGGGAGCGAAATTCTGTTATTAAGGATGACCGGTGCGACGGGATCATGGTCGTCAGCATGAGCACATTCCAGCCCGAACTAAACTCGGCAGAATTCACCCTTGTCGATGTCAAGCGGGCCTATGGTCATCAGACCGCCCTGGATGCTGCCATAGAGGCCAAGTTGAAGCAGGGCGTCGATATGGACAAGGTTGCCAAGCCGCGTCTTTGATCTAATTGCACAGGCGCTATAATAGCATGATTGCACCGCCACCTGTATCTGACGCTCCAATTGACGTCGATCACGCATTGAACTTTGCTTTTTTTACAGGTGCGGTGTTAGCCGTGCTTTTGACGCTGAGCGCTGTTATATGCATCCAATGGCTTCGACGGCTCACGCGATGGATTTGGTGGCTCTATACACCGCAAGGACGGCGCTCCACCGCGAAACACGAAGCCGGTCACGCCCTTGTTGCATCAGTTCTCGGTGCGGAAATTGTGGGCGTATCTGTTTATCGCAGGGCAGTTGATGGCGACCTAGGATTGTCCGTTCATAGAAATCCATTGATTGCTGCAGATACGCTTGAGGATGTTTGGCAAATGTTGGTCAGAGAAATAGCCGTCTGTTTGGCCGGGGGAATGGCAGAGCGGAAATGGTCAAACATTGATGCTGTAGCTTACTCAATGGGAGCGTCGAAGGATTTGGCGAAAGTGCAGGCCATGGCCTCACTCGCGAGATTCATTACACACCGCCCTGATCCAGAGAGCGAGATTAAGAAGGCCTTATACGACGACATTCAGACGCCAAACTGGCAAAGAGCGATAAATGATCTGGCAAGCGCGCTTTTGAGGTCAAACGGAGCAGGTGTTACCTCTCTTGCGGTTGCTAAGGTCGTGGATCAATACATGTTGCAGCTACCTATGGTAAGATCGCTCGCGGAAGCCCGAAATACCACAAACGATCCCAGGAACACCGTCATCCCCTGACGATCACCGGCGCTCCGATCGGCACGCGCTCATATAGATCGATCACATCACGGTCAAACATGCGAATGCATCCACTCGATACGGATTTTCCGATCGAACTTGGATCATTCGTGCCGTGAATGCGATAAAGCGTGTCCCGACCGCCCTGGAACAGATAGAGCGCGCGAGCGCCAAGAGGATTCGCCGCACCCCCTTGGACACCGCCCGCTAGTCGGCCCTTGCCGTCAGGATCGGCGGCAATCATGTTCGCCGTCGGCGTCCACTTAGGCCATTCTTCCTTGCGGCCGACTGTCGCCCGCCCGCTGAAACTGTGGCCTGCTTTCCCGACGCCGACCGGATAGGTGAGGGCTTTGCCGCCGCCCTGTATCAGCAGCAGTTCATACCGGGATGGCTCGACAATGATCGTTCCGGCCGGCTCGCTTGTTTCATAGTCCACTGTCTGTCCGCCTCGGTTCGAAGGTGCTGGCCGATCCAATCCAACCCGCTCCGTTTCCGAGGAAGCACAGCCAGTCAGCATCGAGCCGGCTGCGAGCAAGAATATCCGTCTGTTGAATTTCATAGGTTACGACCACTTCTGAATTTGACATACGTTAGCTGCCGACCATGGGAATGGTGCAGACGGACTAAGCGATGAGCACTGAATTTCCCGGCGCTGCGTCCCCTGAGTGAAGAACCTTTGCGTAAACTCCAAGGCATGGAAATGCCCCGACATCTGGTATGTCCACGCGGTTCTGCGCATGGATTGCTCGTAATACATCTGGTTTCGGCTCAAGCCCGAGACCGTGAGCCAAAGTCGGCACGGCACATCTAGGCGTAGGCACCATGATCTCCAGCACTGCGCTGCCGATCTGCAATTTCTGGCCTGACCAACTGTTTTCGATGAAGGGATTGGTGTCGGAACTATCGATCACGATGTTGGGCCGATATCTTTCCGCCTCCAGCCCATCGAGGTTTGCCTTGCGCGAAATTTCTTCCAAGGAAGCGACAGTGACGAGATGCACGGGCGCAAAGTCGTAAAAACCTCCTTCCGGGGCGGCTGCACCAATTTCTCCCACATCCAAGGCAACATCGGCATCAAGGCCGTGAGCCAGCACTTCTTCCGGTCGTGAGCGTTCAAACTGCATTCCGGGCCGGCGCTCGGATACCAGCGAGACGTGGCGTCCGAGGAAGCTGGACAGAGCTGGATCAATATTTGCCGAGTTCGAATGAATGGTGTGGCCATTGGACAGAGAGATTGCCAATGTGCCAGTGTCTTCCGAAAGCTGAGCCGTGAGCGATAGAAGGGACCGCCAGAGCCTTGGCCTTTTCGCACTGGCGATTTTCCCGCTTTCCCTATCCAACACGGCAAAAGCCCGGTCGCCATATACACCTGTCTTTGTCAGCACCGCGTGCTGAAGCTCTTCACCAAGGGCTGATTTCAACGGATATCGACGAAGGCGTCGTATTTTTCCGATTCTCTCCATTTCTCCGGCTACTCCCTGAGATTCTTTGCCACCAGCATGACTTATGAGCGCTTTGGTCCCTATTCCACCGTCCACGCTTCTTTGCCAGATGGTGGTTCGAAGCCCCGGATGTAGCGCCGCAAACGCTCATCTGTAATTGGAAAGGCCGCGTTAGCATCTTGGCGGGAGGCCCTCGCGATCAACCGCTCGCGCAAGACCTTCTCTGGAGCGTTCATATACACGAGTTGGCAGTGATGATCGTTGCGCTGCACAAGCTCACGGTAGTCGGCCCGTGCTTTGGCGTTCCAGAAGCTAAAGTCGATTACCGCCTTGGTTCCGTGCCGCAGCATTTTGACAAGCTGCCGACGCAGGCTCTTCTCTACTGACGCTTGCAGGTCGGGATAATCGTGCTCTGAATAGTCCACACCAAATCGACCGCTTGTGCGCCAGATCTCCTCATCTATGGATAGCCGTTGGCAGCCCATCTTCTCAAGCGCTTGGGCGAATGTGGTCTTCCCTGATCCTGAGATCCCGCACATCATGAAGACGATACGGGGGTGAGCCTGCATGAGCGTGCGCGCGCACTTAAGCGCCTCGTGATGGTCCATCAGCTTGTCTTCTCCGATATTCATCAAAATAGCCGTTGGAAATCGCCCAAATTTACGCGCATGCTGTTACGCATTGTGCGAGCAACTCAGGCGACTTCGCGAAGTTCAGCGTTCTTGCAACGCCAATCGGACACCTAATGCGCAGTAGATTCCACCGACCACCTTACCCTGCCATTTCAGCACGATCGGGTTGCGGCGGAGAAAGTTGCCGAGACTTGCGGCTGACACGGCGAAGATCACCGTGCTGAGCAAGCCCAGAAGCACAAAGACGATGCCTAGCACCATCAGTTGAAGTGCAACGGAACCATTCTCTGGATGGACGAATTGAGGCAGGAACGCCAGGAAGAATAGCGCAGTCTTCGGGTTGAGCACTTCCGCCAAAATGGCCTGCCTAAATGCTTTCTGCGCGGTGATCGGAAGTGCTCTGGCGGCGGTCGGATCCGAGGGAGTTTTCGCTAAGATCGCCTGTATGCCGAGATAGACAAGATAGGCTGCACCTACATATTTCACGATGCTGAACAGAGTAGCCGATGCGGCGATCACAGCAGAGATTCCGATGATGGCCATGAACGTGTGAACAACGTCACCAGCCGCGATACCGACGCCGGTCGCGATACCGACCTTTGTGCCCGAGCTGGTCGCCCGCGCGACAGTTAAAAGTGTTGCAGGGCCAGGAATGAAAACGAAGCCAAGTACGATTGCGTTGTAGGTAATTAGTGTAGTCAAGTCGATCATATGGCGATTCCGAATGATGTTGAAGTTGGCAGCCGCTGAACTCCTATCCTGCACGAAAGCCGACAGGCAGCAAACCACCCCTACTGCGACACTCCCCCCAAGTGCCTCCGCTGCACTCATCTTCTGAGCGCTATAGGAAAGGTTCCGGTGTTAGCTAGTCTTTCAGTTCGAACACTTCGGAATTATCAGCAGGTTCTCGTAACCCTTTGAATGAGGCGTGGCGTAGTCTTGGCTCGCGCGTCCATCCGCGATATTCGATTTCCGCGAAATAGCGTGGTTCGGCAAAGATAGCATTCTTTCGCTTCAGAGCCACAGGGGCCTTTCGAGCCGAAATCCTGTCCAGTATGGTTTTCAGATCGCGCGCGGACTTATGTGTGAAGCCGGTTCCGACGCCACCGACGTAGACCAGTTCACCACTCTTGCGAGCCGCAAGCAGCAGACGGGCGACTCCGCCGCGCATCGCTTCCGACGGTTCGTAGCCGACGATCGCGAATGTGTCGCTCTGCACGCATTTGATCTTTTGCCATTCGCCATGACGGCCGGAACGATACGGACGATCGAGACGCTTTGCGATAATTCCCTCGAGGCCGAGTTCGCAAGCGCGCTCGAGGAGCTGGTTCCCATCCGCATCAATCGATTCAGAGTAGCGTATTATGCCTTCACGGCCGTTCAGTACCTTTTCGAGCGTCTGCCGCCGCTTGGAAAGGGGCTCGTGCGTAAGATCGCGACCGTCGAGATAGAGAAGATCGAAGGCGAAGAATATGGCCTCACGGGCAAAACGCCTGCCGCCACGTCCGCCGAGAGCTTGCTGCAGCAAGCCGAAGTCAGATCGGCCTTGTTCATCCAGAACGACCGCCTCGCCGTCGAGGATCATTGTATCGTGGCCGAGTTGCTGCGCATCGTCGGCAATGTGTGTGAATCTTGGCGTCCAGTCGTGTCCTCCTCGGGTCAGCACCCGGACGCCATCAGGTTCGACATGGACCGCAAGGCGGTAGCCATCCCACTTGATTTCAAATGACCAGTCCGGCCCTGCTGGTGGTTTGGACACAAGCAGCGCAAGGCATGGCTCGATGCGCCGGGGCATCGGGTCGCTGATCTTGGTTCGTGTTCTCATACCGCTCAAGTGCTTCGCCATGCCGCCCTAACGCTCGAAGAAGCGATTTGTCTCAACGCGATAATAGCGGAGCTTGCTTCGCAAGCGTGTTGATCCCCTTCAGGGGGAAAGACCGTGCGGCCGTCTCTCCCCCGCAATGGCGAAAACCGGTCTCCCCATCCTTCCGCGGGCGAGCTCGCCGGCGATGCCGGCGAACTCGCCCTTGTGCAGGACCAGGTGTGCGGATTTTGCGCGTGTCCGCGCGGATCCTCGCCACCTGTCCCTTCGGGTGGGTGATCCCCCTCCGGTTTTCACCATTGCCCCCCTCTCTCGCCGGTCGGATCGCCGACTGCTCGGGAGCAGGAGCGGGGCTCCTGCCCCTTACGGGACAGGAAGACCGCTTCGCGGGAAAAGGGAAATAGGAGATAACATCATGACCGATACCAACAACATCACAGTGCCGCTCAACAAGCTCGACCACGACCCCCGGAACGTGCGCCAGACCTACGAGGCGGCAGAAATCGCGGAAATGGCCGCTTCCATAAAGGCGCGTAATTTCCGGCTGATCCATAACCTTGTCATTCGTCCGGGCGAAAAGAAGGGCCGCTATTTCGTCACCGCTGGCGGTTTGCGTCTGGCTGGCCTCAATCTGCTTGCAGAGCAGGGCGAAATCGGAAAAACCCATGGCGTCGATTGCGGCCTGTGGGATGGCGAAGACGCGACCGAAATCAGCCTTGCCGAGAATTTCGTCAGAAAGGGGATGCATCCCGCCGACGAATTCATGGCCTTCAAGACCTTGGCCGACGAGGGGAAAAGCCCTGCCGAAATTGCAGTACGTTTCGGGACCACGGAGCTAAACGTGAAGCGCCGCATGGCGCTGGCTCGCGTGTCGCCGGTCCTGTTCGATCTCTTCCGCAATGGTGAGATGAGCTATGACGAGCTTGCAGCCTTCACCATCACGGATGACCACGAACGGCAGGAGCAGGTTTGGAATAGCCTCGCCAGTTACAACCGTTATGCCCACACCATCAAGCGCATGCTGGCTTCCGAGGAAATCCCGGCTTCCGACAAGCGTATCCGTTTCATTGGCGGCTTGGATGCCATTGAAGCGGCTGGCGGGACCGTTCGCCGCGATCTGTTCGACGGTGAGAGCGGCGGCTATGCCACCGATTCCGGCCTAGTCGAAAGGCTGGTGCTCGAAAAGCTCGAAACCGAAGCCGAAGGCGTCAAGGCTGAGGGCTGGAAATGGGTTGAAGTTCATTCCGCACAGCCGGACGACATTTACAGCATGAGCCGCGTCTATCCGGAGCCTGTAGATATTAGCGCAGAAGATCAGGAGCGGCTTGATCAGCTTGCCGAGGAATATGACAGCCTTGCCGAATTGATCGAGGCAGGAGACGCCGACGAGGACGCCGAACCGAAGCTTGAAGCCATCGAAAAGGAAATGGACAGCCTCAAGGACCGGCAGGAAGCCTATAAGGCGGAGGATTTGGCGCGCGCCGGGGCGATCGTTTGCCTCGACTACTACGGGCGGGCAACCGTGCATCGTGGCCTTGTCAACGATGAGGATGAACAGCAGGAGCAGGAGGAAGGCCAGCACAGCGGCGAGAATGAGGGTAGTAGAGAAAGCGAGGCGGCGCCGATCAAGCTGACCCATTCGGCGGCATTGGTCGAGGACCTGACAGCGCAGAAGACCGCTGCCCTTCGCGTGGAACTGGCCGACAATCCCGATATAGCCCTCGCAGCCGTGGTTCATGCCCTGCTTTTGAGCGCGGTCTACCGCTATGCGAGTGAACACACCGCCTTGGAAATCAAGCTGACCTATCAGCCCTTGGAAGGGTCCATGAAGCAGCCCGAAAACAGCAAGGCCGGGATTGCGTTTCAGGAGTTGAAGGAACGCTATGGCGATCATATCCCCGGCAATCCCGCCGATCTATGGGAATGGTGCCTTGATCAGCCTCGCGACCAGTTGCTGGTCTTGCTGGCCTTCGCCGCCTCTCATAGCCTCAATGCCGTGGAAGCAAAATTTCATGGACGCGACAAGGCTCTTGCTCATGCCAACGAAATAGGCCGCGCCCTCAATGTCGATATGCGCAACTGGTTTGAACCGACCGGCGATGCCTATCTTTCCCACCTCAACAAAAAGAGCATCGAGGCTGTGGTTGCCGAGGTGAAAGGGGAAGAAGCCGCGACGGCTATCCGAGCAGCAGGCAAGAAGGCCGAGGCCGTTGCCATTGCCGAGCGGATGGTTGCAAACACCGGCTGGCTTCCCGAACCGGTTCGCATTCCCATGACCGAGGTCGAAGCCGAGCAACAGTTCCCCGAAGCGGCTGAATAAGCCGTTAGCTGGTCGCGCTCCTCTCCGGCGCGGCCAGCTCCCCCAAAAACCCATTAGCGCCCGGCCAGGTATCGAACCTGCCCGGGCGCTTGGCGTTCCGCCAGTTTTCTCATGCCCCTTGTTCGATCCGCGCCGGAGGCGGATCGAACTTCCTCGCCAGCGGGCGAGGGGCGATGCCCCTCGTCCCGATGCTTTCAGCACCGCGCCGGCGCGCAGGCTTGTGCAAGGGCGGCCTTCGGGCCGGGACCGGAGCCACGCGCAGCGGGCAAGGCCCGCGAGCATGGCGAGGACCCATCACTTGCACAAGCCGAGCACTGGTGCATTCAATAACGGCACCACTCCATAGGATCGTGATATCCGCCGTAATAGGTTCGCCCGTGTCCGCTCTTGACCATCAGCGCCGCGACGTCTTCGCCGTCGGCGGTCCGGACAGTCACAAGCACGCGCCCATAGCGGTCATTGCCCCGGCGCTGAAACGTCAGCCCCGGTCTTTGCATAAGCTCCTGGAGCCGCACTGTGGCAGCGTCTGCCATGTTCCGCTCTTTGGCGCAGCGCGCGCCATCGCCAGCTTCAGGAGCGTTCACGCCCTGAAGACGGTATTTGACCCGATCCATCCAGAAAGTATCGCCGTCCACGATGCAGGTGATACGCTTGCCGCGACCGCAAATCGGCCAGTTCGTATCGGCGGCTTGCGCCGACATTTCGCCCGAGGGGAGGGCGAACAGGAGGGGTATACTCAACAGCAGTCGCGGCAATCTCATTCAGAGCTTCCTCTTTGCATTTTCGCTTTATAAAGCAGAATCAACTTTATGCCGCGCATGCAAGGGGGAAGATCGACGCGGCTGCGATAAGCAGCCAAAGGCGGGCGGCGCTGAGCGCCGCCCGCTTCCGCGTCAGTCCCAAGGAATGACCGCCATCAGGGTGTCGTCGTCCTGTCCCGGATAGCGGCCAAGGTTCGCATTCAGCTTCGCGAAACCGGTGTTGACCGAAAGAGTGTAGTATTCGCCGCCTCGCTGGTTCTTCTTCTTCCAGATGCCGCCAACTTCGATCCGGCGATTGCGCGGAGACTTGCCGTAAAGACGGTAGACCGGAGCCGCCGGGTTTTCGCTGTGGACCGGCTCGCCGGTCACGTCGATATCAAAGGTGATCGTGGCGATGTTACCTGCGACCTTGTCGCCGTCGATCTTGATGTAATTCACGAGGTCAGTCATCGGTATTACTCCTCTTTTCGGTTGCCGATGCGGAAACACCGGAGCGAACACGGGACATGCGTCACCCGTTAGGGCCGCAACATCGTGGAGGACGCCGAAAGGCTGGCGAATTTGCTTCGCGAGGAAGCGCCGCAGGCGCGGGGAAATTCGTCAGCGCAGGCGTTGGCGCAGGGCCGTTCGGTCCTAGATTCCGCTCCACAGGCAAACCGAATTGAGCGGAGTAATTAACGTCATGACGGATCGCGGTACGTACATCACGAACGGCGACCCTTGGAAAGCATAAGTTGTATTGCCGCATCAACTTTGAATATGACCATCCGCAGCCTCATGACAATTAGAAAAAAGCAGGGGCGTCTATTGGGCGTCTGCCTTACGGCACCGCCGCTCTATTCGCCGGTTCTGGCGCACCGGCTCACCGAACCAGTCAGGCCGCGCGCCAGCCTACACAACGGCCAGCACCGTCACGCAAGCGTGCCGATCCCGGCCTGTTCCGGACAAGGCGCGCGGCCAGCCTGTTTCGGCCCATTCGGGTAACGATCGGACTGACGCGGAATATGGTCGCTGGCCAAGGCCGCGAAGCCATTGGGTGCGGCGCGATCGCGCCGCAGGTCCCGATCCCACGCGCTGCGCGCAGCCTCGAAGAAGAAGGGCAGTTTCACCGCATTGAGGCCGTCGGGCCAGCGCAATAATGTTCCAATCCTGCCGCGTTGAAACCGGCTACGGCCGGTGGCTTGGAGGGAGCAATGTGCTTCATGCCCCGCTCCTGTGAGCTGCGTTATTCATTGCTGCGTAGACTACCACCCGGCCAGGGGCCAGCAACCTTGTCGGACATGAATTTTCCCCGCGCCTTCGGCGCTCCTCGCGCAACAAAATTCATGTCCGCCAAGGTGCTCCGCTGCGCTGCGCCCCTCCGGGTGCAAGCCCCTGTCCGGGCGTTCGCGTAACTCCGCAATAACGCAGATCACAGGAGCTACCACCATGAAGAATTTTATCCAATATCTCCAAGCCACCGGCCGCAGCCTCCGCACTTTCCTCGCGAAGATCGTCAGTAACTTCTTCCGCCGGGGCAGTATCGCCCTGAAAATCGCGGTGAAACTGCCCTTCTTCTTCGAGGCAGACCTGACGGTCAAAACCGAGTGGGATCGGGACCAGCACCGCTAACGCGGTGCAGCCAAGGCCGCTTCGGCGGCCTTGGCCCTTTCCCGGCCTTCGGCCTCGACGATGCGAGCCGCATAGCGGCTCACGCTGTTAATTAGAGGGGGAGAGATCGGCCGCCGGTCTCTCCCCCGCAACAGGCAAAACCGGTTTCCCCGTCCTTCCGCGGGCGAGCTCGCCGGCGTTGCCGGCGAACTTCCCCTTGTGCAGGACCAGGTGCGCGGATTTTGCGCGTCCCGCGCGGATCCGCGCACCTGTCCCTTCGGGCGGGTGATCCCCCTCCGGTTTTGCCTGTTGCCCCCCTCTCTCCGGTCGGATCGCCGACTGCTCGGGAGCAGGAGCCGGGCTCCTGCCCCTCACCGGGACAGGAAGACCGCTTCGCGGATCAGGAGAGAAAACACCATGCGCAAACAGTCCAAAAGCAGCACCACACAGCCCCGCGCTGACGTTTACGAGCGGATCACCAACCGGATCATTGAACAGCTTGAGCAGGGAACTCGCCCATGGATGCAGCCATGGGGCGCTTGCGGAACGCCGGTCCGCCCGTTGCGGCATAATGGCGTTCCCTATCGCGGTATCAATACCGTGCTTTTGTGGATGGAAGCCAGCGAGCGCGGCTATTCTTCGCCGTTTTGGATGACCTACAAGCAGGCGCAGGAGCTTGGCGGGCAAGTGCGCAAAGGCGAGAAATCGGCCCTTGTCGTCTATGCGAACGCCATCGAGCGCACGGAGACGACAGAAAGCGGCGAGGAAATCGAAAAGCGCATTCCTTTCATGAAAGGATATAGCGTTTTTTGCGCCGATCAGATCGATGACCTGCCAGAGCAGTATTACGCCAAGGCGACCGCGCCAGAAGGATCGGAGAGCAAGGAACGCATTCCGCAAGTGGATGCTTTTTTCGCCAACCTTGGCGCTGACATCCGCGAAGGTGGAAACAAGGCGTATTACCGGATCGATGCTGATTTTATCGGCATGCCGGTTTTTGACGCCTTTGTTTCGGCCGAGGCACATGCGACCACGCTCGGGCACGAATGCATCCACTGGACCCGCCACCCGTCGCGCCTTGCTCGGGATTTTGGCCGCAAGGAATGGGGCGATGAGGGATATTCGCGGGAAGAATTGTGTGCCGAACTTGGGAGCGTTTTTTTAGCCGCCGATCTTGGCCTTGCCATCGATCCCCGCGACGATCATGCCGCCTATATCGCGAGTTGGCTCAAGGTCCTGAACAACGACAAACGGGCGATTTTTCAGGCGGCATCCCATGCAGAGCGTGCCGTTACCTATCTGCATAGCCTTCAGCCTGACGCGGGCGAGATCACAGCCGAAGTTGACGAGATCGAGGAACGTCGCGCCGCTTGAGCGGCGCGGGAAAGGATGAGCCATGGGCACCATTGGAGAATTGGAACAACAGGCAGGCATAGGACCGGCGCGCGAGGAACGCGCCGCCTTCTGGATGCAATTCCGGCATCTCGAAGGGAGAGCCTGCCTTGAGGCCGGAGTTGCGGAGCTGCACCGGATTATTGCGGAAAAGGCGGAGCTTGCTCGCCATGCCATGAAGGAGGACGGCCTATGACTGATTTGGAGACCCTGAATTCTTTCGTGCCGGGATGGAGCGAAATCCCGAACGGGATGATGACGAACCCACATGACGCAGGCGGCATTATCGATTGCACTTTCGTAACCGGCGAATGGTTTGTGATCTTCAATGATGATCGCCCTATGCGGGACGGTTTTGCCACCCGGAAAGACGCCATCGCAGCCTTTATCGAGGCTGCCCGTCCTCAAGTCCGATAGAGGCCGGAGGCTGACATGAAGAATTCATTTCAGTGGAAGCGCTGGAATCTTGGTTACACAAAGGAGGTCATGGGCCGCGATCCTGACAGCCCTTTGACGCAGGCGCTATTATCGTGCTGGCCGCCGCGTATCCAACGGGCGCTAGTGGCCCGGTTCAAATCGCGGGCACAGGAGTTTGTCCCGGATCGACCCGACCAAACCCCTCGAAAGAGGGGGGGCAAGCCGCCCCTCTCTAACTCTCCCCCATGAGGGAAGGGCGGTCCCGCCCCTCCCTCAAACACCCTCCCATGGAAGGGGGTGAAGACCCCCTTCCAAACCATCCCCGGCCCACATGGACACGACGCCTGGTCGGCGCCGTGGTTCTCTTCTCTCTCTGACTGGCCCACGATACGCCCGGCCATCCGGCGTAAAGGACTTCGCGGTCTCCCCCAATTTTTCCGCCGCTTCGATTCTCTCCGCTCTGGAAAAATCGGTTCCCCCGCTCGCCGCATTGCGGCCGCTACGCGGTCCTTGACCCCTCTGGCCTACAGCGTGGGCTCCTTTCGTCAGTTCACGAAAGGAGATCATCATGACCAGAGTTTACGGCGGATGCGTTGAACCCGGTGGCTTCGACCTTGACAATGATCTGGAGGTCGTCGCTTGCCCCGACTGCGCCGGAGAGGCTTTTGAACGCTATTGGGAAACCTGCGAAGGCGGTTCAATCAATCAAAACCATACGATCATCTGCACCGAATGCGACTACGCAGAGGGGGATCTTCCGGACAGCTATTTCGAGGGCCGCGAAGACAATTTCGATCCCGAAATTGACGCGTTGCTCAATGAGATGAACCTTTGAGCCATTCGCAGACAGGAGCCGGCATTCGCCGTCTCCTGTCTTTGTCTTATGGGGAGCCGCGCCGATCGGATCGACCGATCGCCACAGCTTATGAAAGAGGGGCACAGGCCCCCCTCTCAATCTCACCCCATGAGGGAAGGGCGGTTCGCCCCTCCCTCAAACACCCTCCCATGGGAAGGAGGGACGGTTCCCTCCTCCTCCTTCCCAAACCCTTCCACCTCTCCCTGGCAGTGGGTAACAATGCCCGCGGATTCGCCAGCATCGAAAGAATCAGTCATTGATGATGAGTGCCGGAAGTATTCGTAAAGCCGGCCACGATGATGCGATTGCGCTTGTGCGACAATGCGATCCCACAGGCTTCGGGTTTAGGAAAAACCCTTACGACGCAAGCGCTTGTCATGTTGTGACCGGTTCGCTTGAAAGCTGTAGCTCGGAAAATTTCCCGAATCATTTTGCTTTATCAAGCAAATCGGTTAGCGTTTGCGGCTAACGCGATTGCGAGTCGTGTGATTTGGAACGAGGAGAAACCCTAACCCGGAAAAAGTAAACCCCGACGCAGCAAGCTACATCGGGGGGAAAGAATGATCTTAGAAGCGATTGGCGTCGCTCCGAGAGACCTCAAAAACTCAAGTCTCAATCTAAGGCTCCTTTCCCTCACTGTCAATATAGAGCGCAGCTTTTGCGAACGGGTGAGCTTTGCCCGGATTTCAGAAAGGAATCCGATGCAGACCATCGCCAGTTTCAGAAGGGTGACGCCTGGCATTCTTGCCAGCGCTGCCCTTGCCATGAGGGAAGACAACCGCCCCGCGACCAAGGCGCAAGTCGCGAGCGCGTTAAAGAAATGCGCCGGTCGCCTTGGCATCAAGGGCTACCCCTACCAGATCCTCGACACGCTTCTTGCTATCTCCCCGGCCGAGGACTGGACAGAGGGCAAGCGCCCCGTCGTCGCGATATCAAATGCCCGTTTGGCTTATGATCTCGGCGTCTGTGAGAAAACCGTCACCCGCGCCATTCGTTCGCTCGTGGAGGCGGGCATTGTCGCTTATCGCGACAGCCCGACCGGTCGCCGCTATGTAAATCGGGAAGGCGGGGGCAGCTTCGGCCTTGATTTCTCGCCCGCCAGAGCGCGGCTCGCGGAACTGGAAGAACTGGCGAGCGCTCATGTCGATGAGTGGCGATCGATGCGCGAGACGACACGGCAAAGCCAAGGTGTCGCCCGGCAGATCGTCGATGCGCTCGAACAGCTCCGCCGTGATGGTCATGAGACACAGGGTTTCGAGGAGATGTTCAATGCGCACGTAGTCGATTTTCACCAGCAGAGGGCAAATCCTGACTACCTTGCGCAGCTCGTCGACCTCCTAAAGGACGTACTTGCACTGTATGAGCCGTCCGAGCAACCTTCGGGGCCATCGCCACAGAATGATGATTCTGCCGATCAGAGCCGTAAAGAGTCCCCCGCGCAGGACAATTCTGTCCCCCCATATACAACTACAACCCCCACGACATTAGTAAGAAGAGAACGGCATCGCGCTAACGCGCGATCGATTCAGTTTAGTCCTGAGATCGGCTCCGCCGATCAATGGGCTCTCGAAAAAGAGCCTGTGCGAGCGGAACCGTCTGCGCAAGACCGGGAACGTCGTGATGATGATCCTGCAACCACCCTTGAACTGCTACGGCTAGCTTGCCGCCAGCTTCAGGCCGAATATGGCATCAGTTTCTCGTCCTGGCGCGATTTGGAGGGGCAGGCCGACACAATTCGGGCGCTCATACAAATACCGCGCGAAACATGGGTCGCGGGCGTACAGGTCGCCGGCCGGATGAACGCGGCCGCGGCGCTCGCGATCGTGGCTGAGAAGCTGGTGCGGTCCGCCGCGCTGAAGCCGGGCGCGGCCGAGATCGCGAAGCCGGCGCGCTACTTCCTGTCAATGCTGTACCGCTCGCCGAAGGGTGAATTGCACCTCGCGCCGACACTGCGGGCCTTGGCGAAATCTGCCATGAACTAGGGCGCTCGAATTGTTGAAGGCGAAAGGGAAGCCCCCGCCGAAGCAGGCCGGGGGGACGGCGCGAATACCGATGATGGTCATTGGCATCGAGGTCCTGCCGGCAAGATGTAGGGAGCTGTGCACACTTTGCAAAGCCGGCGCTGACAGTTTGAGGTGAAGGACCAAGCTACCGGCCTGGTTCATGTTCCAGATTGCCTACTGTCATTTCGATAGACGGGCGCGAAAGCTGTGTGGCGTTGCTGGCGGCACGGAGCAGGAAGCTTCGGCGCGCGCCGCCTAGGCCATTGATGTCAATGTCGTCGGGACGAGCACTGTGGAAGCCGTGCCGGTCAAAATGCCGGTTTCGGCTATGGAATGAAATGGGACGAGAGCAAAGACATAGCGATCAAATCCCTTTGCATGGCAGCGTTGTCGATCGAATAGGCCACTAGGACCGTCCGCCCGGCCAGCAACAGCATAACCGAACGATTTTCCCCGCGCCTGCGGCGCTTCCTCGCGAACCAAAATCGCCCGCCAATGCCGTCCTCCGCTGCGCTGCGGCCCTTCGGGTGCAGCCCGTTCTTTGTGCGGTCCTTTCTCGTGTCCATCGACAACGCAAGCAAAGGAGATCGCGCAATGTCTGACCTCGTAAACTTCATCCAGATCGACGCCGAAACCGACACGCTGACCGGCAACCTCGCAACGCTGACCTTCGACATCGACATCACCGGCGAGCCGGTTGAGAGCACCAACCCTCAGGCTCCGGTCTACCGGCTTTACGCGAAGTCCCCGCGCAACCGCCGGATCGAAATCGGCGGCATCTGGAAAAAGAAGAACCAGAGGGGCGGCGAATACTATACGCTCACCGTCAACACCGGCTTTGCAAAGCTGAACGCGAACCTGGGCCGCTATCCGGGGCAGGATGACGAAAGCCTGATGGCGGTCATCCCCTGGGATTGATCCACCCGGCCCCCGCTTCGGCGGGGGCTTCCCTTTCGCCTTCCCTGAGACGGAGAGTTCAATGACTGATTCCCAAACCCGCCTGTTTCGTGTGGAGCTCGAACGCCCAAATGGCGCCCTGGATTGCTATCCGTGTGTATCGCTCGATACGCTCCCCGAGCTGATCGTTCCGCTCATCTCGAGCGCTGATGAACCCGCCGGCACCATTGTCCGCGTCTACGACTATCAACGCTGGACGCCCGACAGTGAAAACGGGCTCATACGTGCCCTGTCTCTCCTCGAATAGGACTTGCCCCTTGTTCGATCCGCGCCGGAGGCGGATCGAACTTTCTCGCCAACGGGCGAGGGGCGATGCCCCTCGTCCCGATAGGTCAGGACGGCACCGAACCGCCCGATCCGGTCAAATTCGGTCGCTTGCGACCGGAACCGGAGCCACGCGCAGCGGCGAGCCCGCGAGCATGGCGAGGCTCTGCAATTTGACCGGATCGAGGATCGGTGCATTTCAACAAGGAAATAGTCGCCGGCGAAGCCGGCCTTCCATGCAGTAAGGGTTTTTCCAGCCCGGAGGGCCGAAGCCTGCTTTCGAGGGAAAGCAGGCGTAGCAGGCGGAGGCCTGAGCGCGCCCCCAATAGCGCCGTAGAGAAGGCCGGAGCCTGTGGGAAAACCCTGCGGCCGAAGGCCGCCGTAAAACGCTGTCCCAAAACTGACGTTTTTGATATGTTGTTTTTGCTACGGGTTTTCTGACAGATTCGGGAGGTGATATGGCACACACTGACATTTGTCCCAAAAATGACCGTTTTTGGCACAGGGGGCTGAATGCTAATCGGGTACATGCGTGTATCGAAGGTGGACGGCTCGCAGAGTCTCGACCTGCAGCGTGATAGTCTCGTGCAAGCGGGAGTCGATCTGAACAACATCTATCAGGACCTGGCGTCGGGGAAACGCGACGATAGACCGGGCTTTGCGGCGTGCCTGAAAGCACTGCGGCGAGGTGATACGCTTGTCGTGTGGAAGCTTGACCGGCTCGGCCGCGATCTGCGCAACCTGGTGAACACGGTTCATGATCTTACGGCCCGAGACGTAGGCGTGAAGGTCCTAACCGGACATGGCGCGTCGATCGACACGACCACGCCGGCGGGCAAGATGATTTTCGGGATCTTCGCCGCTCTGGCTGAGTATGAACGCGAACTGACAATAGAACGAACTGTGGCGGGCCTTTCTGCTGCGCGAGCGCGGGGCAGAGTAGGAGGGAGACCGCCGAAAATGACCAAGGCGAAGTTACGTTTGGCTATGGCTGCGATGAGCCAGCCGGGAACCAAGGTCGGGGAACTGTGCCGAGAATTAGGCATTACCCGATCAACCCTTTATCGGCATGTCGGGCCAGACGGCACCTTGCGGACTGAGGGGAAAAAGCTCCTGCCAAGCTAGTCGCATTTGACATTGAAAATGTCGCAGGATTCATTGTGAAATGATTCTGCTGGATGGAGTAAAACATTGACTCCCCACAAGGAAATGATAACGGTTAGGACGCGTTCCTTGCATAAAAGTACACCAATAAGCGCACCCAATAATAACGAACCTAGGAACCACAGACCGGCGGAACAGATGAAGGGCATCTCAAAGGTAGTAACGTTTGACGGCCCGCCTGAACCAGAGCAGATAAAACCCGGTGAAGCCGGTGTGAACCTCTCTTGGTTGACAGAACTCGCGGACAATCCACCCCCGAAAAACAAGCATTGGCCAAGTATGCTTCGGGAGCTGGTTTTAAATCCGCGCGCGGACGGGACGACACCAACAAACGACGAAATGGCGGCTAAACTCGGCGTGTTTCGAGACACGGTGATGAGAGCCAAAAAGCGTTGGCAAAAGATCGGCGTGATTTACCGCGTCAATTACAACGGCGTTTATGCTTACAATCCCAAAATGCTTGTTGCGAAAGACAAGGACGGGAATGTCATTAAGCACGTGTCGATTGATGTGCGGGCGGCGTCCGATATGGAGGCCTACCACTAGGACGACTAGCGGTACTTCTCAAAAAGATCGACCTGTTCGGACTTGTCTCCTGCCGTCTCTGGATGTGCCGGAGCACTCGCATTTTCGCGTGCGGCCGCGGCCGCAGCTTTGAAGGCTTCTTCAAGCGGCAAGTCCTCTTGTTCGGTATCTTCGGTCGAAGGGAGCGCACCTCGTGGCGGCGGCGAGTTCTTACCGAGAACCGCCTTCACATAGACGTCGATATCGGCGTCACTGGTGAAGGTGCCGGTTGGTTTAAAGGTGTAGGTCCACTCGGCCGGAACGTTCGACGGGCGATGATCCTTTGCGTCTTCAGGGAAGGGGAATTTGACCTGATAGACGTTCTTGCCGATCCCGGTAACGAAGGCGGTCACACCTTTATCATCGACGCCCAATTCCGTGCTGAATTCCGATCGTTCGATAGGGCTGGCGCGATGCGTCTCCTTTAGCCATTTCGTCGTGCCATCGGTCATCATGTCCCGGCGATACTCATAGAATGTCGTCTCGCCCAGGTCACGTTCCATGCGTTCGGCTGTGGGTCCAAAGTTGATGCGAGTTATGACCTTTGTGCCAACAGACGCTATGAGGACGTCGAGGACTTCCTGTCCGTAGTTTTTGGCGATCTGTGACAGGTCTTGCAGACCAAGTACGGCGCAGACCCCCTTGGACCGACCGAGAGTAACGAAGCGCTCGAAATCCTGAATTTCAGGAAGCTGCCCCCATTCATCGAGAAAGAACCAAATGCGGCGCAGGTCATGATCTGAAAGCAGGTTGCTGTCCGTGACGGTTGAGACAGCAACAGCGTATAGCGCGGAAATCCAGCCGTCGGAGAGTTCGGCATACCGGCCGGAGTGTTGGACAATAACCGTTCTCTGATCGGTCTTGTTGACCAACCATTCACGTAACCGGAAGCGCTGCCTTCCCTCATAGGTGGGCCATGCTGTCGCCAGCATTTCGAGCAGACGCATATTCGTTTCGAGCTGTCCGAGAGTAGACATGACCTGCTTGTAATCGGCGGTCAAAAATATGTCGGCTCCGCGCTGATACTTGAGCATGATCCGGAGCAGTTTTTCCTGATCCTGACGCGTTTCATTGAGCAGATCGAGCCATGTCCATTCCTTCGGTTTTTCCGCCATCAGCTTGATAGCGCAGCCGGCGAGGACAGCGCGAGCGCTCTGCGTAAAAAACGGATGTCCGTCATCGGGAATGATACGTTGCGCCAATTCAACAGCGTCCTGTGACACGATCAAATCGGCCGCAATATCCCAAACCGCCGAACGGTCATCCTGTGGCGCCAGAAGAAGCGGAGGAACCTCTTTTCCATCACGAAACGATGGAGGTGTTATGCGGGTATAGTCACCCTTCTCATCGAAGATGATAGCTTTGTCCCCGCGTTCAACAACGGAGCCGATCATCCGACGAAAAGTTACCGTCTTGCCACCCCCCGGAGCGCCAAGGATGAATGTGTGATTTGTCTCGCGAGGGAGCGTGTAATGCCATCCATTGAACATATGGATTCCGCGAGTCTTAGGATAGCGATTGTGCTTCTGCTCGTAACGAGCAGCACGCAACAAAGCGTCCATTCCCTCTACGACCATTCCCGAGATAATGACGCGTTGCCGAACCACGAGCCACTTCTGATAAATGAATACTCCGAGGAGGGCGAGAGCGACTATAAGAGGCGCAATAACGACTACCTGGTTGCGAATAGCTGAACCGGCGAGGGGGCTTCCGATCGCTTCAAGATGGGATCGGCAAGCGCCCCATTTCCATATCGTCAGGCAATCCCAAGCTTGCGATAGTGAGAGCTGGACGAAATGACCACTCGCCGTAGGCCATGATGGGTTCACGAAGCGGAAGTACCACAAGAGCGGCGTCATTACCGCCGCCACAATAGCGGCGATAACGAGAACTCCAACAGCAGGTTCAGGCGGTTTCCGTATCATTTCTCAAAAGCCTTCCTGCCCTTTTCAATCATCGCAGTGCGAAGCTTCTCGTTATCCTTTTGCTCGAAAGCCGTCAGCAGCACACCGAGGATGAAGGCGGGGTTATCATTGCGAAGACCCGCCTTCACGACGAGGCCGCCAAGCATGATTTTCTCATGCGCATCCTTCTGTCGATTTGCTGCCATCCTGTCTCGATACTCCCTATGTCGCTTCCCAAGCAGGAGTGCTAAGCGCCCTGCTTCACTCAGCGGGTGTTTGTTGAAATCGGTCGGCCACTTCCTTCAGAGCCTTGAGTAATTCGCGGTCGGACACATCGACGTCAGCAAGGCCAGCTTTGACAGCCAGTCCACCTAGCCGTTCAGCCTCCTTTGCGCGTTCTGCATCGAGCTGTTGTTGCAAGCGTGCGATCTCTTCCTGAATCTTCGATACCTTTGAGGTGCGTGCCACGAGTAGCCTCCATTGTTGCGCTGTACACTCGTCATTGATACCGCCAGTTGCTCTATGCGGCAAGATTGAAATCCACTCGATAAGCTGTCGAGCGATAGCGAGCCACTAAGAAAAACAAAGTGTTGGCGGAGCCAACGCATTGTCAGTCCCGTCCGGAGCCGCGCAGCGCTCCGGTTTCTAAGGGCGCACTTATGTATCGACAAGTCGATACCTGCTTGTTATGTGTGTTTACATGGCGATATTTCATCTTCATGCGAAGGTTTTGAGCAGGGCGACCGGGCAAAGCGCGGTCGCGGCAGCATCGTACCGCCATTGTGCCGCAATGACCAATCAGACCTATGAGCGGTCTTACGATTTCTCGAACAAGCGTGGGAACGTTCACAGCGAATTCGCGATACCGGCTAATGCGCCTGATTGGGCGCGGTCCCTAGCCAACCTTTCTCCGGTTCAAGCGTCGGAGGCCTTTTGGAATAAAGTTGAGGCATCCGAGAACAGGAAGGACGCGCAGTTTGCTCGCGAAATGACACTTGCCCTGCCTGTTGAGTTTTCGCGAGAACAGAACATTGCCTTGGTCCGCGAATTCGTGGAGGAGAACTTTTCAAAGAAGGGGGTAGTGGCGGATTGGGCGTATCACGAGATCAAGGGCAATCCGCACGTTCATATCATGAGCGCTTTGCGGCCTCTAACAGATGAGGGATTTGGAGCAAAAAACGTTCGCGCGGTTGATGAGAATGGTGAGCCGAAATTCTCGAAGAACGGCCATGCCCTATATCGCCAGTTCGCCGGAGACAAGGAACTAATCCCTGCACTGAGAGAAGCATGGGCGGATGTGCAGAACCATCATCTTGCCTCACACGGTTTCGATATTCGTGTTGACCACCGCTCCTATTCAGAGCAGGGAATTGCGATCGAACCAACCATGCACCGCGGGCCTACCGCCGAGGGGATGGACCGGAAAGGGGTGAAGTCGGATCGCATAGAGATCAATGCAGAGATTGAAGCGACACGCCGCCAGCAGGTGATGGCAGATCCTTCCATCATCCTGAAGCTGATCACCGCTGAAAAGTCTGTCTACGATGAGCGCGACGTTGCGCGAACAGTCCATCGCTACACCGATTCCTACGAGGATTTTCAGGCGCTGTTCCTCCGCGTAGGCGCGCTTGAAAATCAGGTGATGATCGCATCACCGATCTTCGATCCTATGACAGACAAGATCATTGAGCGCGCAAAATATACAACGACGGAAGTGCTCGATACCGAAAGAACTATGATCGCTTCTGCGCGGTCGCTAGTCGGTCGGGACGGTTTTGCGGTCAATCAGAAGAGCGCTGATAATGTTGTCGCAGATGTTGAGAAACGTGCCGGTTTCAAATTCGATCCAGAGCAAAAGGTTGTCATTTCTCGCCTGACTGAGCATGCGGGTATCGCCGTCATGGTCGGTTACGCAGGTGCCGGCAAATCGACTGTGATGAACGCAGTTCGCGCGGTTTACGAGGGAGAGGGGAGGCGTGTCGTAGGCGGAGCGTTGGCCGGCAAGGCTGCTGTCGGCTTGCAGGAAAGTGCGGGCATTGAATCCCGCACACTTGCCTCCTGGGAGGCGTCTTGGAAGAACGGCCTTCGCCAGTTGGGGCCGGGCGATGTGTTCGTACTTGATGAAGCAGGCATGGTCGGTTCAGCGCAGATGCAGCGATTTGTTTCTGCGGTAGAAGAAGCCGGAGCGAAGCTCATCTTACTCGGTGATGCGCGCCAGTTGCAGCCGATTGAAGCTGGTGCCGCCTTCCGGGCTATTGCCGATGACGCAGGGTATATCGAGCTTACGGGCGTTCGCCGCCAGCGCGAAGAATGGATGCAGAATGCGACCATTGAATTCGGCAAGGGGAATACCGCGGACGCGATCGGGCGCTACATCGAACATGATCTTGTCCAGCTCGAACCTGACAGTGCATCGGCTCGGAATTCTTTGATCGGCAATTGGCGGAGTGATTGGGAGGCCGGCGTCGATGTGTTGATGCTTGCGCATCGCAATGTCGATGTCCTCGCTCTGAATATGGCTGCCCGTAACGTTATCAAAGAGGGAGGCGGTCTTCAGGAGGAACATGGGTTCCGGACTGATCGGGGCCAGCGTCAGTTTGCGGTTGGGGATCGTATCGTATTTCTAGAGAAAAGCCGTGAGCTTGGCGTCGAGAACGGTTCATTCGGCAATGTTGAGGAGGCTAGTCGCGGCCGTCTCGTGATTGGTCTGTTTGATGGCAGAAGCGTCATCGTCGCACAGAACGATTACGCGAATATCGATTATGGCTATGCAGCGACGATCCACAAGAGCCAGGGCGCGACGGTCGATCGTGCCCACGTTCTAGCGAGCCCGACGATGGACGCGCACATGACGTATGTGGCGATGAGCCGGCATCGAGACAGTGCGACTCTTTATGCAGGTTCCGATGAATTCGGAACTCTGGATAAGCTGGTGGACACACTTTCACGCGATCGCATGAAGGATACCACGCTCGCTTATGAACGGACTGACGATTACCGTCTGAGCGTGAAGGAATTTGCTGAACGGCGCGGCATCCCTTCATTGAGCGAAATTGGGGATATGTTCCGTCATCAGCTTGCGGCATTGCGAGAGCGCTTCACGAAGGTTGCCGAGCGGCTGGAAGCCATTGGCAAGAAATTCGCCCATGTCGTTCGGCCCGAGCAGCAACAGGGCAAAGCCGCCGAACATCGGCCGGAATATCAACCGTCACAGCGGCAGGTCGTAACGGTTCCGGACATCACATTCCCCGAAATGACTTCTGCGGTTCGTCAAGCCCTTTCCCGATTGGAGCATAATCTAGGACATGCCGAAATCTCTGATACGGATCGAGCACGTCGGCGTTGGTTCACGAGTGCTGGATATGAATTAAGGGACGGTTCAGCCGCCGCGGATCTTCAGCGCTTCAATCGGGAAATTGCGTCCATTATTCCGCAAGCGACTGTCGTTGCCATCGGTCCGGATCTCGGCGCCGACGATCGCAATCAGGTTCAGTCGCTGATACCGGAGTCGGTTCGAGAGGCTTTCATCGACAACTGGCCGCTGATCCATGCCGGGCAGAAAGCCGGTCAGGATCTCACGCGCCTCGAACTCGCGCAGACGCTCAACAGCGAAGCGAAAGAGAGGCTGGTAGTCGAACAGTATGAAAAGAGGCAGGCGATGTTTGCGACACCAGAAAAACCCCTTGTTGCAGCAATCTCCGACTGGCGCGAAAGCATCGAGGCGACGGTTGCGGCACGGATGGAAACCCGGCCGGTCATGCAATCAGCAACACGCCGTCTCGAGACGGCGGTTGCAGCCGTCTGGCAGCGGCCGGAAGCCGTGCTTTCTGCGCTGCGGAACCGGATAGATGACGGGCGGGTTCCAGTCGCCGATTTCGCGCAGTCCATTCGGGATAATCCAGCATCTGTTGGCGAGCTTCACGGCAGCAGAAGCATGTTCGGCCGAAATGACGGCGTGCGAGAGAAGGCGCTGGCAGCGGTCTCGCCGGCGATCTCGGCCTTGCAGGATTACGGCCAGGTTCGAAGCAATCTGAGGAATGATCTGACCAAGGACGAGCAGCGGTTCCGCACCCTGATGCGAGAGCCCATTGAGGATCTTTCGCCGGCAGCGCGTGAGCTGGTTGGCCGCATTGAGCAGAGCCCGCCCGATCGTTTAGGCACTTTGGTCAGAACAGCAGATGACATGCAGGCAATGGGTGAGTTGCGACGGTTTGTCGAGACAGTTCGCGACCGGTTCGGCCTGTCGGGAACGAATGAGCTTGATCGCGATCGCCTCGCCCAGGCGATGCCCGGTGCTGATCAGCAGCGGGTTGAAGCGTTCGCAGCCGGGTACGCGAAAGCTGACCAGCTTGCGACGACCGTTCAGGCCGCTCAACAGGCGCAGAAAATCGAGATGGCACACGAGCAGCAGCAAACGCGCGGACGAGAGAAGGGGCACGGAATCTCGTATTAAGATTGCAGGAAAATGCCCGCTTTGGTGATGCTGTATATTGCAAAATCCGTCAAATTGGGTAGGACTGATTTTGAGAGGGTGATCATTCCATTGATCGCTTGTCCATAATGAGAGACAAGGCGACTTTTGATGCGGAACTCAGTAATTGTAGCTCTGGCATTCCTATTGGGTGCCTGCGCGAACAAGAAAGAGAATTTCGATACTCTATCGGTTAGAAAATATCTGGATTCGTCGTTGGCGACTGTGAACGAGGAAAAGCGATATGCTTCGCTATATCCGAGAGCACTAGAGCCTCACGCAAGTAATACTGTCAGGCTGCATCCGGAGACCGCCGGACAAGAGCTTTTACAGCCGGTCCATGCCCGTTGGAACGGTACTCTGGATGATATCACACGGAAGGCGGCCCGCATGGCCGGTTATTCCGTTAGGGCGAATGGAGAACGTTCAGGGTCTCCAATCTTGGTTTCGGTCCATTGGGCTGACATGACGCTTCTTGGCCTTTTGCGGGAAGCCTTCGGCCAAGGAAAGGGGCGTGCATGGCTGGAAATTGACCAGTTCGCACGCGTCATGACCATCCACTACGCCCGGCCTGAAAAAAGCCCGGTCCCGCACCTGGACGACACCAAGCTATGAAGCAGTTTCCAACAATCCTTGCCGCACTGTCCGTCTCCGTTGCCCTGGCCGGTTGCACCACGACCGGTTCATCAAATCCGGACGAGCCGCCTCCACCTCCAACCCTTGGCGGAGTGGACAACCTAACTGGCGGGACGGCCGCACCGATGACTTACGAGCAGTTTGCCCGTAAGACGCGCAGCGGGACCGGCGCGAACGCTGTTGATTCAGAGCGGTATTCGGCACTGCGCGACGCAGCGCTCTCATATGCCGCTCAGGCCGCCTATGAGCGCCGTTCGTGGGAGATCCTGAGAGAGCTTGAGGCGCAGTCGTCGAGGCTTTCGCAAGAGTTCAATTTCAATGATGTGGTCTACAAGGCACCGAAAGAGGCGGGCTATGTCGTTCCTCCTGTCGTGAGCAGGGCCAAGGAGGCGATCACCATCACGGACGGCGGCCGCGAAAGCGTTGCGGCTGATGAATATTACCGCATCGAGAAGCCGGGTCGCCTCGTGGCCGTGATACCGAGCTGGCGCGATTATCTGGTTATCGGCGTCGATAAGACGCCTGATCCCTCAGACCAGTTCCTTCCTTCTGGAAAGGAAGAGCGAAAGATTTGGGATCGCTATATGGCTGAAGGCTGGCGGCAGGGGCGGATGCAGGCCGAGGAAGCATTGAAGGAGAATATGAACCTTCTTCGCCGCGACTATTTGGGAATGGTCGAATATCGGCGTCTTGTTGATGCTGGCCTGGTCAAGAGCCTTGTAGTGACGTCGAGCGAGGTTCGTGCCAAGGGCACGCCGGAAGAGCTGTTTATCGGCCAGCGCCGGGTGAAGATCGAGAATGCCGCAACATTCGTTTCCGACCCGCGGCGTTGGAAACCGATCACTCGGAGATTCGAGGTCTCCAAGTGAACGGAAATTCTATATCGAGCCAGACAAGCACGGTCGATCCCGCCGACCCCCTTGGCCTTCGCAAGCAGGAAGGGGGGTATGGCGGTCTCTTCATCGTCGTAGCGCTGATTGCTGTGGTTGCTGGCTATTGGCTCTATAGGCGAGGGAAATGATTGACGAATCGCGTCTGGACGATACTCCATTCAAGCCAACCGACTCCTTCGTACCCGTTCTGAAGGAAGAGCCGACGCGGTTCGATTCCTCGCCTGAGATTTTCGACACATTCATCGTCGGCGCCGGCAAGCGCGGGGCGTCCGACATTACCATCCAGTCGGAAGCCCGACCGCGTATCCAGATCAATTCTCGCCAGCATTTCGGCACCAAGCGCATGTTACTGCGCTCAGAGGTCGATCTACTGCTGTCATACATCTGGCGATCGAGCGATGCACCGAGCATTTTGCGGCAGGGCCGTTGTCTCGATTTCTCCTATGAGGTCCAAGTCAGTCGCCATGAACGGCATCGCTTCCGCGTCAATGCAACTCCGATCACGAAAAACGGTGGCTCCGGCGTCGAATTGACGATGCGATCGTTGCCGTCGCGCACGCCGACCCTGGACGATGTTCAGTTTGAGCAAGAGTTGAGGCCGTTCCTCAATCCAAAATCCGGCATTATCGTCATCGCCGGCGGTACAGGCCATGGAAAATCAACAACCATGGCCGCGATCACCCGCCACCACCTTGAAAACCACGAAAATCCGCGAAAGATCGTGGATTTCCAGGCTCCGATAGAATTCACCTTTGCCGACATTCTTAGCGAGCAGGGCGATTCTGCGAGCCTGATCGGCCAATCAGAGATCGGGGAGGGCCGTGACCTTCCGACCTTTGCAGCCGGAATCTGGTCATCTCTTCGGCGAGCGCCGGCGATCATCAATGTCGGTGAGGCACGTGATCATGGCTCTATGAGCGGCTGCATCGCGGCCAGCATTCAGGGCCACATCGTCAATACGACCACTCATGCGGGTTCAGTTGCCGAGGGCCTACGGCGCATGGCGATGGAGTTCCCGGCCGAGGAGCAGGCAGCGCGAGCATTCGACCTGATCAGCTCGTTGCAGATATTCATAACGCAGCATCTTATCCGCACGACGGACGGCACCAAGCGCTTTGCGGTTCGCGAATTCCTTGTGTTCGATGACGATGTTCGCGACCGGTTTCTGGATAAGCCAATCGACGGATGGTCTGCCGTGGTGCGCCAGCTCCTGAAGGAAGGCATGAAGTCCGACAAGGTGATTGCACGACCGCTCGCGCAATCCACCATGAAACTCGTAGATGAAGGCTGGATCACGATGAGCGAGGCACGGAGCTTTATTCCGCGGTCGATGTTCGAGATCCTTGCATAGAGGATAAACGGGATGGCTGATCAGGATTGGTATGCGGTTAGGCCCATGACCGAGGCCCAAGAACAAGATGCGCGGGGAGACCTGACGCTGATCATACGCGGCGAAGATCGAGATTTAACCTGGGGCAGGCTGCGCACGCTCCTCGATCACGAGCTTGCTGAGATTTCACATCCTGTCGTGACGCAAGGAAGTGTGCGGTCGCTGAATCCGACCGATAAGGGACTCGCCTTTTTGGAACGGTGAAGAAATGACAAAGAACAGCGTTGGAACGCCGCCTGTGCCTAAAACAGGCCTCATCGTTGGCAAAGCACAGTCGGGAAAATCCGTGACAATGGTAACAATTCTGCGCAAGTTGATCCGCGCGGATAATAATGGGGTGGGTCAATGAACGAAATAACGGTCAATCTTTCAGATGATCAGGCTAGGGCATTCGCGGAGTTCCTGAAACGCGTCTTGCCAGAGGATTTTGAGCGGCGCTCCGTCGACAAAGCCGAAGCCAACCGTATGTGGGACGCCGGATCGGAAATCCGACGAGCATTGGCCGATAAGGGCTTTTCGCCCCGTTGAATCAAAAATATTCAGCAATATCAATGGCATAGTTCCATAATAAGGGTTATGCGACTAAGCCATATAACAGCAATATACAGATGCGACAGATGGGCAAGATAGAGATGCGACATTTTTAGGTCGCGTGCCCTGTTCAGATCGAACGAGGAAAGGAAGACTGGGCGGCTCTTCACACGTATCCGTTTAGAG
>NZ_WBWA01000021.1 GCF_008932295.1 Brucella tritici | reverse complement strand
CACCTTCTGCCGCCTCAAGGACTGGAGGCGTGTCGCGACACGATATGACAAGCTCATGATTAACTTCGCAGCAACCTGCTACATCGCCGCCATCGTCACATGGTGGATCAATTGAGTCTGGACCCTAGCGCATCATCTCCGCATAGTTCACAGAGTTCGAGGTGCTGCCCTTAGGTATAGTCCGATAATGTTAGGTGGTTCTTACGTGCGCTTTATGGGGGAAGCAAGCAATGCCTGTGCGGGCGACCAACATACAGGAAATACGATTGACACGGTTGCCTTTGAAAACATTGTCAATCTCGGATCAAATCCTGAAGGTAATATAACCTATTTACTCCATTATTTTTAAAGATGTTGATTAAGAATATTAATCACATTTGATCTCATTTTAACGAAACGAATCATTTCCTGGATCAATACTCACAAATGTGATATGATTTATTTATATTATATTTTAGGATTAATGAATATGGAAATTGACACTTTCTCTGTTATTCAATCTCTTGCATTATTTGCAGTCGTCATAGTGATAATGTTCATGATATTTATTGGAATTAATACCAATGGAACATTGTGAACTGTTTAGGAGCTGCATGCACAAGATTCACTAAATCCAACGTTATATATTTGGCCGGGGCCAATGCCTATCATAGTCTATCCACGGCAGGTCTTTCTGCGGGTGCATGGTTCACAAACCGATTCAGGATCGCAATGGCGGGAAATTCCCATTATCGCTAAAGGCGAAAAGAATACTGAGAGGAAGTAAGAAATGCCGGTGCAAAGGCGCAGCCAGCGCATCAGTGCCTTGCGTCCATAACTGCAGTAAAAATCATAAAATTCAATGAAATGGCGGAGAGGGTGGGATTCGAACCCACGGTACAGTCTCCTGCACGCCGGTTTTCAAGACCGGTGCCTTAAACCGCTCGGCCACCCCTCCAGGCGATTGATTTATTATGCTTTTCTCAAATCCGGAAAAGCTGCAAACCGAAGCAAGCTATCGATTTGCGCCCAATCGCTCAGCGAGTGACTTCTTAGCAGTTTTTCTTGTGGCGTCAACGTGCACTGTTCCATTTGCCAGCATTCTGAACATGAGAGACAGAAAACAGTCACAGATCCCGCCCACAAGAACTCAATCCAGCCTCAACACTTCAACTTTCAATGTTGCAGCCATGGCCAGCGGTTGATTGCGCGCTAAGTTCTTTCACGCAGTCCCTATCGCAGATTGCCATATCGGCAGGATTCAACATGGAGGAATCCCCATGCAACACAAAATCCAGGAAGACATGGAAGTCATCGGCGCCGATGGCGTGCATGTTGGCACAGTCGACCACATTGAAGGTAACCGCATCAAGCTGAAAAAGACCGATAATTCCGGCCTGCACAGCGACCATCATCATTATATCGAACTCGGTTTTGTTGCCGACGTCGAAGGCGACAAGGTGAGGCTTTCTGCCAATGCCGATGTGGCGGTAACCCTGGAGGAAGAAGCCTCAGGCCGTCCGGTTGATCTCTGAAGCCAGCCTCAAAACCTGCTCATAACACGCGGCCAAAGGCTGCCGTGTTATGAGTCCTCCACCTCGCCTGCCTTCCGCCCATCGTCTTTCTGCATTGTTGCAGATCGAGACTTCGATCTGATAGAAATTCATTGTCAAAACGCCGCAAGGAAGCGACCGGACTTGTCCTTTGCCTTATTGCGACTTAAACATGAGTATAATAATCAAAATAAGAAGATGGGAAGCTATGAGTCTGGATTCCGTAAAGGCATTTTTTGCGGCCAAAGCGCCGGAAATCGAAGTGATCGAATTGCCGACGAGCACAGCCACCGTTGTTCTCGCCGCAGAAGCGCATGGTGTGGAACCGGGACAGATTGCCAAGACGCTTTCGTTTTCGGCCAAGGACCAGACCATTCTCATCGTCACTCGTGGCGATGCGCGTATCGATAATCGCAAGTTCAAGGATCAGTTCGGAACCAAGCCACGCATGCTGGATGCTGAAACCGTTCTCGCTGAAACCAGCCACCCGGTCGGAGGCGTATGTCCGTTCGGTCTTCCCAGCGCCCTGCCCGTTTACTGCGATATATCGCTGAAGAGCTTCGAGGAAGTCGTACCCGCAGCCGGAGCTACCAATAGCGCCGTGCGCATCGCTCCGCACAAAATGGCTGAATTGGTCAGTGCCGAGTGGATAGACGTCTGTCAGTAGGCCGAAATGGTTTTTTGCAGCGGGCCTGGGAGAAACTCGCAGTTAATTGATACGGGTAACAACTTTTCCCTTTAAAGGTGAGAAAAGACTTCATATATTTTAAGAATGATTCTAAAGTGGGTTAAGAAACAGATACCCGCTTTCACGCATGATCCGATCGAGCCTTGAACCTTTTCGGATCGCAAATGCGAGAAGACCAGAATTTTGGAGCAGTTCCAAAACAGGGATAAACCGTCTTTGGTTTGGAATTGCGAACTCAAGGATTGGAGCATCGCGTCCTCGGCATCGAGGCATGTAATCGCTCCGAGACGTGCTGAAAGGAACAGTGATGCGTCTTACCCGCCAGACGAATTATGCCGTTCGTATGCTCATGTACTGCGCCGCCAACGACGGCAAGCTCGGCCGCATTCCGGAAATTGCGCGCGCCTACGGCGTTTCTGAACTGTTTTTGTTCAAGATTCTTCAACCGCTCGTCGAGCATGGGCTGGTGGAAACGGTACGTGGCCGCAATGGCGGCGTGCGCCTTGGACGTGCGGCACAGGACATTTCGCTGTTCGATGTTGTGCGTGTAACCGAAGAAAACTTCGCCATGGCCGAGTGCTTTGAAAATGACGCTACCGAATGCCCGCTGGTCGACAGTTGCGCGCTGAATTCCGCGTTGCGCGAAGCGCTCAATGCATTCTTCGGCGTACTGATGAAGTACAGCATTGCAGACCTCGTCAAGGCGCGCCCGAATGTGCGGCACCTGCTTGGTCTCGATGAAATGGAAGAAGAGCGCGTCGCGAGCTGACGGTTCAACACAAAGTTTGAAATGAAAAGGTCCGGCTTGATGCCGGACCTTTTTTATTCAGCGGCAGAGCGATAGGCAGACTGCGGCAATACGAAAGGGACACCCTTTTCCGGCGGAACGCCTACCCGCAACGTACATTCATAGACACGTTCGAGCCGTTCGTCGGTCAGTGCTTCGCGCGGTGTGCCGATCACATCGAGCTTGCCCCTGTTCATGACTGCAATACGGTCGGCGAACATGGCAGTCAGGTTTAGATCATGCAGGATAGCGATCACCCCGCCGCCTGCCGCCGCGAAATCCTTCGCAATCTCCATCACGACGATCTGGTGTCGGATATCGAGGCTCGAAATCGGCTCATCCAGAAAGAGATACCGCGGCTTGCCGTCCACGACCGGTTTCCAGACCTGGCAAAGAACGCGGGCAAGCTGTACCCGCTGCTGTTCTCCGCCGGAAAGTTCCTGATAAAGCCGACCACCGAAGCCAGCGAGATCAACCCTTTGCAGGGCGAGATCGGGTAAGCGCTTTTCTTCATCACGAGAAACGCCGCTATAGCCGCCGGTAAGCCCGATCTTTACGATCTCGCGAACCATGAAAGGAAACGACAAGGCGCTTGCCTGCGGAAGCACTGCCCGGCGCGCCGCCATCTGCCACGGCTTGATTTCAGCGAAGGACCGGCCATCCAGATAGGCGGTTCCTTTGTAAGCGATGTCGCCGGAAAGTGCGCGCAACAGCGTGGTCTTGCCGGAACCATTCGGCCCCACGATGGCGGTCACCTCGCCCGGCTTAGCCGAAAAGGCGATGTCACTGATGATGGTCTTGCCCGACAGGCTTACGCCCAATGCCTTTGTTTCAATCATGATAGCCTCACAGATCAAGCAGGCCGCGCTGGCGCAGCAATATCCAGAGGAAGAACGGCGCGCCGAAAAGCGCGGTGATGATGCCGATCGGCAATTCTGCCGGGGCCACAATCGTGCGGCTTACCGCATCCGCCAGAAGCAGAAGCGTGGCGCCCAACAGAGCCGACGCTGGCAGGAGATAACGATGGTCCGGCCCGATGCTGAGGCGCAACATATGCGGCACAACAATGCCGATAAAGCCGATCCCGCCTGCAACGGCCACCGTTGCGCCGGTAGCAGCAGCCACCGTGACGATGGCGATGTTCTTGATGCGCTGCACCTGTATGCCGAGGTGACCGGCAGCAGCCTCGCCCAAAGCCAGTGCATTGAGACCGCGCGCGAGCAAAGGTGAAACCACCAGAATGATAGCGATGACCGGCCCCGCAGCGCCAATCTTTGCCCAGGTAGAACCAGCAAGCGAACCGAGACCCCAGAATGTCAGGTCCCGCAACTGCCGGTCATCGGCCAGGTAGATGAGCGCACCGGTGGCAGCGCCTGCGAGGGCACCAAGTGCAATACCGGCAAGCAGCATGGTTGCAACAGAAGTGCGCCCGCGACGCGTCGCAACACGATAGAGCAGCAAAGTGCTGGCAAGGCCGCCCAGAAATGCGGCCAGAGGCAACGCATAGACACCGAGGATCGCAATAACGGGCGCGAGAAAAGTGCCACCCAGAACGATCATCGACACCGCGCCAAGGCCGGCGCCGGCTGACACGCCGACAAGCGCCGGATCAGCCAGCGGATTGCGAAACAGGCCCTGCATCACAGCCCCCGAAACGGCGAGCCCAGCCCCGATCAACATGCCCATGACGATACGCGGCAGGCGGATCTCCATGATGATCAGATGATCGCGACGAAATGCATCCGCGCCTTCGGCTGCGCCGGAGGAGGTCAGAGCGCGCAGAACCGAAAGCACGGACGCATCCGAAGCGCCTGCTGTCAGGCTGAACAGTGCCGCAATGCATAAAGCAACGGCGAGCAATATGATGGTGAGCCGCGCACGAGCCGCGCGGTCCCCCGTAACATCACGTTCGGATTCATTATCTGAATGACGCGCTGCAAAGCGCTGTTCGCGCGCTACGCGACCTTGGCTGGTCATTTCGAATATTCCTTGCAATCAGGCTTGCATGTCCTTCAAACGTGCAAGCCCGATCATGTTATTGCGCTGAGGAAGCGCCGTAGAGTTTTGCTGACAGGTCACGAATGGCAGCGCCGGTTCGCGGCCCAAATCCCAACAGATAGGCTGCTTCCATCGACACGACATTCTTGTCGCGGCCCGCCGGCGTTGCGGCGATAACGGGATTTTTCAACAGTGATTCCGGCGTCATCCCGTCCGAACCCGTATCCATCATCAGAATCATGTCGGGCGCGGCTTTCTCGATAGCTTCGTCGGTGAGCTGCTTATATCCGTGATACTCGGTTATGACGTTTTCGCCACCGGCAAGCTCGATCATGCCGTTAGCCGCCGTACCTGTACCCGATGCCATCATACGCCCGCCGGGAGCTGACAATACGAATAGAACACGCTTGCGTGAACTGTGGCTGGACGCGGCCTTTTCAGCCACTTCTATATCGCGCGAGACTTCGGCAGCAAGCGTCTTGGCCTTGTCTTCCAGACCGAGAGCTTTGCCCACGATCTCGATTTTCTTGACAACGCTTTCGCCGGTATAAGTTTCCGGCACGACGATCATCGGCACAGATGCTTTTTTCAAAACATCCAGCGTGTCCTGCGGCCCGCTGCCCTCAAGGAGTAGAATGCCGGTCGGATTGACCGAGAGCACGCCTTCGGGCGCAAGCTGGCGCATATAGCCGATATCCGGCAACTTCTTTACGGCATCGGGATAGATACTCGTCTGGTCACGCGCGGCGAGCAATTTTTCCGCACCGAGAGCGTAGACTATTTCCGTCAGCGAGCCGCCGACGGAAACAATGCGCGACGTGTCGCCGAAATGATCGACAGTCTCGGCACGTGCAGCACCACCGGCCGCCAGCGATAATGCCATGGCAGCCAAAGCAGCTCCGCGCCTGAAGCGCGAGGAAATGAACGACATCGCCGTCACCTCATGCAGCAGACGACTGCGGCAGACGCGGAAGATTTTCCGCGATCATGCGCCAGTCGGCCAGTTCCGCTTCGCCTTCATGGCGCTCGCCGAAGAACTGAACAATCAGTTCGCCATTGGCATCATAGGCTTCCAGCGATGTCACATGACCATCCTTCGTAGGCTTGCGCACCACCCAGACGTCGGCAATGTGATCGACGCGCAGGTGCATATGGAACGTCGGGTCCAGCACGTTAAGCCACGGGCCCATCATCTTGATCTCGAGGATCGGACCCGTATGAATCTGAATGCAACCACGGCTGCCGACAAAGCACATGATCGGCAGCTTTTCCTGCACCGCATGGTTCATCATAGCCTCGACCGACGACGTATCGACACGCCAGGCAAAATCATGACCGGCAAGATGCACGGCCTGATGGCGATCCACGCCGAAATCCTTCAACAGGCCAACGAACTGGTGCACATCGGTGAGAGAGCCCCAACGTTCACGGAATGCGTCGATATCGAGAAGCGATATGTCGGCCTTCGGCCCCTTTGGCGCAAGCGCGCTGGTTTCAATGACTGGAGACTGATCGTCCAGCAGCAGATCGCTGACGAGCGCTTCGTAGGCTTCAACATTGGAAGCCGGACGCAGATGAATCTTGAAGACCGCCTCGCCCGTGGCGTCGAAGAACTGCAGGCTGCGGCGCGTTGCTTCGCCATCCTGCTTGGAAACCGCGAAACCGTGAACCCAATGCTTCGGGAAAATACGAAGATCGATCTCCTTGCCGAGTGCCAGCGAAGCATGCGGCCCCCAGATCGTCTTTTCAAAAGGCCCGATCTTCTCATGGACAACACTCTCATTGCGCGTCAGCGCCATGATTTCGCCGACGGCCCCAATCCGATTCAACAGCGTTTCGACATCGGCGCGAACACGCCGCGCCGAAATCGGTGCCGTTGCATCTTGTCCGCAATGCGCTGCTACGAAATCGGCTTCTGATATACCGAGGCTCTGCGCAAAATCGCGTTCACGCATTTTCGGATTATCAGCCCGTGCCTTGAGAATCTGCTCTGGGGAGGGCTTGGATTGAGTCGTCATCTGATGGTTGCCTACTTGTTTAGGATGAGCTTGCCTTGGCGGGTGATCTTGAGGCGATAGAGCGAGCCGCCGTGCTCTATGCCCACTTCCCGGGAGCCGTCGAAGAGTTCGCGACTGCCATAGGTTTTCAGTTGCGGCTCAAGTGCACTCTCGCCGAAGCGAGGTTTTATCTGAGCCGGGACAGACCCGGTTGAATCGCCGCTGAGCTGGCTTTCAGGAATGCGATTTGCAGTTCTGTCGGAAACGGGTCCGCGCGGTAACCGCACTTGCATGTCGATATGGATTCGCCTGTTCATTTTCTCGCCTCAGCATCGACTTTCCACACGGTGATGACAGCAAATTTGTTTTGTTGACATCAACAGTCATGTTTATTAATCACTGCATTACTGGAATAATCGAGTCAAGTTTAAATCTCGCTTTTTTCAGCGCAAGCCCGGAAGAAACCGTCTTCCCAGCCAGCACGCGGCCTTCTCTTGAGGGGGAAGTCATAAACAATTGAATTTTTTAGTTTCTTCGTCACCCGTCGGGTCGACGAAGCGCGTCTGGGTCATGAAGGAAACATTGGAAATGCGGGCGACTGGTGGGGTTCACAAACGATCAATTCTGGCGAGCACGGGGCTTGCTGTCATTCTGGTGGCGATGACGTCACAAGCCTTTGCGCAGGAACAGAAAGCCTCTGAAGAAGAAGCTGGCGTTGCGTTGAAGACAATCACCATTCGCCGGGCGACCGACGCGCAGGCGCCAACGTCCGTGGCGGCACCGGTAGGTAGGGTCGACCGCGAAGAGATCAATCGTTTCGGTGGCACGAAGCTCGATGACGTGTTGCGTGGCACGGCAGGCGTGTTCACCCTGCAAAACGCTTCCAATCCGGGCGTCGCGGTCAATATCCGTGGTTTCGAAGGCTCCGGTCGCGTCAACATGATGATCGACGGCGTACCGCAGAACTATCGCAACACCGCGCACGATGCGCAGGGCTATGCCTATATCGACCCGAATCTGCTGTCAGAAATCGATGTGGCGCGCGGCGCCGTGACAACCGAAGGCGGAACCGGCCTTGCCGGCAGCGTCAATTTCCGCACGCTCGGCGTTGATGATGTCATTCTGGATGGCAAGGACAAGGGCGTCCTCGGCCGCGCTTCCTGGGGTAGCAATGGAACCGGCTTCTCCGAAATGCTGGCAGGTGCTGCCCGCGTCAATTCCATCGGCATTGTTGCGGCCATCAGCCGTCACGATTCCAACGATTACAAGAACGGCGACGGCGCGACCGTCGAGAAGACCGGTGAGGAACTGACTTCCGGCCTGTTCAAGGCTGAGTTCGGCCTTGGTGAAGACCAGAAGCTGACGCTCGGCGGTGTGCTTTACAACAACCACTACGGAACATATGCGAACGGCTACCGTCCGGGGACCTATACGATCTACGATATGTTCCTGCAGAACCGCACGTTCTTCGCACAGTATAACTACAATCCGTCGGACAACGATCTCATCGGCCTCGACGTCAACCTCTACCACAACAGCACATTGCAGAACTGGGAAGACGGTAATGGCAGCTTCGTGGGACGGCAGGTTTCGACCGAAACCACCGGCATGACAGCCTCGAATACGTCACGCTTCACCTTTGGCGAAGTGGCGGTCGCGTGGAAGAACGGTTTTGAAATCAACCGCGATACCGCTGGCGGCACCCAAACGGGCGTCAATCCGACGGATGCCACATCCAATCGCGGCGCGGTTTTCTCGGAAGCGACCTGGAATTATCAGGCCCTGCAAGTCGTTACCGGCCTGCGTTACGATTATTTCAAGCTCGAAAGCGAAGACAGCTCGATCTCTAACAGCGATGGTGAATTCAGCCCCAAGGTCACCGTTGCCTATAACCTGACCGACTGGCTGCAGCCTTACATCACCTATGCGCATTCCATGCGTTCGCCGAGCCTGCAGGAAACATTCCTCGGTGGCGTGGCGCATGCCGGAACGGGCATGATGCACGGCAACCCCAATCTTCGCCCTGAAAAGCAGCGCGGCTGGGAATTCGGTATCAATATCGCCCGCGATGGCATCCTGACCGCCGAAGATGGTCTGCGCCTCAAGGCCAATTACTACACGATGCGCGTTGAGGACTACATAACGGCTGCATCCGACTACAGCCAGTTCATCAATGTAGACGGCACTTCCACCGTCAAGGGCTTCGAACTTGACGCGCGTTATGATGCCGGCTTCGCCTTCGGTGGCATTGCTTACACGCATTCCACCTCTGAATTGCCTGAACAGACAGCCGGCATGGGTGCAAATCAATATCTGCCCGAAGACGTTGTAACGGTTACAGCCGGTGCGCGCTTCTTTGAACGCAAGCTCGAAAGCGGTCTGCGCGTCCAGCATGTTTCCAGCGGAAAGACGCTCGACGGAGATAACAGCGATCCCTACACGCTGGTCGACGTCTTCGCGAAGTACAAGTTTACCGACACGGTCGATCTTTCGCTTCAGGTGCTGAACATCACCGACAAGGAATACACCCCTGCTCTCAGCACCTATGGTTCTGGTCGCGGACGCACATTCCTCGTCTCCACACAGTTCCAGTTCTAAAACTTTGAGAGGCGCGCTCGCCTCTCATTCACGATCGTCGCATCTTCGAAGACCGACCAACCTGACCGCGGCGGCCTTCTGATCCCGAGATGTGACGCGGCGGGTGCAGCCCCTACCGCTGCACTCGCCAAAAGTTATATAAAGTAGCCAATCCCAAACCGGATGGAAAAGGATCAGCAATGTTCATAGCCATGAATCGCTTCAAGGTTCGCGTCGGCAGCGAAACCGATTTCGAAACAGTGTGGAAAAACCGAGACTCCAAATTGTCCGAACTTCCCGGCTTCGAAAGCTTCCACCTCCTGCGCGGCGCGACCAACGAAGAGGAAGGCTACACGCTTTATGCCTCGCACACGGTCTGGCGCAATCGCGATGATTTCGTCGCCTGGACCAAGTCCGAACAGTTTCGCGATGCGCATCGCAATGCCGGAGACAACAAGCCGCTCTATCTCGGACCACCGCAGTTTGAAGGCTTCAGTTCCGTTCTCGGTTCGTGACGCTCGGAAGAAACGCCTATCCACAAGGTGCGGCGAAATAGCGCATAATATCATGGCGGCGCCATTGGAACGCTGCCATGGCTATAATAAAATGGCAATTATCGTTTAAAGATGGGTAGTTAACTCATATTTAGAATGATTCTAACTTGTTGATTTTTAGAACATTTCAAAAACATAAAAATTGACAGAACAGAGCCCAACCGGCCATAACCTGACTTAATTTGGTGGGTTTTATAAACACCACTTAAGTAATGCCTTTAATGTTCGGGCCTTTAACCCTTGCAGTTGGAGGAACCATTGACCGGTTCAGTTCGGCCTTGCGCCACAAGTGAAATAAAGCTGCCCGTTTTTCGGGTCAGCGACATAGTAGAAATACACAGTGAGCCGGTAAAGTCTCTCCATTTGATGCTTTTGGCGTCCGATTTCTGCTTTGCAGGCATGGGGGATAGTTTCTCATGCTAGTCTGTAGCTGCAACGTTATTACCGATAAAGACATTGAAGCTGTTGTTATCGAGCTTCTCGATCAGGATTGCTGGCAACTTATCGTTCCCGGTACCGTCTATAATGTCATGTCCAAGAGCGGCCGTTGCTGTGGCTGCTTCCCAAACGTCGTGGAAACGATCATAAGGGTGACTGAAGAGTATCATCTTCGTCACAACCAAATGGACGAAAACGTGGTCCAGTTCATGGATCGTGTACGTTCTCTACGCGACAAATTCGGGAGTTCATGGAATGAAAGGCGAACCAAAGGTCATCGAGCGGCTTAACGAGGCATTGTTCCTCGAGCTTGGCGCTGTAAACCAGTACTGGCTTCACTACCGCCTCCTCAACGACTGGGGCTTCACGCGTCTTGCCAAGAAGGAACGTGAAGAATCCATCGAAGAAATGCATCACGCAGACAAGCTGATTGATCGCATTATCTTCCTCGAAGGTCACCCGAACCTGCAGACCGTGGCTCCGCTGCGCATCGGCCAGAACGTCAAGGAAGTTCTGGAAGCCGACCTTGCAGGCGAATACGACGCACGCGCTTCCTACAAGAAGTCCCGCGAAATCTGCGACGAACTCGGTGACTATGTTTCCAAGCAGCTTTTCGATGAGCTTCTGGCGGATGAGGAAGGTCATATCGACTTCCTCGAAACCCAGCTCGACCTCCTCGCCAAGATCGGCGAAGAACGTTATGGCCAGCTCAACGCGGCTCCGGCCGATCAGGCTGAGTAAGCCAAACTCACCAAGTAAACAGAAGCCGGGGCCTTGTGCTCCGGCTTTTTTTTATCATCTCAACTTTACCGTTGCCCCTTTATCGTGATATTGCGCGCCCAATTTCCGATATTTGCAAGGTTCTTCCAATGAGCGCACCGCGCGTCAGTTTTGTTTCTCTTGGCTGCCCGAAGGCGCTTGTCGATTCCGAACGTATCATCACCAGCCTTCGCTCCGAGGGCTATGAAATCTCCCGCAAGCATGACGGTGCCGATCTGGTCATCGTCAATACCTGCGGTTTTCTTGATTCCGCACGTGATGAATCGCTGGATGCCATCGGCCTTGCTCTCAATGAGAACGGGAAGGTCATCGTAACCGGCTGCCTCGGCGCAGAACCCGATGTCATTCGTGAGCGCCATCCGAACGTGCTGGCCATCACCGGTCCGCAGGCCTATGAAAGCGTGATGAGCGCGGTGCACGAAGCCGCCCCTCCCGCGCACGATCCCTTCGTTGATCTGGTGCCGCCGCAGGGCGTAAAGCTCACCCCGCGCCACTATGCCTATCTGAAAATTTCCGAAGGCTGTTCAAACCGCTGTTCCTTCTGCATCATTCCAGCACTACGCGGCGATCTGGTATCGCGCCCGATCGATCAGGTGCTGCGTGAAGCGGAAAAGCTGGTCAATGCAGGCGTGAAGGAAATCCTCGTCATCTCGCAGGATACGAGCGCCTACGGCCTCGACATCAAATATCAGGAAGCCATGTGGCAGGACCGCACGGTTCGCACCAAGTTCCTCGATCTCTCGCGCGAACTGGGCGACATGGGCGTGTGGGTGCGTATGCACTATGTATACCCCTACCCGCATGTCGATGAAGTCATTCCGCTGATGGCGGAAGGCAAGATACTGCCTTATCTGGATATTCCTTTCCAGCACGCCTCACCGGCGGTTCTGAAGAACATGCGCCGTCCGGCACATCAGGAAAAGACCTCGCGCCGCATTCAGGCCTGGCGTGAGACCTGCCCGGATCTGGCCGTGCGTTCCACCTTTATCGTCGGCTATCCCGGCGAAACGGAAGAAGATTTCCAGATGCTTCTAGACTGGCTCGACGAAGCCAAGATTGAGCGCGCCGGCTGCTTCAAATATGAACCGGTGAAGGGCGCGAAGGCTAATGATCTCGGCCTTGAGCAGGTCCCGGAAGAAATCAAGGAAGCGCGCTGGCATCGTTTCATGGCCAAGCAGCAGCAGATTTCGACCAATCTCCTCAAGAAGAAGGTCGGGAAGCGCCTGCCTGTCATTATCGATGAAGCAAACGGCACGATTGCCAAGGGCCGTACGCGCTACGACGCTCCGGAAATCGACGGCAGCGTTCACATCCAGTCACGCCGTCCGCTTCGCGTCGGCGACATCGTGACGGTGAAGATCGAAGCGAGCGACGCTTACGATCTGCATGGCATGGCGGTCTGATGGCGGCGGAAGCTGCCATAGCGATCAGAAAAGCCGCCGCGACTGACGTGGCGGCAATTGTCTCCATGCTCGCCGATGATGCATTGGGTGCGCAGCGCGAAGATGCGAGTCTCCCTTTGAGGGATTCCTACCGCAACGCCTTTGCAGCGATTGATGCCGATCCCAATCAGCTTCTGGCTGTCGTTGAACATGATGGCGAGATCATCGGCTGCATGCAGATCAGCTTCATACCCGGCCTGTCGCGAATGGGCATGTGGCGAGGACAGATCGAAAGCGTGCGGATTGCAAGCCACATTCGTGGCGGTGGAATAGGCCGCCAGATGATCGGGTGGGCAATCGAGCGGTGCCGTGAGCGCGGCTGCGGTCTCGTACAGTTGGCGACGGATAAATCGCGCTCCGACGCGCTGCGTTTCTATCAGTCGCTTGGCTTCACGGATAGTCACGAGGGACTTAAGCTATCGCTTTAAGAGGTGAATTCAATCCATTGTAAGAAAATAAAAAGGGCGCTTTGAGCGCCCTTTTCTGTTTCAGTCTGGAGAAACTTACTGTGGTAGCTTGTCGTCCACGCCAGCGACGTAGAAATTGAGGCCCAGCAGGGTCTTGTCGTCAGCCTGTTCGCCTTCTTTCAGCCAGACGGAGCCGTCCTGCTTCTTGATCGGGCCAGTGAAAGGCTTCAGTTCGCCCGACTTGATCTTGGCTTCGGTTTCCTCGGCCAGTTTCTTCACGTCGTCAGGCATATTGGTATAAGGCGCCATCTTCACGAGGCCTTCCTTCATACCCCACCAGATGTTCTGGCTTTTCCACGTACCGTCGAGAACAGCCTTGGCGCGATCGATATAATACGGGCCCCATTCGTCCACGACAGCGGTGAGCTGCGTGTCAGGCGCGAACTTGATCATGTCCGAAGCCTGACCAAAAGCCTTGATCCCGCGATCATGAGCCACCTGAATGGCAGCAGTAGAATCGGTATGCTGGGTGATGATGTCCACGCCCTGATCGATCAGAGCCTTGGCCGCATCGGCTTCCTTGCCCGGATCGAACCAGGAGTTGGCCCAGATCACCTTGACCTTGAAGTCCGGGTTGACCGACTGCGCGCCGAGCATGAATGCGTTGATGCCCTGCACGACTTCAGGAACCGGCACGGATGCGATGTAACCGGCAACGCCCTTTGTCGACATCTTGGCAGCGATCACGCCCTGCACATAACGGCCCTCGTAGAAGCGTGCATTGTAGGCGGACATGTTGTCGGCGGTCTTGTAGCCGGTTGCGTGTTCGAACTTCACGTCCGGAAACTTCTTGGCGACCTTGAGGGTCGGGTCCATATAGCCGAACGACGTCGTGAAGATCAGCTTGTTGCCAGCACGTGCCAGACGTTCGATGGAACGTTCGGCATCGGCACCTTCCGGAACACTTTCCAGAAATGTGGTTTCGATCTTGTCGCCAAGCGCCTCGACAAGCTCCTTGCGGGCCTGATCGTGCTGATAGGTCCAGCCGAAATCGCCCGGAGGTCCGATATAGATGAAACCGATCTTGAGTTTATCTTCTGCATGCGCTGCGCCGCCAAGCATAAAGCTGGCCGCAGTGGCCATGGCCATAAGCGTCTTTTTCATGTTCCCTGCACTCCTTGTTTTACCCACTAACCAAAACGAAAACCCTTGGGACGGTTTACGCCTACCCCTCAGCCGTTCATTCTATCGGTCAGGAACAAACGGCTTGCCGAGCGAAGCCGGCGTATTCATCATCGTCAGGCGCTTGTTGCGCGAGATGATGACCAGCACCACAATCGTCGCAAGATAAGGCAGCGCAGACAGAAACTGCGACGGCAAGCCAAAGCCAAGGGCCTGCGCGTGAAGCTGGCCGATGGTCACCGCGCCGAACAAGTAAGCACCGATCAATACGCGCCATGGTCGCCACGAAGCAAAAACGACAAGGGCAAGAGCGATCCAGCCGCGCCCGGCTGTCATGTTCTCCACCCATTGCGGCACATAGACGAGCGACAATTGCGCGCCTGCAAGACCGGCGCAAGCACCGCCGAACAGAACCGCCAGATAGCGCGTGCGCACCACATGCACGCCGAGTGCATGGGCCGAGCCATGGCTGTCGCCGATGGCGCGCAATGTAAGCCCCGCTCGCGTGCGGAACAGAAACCATGCCACACCGACAACCAGCAGGATAGACATATAGAAGATCGGGTCCTGACCGAAGAGGAACCGCCCGACAAGCGGCAGATCGGTGAGATAGGGAATATGGATTGCTTCAAGCCGGACGCCGGGAAGCCCGACAAAGCTTTCGCCGAGCAAGGCCGATGCTCCAACGCCAAGGATCGTCAGTGCCAGCCCGGTTGCCACCTGATTGGTGACGAGTATGAGCGTCAGAAAGCCAAAAACGGCGGAGAAAAGCGCACCGACCAGAACAGCGGCAAACAAGCCCAGCCAGGCCGAGCCGGTCATTTGTGCAATGGCGAAGCCGGACACGGCCCCCATCAGCATCATGCCTTCTACACCGAGATTGAGCACGCCGGAGCGTTCCACGACAAGCTCGCCGATGGCGGCGATCAGGAGCGGCGTCGCCGCCGTTGCAATCGTGAGAAGAATAGCCTGCGTCAAATCCATGAGATCAGGCCCTTCCCGCTTGGCGTCCGGATATGAAGCGAATGCGATAAAGGATGAGTGTATCGCAAGCGAGAACGAAGAACAGGATCATGCCCTGAAACACGCGCGCAGATTTTTCGGAGATGCCGATAGCAACCTGTGCAGCTTCGCCGCCAAGATAGGAAAGTGCCAGCACCAGACCGGCTGCTATTGCTCCCAGCGGATTGAGGCGCCCCAGAAACGCGACAATGATCGCCGTAAAACCGTAGCCCGGAGATATGACCGGACGAAGCTGGCCAATGGCACCGGAGGTTTCCGCGATGCCCGCGAGACCGGCAAGAGCACCGGAAACCGCAAAGACGAAGAACACCATCTTGCCTGCACTGAAACCCGCAAAACGCCCTGCCCTCGGGCTTTGGCCGATAACCTTGACCTCAAAGCCCTTCAGCGTGTGCTTGAGCAGAAACCAGACGAAAACCGCTGCAACGAGCGCGAAAATAAAGCCCCAATGCGCGCGACCGGATGCACTCCAGATTTCCGGCAGAATGGCGCTATCGCTGAACTGACGGGTTTCCGGGAAATTATATCCTTCCGGGTTGCGCCAAGGCCCGCGCACCAGCCAGTCGAGGAATAGCTGCGCGACATAGACAAGCATGAGGCTGGTCAGGATTTCATTGGTATTGAAGCGCACTTTCAGCAATGCCGGAATGGATGCATAAGCCGCGCCACCCGCCATCCCCATCAGCATCATCAACGGCAGAACCACCCATGACTGCAGGTCGGGAAACATGACGGGCAGGACCGATCCCGCTATAGCACCGGCGATAAACTGTCCCTCGGCACCGATATTCCAGTTGTTGGATAGAAAACAGACGCAGAGACCCACCGCGATCAGGATCAGCGGTGCGGCCTTCACGAGCAATTCATGCCATGACCAGATGTCGAATAACGGTTCGACAAAGAAGACGTAAAGCGCATGCAATGGGTCTTTGCCCATCAGCGCAAAGGCAAGTCCGCCGAAGATCAGTGTCAGCGACAGTGCAAGCAATGGTGACAAGGCACTGAAAAGTCTCGACGGCTGCGGGCGTTTGACGAGTTCGATCCGCATCATGCAGCTCCCGCCTTTCCGGAGATACCGCCCATCAGAAGGCCGATCTTTTCCAGCGTTACATCGGCAATCGGCAGAGGATCGGAAAGCTGGCCATGATTCATCACGGCAATGCGGTCACTGATTTCAAGAAGCTCATCAAGATCCTGGCTGATGACGAGAACTGCGGAACCGGAACGCGCAAGATCGACAAGCGCCTGCCGGATATGTGCTGCGGCACCGGCATCGACGCCCCATGTCGGTTGGTTCACAACCATGACCGATGGTGAGCGATCAAGCTCACGCCCGATGATGAATTTCTGCAGGTTTCCGCCGGAAAGGGCAGAGGCAGGCGGATTTTCAGCGCTCTTGCGCACATCCATCCGTTCAATAATGCGTCTTGCGGCCGACCGAAGAGCACTCTCTGCGATCAGCTTCATCTTGCCGCCTCGCAGAAACATTTTTGCATCGGTCTTGTATCGAGACAAGAACAGGTTGTCGGTCAGCGTCATGGTCGGAACGGCACCGTGACCAAACCGCTCCTCCGGCACGAAGGCCGCGCCCATCATGCGCCTTTCACTGATACCGGCCTTGCCTGCATCCCTTCCGCGAATACGGACACTCGATGGATTTGACTGCAGCACCTCTCCGGAAACGGCTTCAAAGAATTCACCCTGCCCGTTGCCTGCAACACCGGCAATGCCAACGACCTCGCCAGCGGCGACCGATAGGGAAATATCCCTCAATGCCGTCGAAAATGGTCCACGTGGCGGTTGCGACAGTGACCTGATTTCAAAAAGCGCATCTTTACCGGCATTTACTGCCACAACAGGGCTGCGTGCCACGATATTGATATCATTACCGACCATCATACGGGCAAGCGACGCGGCAGTCTCCTTGCGTGGATCGCAATGCGCAACGACCTTGCCATGCCGTAACACGGTTGCGCGGTCACAAAGGCGCTTCACTTCCTCCAGACGATGGCTGATATAGAGGATCGACTTGCCTTCGGCTTTCAGGCGCTCCAGCGTTTCAAACAGCTTGTCGGCTTCCTGCGGCGTCAGCACCGAAGTCGGCTCATCCAGAATGATAAGATCCGGCTTCTGAAGAAGGCAGCGCACAATTTCGATACGCTGGCGTTCGCCAACCGACAGATCGCCAACATGGGCTTGCGGATCAACCGGAAGTCCGTAAATCTTGCCAACCTCATGCGCACGCTTTGCAACGTCTGAAAGCGGCAGCGAACGGTCGAGCGACAGGGCTATATTTTCAGCGGCGGTAAGCGAGTCGAACAGCGAAAAATGCTGAAAAACCATGCCGATGCCAAGTTTTCTTGCGACACCGGGTTCGTCTATGGTGACCGGCTTCCCCTTCCAGACAATTTCGCCTTCAAGAGGTTGCAATGCGCCGAACAGCATTTTCACAAAGGTGGATTTTCCAGCGCCGTTTTCACCCAGAAGCGCGTGAATTTCGCCTTCCCCGATGGTGAGATCGACACCATCGCAGGCCCGCAGCTGACCAAATACTTTCGTGAGCCGGCGGACATCCAGAAGAGGCCGGTCGGTTAAAGGCGCTGTCATTGTTCCCCAATTGTATTTTTGTGAGACCTTATCCAGCAAGTCTGCTCTTGAAAAGCCTAAAAGCAAGCAGCGGTGGACATATGCACACCGCTGCAATCCTGGGCCTTATTATGGAAGCAGAATGGTAGTTCCTGTCGTTTTGCGGGCTTCCAGATCCTCATGCGCCTTGCTCGCATCCTTGAGCGCATAGGTCTGGTTGATCTCGATCTTGACGGCTCCGCTTCCGACCACATCGAAAAGCTCTGCTGCCGTCTTTTCGAGGTCCGCCCGCTTGGCGATGTAATTGAATAGCGTTGGACGTGTGGCGAACAGCGAACCCTTCTGCGCCAGAATGCCAAGATCGAACGGCGGAATGACGCCAGACGATTGCCCGAAGCAGGCAAACATGCCAAGCGGCTTCAGCACGTCGAGCGAGCCCATATAGGTATCGCGCCCAACGGAATCATAGACGACGTCAACCCCCGCTCCGTCGGTCAGTTCCTTCACCTTTTCGGCAAAGTTCTCGGTACGGTAGTTGATGACATGGTCGTAGCCATGCTTTCTGGCCAGCGCGATCTTTTCTTCCGATCCCGCCGTACCGATGACCTTGGCGCCAAGGTGCTTCGCCCATTGTCCGGCAATCAAGCCCACACCGCCAGCAGCCGCGTGAAACAGGATCGTCTGCCCCGGTTCCACCTTGAACGTACGCCGCAGAAGATATTGCGCCGTCATGCCCTTCAACATCATGGAGGCGGCGGTTTTCAGGTCAACATTGTCTGGAACCTTGACCAGCCGGTCGGCTGGGAGAATGCGCTCGTCTGCATAGGAGCCCGGCGTTGCCACATAAGCAACGCGGTCGCCGACACGAACATCCCCAACGCCTGGACCAACCGCAATGACCGTGCCCGCACCTTCATTGCCGGGCGTAAACGGCATCTGGGCCGCCTTGTAAAGCCCGGTGCGAAAATAGACGTCGATAAAGTTCAGACCGACGGCTTCATGGTGCACTTTCGCCTCGCCCGGACCGGGTTCGCCTATCTCGATCTGTTCATACTTCATGACTTCCGGCCCACCGGTCTGATGGACGCGAATGGCATTGATCATCATGCTTCTCCACTCTTCTTTGCGGCAGCGGCTTTCTCAGCCGCGACGACGGTGGCAGTTCGTCCCAATCCCGGGAAAAACTGCATGACAGCGCCGATGAAGTAGATGTAGAGGCCCGTCACGGATATGCCGACGCGGACCCACAACGGCGCGTCCAGAGTATAATAGAGCGCAGCCGCACCAAAGGCACACCAGAGCAGGAAAACCGTCAGGTTAAGTGGTCGCAGGCGCACAACGCGCACCGGATGCAGGAAGTTGATCGGCAGGAACGACAGGATTGCCGACACGACAACCGTTGCAAAGGCGACCCACTCTCCCGGCCTGACTATGAAAAGCGTAAAGACCACCATGTTCCAGACGACCGGGAAGCCCTTGAAGAAGTTCTCCTTCGTCTTCATGCCGGTGTCGGCATAATAAATCGCGCTCGAAACCACGATGATCGCGCCGGAAATGAATGACAGATACGTCCCCATGAATCCGCTCTGATATAGCGCGAAGGCTGGTATCAGAACATAGGTAACGTAATCGATGATGTTGTCGAGAAGTTCGCCAGACCAGTTTGGCAGAACATATTTGACTTCGAGCTTGCGTGCGATGGGGCCGTCGATACCATCGACGAAAAGCGCCAGTCCCAGCCACCACCACATGGCCGTATAGCGCCCGTCACTGGCCGCCACTATGGAAAGGAACGCCAGAAACGAACCCGATGCCGTCAGAAGATGAACCGAAAACGCCTTGGCTTGCGGCGCGGTGACTTTCTTGGCTTTGAGTTTTCCGGTCAGTTTGGTTTTCACGCCGTCCGCCATTTCAGTTTGTCGCCGCGCATATCCCGCCCAAGACATTCCCCGCATCGTGCTTTTCAAAAATCGATTCCGATTTTTGAAAAGCACGATGCATTAATTCAACAAGTTAGAGCGTCCATTGTGCGTCCGCAAGGACGCACGGCGCTCTAAGGCAGCGAGTACATTTCATCAAACGGGGAGCGCGTACACCAAACAAACTGACGTCCCCAACTCTCAAGATCGTTGAATAGCTTCTCCCCCAGGAAAAGCCATGATCTTGCAGCAGCTTTCCCTGAATAAGCACAAAAGAGCAAGTAAGGCGTGAGGCAAATCCGCCATAATCCCACGGAAGAATGGTCTTTTGCCTGCAATTCGGTTTAAGTGCAGCTCAAACGCATCCGTCTGGAATCATCGATGGATGCGACATGCATAGCGAACGGTCACGAGGTCTGCGCTGTCGGACCAGGGATAAAACACGATGAACGATCTTGTTGTGAACAAGCCTCTCACTGATATTGTCATCAGCGGCAGCGGGCCTGCCGGAATGATGGCAGCGCTGGCGCTTGGCACAAAAGGCTATCGCACCGTGTTGCTGGGACCGGAGACAGACAAGAGCGACCGCCGCACCACCGCACTCATGATGCCTGCCATCAGATTACTGGAGGGACTGGGCGTCTGGTCGGATATCGAGCCGGAAGCAGCCCCCCTCGCTTCCATGCGCATTGTCGACGCGACGCGACGGCTCGTGAGAAGCCCAACCGTGACCTTCCGCGCGGGTGAAATCGACGAGACCGCGTTCGGCTACAATATCCCCAATGCCGTTTTGAACGAGAAACTGGCTGGGGCCGTTTCCCGCAATCCGAATGTCCAACGCATCAATGCCTCCGTCATCGAATATCGCCACAATGGCGACCACGTGACCATCACTCTTTCGGGTGGTGACACGTTGCATACGCGGCTGGTCGTGGCAGCCGATGGGCGCAATTCCATGGCTCGCGAAGCGGCAGGCATCCGCATACGCCGCTGGAGCTATCCGCAGACAGCCGTTGTGCTTTCCTTCTCGCATAGTGTCGACCACGAGAATATTTCGACGGAATTCCACACCGAAGAAGGCCCTTTCACTCAAGTGCCGTTGAAAGGCAAGCGCTCAAGCCTCGTCTGGGTGGTCAATCCGGGTCGCGCCGAAGCGCTTCTCGCGCTTGATGAAACGACGCTCGCTCAGCGCATCGAAGACATGATGCAGTCCATGCTGGGCAAGATTAAGCTCGAAATCAAGCCGCAGGCCTGGCCCCTTTCCGGCCTCGTGCCCCATGTCTTTGCGGCCAAGCGCACGATTCTGATCGGTGAAGCCGCGCATGTGTTTCCACCGATTGGCGCACAAGGCCTCAATCTGGGCTCGCGCGATGTCGAAACGCTGGTCAAGGCTATTGAAAGCGATCCAGTCGATCCGGGTTCAGATCGAGTCATCCGCGCCTATGACCGCGCCAGACGTCCGGATATTCTGGCCCGCACCGGCTCGGTCGATGCGCTCAATCGTTCGCTTCTCTCCGGCATGCTTCCAGCCCAGATCGTGCGTGGAGTCGGATTGGAAATGCTTCGCTCTTTTGCGCCACTGCGCGCGTTCTTCATGCGTGAGGGGCTTCGTCCCGGCAGCGGTTTCTCACATTTTCTACCAAAACTGCCGAGCCTTCCACAACGAAGCGACGGAAAGCGCTCCAGCTAAGATCGTTTTCAGATCATCCGAGACATCGAACAGACAGAATTGCCGGTTGCCGCCGACTTTAATTTGTCACGCGGTGAACTACATAGTGTTGCATGGGTATGACACAGATAAAGCACGCGAAATTTCAGATCGGTCAGGTCGTCAGGCACCGGTTGTTCCCGTTCCGCGGGGTTATCTTCGACGTGGACCCCGAGTTTGCGAATACTGAGGAATGGTACGAGTCCATTCCAGAGGAAGCGCGCCCGCATCGCGACCAGCCTTTTTACCATCTGCTCGCGGAAAACGCGGAATCCGAATATGTCGCCTATGTATCGGAGCAGAACCTGGTGCCTGATCTAAGCGGCGAGCCTTTGCGCCATCCTCAGATCGAGGAGATGTTTGATCGACAGGACAACGGTTCTTATCGCGTAAAATCACAGCATTCGAACTAGGATAGAAGTTTCGTCTCAAGTCATGGTTCAAAACAAAAGGGGCGCTTGAAGCGCCCCTTTTTCATAACATACCGGACAGACAGCAGCTTAGTTAGCTGCGCCCTTTGCCTTGTCCTGTTCAGCCTTCATCTTGGCTTCAAAATCCTTCTGGCGCTTCTGGACGGCGTCCTGAAGTTCCTTCTGGCGTTCTTCCAGTTCCGACTGCTTGAGAGCCGGACCGGTCAGGGCGCCGGAGAAGCCGGTGAGTGCAACCGGAATCGGGTTCGGCTTGTTCTGATAGTTGACCGAAGTCAGGGTCAGCTTGCCGCCCTTCTTGAGCGCATTGATAAGATCGTCCGTCAGTGGAGCTTCGGCGATGCAGCGATCCGGGAAGCAGATGCCGTATTCAAGCTTGACCGGCTTGTTGTTGTCGATCTGGAGGCCGACACCGGCAGGAATCAGACGACCAATAGGAACAGTCACCTGGAAGATCTTGCGGTTGATCTTGCCTTTAATCTCGATGAGGTTGACGGCAGTCAGGAGCTGGCCGGAATCCGCGGTGACGATGTTCTGCGTGTTGCAGATGTCATTGTCTTCCTGCTTCGAGCAAACCTTGAACCAGCCCTGTGGCGGCTGCTGCGCCGATGCGGACATCGTCGCGGAGGCAAGCAGGGCGAACGCGCCAGCAATGGCAGATGCGGCAGCGATTGTCTTAGTGCTGGACATGATCAACAGGTTCCTTTCAACGCTCTGATCTATAGTTCCCGTTCTGTATTATAAGTCAGCGATAGACCGTCACTGGTTTGAAAATGCGGCAACAGCGTGACCTTGGGGATTTTAGCCCCCATCCGGACCCTTCCGGGCCCCAATCCGGAGCCGTGTTACAACGACTAGGGGTATGAATCCAGATGAGTTTCGACATTCCATGCCCGGAATCCGCCAAAATCTTTATTTTAGCCCTTACTGTCGCGTGGCGGACACGCCCTAATTCCGCACTTAATGTACGATCATGCTAGTTTTCGGTTCCGAATCGACGCTTCCGGCGGCGACCATCAAACTTATTTACAATGGACGATTGAAGTTGAACGGATTGATTGCCTTTCTCCGCAACGTGGTTCTTGCGAGCCTTACCGGAGCTGTCGTCGGCGTGCTGCCGGCGCAGGCGATAGCCGAAGCACAGCCGGACTATGCGCTCTCCATGCATGGAGATGTGGCGCTGCCTGCTGACTTCACCCATTTTCCTTACGCAAACGCTGACGCTCCAAAGGGCGGCGCCATCACAATGGGCGTTAACGGTACTTTCGACAGTCTCAACCCATTTGTGCTGAAAAGCATGCGGACGACGGCGCGCGGCCTGTTCGGGGATGTTGACCTCGGCAATCTGGCTTATGAAACGCTCATGCAGCGGTCGCGGGATGAACCCTTTACCCTTTACGGTCTGCTGGCTGAAAAGGTTGCGGTCGATCCAGATCGCAAATGGGTCGAATTCACCCTGAACCCGAAGGCAAAATGGTCCGACGGCCAGCCGGTGACGGTGGACGACGTTCTCTTTACCTACGACATCCTGACGGAAAAGGGACGCCCTCCCTACAATAACCGTATGAGTCGAATCGATAAGATCGAAAAGACAGGGGAACGCTCCGTTCGCTTCACCTTCAACGACAAGTCGGATCGCGAATTTCCGATGCTGATCGCTTCGTCGATGCCTGTCCTGCCAAAGCACGCCATTGATCGCGAAACCTTCGGCAATTCATCCCTTAAGCCGCCTGTCGGCAGCGGCCCTTATCTCGTTTCCGGCGTGCAGCCCGGCCAGCGTATCATCTATAAGCGTAATCCAGACTATTGGGGCAAGGATCTGCCATCGCAGCGCGGCCTCAACAACTTCGATACGTTGACGATTGAATATTACAGAAACGAGACGTCCCTGTTCGAGTCTTTCAAGAAGGGCCTGCTGGATGTCTTCATCGAGGCAAACCCTACTCGATGGGAGAAGCTTTATGACTTCCCGGCTGTAAAACAGGGCCGCGTTATCAAGGACAGCTTTGAAAAAGGCACGCCTGCCAACATGTTTGGCTTCGTGTTCAACACACGCCGCCCAATTTTCGCCGACCGTCGCGTACGGCAGGCTCTGGGGCTGCTGTTCGATTTCGAATGGGCCAACCGCAACCTTTTCGCCGATCAATACCGCCGCACGCAGAGTTTTTGGGAAGGATCGGAGCTTTCTTCCGTCGGCAAGCCTGCCGATGAGCGCGAGAAGCAGTTGCTGAAACCATTCCCCGAAGCCGTTCGCGACGATGTCATGAACGGTACATGGCACCCGCCCGTAACGGACGGCAGCGGTCATGACCGCACGCCAGCAAAGAAAGCCTATGATCTGCTGACTGAGGCCGGTTTCCAATTTGAACACGGTCTCGCAGTCGATCCCGCCGGCAACCCGCTTAAATTCGAGATCATGACGCGCTCGCCCGACGAGGAAAAAGTCGCACTGGCCTATAAGCGTAATCTCGCGCGACTGGGCATCACAATCGAAATACGCACTGTGGACGACGCCCAGTATCAACAACGTCTCCAGACATTCGACTACGACATGATTCTCGGAGCGCTGACCGGGTCGCTTTCGCCCGGCAACGAACAATGGATGCGCTGGGGCGCAGCCTCGCGTGACGTTCAGGGAAGTTTCAACTATCCAGGTGTTGCCGATCCGGCAGTAGATGCGATGATTGAAGCGCTGCTGGCAGCCAGAAGCCGCGCCGATTTCGTGAGTGCGGTCCGCGCGCTCGATCGCGTGCTTATCTCCGGGGATTATTACATTCCGCTCTACCACCTGCCCTATCAGTGGGTGGCGCGCTGGGATCGCATCGATCACCCGAAGAAGACTTCGCTCTATGGCTATCAACTGCCCACCTGGTGGCGCGCAAAGCCATGATCGGGCTTTAACGTTGATGTAATTCGCCCTACATGCACCCAATATATGATGAGCATTCAACCGGAGGCGACGCCTCTGGTTCCCGTATGGAGACACTGCCATGGCCACCAGAAAGATAACTATCGATGTCGTGTCCGACGTCGTCTGCCCTTGGTGCTTTCTGGGGCGCAAGCGCCTCGAGGCGGCTCTTGCCATGGTGCCGGATGTGGAGGCGGAAGTACGCTGGCGCCCCTTCCAGCTCGATCCGACCCTGCCTCCGCAGGGAAAGGACCGCCGGACCTATATGCGAGAGAAATTCGGCACAGGCGGAAAGATCGATGACATCCACAAGCAACTGACGCAGCTTGGCGAGGAAAACGGCATTGTCTTCGATTTCGACGCCATCGCCCGCGCGCCAAATACTCTCGACGCCCATCGTGTCATCCATTGGGCTGCACAGGCTGCTCCCGATACGCAGGACCGGATGGTCGGCATGTTGTTCTCGCTCTATTTCGAGCAGGGACAGGATATCGGCGATCATGAAGTGCTGGTCGATGCGGCGGCAAGTGTCGGCATGGATGCCGCAGTTGTTGCCCGTCTCCTGCAAAGCGAGGCCGACAGGGCAACGATTCGTGAAGAGATCGATACTGCCAGCCGCATTGGCGTGCGCGGCGTACCTTGTTTCATCATCGATCAGAAATATGCTGTCATGGGCGCTCAGACGGCAGATGTCCTTGCTGACGCCATCCGCCAGACGGCAGAAGGCTTTGAGCCGGGGATTTCTGAAGATCGCTAGAGCGGTTCCTGTTTTAACAGAATCGTCGGAACCGCTCTAACTATTTGCTTTGTCGCATTGTCCTACGCAAAACCGCTTCGCACTTTGGCTGGAAATAATCGAGTTAGAGTTATGTCGCTCTATCTGAAATCATGGCTGTTCACATGCTGGATAGTCGCTCTGATTTTTACCATTTCTTATTGGCTGCCGCTGTTTGAGCAGTTACCGGAGCCCCTTGGTCTGATCGCAGGCTTTGCATTTTTCGTCGGACATGCACTCGCGATGTTGTACGGCTTTTATTGCCCGGAATGCGGTCTTTCAGTCTATCAGAGCAAAAAGGGCTTTATCGTTGGATACGGCCCAATTCCACATCGCAATTGCGGGCATTGCGGGCGCGATCACTCCCGCACGGAGTGAAATGATCTTCACCCCACCGCGATCTTCGCCAGTTGCGTCATGATGACGGCAGAACCGTTGAGGCGCTTTTCCGGTGTCGGCCAGTCGCGGATGAAGACGATGCTCTGATCCGGCCTGATCTTGGCCATGGAGCCCTGTTCGCCGATCATTTTCACCAGCCCGACAGGATTGTTGAAGGTCGCATTGCGGAACTGGATGACCACGCCCTTCGGACCGGCATCGAGCTTCTCGACATTCGCGCGGCGGCAAAGCGCCTTGATATAAACAATCTTGAGCAAATGCTGCACTTCGTCGGGCATCGGACCGAAACGGTCGATGAGTTCGGCACCGAAGGCATCGATATCCTGCGGCTCTTCCAGATCAGCCAGACGGCGATAAAGGCCAAGACGCAGTTGCAGGTCGGGCACATAGGCTTCGGGGATCATCACGGCAGTGCCGATCGCGATCTGCGGCGACCACTGGCTGTCCTCAACTTCGACAGTGCCCTTGAGCGTGGCCACCGCCTCTTCCAGCATCTGCTGATAAAGCTCGAATCCAACTTCCTTGATATGGCCCGATTGCTCTTCGCCGAGCAGATTACCTGCCCCGCGAATATCCATATCGTGGCTGGCAAGCTGGAAGCCTGCGCCCAGCGTGTCGAGCGACTGCAGAACCTTGAGGCGACGTTCCGCCATCTGCGTCAGCATCTTACCCGCCGGAAGGGTGAACAGCGCAAAGGCGCGTTGCTTGGAACGGCCGACCCGACCGCGAAGCTGGTACAACTGAGCCAGGCCGAACATATCGGCGCGGTGCACGATCATCGTGTTGGCCGTCGGAATATCGAGGCCGGATTCCACGATGGTCGTAGACAGAAGTACATCATACTGGCCGTCATAGAAGGCGTTCATGATGTCATCCAGCACGCCCGGCGCCATCTGGCCATGGGCCACGGCCACTTTCAGTTCGGGCACATGCGTTTTCAGGAACTCTTCGATCTCGCCAAGATCGGAAATGCGCGGGCAGACGTAGAAACTCTGGCCGCCGCGATAGCGTTCGCGCAAAAGCGTTTCGCGAATGACGAGCGGATCGAACGGCGAGACAAAGGTGCGCACCGCCATACGATCGACAGGAGGCGTGGTGATGAGCGAGAGTTCTCGCACACCGGTCAGCGCAAGCTGCAAAGTGCGCGGAATCGGCGTGGCGGACAATGTCAGCACATGCACGTCCGACTTCAGTTCCTTCAGCCGCTCCTTGTGCTTGACGCCGAAATGCTGCTCTTCATCGATGATGAGCAGGCCGAGATTCTTGAACTTGATCGAGTTGCCGAGCAGCGCATGCGTGCCGACGACAATATCGACGGTCCCTTCTTCCAGCCCTTTCTTGGCAGCAGCAAGCTCCTTCGTGCCGACAAGACGCGAGGCATGGGCCAGATTGATCGGCAGGCCATGGAAGCGCTTCGAGAAGGTCTTGAAATGCTGGCGTGACAGAAGCGTCGTCGGCACGACGACCGCCACCTGAACGCCGCTCATCGCAGCAATGAAGGCGGCACGCAGCGCTACTTCCGTTTTGCCAAAGCCCACATCGCCGCAGATCAGGCGATCCATCGGCTTGCCAGCAGCCAGATCATCCGCCACGGACTCGATAGCAGTTAGCTGGTCGTCGGTTTCATCATAGGGAAAACGAGCGGAGAATTCGGCATAAAGTCCGTCCGGCGGCGTCATCACCGGCGCACCGCGCATCTGCCGTTCGGCAGCGATCTGGATCAGATGCCCGGCAATCTCAAGCAGGCGTTTCTTGAGCTTAGCCTTGCGCATCTGCCATGCGCCGCCACCAAGCTTGTCGAGAACCGCATCGGAGCCTTCCGAACCATAACGCGAGAGCAGCTCGATATTTTCAACCGGCAGAAACAGCCGGTCATCACCCGCATAATGGATTTCTAGACAGTCATGCGGAGCACCAGCGGCGGTAATGGTCTTGAGGCCAATGAAGCGGCCGATACCGTGATCGACATGGACGACAATATCGCCAGCGTTTAGCGAGGCGACTTCCGAGATGAAATCCTGATCGCGCTTGCGACGCTTGGAACGGCGGATAAGACGGTCACCCAGAATATCCTGCTCGGCCACAATGACGAGATCGCCAGCATCGAAGCCGCTCTCGACGGCCAGCACAGCAGCCGTTACCTTGTCGCGCGATAGCGCCTTGACGGTAGAAAGCCGGTCAACCGACTCGATTTTTTCCAGCCCATGTTCATCAAGGACCTGCAAAAGACGGTCGAGAGAACCTTCAGTCCAGGCAGCAACCAGCACTTTCTTGCCCGCTGCACGCAGTTCTGCAATATGCTTCACCACCGCCTCGAACAGGTTCACGTCGGTAGCGGCGCGCTCCTCGGCAAAGCTGCGGCCCTTATGCACATCCGCATGAACAATCGTCCGCCCTGTAACCTCCGGCGCACCGAATGGCGTCAGGTCGATGCGCACGCCCCCGGCTTCGGCGTGCTTCTCGACCTCTGACGGTGTGAGATAAAGCGCTTCCGGCTTGACCGGCTTGTAAGGCACGGCATCGCTGCCCGGCTCCTTGCCTTCCGCCTGTCTCAGCCGCGCCTCGTAATGATCGACAACCATGGTGTGGCGCTCGGTCAGCGCTTCATGCACCAGATGGTCGAACACCACCGGCATATTGCCCACATGGTCGAACACAGTATCGAGCTTGTCATAGAACAGCGGCAGCCAGTGTTCCATGCCCGCAAAACGGCGACCTTCGCTGATTGCCTGATAGAGCGCGTCGTCGCGCTGCGGCGCACCGAACATCGCGACGTAATTCTTGCGGAAACGGCTGATCATGTCCGGCGAAAGCGTGATTTCGCTCATCGGCTGGAGCACGAACTCCTTGCGGGTACCCGTGGTGCGCTGCGAAGCCGGATCGAAAGCGCGGATTGATTCCAGTGTGTCGCCAAAGAAATCAAGCCGCAGCGGCTCTTCCGCCCCCGGCGCATAAAGATCGAGAATGCCGCCACGAACAGCAAATTCGCCGATGTCGCGCACGGTGGAAACACGTTCGAAACCGTTACGCTCCAGCCGGGATGCCAGATCGTTCATATCCAGCTGGTTGCCGGGACGCGCCGAAATCACCTGTTCTGCAATAGCCGCTTCCGGCGGCAGCTTTTGCAGAACGGCATTGGCTGTGGTGAGAATGATGGCCGGATGCGGCGTCTTTTTCAGCTCGGACAGCGCGCTGAGTGCGGCCAGCCGGCGTGCAGATGCGTCTGCGCCGGGCGACACACGGTCATAGGGCAAGCAATCCCATGCAGGCAGATGCAGAACCGGCATATCCGGTGCCACGAAATTCAAGACTTGCTCCAGATCGGCAATGCGCTGCCCGTCGCGCACGATATACATGATCGGCCCGCGTTCGCCGATCTCTTCCGCCAGACGAATGAGACAGAACGCCTCGTAACCGTCGGCAACGCCGTCGATCACGATATGACGATTTGCCCCGAGCGCGCTGGAGGACTTGAGACCTAGTTTGCTGAAAACGGGCATGGGAACCTTGAACTCAGAATTCTATGCGGTCGCGGAAAGCGACAATATCGCGGAACAGAGGCGTGTCGTAATCTGCCGGGATCGGGCTTTCACCCGTCACCCATTTGAGAAGATCGCGGTCAAGCACTTCAAGAATATGCTCGAACTCATCGAGCTGCGGGTCGGTGAAGCCGACAATATATTCATCCGCATATTGCCCGAGGATCAGATCCATCTCGCGCATACCGCGATGCCACGCGCGAAACAGAAGCTTGCGGCGCCGTACGTCCAGATTTTCCGTCGCCAATGTGCTGCCAGTCATCCTCGGTAAGCTCCAATCATTCAAATTGCTGCTGGTATATAGCATCTGCGCGACAAACGGGAACCCGTTTATCCAACAAGAACAAAAAGAGCACAGAAAGATTATGCACTGCCCTTGCACCGTGAGGCGAAGCAGTTAATGCTCAAGCCCATGCGCCCATCCATGCTCGATCCATTTTTTGCTTCCGTTCGTTCGCTTTCCGGCATTGGCCCGAAGGTTGCCGCCCTGCTTGGAAAACTGCTTGGCACAGATATACCAGGCGCAGAACCCAAGGTCGGGCAACTGCTGTTTCTGGCACCGCACAGTGTGATCGACCGGCGCAATCGGCCCGGCATCGCCCTAGCGCAGGAAGGTGCAATCGTCACGCTGGAAGTCATTGTCGACCAGCATCAGCCCGCACCACCCGGACGTGGCAATGTTCCGCATCGCGTCTTCGCCCATGACGACACCGGCGAAATCGCGTTGACCTTCTTCCATGCGCAATTGCCATGGCTGCACAAAATGCTGCCCGAAGGCGAAACAGTCATCGTGTCAGGCAAGGTGGAATGGTTCAACGGCCGGGCCTCCATGGTCCACCCGGACTATATTGCAAGCCTGGAAGATGCGGCCAATCTGCCGATGGTCGAACCTGTCTATCCGCTGACTGCGGGCCTGTCGCCCAAGACACTGGCACGCGCTATCAAGGAAGCTTTGAGCCGTGTACCTCCGCTGCCGGAATGGATCGACCCACCCTTGCTGGCGCGCGAGCGCTTCACCAGTTTTCAGCAATCGCTCAACACGCTTCACCTGCCCGAAGATCCGTCGGACATCGCGCTTGAAAGCATTTCGCGACGCAGGCTCGCATATGACGAATTTCTGGCCGGGCAACTGGCGCTCGCCCTCGTGCGCGCCAAGACACGCAGGCTTTCCGGTCGCCCCCTGGAGGGCACCGGACGCATCGTTGCCGAGATCATGCGGCATCTGCCCTATCGCTTGACCAAAGGGCAGGATCAGGCGGTTCGCGAAATCATCACAGACCTCAAATCGCCTGAGCGCATGTTGCGGCTTTTGCAGGGCGATGTCGGCTCTGGCAAGACGGTCGTTGGATTGCTGTCCATGGCGCACGCCGCTGAATCCGGCGGTCAGTCAGCACTCATGGCCCCAACGGAAGTTCTCGCCCGCCAGCATTTTGCAACCATCGCTCCACTCGCGGAGAAGGCCGGACTGAAAGCAGCGCTGCTGACCGGTCGCGAAAAGGGCCGTGACCGGAACGCAGTTCTCGAAGGATTGAAAAGCGGCGAGATCGATATCGTCATCGGCACGCACGCTCTTTTTCAGGAAAAGGTCGAATATCACGACCTCGTTCTGGTCATCATCGATGAACAACATCGCTTCGGCGTGCATCAGCGTCTGATGCTAACCGCAAAGGGTTCTGCACCTGATATGCTGGTTATGACCGCCACGCCAATACCGCGGACCCTCGTGCTTACAGCCTTCGGCGATATGGACGTGTCGAAACTGACCGAGAAACCTGCCGGACGCCAGCCCATTACGACTGCCATTGTGCCAATGGAACGCATGGGCGAACTTGTCGAGCGCATCCGGAAGGCCGTGGCAGAAGGTCAAAAAATCTACTGGATTTGCCCGCTCGTGGAGGAATCCGAAGTCGTTGAACTGACTTCGGCGGAAGAACGTTTCGAAAGCCTCAAGCCCGCCTTCGGCGAGCGCATCGGCCTTATCCATGGCCGCATGAACGGGGCTGAAAAAGACGAGGCCATGCGAGCATTCAAACAAGGCGAAACACGGGTTCTCGTCGCGACTACCGTGATCGAAGTCGGCGTGGATGTGCCCGACGCCACGATCATCGTCATCGAGCATGCTGAACGGTTCGGTCTGTCGCAATTGCACCAGCTACGCGGTCGCGTGGGTCGCGGCGACAAACCATCGACCTGCCTGCTGCTTTACAAAGGCCCGCTGGGAGAAATCGCACAAGCCCGGCTGAGGGTCATGCGCGAGACGGAAGACGGTTTTCGCATCGCCGAAGAAGATTTGAAACTGCGCGGTGAAGGCGAATTGCTCGGCACACGGCAATCCGGCACCCCGGGCTTCCGTTTGGCCTCCATCGAGGCACATGGCGATCTTCTGGAAATCGCTCGCAAGGATGCACGCTATATTTTGACAAGCGACCCAGATCTGGAATCCGAGCGCGGACAGGCGTTGCGCGTCCTGCTTTATCTTTTCGGGCGCGACGAAGCGATCAGACTCTTAAGAGCTGGATAGCAAAATGGCGGCAATCCGCCGCCATTTCTATTAACTTATAAAGGTCTTTCTATAACAAGCTGAATTTACTCGACAGTTACCGACTTTGCCAGATTGCGCGGCTGATCAACATCCGTCCCCATGAGGATTGCAGTGTGATAGGCCAGCATCTGGATCGGCAACGCATAAACCAGCGGCGTAATGAATTCCGGCACATCCGGCAGAACAATGGTTGCCATCGTGTCGATGCTTGCAGCTTCAGCGCCCTTCTTATCGGTGATAAGAATGATGCGACCGCCACGCGCTGCGACTTCCTGCATGTTGGAAACGGTCTTCTCATAGAGACGATCAGACGGCGCAATGACGATTACCGGCATGCTTTCATCGATCAGTGCAATCGGGCCGTGCTTCAATTCACCGGCAGCATAGCCTTCGGCGTGGATATAGGAAATTTCCTTCAGCTTCAGTGCACCTTCCATCGCCAGCGGGAAGGACGTGCCGCGACCGAGATAAAGCACATGATTGACCTTGGCCAGTTCATGGCAGACCGCAGCGATCTGGTCTTCCAGCTTCAGAACCTGGTTGATGAAACGTGGCGCTTCGGAAAGCTGACGTACCAATTCCTGTTCCCGCTTGTCATCGATTGCGCCACGCGATTTCGCGGCTGCAATTACCAGTGAGGCCATGGCCGACAGCTGGCAGGTAAAGGCCTTGGTGGAAGCAACGCCGATTTCAGGGCCCGCAAGCGTCGGGAAAACGGCATCAGATTCACGCGCAATGGTTGAGCCGGTGACGTTCACGACAGCGGCGATCTTCAATCCCTGCGACTTGCAGTAACGTAGCGAAGCCAGCGTATCAGCCGTTTCGCCTGACTGCGACACGAACATCGCCAGCGAATCCTTCGAGAGCGGCATTTCGCGATAGCGGAATTCGGAAGCGATATCGCTGTCGACCGGCAGTCGCGCAATCTGCTCGAACCAGTATTTGCCAACGGATGCCGCATAGTAGGCCGTGCCGCAAGCAGAAATCGTCAGGCGGTCAATTTTGCTGAAATCAATACCAATCGCTTCCTGGCGCACCTTACCCGTCGTGAAGTCGAGATAGTTGGCAAGCGTGTGGGAAATCACTTCCGGCTGCTCAAACATCTCCTTCTGCATGAAGTGACGATGATTACCTTTGGAAACGAGCATGTTTGCCGTCTGCGTCTTTTGAATCGGGCGCTCAACTTCGCTGTTGTTTTCGTCGTAAACCGTCACGCCCTTGCGCGTCAGAACGGCCCAATCGCCATCTTCGAGATAGGCAATGGTATCCGTGAAAGGCGAAAGTGCGATGGCGTCGGAACCGAGGAACATTTCTCCTTCGCCATAACCGACGGCGAGCGGCGGCCCCTGACGTGCACCGATCAACAGTTCTTCGTCCCCTTCGAACAGGAAGGCGAGTGCGAAGGCACCATGCAGCATCGGCAGGCTGTCGCGCACGGCTTCAACCGGGGACTTGCCCTTTGCCAGCTCACGGGTCACCAGATGGGCAACAGCTTCGGTATCGGTTTCTGTCTGGAACTTGTAGCCTTCCGCCTCAAGCATGGTGCGAAGTTCGGCGAAATTCTCGATGATGCCGTTATGAACGACCGCGAGACGCTCGGTAATGTGCGGATGCGCATTGCGTTCCACAGGCTTGCCGTGCGTAGCCCAGCGGGTATGGCCGATACCGATGACGCCAGGAAGCGGCTCTCCGGCCAGGCGCTTTTCCAGATTGACCAGCTTGCCTTCGGCACGGCGGCGGTCGAGCCTGCCGTTCTGCAGTGTGGCAATACCGGCAGAATCGTAGCCGCGATATTCAAGCCGCTTCAGTGCATCCACAAGAAGCGGAGCGACTTCGTTATTTCCAATTATGCCGATAATTCCACACATAGGCTGCTCCAAATCCAACGTTCAGGCGTGTTGCTTCGCGGTTTAAAGATTCTAACGCAGAACGGCAACCCAGGGGATTGCCGTTCGCTTAAACAATTGGATGATTCATTTGGTGGAGGTTTTAGCCGCTTTGATGGCGGCGTACTTCTCTCGCAGGATCTTCGCCCGCCCCTCTTTCGTTTCCTGGCGTGCGCGACCGAAAGCCAGCGCATCGGCGGGAACATTGTCAGTAATCGTGCTGCCCGACGCGATATAGGCATTGTCGCCAATTTCTACCGGAGCAACCAGCGAGCTGTTCGACCCGATGAATGCGTTCTCGCCAATCACCGTTTTGTACTTGTTATAACCGTCGTAATTGCAGGTGATCGTGCCTGCACCGATGTTGCTTGATGCGCCGACTGTCGCGTCGCCGATATAGGTCAGGTGATTGATCTTCGCGCCTTTGTGCACCGTCGCATTCTTCACTTCGCAGAAATTGCCGACCTTGGTCTTCTCACCGAGATTTGCGCCGGGACGCAGGCGCGCAAACGGTCCTATCTCCGCCTTCGGACCAACATCGGCACCTTCCATATGCGAGAACGAATGGATCAAGGCGCCTGTCGACACACGCACATGAGGACCGAAGAAGACGTTCGGTTCAACGATAACATCCGCCTCGATCAGCGTGTCGTGCGAAAAGAATACCGTTTCCGGAGCGATAAGCGTCACGCCTGCAAGCATCATCTCGCGGCGCTTGCGCTGCTGCCAGATGGTTTCTGCTTCGGCCAGTTCAACACGATTGTTGATGCCGATTACGTTATCGACCGGCACTTCGATAGCCGTCACGTTCATACCCTTGCCATGAGCGATGGCGACGATATCGGTGAGGTAATATTCACCCTTGGCGTTGTCATTGCCCACCGCATCCAGAAGCGCCAGAGCGTGTTGACCGCGAACGGCCATCAGCCCGCCATTGCAGAAACCGATCTGCTTTTGCGCTTCGGTTGCTTCTTTTTCCTCGACGATGGCGACAAGTTGGTCGCCTTCCTCGATCAGACGACCATAGCCGTACGGATTATCCGGGCGAAAACCGATAACAACGACATCGGCACCATCGGACAGTCGTTCACGGGCCTTTTGCAGAGATTGCGCCTCGATCAGCGGCGTGTCACCGAAAACGATCAGCAGATCGTCATAGCCGCGTTCTATTGCTTCGCGTGCGGCGAGAACCGCATGCGCCGTGCCCAGGCGTTCCTTCTGCTCGAATGCCGACACCGGGCCTGCATTCTTTTCCACTGCCGCCCGCACATCCTCGGCACCACGCCCTACGACCAGCGCAACGTCACTTTTGCCGGTGCCCTGAACTGCCTTGACCACGTGAGAGACCAGCGGCAAGCCTGCCACCTGATGCAGCACCTTGGGCAAGCTGGATTTCATGCGCGTGCCTTCGCCAGCGGCAAGTACGATGGAAAGGCAGGTACGGTCTGTCATGGTATCGTCCAGAAAATTGAGATGATCTTCGCTCTTAACATCAAAGCGTCTATGAAAACTTACGGGCTGCTGTCGATTTTTAGCCCAACCGCCCAAGCGCCGGGAAATTCTCAAGCAGCCAGAACGAGAAGGATTGCATTCCGCCAGTCAGGAACAAGACGCCTGCCGCAACAAGAAGTGCGCCCATCGCTTTTTCCACCTTGCCGAGATGCACCCGGAACCGCGAAAGAAACCGCATGAATGCGCCGGAAAAAAGGGCAGCAATCAAAAACGGAATGCCAAGGCCAAGCGAATAGGTCGCCAACAATAACGCGCCCTCGCCAACTGTGCTGCTACCGCCTGCAAGCGTCAGGATCGGCCCAAGAACAGGCCCGATGCAGGGCGTCCAGCCAAAGGCGAATGCCAGCCCCATGACATAGGCTCCAAGCGGCGATGCAGGGGCATTGCGTGCCTGAAACCGCGCTTCGCGGGACAGGAACGACAGACGCAGAATACCAAGGAAATTCAGTCCCATCAAAATGATGACGACACCAGCGACGATTGCGATCTCCTGCTGCCATGCGCGCAGGAAGGCGCCGATGGAAGACGCTCCGGCACCAAGCGCCACGAAAACCGTCGTGAAACCAAGAACGAAGCAAATTGCCGCAAATGCCAGGGAACGGCGCGCAGAAGGTGCTGCCGCGACGGTTGTCGCCTTCTCTGCACGAAAATCTTCAACGCTCACACCCGCCATATAACACAGATAGGGCGGCACCAGCGGAAGCACGCAGGGAGACAGAAACGACAACGCACCGGCTCCGGCTGCGGTCATATATGAAATATCGAGCACCAATACCTCTTTCAATCTATCAAATCACTTGCGGTCTGGCCCAACCGCAGGCTTATATAGACCAACTTCTGCTCTACTTAGAATATTTTCAATGCGGCATCTCGCTCGAACACAAGTTCGCCCTAAATCGAGATCATTGCGCGATTTATAATATATTGCTCCAACCGGACGACGTTCCTATGAGCCTTATTGATGATGAAGTGCCTTCAACACCATCTGCGACGTCGACAAGACATTCGGGCTGGTTCAAACGCTACCAACATTTCCTGTTTCCGGTAGCGGGCATCGCGATTGCGTTGCTGGCGATCTATGTGCTGGAGAATCTGCTTCAGCACACGTCTCGCACGGAAACGCTTGCCGCCTTTCACAACATTTCATGGATGACGCTTGGTCTGGCTGTGTTCTTCACGGCGGTCAGCTATGCAGCCGTCGCTCTCTATGACGTTGTGGCAGTGGATACGATTGCGCCCAACCAGATACCGCGCCGCATTGCCGCCGTGGCCGGTGCAGCCGGTTACGCCATCTCCAACGCGCTCGGCTTTTCCCTCCTGACCGGCGGTGCTCTGCGTTATCGCATCTATGCTGCGGAAGGCGTCAGTCTAGCCGATATCGGCAAGATCGTTGGAACATCGTGGTTCGCCATCTGGTTCGCGCTGATTATCATGGTCGGTGCGGCACTTCTCATCGACCCGCAGGATGTTCCATGGCTCTCCGCCATCGATTCCCGCATAGATATTGTCGCTGGCATCGCCATTCTGGGCGGTATCGGCTGGCTGATCTACTGGCTGTCGCATGAACAGCGCAGCTTCACGATAGGCTCGTTCAGCCTGCGCCTGCCCAATTCCAAAGGCGCGCTGACCCAGATATTTGCCGGACTGGTGGATGTGGGCGCTGCAGCCGCTACTCTTTATGTTCTCATGCCTGCCGATGCAGTGCCAAGCTTTGCAGTATTCGCACTGGTTTATGTGATCGCCATTGTGCTGGGTATCGCCAGTCATGCTCCAGGTGGTCTCGGAGCTTTTGAGGCAACGATCATTGCGGGCCTTGGCCTGGGCGGAAAACCGGATGCTATTGCAGGCCTTCTCGCATATCGGCTTGTCTATACGGTAATGCCGCTTGTTGTGGCGACGGCAGGCATTCTCATATGGGAGATCATGCGCCGCCGCCATATGCTCGGCAAACAAGCGCGCTTCGCCAAACGTCTGGTGGAACCGCTTATCCCGAGTCTTTCTGCCAGTATCATCTTTCTTGGCGGCATCATTCTTCTCATTTCCGGTGCGACACCGGACCTTCGCTACCGCGTGGAGGTCCTCTCCGACATCGTTCCTGAATCTCTCATGGAGATGTCGCATCTTGCTGCCAGCCTCGTCGGCGTCGCGCTGCTCATTGTAGCGCGTGGCCTGTCGAAGCGGCTTGCGCGAGCCTGGGTGGCCGCCTTAATCCTTCTCCTCAGTGGCGCTGCCTTTTCTCTGGTGAAGGGTCTCGACTGGGAAGAAGCAACCATTCTCTGCATTTTCGCCTTCACGCTCTGGGGGTTCGGGGATTCATTCTATCGACGACCCATTTCCGGGCCGTTCGACTTGAGCTGGAACTGGATTGCGACTGTCGGTACAACCGTCCTCGTTTCCACGTGGCTTGGCTTTTTCGTCTACCGGCATGTGGAATATTCCAACGATCTCTGGTGGGATTTCGCTTGGAACGGCAACGCGCCCCGCTTCTTGCGGGCGACTGTGCTTGTCTTTGCCGTGGTCGCCGCAGCAGGCCTCTATTCGCTTATCAACCGAGCTGGACACCGCAAGCGGAAGGTGGATTATTCCATACCCGATACCGTGCCCGATCTGGTTGCTCAATGGCCGCACACGGATGCCGCTCTGGCGCTGCTCGGCGACAAGCAATTCCTTCTCGCCCCGGACAACAGCGCCTTCATCATGTATGCGCAATCCGGTGGGAGCCTGATTGCACTTGGGGAGCCCATTGGCAACGAACAGACGGGTAAGGAGCTTGCATGGTCATTTCACGCGCTGGCTGACAAGCTTGCCTTACGGACCGTATTCTACGGCGTCGGCCCGCAAAGCCTGCCGCTGTTTCTGGATATGGGACTGGTCGCCCTGAAGCTTGGTGAAGTCGCACGCGTCGACCTCACCACTTTCTCGCTCGACGGGCCACGTCGCCAGCCATTCCGCTATGCCGACCGCAAGATCGACAAGGACGGCCTGACGTTTGAAATCATACCGGCAGCCGACGTGCCTCCGCTCATTCCTCGTTTGCGCGAGATCTCCGACGCCTGGCTCGATTTCAAGTCGGGCAGCGAAAAGGGCTTTTCGCTGGGTTACTTCGACGACGAATATATGAAACGTTTCGATGTCGCTGTCCTGAAAAGTGACGGAGAAATCGTGGCATTCGCCAATATGTGGCGCGGCGCGGGCAAATACGAAATCACCGTCGACCTGATGCGCTATATGCCGAATGTGCATAAACTCCTGATGGACGCGCTGTTTGCAAAGCTGCTGATGGCCAGCAAGGAAGAAGGCTACAAGTGGTTCAATCTTGGCGCCGCACCGCTTTCCGGCCTGAGTGGCAGCAGGCTGGCATCCCGTTGGAACCGTTTCGGTTCCTTCATCTACAAGCGCGGAGCCGACCTCTATCACTTTGATGGACTGAAAGCCTTCAAGGAAAAATTCGATCCAGTCTGGACCCCGCATTACATGGTTTGCCCTGGTGGCCTCGAAACCCCTCGCGCCCTTCTTGATGCCACAACCCTGATCAATGGCAGCCCATTGGAGTTCATCCGCAAATGACGAAAAAACGCGTTCTCTTTACTGTGTTAGGGCTGGTGCTGGTGGCTGCGGCGGGTGTTTACGGCGCGATGCACACCGGTAAAATTGCAAGGCTCTGGACGAAAATCACAGATTCCGACGAACCGGTTATCCATGCAAGCGCTGAAAGACTGTCCAATATTCCGGTTTATATGCCGAAGAATGATCCCATCGGCCTTGCGATTCTGCTGAGCGATGACGGCGGCATCGGTGATCGCGAGAAAAAGTTCATGGACGCCATGCTTGCCCGGAACATGATTGTTCTGCCCGTCGAGCTTGGCCCATGGCGCGCCGCGCTCGATAAGGAGGACGGCGAGTGCAATTATCTGGACTCCGATTTCGAAGCCATCGCGAAGGAAGCCTTACGCGGGCTTGATCTAGGCGTCTATTTTCATCCTGTCCTGACAGGTATCGGACAGGGAGGCACTATCGCCTACGCGGCTGCCTCGGATTCACCGGATGCGACCATTGCTGGTGCCGTGTCGCTTGATCCTGTTCCGGCCAAGACCCGTCTGCCTTCGTGCACGGAGAAAGCCGATGCAAGCAAGACTCCCGACGGTGGCTTCATCTATGGCTTCAATGCCGCCATTCCGGCCCCTGCCCTTGTGATCAGCCCCGCCGGATCGCCAACAAACAATCCGGTTACGGCCCGTCAGGAAAATTTCGCCGTGCTCCAATCCGCGCCCGAGTTTCCGGCACGTCTGAAAATGGCCGTCGACAATGTCGTTGCCATGGCGGATCAGGATGCCAAGAATGAAGCTCTGCCTATCGTAGACCTTCCCGCAAAAGGTGGGAAAGCTGAAATGGTTGCGGTTTTCTATTCGGGCGATGGTGGCTGGCGCGATCTCGACAAATCGATCGGTGAATGGCTGCAGGCTCACGGCGTTCACGTCATTGGCGTCGATTCGCTGCGCTATTTTTGGTCGGAGCGAACGCCGGAAGAAATAGCCAATGACACGACGGCCATGATCAAGAAGGCTGACCCGACGAACAAATTGCCGGTTGCAGTACTGGGTTACTCGTTCGGTGCCGATACATTCCCCTTTGCTTGGAAATATCTCGATCCCGCCATACAGGACCGGACGAAGATGATCGGGCTTCTCGGTGTCGAAACAACGACGACGTTTCAGGTATCCATTGAGGGCTGGCTTGGAATGGATGGCGACAAGGATGTTGTTCCGGCTATTTCGACCATTCCGCTTGACCGGGTGGTTTGTGTTTACGGCGAAGAAGAAGAAGATACCGCCTGCACTGCTGCCGGGCTGGAAGGTATGGAAGTCATGAAACTGGCAGGCGGTCATCACTTTGATGAAAACTATGAGCCGATTGCCGCCAGCCTGCTTGAAAAGATGCGCGCCCGCGCCGGATTGCCACCACGGCCAGCCAGTTGACAGCTAGACTGTGCCCATAGGCAGGAAGGCGACACAAGCTGTAGCGAGACGGCGAAAACAAGATTTGCCCCGCGTAAAAGATGAGGCCGCGATGAAACACTGAAATAGGGGCACTTTGTGATGGGTTTTGGTGAGCGCGCAGGGATTCGAACCCTGGACCTACTGATTAAAAGTCAGTTGCTCTACCGGCTGAGCTACGCGCTCCCAAGAGGAGCAAATCGCCCCTGGAAGTGCGGCGGAACATAAGGGCGGCTTGCGGATTGGTCAACACCATAAAATGAGGTTTCTCCAACATAAATTCAAAAAAATCACAGGTCTGGGCATGCCTAACCGCGTTGCGTTGCGGAACTGGTGTTTTTCACGCTCGTTGGTCTGCTGAATACTCCTTGATAGCTAGGTGATTCCGAATCCCGATGTGCACAAACAAGACTATCCAGCTTTTGCTTTCCCCGAAGGCAGGACCTTGCCGCCCGGTCGTGCTACAGCTAGTTTTATCAGGATAATAGAACAGCGCGGTGTTTCATGTCTCTGGCCACCAAGGCACTTTCTCATTTCCGACGTTCCTTGTCCGGCGTGGGTATCGCGCTCGGAACGTTGTTTTTCGCCGCAGCCCTCACCCCGAGCCTCATCCCGCGAACCTATGTCATGCAGGGAATTCTGGGAGGTGTTGCCTTCGGAGCCGGTTATGGCATCGGCGTATTGTGGCGCTGGCTCTGGCACTATCTCGAATTGCCCGAACCTCGAAACCGGCTACGCAGCCGGGTCAATCTTATTGTTGGTGTCATCTGTCTCGCGGCGGCCATCGCAGCACTTTATTTTGCCGCGGGCTGGCAGAACTCAGTTCGTGCAGTCATGGATATGGAGCCGGTGCCGAGCGCCTATCCAATGAGCGTCTCTGCTTTGGCTGTGCTGACATTTCTGGTTCTGCTGATTCTGGTTCGCCTTCTCATTCGACTAGGGAAATTCGTTTCCGCCAAAGTGCAACTCGTCATGCCTCGGCGGTTAGCCAACGTCCTGGGCGTCACGATCACAGTCGTGCTCATCTGGACCATCGCCAACGGCCTGCTCATCCAATCCACTTTCAAAGTTCTTGATCGTTCGTTTCGCGAATTTGACGCTTTGATCGAGCCGGATCGCCCGCAACCGACAGCATCGAACGAGACTGGCAGCGCCGCTTCGCTTTTGCATTGGAACGAACTGGGGCGGGCCGGACGCGAGTTCGTTTCCTCAGGCCCCAAGGCTGCCGATATTGCCGCCTTGACCGGTGAAAAGGCCATCGATCCGATACGGGTCTATGCGGGTCTGCAAGTTGCCGATACGCCTGAACAACGAGCCGAACTGGCCCTTGAGGAATTAAAGCGTCAGCATGGCTTTGAACGTTCTGTGCTGGTCGTCATCACTCCAACCGGTACGGGCTGGGTAGATCCCGCAGCCATAGACGGACTGGAGTTTCTGCACAATGGCGATGTAGCCAGCATTGCCATGCAATATTCCTATCTTTCCAGTCCCTTGTCGTTGTTGTTTCAACCGGAATACGGAGCAGAAGCTTCCCGAGCCCTGTTCATCACCGTCTATAACTACTGGAAAGAACTGCCGCAGAATCAGCGTCCTCGGCTGTATCTTTATGGATTGAGCCTCGGCGCAATGAACTCGGAAGTCTCCTCCGAGCTTTTCGAAATGCTCGACGATCCGATCAACGGCGCTTTGTGGAGCGGCCCCCCTTTCCCGAGCCGCGACTGGAAAGCCATGACGAGGCGAAGGAATCCGGGAACGCCTGAATGGCTGCCCGTATTCCGTGACGGCTCCTTCGCGCGTTTCATGAATCAGAATGGCGAAGCGCCAGGAAACGGGACGCGCTGGGGACCGATGCGTGTGGTTTATCTGCAATATGCCAGCGATCCGGTCACTTTCTTCGACAGCCTGTCATTCTACCGTCAGCCTGACTGGATGCAGGCGCCGCGCGGGCCCGACGTTTCGCCGGAATTGCGATGGTATCCAGTTGTCACCATGCTGCAACTGGCGCTCGACATGGCGTTTGGCACCACCACACCGATAGGACACGGGCATGTCTATGCTCCGGAACATTATGTGGATGCGTGGCTGGAGGTCACCGGCGTGACCGGATGGGACACAGACAAGCTTGATAAGCTCAAGCAGCATTTGCGTCAGAAGATGGATGGAGAAAACGTCGAAGGTTATGAACAGCGTGGCGGATAGGAACGCATCCCGAAAATTGTGAAATGGCTTTCAGGATGCGCTTTAAATTAAACGGTTAGCACCACGCTGTTCTTTGCTTCACCGATCAGTAATCGGGTGATTTCTGCTGTGTCTGGGAACTGTTCAGGTTCAGCATGGGAATCGCTCCATTCGGCAGCATTGTGCTTGGCAACTGGCCGTCCCATCGTTCTGCCTGCGTCAACGCGACAAGACCCGGATTGTCACGAAGTGCATCGCCACGCGCCTTGATGGCGGTTGCTTCCGCCTCACCCTTGATCCGGATCGCCTCCGCATCGGCCTCAGCCTGAAGACGAACCGCATCAGCCTGAGCCTGGGCTTCGGCACGGCGCGCGTCTGCTTGCGCCTTTGCCTGTGTCACGGTGATTTCAGCCTGTACCTTTTCGCGCTCCGCATTCTGACGAAGACGCTGCACTTCAACTTCGGCCAGCATGCGCTGTTCGATGGATTGCTCATAGGAGTCCGAAAAATCGATATTCTCGATCTGCACCGTATCGATGATAACCGGACCACGTACGCTGTTCTGTATAGCCTCAGCGATTTCCTGATTGAGACGGCTGCGCTCCTGAATAGCTTCAACAGCATTGAACTTGCCGAAAACAGTCTTGCTTTCCTCAAAAACGCGCCGCTCGACAAGGCGGGACAAGAGGCCCTCTTCACCGCCATAGGTCGCGTAGACTTCTTCGACGCGGTCTGGCGGAATGCGATAGTTGACCGACAAGTTCATCGTGGCAGGCTGCTGATCGCGGCTATAGGCTTCCATGCTGTTGTAGATCGCAGCCTTGGATTGCACCGAGATTCGCACAATCGAATCGATTACCGGAATTTTGAAGCCCAGCCCCGGTTGTGCAACCCCGGAAACCGCACCATAGCGCAAAACAACGCCGCGCTCACCTTCGTCAACCGTGTACCAGGAACCAAGTACTACGCTCAGTATGCCGAGTATAATTATACCGGCCAATGCTTTGGGTAAAATCTGGCGCATCCCGTCTCCTCTAGCGCTTCGTTATGAAATGGGAAGACCGAAAGCGATTCAACATATGCACCCCGGAATCTGAACCCGCTCGCCTTTTAGAATGCACTGATATGGATGACAATTACTCATGGATGCAGTTGATAGACTTAGTCCACAAAAACAAAGCCGCCCATAAAGGGCGGCTTCATTGAATTTAACAGATTTCCACTGTCAGTATGGCGAATAACACTGCTGACGTGGGCCGTTATACGGCTGGAAAGTGTTGTCGGACGCCCGATAGGACCGATAACGATTATAGCACCACTGAACGTGCGAGTTGCTGTAACCGTAAGCCGGTGCACGGTAGACTGGCGGAGGTGGCGGTGGCGGAGCGGCAATCGCACCACCAATGATTGCGCCAGCACCGAACGCTGCGAGCGGATACCACCATCCGTCATTATGGCGGCGATAGCCATGGCGATAATAGCGGTCACCGCGATAGCCATTCCAGTAGCCCGGTCCCGGACGGTAGTGAGGGCGACCCTGCCAGCCCGGACGATACCCAGGTCGGTGTCCACCCCAATGCCCGTGTCCCGGCCCACGACGCCAGCGATCATCACGAACCTGCTGAACATTTTCATTGCTTGCTGCAGGCGCGGTTGGCATGACAGGTGCAGCTGAGACCGGAACCAATGCGCCGATCAGAAAGCTTGCACCGACAAGGCCGACCATCATCTTTTTGAAGGTGTTCATCCCTGTACTTCTCCATTTCAATGATGCCATCATTGCTGTCCGTTTATGAATGCCCGCTGAATATTGCCGTAAAATTACGTGCATACCTTATTTTCACCTTGCAACACGCAGATGTTTCCACTGCTGGTTAACGTGAGCGGTGACAATTCGTTCTGGCTATTCCATTATTTTTGTTAGCAAATTAAGCGACAATCGGATAACTTGCGTGAGGTAGGGCAGCTTGTAAGCGTTTAAAGCGAGTGGGGTTTGCATTGGCGACAAGAGTACAGCCGTCCGTAAAAGTGTTGGGAGCATCGTTCTCCCAGGAAGCGAATCCTTTCACGGCGGCAGTTGAACTGACGCCCATGCCAATGCTCATCACAAATCCCCGCCTGCCGGACAATCCTATCGTCTTTGCAAACAAGGCTTTCCAGAACCTGACCGGCTATGATGCCGATGAAATCATCGGAAAGAATTGCCGCTTCCTTCAGGGCCCCGGCACTGATCCGAAGCATATCGAGACTATCCACGCGGCGCTGGAATCGGAACAGTCAATCGATATTGATATTCTGAACTATAAGAAGTCAGGCGAACCATTCTGGAATCGGCTTCATATCTCCCCGGTCAAAACCGAGGCAGGTGAGCTTCATCACTTCGTTTCTTCGCAGCTCGATGTGACGCTGGAACTCGGGAAACTCGTCGCACTCGAAAAAGAACGCGAAACGCTTTCAATCGAAAAGCAGCGTAGCAACGACCAGCTGCAATATATCGTTGAAGTAGCGAATGTGGGCTTCTGGACGCGGGATTACCATACCGGTGAAATCAGCTGTTCAGCGGAATATAGGCGCATATTTGGACTGACACCGGACGAGCCAGTCAATTATGACAAGATCATAGACATGGTGGTGCTTGAAGACCGGATAACGCTAATCCAGCGGTCACAGGAGTCTTTCACGACCGGCAAGTCTTTCCGGCTGGAATATCGCATCACCAACCGTCTGGGTCAGGTGCGCTGGGTGGAAACCCGTGCAAAAGCGTTGCCGGGCAAATCGCCTATGCTTCTGGGCATCGTCATCGACGTCACCGAACGTAAAAAAGCCGAAGCGGACAAGGCACTCGTAACCCGCGAAATTTCCCATCGCTTCAAGAACTCGATGGCGATGGTGCAATCGATCGCCAACCAGACCTTGCGCAATGCCACTAATCCACAAACCGCCAACGAGCTGTTCAGCGAACGGCTGCGTGCGCTCAGTCAGGCGCATGATATGCTGCTCCGGGAGGACTGGACAGGCACAACGATCAGCCAGATCTGTGAAACAGCCCTCGCCCCTTTCAACAGCACGTTCGGCCATCGAATCCGAACCCATGGCCCCGAACTCGTTGTAAGTGACCGAGTAACGGTTTCGCTTTCGCTTGGCTTGTACGAGCTCGCGACGAATGCCGTGAAATACGGTGCGCTTTCCAACGAAAACGGCACAGTCCAATTCAGCTGGGATGTCGTCGAAAGGCAGGGCGAGCGGAAATTCCATATGCGCTGGGTTGAAGACGGAGGACCTGCGGTCGAACGCCCTACCCGCCGTGGCTTCGGCCAGAGACTGCTCTATTCCGTTCTCACAGCCGAACTCAGGGCCAAATGCGATATCAACTTCGCGCCAAGCGGACTGGTGATTGACGTATTGGCCCCTATGACGCCGGATGTATTTCCGCAACTTGATAGTCTTTCCGGCACACGAACCGAGCCGGTATAAAAAAGAGCAGCGAAATCGCGGCTCTTTTTCTTTTTTAATTATGCGGGCCGCGACGACGCGGCTCGATATAAACGCGATCACGGCGATGGTCGCGATCATGGCGCCAGCGGCGATCACGTTCGTAGCGTGGTGAATGGCGGTCCCACCCGCGACGATCATCCCGCCAACGGCGATCAGTAACGCAGCGGCCGCTTGGTGTGCGGACCATACCGCGACGGCAGCGATAATCGACCTGAATGGCAGAGCCAACGCCATCAACGGCAACAGCCGGTACTGCTGGAGCAACGAGCGTACCCGCTTCAGCAGAAGCGGTCACTGCGAAAAGCGCGAGCGCCGCAGAAAGTAACGTCAATCTCATTCCGGGTTCCTTTCCAGAGTTGGCCAGAATTGGAATCTTGCCCGCAGATAGGTAGGCCAATCAGCCATTTCGTAAAGTCACTTAATCTTACGACGCTCTATCAATCTCGACCGCAATTTTACAAAAAGCGTCCCGAATTACCCCAATGAGTAACTAGACGTTTTGCAGAGAGAATTTTTAAGAAAGTCGGGGTATTAGAAACCAATTGAATTCGCACATAGTCCCTTCTTAGCAAGGGCAAACCGCAGAATCTCCAATCCGCGAAGCCAATCCGGCACCGGTTCCGCACCGGTCGCGGGCGGAGCCTTGCGGCTATCGCAAGGAGCATGAACATGGATTATTCGACCTCTGAACTCGACACTGCATGGGGGTCGAAAACCGGACTGGGCGCAACCCAGACCGAATGGGTTGAGCTGGTCCGCAGCTTGCCTGAAGAACATTCTATCATTCTCCGTGATCTGATCGCCCGTCATCGCGAACAGTTTGTCGGCGTGTTTTACGACCGCCTTATGAGCAACCGCGACGCAGCGATTTTTCTGTCCCAGAAAATGGTGCAGGAACGCCTGCATAATTCGCTGAGCGACTGGTTGCTGAAAATGTTCCAGAGAACCGCTGACGATGTTGACGCTTTCATTCGCGAACAGCGCAAGGTTGGCGAAGTTCACGCCCGTATCGACGTGCCGATCCACGTCGTCATGCAGGGCGCGCGCCTGCTCAAAAACGAAATCGTTCGTCAACTGGAGCTGGAGGTTACATCACGCGAGGCTTTGGCGCGCCTGATCGTGCATGTCAGCAATGCCATCGACATCGCGATTGAAATCATGAGCCAGGCTTTTGTGAAAGATGCACGCGAAAGCGCCCAGACCGACGAAGCCTATCGGGCTTTCACGCTAAGCCATGACTTTCCGCTGGAGCGCGAATCACAGCGTGCAGCGCTTATGGAATGGAGCCAGTCGCTTCTCTTCAACCTTTATGGCAATTCCGACAGTCCGCTTCACCCGCTCGCAAGCTCAGATTTCGGGCTGTGGTTGCAGCACAAGGCTGATCTGATGTTTTCCAACTCCGGCACGTTGGAGAACATCCGCCGGAACGTAGACCATATCGATGAAGTGCTGCTGGCTGCCATCAGCAACGCTCGCAAAGATAACCCGGCTGAACTCCCCGCTTCGCTCGCACTGTTTCAGACCAAGATCGGTGAAGTGAAATTCCTGCTGTCCGAGCTGTTTCAGACGGCAGCAGCTATGGAGACAGGACGCGATCCATTGACGCGCGCGCTCAATCGCCGTTTCATGCCTTCGATCCTGACCCGCGAGGTACGCATGGCCTCGCAGAAGGCTATGAATCTGAGTGTTCTGATGATCGACATCGATCACTTCAAGAACATCAACGATACATACGGGCATAGCAGTGGCGATGCCGTTCTCCAACAGGTGGCTGAAGCGATCCTGTCGTTTTGCCGCCCGAGCGACTTCGTGTTCCGCTACGGCGGCGAAGAATTTCTGGTCGCTCTTGTAGAGGCCGACGAGAACAAGGCTTTTGCAATTGGCGAAGAACTGCGCAAACAGATTGCGCATCAGCCATTGAATCTTCCGGATGGCGCACGTCAGACGGTCACGCTGTCCATCGGAGTGGCTGCATTCAACGGTCATCCGGACTATAGCCATCTCGTCAACGCCGCAGACCGTGCTCTTTATCGGGCCAAACAGGCAGGACGCAATCGCTGTGAAAAGGAAGTGCCGCTCGCGATTCATTGATCGGAGAGGCATTTTGACATCTGGCGGTTACACCGCAAAACCGCCATATGCTGCCATCATGACGAATAACTCCGCTTCCCCCATTTTCGAGACAGCTTCACAAAAGCCGCGTGAGCGCGACGCGCTGGAAGCCTATTTCCTGCCTGTCGTTGCAGATGCGGCTCCCGTCGATTGGGTCGTTGCCGAAGGGCTGACGGATTATGAAGAGGCTCTCGCTTTCATGGAAGCGCGCGTCCAGGCCATTCGGGAAGGCACCGCCAATGAACTCGTGTGGCTGGTCGAGCATTCCTCGCTTTACACAGCGGGGACGAGCGCCAATGCAGTCGATCTCCTGACCCCGAACAGTCTCCCTGTCTTCAACACGGGTCGCGGCGGGGAATATACCTATCACGGGCCAGGCCAGCGCGTAGCCTATGTAATGCTCGACCTGAAGCGCCGCCGTGAGGACGTGCGCGCTTTTGTGACAGCTCTTGAGCAATGGATCATCGAGAGCCTTGCCGAGTTTAACGTCAAAGGCGAACGTCGCGAAGATCGTGTCGGCGTATGGGTTACACGGCCTGAAAAGCCACGCCTTGCCAATGGCGGCATGTGCGAAGACAAGATCGCGGCTATTGGCATCCGCCTCCGTCGTTGGGTAAGCTTTCATGGCATCGCCATCAATGTCGAACCAGATCTCGGCCACTATGCGGGCATCGTTCCTTGCGGAATTTCGGAACATGGCGTTACCAGCCTTGTAGACCTCGGATTGCCGGTAACAATGGGCGACATGGACGTCGCTTTAGGAAAAGCGTTCGAGACGGTCTTCGGACCCCGTCAGTTGAAATAGGCATTTCCAGCAAAAGTGCGAAGCGGTTTTGCGTTGGGGAATGCGTAAAATAAAGAGATAAAGCGGTCCCACGATTCCGTTTTAACTAGAACCGCTCTAGCTCAGTCTGAAGCCACAGCGTCGGCTTTCACGCGGCGCTCGCGCATGAAAACATAGAACCCGGACCCGACGATAATCGCGATCCCGCACCATTTCGATGGCGTCGGGAAATCACCGAACACGATCAAGCCAACCAGAACGGCATTGACAATTTCCAGATACTGGAACGGGGCCAGCATTGATGCCGGTGCCAACTTGAACGCCTGCACGACCATCAAATGGCTGACGGTTCCGATCGTTCCCAGAAGCAGCAGAAGAAGCCAAGGCTGAATGCCGTGCGGCAGACCAAAACTCAAGTCACCGAGCCCCGCAGCAGTTCCGAAAATCATGGCGGCCCCGGCGAACATCCAGCCACCAACACCCGCATAGAACTGCATGACAAGCGGGCTTTCCTTGGCACCGTATTTGCGATTCAGGATCAGGTAGATTGCGAAGGTTACGGCTGTCGCCAGCGGTAGAAGCGAAACAGCACCAAAGATCTCAAAACTCGGCTGGATTACGATCATCGTGCCGATAAGACCGATGCCGACTGCGCTGAACCTTCTCCAGCCCACCTTTTCCTTGAGGAAAACTGCCGAAAAGAGCGTCAGAATAAGCGGTTCGGCGAAGAAGACGGCCATCGCATCGGCCAGCGGCATATATTTGACCGCCGTGAAGAAGCAGAGCCCACCGAACCCCATCAATGCGCCGCGGATGAGATTCCCCGCCAGATATTGTGTTCGCAGTGCAGCGAAACCACCGACAATGAGGAGAATAAAGAACATCAGCCAGCACTGAATGAAAAAACGCATGAATGTGACAGTGGCCGGAGGCATGTTGTCCACCATGGCGAGCCATTTGCCAATGGCGTCCATCAACGGTAGCAAAAGCACCGAGAGCACCATGATCGCCATGCCCTTTACGTGCGCTTCCATGCCACTTGTCGCGCTGTTTTGCATTTCAAACTCTCGGTATTCTGAATATTCCCCGCCATCGCTCTATGCGAACTGTGGCAGCGTTTCCATCCAATTTGATCGGAAATGTCCCACTTGTTTGACTTTCACCTTCTTTCTGGTGCAAATCATTTCGGTTCTGAACAAACCCCTTTGAAAAAGCCGTGCGAAAATGGAACGTAAAGCGAACTTTGTTCGCCTTTCGCGAGCGCACATGGCATGATTTAGGTGATTCGCGAACAGTATTTTCCGGTCGATGGCGAGCGAGCTCGACGCAGACCTCCTGAAATTCAGATAGAGAGCTTTTCGGAACAGATGGACGATAGCAACGATCTCTTCTCGAGAGTGGTCAACAATGCCCGGGCCCGAGAACGGGAACAAGAACAGGGACGCCAGGGGGAAAAACCTGTAGCACCACAGCCTGTTGCGCAGCCAGTGGCAGCGCCGTCGCTCTCTGTTCCAAAGCCGGTGACGACCAAGGCGCCACCTGCTTCATCGGCAGGCGACGACTATAACGCATCATCTATCCGCGTTCTGGAAGGTCTGGAGCCGGTTCGCCTACGTCCCGGCATGTATATCGGCGGCACAGACGAAAAGGCGCTGCATCATCTCTTCGCCGAAGTTATCGACAACTCGATGGACGAAGCTGTCGCAGGGCATGCCAATTTCATCGAAGTAAGCTTCGATGCCGATGGGTTTGTAACGGTTTCGGACAATGGACGCGGCATTCCGGTGGATGAACATCCGCAGGTTCCCGGAAAGTCCACGCTCGAAGTCATCATGACCAAGCTGCACGCAGGCGGCAAGTTCGACGGTAAGGCTTATGAAACATCAGGCGGCTTGCACGGCGTCGGTGTTTCGGTGGTGAATGCACTTTCTGACGTGCTGGAAGTGGAAGTCGCACGCAATCGCCGTCTTTATCGCCAGCGCTTCTCACGCGGTATCCCGCAAGGCGGGCTGGAAGAGCTCGGTGAAGTGCACAATCGTCGCGGCACTCGCGTCCGTTTCCATCCGGACCCTGATATTTTTGGCAAGACGGCACAGCTCGATCCACACCGTCTGTATCGCATGGCACGGTCGAAGGCCTATCTGTTCGGCGGTGTTGAAATCCGCTGGAACTGCGATCCTGCCCTGCTCGACCCCAAAAAGGAAACACCCGAGAAGGCCGTGTTTCACTTCCCCGGCGGCTTGAAGGATTATCTTGAGGCATCGCTCGGTAAGGAACATCAGGTCACGCGTGAGGTTTTCGCAGGCAAGACCGAAAAGCAGGGTGGCCACGGCGCTGTCGAGTGGGCAGTTTCGTGGTTTGGTGGGGATGGTTTCGTCCATTCCTATTGTAACACTATCCCGACCGGCGATGGCGGCACGCATGAGGCAGGTTTGCGTATCGCCCTGACGCGAGGGCTGAAAGCCTATGCGGAACTGACCAACAACAAGCGCGCTTCGATCATCACCACCGATGACGTGATGGTGTCGGCTGCAGGGATGCTGTCGGTTTTCATTCGCGAGCCGGAGTTTGTCGGTCAGACCAAGGACAAGCTTGCCACCGTCGAAGCACAGCGCATCGTGGAGAATGCGATCCGCGATCCGTTTGACCATTGGCTTGCCGCCTCTCCGCAAGAAGCATCTCGCCTTCTGGACTGGGTGATCGACCGCGCCGACGAGCGCTTGCGCCGCCGTCAGGAAAAGGAAACAGTCCGCAAAAGCGCGACGCGCAAGCTGCGCCTGCCCGGCAAACTTGCCGATTGCACACAGAACGCGGCGGCCGGTGCAGAACTGTTCATCGTCGAAGGCGACTCGGCAGGTGGTTCGGCCAAGCAGGCGCGTAACCGCGCTAATCAAGCCATTCTGCCATTGCGCGGCAAGATTTTGAACGTTGCTAGTGCCGGACGCGAAAAGCTGACGGCAAACCAGCAGATTGCCGATCTGGTGCAGGCACTCGGTTGTGGTACGCGCAAGAACTATCGCGAAGACGACCTGCGCTATGATCGCGTCATCGTCATGACCGACGCTGACGTCGATGGTGCACATATCGCATCGCTGCTCATCACATTTTTCTATCAGGAAATGCCCGATTTGATCCGCAACGGTCATCTTTATCTGGCCGTTCCTCCGCTTTTCCGCTTGAGCCAAGGCGGAAAGGTCGCTTATGCGCGTGATGAAGCGCATAAGGACGAGCTTCTGCGGACCGTATTCACAGGGCGCGGCAAAGTGGAAATCGGTCGTTTCAAAGGCCTTGGCGAAATGCGCGCCGAACAGCTCAAAGAGACGACCATGGACCCAAGGAAACGCACACTTCTGCGTGTTCAGGTGGACGAAGAATATGTCGATGAAACCCGCAACACCGTCGATGAATTGATGGGCACCAAGCCAGAGGCCCGTTTCCGTTTCATTCAGGACCGTGCAGCTTTTGTCGAAGAACTGGATATCTAGAGCGCATCCCGAAAAGTGAGAACCGGTTTTCGGCACGTGATGCGCGTTAACACAAGAAGATAGAGCATTTTCAGCGAACCACGAAATGTGCCTGAAAATGCAGACCAGATGAACGGCAGTTCGCAAGCGCGACGCCGTTCATTTTCTTTTTCAATAAAACTATTTAACCCACTGATAAAAGAAAGCTTCAGGCTTTCACGTCGATGCCGAGCTTGGCTTCAATCTCCTCAATCGACTCTTTAACAAAGAAGGTCTGATCCGTACTCAGTGTCACAATACGCGTGCCGGTTCCATAAGCGTTATAAGAAAGAACGTGATTGAAATTCACGGCGAGCTTTTCGCCGTTCACTTCCGTCAGCATGATCCACATCGCTTGCCCTCCTCCTGATGTTGTCCACTCCAAGGAAGAATAGGCGCGATAGACCATTTGGCAACGGTTGCGCGGAACTGGCCTTCAAAGATCGGCGCTCATTCTGACTTTCTCGACAGTCCTTCCGAAACTCTCCGACCATTCGTCCCCTTGCCAGTCTATCTGAAAACCAGCCTTTTTATAAAGATTGATCGCAGGCAGATTATCCGCATGCGTGCCGATCAGTGCTTCATCAAAACCATCAAGCAGAATTTTCGCCATCAGGGCATCAAGAAGCTGCCTGCCAATTCCCTGCCCGTGATACGGTGGATCAACCCATAAATCGGAAATGTAATTACTTTGGGGCACCCTGGCACCCCAACCTGCAAGTGCCCCGGCCCTTTCAGCAGCCAAAACACCGTCCGCATTCTCTTGGAGATCGCGCTGGAACTTAGCTTCCAACGCTTTTTGGCCTTCCGCGCTCAGTTCAATATCACGAGCCGCAATACGCCAGGCCCTGACCGCCAATGCGGACATAGAAACAAATTCGCCGGGGAAACCCCGGCGAATAAGAAAGTCGGTTTTTACCACCACTTTGTCGGAGTAAATCGTCCGGCAGCCTGTTCAATAGCGTGAGCTGCCTGGAACAAAGTCTCTTCCTCGAATGGACGTCCGATCAACTGAAGGCCGAGCGGCAAGCCTTTGTCATTGATACCCGCAGGCACGGCAATGCCCGGAAGACCGGCCATGTTGACCGTTACTGTGAAGATGTCGTTGAGGTACATCTTGACCGGATCGTTGGCGAGATCCTCATCGGCAAGACCAAAGGCAGCCGAAGGCGTTGCTGGCGTCAGGATCGCATGTACACCCTTGGCGAATACGTCTTCAAAGTCCTTCTTGATCAGCGTACGCACTTTCTGCGCACGCAGATAATAGGCATCGTAGTAGCCTGCCGACAGAACATAGGTGCCGATCATGATACGGCGCTTTACTTCCTTGCCGAAGCCAGCTGCGCGGGTCTGTTCGTACATATCGGCAATGTCCTTGCCGGGTACGCGCAGACCGTAACGCACGCCATCATAACGGGCGAGGTTTGAAGAAGCTTCCGCCGGTGCCACGATGTAGTAAGCAGGCAGCGCATATTTCGTGTGTGGCAGCGAAATATCGACAATCTCAGCACCGGCATCCTTCAGATACTGGATACCCTTCTGCCAAAGCTCCTCAATCTCATCCGGCATACCATCAACGCGATATTCCTTCGGAATACCAATCTTCATGCCCTTGAGCGACTTGCCGATAGCAGCTTCATAATCTGGAATAGGCAGATCGACCGATGTCGTATCCTTGAGATCAAGTGAAGCCATGGATTTCAACAGGATAGCCGCATCCCGCACGTCGCGAGCAATCGGCCCTGCCTGATCGAGCGACGAAGCGAAGGCAACCGTGCCCCAGCGCGAAACGCGGCCATAGGTCGGCTTGATACCAACCGTGCCGGTGAAGGCTGCAGGCTGGCGGATCGAACCGCCGGTATCCGTTGCGGTGGCGCCAGCGCAAAGCTGTGCGGCAACAGCGGCAGCCGAACCACCCGACGAACCACCCGGCACCAGGTCCGCGTTAGAACCATTGGCGCGCCAAGGATTCTTGACCGAACCGTAATAGGAGGTTTCATTGGACGAGCCCATGGCGAACTCATCCATGTTGAGCTTGCCGAGCATAACTGCACCATCGGCCCACAGATTAGCTGTGACGGTCGATTCATATTCCGGCTTGAAGCCGTCGAGAATGTGGGAGCAGGCCTGCGTATGCACGCCCTTGGTGGCAAACAGATCCTTCACGCCGAGCGGAATGCCTTCCAGTGCACCCGCTTCACCCTTGGCAATACGCTCATCCGAAGCCTTGGCCATCGAACGCGCCTGATCGTGAGTCACTTTCACGTATGCATTGATCGCGTCATTCGCGGAATCGATAGCGGAAAGATAGGCGTCGGTGAGTTCGGTCGCGGTGATGGCTTTGGCCTTCAGCTTGTCGCGCGCCTCGGCAATGGTCAGTGCGGTCAGTTCGCTCATCGTCAAATCCTGTCAGTGCGCCTCAACGAGACGCTTTTCAAAAAAGGCGCTGTATTCGGAATCCGGATAGTCCAGAACCACACCGCAGCGCGTAAAACCTGAATTCTCATAAAGCCGCCATGCACCAGCAAAACCGGGTCCCGTACCCGTTTCGAGTACAAGGCGGGAAATGCCATTGGCCCTTGCCTGATCGACAATCGCACCCACCAGAACCGAACCAACACGCTTTCCGCGCACTTCTGGAAGGGTGAACATGCGCTTCACCTCACCGACGCCATCTTCGTGCATCTTCAACGCACCGCAGCCGACAGCCTTGCCGTCTTCATCGCGCGCCACAAAAACCGTCGTATCTGGCCCCGCCATCTGCTCAACTGTCATCTTGAACTGGAATTCCAGCGGTGACAGCGGCAGAAGATGCGCATTCAGGCCCTCGACCAGTGCGCGCACATCATCCTGCAAGGGGGTCTCGCCTGAAACCCGAATGGCCATCACCTTACTCCACGACCTTTGGTACGACGAAGAAATTGTCTTCCGTAACCGGTGCATTTGCCACCACCGCAGCAGCAATGCCACCATCCGTTACCTTGTCCTGGCGCATGCGCATGTCCATCGGCGTAACGGAAGTCATAGGCTCGATACCATCGACATTGACTTCATTCAGTTGCTCGACGAAGCCCAGAATAGCATTAAGTTCACCAGTCATGCGTTCTGCATCGTCATCACTGACGGCAATGCGCGCCAGATGCGCGACGCGCTTGACAGTAGAAATATCGACGGACATCCTGTTCTCCGCAAATGCTCTATCTTTTGTTTTTACGCATGTCTTTGCTCCAAAACCGGTACCCACTTTTGGGAAACATGCACTAGATCGGGCGGCGAACCACCACCCTGAATAGTTTTCCTACCGGCTATAACGGCGCGATTGTTGAAGCGCAACATTTCTTGCGCTTCAAACCCAAAGTCAGAACGAATGAACAGTGCCAGCCGGATCAGTGAGAACCTTCGTTTCGCGATGATCTGCCATTCCGGCCACGAACTTGTCCGCCGTCTGGTCGATGATCGGAAACGAGGCGTAGTGGCATGGCAGCACGGTTTTGAAGTTGAAATAGCGCTGGCAGGCGAGAGCCGCGACTGCGCCACCCATCGTGAAGCGGTCACCAATGGGAACGATGCCAATTTCAGGCTGATGAAGCTCATTGATAAGCCCCATATCGGAGAAGATATCCGTGTCACCCATATGATAGAGCGTCGGTGCATCTTCGAAATGGAATACCAGACCATTCGGATTGCCCAGCGCCTGCGAGACACCGTTTTCCGTGAGCATTGCCGAGGAGTGGAGCGCATTGACGAAAGTAACGGTGAACCCGTCATGCGCCACCGTGCCACCCGTATTGCCAGGATCGAGCTTTTCCACTCCCTGACTGCCAAGCCAGCTTGAAAGGTCGGCATTGGCGATGACTGTCGCGCCATGTTCCCTGGCGATAGCTACCGTATCGCCCACATGGTCGCCATGGCCGTGGGTCAGCGCAATATGGGTTACGCCCTTGGTCGCATCCTTGAAATCGATGCCCTTTGCACCGGGATTTCCGTTCAGAAACGGATCGATGAGAATAACAGCCTTTGCCGTTTCAACGCGGAAAGCGGCGTGGCCAAGCCAGGTAAGTTTCATCAAGTCTCTCCTCAATCTCTGTTTCCGGCTCGATTTCCGGTTTGCGAACAGATATGACGCCGATAAAGTTGAAGGCAATATGAAACCACTTCAAAATCCCATGAGGTCCAATGGCTGTCGTTGAAATCGAGGAAATTCCAGCGCTGCTTCAGTCCGGGCAGACGATTGCCGGACTGGATCTGGGAACCAAGACCATCGGCCTTGCAGTGTCTGATCTCGGTCTTTCCTTCGCGCATCCGCGCCCCGTTATAAAACGGGTGAAGTTTTCCATCGACGCACAGGTGCTTCTGAAAGCGCTCGACGCCGACAAGGTCGGCGTTATCGTCATCGGTTTGCCTATGAATATGGACGGAACTTCCGGTCCCCGCGTTCAGGCTACACGGGCATTTGTGCGCACCATGCAGCCTCTGACCGACCTGCCCTTCGTTTTCTGGGATGAACGCCTGTCGACCGTCGCTGCCGAACGGGCGCTAATCGGCATGGACGTCTCACGCGGCAAGCGGGCCGAACGTATCGATTCAGCTGCAGCATCCTTCATTCTTCAAGGCGCGCTCGACCGCCTGCATAGCATCAGGCGGTCGGCATCCGGTGATTACGACGCCGGATAAAGCTGATCGAGAATCCGTTCGGCATTATGGCGCGCATCCAGCATGCCATAGGTCGAACGCCACTGACCGCCAAGACGGGTCTCGATAAATGCATCGGCCACATCGTCAGCCCCAAGCTGGCGCAATTCTGCTGCTGCCGCAGCATAGGCCAGTTGCTCGGTCAGAAGGCGCGCAACGCCCGGATCAGTTTCAGTTAACTGCAATGCGGCGCGCAGCACATCGAGCGTCCCTTGCCCACGCGGACCAAGCTGTCCGCCGATCCACTCCAGCACTTCATCAAAAAGCCCCGGCGCGCGTGAAAGCACACGCGCCACGTCCAGCGCCATAACATTGCCGGAACCTTCCCAGATTGCATTGACCGGTGCTTCGCGATAGGCACGCGCAAGATTGCCCTCTTCGATGTAACCGTTACCGCCAAGGCACTCCATTGCTTCATAGAGTAATGCAGGTGCGATCTTGCAAACCCAGTATTTCACCACTGGCGTCATGCAGCGGGCAAAAGCAGCCTCGGCACGATCACTTGCAGCCATATCGAAAGCACGTGCCAGCCGCATGGAAAGTGCAGTCGCACCCGCAACATCGAGCGCCATGTCGGCAAGAACGCGCTGCATCAATGGCTGCTCGACAAGAGCCTTGCCGAATACCTGACGATGACGGCTATGGTGCACGGCTTCGGCGAGGCCTGAACGCATCAGTCCGGCCGATGCGACAGCGCAATCGAGCCGCGTCAGCGTGACCATGTCCATGATCGTTTTGACGCCCTCACCCGGATTGCCGATCAGATGGCCGACCGCACCATCGAATTCAACTTCCGACGAAGCATTGGACTTGTTGCCAAGCTTGTCTTTCAGGCGCTGGAAAAAGAACCCGTTCCCGCTTCCCTCTGATGTGAGGCGCGGGAGCAGAAAACAGGAAAGGCCTTCTTCCGCCTGCGCGAGTGTCAGAAAAGCATCCGACATCGGCGCAGACATGAACCACTTGTGGCCGGTGATGGCATAGGCGCCATCGTCATTGCGTGTCGCGCGCGTCGTATTGGCGCGCACATCGGTTCCGCCCTGCTTTTCGGTCATGCCCATGCCAAGCGTAATGCCCTGCTTGGCAAAAGACGGTTTCTGCGAAAAATCGTACTTGCGCGACAGGATGACCGGCGACCATTCCTTATAGATTTCCGGCGATGCCATAAGTGCGGCGAGCGACGCGCTTGTCATGGTAAGCGGACAAAGATGCCCCGCCTCAAGCTGTGCGGTCAGGAAAAAGCGCGATGCACGCGCCTGATGACGGCGACCGCTTTCAAGCGGATTGCCTTCCCAGATCGAGCAATGCAGGCCTGCCGCGATAGAACGGCGCATCAGCGCATGATAGGCCGGATGATATTCGACAAGGTCGATACGGTTGCCCTGCCTGTCATGCGTGCGCAATTTCGGCAGTTCGGTATTGGCGAGACGTGCAAGGTCCTGTGCTTCAGCCGACAAAACAAAACGGCCCGTCTGTTCCAGATCGGCATGCAGTTCCTTCGGGAATCGCGCCGCAATCTGCATCAAGAGCGGATCGCCCAGATAGGCATTGTTGCCCGTCATGGGCGGCGTCTGGTTGGTAACGTCGTGCGTTTTCAAAAGCTCGTTCCGTATTGTGCGATTCAGTTTAATTTAGGTTTCTTGCATTGCATTTGCTAAAATTTTGCCATCTCGAACGCAATTTGTCGTCAGAACAACACAGGTTTTTCTTGGTGAATCGCCCGAAGCCATTATAAGGACGGTTGCGGGACCTGCCTCGTGGTCCTATACGGATGACTTGCCATGATAAATCAAACGGTCCCTCCGCTTTTCCCTCACCGCCACCTGCTGGGCATCAAGGGGCTTTCGCCCCTGGACATTCTCTGCCTTCTTGATCTTGCCGATCAGGAAATCGCTGTTTCCAGACAGCCCGAGAAGAAAAAGTCCGTGCTACGCGGTCGCACGCAAATCAATCTCTTCTTCGAAGCATCGACACGAACGCAATCGTCGTTCGAGCTGGCCGGAAAACGGCTCGGCGCCGACGTCATGAATATGTCGGTCGGCAATTCGTCGGTCAAGAAAGGCGAAACGCTCATCGATACGGCGATGACGCTGAACGCCATGCAGCCGGATATATTGGTTATCCGTCACGCTTCTGCAGGCGCTGCTGCCCTTCTCGCGCAGAAAGTCGGCTGTTCGGTCGTAAACGCCGGTGACGGCGCGCACGAACACCCCACACAGGCACTTCTCGATGCGCTAACCATCCGCCGCGCCAAAGGCCAGATTGAAAATCTTATCGTCGCCATTTGCGGCGATGTGCTGCATTCCCGCGTGGCACGCTCCAACATTCTCCTTCTCAACGCGCTTGGCGCAAGGGTGCGCGTCGTCGCGCCGTCCACGCTTCTGCCTTCTGGCATGGCCGATATGAGCGTCGAGGTCTTCAATTCGATGGAAGAGGGCCTAAAAGATGCCGATGTGGTCATGATGCTGCGCCTTCAGCGCGAGCGTATGGCCGGTTCCTTCGTGCCTTCGGTGCGCGAATATTTCCGCTTCTATGGCCTCGATAAAGAAAAGCTCAAAGTCGCCAAACCTGACGCACTCGTCATGCATCCCGGTCCGATGAACCGTGGCGTCGAGATCGCATCCGATGTTGCCGACGGGCCGCAGAGCGTGATCCAGCAACAGGTGGAAATGGGGGTTGCGGTGCGCATGGCTGTGATGGAAGCCCTGCTCGATCCGCGCCGTAATCCCAGCAACGGAGAAGCTGCATGAGCGCGATCCTGTTTGAAAACGCGCGCATCATCGATCCGTCGCGCGGTCTCGATGAAACCGGTAGTTTGCTGATCCAAGATGGCAAGATTGTTGCCGCCGGTTCGGACGTCAGAAATCAGGGCGCTCCGGAAGGTGCGCAAATTATCGACCTGAATGGCAAGGCAGTATTGCCTGGCCTCGTGGATGCGCGCGTCTTCGTCGGTGAGCCCGGCGCCGAACATCGCGAAACTATTGCTTCAGCAAGCCGTGCGGCAGCCGCTGGCGGCGTAACTTCCATCATCATGATGCCCGATACCGATCCTGTGATCGATGACGTGGCTCTGGTGGAATTTGTCAAACGCACTGCGCGTGATACGGCGGTCGTCAACGTGCACCCGGCTGCGGCGATCACCAAAGGTCTGCATGGCGAGGAAATGACCGAAATCGGTCTGCTGCGCGATGCCGGGGCGGTCGCCTTCACGGAAGGCAGGCAGACAATCGCCAATACGCAGCTCATGCGGCGCGCGCTGACCTATGCCCGCGATTTCGATGCCGTGATTGCCTGCGAAACCCGTGATCCTTATCTCGGTGCCACCGGCGTGATGAACGAAGGCCTGTTTGCAAGCTGGCTTGGTCTTTCCGGCAGTCCGCGTGAAGCGGAAGTGATTCCGCTGGAACGCGATCTGCGTCTAGCAGCGCTAACCAACAGCAACTATCATGCCGCACAGCTTTCCTGCGAAATGTCGGCGGAAGCCGTGCGTCGCTCGAAGGATCTTGGTGCCAAGGTAACGGCAGGCGTGTCGATCAACCATTTGTCGCTCAATGAAAACGACATTGGAGAGTTCCGCACGTTTTTCCGACTTTCGCCGCCTTTGCGCAGCGAACAGGATCGCCTTGCCATGGTAGAGGCCGTGAAAAACGGCACTATTGATATCATCGTTTCCGCTCACGACCCGCAGGATGTCGATACCAAGCGCCTGCCTTTCTCGGATGCTGAAGCGGGCGCAATCGGCCTTGAAACATTGCTGGGGGCCGCACTTCGTCTCTATCATAATGACAGCATTCCGCTGCTGCGTCTGGTTGAAGTGCTATCAACAGCTCCAGCTCGTATTTTTGGCCTTGATGCAGGCACTCTCAAGCCGGGCGCCCGAGCAGATATCGCCATTGTCGATCTGGATGAGCCCTGGATCGTGCGCGAAGAAGACCTGCACTCGCTGTCCAAGAACAGTTGCTTTGAAAGTGCTCGCTTTCAAGGTCGCGTCGTCCACACTTTAGTGGCTGGCAAAACCGTTTACTCGGCTTGAAAAACACCGCATAACCCGGAACAATCATCCGAAAATTCCGGGTAGGCGGAATCAAGAAACAAGGGGACATTCATGGCCGAAGCGGGATTCCTTAGCTTGGCGCTCATGGGAGCGCTCATCTTCGGCTATTTTCTTGGCTCCATTCCGTTTGGTTTGATCCTGACCAGGTTCGCCGGGTTGGGTGATGTCCGGTCCATCGGCTCGGGCAACATTGGCGCAACGAATGTGCTGCGCACCGGTAACAAGAAGCTTGCTGCGGCAACGCTGATTTTTGACATGCTCAAAGGCACTGTCGCCGTTCTCGTCGCTTCACGCTACGGGCCGGATGCCGCCATTGGCGCTGGTTTCGGTGCCTTCATCGGTCATCTCTTTCCAGTATGGATCGGTTTCAAGGGCGGCAAGGGCGTTGCCACCTATCTGGGCGTTCTTATCGGTCTTGCATGGCCCGGCGCGCTGGTTTTCGCTGCCGTCTGGATCGTAACAGCACTCCTGACGCGTTATTCTTCCCTTGCAGCACTTATCGCCAGCGTCGTTGTTCCCATCGCGCTTTATTCGAGAGGCTATTCCGCAATCGCAATTCTCTTTGCGATCATGACGGTCATCGTTATCTTCAAACATAAGGCGAATATTTCGCGCCTCTTGAACGGCACCGAGAGCAAGATCGGAGCTAAGGGATGAAGGAAAGCGCGAATTCGAAAACTGGAATTCGCCTCTCTGATCGTCAGCGGCTCAACTGGCTACGCCTCATCCGGACCGACAACATCGGCCCTGTCACGTTTCGCGATCTGATTCTGTTTTGCGGCTCAGCCTCAAGCGCCATAGAAATGTTGCCTGATCTCAATATCAGAGGCGGCAGTGCCCGTCCGATCCGTGTTGCATCCTTGGACGACGCTGAGCGCGAGCTTGAAGCCATTGAGCGCGCCGGTGCCCGTCTTGTCGGCATGGGCGAGCCGGATTATCCGCAGCAGCTCAGAAACTGTGAAGCTCCGCCCCCCCTGGTTACAATCAAGGGAAATGCAGCCGTCTTCCGCAAGCCCCCCATTGCAATTGTCGGTTCGCGCAATGCTTCGGTGATTGGCGCGCGGTTTACCGAACGCCTGGCACACGATCTTGGCGAAGCCGGATTTGCTGTTATTTCGGGGCTTGCGCGCGGTATTGATGCCGCTGCACACCGCGCAAGCCTGAAAACAGGCACAGTAGCAGTACTTGCAGGCGGACTTGACCGTCCCTATCCGCCGGAAAACCTTCCTCTCTATCGCGCGATACCGGAACAGGGCGGCGCGCTCATAAGTGAAATGCCGATGGGCGCGGAGCCGCGCTCGCGTGATTTTCCGCGCCGCAATCGGATTATTGCAGGCTTATCGCTAGGACTGATCGTTGTTGAAGCAGCCGAGCGTTCCGGCTCGCTTATCAGCGCGCGTATGGCAGGAGACATGGGACGCACCGTGTTTGCCGTTCCAGGCTCTCCGCTTGATCCCCGTGCACGCGGTACAAACCTGCTGCTGAAACAAGGTGCGACACTGGTCACAGAAGCGAACGACATCATCGAGGCACTCAGGCCGCTGGCCGGCTCAACCGCCTATCAGGCCGATACACTAGCACAGCCCGATCTTTTGTCTTCAGCGTTGGAAGAACCGGAATCACTCCAACCGATCGCAACGGACGAGCAAAGAGACATCGTTATCGATGCGCTCGGTCCGGTACCGACTGACATCGACGCGCTCGTTCGTCATACAGGTATGGATACCGGGGCCGTTCATCTGATTTTGCTGGAACTGGATCTGGCCGGACGGCTACATCGATTTGCGGGTAATCAGGTCGCTTTGGTCCCTCTGGAATAACGAATTATGCCTCGGACTCATTCTGAAGAGCTTCTCGGGCCTCCACATGAGCCATCTCAATCATATAGGCCAGCAATACATAATTCGTACTTTTCGCCATCATGCTAAGCTGTTCGAGCATCTGCTCAATATATGTTACCGTCTCGAAGCGAGTCGCGGTTTCCACACACTCACCGTCTTCCGTCTCTGGAAAACTCGCCATATCGTTCATACCTATCTCCTCGCGAGATAACTGATTTCCCTGCACCCTATGCTACTATTGGTTTCACTCAACTTAACAGCAATTTTAAGTTGTATTTCGTTATTTTTGTCGTCCTGCTCTTGACCAAACGCTGCCTGCTGTTCATGTGAAGGCAACGAATTTCTCGCGGAGAGGAGATATTTTGTCTCCATGGGGCGCGAATCTGGGCTGCTTTAAATGAACGTCGTCGTTGTCGAATCGCCTGCCAAGGCTAAAACCATCAATAAGTATCTGGGCTCGAACTATAAGGTTCTGGCCTCGTTCGGTCATGTGCGAGACCTGCCAGCTAAAGATGGCTCGGTTCGCCCTGATGAAGACTTTGCAATGTCGTGGGAGGTGGATAGCAATTCCTCCAAACGTCTTGCCGATATTGTCAAAGCGCTGAAAGACAGCGACGGCATCATTCTCGCAACCGACCCGGATCGCGAAGGTGAAGCCATCTCGTGGCATGTGCTTGAAGTGCTCAATCAGAAAAAGGCGCTCAAGGGCAAGACGGTCAAGCGTGTGGCTTTCAATGCCATCACCAAAAAGGCTGTTCTCTATGCTATCGCCAATCCACGCGATATCGATGAACCATTGGTCGATGCTTATCTGGCGCGCCGTGCACTGGATTATCTCGTAGGCTTCACCCTCTCGCCTGTTCTGTGGCGCAAACTGCCGGGCGCGCGCTCAGCAGGTCGTGTACAATCTGTTGCCCTGCGTCTCGTCGCCGATCGCGAATCCGAGATCGAACGCTTCATCCGTGAGGAATACTGGAACATCGCGGCGCTGTTGAAGACACCGCGCAATGACAGTTTCACTGCCCGCCTCACTGCTGTTGACGGCAAGAAGCTCGGCAAACTCGACATTAAGAATGGCGAACAGGCAACGGCCATTCGCACCATGCTGGAAGGTGCAAGCTTCAAAGCTCTTTCCGTCGAGGCAAAGCCGACCAAACGCAATCCGGGACCGCCATTCACCACCTCGACTCTACAGCAGGCAGCGTCCGGCCAGCTCGGTTTTTCTGCCTCGCGCACCATGCAGGTGGCACAGCGGCTTTATGAAGGCGTCGATATTGGCGGCGAAACTGCCGGTCTGATCACCTATATGCGTACCGACGGCGTGCAGATCGCTCCGGAAGCAATCAACGCAGCCCGTGACGCCATCGGCAAAAGCTTCGGTGCAAAATATGTGCCGGAAAAGCCACGCTATTATTCCAGCAAGGCCAAGAACGCACAGGAAGCGCACGAAGCCATCCGCCCGACGGATTTCTCGCGTCACCCGAAGGATGTGCGCCGTTATCTCGATGAGGATCAGGCGCGACTCTATGAGTTGATCTGGAAACGCGCCATCGCCAGCCAGATGCAGGCTGCCGATATTGAACGCACTACCGTCGACATTGAGGCGATCAACGGCTCGCGCTCCGCCATGCTGCGTGCCAACGGTTCGGTCACGAAATTCGATGGATTCCTCGCCGCCTATATGGATCATCGCGAGGAAGAGGACGACGACGAGGATAGTGCAAAGCTGCCGGAAATTCGTTCTGGTGAAGCTCTGGCACGCGAAAAGATCGATGCGACCCAGCATTCGACCGAACCGCCGCCGCGCTATTCGGAAGCTTCGCTCATCAAAAAAATGGAAGAACTCGGCATCGGTCGTCCTTCGACCTACGCTGCAACGCTGGCCACTTTGCGCGATCGCGAATATATCACGATCGACAAGCGCAAGCTTATTCCAGAACCAAAGGGTCGACTGGTCACGGCCTTCCTCGAAAGCTTCTTCGAGCGCTATGTGGAATATGACTTCACGGCAGACCTTGAGGAAAAGCTCGATCTTATTTCGGATGGCAAGCTTTCCTGGAAGGATGTTCTGCGCGACTTCTGGCGCGACTTCTCCGGTAATGTCGATGACATCAAGGAATTGCGCGTCACCAATGTTCTCGATGCGCTGAACGAAGAACTTGCACCGCTGGTATTCCCTGCACGCGAAGACGGTAGTGATCCGCGTTCGTGCCCGACCTGCGGCACAGGAATGCTGTCGTTGAAGCTTGGCAAATACGGGGCATTCGTCGGCTGCTCCAACTATCCAGAATGCAAATATACACGCCAGCTCGGCGGTGACGCCAATGGCGAATCTGCAGCTGCGGACGAGCCAAAATCTCTCGGCAAGGACCCATTCACCGGGGAGGAAATCACCGCCCGGACTGGTCGTTTCGGCCCTTATGTCCAGCGCGGCGAGGGCAAGGAAGCAAAGCGCGCCAGCCTTCCGAAAGGCTGGACCGTCGATACGCTCGACCATGAGAAAGCCGTTGCACTTCTGTCTCTGCCGCGTGACATCGGCCAGCATCCAGAAACCGGCAAGATGATCTCCGCCGGCATCGGTCGCTATGGGCCCTATGTCAGCCATGATGGGACATTCGCCAATCTGGAGAATGCCGAAGAAGTCTTTTCCGTCGGTCTCAATCGCGCTGTGTCCGTTCTGGCAGACAAACAGTCGAAGGGCGGCGGTCGTGGCCGCTCCACACCGGCTGCATTGGCGACACTCGGCGACCATCCCGAAGGCGGTTCAATCACTGTTCGCGACGGTCGCTATGGACCTTATGTCAATTGGGGCAAGGTCAACGCCACTTTGCCGAAGGGCAAGGACCCGGCAAGTGTTACGTTGGAAGAAGCACTGCAACTGATTACAGAAAAGGCTGGTTCCTCCAAGAGCAAGAAAGCCCCTGCCCGCAAGGCTTCGGCCGGCACTGAAAAGAAAGCCTCTGCAAAGAAGCCCGCGGCCAAAAAGGCGCCAGCAAAGGCCAAGTCGACAGCCAAGCCGAAAGCCAAATCCAAGGCTGAGGCGGTAGAGGAGTAGCAATTGGCACGCCGTTTTTCCAAATCCGATACCGGTCGATCCGCGCGGACCGAACGGCGTGCAGCCAAAGCCAAATCCGCTGATGGAAGGAACGATCCCAATGCGTTCCTTCCGACCCGCGAAGAGGTTCTCAAATATATTGAGGAGAACCCCGATCGGGCAGGCAAGCGTGAGCTGGCAAAAGCATTCAACATCAAGGGGGATGCCCGGGTCTATCTGAAGGACCTCCTGCGCGAGCTCTCCGACGAGGGCCTGGTCGAAAAACGCGCCCGCAAGTTGTCTCGTCCTGGTGCGCTGCCAGCAGTTACCGTGCTTGATATCACCGGGCGCGACGAGGATGGCGGTTTACTGGCACGTCCGTCGGAGTGGGATGAAGCCGCTTATGGCAAGCCTCCCGTCGTCCTGATCCGCCGCACCCGGTTGAACAAGGCTTCCGAAGGCGGCCCGGCTGTTGGCGTGGGTGACCGCGTTCTGGCAAAAATATTCCGCAGTGAGGATCGTGACGGACCGGATTATACCGCCCGGGTGATGAAGCGCCTCGAGCACCGCACAAATGCGGTGCTCGGCATTGTGCGCAAGCTTGGCAATGGTGAATGGCGCCTTGACCCGGTAAACCGAAAGCAGCCGGAAGTGCAGCTTGACCCGGCACAGCTCAAAAATGCCGAACCTGGCGATCTTGTTGAAGTCGACCTGATTTCCTCGCGCCGTCAGGGGTTGCCACGCGGCAAGGTTCGACAAGTGGTCGGGTCTATCGACAGCGAAAAAGCCCTGTCGATGATTGCCATTCACGAGCATGAGATTCCTCATGTTTTTCCAGCGGAAGCGCTGAGCGAGGCAGAAGCCACCCAGCCTGCGGCGATGGACGGCAGGGAAGACTGGCGCGATATTCCGCTCCTGACCATCGATCCGGCTGATGCCAAGGATCATGATGATGCGGTTTACGCCGAACCGGATAAGGACTCCGAGAATCCGGGCGGCCAGATTGTCATTGTGGCTATCGCAGACGTTGCGGCCTATGTTCGGCCAGATTCCGCGCTTGATCGCGAAGCACAGAAGCGCGGTAACTCGGTCTATTTCCCGGACCGCGTCGTGCCAATGCTACCCGAGCGGATTTCAAACAATCTCTGTTCGCTTCGTGAACTTGAAGATCGTCCCGCTCTTGCCGTTCGTATGATTTTTGCGGCTGATGGGCGCAAGAAGTCGCACAAATTCCATCGCATCATGATGAAATCGGCGGCAAAACTCAGCTATTCGCAAGCGCAGGCTGCCGTCGATGGCGCGCCGGATGATAAGACCGCGCCGATTCTCGATGGCATATTGAAACCGCTGTGGAACGCCTATGCCGTACTGAAGCGGGGGCGCGATGCCCGCGAACCGCTGGAACTCGACCTACCGGAAAAGAAAATTCTGCTCACGCCCGATGGCAAGGTGGATAAGGTTATCGTTCCCGAACGGCTCGACGCGCACAAGCTGATCGAAGAGTTTATGATTCAGGCGAATGTCGCTGCCGCAGAAACATTGGAAGCGCGCCGCCAGCCGTTGATTTTCCGCATTCACGATGCACCGGCGCTTGCCAAGCAGGAAACCCTGCGTGAGTTCCTGCGCACGCTTGATCTGAACCTTGCCAAGGGTGCGGAATTGCAGCCCGCTCAGTTCAACCGGATTCTTGAAGCCGTTGAAGGCTCGGATCATCAAGAACTGGTCAATCAGGTCGTGCTGCGCACACAAAGCCAAGCGGAATATAACCCTGATAATATCGGACATTTCGGCTTGCATCTGAGCCGTTATGCGCATTTCACCTCGCCGATCCGCCGTTACGCCGACCTCATCGTTCACCGCGCTCTGATCAAGGCCCTGAACCTTGGAAGTGACGGATTAACGACAGAGGAGGAAGCGCATCTCGAAGAAATCTCCGCGCTCATCTCCTCGACCGAACGTCGCGCCATGCTGGCCGAGCGTGAAACTGTTGACCGTCTCATTGCACATTTTCTCGCCGCACATCTTGGAGACGAATATGAAGGGCGCGTTACGGGCGTAACGCGGGCTGGTCTTTTCGTGAACCTTGCGACATATGGCGCGGATGGGCTGGTACCCATTTCAACTTTAGGTCATGAATACTATTTATATGACGAAGCGAACCATGCGATTGCCGGTGAACGGAGCGGTAAAGGCTTCCGGCTTGGTGATACAGTGACGGTTCGGCTTGTAGAAGCGCTCCCCGTTGCGGGCGCGCTTCGTTTTGAGATGGTTTCGGAACCGCATCCTCTGCCAATGGCGACCCGCTCGCATCATAAGGCAAGCCGGACGATGCGTGGGCGAAGGGGTAAACCCGCGGGTATTCCGCGTCAGAAGAGAAGAGGTCGCTGATGAGCACGCTAGAGGCCAATTCTGCGCAAAATGTGCAGGTTTTCGGCGGCGAAAACCCCAAGGCCGTTCACCCGAAACGCCCTTTGGGGGAAGCGATGTGGCGCGGTTTTCGCGGACGTTGCCCGCATTGCGGTGAAGGAAAGCTTTTTCGTTCATTTGTGAAACCAGTTGCGCAGTGTTCCGTGTGTGGCGAAGACTACACAGAACAACGCGCCGACGATCTTCCTGCGTACCTCACCATTTTGATCGTGGGACACGTGGTTGTAGGCGCTTTCATGGGCGTGGAAGCAACCACCAATCTGCCACTCTGGGCTCATATGGCGATATGGGGACCGCTGACGGTGATTATGTCGCTGTTGCTTCTCCAACCCATGAAAGGTGCGACCATTGGCCTACAATGGGCGCTCTACATGCATGGTTTTGGGGGTAAGGGCGAAGGCGAATATGGCGACGTGACCTGAAGGTCACCATGACCGCCATGGTTCAGCCTCCCTCCTCTTCAGTCAAAGCCGCGAAAGCTTTGCGACCGCGCGACGCCGCATCCCTGTTGCTTGTCGACAGATCTGGCAGCGAGCCGCGAATTCTCATGGGCAGACGCCACGCCAGCCTTGTGTTCATGCCCGGCAAGTTTGTTTTTCCAGGCGGTCGTGCCGACCCTGTAGATGGCGCTATCGCTGCTGCGGCTGAACTCAATAATAATGATGTTGCCAAGCTGCTCGCAGGCATGGGGGCTCGTGCATCGCTGCGTCGCGCCCGTGCTCTCGGCCTATGCGCTATTCGCGAAACTTTTGAAGAGACCGGCCTCCGTATAGGGCAAGCTACCTCGGCTCCAATCGCTTTACCCACACACCGCGACTGGTCAGCCTTCCTCGACAACGGCGTGATGCCAGCCTTGAACAGCCTGCGCTATTTTGCCCGTGCGGTAACGCCGCCGGACAATGTTCGACGGTTCGATACCCGCTTTTTTATCGCATTTCGCGATCATATACCGGAGCTGGACGGGCAATCACTCGTTCCCAGTGGCGAACTGGAGGATCTGGACTGGGTTTCCATCGATCAAATCGATAAACTCGACGTCGCTCATATAACTCAGGCCATCCTGAAAGAAGCCCGCGTGCTTCTGTCGGATACCAAACTTGAACTGCCTTCCACCTTGCCAGTGGTGCAATATTGCAAGCGGCATGGCCGCTTTGTTCGCGAAGTGATCTGAAACCTATGAATAAAGAAATCCAACCTGCCGATCTTGTCCCGCAAGAACCAGGCGGCGGGCCGGCAGTGGGCCAGATGCACTGGCGCTCACTTGCTGCAGCCATAGCCACGATCAGCGCGGTTGGCGCAGCGATCGGCTTGGGTATTCCGCTTCTAAGCGTTCTGCTGGAAAGTCGTGGTCATTCCGCGAGCCTGATCGGCGCCAATACGGCCGTCGCAGGATTGGCATCCATCGTTGCCGCTCCGCTGGCTGCTCCCATCGCCGCACGATTGGGTGTGGTCAAGGCGATCTTCCTCATGCTTATCATCGGAAGCGGAGCCTTTCTCGGCTTCCACTTCTTTCAACCGCTCTGGGCTTGGTTTGCGCTACGCATCGTCCTGCATTTTGCATTGACCGTGCTTTTCGTTCTGTCCGAATACTGGATCAATGCCTCGGCACCGCCTGAAAAGCGCGGGCTGGTGCTCGGAATCTATTCCACATCGCTTTCACTAGGCTTTGCATTCGGACCGTGGCTGTTCTCGAAGATCGGCAGTACGGGCGGACTGCCATTCTATGTCGGCTTCGTCATTATCATGATCGCCCTCATACCAGTTGCATTCGCATGGCGCGACAGCCCCGATTTCGAGGAGGGCGAACACGTTCCCTTCCTGCCCTTCATCTTTGCCGTTCCAACCGCAACCATGGCTGTCTTTGTTTTTGGTGCTGTGGAAACCGGTGGCTTTGCTCTCTTTCCAGTCTTCGGTGCGCGTATCGGTTATCCGGAAGCAGACGCAGCACTTCTGCTCACAATGATAGGTCTGGGCAATGTGCTGATGCAAATTCCACTAGGCCTTGTCAGTGATCGTATTTCGGATCGCCGCAAACTTCTGCTTTTCTGCGCCACAACGGGCCTGATCGGTATGATCGCCCTGCCCTATCTCATGCTGCACTGGTATCTCATGGCGGCGATCCTGTTCCTTTGGGGCGGCGTTGTGGCCGGGCTCTACACAATCGGCCTCGCGCATCTCGGTTCTGAGTTGACCGGGCGCGAACTGGCATCCGCCAATGCTGCCTTTGTGTTCTGCTATGCCATCGGCATGCTTGCGGGACCGCAGGCCGTTGGCGTCGGCATGGACATGCTGGGACCGAAGGGATTCCCGATGACACTCGGCGTGTTTTTTGCCGCATATGCACTGTTTGCGGCGGGAAGACTGCTTTTGCGGAAGAAGCGGGCTTGACTTTTCGCCGCCAATACGTAGTGTCGCGCCAAATTTCCGCTGCCGGATGAGATTACCGGAATCGCTGGAGGTTTCCATCCATTGAGCATGATCCCGAAGATTGGGAACCGGTTTTCGGCAAGATCATGCTCCGGCAAAGATACAGAGCAGGTAATTCGATATGGCCAAGGCTACGACGATCAAGATCAAGCTTTTGTCGACCGCTGACACCGGCTTCTTCTACGTAACGAAGAAGAACAGCCGCACGATGACGGAAAAGATGACAAAGACCAAGTACGACCCGATTGCGCGCAAGCACGTCGAGTTCAAGGAAACGAAGATCAAGTAATTCGTTTCGGGTCGTCATCGACAAGACGATTGAAATAAAAAGCCGTCTCTCATGAGACGGCTTTTTTTATTTCGAAGCTTCGTTCAATCCTCAGGCGGCTGATGAGACGATACGGTTACGGCCAGATTTCTTCGCCTGATAAAGCGCAGCATCCGTCCTGGAGAAAAGCGCGTCGGCGCTATCCCCCACCAGTCTCAGCCCTGCAATCCCCATGCTGATGGTCAGGTTGACCTTGTACTTGCCATTGGCGACCGCAAATGGCGTGTCTGACACGGCAATCCGGATTCGCTCGGCAACAGCCCTTGCGGCCGCTGCATCGCTGTCTGGCAGCACCACGACAAATTCCTCTCCGCCGTAGCGACACATGAGATCCATCCCACGGATGTTCTTGCGCAGGCGCGTCGCAAACTCGCGAAGAACATCGTCACCGGCATCGTGCCCGTATTGGTCATTGATCCGTTTGAAGTGATCGAAGTCGAGCATAATGACGGACAATGGCCGCTCGCGCGCCATGGCGCGGGTCAGCAGGACAGGCATATGCGTATCGAGATAACGGCGGTTATGCAGCCCTGTGAGGCTATCCGTAACCGCCATGGTGATGGTGCGGTTGAGGCTTTGTCGCAAAAGGTCGTTGTAGCACTTCCGTTTGATCTGGGTTCGCAAGCGCGCAAACAGCTCCAGCTTCTCAAGCGGGCGCATCAGATAGTCGTTTACGCCAAGCTCCAGCGCGCGCACCACGAGCGCTCCCTCATCTTCCTGTACGACGAGAATGATCGGCACCAGCCTGGTGCGCTCTATGGTTCGCAACTGCGAACATAGACGAAGCGGATCGTAATAAGTAAAATTGGCTGAAACGACGATACTGTCGTAATCCGTATCTATAGCCCGGATCAAAGCCGTGTTGGCGTCGCTGGCCACATCGACACGATAGGTCTCGCCAAGAATGAGACGAAGTCGCGCAGCTGCCAGCTCGTCTTCATCGACAACGAGAATGCGCGCCACCTCGTCCTTGTCAGCATAATCCCCCCCCATTTTGCTTGCCAGCAGCGTTTCCACCTCTGTATCGGCAATAGTGCCCGTCCGCTGGAAAAGCTCGTCAGAGACTAGCTTCAGCCGCGCCAGACTCTTCACACGTGACAATAACTGAAGATCGCTGACCGGCTTCGACAGAAAGTCGTCAGCACCTGCTTCAAGGCCGCGAATCTTGTCCTCCGCGCTGTCAAGCGATGTCACCATGACAACGGGAATATTGGATGTACGGGGATCATCCTTCAAGCGACGGCATACTTCAAAACCGTCCATCTCCGGCATCAATATGTCGAGGAGGATAACGTCAATCTGCCCACCTAGACAAAGCTCGATGGCTTCAGGACCGCTATAAGCCGTCACGACCTCATAATATTCGGAGAGGAGCCTTGCCTCAAGGAGCTTTACATTGGAATCCACATCGTCCACGACGAGAATTCGTGCAGTCATGATGCCCCTCGCCCTAATTTCCGCTAAGCGTCGCCCAGATAGGATTTGATTGTTTCTATAAAGCGGGGCACCGATATCGGCTTGGAAATATACGCTTCGCAGCCACCTTGCCGAATGCGCTCCTCATCCCCCTTCATGGCAAATGCCGTTACCGCAATGACCGGAATGTGCCGCAACTCGTCATCGTCCTTCAGCCATTTCGTGACTTCCAGTCCTGACACTTCAGGAAGCTGTATGTCCATGAGAATCAGATCGGGCCGGTGTTCACGCGCGAGGTCGAGCGCCTCGAGCCCATTTCTCGTCCGGATCGTCTCATATCCGCTGGCTTCGATAAGATCGCGAAACAACTTCATATTGAGTTCGTTGTCTTCGACGATCATCACGCTTTTCGGCATCGAAAATTCCTTGGTCTTATTCCCTGCAGCAACCCGGCATTTGCTCGATTTTCTTATCCGCCAGAAAGTCCCCACTTCTTAGACTGCGGATAGTTTAACCTCATTTCATTGATGAAAGGCAAATAATTCCATTGTTCCTCGAATGAGCGACCGTTACACATTCGACGAAGCAACAGAAAAAGCGGAGAAACCACATGAAAACGCTGATGAGCCAAGCGGATGCGGAAGCGATCGCTATCGAAGCGTTGGCATGGCTGGCGCAGGACAAGGACCTGCTGCCTCGCTTCCTCGCTCTGACAGGCATCGAGGCTGCGTCGATCCGGCAGGCAGCACGTGAACCTGGCTTTCTGGCCGGTATATTACAGTTTTTTCTGACACATGAGCCAACGCTGCTGCGCTTTTGCGAAGAGGCCGGCCGTGATCCGGCAACGATCGAGAAAGCCCTGTCATATTTGCCCGGCGGCCTGAACCAGCACCTTTAGCGAAGACCTCAATCCGCAATTTAAAAGCCCGGCTGAACCGGGCTTCTTGGTAATTATTCAGCAGCAGGATTTGCCGCAGAAACCTCGGCTTGGTCCGATACCGACAACACGTTCAACTCGTGTTGCTTGCCATCACGTGCCGTCCAGGAAATTGACTGGCCGGGCGCAAGGCCGATCAGCGCAGTGCCGATAGGTGTCAGAATCGAAATCTTGCCCTGCGCAATATCCGCTTCGCCCGGATATACCAGCGTCACCCGGCGCTCCTGCCCATCATTGGAACGAAACTCCACGGTAGACCCCATGTGAATCACGTTCTGTGGCAACCGCTTCGCAGGAACGACTTTCGCGCGATCAAGTTCGACCATCAACTCTTCGGCGATCTCCTCGAGACGTTCCGAAACGTTGGTGGCCAGCCCCATCAGACGCTCATAGTCGATTTCGCTGACAACGATATTGGGCTTCTTGCGATTCTTTCCGCTCATGGCGAGTGCTCACTGCTGTTGAAAGGTAATAAATCTCCGTGCTGTTTCTGCACGAAGCTGTTCAGATTGATTTTGATGAAAGCGCTTATTTGAAATCCGCTTTTGGACAAGCGGCGTACCGTCCCCCGGAGTTCCCCTGCGCTAGGCAGAACTCGAGGGTAGCTATCCCGTGATCGGATAAACCCGATGAAGTATGGATGCAAAACGGTTGTTCATAGTGCTAAACTTGGTGATATTCCCGGCAATGTCAAGTGTAAGACCAACCAGGGGCACATATCCCCATGGCACTTCAGCCTTTCGATGCTATAAAAGGATGTTCCTTTTATGTTCATCAATCGGGTCGTCCTCATGGCTGACACCACTGCTCTCAACAGTTCGGAAAAAGGTGTATGCCGCGATTGCCTTGCGCCGCAGAAATCGGACACAGGCAGGCGATGCCATGCATGTGGGAGTCCTCGCCTTCTCCGTCATAAGGAGCTGTATAAGCTCTCACTGGCACATATTGATTGCGACGCTTTTTATGCATCGGTTGAAAAGCGGGACAATCCAGAACTGCGGGACAAACCGCTCATCATCGGCGGCGGAAAACGCGGCGTCGTGTCGACGGCCTGCTATCTCGCCCGAATTCATGGCGTACGATCTGCCATGCCCATGTTCAAGGCGCTGGAAGCATGTCCCGACGCCGTTGTCATCAAACCAAACATGGAGAAATATATTCGCGTGGGTCGCGAGGTACGGCAGATGATGCGTGACCTGACCCCACTGGTTGAGCCTCTTTCCATCGATGAAGCTTTTCTGGATCTGAGCGGCACGGAGCGACTCCATAAGGCGCCGCCCGCAATCGTTCTCGCAAATTTCGCCAAGCGCGTAGAGGATGAAATAGGCATCTCCGCCTCGATCGGGTTGTCCTATTGCAAGTTTTTGGCCAAGGTTGCGTCTGATATCGAAAAACCCCGCGGGTTTTCCGTTATCGGTGAAGCAGAAGCTCTGACGTTTCTGCGCGACCGATCCGTCAGCACCATCTGGGGGGTCGGCAAGGCTTTTGCCGCCAAACTGGAAAGTGACGGAATCAGATCGATTGGCCAGCTCCAGACGATGGAGGAAGGAGCGCTCATGAAAGCCTACGGCACCATGGGTCAGCGCCTTTACCGTCTCTCCCGAGGTCAGGACAGCCGGAAGGTAGAGCCGGACCAGGACATGAAAAGTGTTTCAGCCGAGACAACTTTCAATAGCGACCTGTCGGAAGCAAACGATCTCGTTCCTGTTCTTCGCGCACTCGCCGAAAAAGTCTCGCGGCGACTAAAAGCGGGTGAGATAGCCGGACGCACTGTCGTTTTAAAACTGAAGACACACGATTTCAAATCACGTACCCGCAATCGTCAGCTTTCCGATCCGACTCAGCTTGCAGACAGAATCTTTCGCCACGGATTGCAGCTACTTGAAAAAGAATTAGATGGAACGCGATTTCGCTTGTTAGGAATTGGAGTTAGCGATCTTTCTTCAAGTGATCGCGCTGACCCGCCCGATCTCGTAGACACTCAGGCTACCAAACGTGCTGTCGCCGAAAATGCCATCGACAAATTGCGAAACAAATTCGGATTAAGTGCCGTCGAAACCGGTTATACCTTCTCCAAAGGGAATCTGGCACGCCCGCAGATGCCGCCAGATCGAGACGACCAGCATTGAATTTACAAAGCACGAAAAAACCTTTGTAGAAATTTCCTACATTTGCCTCTAACGGCTTGACGAGACCGGTCTGTATCAATATTGGAACGGGCCAAGGCGTTGCCAATTGATTTGGCATCCGCCCTACGGAAGGCCTCGTGGCGGAGTGGTTACGCAGAGGACTGCAAATCCTTGCACCCCGGTTCGATTCCGGGCGAGGCCTCCAATCGATCGTAGAATCATCGGTAACGTATTGAATTAACACACCTTATTTTTAAGGTGTGGCAACGTGTTCACCCGGTGTTCCGCCACACTTTTGTGGGTGTGGCAATTCGTTCCTTATTTCACCTCACTTTCCACATCATTTCACTCCCCAAAGATTCTCTGTTGACTCCCATTTCAGATGAGAACATTTTAGGAACATCGGAAGGCGACCCGATAACCTCACAGGCATGCTTGGTGGCGTGTGTGTCTGCTTCGCTGGAGCAGAACAATGAATGCGGTTGCGCAGGGAAATGAATACGACGACGAAATTGAATTGGTTCTCGCCTATCACAAGGGCGATGTGCGGGCCGCGATAGAATCACTTCTCAAGGATCGGGATTTTCTCGTCAAAGAGATTGCTATAGCCGGCATGGCTGTCAGCCATGGCTATACCCGAGGCTGGAAGCCGACGGTGTTCGTGAAATGAGCGGGAGATCGCGTGGTGAGCCGCCAAAGACGCTCATCAATAAGGAATACCCGTTTCAGGTTGTGCTTTTCTTGACTGAATGGCACCGAACGAATCTCGTTCAAATGCTGGACGATCGTGAGCGGCTTGGCGGTTATCGACTATGGAGCAGCGCTCGACACAATATCACGCTGTTCAGTGTAGCAATGTTCCGGACCGAAGAAGGCCAGCAAGAGTTCATCCAGCTATATGGTGGCGTACCCTGACCCGCCGGTGTATCGTTTCCTGCTAGATAGACAGCCGTCGCCGGTTTAACGCTGATCTGCTTCCAACCGGCGCAATTCGTTGCATTGCTCTGGCACCCCGCCAAGCTCATTGCAGAGAACAACAGCATCCATACCGATAATCTTTTCATCGATGCTCGCCCTTTTCTGGATTGCCTTGGCCGAAGCCACTGCCGCCGCCACTGCGGACCGCTGACGCTCTTTGATAGTTCCGGCAGCGTATCCACCTGCCGCCAACAAAAACGCCGCCATAAGGGCAGCGAGAGAGTATTTCAACCACTTGGGAATGAGCGCCCAGATCATGAGCGCGTCTTCCGCCAGACGCCCCACAGGGTAAGAGCGACAATCACACCGGCAATCGCCACACGTACCCACTGACCGCTAGACAATTCGTCCTGCTGGTTTGAGATCGTGCTGACAATTTCTGGGATGACAGGTCCAACCGTAGCCGCCGCACCAGCAGCACCGGCGCTGCCAATTGTGGCCACGTCTGTTTTATTGGCCGCTGTCTCTGCTGGCACATAGTTGGACGATACAAAATCGCCCTTCGCCCACAGACCAGCTTCCGCAGCACGACGGTTTACAAGGCCTTGCACCTTCTTTCCGCCAGCATTCACCCACTTCATGAATTCGACCGGAACGGCTGCATAGTCACCCTTGTTCAGCTTCTTCAACAATGTGGAATTATCGAGCGCCCCGGTGTTGAAGTCGAACGAAACGAGCGTGGCGAATTGATTGTCGGTCAGCGGCACCTTGACGAACCGCTCTACCCTCGCCTCAAATTTCGCCAGATCGGCTTTCAGGATGCGTTCGGCTTCCTTGTCGCCTATTGACATTCCCGGCCTGACCTTTGGCGCTCCTGCGGCGCTCGTATGGCCATAACCGATAGTTAGGACCCCGGCCACGTCTCGGTAAGCCGTTGTTTTCAGGCCTTCCCACTGTTTGACGAGCGAAAGCCCCGCCGCGTTGATGCGTCGTGCCATTGTGTTTTCCTTACTTTGTGAGATGATAAATGGGTTCTGTTGAAGCCCCCGCTTCAACTTAGCGTAACCTCGGCAGCGTCCTCTGCCGAGGTTTTTTTATTGGCAAAGAAAAAGCCGCCTCGGTGGGCGGCTCGTTTCATCATGGTATGGGTCGGCTAAGTCGCAAATTCCGGAGGATTACTGTTGATATCTCGACTTCTCACAACCCAACGCGCAAAGGAGTTCCCTAAATCAATTGATGGTCGGTCGCAGCATTTTTCAAAAATGAACGAAATGAATAGCGTTAAAGATACGCAGGATGCAGTTATGATAACAATGTTGAATGTATTACCAACATAACGCAAATACAGCCATGACCATATTGTGCAAATAACCGTAAAATGTATCAAATATATACCGAACGACATCCTACCTAAGAACTGCACCAACTTTGTGTTGAAAAACGATGATAAAAATCCAGATCGAACAGATTGAACCAACAATATTGCTCCGATCAAACTGTAAAATGCCCTATTATTCTCAAATGGTGCAGGCAATAGACTATACAGCCAATGACCATCTTGAAAGCCACCAAGGAAGATGCCAATCCCAAACAAGAATGCTGCTACAACCTGCCCCGAGAGCGGCGAGAAACTTAACGCGGCCCCCAGAGGGAAAGCCACAAAGAACTGCCAATCGGTGCCAGTCAGACTTAGGCATCCCACGAATAGAGCCGTTATGCCAACAAGCGCATATCTACTGCCAGACAGTACAGCGATGCCTAGAAGAGCCATAGACCCCCAAAACTCAACGCGTAATGTCCATAATTGTGGTACGATATCTCCCTTCCCAAAAATCATTCCTTCATACAAAACGAGAGGAATACCTTGGGAGATAGGGATCGTTGTTCCAATGCTTGTAGAAAGCCACCGAGATCCCGATACTTCACCCGCAGGGATATTGAAATAGCCACCCAGAAGAAAAATCACGTAGCTTACTAGCGATACAATTAGAATTGGGAGACCTAGTCGAACCGGACGCGATATTAGTCTTGCGATGATACGACGCCTGTCTTTTATGACAATGGGATTTACCAATACAAACCCAGACAACACAAAAAAAATCTGCACCGCGAACAGTCCATTGTAGAAAACTGAGACTAATGGGAAGCTGAATATTTTGTCGTGCGTTGAATAATCGTGGGTGCCGAATGCTAACCAGTCTCCGTAGTATCTGGTTAGCAAAAAAGGTGAAGATGCCGTGAGAAAATGAGCAAACATCACGCTAACGGCAGCCAGACCTCGGAGACCATCTACTGATCGATTTCTCACCTGCCCCCCTCGGCGAATAGTAAGCTTATTCAATTCGCATCATTTATAGATTTTCGTCCGTATTAACTAGTACGAGTATAGGTTATCCCAGATTAGGCAAATTTCGACGGTAAATTCAACGCACGTCGGCTAAACCTGTTTTGATTTATTGGAAAAATTGAGGTAATTCAGACAAGCTGAATTTGTGGGGCTGGCATCGAACTTGAGCAACCAAAAAAATCAAGAAATTGAAGTGCTGCGCGGTGTTGCTGTAATTTTGGTGATGCTGGCCCACTACCCATTTCTTGCTCCGGTGAGGGAAATTTATTGGCTACCTGTAATCCAGAAATTCCATTTCTGGGCGGGAGTAGATATTTTCTTCGCCATCTCCGGCTATGTTGTAACGAGAACCATACTCAATTTACGTACCCAACCTCGTCGAGAACAAGCAGACTTGCTTATCCGCTTTTGGTTCCGTCGCTTCTTTCGACTTATACCGATGGCATGGCTCACTCTTCTCATTGCTGTATTACTGTCAGCATTCTGGAATGATAGGGGAGTGCTGAAAACCCCAATCGGCAATATAACCGACGCTTTCTTTCAGCTTATCTATATGTCGAATTGGCGCGCATACTGGTGCTCCGTGAACCAAAGCGACTTTTGTGGCGCTAATACGCATTTTTGGTCGCTTTCGCTGGAAGAGCAGTTCTATATCGCCCTTCCGTTACTAATCATATTTCTCCGGCGAAAGTTCTGGTGGCTTGCGGTCGCACTAATCGTTGTGCAATTCCCGCTCGATAGGCCGTTGTTGTCGTTATTCTGGGTAACGCGATTGGACGCCATGCTATGGGGTGTGATTATTGCTGTAGCCGAAGACAACGGTGTTCTTTCACGAATTCGACCTCAATTCATGAATAACACCTTCCTGCGTAGAACTCTGTTACCGGCAATCATAATCCTAATCTGCTGGTTAGTTGCGGGAGGGCATAGCCGTTATTCGGTCGGTATCGTCGCTATACTGTCCGGCGTATTGGTTTGGTTTGCATCCTATAAACAAGGGTACCTCTTCAAGCATGCCGACACTTTTTGGCGCCCCATCGCATGGGTTGGCGCCCGGTCGTATGGGATATACTTGCTACACGTCTTCTGCTTCCTCGCTGTTTATGAATTATTCTATCGCATTTATGGATCCAATGAAGCGCTTGGCGATGCTGAAGCCGTTGCTGTGCTTAGCCTTGGTTTGGCGTTCACGCTTATTGTCAGCCAAATTACTTATACAACGTTCGAGCGCCCGATCACAGATTTCGGGCGAAGGAAAGCTAAACAGATCAAGCTTCCCTTTCAAAATGGTGCACAGCAAACTGATGGTCCTATCGACCCAGTGAAGACCAATCCAGTTCCGGCAACTCTCTGACAAAATCTTCAACACTTGGATGCTCTCTTAGACCTTGCTGAACCTTGCTGAACCTTGTCCAATTCATTCAGCGCATATGCCCAAACACAATCTCGCCACCCGATGAATGCCTGTGCCTCTGTTGCCCATTCCGGCATGGTCGAGTTGACGTAACTGGCAAGAGTTGCACCACTGTCATATTGCCTATCGTGAGCTTTTGCATCGATTTTGGATTGAACCGCTTGTCTATAGGTTTCGACCGTTGGTAGAGGCGGAACGCACACAAATTCAATGATGGCACCTTCATGCCATCGGCGAGTGGATGGGAACTCAAGAAATTCACGACGCTGTTCGTCAGAAACTTCGATTGCATCAGCGGGAATAACGGAAGTGTCAGAAATGAAGTCAGTGTCCCAAAAACCTGAAACAGAGCCATCGTTTTTGAAAGCGGCATAGATAGTCATGGTGCTCGTCCTATTGCCAAGCTCTGCAGAAGGATGGCCTGACCAGAGAATGATTGATTGGTGGAGCGGTTTTCACAGTAAAAATTCGCTTGGCTAAGACCTTGTGACGTATTCCAAACAGTCCACACCGGAGACCCTACGCTGTTGGAAGCGAGAAATGACCAACATAGATATTCGGTATTTCCGAATGATGTGGGCCAAGTCACCGCGGCATAGCCTCCAGAATCAGTGACATATGAACTTCGCGTGAATTGCAGAAGCCACCCACCTGGAAGCTTGAACGTTCCATTGACGGTTGCGCCTCCCATCGATTGCCACATTGAGTAACCGTCGTTTGCTGCAAGCACTGTCCGTGCGAATGACGTTAGTGCCGTCAGGCCTGCACCACTTGCGCCGGTCAGGTATGGAAGCATATCCGCTGCCGCAGTACCTGACAGATTTGTCAACGCACGGGCTGCGTCGGTGTAATCTGCGAGACCGGCTGTGGTAGCGCTATCTAAATACGGCAACTTATTCGCCGCTGCGGTTCCGGCCAATTTCAGCAGCACAAGCACAGCCGCTGTAATATCCGATTGAGTGAGATCGCCGGAATCGTCGGTATTCAGGATTTTGTTCGCTACCAGCGTCAGCGCCGCCAGCTTGCCGAGGTTGCCGTTCGGGTCTTGGATGCCAATCGCATCCTTATCTATCGGCTCATACTGCCCCGCCGTATTGCCAACAAGCAACTTGCCGTCTTCGACTGGTAGGCTGGCGATATTAGACAGGACACCATTGCCCAGCAATTCAATCAGCGTCGTCGTCTGGGCAGTAACGCGGGCGCCGTCGGGAAGATATCGCGCCCGATATGGTACGTCCGTTAGGCTCGTACCCGTCCACGGTTCCGCGAGCGTCAACTGCGTATTGCTATCGACACTGGCAATAACCGCCGTCAGGTTTTGGATTTGGAGCGTATCACCAGCCCGAAAAGCCGCCGTCGCGAACATGGTCCCCGTACCGGTTACGGTCGTGGATCCATTGGCGAGCGTGATCGTCCCGGTTACGTAGTCGGGCAAAACAGCCATGAATTACCTCCCCGCGCAGTGAACGCGTTTTTTTTTGATTAGATTTTGATAATGTTCAGCGCTTCCAGACGAGGGAGCGAATGGTGCCAGCAAACCCCGTGACAGTGGCAATTCCGACTCCACCTTCGCGCCGCAATTCATAGGTGTTGCTACCGCTAACGGCGCTAGTGTCGATCACGGTAATGTAATCTGAAAATGTAGCGCCACCTGCAACGATTGGAGATATGGCTGAGGCAACCTTTACGCCTGTCGTCAGGTTGTAGAGCGCAATGCCAATGGAAGCGCCATTGTTGCTCGTCCAGTACAGGGCCCAGTTGAATGACATCAGGCAGGTATTGCCCTGCGGGTTGTCTGTAGTCAGATTGCAGGCAACAACATTGGTGGATGCCCGCGATCAGGTCCGGCAATGTTATCGCCATGACATGGAAGCCCAAGCGCTTATCTCTCCAGGCTTTCACCTAGCTCACTGCGAGACAAAAGATTGCCTTAATTCAAGCAAACATAGAATTATTCTAAGTTGGAGAAATTCTATGTCACGCTCCGAATACACCCCTGTTCAGAAGTTTTTGCATTGGACAGTTTTTGTCCTGGTTTTGTGTGCTTATCTCATTACGTTCGGCGAAGACTTCTATTCACGAGGTTCACCGGAGCGGATGACCGTGTGGTGGTTACACTTCTCATTGGGATTATCGCTGCTCGCCTTTGTGATCTGGCGGCTATTAGCCAGAGCCACGTCAACTGTGCCGCCACTCCCAAGTTCGATGACACACTTAGAAATGACCGCTGCCAAGTTTGCACATCACCTCCTTTACGCTCTTCTAGTGTTGATTCCGGTGCTCGGTATCTGGCTTGCTGAATTACGGGGGAATGAGTTGTCATTCTTCGGACTATTCAAGATTCCGCAATTCATAACCCCTGACCGAGAACTTGCTGGTTCTGTCAAGGAAGTTCATGGTTTTCTGGCGAATGCCATTCTGGTCGTAGCAGGCCTACATGCACTTGCGGCGCTCTGGCACCAGTTCTACAAAAAGGATAACGTTCTCAAGCGGATGCTTCCGTAGTCCTAACGTTGAGGCTTATCGGTTGCGAGCCTTCACCAAAATCCAAATCAGGACGACCATCACGGCGAGCCCAATCGCTAAACCGACAAGGCCGCCATAAATTGCGCCGTAACTCCCCCCGATTAATGCACCGACGCCTGCTCCTAAAATCAGGAGAATAAGTGGTGGCATGCATCCGATCATTAGAAAGCCCTTAGAATATCATCGTTGTAGCCTACCCACACCTGACAGGCGAATTTGGGAGAACCAACCCTCCCTACATCCCGCCTATTATTGACCATCCTCACAAGCTGCGGCCTCATATTCTCGTGAAGAGAAATGGGCTCACGGGCATGACACTTGTTAAGAGGACATTGCATATTGTTAATATGGCGCTTTCTATCCCTGTAACTTTTTCCGTGAGATAGTAATCGGCATGAGAACTCGTACACTCATCCGGGCCAAACATTCGGCAACAACAGCGCTGAGAGCACTGTGCCTTCTCGTGCCAATCATTGTCGCCCTTGTGGTTGTCTATTTAATTGTGACTTACGACACGGACCGGAATACAGTCCAAAATACCGGTATACCCGGCGCTACCGAACCAACGAGCAAATAGAACAAAAACAATGCGCTAATGAAGCGCACCCTCCAGATAATTAATTGGCAAGCTAGATTGTTGAAGTGCCTGTCAGGTCGCCCAGGCGGGCCCAAGAAACAGTGGAGCAGCGATCAGACAGGACAAGAACCTGCCTGCCAGTTCGTTGGCCGCAAGAAGAAACCGACAAATCGCTGCGTTTTCTATACCGTCGCGTTTGGTCGACACGACCGCTGTTCTCTTTCAGTCAACCGCGAGGGTTCGGAATCATTCCCAACCAAACGGTTCAACACCAATAATCATATCAACTGACTGAGAATCAAATAGGTGCCCCCACCGCAGATCGCAGCAAGCATTAGAAACTTCGGCAACGGAAGCTTTTCGATCCAATCTATTGGCGAGATATGAGGTGCTTCTACGCCATTTTTCTCAAGCATTATCCCCTCCCATTATGGTTTTTGTATTATTTTTATCATACGGTCAAAATTTGTCATCCTCCACTTTGGTTTACTGTTTTTCAGCCGCAGGTGTGCAGGAACGCCAGGATGAAAACCAGCGTGAGAAACAGATAAAGCAAATATTGAAACAATTGGCGCGTATACAGTATAATCGATATTGATGCATTGGATGGGACATAAATTACATCTGGCAGGAGAGCCAACTATGTCACCGAAGCTCAAAGCCGCCCTCGTCGGTGCAATTATCGCAGTCGTTGTCGGTTTCGCCGCATCGCAAGGACTAATTAGCCAACAGACGGCAGAAGACATCAAAACCAAGACAAATGAGGTCCTTGCAGAAGAACCTGCTCCAGCACCTCAACAGCCTGCTCCCGCCCCCACCCAAGCTTCGCAACCGCAAGAAAACGATGCGCCAGCACAATGAAGGCTTAAAGCCGATTCATTCCTCCTCCAGAGCGCGTTTCGATCTGTTTAAACCAGATCGGCGCGCTTTGACTGTTTATTTCGACGCGCAGCTTCCCCGAAAACCGTTTCACATTTTTCTGGTTAGGCTCTGTAGTCACATAAGTGGACCGTCGAAATATGAACGGGGGGCTGCTGGTATAGATGCCCAACCCGATGTCAAAAGAAGCTGAAATTCACCACCATGCCATGCGGCATATGTCGTATTTCATTAAAGACGCCTGCAACCTCACCCCCATAAGCACAACAGGGCGCAAATCTCGCTTGGGTCGGAGAAGAGACATCAGTTGAAGAGGCTCATCTGTAGTCCACGGCGTTGTAGCTGCCCGCTATTCGTAACGCATTGCGCAGCAAACGTTAGAGCCAAAACCCAATCAGACTCTTGATCATACTGGCACTCCGTGATTCACTCGCTTCTGCAGCGGGAGTTTTGGACCATGGCAGGAGAATTCTGGCTTGATGACCAGCAGTGGGCAATGATTGCGCCAT
>NZ_WBWA01000020.1 GCF_008932295.1 Brucella tritici | reverse complement strand
GCGGCGAATATCTGTCCTTCGACGGGAAAGATTTACCGATCGGACCAAGTGCCGATCAAAACGCAACAGAACCCAGGGAAAAGCCACGCAAATCATGCGTTTTTGCCCTTGAGTTCTTTCATTGGAGATAATCATGCGTTTTGCTGCTACGACCTTGTTTCTTGGTTTGTCCGTTGTTGCGGCCTATGCCGCTCCACCACCGGAAGGCACCAGGCTTTCGGAAATAATCGCGAAAATCGAACAGAATGCGGATACGGCTTTCATCGATGAAGTCGACTGGAATGATCGTGGCTATTACGAGATCGAATATGTCACCAAGGCTGGCGCCAAAGTGGAGGTGAAGGTCAATCCGAAAACCGGGGAAAATATTCGCTAGTCTCTGATGATTGTGCGAGCGATTATGCTGGAGCGGGTAGCGGGAATCGAACCCGCGCGTTCAGCTTGGGAAGCTGACAGGCTACCATTACATCATACCCGCAAACTGTAATGTATTTCAGTCAATTAGCGACGCGTCTGACGAGGTCGCATCAGAATTTTTTACAGTTGGTTTTGCCAAACTATGTTCTCTTTCTGGTCTCGTCAAACTGTTTTGTCGACAAGCCGACCTCGTCTTGGCTTTCTACCTCATGACCTCACGAAACACTACAGTATCGTGACAAATTTTTCATGAAACGTTCCATTGATATCCCGAATTGAGAGGCCATCTGCAGATGACACTCCTACCATACAGTCAGATTTTCTGGCTGTTGCAGACGACAGGAAATCTATGGGCAAGACCACAAAGCGCCGGGCACTACTTATCGTGAACCCACACGCCCGAAATGGCAGGGGATACGGTGCCGATATTCGTTCCGCATTGGAACGTGGTGGTCTCCAGCTTATCGAGCGAAATCCGCAGGACAATGAGACGATTTCGGATGTGATCCTCCGTGAAAGAGATTGCGATCTCGTTATTGTCGGTGGTGGCGACGGTTCGCTGAACGCTGCGGCTAAAGGATTGATGGAAACGGGATTGCCACTTGCAATTCTTCCGCTCGGGACTGCAAACGATTTCGCCCGAACCATCGGCATTCCTGCCGATCCGATTGGCGCGGCGCGTCGCCTTGCTTCCTATGAGGTTCAGCCCATCGATCTGGGTGAAGTGAACGGTCATCTTTACTTCAATGTCGCGAGTATCGGTTTCAGTGCCGAACTGGCGCAGCAACTCAGTTCTGCGGCAAAGAAGAAGTGGGGAAAACTCGGCTATGCAATCGTTGCGGCACGTATCCTCATGCGTTCGGAGCTTTTCACAGCCTATCTGGAACATGATGGCATGACAGAAAAAATTCGTACGTTGCAGGTCTCTGTCGGGAACGGAAAATTCTACGGCGGGGGCATGGCCGTCGAGAAGGACGCTACAGTGGATGACGGCAAACTGGATTTTTATAGCCTAGAGGTCGACCACTGGTGGAAACTTTTGCGTCTTTTGCCAAGTTTGCGCCGTGGAACGCATTCCAAGTGGGATGATGTACGGGCTTTCCCGACGACCGAAGTGATTGTGCGCACCAAGAAGCCGCGTGCCGTAAACACAGATGGCGAGCTGTCTACCTGGACGCCAGCTCATTTCCGTCTGCTGCGCAAGGCGATCAATGTCTACATGCCTGATCCGACAAAGAGGCCGTGATATTCAGTGCGCAAAAAAAGACCCGCCTTGTTGGAGCGGGCCTAATCCATGACGTTAGGTGACTGGCTCGGAGGTCATTAGAGCCGTATGAATAACGGTTGAAAGGTTCAAACGTTCCACATCTAAAAGAAAAAATACCAGATAAGCAGCACGACAACGAGTGGAACACCCATCAGCCAAAGGATCATTGCTCTCAGCATTTGTATTCTCCTTCCTGTTGAAAATTCAACGTTTTGAATGCACGATTGTTCCACAAGGCTGAGATGATACGGGTCGTTGGAGTCGAGCGGATGCCACGTGATGCGACTCAAAATACGCAAAATTCCAAAAGCTTTAATGATCCGTCAATGAATCGGTGACATCACTAAATTCTATAAAGGCGCAACCCGCGTTTTCGGTTGTGTTGTTGAGTAACGGGCGTGTGGCGTATGGATTCGAAACGAGGGCTGAAACATTCGGTCAACGGCAAGGCAGTGAAGGTGTGCGACAAGCGCGGTTCCGTCGCCATGTTGTCGTTCATGGCTATCGCTGTCGCTTTGGCGGGCTGCGCATCGGCACCTCAGCCGAAATCGAAGACAAAGCGCTCGAAGGAATACTTCGCCGAATCCAAATATGGCGTGAAAGCCAGTCCACGTGTGGCTTTTTCGAAGGGGCAGCCTTTACCGCGTGGTGGTGGACGCGATCAGACCGGGCAACCCTACAAGGTCAAAGGGCGCTGGTATTATCCCAAGGAAGATAAGAACTACGTCAAGATCGGCCACGCCTCTTGGTATGGTGAAGCTTTTCATGGTCGCCTGACAGCGAATGGCGAAGTCTATGACATGGCGCATCTGACGGCTGCGCATCCAACCATGCCGTTACCGAGTTATGCCCGTGTGACCAATCTTGCCAATGGTAGTTCTGTCATCGTGCGCGTGAATGATCGTGGTCCGTATGAATTCGACCGTGTCATCGATCTTTCCCAGAAAGCTGCCGAAATGCTTGATTACCAGCATCACGGCACCGCGAATGTGAAGGTTGAGTATGTTGGAAGGGCGCCGCTGGAAGGTAGTGACGACGCATTCCTGATGGCTTCTTACCGTCCGGCAGGTGGCGATACGATCGGCCAACCTGCAACCGGTGTCATGATGGCGATGAACGGGCCGACGCCGACTTCGCCGAAATCACGCATTCCTATGCCTGTGATGGACGCTGTTCCGGTCTCTGCGCCTATACCTGAAAACTCGCCTTTTGCTGTCGATCCTGCTTATAGCGACCCGTCTGGCGGGGCTGCTCCGTTGCTACCAGCAAACGTTCCTGTGCCGTCGCATCGTCCTGGAGCCAGCTTCGGGGTGGCGAATGCTGCCGGTGTGAGCGGTCTCGCGGGCTACGCTTCTGACCGGCTTGCCGCAACCGCCTATGCCGAAGAGCGCACCTATGGCGGCATCCTGACCAAGGATGCGATATCAAGCGCTTGGAAGCGCCGTGAAGCCGAGGAACATGGCGAATATGTCGAGCTTGGCACTTTCAGGACGCTTGAAGAAACAAAAAAGCTTCAGGCTTCGTTGCCGCGCTCGACCAAATTTACGCTTACCAAGATTCCTACCGAAACCAGTGAGTCTTACGAGCTGACAGCCGTGGCAGAGAAGGGCGGAAATGATGCTCTGCTGCGCGCGGCCTGGAAGGCAGGCGCAGAGAATGCGTTTGTCGTTCGTCTGGATTGACCAGTCACGATACAGTGATAAGCGCTGGCATATTGATTTTGGTCGGATTCGTTGCGTAAGCTCTGTCACATTGCTCACGTAATGGGATTTTCATGGGGTTGATTTCAAAAACACTGGCTTTTGCGCGTGCGGCCTCTGTGTGGGGCGCGCTAGCTACTTTCGCGCCAGTTGTAAGTCAGGCGGCACCTGTTGAGCCAGCGTTTGTTTCAAAGGCTCCACAGGTATTACTTCTCGATGATCGAAGCGGAACGGTGCTTCTCTCGAAGAATGCCAATGTCCCGGTACCTCCCGCATCTTTAGCTAAGCTGATGACGGCGGAAGTGGTTTTCGAAGCCCTTGATAAAGGCGCCACAACACTCGAAACGCCTTACATCGTCAGCGAGAATGCCTGGAGAACCGGTGGTGCCCCTTCGGGAACATCGACGATGTTTGCGCGCATCAAATCGGCGCCAACAGTCGCTGATCTACTGCAGGGAATGATTGTTCAGTCGGCGAATGATGGCGCCATCGTACTGGCAGAAGGACTGGCAGGCAGCGAAGTGGCTTTTGCAAAGCGTATGAATGATCGTGCGCAGGAACTGGGTTTGACCGGTTCCAAATTTGTGAACTCGACAGGTTTGCCCGCTGAAGGGCAGGCGGTCACGCTTCAGGATCTTGTCAGATTGGCGAGACATATCCGGACAGCCCATCCCGAGTATTATAAATACTATGCTCAACCTGCCTTCACCTGGAACAACATCATGCAGCGTAACCGCAATCCTTTGTTACGGCTTGATGTCGGGGCGGACGGTATGGGGACGGGGTTTACTGATGCATCCGGATTTGCGCTCGTCGGGTCGGCAGAACAAAACGGCCGCAGGCTTTATCTGGCGATGAGCGGTCTTGCCAGCATCAAGGAGCGTGAAGAAGAAGCAAAGCGCCTTCTGCAATGGGGGATGACGGCTTTTGATGATGTTCAGCTTTATCCTGCGGGTGAGATTGTAGGTGAGGCACAAGTTTTCGGCGGTGCGCTCACCCATGTGTCGTTGAAGGTCAAGGATCGCGTCGAGCTGTTGCTACCGAAGGATGGCCGCGACAAGCTCAAGGCCCGCATTATCTATAAGGGGCCACTCGACGCCCCTGTCGCCGATAACCGGCAAGTCGGTGTTCTTCAGCTGGAGCTCAATGGTAGCATCCTTCGCGATGTTCCTGTTTTTACGGTGCAATCTGTCGAGGAAGGAAGCCTCTCGAAGCGTGCCTTGGGGGCCGCAATGGAACTTTCCACCGGTTGGCTGCGGAAATATCTTTAGCCTGCGTTACGTGTATTCCAGGCTCGACCTGATAGCCAAAGGCCGATAATAACTTTCATAGAAGTCCATTCGGGCATCGATTCAAACATTTGGAAGTTGGTTTGTCGGGATTGTTCATCACATTCGAAGGCGGCGAAGGAGCGGGCAAATCAACGCAAATTGCGTTGCTGGCCAAGCATCTGCGGTCAAGCGGCTTCGATCCGGTCATCACGCGGGAACCCGGCGGTTCTCCCGGTGCGGAAGCAATTCGGCATGTCATATTGAGTGGTAATGCGGAGAACTATGGTCCGGCAATGGAAGCCCTTCTGTTCGCCGCTGCAAGAGCAGACCATGTGGACCAACTCATCCGCCCGGCGCTCAATGAGGGGCGGGTGGTTCTTTGTGACCGTTTCATCGACTCGAGCCGTGCGTATCAGGGTGTTACCGGCAATCTCGACGGCATCTATATGGCGGCGGTAGAACGCGTTGCCATAGACGGCGCCGTGCCCGACATGACGATCATTCTTGATATCCCCGCAGAGAAGGGGTTGTCTCGTGCTGGAAAACGGCGTGGCAGCGAAACTGCGGATCGGTTCGAGAAGGAAGATATTGCGGTGCATGAGGCACGACGGCAGGCCTTTCTCGCAATCGCCGAAGCGGAGCCTGAGCGATGCAAGGTAATCGACGCTGATCGTCCGCAAGACTTGATTGCGAGCGATATCGCAAAAGAAGTCGATACTATTCTGACGGAAAGGGGGCTGTTGTGATCGAGGAACTCGACGTCCCTAAAGTTCACGATTCTATCGAGGGTGTGCCAGAACCATCCGCAAGCGATTATGTTGCCGGGCACTGGGAGATCAGTGATTTTCTGGCGCAAGCTTATCGCGAGGGGCGTATGCATCATGCGCTGCTCTTTGAAGGCGCGCAGGGGATCGGTAAGGCAACTCTCGCCTTTCACCTTGCAGGCCATATGCTGGCACATGGCAACAATAGCGAGGCGCCGGAGCATATTGTTGCTCCGGATTTTTCGAGACCACTCTGGCGGCAAATCGCGGGCGGTATGCATCCCGCTGTCCTGCATATCAATCGTCCATTCGATCAGAAGACCGGAAAGTTCAAAACCGGTATTCCCGTGGAGGAAATCCGCCGCGTCACACATTTTCTGACCAGAACCGCATCGGACCATGCCTGGCGCATCGTTATTGTCGATCCTGCAGATGATATGAACCGCAATGCTGCCAATGCACTTCTGAAAACTCTGGAAGAACCTCCTGCACGTGCGCTCTTTATTCTGATTTCTCATTCGGCGGGGCGTTTGCTTCCGACAATCCGGTCTCGCTGCCAAAGCATCGGCTTCAAGCCGCTCGAAGATAGTGCGCTGAAGGATGCCCTGGCACATGTCGGCCCGGGTGTCGGAATGGATTCTGATGCCGTAACGCAAACTCTGCTCCAGCGATCAGAAGGCAGCGTACGCAAGGCACTTCTGCTGGTGGCGAATGGCGGCATTGAAATTTCCGATACAGTCGATTCTCTTCTCGAAGGGCAGAATTTCGATTTGCCGAAAGCACATGCGCTCGCTGGCATATTGAATGGGCGTGAGTCGGAGGTTCAATATGAACTGTTCCGTGACCATCTGTTGGGGCGCATCGCAATCGAAGCTCGTCGCCTTGCAGAAGCAGGACAACTGCATGATGCGGACCGCTGGTCGCGTTTCTGGAGCGATCTCGTACGCGAAACCGTGGATGCCGAAACCTACAATCTTGACCGTCGGCAAGCTGTGGTAATCCTCTTGGAAAAAACGCATCGCGCTTTTCGCTTCGGTCAGCCTCCGCTTGCGTGACATGACCGCTGACATGCGTTATGTCACCGCTGATAATTTTTCTCCTCGTGTGTCTGCAAATCATTCAGGCGCGCTTTCAAACTTCGAAAGACCGGGTCCATAATGAGCCGCGAAAAATATTACATCACCACCGCGATTGCTTATCCGAACGGAAAGCCACACATCGGTCACGCGTATGAATTGATCGCGACCGATGCAATGGCGCGTTTTCAGCGCCTGAACGGCAAGGATGTTTTCTTTCTGACCGGTACGGACGAGCACGGCATCAAGATGTTACAGAGCGCGCGCAAGGAAGGCATCACGCCGCGCGAGCTTGCAGACCGCAATACGGCCGCGTTCAGGCAGATGGCCGATGTGCTGAACAGCTCCAATGACGATTATATTCGCACCTCTGAAGAGCGTCACTACAAGGCCAGCCAAGCCATCTGGAAAGCGATGGCTGACAATGGCGATATCTACAAGGGTGGATATGCCGGTTGGTATTCCGTGCGTGACGAAGCCTATTACGGCGAAGAGGAAACGGAAGTCCGCGAGGATGGCGTTCGCTATGGGCCGCAGGGTACACCCGTCGAATGGGTCGAGGAGGAAAGCTATTTCTTCCGCCTCTCTGCCTATCAGGACAAACTGCTCGATCTTTACGAGAAAAATCCGGGCTTCATCATGCCTGCAGAGCGCCGCAACGAGATCGTGAGCTTCGTCAAGTCGGGTCTGAAGGACCTGTCGATTTCGCGCACGACCTTCGACTGGGGCATTCCAGTGCCGGGCGACGAGAAGCATGTCATGTATGTCTGGGTTGATGCCCTGACCAACTACATTACGGCTCTCGGCTATCCCGATGCTTCGGATGAAAAGTGGGGCTATTGGCCTGCCGACGCGCATATCATCGGCAAGGATATCTCGCGCTTTCACGCTGTCTATTGGCCTGCATTCCTGATGTCGGCTGGTATTCAGCTGCCGAAGCGGGTTTTTGCACACGGCTTCCTGTTCAATCGCGGCGAGAAAATGTCGAAGTCGCTTGGCAACGTGATCGATCCATTTGGTTTGGTCGAGCGCTACGGTCTGGATCAGCTGCGTTACTTCCTGATGCGCGAAGTGCCGTTCGGTCAGGATGGCAGCTACAGCCATGATGCCATCGTTAACCGCACCAATGCCGATCTGGCCAATGATCTCGGTAATCTGGCGCAGCGTTCGTTGTCGATGATCGCCAAGAATTGCGAAGGCAAGGTTCCTGTTCCGGGTGAATTCTCTGACGCGGATAAAGCCATTCTCGATCAGGCCGATGCCGCGCTGGAAACGGCGCGTAAAGCTATGGACGACCAAGCGTTGCATCTCGCGCTTGGCGCGATCTTCGCCGTTGTCGCGGAAGCCAACCGTTATTTCGCGGGGCAGGAACCTTGGGCGTTGCGCAAGACCGATCCGGCGCGCATGGGCACAGTGCTTTATGTGACGGCTGAAGTCATTCGCCGTGTTGGCATTATGGTGCAGCCTTTTATCCCGCAGTCGGCTGAAAAGCTGCTCGACATTCTGGCTATTCCTGCCGACAAGCGTCAGTTCACTGACGTTACGGCAAGCCAGCTTGTCGGCGGTACCGATCTGCCAGCCCCGCAGCCGGTTTTCCCGCGCTATGTGGAAACAGAAGAGCAGAACTGAGTTCGATGATGCTTGTCGATAGTCATTGTCACCTCGACTTTGCCGATTTCGAGCCAGAGCGCGATGCTGTTGTGCAGCGCGCGCTCGACGCCGGGATCCGGCGCATGGTGACGATCTCCACGCGGGTTCGCAAATTCGATACGATCCGCGCCATCGCGGAAGCCTATGAGTCCGTCTATTGCTCGGTCGGCACCCATCCGAACAACGCGCATGAAGAACTGGACATTACGGCTGACGATCTCGTGCGCCTTGCGAAACATCCGAAGGTTGTCGCCATAGGCGAGGCGGGTCTCGATTATCACTACGACTACGCCCCGCCGGAAGCGCAACGTCAGGGTTTCCTCGTTCATATCGAAGCCGCGCGTCGGACGCAGCTGCCGCTTGTCATCCATGCGCGCAGTGCAGACGCCGATATGGCCGAAATTCTGGAACAGGAAACGGCGAAGGGGGCTTTCCCTTTTATTCTCCATTGCTTTTCTTCCGGACGGGCACTGGCGGAAAAAGGCATTGAACTGGGTGGCTATGTTTCCTTTTCCGGCATTCTGACTTTTAAGAACTCGCCGGAAATCCGCGAAATAGCCACCATCGTTCCGCGTGACCGCCTGTTGGTGGAAACAGATGCGCCTTTCCTTGCTCCGTTGCCGCATCGCGGCAAGCGCAACGAACCGTCTTTCGTGCAGCATACGGCTGCCATGCTGGCTGAGACGATTGGCGTTAGCAATGACGAAGTTGCGCGCATCACGAGCGACAACGTGTTCAGGCTGTTTTCAAAGATGCCTCGGCCTACACTGGCGTCGTAAGGGGGGAGGCTTGAGCGTGACTACTCCCCGAAATTGCCTGCGTTTCACGGTTCTGGGCTGTGGTTCATCGCCCGGTGTCCCGCGCATCAATGGCGATTGGGGGAGTTGCGATCCACAGAATCCGAAAAACCGTCGTCGTCGTGCATCGCTATTGGTTGAACGATTTGGTGATGCGGGCAACAGCACGACTGTTGTGATCGATACCGGGCCGGATTTCCGTGCGCAGATGATCGATGCAGGTGCGCACAGCCTCGACGCGGCTGTTTATACTCATCCGCATGCGGACCACATTCACGGTATCGACGATCTTCGTACATATGTCGTTGAAAACCGTCGTCTCATGGATGTCTATGCAAATCGGTTGACGCGTAACCGGCTGTTCGAGGCGTTTGGCTATTGTTTTGAAACACCTGCCGGATCGAGCTACCCGCCGATCCTCAGCATGCACGACATAGCTCCCGAGACACCGTTCGCCATACAGGGAGCTGGTGGCCCAATCCGTTTCGAGCCGTTCAGTCAGGTACATGGTGATATTGAATCGCTCGGCTTTCGAATCGGGTCGGTTGTTTATTGCACCGATGTGAGCGCTTTTCCTGAACAAAGCCTCAAGCATTTGGGTGGGGCCGAAGTGCTTATCATAGATGCGCTACAATATCGTCCGCATCCAAGCCATTTCTCGCTTGGCGAAGCGCTCGAATGGATCAAGAAACTGGCGCCTAAGCGCGCCATTCTCACGCATATGCATGTCCCGCTCGATTATGAAACTGTCCTGCGCGAGACGCCGGATAATGTCGAGCCGGGATATGATGGGCTCCGCTTTGAGATACCGCTTTAAGTTTCCAGCTTTTAATGAAAAAACCCGCGATGATCTCATCGCGGGTTTTTTAATTTGAAGTCTTGTAGTTTAGCCAACGGCGCCCTTGGCCGGAAAGGGCATCACGTTACTGCCCTCAACAGCTTTGGTCGCCTTGTCTTCCAGCTTGAGGCCACCGGCGCGCAGAAGGTCGGTAAAGCGACCACCGCGTGCGGCCAGTTCATCGAAGCTGCCGCTCTCGACCAGATGTCCCTTATCCATGAAAAGGACCAGATCGGCTGAGCGAACCGTCGAAAGACGATGCGCGATGATGAATGTTGTGCGGTCATGGCTGAGGTCGTCGACGGCCTGCTTCACTTTCTCTTCGGTTTCGACGTCAAGAGCACTTGTCGCTTCATCGAGAACGAGGATAGGCGAATCCTTGAGAATTGCTCGCGCAATCGCCAGACGCTGGCGTTCGCCGCCCGAAAGCTGCGAGCCACGTTCACCAACAACCGTATCGTAGCCGTCGCTCTTGGCCAAAATGAAGTCGTGGGCGGCAGCAGCACGTGCTGCGGCGTGCACTTCCTCATGCGTAGCGCTTTCGCGGCCGACCCGGATGTTCTCCGCAACCGAGCGATTGAACAGGCCTGCATCCTGGAAGACGGTTGCAATGGCATGGCGCAACGAGCGACGGCTGACGGTACGCGTATCAGTGCCATCAATCGTGATGCGGCCAGCCGCTGGATCGAAGACGCGCTGCAACAGATTGATGAGCGTGGTCTTGCCTGCACCCGTCGGACCGACGATAGCGACCGTTTGTCCCGGCTTGATCTCGAAGGACACGTCGTAGACGCCTTGGCCGGAGTTCGGGAATTCGAAGGTAACGTTGTCGAAAACGATATCGCCCTCAACGTCGGTAAGGTCCGAAACGTTCTGCGGCTCCTGACGATCAGCCGTGGCATCTTCCATCTGGAAGAACTCTTCAAGCTTGGCACGTGCCGTAACCGTCTGGTTGATGAAGGCGCTGATCTGGTCGAGACGACCGATCATAAGCTGCGCAAAGCCGATAAAGGCAATCACATCACCGACGCGCATCTGGCCCTTGGTTACGAAGTAGGCACCGAGAACGAGAACCACCACCATCGAGAAGGTCGACGCCATGCGGTTCAGGCCGCTGGCCAGTGCCCACCAGTTGAGGACAGGGAACTGTGCTTTCTCAAGGTTTTTGGCATAATCGCGCAGAGACTGTGTTTCCGAAGCGATGCGGTTGTAGCTCTGCACGACCGAGACATTGCTGATCGTATCGCTGACATGTTCGAACAGCTTGTGGTGGTGCTTTTCGACAGCCACCTGGCCGTCCTTGGTCTTGCGCATGACGAGCTGGCCAATCATCACATAGATAACGCCGAGCACGATAAGCACCAGTGACATGCGCATATCCATGTTCATAGCAACCGGGATAAGCGTCACCAGAGCAACGATTGTCGTCAGATGCTGGCGCATGAATTCGAGCCAGAGCGTGAAAAGGGAGTCCGTTGCACGGATCAGTGTATGGAGTGCGTTGGATGTGCCGCGCTTCTGGTGCCACGAAAGCGGCATGGTGATGAGACGCTCATAAGAATCAATCATCACGCCCAGACGGCGACGGTGTGCGAGACGGTCCGCCCCCCGTGCCACAAAAACGGCGGCAACAATGTTGAAGCCGCCGAGTGCAGCCCACATAGCAAGAGGCGAGAAAATATCGCCCTTGTCAGAGATAGCCTGAATGACCCGACCGAACAGAATTGGTTCGGCAAGGGTAACCAGGGCAACCAGCACGCTGGCGACACACATGGTAATCGTTGCAGCCTTCTCGACCGCAAGGTATTCCATGGCTCGCCAGTAGATTTTGAGCAATGACACTTTCGCACTCCCGCTCGTTCTATTTCACGTGACTAAATGGTATAGCCCCGTTGTTCTATCAATATCTGATGGCGGCAAGAAATGGCGATTGGGTGTCAAGATCGACCATAAATTAAGAACGTGTGTAACCGAGTGTGAAGATTCAGCAGTCGGAATTGAACTCTTTGGTGGAAGCTGAGCTGTTTTCAGCGAATGCAACCAAATTGCAGTTTTCGGGAATTCCGCCTAGCAATCGTCGGAACTCGCGTCTATTGACAGGACTAAATGACCGGCGCGCGCGTACGCACCGCAATAGCAAGAGTTGATCGGGTTTCTCCATGGCAGGCGTTGAACAGAAGATTGTGGATACAGGCGAGGCGGGCATGCGGCTCGACCGCTGGTTCAAGGTCCATTATCCAGGGCTGGGTTTCGGCCATCTGCAGAAGCTTCTGCGGTCGGGGCAGGTTCGTATCGACGGCTCAAGGGCCAAGGCAGATACGCGCGTGCAAGCCGGGCAGACAGTTCGTATTCCACCTCTTGGCGTTGATGAAAAAGCCACCGGACCGGTTACGGCGCGGACAATCCGCAGCCAGCAGGACGGCGACGTGCTTTCGCAGATGCTTCTCTATGAAGACCCGAAAGTGTACGTTTTCAACAAGCCTGCAGGTCTCGCCGTGCAGGGCGGTTCAGGCGTAACGCGGCATGTTGATGGAATGCTGGAGGCGTGGCGCAACAAGAAGGGCGAAAAGCCGCGTCTTGTGCATCGTATTGACCGTGACACTTCAGGTGTGCTGGTTGTGGCGCGCACGCGTGGCGCAGCACAGGCACTGACTGCCGCCTTCCGTGAACGCGATACCAAGAAGACATATTGGGCCTTGGTTAAAGGCGTTCCGCGTAAGCGCGAGGACAAGATTTCTACATGGCTGGTTCGGGAACAGACGCCGAACGGAGACAAGATGCGGGTCTGCCAGCACGGCGAACCGGATTCCGATCATGCTGTTTCGTATTATCGTATCATTGAGAAGGCAGGAAACAACCTGACCTGGCTCGAGATGGAGCCTTATACCGGCAGAACCCACCAGCTCCGCGTTCATGCGGCCTATATCGGTCATCCTATCATCGGTGATCCCAAATATTTTGAAGCTGACCAGAATTGGGAGTTTCCGGGCGGGATTCAAAAACGGCTGCACCTTCATGCGCGCCGTATTCGCATTCCCAACCCGTCGGGCGGCATTATCGATGTGACGGCGCCATTGCCGCCACATATGGTGCAGTCGTGGAATCTGCTCGGCTTTGATGAGGAAAGTGCGGAAGATTAAAAATGTCAGGCCAAGCGGGGGGATCATCCGAAGGACGAGTTTCGTTCGATGGGCTGGCCATCATGCTGGTCATGTTCATTATGTTCAGCTGGGGGCTCAATCAGGTTGCCATCAAAATCGGCAATCGAGGATTTAATCCCATGCTAATGGCGGCGGGGCGTTCGGCACTCGGCGGCATCTGCGTTTTTCTCTGGTGCTATTGGCGTCATATCCCGCTTTTCAAGCGTGATGGCACGCTCTGGGCCGGAATTGTTGCTGGGCTGCTGTTCGGGAGCGAATTCGTTCTGATTTTCCTGGCGATGGAGATGACGAGCGTGGGGCGTGTCACGCTCATGATGAATGTCATGCCGTTCTGGGTCGCTATCGGGAGTCATTTCCTTCTGGGTGAGCGGATGTCTGTTCGTGCTTTCATTGGCATGTGCATCGCTTTTCTGGGTGTGTTTCTGGTTTTCTCCGATCATGTCAGCCGACCAGGACCGCATGCGATCTATGGCGATATGCTTGCATTGGTGTCGGGCGTGCTGTGGGGACTTACTACGCTGGTTATCAAGCGAACACGGCTTGCCTATACCGCCCCGGAAAAGACGCTTCTCTATCAGCTGGTGGTCGCGACACTCGTGCCGCTGCCATTCATCGCATTGAGCGGCCCGTTGCTGCGCAGTCCGGATGTCCTGTCCATATCGGCCTTCCTCTTTCAGGCTATATTCGTAGTGGCTTTCACGTATCCGCTCTGGTTCTGGATGGTGCGTCGGTATCCTGCGTCGAAACTTTCGAACTTCGCCTTCCTCACGCCTGCATTTGGCGTGTTATTGAGCGGTCTCATTCTGAACGAGCCTCTGAGTTGGAAAATATTCGCTGCTCTGGCGCTCATCGGCTGTGGACTGATGATTATCAACAAGCCGGCAAAGGTCTCCAACGCCCGATGAAACTGGTTCTTTTCGATTGCGACGGTACGCTGGTCGACAGCGGTGACTTCATTCACAGATGCATGGCAACCAGTTTTGCCGATGCTGGTCTGGAACCTCCTGCAATCGAGGAAACGTATTCAATCATCGGTCTGTCGCTAGATCTGGCAATTGCTAAGCTTTTGAAGCGCGAACCGGACGAGCAGGTGCATTGGCTGACACAACGTTACAAGGAAAATTTTGTGATGTTGCGCCAGGCCCCCGATTTTACAGAGCCGCTTTACGATGGAATTCTGCCGCTTCTGACCCAGCTTGGAGCGAGGGATGACCTCCTGCTTGGCATTGTGACCGGAAAATCCCAGCGCGGTGTGCGGTCTGTTTTCGAACGTCATGGTATTGGACATCATTTCGTGGTGACGCGTACCGCCGACGATTGTCCGTCAAAACCACATCCGGCAATGGTGCTTGAATCCTGTTCGGAAATGGGGATAGAACCTAGCCGAACGATTGTTATCGGCGATGCCGTTTATGATATGCAGATGGCTCGTTCGGCGGGTGCTATGGCGGCGGGTGTTTCCTGGGGTTATCATAACCGGCAGGGACTGATCGAGGCTGGCGCGCATCACATTCTGGAAGCGCCATTCGAACTCCATGCATTGCTGCAAGCTATGGATGAACAGGTTCTCTAATTGTTGAGCCTTCTACCAAGTCAGCAATATAGAACTGGATAAATCTATGCGTGATATTTTGAGTGATCCTGAAGCGGGAAAGCAGCTTTCCGACGAGAATCCGATCGTGCGTGCGCAAAAGCAAATGCTGGCACCGTTGCCCAAACGTTTCTACGAAAAGGCGGAAGTGGCAGAGGTTGAAGGCGGCTTTGCAGTCCATCTGGATGGTCGTCCCGTCAAGACGCCGGCGCGCAACCTTCTGCTGTTGCCGAGCATGACGGCAGCTCAGATCGTGGCGGATGAATTCGCTGCTCAGGAAAAGGTCATCGATCCGGGAAAGATGCCTGCGACCCGTCTGATGAATACAGCGATTGATGGAATTGCGCTGGACCCACAAGCGGTTTTCGAGGATATTCTGCGTTTCGCAGGCACGGATATGCTTTGTTATCGTGCGGATAGTCCGCAGGAACTTGTTTCTCGGCAGACCGCACAATGGGATCCGCTCATCGACTGGATGGAAGGCCTCGGCGCCCGGTTTTCGCTTGCAGAAGGTGTGATGCACATCGAACAATCGCGGGAAGCCATTGCCGCATTTGGCGTCCATCTGGCTGGCTACAAAGATCCAATCGCGCTGGCGTCACTGCATACGATGACGACGCTGACCGGGTCGGCGATTATTGCACTTGCTATTGCGAAAGGCGAAGTTACCGCAGAACAAGGCTGGAATCTGGCTCACCTCGATGAAGATTGGACTATCGAACATTGGGGATCGGACGCGGAAGCCGTGGAGCGACGGAAGAAGAGAGCAATCGAAATGATGATGGCCGCTCGCGTGCTCCAAGCACTTTAAATATCAAGATTATCGCATTTATTTAATGAAGAAACCCCGGCAATGCCGGGGTTTCTTTTGCGCGCGCAATCATCAAGTGTTGCGCGTCGTTCCCCTCGGTAAGAGCAAAAGAAATCGCGCGAACGGATTGGCGTTCGCGCAGTTTTCTTAGACCGAGTAGTACATGTCGTACTCGACCGGATGCGGCGTCGTTTCATAACGCATCACTTCGGCCATCTTGAGTTCGATGAAGCTATCGATCTGATCGTCGTCGAACACGCCGCCAGCCTTCAGGAACTCGCGATCCTTGTCGAGCGACTGCAGGGCTTCACGCAGCGAACCGCAGACGGTCGGAATCTTCTTCAGTTCCTTGGCAGGCAGATCGTAAAGATCCTTATCCATGGCTTGGCCCGGATGAATCTTGTTCTTGATGCCGTCAAGACCAGCCATCAGCAGGGCAGAAAAGCACAGATATGGGTTCGCAGCCGGATCAGGGAAGCGAACTTCCAGGCGCTTGGACTTTGGCGAATTTCCGAACGGAATACGGCAGGAGGCCGAACGGTTGCGAGCCGAATAGGCAAGCAGAACCGGAGCTTCATAACCCGGAACCAGGCGCTTGTAGGAATTGGTTGTCGGATTGGTGAAGGCATTTACGGCCTTGGCATGCTTGATGACACCACCGATGAAGTAAAGGCAGTTTTCCGACAGACCGGCATATTCGTTACCAGCGAAGGTCGGCTTGCCTTCTTTCCAGATCGAGAAGTGGACGTGCATGCCCGAACCGTTGTCACCGAAGATTGGCTTCGGCATGAAAGTTGCGGTCTTGCCATAGGCATTGGCGACCTGATGCACGACATATTTCTGGATCTGCATCTTGTCGGCGTTGCGGACCAGTGTGTCGAATTTCACGCCGAGTTCGTGCTGCGCGGAAGCGACCTCGTGGTGATGCTTTTCAACCGTGATGCCCATCTCGGTGAGAACCGTCAGCATTTCGGAGCGCATATCCTGCGCGCTGTCGATTGGCGGAACCGGGAAATACCCACCCTTGACGCGCGGACGGTGGCCGAGGTTGCCAGTTTCATATTCGGTGTCGTCATTTGACGGTAGTTCGGTCGAGTCGAGCTTGAAACCGGTGTTGTATGGATCTGCCTTGTACTTTACGTCGTCGAAAACGAAAAACTCAGCTTCCGGCCCGACATAGACCGTGTCGCCGATACCGAGCGACTTCATGTAGGATTCGGCCTTCTTTGCGGTCGTGCGCGGATCGCGGGCATAGGCCTCACCCGAAACAGGGTCGAGAATATCGCACAGGATGACGAGCGTGGATTGAGCGAAGAACGGATCGATATGAGCGGTCGTCGGGTCCGGCATCAAAACCATGTCGGATTCATTGATGGCTTTCCAGCCAGCGATAGAAGAGCCGTCGAACATCACGCCGTCGACAAACATGTCTTCGTCAACGAGGCCGATATCCATCGTAACGTGCTGTAGCTTGCCCTTCGGATCGGTGAAGCGAAGGTCGACAAACTTGATGTCGTTGTCTTTGATTTGTTTGAGAATATCGTTGGCAGTCGTCATTTTAATTCCCTGTTTGCACGACGATGGATTGTACGCAGGTATTATCAGATGGCATCTACGCCGGATTCACCGGTGCGGATACGGATAACTTCTTCGATGTTGGAGACGAAAATCTTGCCGTCGCCGATGCGTCCCGTCTGGGCAGCCTTGCGGATGGCTTCGATAGCGCTGTCTACGGTTTCGTCTGCGACGATGACTTCAACTTTCACTTTGGGAAGAAAGTCGACGACATATTCGGCGCCGCGGTAAAGCTCGGTATGGCCTTTCTGTCGTCCAAAGCCCTTGGCTTCGATGACAGTGATCCCCTGCAAGCCAACTTCCTGAAGGGCTTCCTTCACTTCATCCAGCTTGAAGGGCTTAATGATAGCTTCGATCTTTTTCATCAGAGAATGGTCTCCGCTCTTCTTCGGAAATGGGCATTGTGCCCGCTTCACCCATAGAGAAGCATGAAGTGTGCCAGTTTGAATTGGATGCAAGATTTTTCTTTAATTTCCTTCATCCGCAGGCAGAGTGGCACTATTCATTGCGCTTGTGCAAGCGGGACTCTGATGGCAGGCTCTTAATAGGCACTATCGCTCTGGTTTTTCTGTCTAAAAATTAGTCATTTTGCATTAAAAGAGGGCAAGCTTGCATAAAGTCCTGTGCCACGTATTTAATCATTTCGACAAACTGTGTTGAAAAGGTACGCGATGTACGAGTTGCTGACCCCGCGGGAAATGGCAGAAGCGGATCGCCTGACGATTGAAACTGGCATCAAGGACGGATTTTCGCTGATGCTCGCGGCAGGCCATGCCGTTGCGGAGGTTGCGCAACGGATGTTTCCGCGCAAAGCACCCGTTGCTGTTTTGTGCGGACCAGGCAATAATGGCGGCGATGGTTATGTCGCGGCGCAGTTTCTGCTCGAAGCAGGTTTGGAAGTTGTTTGTTTCGCATCTGCGCCTCCTCGAAAAGGGTCGGATGCCATGCGGGCATCACTTTTCTATAAAGGGCCTGTGTCCAACTTCGGCGAATTTTCGGTCGCCAGTTTCGGCGGCGTAATCGATGCCTTGTTTGGCGCGGGATTGGCTCGCGACATTCATGGAGCAGAAGCCATCGCAATTGACGCGATTAACACGTCTGATGTGCCGGTTGTAGCGGTTGACCTGCCAAGCGGTATATCTGGTGAAAGCGGCGATATCCTCGGAACGGCAATCCGCGCACGTGCAACAGTTACGTTCTTTCGCAAGAAGCCCGGTCATATGCTGCAGCCGGGAAGGGCGCATTGCGGTGTTCTCCATGTTGCGGATATCGGTATTCCTGATCACATACTCGCCACGATAGAACCGCATGTTTTCGAGAATGCTTCAGACCTTTGGGAAAGCAGCCTGCCGGTACTTGGCGCTGACGCTTACAAATATAGCCGCGGCCATGTTGCCGTGTTTTCCGGCGGTGCTCATTCGACTGGTGCCGCTCGCCTGTCAGCGCTTGCTGCGGCCCGCAGTGGGGCGGGTGCGGTAACACTCCTGTCTCCACCCGATGCAATGGCGGTCAATGCTGCACATCTGACCAGTATCATGCTCCGTGAAACTCGCGGTTTGAAGGATGTTGGGCAGTTCTGTACCGAACGCAAGGTCGCAGCCGCAGTACTCGGGCCGGGATATGGAAATCCGGTATTCGCGCGTGACCACGCCTTGTTTCTCGCAAATAGCGAACTGGAAGGATTTCACGGACTGGTTCTGGATGCCGACGGGATTACGGCTTTTGAACAGAAACCAAGTGAGCTGTTCGATAGGCGGCAGCGCGCCAAGACTGCGCTTGTGCTGACGCCACATGAAGGAGAGTTTCGACGCCTGTTTCCGGATATTGCACTGAGTTCTGTATCGAAGATCGAAAAGGCTCGTGAGGCTGCAAAGCGCGCCAATACCGTCATTATATATAAAGGCCCGGATACCGTGATCGCGGAACCGGGTGGTGTGGCGGTCGTCAATGCCAATGGAACGCCGTTGCTCGCCACAGCTGGATCGGGCGATGTCTTGACGGGTATTGTGTGCGGCCTGCTCGCGCAGGGGATGCCGGTATTCGCAGCCGCTTGTGCTTCAGTGTGGATGCATGCTGACGCTGCTCGACGCTTTGGCCATGGACTTATTGCAGAAGATTTGCCTGCTCAGATACCTGCCGTCTTGTCGGCACTGGTGCGATCCTCTCGCAATTAACGACCAGATGTCCGGCTGTTCTGGGTGCCGACATCAACAGTGATGCTGCCTGAGATCGTCACGTCAGTATTACCGACACGAAAATTCTTCCAGCTTCCACTGGGTTTCTGATCCGGTTCGGGGGCAGGTGGCGGGGCAGACACGATAGGTTTTTGCGGTTGCACGCCGGGCAGACCCGGCGATCCGTCATTTGCAGAGGCTGTTGATATTATGGCTAAATAAGCTAAGCCAACTATAAGAAAACGTTGCGTAATCATGTCCCATTCTCCCTTTATACGGGATCGGTGACTGCATCGATGAGTTCTCCAGCCATTTCGAGAGTGAATTCATCGAAATGCGAAATCACACGACTTGGGTCGTAATGCTGCACAGGAAGATCGGTATATCCGAAGTCGACGGCAACAACAGGGATGCCAGCCGCTTTTGCGGTATCGATATCGGTCCGGCTATCCCCGACCATGATTGCCCGTTCGCGATTGCCGCCAGCCCGTGCGATGGTTTCGGTGAGATGGCGCGGATCAGGCTTGCGATAAGCAAATGTGTCGGCTCCGCAGATTGCTGCAAATCGTTCAGCTTCCCCCATGGAGGTCAGGAGTTTTACCGACAAAGCCTCGAATTTATTCGTGCAGACTGCCAACTCATAACCACTTGCCGAAAAGCGATCCATTGCCTCCAGAACACCTGGGAAGAAAGATGAATGCCCCGGCATATTATCGGCATAATGCTCACGGAATTCTTCGACCAGATTGTCGAGCTGCGTTTCGTTGGCCTGTTTTTGCTGAGCGGCGAACGCACGTTCGATCATGACGCGGCCACCTTGCCCCACGAATCTTCGCAACGATTCACGGTCGGCTGTCTTTAGGCCTGATATTGCGAGGCAGTGATTGAGGCTGTCGAGAAGATCTGGTGCTGTATCGACAAGAGTTCCGTCGAGATCAAAAACAATGATGGGTTTGGGATTGGCAGCAGACATCAGCTTCTCGCGTGTGAAATGGGGAATATGAAATTCCTATCTGATTGTCGCCTCTGGCTCAACCTTGCGATCGGGATGTGCTCTAAAAACCGAAATTCTGCGTCATAGTTCGAATAGGCGCTTTGTTGTGTCGCGTCCGCATGCTAGAGGCGAACCGGACTACAATGAGAATCCGCAGGGGAATATCGGGAATTCAGGTATGGACGAAGCTCGCAAGCTGAAAATCGCAGCCGCCGCAGAAGCACTCGCACACGTCAAGGACGGAATGCGTCTGGGGATTGGTACTGGTTCGACGGCCGAGGAATTCGTGCGTCTGCTTGCCGACAAGGTAAGCAACGGCTTCAAGGTCATTGGAGTGCCTACTTCCGAACGCACCGCAAAACTCTGCGAGGAACTCGGTGTTCCACTTACGACACTCGATGAAACGCCTCATCTCGATCTGACCGTGGATGGCGCCGATGAAGTCGACACCGATCTTTCGCTCATCAAGGGCGGCGGTGGAGCGCTTCTTCGTGAAAAGATTGTGGCTGCGGCATCTGATGCAATGATCGTTATTGCTGACAGTTCAAAGGTTGTCGCAACACTTGGGCGTTTTCCGCTGCCTGTGGAGGTCAATCGCTTCGGTCTCGGCGCAACACTGCGCGCGATTGAAGAAGCAGCTGCGAAGTGTGGCCTTGCAGGCCCGCTGGCACTGCGTTTAAAAGATGGCTCACCCTTCGTAACAGATGGTGGGCATTATATCGTGGATGCATCTTTTGGCCGCATTCCCGATCCAAAGACACTATCTGACGCTCTCTTCGCAATTCCAGGCGTTGTCGAGCACGGACTTTTCATCGGACTGGCGCGTGCGGCAGTGATAGCCGGCAACGACGGCATCCGCACCATGAACCGGTCTTGAACTGATTGAACGGAGTACTGTCCTTATGATCCCGGCAACTGGCTTTCGCCGTCTGATTGCACCGTTTTCCGCGCTCGTACTGATGTCGGGCATTCATGCAGCATCGGCACAAGAAATCACTGAAGCTCATCTGGAAGCCGCCCGCGCTGCTATTTCTGCAATTAATGCTACCGAGCAGTTCGATGAAATTCTGCCGAATGCAGCGCGCTCCCTGAAGGGTGAGCTGATCCAGAAGGATCCGAACCTGGAAGCCCTCATCACCAAAACTGTCGATGATAAGGCTCTGGCTCTGGCTTCCCGCCGCGCGGATCTCGAAACCGAATCTGCCCGCGCCTATGCAAAGGCATTCTCGGAAGACGAGCTCAAGGCCATTGCAGCATTCTATACGTCGCCTGCAGGCAAGAAGCTCTTGTCGGAAGGCCCGATTGTGACGCGTGAAGTCGTGAAGGCAGCAAATATCTGGCAGAACGGCATCGCCCGTGATCTGGCGACAGGCGTGGCCGAGGTTCTGGCTGCCCAGGCAGGCGCTACGGCAGCTCCGGCACAACCCGCACAGCAGTAATTTTTAGCGGTAACGCGGAATTTGAAAGCCCGGTCACTTGGCCGGGCTTTTTCTTTTGCCTACATATCGGCCAACGCAATGTTTAATTGGAGAATCCCATGACCGGCTTCGACTATGATCTGTTTGTTATCGGCGGCGGTTCCGGCGGGGTTCGGGCTGCACGTCTCGCCGGAGCGATGGGCAAGAAGGTCGGCCTTGCGGAAGAATATCGCATGGGTGGGACCTGTGTTATTCGCGGCTGCGTGCCGAAGAAGCTCTTCGTCTATGCTTCGCAGTTTCCTGAACATTTTGAAGATGCTGCCGGTTACGGTTGGGATGTTGGCGCATCGACATTCGACTGGAAAAAGCTGATTGATGCCAAGGACAAGGAGATTACCCGGCTTGAGGGGCTCTATACCAAGGGGCTCCAGAATTCTGAAGTCGAAATTTTCTCCAGCCGGGCCGAATTGATTGATGAGCATACTATCGAACTGAAAGCCGATGGTCGTCGCGTCACAGCAGATCAGATATTGATCGCCACCGGCGGTCATCCGAGCATGCCTGAAACCATGCCCGGATATGAATTTTGCATCAGCTCCAACGAAGCGTTTCATCTGGCCGAGCTGCCGAAAGCGATTGCCATTGCGGGTGGCGGATATATCGCCGTTGAGTTTGCAAACATATTCCATGGCCTTGGCGTCGAAACGACGCTTGTTTATCGAGGCAAGGAAATCCTCTCACGTTTCGACCCGGATTTGCGCCATTTGTTGCACGAAACGATGGAAGCCAAGGGCATTCGCATCATTTGTGAAGCGGTTTTCGAAAAGATCGAGAAACAGTCAGACGGCAATCTGAAGATTTCGCTGAACAACGGCGACACATTGGATGTCGGTCAGGCAATGATGGCGATCGGGCGCAAGGCCAACACGACGGGTCTTGGGCTGGAGAGAGCTGGCGTTAAGATGGATGAGCTTGGCGCTATTCCGGTCGATGATTATTCGCGCACCAATGTTGCAAATATCTGGGCTGTGGGAGATGTCACGAACCGTGTCCAGCTAACGCCCGTGGCAATCCACGAAGCCATGTGCTTCCTCGAAACGGCCTTCAAGGACAATCCGACCAAGCCTGATCACGAGCTGATCGCGACGGCTGTGTTCTCCCAACCCGAAATCGGCACGGTCGGTTTGCCGGAAGATGAGGCGGCGAAGAAGTACCCGGAAATCGAGGTTTACAGAGCGCTGTTCCGTCCGATGAGGAATACGCTTTCCGGTCGCAATGAGAAAATGCTCATGAAGCTCATCGTCGATGCCGCGAGCCGCAGGGTGGTCGGGGCCCATATCATGGGGCCGGACGCCGGTGAAATGGCTCAGCTTTTGGGTATTTCACTCAAGGCCGGTGCGACCAAAGATGACTTCGATCGTACGATGGCGGTTCATCCGACAGCGGCCGAAGAACTGGTCACCATGTACAAGCCGACCTATCGTGTCGTGAATGGTGAGAAAATCGACGGATAAATCGTTCGCAACCGGTTTCTTCGGTTAACGAATATTGCTGGCATAAAGTCTCAGCCTGCATTATATCAGCGCGACCACGCACGCCGGGTTTCCGGGGCAGGCTGCCATCATTGTCAGATGTGGGCTGTCCGTTAAGGGATTCCGGCTTTCGTGTAAGGAGGATATAATCCGAGAGAAATCGAGCGGATAGAAGCAAACAGGTGCTCAAATGACGAAGAACTGGACCCCGCATTCCTGGAGAAACAAACCGATCAAGCAAGTGCCGTTTTATCCGGACGCACAGGCTCTGAACGACGTTGAGGCCCGTCTTCGCACCTATCCGCCGCTGGTTTTTGCAGGTGAGGCGCGCAAGCTCAAGCAGCAATTGGCCGAAGTGGCGGAAGGCAAGGCATTTCTGCTCCAGGGCGGTGATTGCGCCGAAAGCTTTGCTGAACATGGCGCGGATAACATCCGCGACTTTTTCCGCGTATTTCTTCAGATGGCTGTCGTGCTGACATTTGGCGCTTCGAAGCCGGTCGTGAAAGTTGGCCGTATCGCCGGTCAGTTCGCCAAGCCGCGTTCATCGGACATGGAAACGCTTAATGGAGTGGAACTGCCATCCTACCGTGGTGACATCATCAACGGGATCGAATTTGACGCGGCCTCGCGCATTCCTGATCCGCAGCGCCAGGACATGGCATACCGCCAGTCTGCGGCAACGCTTAACCTGCTGCGTGCGTTCGCCCAGGGCGGTTACGCAAATCTGGAGAACGTTCACCAGTGGATGCTCGGCTTTGTCGGTAAGAGCCCGCAGGCAGAACGATATGCAGCTTTGGCGCAGCGTATTTCCGAAACCATGAATTTCATGCGGGCAATCGGAATCACTGCTGATAGCAATCATTCGCTGCGTGAAACCGATTTCTACACCAGCCATGAAGCGCTGCTTCTTGGATATGAAGAAGCTCTGACCCGCGTGGACTCGACTTCCGGTGACTGGTACGGCACGTCCGGCCACATGATCTGGATCGGCGACCGCACACGTCAGGCTGACCATGCTCATATCGAGTACTGCTGCGGCATCAAGAATCCGCTCGGTCTCAAGTGTGGGCCGTCGCTGCAGCCGGATGATCTTATTCGCCTGATTGATCTTTTGAATCCGGAAAACGAAGCAGGACGTCTGACGCTGATTGCACGCTTTGGCTACGACAAGGTTGGCGATCACCTGCCGCAGCTCATTCGTGCTGTCGAAAAGGAAGGTCGCAAGGTTGTATGGTCATGTGATCCTATGCATGGCAACACGATCACTGCCGGTGGCTACAAGACGCGTCCGTTCGACCGTATCCTCAAGGAAGTGGAGTCCTTCTTCGCGATTCATCGCGCTGAAGGCTCGCATCCAGGTGGTATTCATGTCGAAATGACTGGCAAGAATGTGACGGAATGCACGGGCGGCGCGCGTGCGATCTCGGCAGAAGATCTGCACGATCGCTACCATACGCATTGCGATCCACGTCTCAACGCCGATCAGGCGCTGGAACTGGCGTTTTTGCTGGCCGAACTCCTCAAGAAGGAGCGCGATGCCGGTACGGACAAGCAGGTCGCGAGCGCCTGACGGTTTCCAACATTCCAGAACGTGCAGGGCGGGGTTTCGATCTCCGCCCTGTTGCATTTCGGGGAAACTCACCTATTGATTGCCTTGGAGCGGCATGTGTCTGAACGGATGCATGAGGAACGCTTTATGCTTTCTGAAAATCGGCTTTGATTTTCGGGCCAAGCTGTAACCAATTTGATTGAGGGTAATGATGCAGCGGATTTTCCTGGCTTTTCTTAATTCCATGCGAGCACTGAAGTACCTCGCAGGACATGAAAAGGCAGTTCAACAGGAGCTGGTGTTGTTTCTTCTGTCCCTGCCAGTGGCTTTTTTCCTTGCGCCAACCTGGCTTGCTTTCCTTTTTATGACCGGATCGATCCTGTTCCTTATCCTCGTGGAAGTGCTGAACACCGGTATCGAGGCAACTTGTGATGCCGTCTCGCGGGATTTTCATAAGGAAATTCAGATTGCAAAGGATTGCGGGTCGCTCGCTGTTCTGATTTCCATCGTGTTCGTCGTCGCGGTCTGGGGCTATATCCTCGTCAAGACATATCTGGTCTGACAAACAAAGCGGTTGATTGATTGCATCCGTTGCATTTGCTTACCCAAGCGCGCTAAAGCTTGGGCATGTTAGCCTCTCACGAGAATCTTGCCATGCTCCGTATTGCCGTTGCGCAGCTTAATCCCGTCATGGGCGATATCGCCGGAAACCTGACCAAGGCACGCGCGGCACGCGCCGAGGCTGCCAGGATGAAGGCCGATCTCATTCTGTTTACAGAGTTGTTCATCTCCGGTTATCCGCCGGAAGATCTGGTTTTGAAACCATCCTTTCTTGCTGCATGTGAAAAGGCCGTAAGCGAACTAGCACGCGACACAGCCGATGGCGGCCCCGGTGTCATCATAGGAACACCGCTCAGCCGTGAAAGCGGACTGCATAACTCCATTGCAGTGCTGGATGGTGGCGAGATTATTGCCGAACGGTTCAAGGTCGACCTGCCGAATTATGGCGAGTTCGATGAGAAGCGCGTATTTCAGGCAGGTCCAATGCCGGGACCAGTTAATTTCCGCGGCGTTCGCATCGGGATTCCAATCTGTGAAGATATTTGGGGTGAACTCGGTGTGGCGGAAACGCTGGCCGAGAGTGGCGCAGAGATTTTGCTTGTACCAAACGGTTCGCCCTATCACCGTGCGAAAATGGACCGACGCCATCAAGTGGTCCTGAAACAGGTAATCGAAACCGATTTGCCAATGGTTTATGCCAATCAGGTTGGCGGGCAGGATGAGTTGGTTTTCGATGGTGGATCGTTCGCATTCAACGCTGACCGGTCGCTTTGCCTGCAAATGCCGCAATTCTTGGAGCAGATCACGCTGACCGTCTGGCACAGAGAGAATGACGGCTGGCGCTGTGATGAAGGTGAGAAGGCCATTCTTCCGGAAAGGCTTGAAGCTGACTATTCCGCCTGCATGCTTGGATTGCGGGATTATGTGAACAAGAACGGTTTCAAGGATGTGGTGCTCGGGCTTTCGGGCGGCATCGACTCGGCAATCTGTGCGGCTCTGGGTGTCGATGCATTGGGTAAGGATCGGGTGCGCTGCATCATGCTGCCCTACCGCTACACGTCCGATGAATCTCTCAAAGACGCTGCTGATTGTGCGAAGGCACTCGGCGTTCGTTACGATATCGTTCCTATTTCCGCGCCAGTTGAAGGCTTTCTTGAGGTGCTGCATCCGCTTTTCAAGGGAACCGAGAGCGGTGTTACGGAAGAAAACCTGCAGAGCCGTGCACGCGGCACCATTCTGATGGCTGTTTCAAACAAATTTGGTTCGATGGTTGTTACCACCGGCAACAAGTCTGAAATGTCGGTCGGCTATGCGACGCTTTATGGCGACATGAATGGCGGGTTCAATCCGATCAAGGATGTCTACAAGATGCAGGTCTATGCGATGTCGGAGTGGCGTAACAGCCATGTACCGAACGGCGCGTTTGGCCCGTCGGGTGAGGTGATCCCGCACAATATCATTTCCAAAGCGCCATCCGCTGAACTGCGTGAAAATCAGACGGATCAGGATAGTTTGCCGCCTTATCCGGTTCTGGATGACATTCTTGAATGCCTCGTCGAAAACGAAATGAGCAACACTGAGATTGCCAAGCGCGGGCATCCACTCGAAATCGTTCAACGGATTGAACATTTGCTCTATCTCGCTGAATATAAGCGCCGACAGTCGGCGCCTGGTGTTAAAATTACCAAGAAGAATTTCGGACGCGATCGCCGCTACCCTATAACGAACCGCTTCCGCGACCGCTGAAAGACACTAAAATGACCGTAACTGTTCGTTTTGCTCCGTCGCCGACGGGCTATATTCATATTGGCAATACGCGCACAGCGCTTTCAAACTGGCTGTTCGCTCAGAAGAACGGCGGCAAGTTCATTCTGCGCTATGACGATACCGATGTTGAACGCTCCCGGGAAGAATATGCTCAGGCAATTGCAGTCGACCTCGACTGGCTCGGTATCAAACCTGATCGTGTCGAATATCAGTCTAAGCGTTTCGATGTCTACGGCAAGGCAGTGGAGAAGCTCAAACAGGCCGGTTTGCTCTATGCCTGTTATGAAACAGCGGATGAGTTGGAGCGCCGTCGCAAGCTGCGTCTCGCGCGTCGTTTGCCGCCGGTATATGGCCGCGAAGGCCTGAAGCTGACCGAAGATGAGAGGGCCGCTTTCGAAGCTGAGGGGCGCAAGCCACACTGGCGTTTCCTGTTGCCCAATTTCGAAACCGATCCATTCGATACCAAGCGCACGGAGGTCCATTGGGACGATCTGGTTCGCGGTCCGCAGACTGTCGATCTGGCATCAATGTCGGATCCGGTGCTGGTGCGTGAGGACGGCACTTATCTCTACACGCTGCCATCGGTAGTGGATGATATAGATCTGGGTGTCACACATATCATTCGTGGCGATGACCATGTGACCAATACCGGCGTGCAGATTGCGATTTTCGAGGCGCTGGGGGCTACCGCTCCAGTTTTTGGACATCACAATTTGCTGACGACAATTTCGGGCGAAGGGCTTTCAAAACGAACCGGCGCTCTGTCTGTCGGTTCACTGCGCGAAGCTGGCTTCGAGCCCATGGCTGTCGCATCGCTGGCGATTCTGATTGGTACATCGGAAAGTGTATCGGCTGCGCCCAGTATGGAAAGCCTGGCCGAACGCTTCGATCTGGCTTCCATATCAAAGTCATCGGCAAAGTTTGATCCTGCGGAACTGGATACGCTCAATCGTGCCCTTCTGCACGAGATGCCGTTTTCAGAAGCCCAGTCACGTCTGGCGGACATGGGTATTTCCGGCGCGAAGGCTGAACCCTTCTGGCTGGCAGTACGAGGAAACCTCGACCGCTTCAAGGATGCCGGGCATTGGTGGTCTATCGTTGATGGCAACTTGCCAGAAATGCCGGACTTGTCAGAAGAGGATCGTGCTTTCCTGAAAGAGGCTTTTGCTCTGTTGCCGTCAGCTCCATGGGATCATCAAACCTGGAAAGTCTGGACTGATGCGGTGAAGGCTGCAACGGGGCGCAAGGGCAAGAACCTTTTCATGCCCTTGCGCCTAGCGCTTACGGGGCAGGCGCATGGTCCGGAACTGGCCGACTTGCTGGTGCTGATTGGTCCGGAAAAAACTCTGAGCCGACAACCCTGACATTTGCGTTCGCCGTATAGGGGCGTTCCACAGGCGGGGTTATTTTGGCAGGCGCGACGTAGGCCGGTGTAGTATTCGAGGACTGCACCGCCGCAGATGACGTGTAATCGACTTTTTCCACTTCGACAGGAGCAGGTGTTTCATAGGCAGGCAAAGTGATGGTGCTACTCATCTCGGCGCGCGCCTTGGCTGTTGCTTTGAATTTCTGCTGCGGAATGTGGACCGTTTTCAATTGAGGCTTCTTAGGCGATGCGACCCAGGACGCCTTGCAGGATTTTACGTGTTTGGATGGTGACGCACGTCCGGCAAGCGCCATGTTCAGTTCATTAAGGCGTTCGCGCAAAGTCTGTGTTTCAGCTACCAGTCGATCTGTTCTGGTCAGCAATTTTGTACACTGCACTGATTTGACAGCAGAGGTAAACAAGCTGCCCACGCAACGATCCTGAGATGAGGTCTTTCTCAAGCGGGAAAGCTCTGCTTCCTTGCGATCAAGAGCTGATTGGGTGACGAGATGCTGTTTCTTAAGCTGCTTTTGTTCGAGAGGCGTGCACAATTTCGTGGGTGGTATAGTTGTACAGCCAGCCAGCACTCCAGACAGTAGCAGGATTGCTGAGTAAAAAATTGCTCTATTAGAATTAATTGAAATAATAGACATGATAACCTCGATATCGATGCTGGCGTTATCATGTTTGAAAAATATAGTAAATTAAATACTAACGGCGAGTATATTTAAATATACTCGCCGTTCATTAGATTTATATTATATAATTCTAACTTAGTTATTGTTAATTTACTTCTTCCTACGAAGAGCTTCTCCGGATTTCTGCAAGGCTTCGACCACTGCCAGCGCAGTCATATTGACGACACCACGCGAGGTGACCGAAGGCGTCAGAATGTGTGCTGGGCGGGCCGCACCAAGCAAGATCGGACCTACATGCAGTGCATCTGTGACCGTCTTGACCACGTTCAGCGTAATGTTAGCGGCGTCAAGGTTGGGGAAGACAAGAAGATTGGCTTCGCCCTTTAGGCGTGAATTTGGGAACACGCGATCACGCAGTGCCTGCGAGAGAGCGGAATCACCATGCATTTCGCCGTCGGATTCGAGTTCCGGCGCCTTCTCGGCGAGAATTGCTGCGGCTTCGCGCATCTTTTCCGCACTGGCTGATTCTTTCGATCCGAAATTCGAATGCGATACGAGTGCTGCCTTTGGCTCAATTCCAAAGCGGCTGATTTCCTTCGCGGCCAGAATTGCCATTTCAGCGACTTCGTTCGCGCCTGGCTCGACATTGACATAAGTGTCAGTGAGGAAGAGGGCACCGCGCTGTGAAATCAGCAAGCTCAATGCAGAATAGTCACGGATACCTGGAACCTTGCCGATAATCTGGCGTACAACACGGAGGTGGCGTTCGAAGCGACCTTCAAGACCACATATCATGGCGTCCGCTTCGTCACGCATAACGGCGAGAGCGGCAATTGCGGTCGAGTTTGTGCGGACAATGGTACGTGCCGCCTCTGGCGTGACGCCCTGTCTACCGGTGTAGGAAAGATAAAGATCGACATAGTCGCGATAGCGCGGATCGTCTTCGGGATTGATGAGTTCGAAATCAGTTCCCGGGCGAATCTTGAGGCCATAGCGACGCAGGCGGGTTTCAATGACCTGCGGGCGTCCCACGAGGATCGGAGCTGCGACGCGCTCTTCGATCACGACCTGAGCAGCGCGGAGTACGCGTTCATCTTCACCATCCGCATAGATGACGCGTTTCGGCTTTTCCTGGGCACGGGCTGCGGCAAAAACTGGCTTCATGATGAGGCCAGAGCGGAAGACGAAGCGATTCAGACGATCGAGATAGGCTTCCATATCTTCGATCGGACGCGTGGCTACACCTGTTTCCATCGCGGCCTTGGCAACTGCCGGGGCTATACGCAGAATCAGGCGCTGATCGAACGGCGACGGAATAATGTAGTCCGGTCCGAAAGTCGGCGTGTCACCGGAATATGCGCGTGCAGCAACATCTGAAGGCTCTTCGCGGGCAAGCGCGGCAATTGCGCGAACAGCCGCCAGCTTCATTTCTTCGTTAATTGCAGTCGCACCGACATCAAGCGCGCCGCGGAAGATATAAGGGAAGCAAAGGACGTTGTTGACCTGGTTCGGATAGTCCGAACGTCCGGTGCAGATCATGGCATCGGCGCGGGCCGCACGAGCCTCTTCCGGCATGATTTCCGGCTTCGGGTTGGCGAGCGCCATGATCAACGGCTTTTCTGCCATCTGCTTCAGAAGCTCAGGCTTCAGCACGCCGGCAGCCGAAAGGCCGAGGAAGACGTCAGCGCCGCCGATGACATCGGCCAGAACACGTGCGTCGGTCTTCTGTGCGTAAACTTCCTTCCAGCGATCCATCAGCGTGTTACGCCCTTCGTAGACAACGCCTTCGAGATCGCAGACCCAGATGTTTTCGCGCTTTGCACCGAGATTGACGAGCAGATTGAGGCACGCAAGAGCTGCAGCACCAGCGCCGGATGTAACAACCTTGGCGTCGCTGATCTTTTTTCCGGCAAGTTCCAGACCGTTCAATACCGCCGCTGCGACAATGATCGCCGTGCCGTGCTGGTCATCATGGAAGACAGGAATGTTCATCTTAGCGCGAAGCTGTTCTTCAACCTCGAAGCATTCAGGCGCCTTGATATCCTCAAGATTGATGCCGCCGAAAGTCGGTTCCAAAGCAGCAACAACATCAACAATGCGGCCGATCTCATGCGCATCGATTTCGATGTCGAACACGTCGATGTCTGCAAATTTCTTGAAAAGGACGGCCTTACCTTCCATGACCGGCTTGGAAGCAAGGGCGCCAATATTGCCAAGGCCGAGAACCGCAGTGCCGTTTGACACGACGGCAACGAGATTGCCGCGGGCAGTATATTCGGCGGCAGTTGCCGGGTCTTCGTGGATTGCGAGGCAGGGAGCGGCCACGCCAGGCGAATAAGCCAACGCCAGATCTCGCTGGTTGCCAAGCGGCTTTGTCGCCTGAATTTCCAGCTTTCCGGGCTTCGGATAACGGTGGAAGAACAGAGCTGCTTCATCGAAATCCGAACGGGAAGTGGAAGGTGTTTTCTTGGTCATGGTCGCATCGCTTTCCAAAATCTTTCGTGCAGGGCAAAAGCCCACTTGCACGTGGAGGGCGCGGTGATCGCATACAGTTTCTGCACGCTGCTTCCGCACACTGGGCCGTTATTGTTCTTAGTCTATCGGCTCAAATCTCAGTAGGCCCGTTTTCGAGAATGAGTTTTTCCAAATTTGCAGATCTATCGTTTGGTGCTGTTAAAACGCACTCTGATACGCACCGCCGTCGATAACGAGATTCTGCCCGGTAATGAACCCGGAATGTTCCGAGCAAAGGAAGGCGCAAGCCTGGCCAAATTCCTTTGGTTGGCCGATTCTTCCTGCAGGAATCGCCGATGCCCGCTTTGCAGCTTCTGCACCAGGTGTCGTGCCGTTTTTCTGGGCCGAGAATGCAAAGCCGCTACGAAGGCGATCCGTGTCGAAGGCGCCTGGAAGGATATTGTTGATCGTCACATTGGAGGCTGCAACCGTGCGGGCGACGCCAGCCAGAAACGCAGTCAAACCGGCACGAGCCCCGGAGGAGAGATCAAGGCCGGGAATAGGAGCGTAGACCGACGTTGACGTGATATTGACGATACGACCGAAACGGCGCTCCACCATCCCGTCGATCACGGCTTTGATCAGCTCGATGGGGGTAACCATATTCTGCGTCACTCCCTGCAGGATTGCGTCGCGATCAAGAAGGCGGAAATCCTTGAAGGCGGGGCCACCATTATTATTGACGAGAATGTCCGGCGCAGGACAGGCAGAGAGCAGTTTTTCCTGTCCTCCAGCAGTTGATACGTCGGCAGCCACTGCATCGACTTTTACACCAAATGTTTGGCGAATTGTCTTCGCTGTTTCCGCGAGGATTTCTTCATTTCGTCCATTGAGAATCAGATCGCACCCGGCTTCGGCAAGCGCTTCCGCGCAAGCCCGTCCAAGTCCCTTGCTGGAAGCACATACAATCGCCTTTCGACCCTTCAGGCCCAAGTCCACGGCTCGATCCTCATCTTTCGTTCAAGTTCTCAAGACATGCCACCAAGCGAGCGGTTCGATCAACCGGATTCTGGTTCACGGGCGTATATGTCCACTTTTTACGGGCAGAAAATGCTGTCCTTGAGAACAATATTTGGTGAGTGTCGCTATTCAATGGGGGGGAGTGAACTCCGCTCTGGGGCGTATCAGAGATCCGCTATCCGCTTGTTCCAGTGCGTGGGCGAGCCAGCCAGCAATGCGCGCGAGTGCGAAAAGGAACAGCGGCGCATCCGGCGGCAGTTCATAGATTTCTGTCACCGCAGCGAGTGCGAAATCGACATTCGGTTTTTCACCAAGGATGTCCGCAGCACTTCGCTCCAGATCGCGATATAGAGCAGGCAGGTCCAGATGTTCCAGCAACGCGGAAGCACGTATATCACCTGTTTCACGATAAAGCGGATGACCGAACAAATGAAATTGAGTGCCTTGCCTGAGTTGGTCCTTGATGGCCGCTTCCGCACCTATTTGCCGGGCTTGGGCAACAATAGCCGCGGCAACAGTTGCCGCTCGCCCGTGTCGCGGGCCGATCAATGTTGATAACCCGGCGAGAATTGCAGCCGAAAGCGGTGCACCCGTCGATGCCGCAACGCGTGTGGCGAATGCCGATGCATTGAGTTCATGGTCCGCCAGAAGCACCAGAACGCGCCGGATCATATCGCTTGCCTGCGGCTTTTCCCAAGCTGAGGCAATACGTTCATGCAAAGGCTTATCGGATGCAGCAACTCCAAGAACGGTATTATGAAAAAGTTGCAGCAGACCAAAGGCCTCGTGCTGCAGAATTGCCGTAGAGCGTCCGGAACTGGGCAGATCGTTGGTTGCGCGAATGCCAAAAACAGTAAATAACCGTTCCAGAGGTACGGAACTGCTCTGACGGTTGTCCGGATTTGGGGTAGTACTAGAGACGCTGATATTGCCGAAATCCATCTGCCACAGCAAGGCGGCTACTTCTTCCAGTGTCGCTGTTTCTGAGAGTTCAGCAGCGTCGTAACTGCGATAGAGCAGGCGACCATCGATAATGGTCGAGATACCCGAACGCATGATTGGAAGTCCCCAACGAATGGTGTCGGCGGCAACAACGCTATCTCGTTTACGACCGGGGCGCCTGTCAGCCAATCGATGAACGTCCTCCGATCTATAAAGGCTGCGTCTGGGATTGTCGGGTAATGGCTTGGAACGAATGCGACCGCGACTCACATTGGCATAGAGAGTCTGCGGCTTCGTCTGAAGAACGGCGAGGGCTTCTTCCGTTGTCAGCCAGTCCATTATTGCTCCCTACATTGATCGATTTCATCAAGATTGACGTCAACTATACTTGGATTCAATGTCGAAAGGCAAACAAGGAGAATTACAATGAATAGCGGACTCGAAGATGTGATTGCTGCCGAAACCGTGCTGTCTGACGTCGACGGGCTGGCGGGCAAGCTGGTTATTCGCGGTCGGTCGCTGGACGATCTGGTCCCGCACAGTAGCGTCGAAGATGGAATAGAACTTCTTTGGGACGGTTTTTTCACTGACCTTCCCAAAGGGGAGGAGCTTCAGAAAGCGCTAGGCGAGGCGCGCGTGCAGGTATTTCATCATACGGACGCGCTTGACGATAGCTTGATGGAAATGTCACCCATAGAAGCGCTTCGCGCATTGATGGCCCGCATCCCCGACGACGATGATCTGACTGCAGCACTGCATTTGATGGCGGCACCGGCGGTCTTCACGACCGCCATTCTACGAGGGCAAAAGGGACGGCTTCCAATTCGTCCTGATCCTACGCTTCCCCATAGTGCGGACATTCTTCGTATGATGAATGCTGGAATGCCTGCCGAAGCAGAAATTGCCGGGCTGAACACTTATCTTATGACCGTTTCCGATCATGGATTGAATGCATCGACTTTCGCTGCTCGTGTTGTGGCATCGACGCGGGCCGGATTGACCTCTTCTCTGCTCGCTGCAATCAGCGCTTTGAAAGGGCCGTTGCATGGCGGTGCGCCAGGCCCTGTTCTCGATATGCTGGATGCAATAGGCAGACCCGACAACGCAGAACGGTGGCTGGAATCGGCTGTTGCTGATGGGGAAAGGCTGATGGGATTCGGTCATCGAATTTATCGCGTACGCGACCCGCGCGCTGATGCCTTGAAAGCCGCATTGAAGCATATTGAAGTGCTTGAGCATGAACGTGGGAAACCTCGCGTTGAACTGGCTGAGGCCGTCGAAAAAGCCGCCATCGCGATTCTTAAACGCCACAAGCCGGACCGCTCTCTCGAAACAAATGTCGAGTTCTATACCGCTCTGTTGCTTGAGCAACTCGGTTTCCCGCGTGAGGCGTTTACCTGTGTCTTCGCGATGGGAAGAACTATGGGTTGGGTAGCGCATTGTCGTGAACAGATAGCAGCGAACAAGCTCATTCGCCCGCAATCGCGCTATGTGGGCCCAAAGGTAAGACTAGTCGCTTAAGAGGATCACGAAATGAAGCGCGGAAGCTTGTTTTCCGTGCTTCAAAACAAGCCGTCATATCTTTGTGATATGAATCGGGTTTTCTGCGCTCAGATCAGGTTGCCATTGAAGGGGACAACCAAATGAGCACCGACGCTCCACAGCCCAGAAAACTCCGAACTCTTTTTATTTCGGATGTGCATCTCGGTTCAAAGGCCGCTCAGGCCGAACTGCTTCTGGATTTTCTTCGTTATCATGAAGCCGAGACGATCTACCTCGTCGGCGATATTGTCGATGGCTGGCGTCTGCGGCGTAATTGGCATTGGCCGCAGGAACACAATGATGTGGTCCAGAAGCTGCTCCGCAAGAGTCGCAAGGGCGCCAATATCATCTATATCGCCGGGAATCATGACGAATTCCTGCGAAATTTCCAGGGGACGCATTTCGGCGGCATCGAAGTGATGAACCGGGCAATCCATGAGACGGCAGACGGTCGCAAGTTTCTTGTTATCCATGGCGATCAGTTCGATGTGGTGGTGCGCAATGCACGCTTCATCGCCTATCTGGGCGATTGGGCATATGACACGGCGATCTGGATAAATACGATTATGAGCCGTGTCCGTTCGCTTTTTGGCCTGCGCTACTGGTCGTTTTCAGCCTGGGCTAAATTCCGCGTCAAAAAGGCGGTCAATTTCATTGGTCAGTTCGAGAATGTGGTTTCTGAAGAAGCGCAGCGTATCGGGGTCGACGGCGTTATCTGCGGTCATATCCATCATGCCACGATCGAGAGCATGAATGGCGTCGAATACATCAATACAGGCGACTGGGTGGAAAGCTGCACGGCTGTGATCGAACATTTCGATGGTCGGATGGAACTCATCGAATGGACTGAACGGCGCGATCGCCGCCAGACGGCAGGGATCGTCAATTCGGATAGTGAAGACCATGACGAGGGCAGGGTCATTCAGCTTCCGCGACCCGTTCGTGAGTTGGTGAATTTGCGCCGATGAAGAAAATCGTCATCGTCACCGACGCCTGGCATCCTCAAGTCAACGGCGTCGTGCGCACGCTGACCAAATGCCGTGACTTGATGATCGAACGTGGATACGACGTCACTGTCATATCCCCGCTAGACTACAGATCGATCCCCTGTCCGACCTATCCGGAGATCCGGCTTGCGCTCATCGCACCAGGTGCGCTTAGGCGACGTCTGAGGTCCTTGCAGCCGGATTATGTGCACATCGCAACAGAAGGACCTCTGGGTTTCATGGCGCGGCGTGCTTGCCTGAAAATGAGCTGGTCATTCACGACAAGCTTTCACACTCGGTTCCCCGAGTACCTGCAAGAGCGCTTTCCTATACCGCCGAGCTGGACCTACGCATTCCTGCGTCGTTTCCATAATGCGGCTCAGCATACGTTGGTGCCGACCCAATCCATTCTGGATGATCTCAAGGCGCGAGGTTTTACGCGACTGGACCTGTGGACGCGTGGGGTCGACCGAACGCTGTTTTATCCTCGGACGGAAGTGGTGAGGGACCTGCCGCGACCAATTTTCATCTGTGTGGGTCGAGTCGCCACCGAAAAGAACCTGCCAGCGTTTCTCGAACTTGATCTTCCCGGCACAAAACTGATCGTCGGCGACGGTCCATCCCTCAATGAATTGCAGACGCGATTTCCAGAAGCGGTGTTCGTTGGAAAACGGGAAGGCGAGGCGTTGGCAAAAACTTATGCTGCCGCAGATGTGTTTGTTTTCCCAAGCCGGACAGACACGTTTGGTCTTGTTTTGCTGGAAGCGATAGCGTCCGGCCTGCCAGTCGCGGCCTATCCGGTGCCCGGTTCACGGGATGTCGTGGGAGCAACAGGTGCCGGTGTTCTTTCCGAAAATCTTGGGGAGGCATGTCTGGCGGCGCTGGAAATGCAGCCGTTTGAGCCTGCGCAAGTACTCAAACAATTCACCTGGGATTCTTGTGCCGATATTTTTGAAGATGCTCTCGCTCCGATCAATGGCACCGCGAGCGAGAGTTATCAACAGGTGGATCAGCCCCAGACGGTGGCTTCGGGCGGATAGACCAGTGCGCCTTCATAGCGCAACCCCGGATCACGATCATGGGCGAGAAGCAATGGTCCATCAAGATCGACCACATTGGCTTTCTGGGCGAGCAAGACCGCCGGCGCCATCCCAAGGGACGTGCCGACCATGCAGCCGACCATGATCTGAAGGCCGAGGTCTATTGCCTTGTCCCGCATGATGAGACCTTCGGTCAGCCCACCTGCTTTATCGAGCTTGATGTTTACAGCGTCGTAGCGTTCGGCCAGCTTCTCAAGGCCGATGGATGTATGGACACTTTCATCGGCGCAGATGATGACTGGGCGTTCGATCTCGCTAAGAATATGATCATTGTCTGCTGGCAGGGGCTGTTCGATAAGAACGACGCCTGCTTCGGCTGCGGCACGCATGTTCTCGGCGATGTTGTCTGCCGTCCAGCCTTCGTTTGCATCGATGATGATGCGGCTGTTCGGAGCTGCCTTTGTGACCGCCTGGATTTTCTCGATATCGTTCTCGCCGCCCATCTTCACTTTTATCAGAGGATAGTGAGCCACCTTTGCCGCCGATTCCGCCATTTCGACAGGTGTACCGAGCGAGACGGTAATAGCGGTTTCAAGAGGACGGGGCGAGGTGCCGAGCATTTCAGCAACGCTTCTGCCCGACGTCTTGGCTTCGAGGTCCCATAAGGCACAATCGACCGCATTGCGGGCAGCTCCGGCTGGCATCAAAGCCTGGATATCCTGTCGCGTGGCGCCACCTTCAATAGCAGTACGGGTGGCTTCAATCTGGGCGCTCACGCTTTCAATGCTTTCGCCGTAACGCGCATAAGGAACGCATTCGCCGCGCCCCTTATGGAGGCCGTTGCCAATCACACACACAACAACAGCGGCTTCCGTCTTGGAGCCTCTGGAGATTGTGAATCTTCCGGCGATGGGATAGCGTTCGACAATGATATTCAAGGTATTGTGCATAGATATGCCCTCTGGGACGCAGTATTTCGGTCGTTCAACGACTCGTATATGAGGTAGGCCATGTTGACCGACACTGCCGACAAAGCAAGAGCTACCGATAATCCTGCGCCGAAGATTGATCTGACGGAGCAGGACGGTGCACGCCATATTCGGCTGAGCGGTCGCTGGGTGTCGCAGAGTGTCAATCTTGTCGACGACAAGATGCGTGACCTTGAGAAAGCGGACGCGCACAAAGCGACAGTTATTGATGTTTCTGGCGTATCCGGTCTTGATACGGCGGGTGCCTGGCTGATTGAACGCTTGCGGCAGCGGCTTGTTGCAAAGAGCGCAGACGCGCAGCTTGAAGGCGTGCGTCAATCCTGGCTTCCTCTGATGGAGGAAGTGAGGCAGGCTGTCGAGCGCACTCTGGATATTCCACGCCAGAAAAAGCCGTTCTTTTTCGTTTCGTTTCTGTCCGCGCTTGGCGGTGGCGTTATCTCTATGGGTAACGACTTCAAGATGGCCATGCATATCCTTGGGGCGACGATCCGTGGAGCCCAGCTGAAATATGGACGCGGGAGCGGCATTCCCATTGCTGCCATCGTTACGCAGATGGATCGCATGGGCGTCGGCGCGATTCCCATCATCATTCTGATGTCGACGATCGTTGGCGCGATCATCGCCCAGCAGGGCGCATTTCAGTTGCGCTATTTCGGTGCTGAAATCTTTGTCGTCGATCTGGTCGGCATTCTGGTGCTGCGTGAACTTGGAGTTCTTCTGACAGCCATCATGATCGCCGGTCGTTCTGGCAGTGCGATCACAGCCGAAATCGGTTCCATGAAAATGCGCGAGGAGACGGATGCCCTGACGGTTATCGGCCTCAATCCGGTGGGCGTTCTGGTCTTTCCCCGTCTGGTAGCGCTGGTTGTAGTGCTGCCATTGCTGACTATCATTTCCGACCTGGCAGCGCTGGTCGGGGCAGGTGGCGTCGCCTGGTTCTATTCCAATATTTCGCCGGATGCTTTCATCAGCCGCCTGCATGATGCGGTTGCTTTGAACACTTATTTTGCTGGTCTTATCAAGGCTCCGTTCATGGCCATGATTATCGGAATTCTCGCCTCGGTAGAGGGTATGAAGGTCGGTGGCAGTGCAGAATCACTGGGTCGCCGTGTCACTGCTTCCGTTGTGAAGGCAATTTTTGTGGTTATTGTCGTGGATGGTTTGTTCGCAATGTTCTATGCGGCAATTAATTTTTAGAAACGACTTATGTTCTTTGTTTTTAATGGGTTCTTTGAGACACAGTTGCACAGAAAATTGACCCCTCAATCGTGTTCAGCGGTTCAGTCCGAAGCCAAGCTCGGTTAAAGAATGGTTATGAAGAACGGCATCGACCACCGGTCGCAACCGCAGGACGAAGATAATCGCCAGACGGCCGTACCGATGATCTCGGTGCGCGACGTGACGGTTTCGTTTGGGCGTCAGACCGTACTCGACAAGTTGTCGCTTGAGATTTACCAGGGTGAGGTTCTGGGCTTCATCGGCCCTTCCGGATCCGGCAAATCCGTGCTGATGCGGACCATTCTCGGCCTCAACAAGAAACAGTCGGGTGAGATCGAGATTCTCGGTCGCAATATCGATAAGCTGAATGAGCTGGAAAAAATGTCCATCGACATGCGTATGGGCGTCTTGTTCCAGCACGGGGCGCTGTTTTCGGCACTGAATGTTCTTGAAAATATTCAGGTCCCTATGCGCGAATATCTCGATCTGTCACCGAAACTGATGGACGAGCTGGCGCGCCTTAAAATCGATCTTGTCGGTTTGAAGCCTGATACGGCAGAAAAGTTTCCGTCAGAACTTTCCGGCGGCATGATCAAGCGTGCCGCGCTCGCGCGTGCTCTGGCACTGGACCCGGATATTCTGTTTCTTGATGAGCCGACGTCGGGTCTCGATCCTATTGGTGCTGCAGAGTTTGACGACCTGATTGCCAATCTGCGGGATACGATGGGTCTGACCGTCTATATGGTCACTCATGATCTCGATAGTCTTTTTGCAATTTGCGACCGGATTGCTGTTCTTGGAAACAAGAAGGTACTCGTCAGCGGTACTATTGAAGACATGCTGACGGTAGACGATCCGTGGGTTAAATCCTATTTTCGGGGCAAGCGTGCGCGCCAGATTGATCCATCGGCGCCAACGAGACGGCGGCCCGGCAGCCGCTTGCAGACTGGATAAGATATGGAAACTAAAGCCAATTATGTTCTGGTGGGTGTCTTTACGCTGATCGTCAGCCTGTTGGCTTTCGCATTCGTGTTCTGGATTGCCCGTTTTGGGGAAGCGCGCGATTCTCTGGAGCTTGATGTTCGTATCCCGGGTTCCGTTACCGGCCTTTCGATTGGAAGTCAGGTCCTGTTCAACGGCATCAAGGTCGGCGATGTTCGGGCGTTGCATCTCGATGAGACCAATCCAGAAATGGTGATCGTCAAAACGCGCGTTAACGCGACGACGCCTATTACCCGCTCAACCGCAGCAACCCTTGGTTTTCAGGGGCTGACGGGGCAGGCTTATATCGAACTTAAGGGCGGTCGCCTCGATGAGCCTAATCTTCTGACCGAGGCTGCGAAAGAAGATACTGTTGCCCGTATTGATGCCGACCCGTCAGCCGTCAACAATCTTCTTGCCACCGCGCAGGATATCGCTGCACGCGCAAATTCGGTGCTCGGTCAACTGGAAGGCTTCGTGAAGGATGCTCGTGGACCACTGACGGATACAATCAATAACACGAAGACTTTTACAGACGCACTCGCGCAGAATGCCAATATCATTCAGGAGCTTGGCGAGAACACCGGAAACATCAACCAGATCGTCACTGACGCAAAAGACATGATGGCTCGCTTGAACGCGGCTTCCGTTCGCGTCGATGACATTCTGGCTAAGACGGACAAGCTCTTGTCGAGTGATGACAAGGATGGGGTTGTTGCACAAGCAAAGGCAACGCTGGAATCCATCCGCCAAACGTCTGACAACCTCGACAAGCGTTTGGGGCCGATTGCAGACAATCTGCAGCGGTTTTCCGGACAAGGATTGCGTGATGTGCAGTCCGTCGTCGTGGACAGCCGTCGTTCCATACAGCGCATAGAACAGGCAATTACTGATCTTGAGCGCAATCCCCAGCGCCTGATCTTCGGCGGTCAGGGGAATGTACCGAAATATGACGGGAGGACACGCCATTGATTTCCAGAGTCAGTCATATTGAGATGAGATCACCTCGCGCCGCTCGTCGCACAGTTCCTGTTCTTATTGGCCTGCTCCTTGCTGGCTGCGGGACGACAACACCGCTTGACACGTTCAATCTGTCGGCACCGCAACCTGGCATATCTTCGCCAAGCCGTAAGAGCACACAGTTGCTGGTTCCGACACCAACGGCCCTAAAGGCGCTCGATAGCGAGAATATCGTCGTCAGCTCTGCACCTGGCTCCATTGAATATCTGAAGGGCGCCCAATGGGGCGACAGGCTGACGAATATCGTGCAGTCACGTCTGGTTCAGGCTTATGAAAATACGGGCGTGTTTGGCGGAATTGGTCGTCCGGGAGATGGGCTGGCGATCAATTATCAGATCCTGACTGATTTGCGTATGTTCGGAATTCAGGCCTATGCGTCGCCTAAGCTCGCCGTGGTTGAACTGGCCGTCAAGCTGATGAACGACAAGAATGGTGAAGTCCGTGCAACCCGTGTGTTCCGTACGGCTATTCCTGTGAGCGGTGCAACAAATGCAGCCTATGTGAAGGCGCTCGATGCGGCCTTTGAACGGACTGCAAGCGAGATCGTAAGCTGGACAGTGACAGCGCTTTAAACCGAGGCAAGATAAGAATAATAAAAAGGTCGGCGTGTTGCGCCGACCTTTTTTCTTGAACGGAACCAACCGTTGTAATCTCTGCCAGACGAACAAAAACGCGGCCCGAAGGCCGCATTTTCTTTGAGTTCTGGTCTTAGCGAAGGCGACCGCTTGCGTGGGCAAGCATGGTGTAGACCTTGCCAGTGTCCGAGGTGAGGTAAGTCCGCGTCACCATGTTGTCACGGTCGTTGCGAGCTACATCTTCAAGCAGACGCTGGAAGTCGTCCATATAGCGGTCAACGGCGCGGCGGAATTCACCATCCGTCTGGTACTTACGCTTGATATCGTCAAAGGTCTGCTGACCCTTCAGCGTATAGAGACGGCGAGTAAAGACGTTACGCTCACCGCGGCGATAACGGTCCCAAAGTTCTACCGAAGCTTCGTGGTCGATAGCGCGGGCGATATCAACCGAAAGCGAATTCAGCGATTCAACGACATGGCTTGGCGAACGAGGCGTCGCGGCCGGCTGAGCCTTTGGCTGTGCTGCTTCTTCTTCCTCACGGGAAGCGCGAGCGAGAAGATCTGAGACCCATCCACGTGGCTTTTCTTCTTGCGTGGCTGTCGGAGCCAGCTGAATTTTCGGCGCATCATAGGCGCGCTGGCGGATTGCAACATCTGCCTGTGCTACCGGCGCCTGAACCGGAGCTGGGCGAGGTGCTACCGGTGCCGGGCGCGAAACCGGACGATCTGCACGGCTTTCGCCGACATCGACCAGACGACCGGATTTGTTGACGATTTCAGCCAATTCCTTGAGCGCGTTGATCTGCTCGCTAACAGCCTTGCGCATCGCAGTCGTGGTTTCCTTGGCTTCGGCAGGCATGTCGAGAACGCCGCGCTTCAGTTCGCCACGGGTCGTGTTGAGCTCGTTGCGGATTTCGCTTGCCGTGCGACGGATATCGTCGGTTGCCGCAGAGAATTTCAGTGCAGCCTGCTCGACGATTTCCGAAACGCTTTCGCGCATCTTTTCGGCAGACGAACGGGTCTGGCCTTCGGCGCGCTGGAATGCAGAAGACACCAGCTCTTCGAAGGACTGCATCAGCTTTTCTACGCCTTCCGACTTCTCGACCAGACCGGATGCCAGCTTGTCGAGTGCCTGATGGCGATCTTCAAGCGTGCTGACAAGGCCGTTCTGGGCTGTGTTGATCATGTCAGAAGCCGAAGAGAGAACCTTTCCATGCTCTTCGAAGCGGTCGGCGATGTCTGCAATCTGCGACAGCGTGCTGTCGGAGATGGCACGCAAGGTGCCGATATTGCCGTCTATCAGACCGGTGGAAGCCTGGAACATCTGTGCCGCGCGATTGGTGTTCTCAACAAAGCTCGACGTTGTGTCGACAAGGCGACCGTCGATATCGGTGAGATTGCGTGTTGCAGCATCTATCAGCTTGCCCAGTTCACCGTTTGACATAGCAAGGCGGTCGATCAGTTCGCTGACATTGTCGGAAAGACCGGCCTTGGCCTGCTGAACGGCGGCAATCGTTTCCGCTGTGCGGCTTGCAAGGGCATTGACCAGAGCGGCATTTTCCGAACGAAGCCTATCGGTTGCAGCGTGGGTTGCTTCTTCAAGCTGCTGTGCAAGTCCACGACCGCTATCAGCAAGCCGCTGTACAAGCGGTTCCGCCGTATCGTTGAGAATCTTGGTGATTTCCTGAGAGCGGGCAGCGAGAACGGCGTTGAGTTCGCGCGTACGTTCTTCCAGCGTAACCGCCGTCGTGTCGGTTACCTGTGCGATACGTGCCTCGACGGAGCCGAGTTCCATCGTGATGCGCGAACCGATGTCACCGAGACGGGTTGCAATCGCATCTGCGCGTTCTGCAAGGCGCGTTTCGGTACCGGCGAGATTGTCGGCAACGCTGGCTGAGAAGGATTCGCTATGACCGGCAAGTGTTTCGCTCGTCTTGGATGCCGTATCTGCGATCCGGGCCTCAATCGAGCTAAGTTCGCCGGTGAGGCGGCTTTCGATTGCTTCAAGACCGCTGGCGATGGCGCTGGCGCGTTCGTTGAGGCGTGTTTCGGTGCCAGCCAGATTGTCGGCAACGCTCGCAGCAAAGGCTTCGCTATGGCCAGCAAGTGTTTCGCTCGTCCTGCTTGCCGTGTTCGCAATGCGGGCTTCGATCGAGCCGAGCTCGCCGGTAAGGCGGCTTTCGATCTCGCCAAGACGACCGGCAATCGCATCGGCGCGGTCGCCGAGACGGGCCTCAGTGCCAGACAGGTTGTCGATCAGGCGGGCGCTGAATGCTTCGCCGAAACCGTCCAGCGCTTCACCAGCCTTCGCTGCTTCAGCGGAAAGCGTGCTCGCGGCTTCACCAATCTTCTCACGCAGCGTGCCAGCAACAATGCCAGCGCTCTGTTCGAGCGCACGACGAACATTGTCGACGCCGATGGTGAGCGCTTTTTCCATCGTCTGTGTGCGTTCTTCGATAATGCCTGTCTGGCCTTCGAAAGCGCGGCTGATGGTCGAGCTGCTGTCGGCAATTGCATTGTGCAGGTTGGTTGTGCGCTGTTCCAGAATGTCGCTGTGATCCTGCAGCGTCTGGCTCAGTGATGCTGTGCTGTCGCTCAAAGTCGAGCGGATTTCGGTAGCACGGGTTTCAATAGTGCGTTCGTGTCCGTCCAGAATGCCGGAGAGGGCATTGTTGTGATCGTTCAGGACAGTGTGGAGGCCACTCGTGCGCTCTTCGACCTGACGGACGTGTTCGCCAAGGGCGGCGACGAATGCGTCGCGACCAGCACCAATGGATTCATTCATGCTGCTTGCGCGTTCATCGAGAATGCGTGCGAGCGTGTCCTGATTATCAGCGATAAGCGCCTGCAGCGAATTCACGCGTTCATCGAAGGTGCGGGCAAGCACTTCACGGTTTTCGTTGAAGTTATCGCGCATTGCAGCAGCACGCTCATCCATCAGTTGAGCAAGCATGGCCTGATTGCCAGCGATGACGCCGTGAAGCGTGGTCGCTCGTTCTTCCAGAGAGCGGGCGTGGTCTGCAAAGCTCGTATCGAGCAATGCTGAGTGGCTTTCCATCGTCTGGCGCAGTGCGTTTGTCCGCTCTTCCAGAATTGCCGCATGATTGTCGGCAACCGAGTTGAGGGTAGAGGCACTGGCATTGACCGCATTTTCGATGTCGCTCGTGCGTGCAGCAAGCGTATCGGCATGGCCGCGGATGACAGAGGAAACGCGTTCCGTTTCGCCTTCCAGTGACGCAGCAAGTACGTCGCGGCTTTCAGCAAGCTTGCCTGCAAAGGCATTGGCCTTTTCGCCGAGAATATTGCCAACGCTTTCACCGATAGAGGTCAGATCTTCGCCGATCTTCGTCTTGGTTTCGTCAATCATCGTGCTCAGAGACGTACGACCGCTGGAGAAGGTTTCCGCGATTTCACGAGTACGCGCGATGAGGTTTTCGTTGATCTGGCGCGAACGGGTTTCGAGCGCTGCATTGAGCTTTTCAGTGCTGCTGTCGAGGGCATGCGCGCGCGCTTCGAACTCGGATAGAAGCGACCGGCCACGCTCGGAAAGGGTGCTTTCGAGGTTGGCAAGACGCGTGTCGAATTCGCTGACCATGGACTGCGTTGCACCGCCCAGCAGATTGGCAATGCCGGTTGTGCGTTCGTCCAGAGCTTCCGTCAGGCGGTCCGATACTGTGCGCGACTGCTCATCCAGTGTTGCAATGCGTGTATCGAGCAGATTTGCGAAGGCTTCACCCGAAGTCGTGATGCGTGAGCCAATGTCGCCGGTACGGGTTTCGATGGCTTCGGCAATGGCGCCGCCGCTTTCGTTGATGCTGCCGATCAGGCGCTCGCCGGATTCACCGAGCAGGGTGCTCAACTGCTGCGATGCAGAGAGAACATTGTCGCGGATGATGTTGGAAGCACTCGAAAGTTCTTCCTTAAGCTGTTCATGCGCTCCAGAGATCGATGAACGCACACGCTCGGCATGGCTGACAACCGCTTCGCGTTCGTTACCGAGATCGCTAACGAGCGAACGGATACGAACTTCATTGTCGCTATAGGCGCGTTCAAGCTGATTGACTTCCGACTGAACGAGCGTTTCCAACTCGACGGCCCGCGCCAAAGTGCGTTCGATGCCTTCGTTCATGGCGGCGACTTCGCGGCGCACAGCCTGTCCAAGGGTCGAAACGCGATCACCGGATACAGCTTCCGGCTGGAGCAGCCGCATGGCAGCTTCCGACATGCTGCGCGCTGCCGTATGCATTTCCTGCGCACGCTTCACGAGTTGCGCGAAACCCCAGAACATTGCGACTGGCAGTGCAACGCCTGCGACGACGCCGAGACCGGCAGGTGAAGTGAAGAAATCCTTGGTGGCCTGCAAGGTCGAGAAGACATCGGGATTGATGGCCTTGCTCAGTGCAACGCCGCCAGCGGCCCATAGCACGCTGATTGCAGTTGTGGTCCAGAAAAGCTTCGAGGAGTTTTCGGTCGCGCGGCGCGGAGCGGCGATAATCGCTTTTTCACTGCGGGAATCATCGTTTGCCGGCGTGAAGGTAGGGGATGCAACGTTGGCGGCGGTCGCAACAGGCGCAGCGGCAACAGGCTTGCTGACAACAGGTTCAGGTGCAGGCGTTGCGACCTTCGATGTGTTGGCAGGCTTGTGCTGAACGCTGACTGTAGCTTGCGAAACTGGTCCGGCAGCTTTTACGACCGGCGGGACCGGAGGCGCTGCAGGCGTTGCAATCACTGAAGCAGTGGTAATGGTGGCTACTTTTGCAGCAGTTTCGACAGGAGAGACGGCAGTCGGCTCGACTGTTTTGGTCTTCTGTTCGGCAACCAGCTCTTCAGCAGCGCGCGAAATCTGCTCTTCCAGATCATCGACTGAGAAGCCATCATCGAATGCACTCAAGTCCATATCGATATCAAGATCGTCACCGAAATCGATATCGAGTGCCTGTTCCAGTGCCTTTTCAACCTCAAGGTCGAGCTTCTGTGCCTTGGATTTGGAAGCCATTGTTTGCCTACCTCGTACTCATTACTGCGACGGCCGGACCATAAAAAGGCCGTTACAAAACTTTCTCCGCCATTTTGCATCGTATCGGCTCGGGCTTGTTAAGGAAATAGGCGACTTCTGCCGATACCTAAAACTTTAAATACAAGGTTAACGGAACGCGGCTCAATTCATGAAAATTCGACATTTCCGGGCTTTCCACATTTACCAGCAAGTTGTGGAAATCGGCCGAGGCTGTTTCCTTCAACCGACAATACTCTACGAGTTTATTAACAAAAATGCTCGTATAGAGTGTCCTGAGTCGTAATTATCATTTTATAGTTGTATGAGCCGGGAGCGGGATTCTTTCCGTCATTCCTCATTCTCTCTCAGTCACATCATATGATGCACTTTACGCAGACGACAAGGAAGAGTTTTCCGGTTTCGGGCGCAACTGGCAGGTTTGGCAGGTGCCAAGCTCTCAACCGACGCACGGCATATTGGCGCAGTTGCCTGCTTGGGTGCGGTCAAGGTTGAAACTATTTGCAGAACGCCGTATCTGCCATTCCGAGTTTATTTGCGTTTTTCGTCGGGACGGCGACGAACGCCAAAGATGAAGATCGCGCGGAATTTGCGTGTTTCAAGGAATGAAAATGACGAAGATCGTATTCGTATCAGCTGATGGCGCGACACGGACCGAGGTCGAGGCCGATAACGGGTCAAGCGTGATGGAAGCTGCCATTCGCAATGGCATTCCGGGCATCGATGCGGAATGCGGCGGTGCCTGCGCTTGCGCAACCTGCCATGTCTATGTTGATGAAGACTGGAGCGACACTGTCGGTGGCCCCGACGCGATGGAAGAGGATATGCTGGACTTCGCCTATGAAGTTCGCCCTACCTCGCGCCTTTCATGCCAGATCCGGGTGTCGGATGACCTTGAAGGCCTCGTCGTGCAGGTGCCTGAGCGCCAGAACTAAATTGTTGAAGAAATGGTGATGCGATGGGCGTCGAACCGCAGAATGATATTGTCATTATCGGCTGCGGGCCTATCGCACTTTTCTCCGTTTTTCAGCTTGGGCTGTTCGGTTTCCGGTGCCGTCTTATCGATGCAAGTGATCGGCCCGGTGGTCAATGTACAGCGCTCTATGCCGACAAGCCGATTTACGACGTGCCCGGTTTTCCCGAAATCATGGGCGAGGAACTCGTAGAACGGCTTCTCAGGCAGATCGAGCCGTATAATCCCGTTTTTCATTTCAACAAGATCGCGGCCAGCATCGCAGTCGATGACGACGGCGTGGCCGTTGGCATTCGCAATGGTGACAAGCTTAAAGCGCGTGCAGTGGTGATTGCATCCGGTCTTGGTGCGTTCAACGGGGATGGACAGGTCATCCGTCCCGACCCGCTGGCCGAGCTTTCTTTCATTAAGACAGGTAACATGCTGGCTGTGGGTCCCGAGACCTTTAGAACTTCAAGTCCGAAGGTCTACGCTATCGGTGATGCCTGCCACTATCCAGGCAAGCTGAAACTTATTCTGTCAGGGTTTCATGAAGCCGCATTGATGACGCAGGCTATACGCCGCGAATTGCGCTAGTCCAATTGCTTCATTTGGAAGTCTGCTGGGCGCGCTCCATGCGATAGGTCAGCAAGCGCGCAAAGCGGTTTTCGAAATTGATCGTCTCAACCCGGTCAAACCTTTGCTGTTCCTTGTCATGCGCTTCCATAAGGCGTGCAGTGACTTTGTCGATGTCAGTGCGAAGCACAGAACAATCTGTGCGGCTGCGCAGTCCGCGTATTTCCCGTTCCATCTCGCTTGCAAAGCTGCGCGCGATGACGATGTGGCTTTCTTCGTGACGGCGAATGTCCTGCAACAACGTATCCCAGATCAGCGCGAGTTCCGGCGTTGCCTTGCGGCGCTGTTTCCAGCGAGGCAGGGAAACCTTTGCGTGAACGTTCACGTAAACGTCTTGCACTTTGCAGGCTTTTCCAGGCGCGCGGCCATAACGTACCTTGGCATCGAAACGGATTTCGGCGGCGCCTGGGTGATGCTGGCCAGTCTTCTTGAGGAAGGGTCCATTACGGGAAAGAGCCCTGTCGAGGTCTGCTGCCGTTTTGCCGCTTACGGTATAATAGTTGAATTCGCGAAAGATCGCGGCGGCTTCCGCCTGCGGAGCTACGATTGCAAGAATTGCACTGAGAGCCAGAACCTTCTTCCTTAAATTCATGTCCTGGCACCTCTTTCTAAAACCAGTAAGAAATTCGCTTTTTATTGCCGCGAGCATGGCATGCAATCGTCAAGAGAACTATAACGCCCTTCACAAAATGACTTCAGGCGAGGTTGGCTGCAACCTCGCCACAATGAAATGCCCCAGGAAATGGCACAGGAACATTTCGCTATGACGAAAGAATGGCACGTTGCTCATGGAAGAAGCCTTCGTCTGGGGGAAAAGTCCCTGATCATGGGCATATTGAATGTCACGCCAGACTCTTTTTCCGACGGTGGCCACCACAATGAGCTGGAAAAGGCCATGGAAGTGGCCGGTCAGATGCTCGTCGATGGAGCGACGATCATCGATGTTGGCGGTGAATCAACCCGCCCCGGAGCTGCTGCGATCAATTCCGAAACGGAAATCGAACGCGTTGTTCCGGTTATCGAAACATTGGTGAAGAAATACGATTGCATCATCTCCATAGACACTTACCGTGCTGCAACAGCGCAGGCTGCGGTCAAAGCCGGAGCTCATATCGTCAATGATGTCTGGGGGCTGCAACGAGAGCCTGAAATCGCTGATATTGCCAAAACAACCGGCGCAGGATTGGTCATCATGCATACCAGCAGGGATCGACCCGTTCTCGCCGATGTCATCGACGATCAGTTCTCGTTCCTGAATGTTTCGCTGGATACAGCGAAAAAGGCCGACATTGAAGAATCCCGCATCGTGCTCGATCCCGGTTTTGGCTTCGGCAAGAATAAGGATGAGGATGTTGCATTGTTGGCCAGAGCAGATGAGTTGCAGAAATTCGGGTTCCCGTTACTCGTCGGCACGTCGCGGAAACGCTTTATCGGCGGCATGACGGGCAGGGACAATCCGCTCGACCGCGACATAGGAACTGCGGCAACGTCTGTCGCACTGCGTTTGGCAGGTGCCGACATCTTCCGTGTTCACAATGTCGCTTTTAATAGAGATGCACTTGCCGTTGCAGATGATATCCTGCAATTCAGACGCAGTGAAAATAGAAAGTAAAGCCGTGTACACGATCCGAATGATGAATTGCGCATTTTTCGCGCACCACGGCGTTTTCGATGAAGAGCACAAGCTCGGTCAGCGTTTCTACGTCGATGCTATTCTCGATGTCGATCCGGGCAATGCGCTGGAGAATGACGATATCGACGGTACTGTGCATTACGGTATCGCCTTTGCTGTCATTGAAGACATTATCACCGGTCGCCAGCGCTATCTGATCGAAACGCTGGCTCTTGACGTGGCCAAGGCACTGACCGCACGGTTTCCGCAGGTAAAGCGTGCAGAAATTACGGTCCGTAAGCCGAATGCACCTGTTCCGGGTGTGCTGGACCATGTTGAAGTGACCGTGGTTTATCCGCAGTGAAAGCAGGCAGCCATTATCGCGCCTGGCTGGGGCTTGGCGGAAATATTGATGATCCCGTCGCGTCTATGGGTAAAGCGTTACGCTTCTTGGACGAGAGGGGCGACACCAATATCGTGGCGGTCTCCGCTGTCTACCGCACGCCCCCATGGGGCAAGACAGATCAGGCGTGGTTTCACAACGCATGTGCTGAAATCGAAACCACGTTGCAGCCATTAGAGCTGATTGCGACCTGTCTCGATGTGGAGCGCTCATTGAAGCGCGTGAGGATTGAGCGATGGGGCCCGCGTATCATCGATATCGATTTACTGGCGATGCAGGATGATGCGGGAAAGGCTGTCGCCATGAATGATACAGCTCTCCAGCTTCCGCATCCACGCATGCATGAGCGGGCTTTCGTTCTCGTGCCCTTGAACGATATTGCGTCATCTCTCAGAATTGCAGGCAAGACGGTAGCGGACTGGAATGCCGGGATAGAACGAGCCGGAATAGAAAAGGCCCGCACGGATGCGGGCTGGTGGCGTGAATAAAATTCTTGTCAGTTCTTCGCGATGCTACCGACGGCGAGATTATCCACACGCTTCAGGCTCATGCCGATGACCGGAACCAGTTCCTTGTCGACGCGAACGGAAACCGTCACATTCATCGTGTTCTGATCGGAAACGCGGGCCAGCATGGCACCGTTGAGCTGCTTGCGGTTCAGGCCGAAAACAACCTTGTTGCCGCTGACAGAACCTGACGTGACGTCAAGTCCTTTGCCCTCGGCGCCGTCATTGAACTTGCCGGAATAAGCCGAGCCAACACGTGTAACTGTTGCCTTCATAGGCTGCGAAAACACACCGACGCGGCAGGAGCCGTCAAGCGTCATACCGACATTTTCATCAGGCGTTGATCCGGCGAGATTACAGACGAATTTCGTGCCTTTGTATTTTCCGGCAACGATTTCGCCCGGGCCGGACCATTGACCTTCGATCGTTTGAAAGAACTGCTTGTCCTTGTCGGCGGCCAAAACCGGCGCGGCGGAAAATGACACGGGCAGCAGCGTCAGGCAGGCGGCGATGCAATTCTTCATATTCAGCTCTGTCCCGGATTCACGACCTTGATCGGACGTCATTCCTAATCGTTGTTTTTAAGCATGTCACGACCAAAAGCTGGTCGCGCCTCGCAAACTGTCGGATTTTCCGACATTGCCATAAGCCGATCGATGGAGAAGGGCACGGGTTCAGAGGGGAGTGTGCCGATACACCGGATCGCTCGATTCTGGCGCAGATTTCTATCTGCACATAATCGTCGCGAATGGTTAATGCTTCGGAAATAAACCGCTATTTTCCGGGATGCTTTTTATCGGTTCGCTCGCCACTCATCCTAGCAAGGTCGCCGATAAAGTCTCCAATTCCGGGGCGCTTTTCCGCATTGAAAGGAAACGGACGCACCACATCCATGGCAGCAATCCCGATGCGCGCCGTCATGAGTCCGTTGACTACACCTTCACCCAGCTTGGCCGATAGCCGGGAGGCAAGACCATGGCCGACAAGCTGTTGGATAACGCTGTCCCCCATGGCCAGCGTTCCCGTCACGGCCAGATGGGCAATGACGCGACGGGCAAGCTTCAGAAAGCCCAGTGTACCTGGACGACCACCATAGAGTTGAGAAAGCCTGCGGATCAGCCGTGCCGATTCAAAAATGACATAGCCGATATCGACGAGTGCGCGCGGGCTGATTGCTGTGACAATCGAAACGCGTTTTGAAGCATTCAAAATGAGTGCGCGCGCTTCACGGTCGAGAGGACGAAGGATTTCCGTTTCGGCAAGCTGGATCAGATTTCGCCCGTCAATAATATCGTCTGTCAGACCGTCCAGAAGCTGCCGCCCGCGCGCTGTCTCGGGCAAGCCCGCCGCAATCGAGCGCAACGCGTCCACTGCTTTTCTGGCTGCGGCCATATCGTCGCGTTCGGCTGCATCTGCGGCGTCTTTGCGAAGGTGCTGCACGGACGCGAGGCGGCGGAGCGCGATCAGTTCCCGAACGACGATGGCGATAAAGGCTGCAAGCGCAATTATAGCGACGCCCAAAGCGGTCCAACCAAGCCAATCTGCACGGGAAAATAGCGCCCGGATAAGGTCTTCGGTCCAGATGCCGACTGCGAATGAAACGAGAATACCCAGTGCGCCGAAAAGTATTCTGCTAAGCGACCAGCCCTTGCGTTCAGGCGCTTCAAACGACGGATCAAGGATTTCCAGTTCTGCCGCCTCGTCTTCGCTCAATGCGAAGACATCCGGTTGGGAGATAACGGCGTCGAGGTCCCGCACTGCACGAGGACGGCGCGGCGCTTCATCCACTGTTTCTGTGCGGGCGGAGGGCTGGCTTACCGTAAAGGAAGCAGGCTTGCGTGGCGTCTTCTCTGTCATGCGAGACGATCCCCAATCAGAAACTGCAGGGCACGATCCAGCCTTATATGAGGCAGGGACAAGGTGATGCCTTCGGCGGTACGTTCGAGCCGAGGTGGGCGAAAACGGACAAAACGGATGGCCGGATCATCCTGCGCAAAAGACTTTTCAAAGATCGCGTTGGGATTCTTCGGTAAGTCGCCGGGAAATATAGCTGTTTCGGTTTCACCGTCGAACACTTCACCGTCGATTTTTTCACCCTTCAATGGTGTGCCGACGATGACGGGAAGGATTTCCTTGCCCTGTGTGACAGTTGCCTCACGGGTAGCGCGAACGGCGGCCATTGCCAGAACATCAATATCCGCGCCGGAAAAATCGGCGCGCTCTATTGCTCGCTCCACGAGACGCCGCACGATGGCTTGCAGACGGTCATGACTTTCATGGTGCAGATGGTCGGCTTTGGTCGCGGCAACAAGAATACGCCCGATCCGGCGCTGTATCAGGCCAGTCAGCAGGTTCGAGCGTCCCGGTCTGAAGCAGGACAGGATGTCGGTAAGCGCGCGTTCCAGATCGGCGACGACTGCGCCACCTGCATTCATGGCCTGCATGGCATCGATGAGTACAATCTGCCGGTCCAGCCGCGCAATATGTTCGCGAAAGAAGGGCTTGATGACGTAGGTTTTATAGGCTTCGTAACGCCGTTCCATCATTGCGCCCAGAGAACCGGCCTTCAGATCGTCCGGTTTCAGGTCCGGGAGAGGGGCGAATGTCAGCGCTGGCGAGCCTTCGAGATCGCCCGGCATCAGGAACCGTCCCGGCGGCAAGGTCGACAAAGCGCGTTCATCGGCTTTGCCTGCACGCAAATAAGCCGTGAAGCTCTTTGCCAGTCGCTGTGCGGTCAGTTCGTCTGCCTTTTCGGAAGGCGTGACGAGGGAAACTTCGGCGATCCACTCCTGAGCCAGATCCTTATGTGTCGGCTCATGGGCCAGTGCAAAGGAATCCGCACTGAATTCTGCATAGGATTTGCCGAGCAAAGGCAGATCCAGCAGCCATTCTCCGGGATAATCCACAATATCGACCGAAAGCTTGCCCGGTGACAGCCAACGTCCCCAGGCAGAAGCGGATTCATATTCGATCGTCAGGCGCAATTGCGAGATAGCGCGAGTGGAGTCGGGCCATATACGCTCATCGATCAATGCCGACAGATGTTCTTCATATTGAAAACGGGGGACGGCATCATCGGGTTGAGGCTCGAGCAGCGCGCGTGAAATACGGCCAGATTTATAGGCCTCGAACATCGGAAGCCTGCCGCCATGTAACATGTTGTGAACGAGGGCTGTGATGAAGACTGTCTTTCCCGCACGCGACAAACCGGTCACACCGAGCCGTAACGATGGAGACAATAGCCCGGTCGCACGATCCGCCAGTGTATCCAGTGCGATCTTCGCTTCGTCACCAATACTTGTCAGCTTAGCCAATTAACCCTCGCCGAAATCATCGATCTGTCAGCGGTATAGATAGGGTCGCGTCTGCGGTCTTGGCAAGGAATGTCAGTGTACTTAAGGAAAATCTACTGAGGCAACATAAAACTCTCGAGGCAACCGGTACCGCGCTCGAGCTCGCCTAGCGAAACTGGAAACGTGATATTTGCCAGTGCGGCAGTTGGAAAACCTGCACGGAGCTTCAAGAGGCCATCCTTGTTGCCTTCACCACATAAGGCGAGTGCCAGATCTTCAATGCTGGGATTATGTCCGACCAGCATCAGCGTCGGCACATCGCCATATTTGCGTATGGCTTGCATATAATCAGCCGCGCCGCCGCTATAGATTGTGTCATCGACAACGGTTTCGACCTTGATCTCCAGACGTTCAACAATACCGAACGCAGTTTCCCTCGTTCTGCATGAACCTGAAAGGACCACCAGATCAGGATAAAGCTCGACAGCCTTCATTGCTCTTGCAAGCCGGTCGAGCGAAGCTTTGCCTTCCAGGTCGAGAGGGCGGTCGAAATCCTTCATTCCGGGTTTTGCCCACGCGGCTTTGGCATGTCTTAGGAGAAGCAAACGACTCATCTGTAACGTTCCAAGCTGTGTTTGGTGAGCATTTCCGGCCATGTTCGGAGCGCAAATGAGCCGCCCATAAGCCCATTTTCCCGATTTTTTGATGTCTGTCAGCATTATTTGCAGGGGGTATATGCCTAATTATTAGGCGGATGATACTGACTCAGTTTGATGGTGGCTGAGACTGGAAAATATACCCACTTTATTGGCAATCGATTGAAGTTATTCTGAAAGTCTAAAGAGCAACTTTTTACAAACATTTTTTGATTGCATAATTTTGATGCAAAATCATACAAAATTGATGCACTAAAAAGTAGTGGGATACGGTTGTTTGATGTTGTGTCCTTGTTGCTATGGAACTATATAACCGCTCGCGTCTCCTAGATGTGGGGTAATTCAGAATGAGTGAATTGATTGACCTTGACTATAGGCCCACTGAAGACGAGCCGTTCATGAATGAGCGGCAGAAGTCTTACTTCCGCACGAAACTGATCGCGTGGAAGAATGATATTCTGCGGGAAGCGCGCGAAACGCTTGAAGCGCTACAGCAGGAAAATGCAAACCACCCCGACCTGGCGGATAGGGCATCCTCCGAAACGGATCGGGCAATTGAGCTACGTGCTCGCGACAGGCAGCGCAAATTGATATCCAAAATCGACGCGGCCCTGAGCCGCATTGATGAGGGAACATACGGCTTCTGCGAGGAAACGGGAGAACCTATCAGCTTGAAGCGGCTTGATGCGCGTCCGATCGCTACGCTATCCATCGAAGCGCAGGAGCGCCACGAGCGTCGTGAGAAAGTCTATCGCGACGATTAAGTTTCAAGACGGTTTGAAAAATTTATAGGCTGCGTTTTTCGCAGCCTATTTTCTTTTATCGAGATGCATTTCGGCTGGAAGTTCAGCTTCTGCGAATCTCATCCTTGGTCAATTCACCGAGGAGCTTTTCCATCTCATCCTCGATGTCATCCTTGGCTTTGTCTTCAACACTATCATCGGTTGCGGAAATATCCAGCGAGCTCAGAAGCTCATTCTCGAAGAATTCCGTGTCAAACGAGATCGCTTCCTTGGCGTCGTCGCTGGCGACACCCTCTGAATTAACGTCCGTAACTATCGCGTCATGCAACGCACCCCCAAGATCAGCCAGATCATCGCTGGGCGTTTCTGCAGACGTAGCCTCGGGTTCTGTCAGCTTAGGCTCGGCAACCGTGATTTCAGGCTCTACGCGCTTCGGTTCTGAAGGGGTGCTGAAAGCAGGTGCCGCAGTGGAGGAGATTGTGGGCACAGTCACGTCGACCGAAGGGGATTTATCCGTGACCGTTGTTTCACGCTCGGGAACGATGCTGCCGAGATTTGCAGAAGCAACCGATGCTGCGGCAACACCGGCAGCTGCCGCCGCGCCGGAGGAGGTCGAACTCAGAACACCCCGTGAAACCTGGCTCAACGGATAGGCCGGATGTGCACGTGTTGACTGCGGCTGTGCTTGCGCGGGACGGGGCGGCAATACTGTACGGGGCTGCGGCGGATAATTCGGCGCCGGGCGCGGTTGAGGCCGTGGCTGGGGTGGTTGAGCGGATTTCGTTTCGACAGGCGGCCGAGGTGGGATGGGTGCCGTTGGAGCCTGTGGCGGAACACGTACAGGCGCAGCCGCCTGCTGGATCGGCTCTTCTCGTGCTGGCTCAGGCTTGCGATAAACCGGCGTTTCAATTGCGGACGTGATCTGGATCGCTTCGTCCTTCTCTTCGGCCTGCGGTGTTTGCAGTGGAAGAGCAGGGCGCTCCGCCTTTTCATTGGTCAGTGTTGCTTCGTGCTGTTTGAAGCGCTCGATGTGCTCAGGTTCTATGCGTGAAGCCTGCACACGTGCATGGGCACGCGATTCCATCACGATATTCTGTTCCACCACAACGTCGGTCGGCCCACCGATGAGCAGCAGATGTTCCACATCGTCACGGCGAATAAGGACCAGCTTGCGTCGGCTATCGACTGCTGCAGCATCCATCACCGAAAGGCGCGGTTGCCGCGTACGCCCGTTAGAGACGAAAGTACCGCCGCTGAAACGGCGAATGATGCTGAGAACAACGAAAATTCCGCCAAGAATGATCGCAAATATTAGGATGAAGCCAACAATATTAGCCGCACTCTCTCCAACGATGCCGCTGAGCCATTCCTTCATGCGGATACCCTCTTATACAATAAACGAAAAACCTGCGACGAATGGAGGCTGCGCTTCCCCTGACACTCCGCATCATCACATGATTGGTACAGTAGTTGAATTTCTAAGCCTTGGGAATGTTTCTTGGAAATGCGAGAAATATATGATCCCCAGGCAAAACGGTGCAAAAAAGTCCGATTTGCACCGTTTCAGTGCAGCAATGCTTGTACTGCTCGCCGATTAACGCATTCTGCGAATCGGATATACCCTGACATATTGGCTGCGCGTTCCCACGCGATAGCTGAACTGCGCAGAAAAGTGCATTCGAGAAAATCGGATATGCGGATGATTGAAATGACGTCTTGGCTGATCGAAAAAACACAAGGCACCCGGAGCACGCTGATGCCCGTTGGTGCCCAGCCACGCAACATGAAAGGGCAGCAGGCTTGATGTCGCGACAGACGGACAACGCTTACCCGAAACCGCTCGTAATGCCCAAGCGCAATCGCAGCGGTGCCCTTCGCCTGTTGATCGTCGGCATTTTGCTGACTGTCGCCGCAATCGCCTATTTTGTGTTTCGCGACCAGTTGGGAGACGGATTTGCCCTTGTCCTCATGGGCATTCTTTCGATGGTAGGCGTCTTCTATCTTTTCGGCGCTGCAACCGGCCTCATTCAGTTCAGCCAGAAGAACGGTGAGCAGGACCTTGCTCATTCGTTCATGGATTCGCAGCCTGAAGGAACGGTTATTTCCGATGCTCGTGGCCAGATTGTTTATGCCAATCAGGCTTATGCTGCCATGACCGGAGTTGCTAGTGCCGAAGGCGTTCGCTCACTTGATAATGTGCTGACGGCTGAACCAGCGGCATCAGATGCCGTTTACCGCCTGACGAATGCCGTTCGCGATGGTCTGTCGGCACAAGAGGAAGTGCGGCTTTCCGGCGGTCTTTCTCGTGAAGCTCATGGTTCGCTGGCTCCAGTCTGGTATCGCATCAAGGCACGTCCTATCGAGGCGGGGCAGGAATTCAAAAGCCCGCTCGTTGCCTGGCAGATCGCGGATATTTCCGACGAGCGTGCGGAGCAGGAGCGTTTCTTTCAGGAACTGCAGGAAGCCATCAATCACCTTGACCATGCACCAGCGGGCTTCTTTTCCGCTGATCCTTCGGGTCGGATCATCTATCTCAATGCGACGCTTGCGGAATGGCTTGGCGTCGATCTGACCCAGTTCACGCCGGGATCGTTGACACTCAACGATATCGTGGCAGGCAGCGGGATGGCACTCATCAAGGCGGTGAAAGCCGAGCCGGGCACGAGCCGTAACACAGTTATCGATCTTGACCTTATCAAGCGGAACGGACAGAGCCTCGCTGTTCGCTTCTATCACCGCGTTCAGGCCGCGCGTGATGGAACACGCGGTACGAGCCGTACCATCGTTCTGGATCGTGCGGAGGGTGAAGACTCATCAATGGCGCTGCGCTCCGCCGAAGTACGCTTCACGCGCTTCTTCAACTCGGCTCCGATGGCCATCGCTGCGGTTGATGCCGCCGGACATATATTGCGCACCAACGCGCGCTTCCTCGATATTTTCGCTCCGGTTGTCGATCGTGATGCGATTGATGGCAATGCAAAGCTTGAAATCGTTGTGCACGAGCGCGACCGCGAGACCTTCAACAGGGCACTTGCAGCCGCCTTCGCCGGGCAGGCGAGCATTTCGCCTGTCGATACGGTTTTGCCGGGTAATGAAGAGCGGCATATCCGCTTTTACATGAGCCCTGTAACCGATCTGGGTGGCGAGCGCGCCGAAGAAGCGGCGATTATCTCGGCTGTCGAGACGACCGAGCAGAAAGCTCTCGAAAACCAGATGGCGCAGAGCCAGAAGATGCAGGCCGTCGGCCAGCTCGCTGGCGGCATTGCGCATGACTTCAACAACGTTCTGACGGCGATCATCATGTCGTCGGATTTGCTGTTGACGAACCATCGCGCATCCGATCCGTCCTTCCCGGACATCATGAACATAAAGCAGAATGCCAATCGCGCGGCCTCGCTGGTGCGCCAGCTTCTGGCATTCTCGCGTCGTCAGACACTTCGCCCTGAAGTGCTCGATCTGACCGATGTACTTGCAGACCTGCGCATGTTGCTGGCACGTCTTGTCGGCAAGGATATCGAGCTGAAGATCGATCATGGACGCGATCTCTGGCCGGTCAAGGCCGACCTCGGGCAGTTTGAACAAGTTGCTGTCAATCTGGCGGTGAATGCACGCGACGCTATGCCGGAAGGCGGTGCAATCACGTTGCGTACGCGTAACGTGTCGACGCAGGAAGCTGCAAAGCTTCATTATCGTGATCTGCCGGAAGCAGATTATGTGGTCTTCGAAGTGGAAGATACCGGAACGGGTATTCCTGCGGACGTGCTTGAAAAGATTTTCGAGCCGTTCTTTACGACGAAGGAAGTGGGTAAGGGCACCGGGCTCGGTCTGTCGATGGTCTATGGCATCATCAAGCAGACCGGTGGCTTCATCTACTGTGATTCCGAAGTTGGAAAAGGCACGACGTTCAAGATCTTCCTGCCGCGTCTTATCGAGGAAAAACGCGCCGACGATGCGCCAGTCGTTGTGAAGGAAAAGAAGGTCGAGAAAGCGACCGACCTTTCCGGTTCGGCGACAGTGCTTCTGGTGGAAGATGAGGATGCGGTCCGTATGGGCGGCGTGCGTGCACTTCAGTCGCGTGGATATACCGTTCACGAAGCAGCGTCCGGTGTCGAAGCGCTTGAGGTCATGGCCGAACTTGGCGGTGAGGTGGATATCGTCGTATCGGATGTGGTCATGCCTGAAATGGATGGTCCGACGCTGCTGCGCGAACTGCGCAAGACTTATCCTGATATCAAGTTCATTTTCGTATCGGGTTATGCGGAGGATGCATTTGCACGTAATCTTCCAGCCGATGCCAAGTTCGGATTCCTACCAAAGCCTTTCTCACTCAAACAGTTGGCGACAACTGTTAAGGAAATGCTGGAGAAGCAGGATTAATACTTCGGCGAGGCTGACACCGTGATGCCTGAAGGCAATATCGCCATTCTTGGAGGCGGGCCATCTGGTCTGATGGCCGCCGAAAGATTGTCCGCGCAAGGCTATCGCGTGACGGTTTACGAACAGATGCCCACGGTTGGTCGCAAGTTTCTGCTCGCTGGCAAGTCTGGCCTGAATATTACGCATTCGGAAGAATTTGCAGCTTTTGCGAAGCGGTTCGGCTCAAGCCGCGACCGTATATTACCAGCGTTGACCGCTTTTGGTTCGACCGAATTACGCATATGGGCGGATGAACTTGGTGCGGAGACTTTTATAGGTTCATCCGGCCGTGTTTTTCCCAAGGCGATGAAGGCGTCGCCGCTTTTGCGGGCGTGGGGAAAACGTCTGGAAGATCAGGGTGTTCGCATTCTCACTCGACATCGCTGGCTTGGCTTCGAGGGCAATGGTCTCCGTATCGAGAACCCGGATGGTATTCAGACGATTACATGTGACGCTGTGCTCTTTGCTTTTGGTGGCGGAAGCTGGCCAAAACTCGGTTCCAATGGCCTCTGGATTGATGAGTTTCGACGCAAATTAATCGATATAGCGCCGTTTCAACCTGCAAATTGCGGTTTTGATGTTGCCTGGAGTGATTTCTTTGCCGAACGCTTTGCCGGTGAACCGGTGAAGTCGGTCACCGCGACGTCCAGTGCAGGCACGACACAGGGCGAGTTTGTCATTACGCGCGGCGGGGTGGAGGGTAGTCTTGTTTATGCCCATTCCGCAGCTCTGCGCGACAGCTTGCAGGAGAACGGAAAGGCGTTTCTGACACTTGATCTTGTTCCGGGACGAACTCTTGAGCGGCTGGTGGCTGACATTTCCCGGCAAGATGCAAAGCTGAGCTTCGGTAACCTTCTGCGCAAGGCAGCAGGTCTGACCGGCGTGAAGGCAGCTCTTGTGACTGAGTTCACCCGCGACAGAAATCCGGAAGCACTGGCCGCCACGATCAAGGCTCTTTCCATTCCGCTACTCCGCCCACGCCCGTTGGATGAAGTGATTTCGTCAGCAGGCGGTATTCGCTGGCACGAAATCGACAAGAACTACATGTTGCCAAAGCTGCCTGGCATTTTCGTTGCAGGAGAGATGATTGACTGGGAGGCTCCGACCGGCGGTTATCTCCTGACCGCCTGTTTCGCTATGGGCCTTGCGGCAGCGGATGGTATCGATACACGGCTCAAGGCAGGTAACACGCTCCGCGAGAAATAAGCTGACGCTGCCTTCTTTAAGTGGAAATCAGCACATTCGGATATACGGCTGATCGACTGCGGGCTAAGCTATTAGGCAGTGGCATTGAATGCTTGCCGTCTGAGGGGAAGGTACATTCGCATGAATACAGCTTCTGCTGTCGCTGAACATCCGCTTTTGAGACAACGAGACGGGCATCATGCCCGGGTTACCTTCGAGGAACTGTTCTTCGATCTGGTGTATGTTTTCGCAGTTACGCAATTGAGCCATGAGCTTCTGCACAATCTGACGCTGACCGGCGTTGTCGAAACGCTGATCCTCTGGTTCGCAGTGTGGCTCGGCTGGCAATATACCTGCTGGGTAACAAACTGGTTCAACCCGGAGACGCCGCAGATACGCAGCCTTTTGTTCTGCGTGATGCTGCTCGGTTTGATTATGGCCTCCTCCATCCCCGGCGCTTTCGCAGACAAAAGCTGGATATTCGCGCTGGCTTATGTGGCAATGCAGGCCGGTCGGACTGCCTATATCGTGTTTGTCTTGGGGCAGAGCCATCCGCTTGCCGCCAATTACCGGCGAATGCTCGGATGGTTTGTGATTTCCGCTGTCTTCTGGATAGCCGGTTGTTTCGTCGAGCATGAGGCTCGTATGGCCTTGTGGCTGATTGCCGTACTTTGCGAATATTTATCGCCGATGCTGGGCTTTGCGCTACCGGGCCTGGGACGTTCCCATACCAGCGACTGGACCATAGAGGGGGGGCATCTTGCAGAACGATGCCAGTTGTTCGTGATCGTGGCGCTCGGCGAAACGTTGCTGGCTACTGGTGCGTCCCTTTCCAGTGCTGAAGAATGGAATATGCCTCTCATGTCGGCCCTGCTTGCAACCTTTGTCGGCACGCTTGCCATGTGGTGGCTGTATTTTGGCACTTCCAGCAAGGACGCAACAGAAACAATCACCCATTCCACCGATTCCGGGCGGATTGGCGCATACTTTCACTATGTCCATGCCATTCTGGTTGCGGGTATTATCGCAACTGCAGTCGGAAACGATCTGGTGATGGAGCATCCGCACGACCCGTTGAAAACAGCCTATGTTCTTATTCTGGTAGCGGGACCAGCGATCTACCTGATCGGTAGCGCGATCTACAAGAAGGTCGTCTATGGTGTCATTCCCATGTCGCACATTTTTGGCGTCCTGGCCCTGCTGATCGCGATCCCGGTCGGCTATGTGGCCGATCTGTTGGAAATGGGCATATTGACGACGGTTATCATGCTGGTTGTGAGTATTTGGGAGGGGCGCAATAAAAGACTGCGCAGCGCTGCGACGGCAGGATAGGCGGGGCTTTCGGCGTTGTCGTCCGATCCCTATCTACGGACACAGGTCACTTTTGGGAAGCTCGTAAGGCATTATGTCAGATACACAGTCCGTCGATCAGCAGCCAGCCGATAATGGCCATGTAAAAGTCGCCCGCAAGGTCGACATTGTGGTCATCGGGGCTGGTCAGGCGGGGCTCTCGTCGGCCTATCATCTGAATAAGCTTGGGCTTGCAGGAGAGCGGCAATTCGTGGTTCTCGATAAGGCTGCAGGACCGGGCGGAGCTTGGCAATTCCGCTGGCCTTCGCTGACGCTCAGAACCGCGAACGCCATTCATGATCTCCCCGGCATGAAGTTCGAGGACATTGTCGAAACGACCAATGGCGAAGTACGCGCATCGGTTGCCGTCCCGCAATATTACCGTGCATATGAAGAAAAGTTCAATCTGCCGGTGCACCGCCCCGTCATGGTCAAAGTGGTTTGTGACCGCGGAGAACGGATTCGCGTGGAGACTGATCGTGGCAACTATTCGGCACGCGGGATCATCAACGCAACGGGTACGTGGGAAACGCCCTATATTCCGCCTTATCCCGGTGCAGAGCTGTTCAAAGGCCAGCAGCTTCACACACGTGATTACCAAACAGCGGATGCCTTCAAGGGTAAACGTGTTCTGGTTGTTGGTTCGGGCATCTCGGCTGTGCAACTTTTGGACGAGATATCGCGCGTGACAGAAACTGTATGGGTCACGCGGAAAGAGCCTGCTTTCCGGGAAGGCCCGTTTACACCGGAGCTTGGCCGTGCTGCCGTGGCTTTGGTGGAAGAACGTGTACGCCGAGGTTTGCCACCGGGATCGGTGGTTTCAGTGACAGGTTTGCCATTGACACCGGCAATCGAAGCTGCTCGAGCTAGGGGTGTGCTCAACAGGTTGCCAATGTTCAGCGAGATCATGGAAACAGGTGTTCGATGGGGCGATGGAACCGAACAATCCTTCGATGTTATTTTGTGGTGCACGGGATTTCGTAGCTCGCTTGACCATCTTGCCCCGTTGCAATTACGCAATGCGGAAGGTGGCATCCTCATGACCGGTCGTTTGGCGACACAGGTTGCCATTGATCCTCGCATCCATCTTGTTGGTTATGGCCCGTCTGCCTCGACCATCGGTGCAAACAGGGCAGGCGGTGCCGCCGCGCGGGAGTTGGCAAGCCATCTCGGCTTGATATGATCTGACATATGATTATTTGCGAGGGGCAGTATGAAGCGTATTGTGAAGTTCGTCGGCGGTCTTCTGCTTGCCATTGTGCTTGGAGCAATTCTCTGGCTGACGGTTCGACCACCTGAACTTTTGCGTGTGGGAACCGGCTATGCCGCCAAGATCATCTGCTCGAATGTTTTCATTGCAGGCCGGGATGCTGATGCCGTTCTTGCAGACGATGTTCAAGCACCGGGAAACCCGCTTCTGCGATTTCTGAATGCTTCTCTTGACAAGAATAACAGCAGCGTGACGGTGCGTATTTTTGGGTTTTTCGCACCAAGTACCGCAACCTATCGCCCTGCACTTGGATGCGCGAATATCCAGAAAGACGATTTGCGCGTAGAAATTCCAACAGGCCCGCAGGTACCGGCAGAGCCGATCCGGATTGAGGCGGATCCAGCGGTGCAGGCTGTGATTGAGGATCAGGCTCTTGCTGGTCCGGGTATGCGCGCGATTGCGGTTATCCGTAATGGCAGGCTGATCGCCGAGAATTACGGTCCGGGCTTTAATGCTGATATGCCTTTATTGGGTTGGTCCATGACCAAGTCCGTCATTGCGACATTGATTGGCATGCGGATTGCCGAAGGGCGCATGAGCTTGGAAAGCGCCGCGCTTTTGCCGGAATGGAAAAGTGATGAACGGGCGAAGATTTCTCTCGCAAACCTGATGGCGATGAATAGCGGCCTGCGCTTCGATGAAGATTACGGCACCGTCACCGATGTCACGCGCATGTTGTATCTGGAGCCTGACATGGCCGGTTTTGCTGCGTCTTTGCCACTGGAGGCCGCGCCTGGGACGAAATTCAATTATTCCAGTGGAACGGCCAATATTCTGTCAGAGTTGTTCATGGACAGTTTCAATAGTCGCGAGGAGGCTCTGGCCTATCCACGGCTGGCACTTTTCGGTCCGCTTGGCATGAGCAGTACCATTCTGGAAACGGATGCATCAGGCGTCTTTGCCGGTTCTTCCTATATGTACGCAACGGCCCGTGACTGGGCGCGGCTGGGCGCGTTTCTTGCTGATGGCGGAAATCTATATGGAAAGCCGGTTCTGCCTGCAGACTATATTTCATTTATGCGCACGCCCAGGTCAGAGTCCGATGGGCGCTATGGTTCCGCTCAGGTCTGGCTGCAGATTAGCGGTGTGAAGGCAGGTGAGGACGGCATTCCCGAAGATGCTTTCTGGATGTCAGGGCATGACGGGCAAAGCGTGATGATCGTTCCATCGATGCATCTTGCCGTAGTTCGTCTTGGTCTGACACCGTCACGCGTGCGCTATAATGTTCAGCACCTGAATGCCAAAATTATTGAGGCTGTCCGACAGGTGCACTGATCGTCAGCTTGCGAAAATCATTGCCGCTCGGATTCTGGAAGGCGCTGAGGCCGAATTCCGGCAGAACCGCATAAAGATGATCGAAAATATCTGACTGGATTTGTTCGAACGACGCCCAGACGGTCGTGTTCGTGAAGCAGTAGATTTCGAGCGGCAGGCCTTCGGGCGTAGGGTCCATCTGGCGTACCAGCAAAGTCATGCCTTTGTGTACGCCGGGATGATTGCGCAGATAATTGTCCACATAGGCGCGAAATGTGCCGATATTGGTGAACTGACGCCTGTTGACCGGATTATTGGCGCGGTCGCCAAGCTTCTGGTTCCATTCGGCGATTTCTTTTGCCTTTTTCGGCAGATAATCGGCCAGCCAGTCAACTGTACCAAGTCTGGCTCGCTCCTCATCCGATAGAAAGCGAATAGTGTTCTGATCGATATAAAGCGCACGCTTGATGCGACGCCCGCCGGATTCCTGCATGCCGCGATAGTTCTTCATCGGCTCGGTGATGAGTTTGCGGATCGGAATGGTGGTGATCGTCTTGTCGAAGTTCTGGACCTTCACAGTATAGAGCGCGATTTCCGTGACATCGCCATTGGCGTCGAGGTTCTTCATTTCGATCCAGTCGCCGACACGGACCATGTTGGAAGAGGCGATCTGCATACTGGCGACCAGTGAAAGCAATGTATCCTGAAAGACCAGGATAAGCACGGCGGCCATGGCGCCGACACCCGAAAGAAGGATAACCGGCGACTTGTCCAGCAGTGTCGCGATGATGAGAACCGTCGCGATGATATAGACCGCCAGCTTGGCGACCTGAATATAGCCCTTCATGGGGCGGAATCTCGCCTCTGGACGGCGGTGATAGAGTGTGTCGACAAGCCCGAACACTGCGTTGACCGCCAGAGCCAGCGTCAGAATGATAAAGGCGATAGCCACATTTCGGATGACGGTGATAACGCCCTCGGGAAGCCCCGGCACCGCCATGATTCCGGACGAAATAATCAAGGCCGGAACGATGTTGGCCAGGCGACTGATGACGCTGTGTTTCTTGAGCTCTTCGTCCTGCCCGAACGACGTTTTCTGGACAATACGATCAAGCAGTTTGAGCAAGATCGCCTTGATCAGAAAGTTTGCAATGAAAGCTGAAAGAAATAATCCCCCGAGCGCGCTAAGCGTTTCCGCCCAAGGATGAGCAATAAAAAATTCCGACAATAGACTTTCCTGAGACTAACCTGATGAAACTTAGCGGCTATGCTGCGATGCCTGCATTGCGTTCTACCAGGAATTAAGGCGGTCATATGGATATTTCAATACCATACGAAAAAAGCTTCTGGCGGGCGAAACTGGCATATCGGTCGACTGTCGATTTTTACCCTTGATGACTGTCAGGTGTCTATTTTCTTTATAATAATAACATTGAAAATGAGAAAGGCCCGCACGATGCGGGCCTTTCTATTTTTGTATTCTGTGAGCTAAACTCAGCTGCAGCCGCTCGTTGCACCGCAGGTGTCGCACTTCAGGCAGGTGCCGTTGCGGACCATGGTGAAGTTCTGGCACTCGGTGCAGCTATCGCCGGTATAGCCTTGCATCATCGACTTGATGCGGCGGTCAGCTTCCAGCTTCTTGGCAGCATTTGCACTTTCCGCACGGGCAGAGGCAGCGTCGGCAGCAGCCTTGTCGGAGAAAAGTTCAGTTGCCGAGGCGCTTTCCTGCTGTTGCGCCGGTGCAGCCTGTTCCTCGAACTCGCGCTTGAAGGCTGTGGCACCGTCCGTCACCAGACCGATCGTTGCCGGGCGATTGCCTGTCGGAGTGGTCGACTTCAAGGTTGTGACGTTGGAAGCTTGCGGGGCAGAGCTTGTCGATCCCTTGGCTTCGTTACCTGAGTTCGTCACCAGCGTAGGCTTGTAACCGCGCGTCCAGCCGGTCGAGACCAGATTGGTCTTGCCTTCCTTGATGCCCTTGCCGAGCGCCGTATTGCCAAAATCGCTTGTATCGACGTGAGCGAGGTCATTGCGACCGAGATAGGACACGGCCAGTTCGCGGAACACATAGTCGATGATAGAGGTTGCGGTTTTAATGGCATCGTTACCGATGACCATGCCAGCCGGTTCGAATTTCGTGAAAGTGAAGGCTTCCACATATTCTTCGAGCGGCACGCCGTACTGCAAGCCGAGCGATACTGCGATGGCGAAGTTGTTCATCATCGCACGGAAAGCGGCGCCTTCCTTGTGCATATCGATGAAGATTTCGCCAAGGCGTCCGTCACCGAATTCGCCGGTGCGCAGATAGACCTTGTGTCCACCGACGACTGCCTTCTGGGTATAGCCCTGACGACGGTTCGGCAACTTGTCGCGCTCGTGCACGATCTTTTCTACGACCTTCTCGACGATTCGCTCAGTCACCTGAACGGCACGGGCCGCCGCCGGTGCTTCGATCAGTGCCTCGACTGCATCGTCTTCGTCCTCATCATCCGAGATGAGGGCGGCGTTGAGGGGTTGCGAAAGCTTGGAGCCGTCGCGATAAAGCGCGTTGGCCTTGAGTGCCAGCTTCCAGGACAGCATGTAGGCGTTCTTGCAGTCCTCGACGGTTGCGTCGTTCGGCATGTTGATCGTCTTGGAGATCGCGCCCGATATGAACGGCTGCGCGGCGGCCATCATGCGAATGTGGCTATCGACCGACAGATAACGCTTGCCGATCTTGCCGCACGGATTTGCGCAATCGAATACAGCGTAATGCTCTTCCTTGAGGAAAGGAGCACCTTCGAGGGTCATCGCGCCGCAAACATGGATGTTGGCAGCTTCGATGTCCTTCTTGGCGAAGCCCAGCGCCGGGAGCATCTCGAACGAGAAATCGCTGAGCTGTTCATCGGTGAGCTTCAGTACGTCCTTGCAGAAGTCTTCGCCCAGCGTCCACTTGTTGAAAGCGAACTTGATGTCGAATGCGCTCTTGAGAGCGGCATTCAGGGCTTCGATCTTCTCATCGGTGAAGCCCTTGGACTTCAGCGAAGACGGGTTGATGCCCGGCGCCTGATTGATGTTGCCGTGACCGACAGCATAGGCTTCGATTTCGGCGATCTGGCTTTCTGAGTAGCCGAGCGTGCGGAGTGCTTCCGGCACGGCGCGGTTGATGATCTTGAAGTAGCCGCCACCGGCCAGCTTCTTGAACTTCACCAGTGCGAAATCCGGTTCGATACCGGTCGTGTCGCAGTCCATGACGAGGCCGATCGTGCCGGTCGGCGCGATGACTGTGGACTGTGCGTTGCGGTAGCCGTGCTTTTCGCCAAGTTCCAGCGCCTTGTCCCAGGCCGCACGGGCATGGGTGATCAGGTCCTGATCCGGGCAATCTTCGGCAATCAGCGCCACTGGATTGACAGCAAGGCCTTCATAACCTTCGGTCTCACCATGGGCAGCGAGGCGGTGGTTGCGAATGACGCGCAGCATGTGCTCGGCATTGGGCTCATAGCTCGGGAAGGTCCCGAGTTCCTTCGCCATTTCAGCAGAGGTGGCATAGGCCACACCGGTCATGATCGCCGTCAGCGCACCGCAGATGGCGCGGCCTTCGTCGGAGTCATAAGGAATGCCGGAAGTCATCAGCAGGCCGCCAATATTGGCATAGCCGAGGCCGAGCGTACGGTATTCATAAGAGAGACGTGCGATTTCCTTCGACGGGAACTGCGCCATCATCACCGAGATTTCGAGAACGATGGTCCACAGGCGCGCCGTGTGCTCGTAAGCCGCAATATTGAACGAACCGTCCTTGTTGCGATAGGTGAGCAGGTTGATCGACGCCAGATTGCAGGCCGTGTCGTCAAGGAACATATATTCCGAGCACGGATTGGAAGCACGGATCGGACCAGCCGTCGGGCAGGTGTGCCAGTCGTTCATGGTCGTGTTGTAATGCAGGCCCGGATCAGCGGACGCCCAGGCGGCGTAACCGATCTTTTCCCAAAGATCGCGCGCCTTCAGCGTCTTCATGACGCGACCGTCGCGACGAGCCGTCAGGTTCCAGTCGCCGTCGTTTTCGACAGCGCGCAGGAATTCGTCCTTCAGCGAGACGGAATTGTTGGAGTTCTGGCCAGAAACGGTGAGATAGGCTTCCGAATCCCAGTCCGTGTCATAGGTCTTGAACTGAATATCGGTATAGCCCTGACGCGCGAACTGGATCACGCGCTTGACGTAGTTCTCCGGAACCTGGTTCTTCTTCGCAGCCTTGATTTCGCGCTTCAGGGCAGGGTTTTTCGCCGGGTCGAAGCAATCATCATTGTCGGCTTCGCAGTTGACGCAAGCCTTCATGATGGCGGTCAGATGCTGCTTGACGATCTTGGAGCCGGTGACGAGCGAAGCAACCTTCTGCTCTTCCTTGACCTTCCAGTCGATATATTCCTCGATATCCGGGTGATCGATGTCGACCACCACCATCTTGGCGGCGCGGCGGGTCGTGCCGCCCGACTTGATTGCGCCCGCAGCGCGGTCGCCAATCTTGAGGAAGCTCATCAGACCGGAGGACTTGCCACCGCCGGAAAGCTTTTCACCTTCGCCGCGCAGATAAGAGAAGTTGGAACCGGTGCCAGAGCCGTATTTGAAGAGGCGTGCCTCGCGGACCCACAGATCCATGATGCCGCCTTCATTGACGAGGTCGTCGCCAACGGACTGGATGAAGCAGGCATGCGGCTGCGGATGTTCGTAGGCCGACTTGGACTTGGTCAGCTTGCCGGTTTGCCAGTCAACATAGAAATGGCCCTGGCCGGGACCGTCGATGCCATAGGCCCAATGCAAGCCGGTGTTGAACCATTGCGGGCTGTTCGGAGCCACGCGCTGCGTTGCGAGCATGTATGCAAGCTCGTCGCGGAAGGCGAGGGCATCTTCCTCGGACGCGAAATAGCCACCCTTCCAGCCCCAGTAGGTCCAGGTGCCGGCAAGACGGTCAAAAACCTGGCAGGCATCCATTTCGGAGCCATAGCGCTCGCTTTCCGGCAGCTTGGCGAGTGCTTCCTCATCGGCAACAGAGCGCCACAGCCACGAAGGAACGTCGTTTTCCTCGACCTTCTTCAGCTGTGCGGGAACGCCAGCTTTGCGAAAATATTTCTGCGCGAGAATGTCAGCGGCAACCTGGCTGAACTGCGCGGGCACATTGATGTTTTCGAGGCGGAATACGATGGATCCATCGGGATTCTTGATCTCGCTGGTCGCAGTCCGGAACGCGATGTCCGCATAGGCCGACTGATTCTCTTTCGTGAAACGGCGTTCGATCTTCATCTGTCCCATCCAAACGTTCTATATATAGTAGCTCTAGTGACGGTTTTCAGCCACGGCCTGTCTGTATCGCGTCTCTGTCAAAACAGCTCTTCTGCGGGAGGAGCGTCTTGTTGGGGAGAAAACTCCCGGAAATCCGCTTCCGCATCATCGAAAGCTCACGAAAAAACGCCTCAGGGGAGCTTAATTGCAACCTTGCTGGCATTATCGAAGTTCAAAATCAGCGGAACGAAAAATACCTTATCTTGTAAGGAGCATGAGCGCAAATACTAAATCTAGTGTTAACGCTGTTTCTGCTCGACGCTGCATCTGCTTCTCCAGAGACCGGCACGCCCAGATTCTGGGCGCAAGAAAGCACCGAGCGAAAATCGCACTTTCAAAGCGCTACGCCCGTTCGATACTCAACTTGACCGAAAAAAAGACCGGCAGATTACAACATCCGATCACGCTACCTACGCAACGATAGCTCCATAAAAAACGACTCGGATGCGACCGTCAAGCAATGGTTTGCTGCAACACTCCAGCATCTAGATATTGTGCGTAACAGCTTGGGGCAAATGTGGATAACGGGGAGAAGCGACACTTTTGCGAACCAAGCCGGCTACAAGGTTTTGGGAGCCAGAAGAGTCGCTTGTAGCGGCAGCTTGAGGGGGAATTTCGGTGAAATGCGCCGAAGAAGGCGGAAATCCCCACGAAAAGAACGCTATACAGAATAAATGTTGGCAGTGCAGGCTGCAAGTTACTCACTCGGCAGCCGCAGCGATCCCCGAATCACCAAACTGGTTCAATATCTGCTTCAATTCGGTTTCTTCAACACGATGGGCCGCCTCCTGCGGCGACACCCATTCACAGATGCGTTGATCCCGTTCAGGCCAATCATTCTCCTGCCCGGTAAACTGCACCGCGAATACCGCTGCCGTGAACTGGTTTATGCGTTCAGGCGGAAGATCCGTCTTGCAATAGCAGAAACTGCCAATTGGTACGGGTGAGACTTCGCCACGGATGCCAGCTTCTTCATAGGCTTCGCGAAGCGCTGTTTCCGCCAGTGTGCGACCAACCTGCGGCCAGCCCTTGGGGATGATCCAGCGGCCTGTTCCGCGGCTCGTGATGACGAGAACCTTGAGGGCACCCATGTCGCGACGATAGACCAGCGCCGCAACCTGCTGCAAACGACCCGAAGGCGTTAGAATACGCTTTTCGGTTGCAATAAGTTGTTTGGCCTGCGTCTTCACCGCGAAAATCCCCTTTTTTAAATAGCATGATCCGATTCGCCAAAATAACAACAGATTAGTTAGGCAACAGACCTTTGAAAATATCCGAAAAAAGCTTTTATTTTAAAGATATTACTAAAATTATGGGAAGGGATGGCTGCTTTAAAAACGCTATCCGCTCTCAATCGGCGTTATTTCGGAGCGCTTTCCATAAGGTGCGATTGCGGCGGAAATATCACCGCAACCGCGTTCATTTGTTTTCGTTTCGTAGCGTTTTCATAAAACGAATATCGAGTTTGCACCGGTTCTGACCGGATGCGCAACGTGTCAGCCGCGCTTGTCGCCTGCGATCGGCTCCTGATAGGTAAAGCCCATATCCCACGGGAAGTAGATCCAGGTGTCCTGAGAAACCTCTGTTACAAAGGTATCGATCAGTGGACGGCCTTTAGGCTTGGCATAGACCGTTGCAAAATGGGCCTTCGGCATCATTTCGCGCACGATGGCTGCGGTTTTGCCGGTGTCGGTCAGATCATCAACAACGATGACGCCTTCGCCGCCATTTTCCAGAAGCGTTTCGCTCACGCCCTTGAGGATCTGCATGTCACCTTGCGACGTGTAATCATGATAGGAGGCAATACAGACGGTTTCGATGAGGCGAATACCGAGTTCGCGGCAAACGATTGCTGCCGGAACCAGTCCGCCACGCGTGATGGCGACAATTGCATGCCAATCGCGATTCATGCCGGAAATACGCCAGGCGAGGGCGCGGGCATCGCGGTGGAACTGATCCCATGAAACGGGAAAGGCTTTATCTGGCAAGGACATCGAAACGCTCCGTGGAACGATCCGGAGTTCGTTCTCCGGACCTTTAAAAACCAAAAATGCGCTGTGACGGATTGCCAAGCGCTGTAACTGTCAGGATCTGCAGCTTTTCTTCATCCGCGCCCATTTCAGGCGGGCGGCGGGAGAGGAAAAGGCTCTCCACCCGGCACAGTCAGCGCCGGGTGATGCTGATAACCGCAAAAATGGTGTTCTTGCAAGCGCGTCGTGTCATCTGATGCCAGTTGTCGGATCAAACTGGCTTTAATAGTGTCCTCTAACGCGAGAAAAGCGTGAGAATGGGCAGCTCGTTCAACATGGATCGTGTCACGCCGCCAAAAACCAGTTCTCGCAGCCGCGAATGACTGTAAGCACCCATTACCAGAAGATCAGCGCGTTCCGCGATGATATGTTCCCGCAATGCATCCTGCGCATAGCGCCCGTTGGATGCAATGGCCGCAGGGGTTACGTTAATGCCATGCCGCGATATCGACTCTGCAATATCATGGCTCGCCAAAGCCTGATCCTCGCCTTCGATTTCCGGCGGGTCGACCCAAACGATTTCCGTTCTGTCTGCATGTTTCATCAAGGGCAGGGCGTCGAAAGCGGCCCGGGCCGCTTCCCGCTTGCCGTTAAATGCGACGACGATGCGGTCGAGCGAAACCATCTGCAGCACCGGTGCATAGGGAACCAGCAAAACGGGGCAGCTTGAATTGAAAACAATCGTATCGGCGGTTTCGTCATTGGTGGCGGGATCGTCCGGGTCGGGTTGTCCCGCGACCAGCATTTCTGCTCCAAGACATGCCGTCAGCACGCCATCTGCGGCTGTGCCCGTTTCCGAACGCGTGATGCGATATTCATAATTGATGCCCTGACGGCGCATTTCCTCTTCGAAGACATGTTTCAGTCTTTCGGAAAGCTCCTTGTGCTGCTTGTCATGCAGTTCGAACATTCCCGGATCGATGAAGCCGTTCGGGTCGGCGTAGACAATGGGAGAAGGAATGGAATAAAGCCCGATAACATGAATATCGGGCACCTTCTGCTTTAGAAGTCCAACGGCGGACGCAACCCGCTTCAACTCGGATTCACTGCGAGAATAGGCAACCACCGTCTTGTAGGACATGACCGAACTCCTTCCGGTTGTTCTTCTATTTTAGCATATAATGCAACGAGTTGCGCGGGCAAAAGGTTGCAAAGGATTAAGCAGCTCCTTCGGTTTCCAGCGATGAGATCATTTTTTCGATTGCATCGATTGCCGTATCTATTTTTTCGGGATCGCTGCCGCGGACAACCAGCTCCGTGCTGAAGCGTCCATTCTCGAATTTCGGATAAGAACCGATGATCGTCTCGGGGTTTTCCTTTTGAATTTCCGTCAATGGAGCGCCGATCACGCCTTCGCCAAAGGGACAAAGCACCGATCTGGACAGAAGTTTGCGACCGGTTTTCAGTGTGGGCAGCACATTGTCGAGCATAGCCTGAAAGACGGACGGCACGCCCGCCATCACATAGACATTGCCGATATGAAAACCGGGTGCAGCGGAGATAGGGTTCGCTATATGCTCCGACCCTTGTGGCATGCGCGCCATGCGCTTGCGTGAGTCGGTGAATTCCAGTCCGCGCTTTGCATAATTGTCGCCGAGCAGCTTCATGGCTTTCTCATCATAGATGCACGGCACGCCAAAGGCTGCGGAAACCGCATCGGCGGTAATGTCGTCATGGGTAGGGCCTATCCCGCCTGATGTGAAGACATAGTCATAATGCGGCCGCAACGCATTGAGAGCCGCTACAATGGCCGCTTCCTCGTCCGGGACAATCCGCACTTCCTTGAGATCAATGCCTGCCGCTGTGAGAACATCGGCGAGATGCCCTATGTTCTTGTCCTTGGTGCGGCCTGAGAGAAGCTCGTCGCCAATTGCCAGCATGGCGGCCCTGACGGCTTGCTGCGGATTGTTGGTCATATCCAGACTCCATTTCTGACATCAGTTAAGCCCCAGCAGGACAAGGCTGCAACTGCTTTATTTCAGCATTTCCTTGGTTTGCGAGAAGTTGCGTCTTTTCAAAGAAGGCCGCTCCCCTAATTGAACCTTTCGAGGTTGGGGCCTCACAAAACGGGATATGGAGACGTCACATGGTTAAAGTGCTGGTGTTGTATTATTCGGCCTATGGTCACATGGAAAAAATGGCCAAGGCTGCCGCTGAGGGGGCAAGGGAAGGCGGTGCGGAAGTCACGATCAAGCGGGTGCCGGAGTTGGTTCCGCCTGATGTCGCGAAGGCTTCGCACTATAAGGTTGACCAGGAGGCGCCGATTGCCACGCCGGCTGAACTTGCAGATTATGATGCCATTATCATCGGTACTGCCACCCGCTACGGCATGATGGCATCTCAGATGAAGAACTTTCTCGACCAGACCGGCGGGCTTTGGGCAAAGGGCGCGCTCATCAACAAGGTCGGGTCGGTGATGGTTTCAACAGCCACCCAGCATGGTGGGGCGGAACTGGCGCTTATTTCCACGCAGTGGCAGATGCAGCATCACGGTATGATTATCGTCCCGCTTTCCTATGCTTACCAAGGGCAGATGGGTAACGATGTGGTGCGCGGCGGTGCTCCTTATGGGATGACGACAACCGCCGATGGTGACGGCTCCCGCCAGCCTTCGGAGCAAGAATTGGATGGTGCCCGGTTCCAGGGTAAACGCGTTGCAGAGATTACCGCAAAGCTGCACGGCTAAGCTCCTGTTCGATAAAGAAAAGCCGCAGCGTCAGTCTGCGGTTTTTTTCATGCAGACTGTTAGAGAGCTTACTTAGTGCCTTCTGTTTTATTGTCTTTTTGACAACATGGTAAGTGATCTGAGCGTATGGGATGTTGACGCTTGCCTTGTCGAACTCGATCTTCAGCGCGTTGATCGCATCAACTGCCGCTCATGTTTACAGGTCAGGCTACAGCGATAGCGCTTCCCCTTAAAACTGACAGTTCCTTCCCACGACTAACCCACGGTTTTGCCATTGAAAGCTCTCCTTTTAATTGCTAAGGACGCGCATACCCAAGCGATGCCCGCATGGTGAAATTGGTAAACACTGCGGACTTAAAATCCGCCGCCCGTTTGGGCTTGCCGGTTCAAGTCCGGCTGCGGGCACCACTATAGTTACTCCTGCTTTGAATTGTTGATTTAGCGGCCTGACACCACATCGGTTTCAGAGGGTAACCGGTCGCAAATCTATCTGGTCAAACGATGCATTCCAGCTCAAGTTCGGACCTTCAACCTTGTCTGCATTGTTAAACCCATGTAGCCATGGGTAAAATCCCGCAGGAAATGCAGAAAGTCGAATGATGACCGCCTTCGTCAAATCCGTATTCGAGGCCGAAAAGGCAATGCGCGCGCTGTTTCCCGAAACGCCGCTGCAACTCAACGATTATCTGTCGCGGAAGTACGGTGCGGAAATTTGGCTCAAGCGCGAGGACCTCACGCCTGTCCGCTCCTACAAGATTCGCGGTGCCTTCAACTTTATTTCCAAGGCTGTCGAAACGACCGACAAAAACGCGGTGTTCGTTTGCGCCTCCGCAGGCAATCACGCGCAGGGCTTTGCATTCGTCTGCCGTCATTTTGGCCGCAAGGGTGTGGTTTTCATGCCGGTTACGACGCCGCAGCAGAAAATCGACAAGACCCGCGCTTTTGGTGGTGAATTCATCGAAATCAAGCTGGTGGGTGATATTTTCGATGTTTGCTATGCCGCTTCGCAGGAATTTGCCGCAAGCCAGAAAGGCGTGATGGTTCCGCCTTTCGATCATCCCCGCATTGTTGAGGGACAGGCGACGGTGGCGCTGGAAATCGAACAACAATTGCCGGAAGGAACGAAGCCCGACTTTATCCTGCTGCCTGTCGGCGGCGGCGGACTGTCTGGCGGCGTTACGCAATATGTTTCCGATCTGGGCTGGAAGACGAATTTCCGCTTTATCGAACCGCAGGGCGCAGCGAGCCTGAAAGGAAGTCTTGAAGCAGGCAAGCGTATCAAGCTCACCCATGTCGACAATTTCGTCGATGGTGCGGCTGTTGCCGAGATCGGCAAGGAAAACTTCAAGCTTCTCAAAGGGTTTGATCCGAAAACTGTCATAACGGTTCCGGAAAACCGGCTTTGCGCAACGATTATCGAAATGCTCAATATTGAAGGTGTCGTGCTTGAGCCGGCGGGCGCACTCGGCATCGATGCGTTGAAGGATTTCAAGAAGAGTGACCTCAAAGGCAAGCGCATCGTCATTGTTGTCTCGGGCGGCAATTTCGATTTCGAGCGCCTGCCGGATGTGCGTGAGCGCGCATTGCGCTTCGAAGGCTTGAAGAAATATTTCATCTTCCGCTTTCCGCAGAGGCCGGGTGCGCTTCGTTCATTCCTCGATCTTCTGGGACCGGAAGACGATATCGCGCGTTTCGAATATTTGAAGAAATCGGCGCGCAATTTCGGTTCCGTGCTGATCGGCATCGAAACGAAGAACGCATCAAACTTCAAGCTCCTGGAAAAGAAATTCGCAGAAGCCGGTTGGGCTTATCAGGACATCACGGACAATCAGGTACTCGCTGATTTCATCATCTGATTTTGATGGTTTAAGCGAAATCGGTTGCTTTTTCGGCGAAAACACCCCATATGCCGCGTCAGGCGCATGGGCCGACGCTTTCGTCGGCTTTCCCGGCATTGGACTTGTTGCGTCTCGCCTCTGTCTTTCGGAATGGTCCGGAAGCGGGGAGACCCGAGAAAATGTTCGGGCACGGCAGCGCAAGTCGCCAGGAGTTTGAAGACTTCGGCGTCCCGTCGTTATCATTGTACAGATAGAGTTCGGCAAGTTGCGCTTGACCGACATTTGGATGCGGCCCATGACATCATGGTGCCGCCGAAAGAGATTGAATTGACAGAAGAAATTACGGGCGGTTTTGCCGCTCTTGGCGTTACCGGCATTTTGCTCAAGGGCGTCGAATCCGCTGGCATGACCGAGCCGAAGCCGATCCAGTTGCAGGCGATCCCGCATCAGCTTGAGGGGCGCGATATTCTGGGCATTGCGCAGACGGGCTCCGGCAAGACCGCAGCTTTCAGCTTGCCGATCCTGCAGAAGATCATCGGCCTCGGCGACAAGCGCCGTCCGAAGACCGCGCGCGCCCTGATCCTCGCACCGACGCGTGAACTTGCAGTGCAGATCGAGCAGACGATCCGCAATGTTTCCAAACACGCGCATATCTCGACAGCGCTTGTTCTTGGTGGCGTTTCCAAACTGTCGCAGATCAAGCGTATCGCACCGGGCATTGACGTTCTGATCGCGACGCCAGGTCGCTTGACCGATCTGATGCGTGACGGTCTGGTGGACCTTTCGCAGACGCGCTGGCTTGTTCTCGACGAAGCGGACCGCATGCTGGACATGGGCTTCATTAACGATGTGAAGCGCATCGCAAAGGCAACCCACTCCGACCGTCAGACCGCGCTGTTTTCGGCCACCATGCCGAAAGAAATCGCGTCTCTGGCTGGAAGCCTGCTGCGTGATCCGGTCCGCGTCGAAGTCGCTCCGCAGGGAACGACGGCAGCCGAAATCACGCAGGTCGTGCATCCTGTGCACACCAAGGAGAAGCGTCGTCTTTTGTCCGCACTGCTGGGTGACAAGGCTATGCGTTCGGTCATCGTCTTCACCCGTACGAAGCACGGTGCCGATGCAGTGGTTCGTCATCTGGAGCGCGACGGCTATGAAGTTGCCGCCATTCACGGCAACAAGTCGCAGAATGCACGCCAGCGCGCGCTGAACGGATTCCGTGATGGATCGCTGCGGATTCTGATTGCAACCGATATTGCCGCACGCGGTATCGACGTGCCGGGCATCAGCCATGTTGTGAACTACGATCTGCCTGACGAGCCGGAAACCTATGTGCACCGTATCGGCCGTACTGGCCGCAATGGCGCCAGTGGCGCTTCAATCACACTCTACGATCCGGCAGCGGAGGAATCCAAGCTGAGAGCCGTCGAGCGTGTGACGCGCAACAAGCTTCCGATCAAGGATGCACCTGTGGAGCTTGCACCCGCACCAGCACCGCGCGCAGTGGCTCCGGGCGAACGCCCTCAGAAGACCCAGCATCGCAAAGGTGGAACGCCGCAGAAGCCTCGCCGTGCCGCCCCTAAGTCAGGCGACCAGCGCGGAGGCGCTCACGCGAGCGGTGAAGGTGCTCCAAAAGCAAAGCGTCCGTTCCGTCGTAAGCGTCGCAACGCAAACGGCAATGGCGGACAACGCGCAGCATAAGCTTGCCTTGAATATTTTTCCAGAAAGCCGCCCATTCCGGGCGGCTTTTCTATTTATAGCCACAGGATGAGTTTTGATTTGCGCCACCGCTTGGAAAAATATTCCATGCTTGCTTGAAGGACAGGGCGCTTCCTCATAACTTCCTCTGCGAAACAGGAAGGACGGAAGCCATGTTCCAATCGGTGCTCGACGCTATCGGCAATACGCCATTGATCCATTTGAAGAAGGCTTCCGAACTGACAGGTTGCGCAATTTACGGCAAGGCCGAGTTTCTCAATCCCGGCCAGTCGGTGAAGGATCGGGCTGCGCTCTATATTATTCGCGATGCCGAAAAGCGCGGGCTTCTGAAACCCGGTGGGGTCATCGTTGAAGGTACGGCTGGCAATACCGGCATTGGCCTCACGATGGTTGCAAAAGCGCTTGGCTATCGCACCGTTATCGTTATTCCCGAAACGCAGAGCCAGGAAAAGAAGGACGCCCTGCGCCTGCTTGGCGCCGAACTGATTGAAGTTCCAGCCGCACCTTATCGAAATCCGAACAATTATGTACGCCTGTCGGGACGATTGGCCGAGCAACTTGCCAAAAGCGAACCCAATGGTGCGGTATGGGCCAATCAATTCGATAATCCGATCAACCGGCAGGCCCATATCGAAACCACGGCGCAGGAAATCTGGCGCGATACCGACGGCAAGGTGGATGGGTTTGTCGCCGCTGTCGGATCGGGCGGAACGCTTGTCGGTACTGCATTCGGCCTGAAAGACCACAATGCCGACATCAAGATCGCACTTGCCGATCCATATGGAGCCGCGCTCCATTCCTTCTATACGACAGGCGAACTGAAAGCCGAAGGCGACTCGATTACAGAAGGCATCGGGCAGGGGCGTATTACTGCCAATCTCGAAGGGTTCACCCCCGATTTCTCCTATCGCCTTTCCGACGCGGAGGCGCTCGATATCGTGTTCGACCTCGTGGAAAATGAGGGGCTTTGCCTCGGTGGTTCTTCGGGTATCAATATTGCAGGTGCAATCCGGCTTGCAAAAGATCTCGGGCCGGGCCACACAATTGTGACGGTGCTTTGCGACTATGGTAATCGTTACCAGTCCAAGCTGTTCAATCCTGCTTTCCTGCGCGGCAAAGATTTGCCTGTACCGGGATGGCTGGAGAGGAAGACCGAGATAGACATACCGTTCGAGGGATAATCATGGCATACGAGACCGAAGCGCTTTTCCGCGAAGATTCCTATCTTTCAACGGCGGAGGGCACGGTGCTCGCCATTACCGAAACGGGCGGGATTATTCTCGACCAGACAAATTTCTATGCGACCTCCGGTGGCCAACCGGGCGATATCGGCTTTCTCGAACGCGCTGACGGTTCTCGTATCGAGATAGCGGCGACTGTTACCGGCGAAAACAAGAACGAAATCATTCATATTCCGGCAGAAGGGCAGGCTTTGCCTATCGTCGGTGAAAAACTGGTCCTGCATATCGACTGGCCGCGTCGCTACAAGCTGATGCGGATGCATACGGCATGCCACCTGCTTTCCGTTGTCTGCCCGTTCCCGATTACTGGCGCTGCGGTGGGCGAGGATGAAAGTCGCGTTGATTTCGACCTTCCCGATGCAAGCTACACCAAGGAATTCGTGACGGAAAAGCTCATGGAACGGGTGAACGCGAATGACGCGGTTGCCATTCGCTGGATCAGCGATGAAGAATTCCTTGCAAATCCGGATATCGTGAAGTCGAAGAATGTGCGTCCGCCGGTCGGGCTCGGTCGTATACGTCTTGTCCTTATCGGTGAAAACGGTGTGGTGGATTCGCAACCTTGCGGCGGCACGCACGTTTCCGAAACGCAGGAAGTGGGTGAAATCCACATCGGCAAGATCGAGAAAAAGGGCAAGGAAAACCGCCGGTTCCGCATTCGTTTTGGCGCTCTGCCAGAAGCCTGAACCCATTGTTTTCCGCATGTTTCCGGTTTTGCGAAATATGCTTGAGGAGTGTTGACCCATGGTAGAGAAAAGCGCCTTCGTCGTTTCACAGGATTGGTTGAAAGAGCGGCTCGGCAAGCCTGGCCTCGCGATTGTCGATGCCTCCTGGTATCTCCCGGCTGCTGGACGCAATGGTGAGGGCGAGTACAACGCCGGACATATTCCGGGCGCCGTATTCTTCGATCAGGACAAGATTGCTGACAAGGAATCCGGTCTGCCTCACACCCTGCCGTCGCCACAGCTTTTCGCGCAGCATGTCGGAGCCATGGGAATCACGGCTGATGAGACAGTTGTTGTCTATGACGGAGTCGGCATGTTTTCCGCACCGCGCGTCTGGTGGATGTTCCGCGTGATGGGTGTGAAGAATGTCTATGTACTTGATGGCGGCTTCGACGGCTGGAAAAAGGCCGGTTACCCGGTCACCGATGATGTGACAAAGATTGCGCCGACGCTGTTCACGCCTTCGTTCAACGAGGCGGTAGTCGTTGATTTCAAGCAGATGCGCGAAATCGTGGACGAACGACGCTCGCAGATCGCCGACGCACGCGCAGCCGGTCGCTTCACCGGACGCAATGCCGAGCCACGTGCGGGCATGCGCTCCGGCCATATGCCTGGAGCGCGCAACGTTCCCGTCGGCACCTTGTCCGAAAACGGTGAGTTGAAGGATCTGGCGAGCCTGCGCAAGATTTTCGATGAAGCCGGGGTCGATCTTTCCAAGCCGGTGGTTACAAGCTGTGGCTCCGGCGTAACGGCGGCGGTCATCATGCTGGCGCTGGCCTCGGTCGGTCACACGGATAATCGTCTTTACGACGGCTCCTGGAGTGAATGGGGCAGCAGGCAGGATACGCCCGTTGTCACCGGTGAAGCCGAATAAGCATGACCGAAAAACTGACAGCCCGCATTACCCATCTGGAAATGTCTGCCCGTCAGGCCACTCAGGTGCCAGTGCCGTCTGGCATCCGACTCGCGATCATGCGTGCGGGTGCCATGCCGGTTCATTACTATCGCTATCTCTATGAACAGATCGGTCGCAAGCATCACTGGATGATGCGACGTGTTCAGACTGACGCGGAAGTTGCAGCCGTAATTCATGCCGATACGACTGAAATCCACGTTCTCTACGCGGATGGCTGTCCGGCAGGCTTTGTCGAACTCGACCTGTCGGCTTTGCCGGAAGCTGCCGAAATTGTCTATTTCGGTCTCATCGATGATTTTCAGGGACGGGGCCTCGGCAAGTTCTTCCTGAACGAGGGGATTTCAGCCGCCTGGGCGCACGGGCCGGAAAAGGTGACGATCCATACCAACACGCTCGACAGTCCGCGCGCATTGCAGCTCTACCAGAAAATGGGATTCGTGCCGGTTGGGTGGTCCGAAGAAGTCGTCGAACCCTGGAAATGAAGCTGGCGCTATCCGCGCGCCACTTCGCGGGCACTGGCGATAGAGACGACCGACGCGCTGGCCAGGCGTCCACTTTCCTCATCGAAGACCACACAGTTGCGCCCGCGCTGCTTGGCCATATAGAGGCAACGGTCTGCGCGGCTGAGCACTTGCGAGTTCGTTTCGTTCTTGGGTGCAGAAGCAACACCGATACTGATCGTCAACGGATAAACCTGATATTCGGTCGTATGAAAAGGCGTGTTTTCTACTTCTGCGCGTATGCGCTGTGCAACGCGCATACCTGTTTCGCCACTGGCGCCCGGCAGAAAAACGCAGAATTCCTCTCCACCGATACGTCCGACAAGGTCGCCTTTTCGCGTCACATTCTGAAGCGCGAAGGCGATCAGTTTCAACGCACGGTCGCCAACGCCATGGCCGAACGTGTCGTTGATCGCCTTGAAATGGTCGGCATCAATAACAAGCAAGGTGCCGGTTTCGATACGTGACCGGCTGATCTTCATGGCTTCAAACAGTGCCTCACGATTAAGAAGGCCGGTCATATGGTCAATCCGCGACCGTGCCTGCAGTTCAACATGGGCTTTTTCAAGCTGGAGATATGCATCTCTCAGCTTGCTATGCTGATGAAAAATATAGGCAAGGGAAGGGAAGGCCGTCGCTGCGGGAATGCCCGCGCTGAGGCTGAGTGCAATGATGCCTGGCGTAACGCCAGCTGAATAAGCCACTATCGCCGTTGCTCCCAAAGAGAACACAACGACAGACAGCGTTATCAGTGCTGCTTTCATAAGAGCAGTCTTCTTCATTCCCTCGCACTCCCAACCCTGAGTGAGGATGATCAACGACCCCGCCTGAACCCTGAATGAACGGGTTATATTTTGCGGGCCTTATAAAAGGAACGCCTGAGAGGGGAAAGACACTATCACGCACTTCCTACAATTTTTTGTTTATGAGTGCCATTAATGACACAATCATAGGTAGCATGATGGCTATATATTACGAGGAAATGTAATTAAGCACAACTATGTTTAAAAGAACCGCCTCGATAAGACATAAATCGCAACTAGCTAATATAAATCAGGAAATAGCTATCAGAGGATCGTGTAAAAATCCCGGAGCGTCGAAGGGCATGACGCTCCGGGATTTTGGCTATTGATAGCTTGAATCAGAAGACCGCCAAGTATTTCAGAAGCGAAATGATGCCGATGATGATCACGATAATTTGAGCGATCTGTTTGACCTTGGCATCCAGAGGCAGCATATTGATGAGATAAAGTACGAGGAAGATAACAAGAATTGTTATCAGAAGGCTGATGAGGATGGACATAGGCGGTCTGATCCTTCCCGGAACTTGGGGTTGCGTTGCTTAACCGACGACCGTTCCTCCGCGCCGTCCGATTGAGCCCGTTCAAACCGGGAGAAAGAGCAGGGCTCTTGCAACCGGCACATCGTCTCCAATCCAAAAACAATGTGCCGGTTAACGTCCCAAAGAACAGAAGGTTCCGCTTTATAAGCAAGAACTTAAACCAAACTGGCGCCGAATGGCGCCAGACTTTCCCGATAATCAGCCGCGCATACTACCGGTCTCGCGGCGGCGCTGATGCCAGCTAAAAGCCTCTTCGATCAGGTGAGGCGTGTGCCCGCCGCGCGCGCATGCACGGTCGAAATAATCGTTGAGTTGCGAGCGATAATCCGGGTGTGCGCAATTGTCGATGATGACACGTGCGCGTTCACGCGGGGCGAGGCCGCGTAGATCGGCAAGGCCCTGTTCCGTCACGAGAATATCCACGTCATGCTCGGTGTGATCGACATGCGTGATCATGGGAACGACGGAGGATATGGCACCGTTCTTGGCTTCAGATTTGGTGACGAAGATTGAGATGAAGGCGTTACGGGCAAAGTCGCCTGAACCGCCGATCCCGTTCATCATATGTGTGCCGTCGACATGCGTGGAATTCACATTGCCGTAAATGTCGAATTCCAGCGCGGTATTGATGCCGATAATGCCGAGACGGCGGATAACTTCCGGGTGGTTGCTGATTTCCTGCGGGCGCAGAATAAGCTTGTCCCGGTAACGGTCGATATTGTTGAAGACACGCTCTCCGCAGGCGGGGCTGAGCGTGATCGACGATCCGGAGGCAAAATCGAGCTTTCCGGCATCGAAGAGATCGAATGTGCTGTCCTGCAGCACTTCGCTATACATGCGCAGATTATGGAACGGGCTATCGGCAAAACCGTTCAATACGGCATTTGCAATGGTACCTATACCGGCCTGAAGCGGGTTGAGCGTCAGGTCGAGGCGTCCGGCGGCCACTTCCTGCATCAGAAATTCGATCAGATGGCCCGCAATGGCTATCGTTTCGCCGTCGGCCGGTTCCACGGTCGATGCGCTGTCATTTTCCTGTGTGATGACAATGCCCGCGATCTTTTCCGGCGGAATGGGAATATAGGGCAGGCCGACGCGGCTGTCGCATGCCGTGACCGGTATCGGGTCGCGGGAAGGGCGCTTCGTCGGAATATAGATGTCGTGCAGACCTTCAAGCGCCATCGGCTGATTGAGGTTCAACTCTACGATGACCTTGTCGGCAAGAATGGCAAAGCTTGCGGAATTACCGATCGACGTCGTGGGAATGATCCCTCCGCTTTCGGTAATGGCAAGAGCCTCGACCACAGCGTAGTCGATAGGACCGATCTGGTTCGAGCGCAATTGCTCGACGGTTTCGGAAAGATGCTGGTCGATGAACATCACTTCGCCGCGATTGATGGCGGCACGCAGGGTTCTGTCGACCTGAAATGGCATGCGCCGTGAGAGCACATGGGCTTCGGTGAGAAGCTTGTCGACGTCGTGACCGAGCGACGCGCCGGTAATCAGCGTGATCTTGAAGGGATCAGTTGCGGCACGAGCGGCCATAGCAACCGGCACAGCCTTGGCGTCGCCAGCACGGGTAAATCCACTCATGCCGACGATCATGCCATCCTGGATAAGGCTCGCAGCTTGTTCTGCGGTAATGATCTTGTCTCGAAGCGAAGTGTTTCGAATACGTGCTTCCAACATCTTTAAATCTACCTTCCTTCCCATCAGGCGGTCCCATCCGGGCTGTCCCATTCGGGCTTGAGCCGGAAATGGCGCTCGCTGTCTCGAAAGCAAGATACTGCTACCGATCATTTGCGAACTACGACGCCGCCCGGGTAATAACCTATATGGACCGACAGTACACGCATGCTTTGGTCTTAGATGCCAAGACAGATCGCCGTGATACAGGGTGTGTTTCCCACGTCGTGCGATTCTTCGAAATGATTGAAATCAACGATGCAAAGCAGGCATCTTGCTCGTCCCATCGATATCAGGGCAGGATACAAACGACCGATGTTCAACGATATATGGTGTTTTGGCAAGTTAGGGATGCGACGTTTTTAGCAAGTTAGAGATGCGACAGGTGCTGACGTTCAGCCCCCATGCCGAGTGGCTGGTCAGGGTTGCAAGCGAGGAATGGGGGCGGGTCGATAGGTGC
>NZ_WBWA01000001.1 GCF_008932295.1 Brucella tritici | reverse complement strand
ACCGGAAGATCACCGTGATCCCGGAATGCGGATCGAGTTTCAGTTCAGTCTGCACTATCAAGGCCAGAGCCTGATGACCGCAACGAAAGTCCACCGGTTGCGTGGCGATCAGGATGGGCAAGCGTTGACCCGCGACGATCATGCCAAACCTCGTATCGCACCAACCAAAGCCGCGACCCGACTGACAGGCACATCGCCCGGCACCTTCACCACGAGGTCGCCACTTATCTCTATCGTCACAATCCCGGCAGTCGCAGCCATCGTCTCTGGCGTCAATGAGGTAACGCCAGGTATCTGCGGCTCATCCGCAATCGACAACGGCACAAACGCAGCTTCACAACCTTCCCCATCCGGCACCGGCAGCATCAACTCTGCTGGCAAGATCAGATGGCCATCACGCGCCTGCTTGCGCCAGTAAGAAAGCTGGTTCGCACTCAGATCATAGCGTTGTGCAACTTCCACAACCCGAGCGCCAGGATGAAGACTTTCAGCGACAATCCGTGCTTTCATCTCCGTCGTCCAGCGTCGGTAGCCGCCCCGAGGATCGACAATGTCTAAACGCCCCGCAAACCCATCGCCATCTACCATCCAAAATCTCCAGCTCTTGCAAAAGACCTTCTGGCAGAAACGTCACTCAATAAAAACACGCCAAATCAATGGGACAGAGACGGCGCATACGGCAATTTGACGCCAAATATTTATTAAATGAATACTCGATTTGTGTAGGGGGGCGCGTTTGGATATTGAATATTGGCAGCGTTGGGTAACGGTAGTTGGGCTCATTGTCGGATTTTATGGTGTGCTTTTGCTTACAGCTGAGTGGCCATATATCATTATTGATGGTGTAAAAAAGTTAGCCGGCCTTCACGAAAACTTTGAATTGAAGCGGGCTAAAAAGGTCAGGGCCAGTTTTGAGAACTGGACGAAAAAGGCTTCATCTCCCTATAAGTGGGTCAGGTCATACGCGGACGGCGCTCTTAAACCTCTCCCTTATATTTCGAAGAATATACAGAGCAATCTGCATGACATCGCCAGCAAGTATGATGTGAAGCTTATCGACCTGGTTGATGAAAATGGCATTATCGTCGTCGATTTGGTTGAAAAGCAATGTTTTGAACTTAGGGAATTTATAGATGATTTAAAGGATAGTGGTGATCCTGTGAATACATCACGACGCGGTCTGGTATATGTGCTAGTTGCTCTTGGGTTCCAGACACTGGGGGCAGTGCCTATAAAAGCGACGATCGACCTTCTCTTTTGATCTCAAGCTTCCGCGCGGTTGGTTCTCTTGCTTCTTCATACATATGGCGAAAACGTGATTTTGCCATATGTTGTAATTTGTTGAAGGCTTTGCTCTTTCAGTATCTGCCAAAAGGATCGATTTCATCCCTTTTGAAAAGCTAGATGTGATCGAGCTTTTTCTAGATAACTCTGATAACAACATAGATTCTTCAATTATCATTATAGATAGAATATTTATAATTACGCGTCGCTAAGCAATATCGGAACAATTGCGGCGTTCTCCGAGTTTGTCTCACGCAGCAAAATCTATGTCTTCAACGAACATAGGGGGAGAGTGAGATGGGTGAGTTGTTGTTTTGGATTGTTCTGGTGGGACTGCCAGTGCTTCTCGTAAGCGGCTTCGCATATGCACACTATCTGAAGCGTACTGGTGGTACCAAGCCAGGCGAAGATGGCGCTTAGCGGAAGAAGGGCTAAATCGATGGCACGCCGTGCAAACTGGAAAGGGCAGTTGAAAATTGATCAGCTTTTGTGCCCCGTTGCACTTTTCACAGCGGCATCAACGTCTGATCGTGTGTCATTCAATCTGATAAATCGCAAGACCGGAAACCGCCTCAACCGGGAATTTGTTGACGGTGACACGGGCAAATCGGTGCCGCGGGAAAATCAGGTCAAGGGCTATGAAGTGTCGTCGGGCACCTATTTGAGTTTCGACGAAGCGGAAATCGCCGCGGCCATTCCCGAAAGCGACAAGACGCTGAATGTCACCCGATTTGTCAAATGCGACGAAATCGACGATGTCTATCTCGACCGGCCATATTATCTTACCCCAGTCGGCGACAGCGATGGTTTCGTACTCGTTCGCGAGGGTATGAAATCTGAAAATGTAGCCGCAATTGCCGAGACTGTCCTTTTCCGCCGCGCGCGACAAGTTCTGATCCGTGCCGACGATGATGGTCTGATAGCCACGACGCTCAATTTCGAATATGAGGTACGAGCGGCAGCGGAGGCATTTGCCGACTTGGGCATTTTCAAGTTCGATCAAGAAATGCTCGACCTGGCGCAGCATATTATCGACACCAAGATGGGCAGTTTCGACCCCGCAGGCTTCGATGACCGGTACGATGCAGCACTGGCAGATTTGATAAAGGCGAAGATTGAGGGGAAGCCGCTCAAGAAGCCGGCTGCGCCGAAGACTGCCGAGGTTATCGATCTCAAGGAGGCTCTTCGCAAGAGTGCAAACCTAGGTCGGGTCGGGCAGGCGGCGACCAAAGCAATAAAAGGCAAAGCCAAGTCCGGGGCGGCATCTGGAACAAAGTCTAGAAAAAAGGCCGGCTGATCATGGGACAGTCACTCGAAACCTATCGCAGGAAACGCGATTTTACCCTGACTAACGAGCCGCGCGGTAAGTCTTCGCGCACAAAACGCGAGCTCTTTGTCGTGCAAAAACATGATGCTCGCAGACTGCATTATGATTTTCGCCTTGAGATGGATGGCGTGCTGAAAAGTTGGGCTGTGACGCGAGGTCCAAGCCTTGTTCCTGGCGAAAAGCGACTGGCCGTGCATGTGGAGGACCATCCGCTTGAATATGCGGACTTCGAAGGCACGATCCCTAAAGGCAAGTACGGTGGTGGTACAGTTATCGTCTGGGATACAGGGCGTTGGAAATCCACTGCTGATGCACATCAGCAATACAAGAAAGGGCATCTTGAGTTCGAGCTCACAGGGGAAAAACTCAAAGGTCGCTGGCATTTGATCCGGATGCACGGAAAGCCAGACGAGAAGCGAGAGAATTGGCTCCTCATCAAGGGGGAGGACGAATTTTCCAGAAATCCTGATGAACCTGACATTCTTGTAGAGATGCCGAAATCGGTAAAAACCGGCCGCGCCATCGCCGATGTCGAACACGAAGCGCCAGGATGGTCATCGAAAACTGGTTCGATCAACAAAAAGTCGAACGCTCAAGGGGATGGTGGGGGCGCAAATATCAAAAATGCGAAGAAGCGACCGATGCCGAGTTTCGTCAAACCTGAGCTCGCTACGCTCGTATCAGTTGCTCCAGATGGAAACCGCTGGCTTCACGAGATCAAGTTCGACGGTTATCGCATCCAGGCTCATATTGCGGGGGGCAAGGTCGCCCTTTATTCGCGTGGGGGACTGGATTGGACTGAAAAATTTGGCCAGCAGATTGCCAGAGATCTTGTTGGTACGAGCGTGAACGAAGCCATATTTGATGGGGAGATCGTTGTCGAAAGCCAGTCGGGACTGTCTGACTTTTCAGCTTTGCAAGAGGATCTAAGGGAGGGACGTTCTGATCGATTCGTTTATTACCTTTTCGATCTACTGCATGTTGATGGCAAAGACCTTCGCCAGACGCCTCTGGTTGAGCGCAAAACGCTGCTCGAAAAATTAATTTCTGCATCATCGTCAACACTTCGCTTCAGCGAGGCCTTTGATGCCGATGGGGCTGCGGTACTGAAGAATGCCTGCGGACTTGGCCTTGAGGGCATTGTGTCGAAGCTCAGGGAGGCATCTTATAGAAGCGGTCGCAGCAACGATTGGCGTAAGTCGAAATGCATTGGACGACAGGAATTCGTCATTGCAGGCTATGTTCCGTCGACGGTAACGCGAGCGGCAATCGGTTCGCTCCTTTTGGGTGTACAGGATAAGAAGGGGCTGGTTCCCGTAGGCCGGGTGGGAACAGGCTTTTCGGTCAGGATTGCAAAAGAACTTTACAAACGGCTGCAAGCCATGCGGCAGGGAGGGAGCCCATTCGCCGTGCCGCTGACGGCAGATGAAAGGCGCGGAGCCAAGTTCGTTACACCGCTGCTGGTAGCGGAAATCGAATTTCGTGCCTGGACTGCCGATAAGCGATTGCGTCACGCGTCCTTCAGGGGGGTACGAGACGATAAGGCTGCCAAGGACGTCATATGGGAGAAGCAAACCATGTCACCCCGTATTTCCAGTAAAGGCCCCGAGGAGATCGACGTGAAGCTCACACATCCCGACCGGGTTTACTGGCCGGGCGAAGGTGTCACAAAACAGGGTCTCGCAGATTATTATTCCGCTATCTGGTCCAGCATCGAACCTTTCATCGTCAACCGCCCCCTGGCATTGTTACGCTGCCCAACCGGAATTGACGGAGAACACTTCTTTCAAAGGCACGCGTGGAAGGGGTTGAATGAACATATTATCGAAGTTCAAGATCCAGAGAACAAGGAAGAGGAGCCTTATATCAGCATTCGGGACTTCAACGGGCTGATCGGTCTGGTGCAAGCCGCGACGCTGGAAATTCACCCCTGGGGTTCTACGCTCAAAAATTGGGAGCTACCGGATACGTTGACAATGGATCTCGATCCGGGTGAGGGCGTTCCATGGTCGCGCGTGATCGAAGCCGCAATCGAGACCAAGGAACGTCTGGAAAAACTCGGATTGAAGACGTTTGTTAAAACGTCCGGTGGCAAGGGACTACATGTGGTCGCGCCATTGAAGCCGAAGGTCGACTGGGACGCCCTCAAGAGCTTTACAAAGGCTATTGCCGACCAGATGGCTGCAGACAGTCCTGATCGCTATGTTTCGACGATTTCCAAGGCCAAGCGCAAAGGCAAAATTCTTATTGATTATCTGCGCAATCAGCGCGGCATGACTGCTGTAGCACCCTATTCGCCGCGGGCACGTCCTGGTGCTGCAGTTTCCATGCCGCTTGGGTGGGACGAAGTGACGTCAGCAATAGGCCCCGCCCATTTTACTATTGTCAACACGCCGAACCGGCTGGCCGCATTGAATAGCGATCCCTGGCAGGATTTTCGCAGCGCGGAAACGCCGCTGCCTAAGCTGAAGAAATAGGCAGAACTCTTCGCATCAGCTTTTTGTATTTTCACCGGCAAGGCTTTTTCGTAGGGCATCCATGATGTTGATAACATTGCCTTCGGTTTCAGGTGCCGTCTTGCGCGGCTTCGATACCGATGCCGTTTTCTTTTTCTTCTTTGCAGCAATCATCGACTGAAGGTTCTTCTGCATTGGGTCCTGAAGAAAATCGGGTTTCCAATCTTCTGTCTTGCCCTTGATGAGCCTGCGGACCATGGAAAGAAGCTTCTTGTCGGGTTTGCTATCTTCAATAGTGGAAAAGTAGTCGGTGGCATTCCGCACTTCATCGCCGAAACGCAACGTCCACAAAACAATTCCGCGACCGCGCGGTTCGAGAAGCACTGCTCTTTCGCGTCGGTACATGACAAGCCGGGCCAGACCGAAGACTGCGCTTTTAACCATTGCCTCCCGGATGACGGAAAAGGCTTCTTGGCCCACCTTGTCGGAAGGCGCGAGATAATGCGGCTTGTCGTACCAGATCCAGCCGATACTGTCCCTCGGTACGAACTTGTCGATGTCTATAGTTCTTGTGCTCTCAAGCGCCACAGCCTCCAGCTCATCCTCTTCAAGAATGACATAACTTCCGTCACCTTTATCGAACCCTTTGACCTCGTCATCATCCCGCACTGGCTTGTGCGTAACCGAATCCACGTATCGGCTGATCACTCGGTTGCCGGTCTCAACATTCAGGGTGTGGAAGCGCACTTTCTCGCTTTCGCTGGTCGCAGGTGTCAGCTCCACTGCACAGGTGACGAGCGAGAGTTTGAGATAGCCTTTCCAGAAAGCGTGGGGCACGAACTGATCCTCCGGAAGAACAGGATAACCTGTTTGAAGCCCGATAGTTCCCGATTAGATTTTTTCCGTCTGGGAACCTGTTGTGGTTTGTAGTGGTTATTCGGCAAGGAAAGTACGACTGGGGTTGCAAATTGCTTAAAAAGTCTTCCGCTGTTCCGCTGCTACAAAACAATGCTGCTCATGGGTTGGTCCATGTCAGCGACACCGCGCCGGGAATTAGGCGCCTGCGTTGTGGAGCCGGGTTTCGTTATGTTCGGTTTGACAAAAAGGCGATTTCAGTCGCGGATCGAAACAGGATTGCTAAGCTTGCCATTCCGCCTGCTTGGAACGATGTCTGGATATGTTGCGATCAGCGCGGACATATACAGGCAACCGGGCGTGATACGCGCGGAAGAAAGCAATATCGTTATCACTCCGCGTGGATGGCGATGCAGGAGGAAACCAAATTTTCAAGTCTGCCAGATTTCGCCGGTGCACTCAGCCGACTGCGCAAAGTGGTCGATATCGATATGCGGCGACGCTCGCTCTGTCGTGAAAAGGTCGTTGCGACCGTCATCTGGCTGATGGATCGACTATTGCTGCGGGTCGGAAATCCAGATTATGCACGTGACAACAAGAGCTTTGGGGTCACTACGCTTCGCAATCGGCATTTGCGGGATGAGCGTGGCGGATTGCGGCTCGCATTTACTGGCAAATCGGGCAAAATGTGGAGTCTCAAGCTTTCCGATAAACGAATTGCGCGTATCATACGCTCCATACAGGAACTGCCTGGGCAGCAGTTATTTCAATATATTGACGGGGCGGGTGATCGCTGTCCCGTCTCCTCTCAGGATATAAATGACTATCTGCGAGTGACTATGCGGTCCGATTTCACGTCGAAGCATTTTCGAACTTGGGCTGCAACGGCAACTGCCCTTGAGTTGCTACGCTGTCTCGATTTGCCTGACAGTGACAGGGCGCAAAAGCAAAGGCTTAATAGCGCAATCGATAAGGTTGCGCACATGCTCGGCAATACAAGAACGGTATGCCGGCAGTCTTACATACATCCTGCCATCCCCGAACACTGGCTGGCCGGAAAACTTGGCTCGCAGATCGATGCCGCTGGAGCTATCCGGCTAGTTGCGCCCGAACTTAGCGATGCCGAGCGTCGCACTTTGAAATGGCTACTTTTCATCGATGCGGAAAAGAGCTGACCAACGGATGACGATGGCTGTTGACGGTTCGCGATCTCGCGGCACGATGCGGTTATGGATTGGCAGGCACAGAACGCCATTGGTCATCATGATGGCTAGATCAACATGTTTTAGGTTAGCGGAAAGACTTAATTAACTGCTTTTAACAGTAGGTGACGAAATGTCGGCTCTCGATCTGGTTGTGACATTAATACTACAGACATATTTCATCTATGAGTTATCTTTTAAATAACGAAATAACCTTAGGCTATTAGGTCACGGAGAAATGCCATGAAAATTAAGTCTCTTCTTTTGGCGTCAACTGTTGCTCTTATTGCTACAACGGGTGCGAAAGCTGCTGACGCTATCGTTGAGGAGCCTGCGCCGGTAATCGTTGCTGAACCTATTTTTAGCTGGACTGGCGCTTATATTGGTGGGCAGATCGGCTACGGGTGGGGAAAATCGGAATTCGAAGATGCTTTCCGTGTGAAACCGGACGGTTTTCTCGGTGGTCTTTATGCCGGTTATAACTTTGATGTCGGCAATAACTTCATTCTCGGTGTCGACGGCGATATCACCTATAATAATCTAAAGGACAACTACAGCGCTACTGACGGAGATATTGCTGGTGACCTTGAGAGCAAGTTGCGGTGGTCGGGTGCTGTTCGCGCACGGGCCGGTGTCGCATTTGATCGCTTCATGCCCTATATCGCGGGCGGGGTTGCATTCGGTAGTGTGAAAAACACGCTTTCAGCAACGGACGGTGTGGATGAAATCAGCGTATCGCAAAGCAAAACCTATACTGGCTGGACGGCCGGTGCGGGTGTGGACTACGCTGCTACTGACAACCTCATTCTGCGCCTTGAATATCGCTACACTGATTATGGTAAGAAGGACTTTGATTTTGGCACGGATGTAAGTGTCGAAGACAAGTTCAAAACACATGACGTTCGTTTAGGTGTAGCTTACAAGTTTTGACAAGCATTATCTCAGAGATATGAAAAGGCGGTCCACGAGGTCGCCTTTTTGTTGCGAAGTCTCATGAGTAACATTCGCCTGGCATTTACGCTTTGAATCCAATATGTTTTTCCTTGGTCGCCTTTGAATCTTCCGCATACCGGGATGGAAAAATTTATGGATAGTGCAGTGCTTTTCTTGCATGCGCGTGGACAGTCGGCCGATGAAATCCGGATGTTGGATTGGAACAGCAATCCAATCGGAAAGCCAGAAAACTGGCCCACCTCTCTGATAACCGCGGTTCAGATGATGCTGGCTTCGCATTTCCCAAAGGCCATTATCTGGGGACCGGAATTCACCACGATTTATAACGATGCCTTCCGACAGATTCTCGGTGAGAAAGAGAACTGCATGGGAGCTTCATTCCGCGATATTTGGGCCGAGGCTTGGGATGAAATTCAACCGATGGTCCAGAAGGCCTATGCGGGTGAAGCCATCTTCATTGAAGACTTTCCCTTGGTCATCGATCGGCACGGATACCCCGAGCAATGTTATTTTACCTTCTGCTATAGCCCGATTTATAATGAACGGGGACAAATAGCCGGCATGATGGATACTGTCATCGAGACCACGACAAAGGTTGAAGCGGAAAAACATGCTCGCATACTGAATGCCGAACTCGCTCATCGGATCAAAAATACCTTTAGCATAGTAGCGGCGATTGCTGGTCAGACTTTCAATAACAATGCTGATGAAGAGGTGATCAACACCTTTACCAGGCGCCTGTTTGCACTCGGAAATGCACACGATGTGCTGCGATTGGGCAAAAGTTCTGAAGGTTCCCTTCGTCAGATTGTGAGCGGAATAACAAACGCGCTGGCGGTGGCGGATCGCGTGCAGATAAGCGGACCGGACGTTCTGATCGGCCCTAAAGGAGCTTCAACGCTTTCGCTTCTAATCCACGAACTGACCACCAATGCGATCAAATATGGCGCTCTTTCAAACAATGAGGGTCATATGCTGTTGGAAGTAGCTGTGTCAAAAAAACAGGATGATGCAGTTTTCTCGTTGCGTTGGGCTGAATTTGGCGGGCCACCTGTTATCGCGCCAACTAAGACCGGGTTTGGTTCCAAGCTCATAAAAATGGGACTGTTAGGCGCCGGTGAGGTTGACGCTGACTATGGAACCGAAGGGTTTGTTGCGAAATTCTCTGCCCCTCTTCGCCAGTTGCAGGGTGAAGGTCGTCTTTTTGACTCTACTTAGTTGGCTCAGGAATGCTTAATTCTAGTCCCCCGCGTCATGAGCTTTATTAAACGGCTGACAGATGGATATCTGACGTGTTTAGGTCGCTTTGAGATGGATTCTGAAAGGTCATGCTCAGCCAAAGAGTTAAGCCAGAATTCTTGACATCGAAGCGGCATTTCGAAAGCAAGTCTTGCGTCTTCGGTACTCCCAATGTCGTGCGTGCATAAAAGGCAGACCGTGATAGCGACGCTGAGACTATCTAGTTTGAACCTATTCCATTGAGACAGCAATATATTCTCGGCATCTGCGACTGTTCTCACCGTCTGCGTGAAGCCGTCCGCAATTTTAATGACCAAAGCGTCATCCCGGTGTACCATTTTCCATGGCGAGCTTATAATCGCGGACAATAAGGGGTAAGGGGAGCAGGTCAAACCCTTCATCAATTTGAAAGTTCCGTGGTTTGTCAAGTCTTATCGCCAGGAGTCGATCAGCTCATCCGTGCAGACGAGTTCCAATTGCTCACTAAATCGTTGGTGACAAAGAGAGATAATTGCGTCGTGGGTTTGATCGAAAACGCTGCATACTGCATCGTGGACAATGATCACCCGATATCCGCGATCTACGGCGCCCAATAGTGTTGCGAGAACACAAAGATCGGTCTCCGCTCCGCTAACGATTAAAGTATGAACGCGCCTTTTGTGCAGATATCGCTGGAGGAAGCCTTCGGTCCAGGGGGAGTAAACAGTCTTATCGAGTACAACAGCAGGCGGCGAAAAATCTCCTAGCGGGTCCACGAGGTCGATGAATGACGGATCGATACGATTGAGAGTAAGGGTTTCCCACTTGCGGTAATAACCTCTCCATGCTCCCAGGGCAGCGTCGGGTGACCTTGGAGGTATAAAGCGGGTAAAGATCGTTTCTTCACTGCGCTGGGAGCAGATATCCACGATATTGGGCAAGATCGCTTCAATCCATGGCACGTGCCAAGGCGAAGCAGGTCCGAAAAGATTCTGCATGTCTATGCATAGATGCATGCAGCCGCCTCGCAAATCTCCGCGTAGAAGCCCGGTTTCCAGAGACATGTTATCCTTCAAGTCTTTCTACGACGATTTGCCCACAGGCTCCCTCAAGCAGACGCAACATCCGCGTCGTTGCTTCGTTCACCGCGTCGGCTGTTGACAAGTGAACATGCTGCGGGTTCTGGAAGTAGACAGAAACGGCAGTTCCTTCATCGTCAAAAAACTGAACCGAATAAGCTTCATCGTCTTCCATCGAAACGACTTGGGTTTCCATAGTCATTTGCCAAACTCCTGCCAAATATGCCGAACCCGCCAGAATTGCTTTCGTTCCAGATTGAAATACCCGAGGTTTCAGCGACGAGCGAAGCCGAATACGGCTGTGATTCCCACGCTCATCGCGCTCCGCTTCACAACCGTACGCTATCGTACAGACAGACCTTGCGGAGGAACTAACTGGCTGGCTGGGCCTTACCTTACCTGGGGAAGGAGGAGACACATGCCCTCGATATCCGAGTTCGAAGAAGAGTTGCTGGCACTTGGACCTGCGCTTCATCAGTTCGCCAGAACGATGTACCACCAGCGTTCCGACGTAGAGGATCTTGTTCAGGAAACGCTATTAAAAGCTCTGTGCAATCGCGATAAGTTCGTCCCCTATGGATCGCTCAAATCCTGGCTGTTCACGATCATGAAGAACACATTCTGCACCAGGATCAAGAGATCCCGCCGCGAAGATGCAATTGAGGATTGGGAGGGACCGACAATCAACCCATCACAGGATTGGGCCATGGAATTGCAGGATGTCGGGGAGGCTTTCTGTAAACTGTCGCCGGCATATAAGAGCGTTCTTGACCTAGTGATATTTCGCGGGCTGAGTTACGAAAAGGCTGCGATGGCGGCAGGCTGCACGGTCGGAACGATCAAGAGCAGGCTTAACAGAGCAAGAGCGCAACTCGAAAGCGACTTGTATCCGGCTGAAAAGAGTCTTCGGAAACGATAGCTTAAACGAATTTCTGCGAGTGATTGGTGTTGGCCGCGAAATCGTGATGCCGGATCTCAAATCGTGAGTGAGCGAGCCTTGCAGCTAGCTCTGAAATGTAATTAAGATCACGCAAGCCGCTTTCATATAGTCGTATTATGCACTCTGCGAGCTCAGTGGCCGAATAAGAACGGTCACTTTCTTCGAGAATTATTGCAGATTGAGCAAAACAACTACGCATGAAATTAACTTCAACTGATGAATAAATTCTGCTGGCTTCATTAAATAACGGCATGTCAGCCTCCATCAAGAAACGAAGCTTCAATGATACGCTGTTTACTGGACTTAGATAGTCTTAAAACCTGTTCTTTCGCATTGGTGCGGTAGCGTACCGAAAAAAGCGTTTACCGATTGCTTCTCGGAACCAACCATCCTTCCGCGGTGTTTCCACTTCATGATGATGGAATGAGGATCACGAAATGCCGTTTCCTCCACAGAATGCCATTGCTAACAAACTTTTGGCTTTGCTTCCGCCTTCCGATTATGAAGCCCTTATCCAGGAAACTACTTATGTGGAACTTCCGCGTGGGACGGTGCTTGCAGAAACGGGGAAACCGATCGCGAAAGTTTATTTTCTTACGACAGGTATCGGCTCGGTTATTGTGACGACCGCCGAAGGAAAACGTGCAGAAGCGGGAATTTTCGGCTTCGATGGGTATATTCCAACGTCTGCAATCGCTGGTGTCGAAAACAGTTCTTATGACGTCCTGGTTCAGGTTGCTGCGCAAGGTTATGAAATGCCTTATGAGAAGTTTCGGCGGTGGATGGACGAAAGCCGCAGTTTTTCCAGGATCATGATCCGCTCTATCGAGGCGTTTTCCGTTCAGCTTGCCTATACCGCCGTCTCGAATGCCATTCATGAAGTCACGCAACGATTGGCCCGATGGTTGCTGATGTGTGATGACCGAATATTAGGCAAAGAAATAGCAATCACTCACGAGTTCCTGTCGATAATGCTTGCAGTTCGTCGGCCAAGTGTCACGAATTCTCTTCATGTTCTTGAAGGATTGGGCTTGATCAAGTCTGAACGAGGAGTTGTCTTTATTCGTAATCGTCACGGGCTGGAACGCTATGCTCGAGATGCCTATGGCTGGCCGGAAAAGGAATACGTGCGGCTGATGCAGGGATTTGAACCTGTCGGTGACGTCTAGTTTTGAGCGCCGAAAAGCTGGCTATATTCTTCTTCGGGTTTTCCGTAGGCTTCGCCAGCAAATTCTTCGAGACCCCTACGGTCACGTATTGTGATGCGGCCTCGCTCTGATCGCACCAGTTTTTTGCCTTCCAGTAGGTGAAGTCCTGTCGTAATGCTGGGGCGTCTTACACCGAGCATGAGAGCGATGAAGTCGTGGGTCAGGATAATTTCATCCCCGTCAACTCGATCATGTGACATCAAGAGCCAGCGCGCCAGCCGCTCGTGAACATGCAAGTTTACGTTGGCCCAGACAGTATAAGAAACCTGAGAGGCAAAAGTCTGAATGTAACGGGCCAACAAACTGGCAAACACGCTGTTGCGATTGATTTCCTCTCGTGCAGCACTGACGGCAATCCGATGACCATAGCCGCTGACTTGCATGATAATTTCATGAATGCTGGTTGTAGCGCCAACCGCTCCTGACGTTGGTGAAAACCCTTCGCGTCCGACCATGCCAGCCTCTGCCAGCTGACCTCTGGTCGATACGGCGATGACCGAACTGATCCCGCCGCAAAGAAAGTATAGATAGTCGATCGATTGATTGGCCCTGACAATAACTTGACCACGCTCAAGCGTGACAGGTTCCAGGGACGAACAAATACTATTGAGAATATCTGGAGGCAGGCTCTTCAACAGGCGGTTGTGCAGTTTAGATTCGTCGTACATCTGTGCTACTTCGGGCAAAGTACCAGCTATTCGCCGTTGTGCCCCCCAACTCTCTTTGACGGTTGGGGTTCTATAACACTCTGATCCGGCAAATGATTTTTGGTACGGTAGCAGACAAATCTGGAAATGAGTTGCGACCGAATTTTCCTTTGACGGCAAGCTGAAACTTTTTGTCCCGCTATTGGTTGCATCTTCAAAACCCGAAAACAGGAGGCACAGATAATGCAATTCAAACTGTTGGGAGAAGGAGCGGGGCAGCGGATCTTCGTCGTCATTCTCGCTCCGGAAGAAGCGGTGGTCGCGACACTTACCCGGTTTGTCCAGAAAAGGGATTTAACGGCAGCCTCGGTGACCGCGATTGGAGCTTTCCGACGCGCTACGCTTGGATTTTTCGACCTTGAGCGACAAGACTATCACCGGATCGAACTTGACGAGCAGTGCGAGGTACTCAGCTTGCTGGGTGATTGCGCTCTGGGCGAAGAGGGCAGTCCGATTCTTCATTTGCATGTGGTTTTGGGAATGCGTAACGGTGAGGCGAAAGGCGGGCACCTGATTGAAGCCTTGGTGCGGCCGACGCTCGAAGTAATGATTAAGGAAAATACCAGCACTATGGTGCGGACCTATCGACCGGAATTCGGTATAGCGCTGATTGATCCACGAAAATAACAATGCAATGGAGCCATGGCCGCAAAGCGAACGAGTACGCATCACAAAATCGGCTTGCCGCCAGTGACTGCTATTGTAGCGCCGGACGTGAAACTCGATAGCGGGTCTGCCAGCATGACATATGCGGAAGCGAGTTCCGCTGGTTGGGCCGGTCTTTTCATTGGCGTCTGTCTGCCAAAATTACGTACTGCTTCATCAGGAAGGGTCGACGGTATGAGTGGGGTCCAAACCGGGCCGGGCGCGACCGCATTGGCACGGATCCCCTTTTCTGCAAGAAGCTGGGCCAACCCAGCGGTAAAATTCTGGATCGCACCCTTTGTCGTCGCATAGGCCAGAAGAGTTGGATTCGGCATATCTGAATTGATGGAAGCCGTATTGATGATCGTAGCGCCGGGTCTCATATGAGAAAGGGCGGCTTTCGTCAGATAAAACATCGCATGAATATTGACGCGAAATGTTAGCTCCCATTCTTCGTCGCTGATGTCACCGAGTTCGGAGAAACTTGCCTGATGAGCTGCGTTGTTCACTAGAATATCGATTCCGCCTAGTTCACCTACCGCACGATCAATCAGGTCACGACAGGTTTGGGCATGCTGGATATCGCATTTCATCAAGACGGCTTTTCGACCGTCTTTCTCGATAAGCGCTTTGGTTTCCAGTGCATCCTCATCCTCTTCCAGATAAGCAATCAGGATATCCGCGCCTTCCCGTGCAAATGCAATCGCAACCGCACGACCAATGCCGCTGTCTCCTCCAGTAATGATTGCCCTCAACCCCTTCAGTTTCCCCGAACCGCTATAGGTTGTTTCGCCGTGATCCGGTTTCGGATTCATCTTATTGGTTATGCCCGGCATCGGTTGCTGCTTTGTTTCGAATGGTGGCTTGGGATATTGGCTTTCCATATCGGCTTGTCCTTCCTTTTCACCCTGTCGCCCTAACAACGAAATACGCTGCGTGTTCCAGGCGTTCGGAAGCATTTGAAGGAGAAACAGTGATCAATCGATTTGGGAGGACTTTAATGTTCCACGTTACGATGAAGAAACAATGCTTCCGCTATTGTGGACAGATCTCTGTGGCGCGCGCTGAGTACAAATCCTGCGAAGCCCAGGCTGTCCAGGATGGGGTTGTCTGATAGGGCGAATATGAAGGGTATGGCGCTCTGTTCCAGTTCGGCGACAACCGGAAGCACCGCTTCCGGTTCCAGAGTGACATCCATAACAACAGCGTCTACCCTCTCACGTTCCAGATAATACAGTGCTTGATAAGCCGTGTTTACCGGACCGAGAACGACAGCGCCAGCCTTCGTCAGACAGGCTCCTGCTTCCTCTGAAAGCAGAAAACCATCTTCAAAAACCAAAATACGCTTTCCTGAGAATAAACGCATTGTATCATCGCTAGATCTAATCATTACAAACAGTTGGCCATGTCTGAAACCGAATGACAAGATGTCTCGTGCTGATTTCACATCACGAACCACAACGCGATTTTGCGAATGCAAATGCCTGGATAACATCATCTAGGCGCGTTCCACGATATCGTGGAGCTTATGACGAGCGCGATGCAGGCGGCTTTTCACCGTTCCGATCGAGCAATCGCAAAGCTGGGCCGTTCGTTCATAGCTTTTGCCCTCCAACACTACCAATGCCAGAACGCGGCGATATTTGTGAGGCAGGGTTTCCATTGCTGTTTGCACGTCGTGCGCCTCGAGCGTCAGCTCCTGCGAGGCTTTGACTGAAGCTATGGGTGAAACGCACTCGCTCACGCCCGGTGCTTCACGGTTCTGGATGCGAATACGCGTGCAGAACGTGTTGCGCATGATGGTGAAAAGCCAGGATTTCAGGGGCGAATAGGGAACGTATTTTTCTCGATTGGCCAGTGCTTTCAACAATGTTTCCTGAACAAGATCCTCAGCATCTTCTTTCTGACGGTAAAATGTGCGGGAAAACGCGCGCAAAGCCGGTATCATCTCAACGAGATGTTCCGGCTCCAGCATGTAGTCGGGATTTGGCTTGAAAGACATCGTCTTAGCCTTTCCGAACAAAAGTCCGGTTTGAGAATGGGGCGGCACGAGGCCGCCCCTTTGAATTACGAATTCTTATGGCTCTGTTGACCTGCCTTTACATGCTGCTCATGGGTTCCCCCACGGGAAGACGTCTGCTGCTGTTGCTTGTCGCCGCCTCCGCTGCTCGCATGCTTGCCATCGTTCTTGTGGCTTTGCTGGCCGGCTTTCACGTGTTGTTCGTGTGTGCCACCTTGCGTGTGGTTCTGTGCCATTCTCTTTCCTTTCAGTGGTTTTAGACCATTGATTGTTGGGAGTGGAATTTGTCGCGCGTGACATAAGCCTAACAAGACAGAGCAAATGATGTTCCGGGAAAACGACTGTAATAAACTTCACGTTTCGGCGGCGCGCTCGAACTCCGCGACTTTGGCCAGTTCTTTGAGAAACATCGCCCGTTCGCGATCAAAGCCGCTCTGGGCACGTAAGCGTAGCAGGTAGGATGGGTGGATCGTCACAAGGATAAGGTGGTTCTCGAACTCGAGAGGGATGCCGCGTATCGCTGCGATTTTCATCGGCTTTCCGAAAAGGGAACGGGCGGCAACTGCGCCCAGCGCAACGATGATGTGGGGTTCAACCAGTTCAATTTCCTGCTGGAGCCACCAGCGACAAGCTTCAATGTGGCTGGTTGACGGGCGCTGGTGAATGCGTCTTTTACCGCGCTGTGTATGTCGAAAGTGTTTTACCGCATTGGTAATATAGCATCGCTCGCGTTTGATACCGACTTCGTTTAGGCAGGCATCGAAGAGCCGACCTGCAGGGCCAATCAAGGGCCTTCCTCCAATATCCTCCTTGTCGCCAGGTTGTTCGGCAACAAAGAAAACTCGGGCGCCGGTGCGCCCTTCGCCAAAAACCGTCTGTGTTGCATTTTGATAGAGCTCACAACGCCGACAAGTCCGCGCTTCCGCGCAGACTTGTTCAAGATTCTGTTGGCGACGGGTGATTGCTGGTACTGTCATCGCCGACCTGTTGCCGAAGGCGGCGTCTGTGATTCCGTGGATGCAGGCGGCTTGCTATTGTCATCCATGAAACCGCGACCGGGGCGCATTTTCCCGTAAAATTCGACTGCGCCCCAGACAATCACGGCCAGTATCAGGCTGGAAATGAGTATCATTAGAATACGCCGTCCATTCAAACCTTGACGGGCCTTGCGCGGATCTACTTCTTTCATAGTCAATCCGCCTAGCCCCAGCGCTGACGTTCGCGTTCAATTTCGTCCGCAGTGTAGGGCGCGCCCGACGCATTGAAGCTCTCCCATCCTTCTTCGATATAAGCATCGCGTCTTTGGCCGATATTGACCCGCGCCCAATCATCAAGAATAGCTTCGACCTTCTCTCGCTCCGTCTCATCGCAACGAACGGCAACCAGAGTACTGCCACGGCGAATGGCTTCGCTATAGGCCTGCGCCTCTTCTTCGGGCACGCCGGTTTCCACGAGAGCGCCCACAATACCGCCTGCGACGCCGCCGGCAGTCGCTCCGCCGACCAGTCCGACCAGTGTGGCGGTGAGCCAACCGCCCGCCACGACCGGACCGACACCCGGTATGGATAGCAGGCCCAGCCCGGTCAACAGCCCGGCACCACCGCCTGCTACTGCACCAAGACCGGCGCCGGTTTCAGCACCTGTGACTGCGCTCTCTTCGTCCTTCAGGGCCTCGCCTGCATATCGACCATCTGTGTTATTCGAAATCAGGCTGATATTTTCAGCCGGAATCCCGGCTTCTTCGAGCGCTCTAACGGCATCGACGGCTTCGTCGTGATTGTCGAATAGACCCGTGATATAAGCCATTTTCATCTCCTTTATGGTGTTGCGACTACAACCGGTCACTGCGTGGTGATGTTTCCCTGAAAGTCGAGAAGAACTTTGACAGGCTGACCGTCACGCGCGGCTTCGGCGCGCCAGATGCCATCTTCGCCGAGTTGAAGATTCATAATGTTGCTGAACCCCTCTTCGGTCAGGCGTTCCTTTGCCTGATCCTCGGTAAAACTGTTCTGCCCAGGCACCGGTGCCTTCGGATTTTTCTCTCCGGGCGTGGTAACTGCGGGAGTCTGAGGTTCTTCAGTAGGTGTAGTTTGGGCAAACGCCGCTGGTGCGAGCAGCAAGAAGGCTGCGCCTGCGAGATTTCGAATAGACCGTTTCATCGTTGGCTCCCTTGTTTCTGAGGGACTGTCCCAACCAATGAACCCTTACATTGTTCCGTTAGCGTGCTCCGAGAACCATTTCTCTGATCCAACGGGTCAAAAGCTGATTGTAGACCTTTTGATGATGGTCTCCGGTAAGTGCGTGATCCGCGCCACCTATCATCCGAACGGTCAACGATTGAGAATTGATGAAGGCAGTTTGATAACTTGCGACCGTGGGATGTGGGACGATGATGTCGTGTTCGGACTCGACCAGCAGTACATCGCCAAGAAATTCTCGGGCCTGTCGAAGTGCGCGGTTATCATCAAACTTTACGAGTGTCGAACGATAGGATTGCAGGTCACTGCGGTCGAGCCGTGCTTTAGGGACTTGCCAAAGCTGGTCACGATAAAGTGCCGGGGCTCTTAATGCCAGCCAACGGACGGGCCGAAATTCGGTCAGCAATGTCGCGAGATACCCTCCATAGCTGCTTCCTATGACCACAATCGAACCGTCTTCGACCATTTTGAGGCTGGCCAGCCGGTCATATGCAGCAATAGCATCGTCAAGATTTTCACCGCGCGTTACGGTTTTGTTGCTGGACAGCAATTCCCCATGGCCGCGCATGTCGAAGGTAAGACAAACACAACCGAGCGAGGATATCGCATTTGCTCTTTCGATATCGCGTTCTTGGCTACCGGCCCAACCGTGCAGAAATAGAACGCCCGGAATGGTGGTATCCGGAGAGATGACAGTCGCGGCCAGCTCGTGCTGGTCGACGCTGACGGCGGTGGCGTTACGGATCATGATAGATTTTCTCTATTCGCGCATATTTGTGGAGAGGTCGTCCGAAATCGTCGTCGCCGACGTAAACGACGAAATCGTCCTCGTTGAATGTAGATGGCTGACCATAGCTCTCGCGCAATACTGCCTGTACGGCGGTAACAGTTTCGTCCTGCGCCAGTTTTTCCAATGCCAGAACTTCGGCAGGGGAGGCACCTCCCACACGCCATGATTGTTCCAATACGCCGCAGCGGACGCCATTTTCCGTTATCGGCCCGACAAGAACGTCGTAGTTTCTGCGCGACGCAACGAGACCGAGATGTTGAAGAGCTGCTTCATCGTAACGTCTGGCATTCTCTACGATCCTGCGTGCAACGGGCGATTGGACTTGGTGAAGCAGAGCGTCCCAGCCGCCGCGCACCACACGCAAACGGCTACCCGCATAAACTTTACTCCCGTCCTCGTCGTGCGAAGTATATTGACGGCCTAGATAGCTTCCGATGTGATCTTCGATCTGGACCTGTCCTACGGAATAGGTGGTAGAGTTTTCAACGTCCTCTTCGACGACGAGCCCGTTCGCAATTTCGCGATCAGATACGGTTTCCAGAAATCCGTCGAGGGCGCGAACGGTTTCGATGACGGTCTGGTCTTTGCCGCCGGACGCATAGGGATTTTTGAATCGAACCTTGTGCTTTTTTAGCAGGGCACCAGCGGCATCCAGTGCATGGCCATGTGAAAAGACCGAAAAGCCGGGTAGAACACAATCCTGTAAACAAGCTGCAAAGTTTCCTGCCCAACCTTCCGGCAAATTGTCATCGTCGTGCCAGTGTGGATGGGTAACGAGTTTCGTTGCCATAAAACCGTGGTGAACGATGCCGCCGTAGAAGTTCTCAATGCTCATTTCGGGGTGCCCGTCCTGGCGGACCAGAGCAAAAGTCGGTACGAAAAACGTTTCGTTGTTCTCGTCAAAGCTTTGCAGGGTGGGCCGCAATTGCCTGCCGGTCAGCGAACATAGGCGGGCAGCCAACGCTTCCACGCTGGCTACATTGTGAGGACTGTCAGAAGACTGGCAAACGACACGAATTTTTCCCGTAGGATCACCCCGGAATAGGGCACTTTCCATGTCATCACCTCGCTAGCGGTCTTGAAAAGTCTGCGCTCAGGCGGCTTCCGCACGGGGATTGGCAGAGGACTCCGCGAGTTTCGTCAGGTCCTTATCGGTCTGACCTTCTTCCTGCAGGGTCTGGTCGAGGAGTTTCGCCACATCCTTGTGGCCCAGGGTTTCGGCCCAACGCTTCAATGTGCCGTAACGCGTGATTTCGTAATGTTCGACCGCCTGGGCCGCAGATATCAAACCGGCATCAAGGGCGGGACTATTCGAAAACTCTTCGATGATCTCTTCCCCTTCAGCGATAATACCTTCAATGGCATCACAGGTCTTGCCTTGCGCACGCTTACCGAGAATCTCGAAGCATTGCTGCAAACGTTCGACATGTCCTTCGGTTTGTTCCCGGTGCTTTTCGAACGCGTTCTTGAGCTTTTCATCAGTGGCCGCTCGGGACATTTTGGGAAGCGTTTTCAATATCTTACGCTCCGCATAATAAATGTCCTTGAGCGTGTCGTAGAATAGGTCATCGAGATTGCGTTGCTTGGTGCTGGCCATTTCCGGCTCCTCCTTGTGGTTATGAACTGTTCTTGTCGTGCGGTTGAAAATTGCGACGACGGCGCACCTAACCCGCTAGGAATAATTTTGTTTCGCGCGATCGAAAAAAACAGGCGAGCAGTCGCGATCAGGGTTGCGTCGGGGAGCTGGACGGTTGGGTGGGACTTTCTGGAGAGACGTCCCCCTTGTCCGACGTGATGAACAGGGTTCCCAGCCCGAACAATGCGGCGGCGAACATGATGACGGCAAGCCACTTCAGGATAATCATCGTTATTTCCTGTCCGTTTTGTCAGGACTTCGACTTATGCTCCGGCTTGTCCTTCTGTCTGGTGGAGGCCAATTTTTCGAGCTCTTTCTCACTCATGGACTTGGCCATTTCCCTGGATGCTCCACGTAGTTGACTTTTTGATTTGTCTCCACGTTTTGCAGCCAAGGCCGCGCCGGCAGCCTGTTGTTGTGCTTTGGATTTCGCAGGCATCTTACATCTCCTGTAAGGGGTCGGTCAGTCTCGATCGCTGCGTTCGCGTCTCATTACACGCGGACCGGGATTGGCAAGGTCATTCGGACGCGCGCCATTGGGGTCGTCAAAATCGAAGTTCTTTTGCGGATCGTTCGGTTGGGGCTGGTGTGGATTGCCGGGTGCGTTGGACTGCTCATGCGTCGGGCGTGCTTGATGGTCCCGTGTTTCGCGCTGGGACGGTTCGCCCGCGCCGACTCGATCTTTGTTGAAAAAGAGCAACCCGCAGTTTGAAGGGTCAGTATTGAACATTGTACTTTCTCCATTGCGAAGACCCGGGTGGTTAATAATGGTCCGGAACAAGCTGGCAGATACTTTGTTCCATAAGAGCAGGAAGCTTTGCGAAGCTGCGCGTAATCCTGGGTCACGGCTGCAGAGCAGTGAAAGGGGAACATGAACTGCCCTCGACGGTTATCGAAACTTGCAACAGAGGAGTTTTGATATGGTCCAGGCAAAGAAATGGTCAGCCGACGTGACCGAACACAGCGACGCGTTAGATATCGAACCGCATGTGTTCGAGCAGGATGATCCGAAGGAAATCGCAGCTTCCCTGAAACGCTCGGCTGACAAGAGCCACAAACGCAAGGCGGAACCGTTTCGCTCGGCCATGTCCATGCTGACCTTCTACATCAACCGCGCTGGCAAGAACTTGCCGGAAACGCGCAAACAAGTGCTGGAAACCGCCAAGGAAGAATTGCGCAAGGCTTACGGCAAACCAGATCGGACTTAACCTGCTTTGGACAAGGGAGGGACCAGTGAAAATCTATATCGCTGAATGGTGGACGATCGCTTTATCTGCGGGTTCCGGGGCAGCGTCCGACCCGCCGGAAATTCCTGAAAATGAACCTGAAGGCATTCCGGTTGAGCCGCCGGAGACCATTCCGCAACCAGATAAGGGGCCGTTCAGTCCCGACGAACCTGAACAGATACCGCCCCTTCCTATACCTGAACATCCATCACCCGGGCCGGTCAATCCGGGCCAGCCGACAATGCTTTGCGCGCCACCCTCCTGTTATTCTGAACCGGGATAAGGAGCGGCCTTCAACAATCGTGCCAGATGTACGCAATTGGCAGCCAGTATTTTGGTAGCGGAAACGACTGTTTCGGGTACCTCTCCCAGATCGACGAAATTGGTTGATTGCATCGCCTCGCCCACCCAGTAGGTTACGCCGTTGGCAGGCAGGGTGAAGCCCACATCGTTCAACGCCTGATAGAGCTGGGATGACACGAAATGTGCCCCGTCCTCGTTCCCAACCACTGCCGCGACGGCGACATGCCCGTAAGACGGCATTCGGTTGGCATCATCGGTCTCTGAAAGAAATGCATCCATACGTTCCAGCACGCGCTTGCAGATGCTTGATGGTTGACCGAGCCAGATCGGCGTGCCGAAAATAAGAATATCCGCATCGAGGATTTTGGTTCTGAGTGCCGGCCACTCGTCGTCTTCGCTTTCGCGCGATGTAACGCCGGGTTCGATGTTGAATTCACTCAGCCGCACATGCTCCGTTTGCACGCCATAAGGAACAAGATGTGTATCGAGATAATGTAGCATCCTGTCGGTCGAAGATGGATTCTGGTCTGCACTTCGCTTCAAGGTGGCATTGAGCGCGATAGCTTTGAGGGGAGGAAGGGAAGACACTGTCATTTTCCACCTCCCTTTCTCCTGGTGTGCTTGGGTTCACTCAACGCATCAGCAAGGTTTTTGCGGTCAGGATCGGCAAGATTGTGCCCCGCGGCATCGCGTTTCTTTGCGGGATCGTCGTCAGCGGGTTCGTAACCACGAGGCCGGTTTTCCGGCGGGCCTTCCCATTTCGGCTTCTGATCGGTGGTGCCGGTTTTCGGATCGTGTTTCATGGAAACCTCCGTTTATTGAGACGGCGGCCCAACCTTTCAAACCTCGGATTGTTTCATTGAGTGAAGGAGCCCCGAATGATGGAGCGGGAAATGGCAAGGTTGAAGCAATGAAATTCTGCGGAACAATTGGTTTTCCTCATGGTTGGAGCTTAGAGGCCCATAATGATGAAAACAGTTCCACCGGATAAAAGCTCTGGCGCTCGCGCAAGAGGCGCGATCCAACGGGGTGAAGCCGGCGACAAGGTTCCCGGCTTTGATCCTGCGGTAGCGCCAATGGAAACAGATGCAGAGGCTGGCGGCAGCGCTCAACCGGCTGAAGATCACGGGACACGGCCGTTAGCGGCTCCGGTAAAACCCGATGACAGCAATGCTTCCAGTCATGCGTCCGGCCTGCGCGCATGGCCACCGAAAGAGAATGCGCGATCCGCAAGAAAAACTACGCAGATGCGTGAAGGTCCAGCCTACATGGTCTGGTGGTTCATCATTGCCGTGGTTGTCATCGGATATTTTATAGTCTCATGGATGTGGTCATGAACAAGCGATCAGAACGTGAACGAGGGGAGAGACAGGCTTCGCCGCGAGCGCTCCGATACTTTCCGCGCTTCGTATTAGTCATAGTGGCAGTTCTGCTCCTTCTCCTTCTCGGGTGGAGCCTGACCGGTGGTGGATCGGTAACGCAAAAGCAAGGCATCCAGACACCTCCCGCCATAGGTTCCGCCGACCAGAAGACCAAGCCGCCGGTAGAAAATGACCGACCAGAGACCGGCACGGGCGGCGACCAGCCGGTGCAGGCGCCCGCTCACCAGAAATGAGGATCAATCATGAACGAGAAATCAACTACCCCACTGACGGATGATGAAGACATCAAGTTCCTGGCCGAGAACTCGGATATTTCTCCGCTGCAGGCTCGGCAGTTGATCGAGCGTTTTGGAAGAGATCGACAAAAATTGCTTGAAGAAGCAAAGAAATTTAAAGCGGAAGGGTAGAACCATGGCTCAGATCACACGTGACCACGATGAGATCCGCCAGTGGGTTGAAGACCGAAATGGGCGGCCCGCAATGGTGGAAACCGGTAGTGAAGGCGGTCTATTGCGTATCGATTTCGCAGAAAAAGACCAGAATCTGGAGGAAATCAATTGGGATGATTTCTTCGCCATCTTTGACGATAGAAAGCTGGCTTTTCTCTACGAAGAAACGGAGGATAGCCGCTTTAACAAGTTTATAGGTGCTGAGCAGAATTCCTGATTGCAACTAACCCGCAAACCCTAGTTCGGTTCGGAATTCAGGAAGGAGCCTTCGAACCGGGCAGAACGTTCACAGTCGCTGCGACGGGCGTATCAGGCTGACGCTCCATATATTTCTTGTGAGCAAGTCGCGACGCCAGTTCCGCGATGTAGTTCAAATCCCTCAGCCCGTTCTGGTAAAGCATAACGATTGCAGACGAAAGGTCAGTCGCAGCATATTCCCTGTCGCTTTCTTCAAGAATGATCGCGGCGTTGGAAAAGCAGCTGCGCATGAAGTTCACTTCTTCTGGCTTATAAATGCGGCTCGCTTCGTTGAAGAGCGGCATCTCCTTCTCCTTTCCGAAGCATCGACGATACGCTTCCAGACTATTTAAGATAGCCCCATTTGATCACTTCGTGTTTCAAGCGCGCTGAGGGATCAAGGTAATCGTCCGCTGCCGTCTTCGGGGTGGCGTTCGAGATTCTGTCTGTTGAGACAGTCGAGAACCCGCTTTGCCTCTTCTTCGTTCAATGCGATCTGCAGCTTGCCTTCGAACGTGATCGGATTACCCTTGAAAGCGTCAATCACCGACCACGTACCATCGCCATTTTTGTGAAGTTTGTATCCGTTTTCTATCATGGTCTTCTCCCGTTCTTCGCGGCCAAAATCATATCAGTTCATGTCGGGCCAGGCCTTATTTCCCACAAGCGGTACGAACATCACACCGCCGAGATCTTCCTCGTCGAATTCCTCCGTAGATTTACGGGTGATGCACAAAAGGCGCTGGGTACCCGCCATACTGCCGACCGGTATGATGAGCCGCCCGCCTGGTTTGAGCTGCTCTTTGAGCGGGGAGGGGATTTCCGGAGCACCCGCTGCAACAATTATCGCGTCGAAAGGAGCTTCTTCTGGCCAACCATTGCTGCCGTCGCCCGTGCGCACATGGATATTATCGCAGCCGAGGTCTTCGAAGCGTTGTTGCGCGGCTTCGGCAAGGGTGGAATACCGTTCGACAGTAAATATCTGACCGGCAATCTGTGCTATGATCGCCGCAGCGTAGCCGGAGCCTGTTCCAATTTCGAGAACGTGTTCACCCCCACCCAGATGCGCCGATGCAATCATAAAGGCAGTCATATATGGTTGTGAGATCGTTTGGCCATTTTTGATTGGTAGAGGTGTGTCGTCATAGGCAAACTCGATAAAGCCTTCATCGATGAATTTCTCACGAGCCAACGTGCCCATCGCTTCCAGCACGCGCGTGTCATGGATACCGCGATGGACAAGCTGCTCCACCATTTGGACACGAGCTTTCTCAAAATTTCTCATTGTCGCTCTCTCGGGTCGAAATGGACCCAATCCATTCTCTGTAGACCTCAGCACCAAGGCCAGAGAAACAGGAAAAACGAAAGGCCCGTCCAAATGGTTCCAATGAACGGCCCATAGGCGAGCGTGGCATCAGTACTACGCTAATCAAATGTGATGCAGCATTTCATGAGAAAGGCCGTGTGCTGATTGCGAGCTTTGCTCCCGGATCATCATATCGGTATCAACTGCTGGATTTCACGATAGACGGGTAGTATCCCGCCTGGCAATGAGATGTGACGATTGAATACCGATCGTCAGAAGGAACGTCAGGGAAAATCAGCCGCGCTAAGGAGTCGGCGTTTGTCTGCGTTAGTACCAAAAAGCTATCATAATTTTCAAGTTGCTAGCGTGTTGCTAAGCTAAACTCATTCTGGGCGCAAACGTTCAGTTTGCAAAAATTATCTTAACAATTTCAAGGAGATCGAATGGTGGGCGTGACAGGGATTGAACCTGTGACCCCTACGATGTCAAGGAAGTCGTCAAGCTGAAAGCGGGAACGAAACTCAACATCATCACCACCGCGCTTGAGCCCGGCCAACCGGTCGCCTTCAAAGTTTCACTTAAAGGCTTCGGCAGCGCACTCAGCCGTATCGCGGAGCTGAAAAATAGGTGTTGATCGAAAACACTCAATCAGAAGTCCAAACCGCCAGATAACTGTAAACGGAAAAGATGAAGCCCTCCGTTCATCCGGAACGCGGGATTCAATAAGAACATTGCTGGTCTGGAGACGTCCAATTTGATTTCGGCAATGCTGTCTGTTTGTGTGCAGCAAGAGCAGGTCGCCGATTCAATATGGCAAGATGACTTTTTCCTAAGCGATCACAACTGCCCGCGGCGTGCGTCTTTCAGGGTCGTACCTCAATAATATCAAGTCCCCAGACGAAATGTTTAGTTCAACGCCTAGCGTCTTTATCGCAGGGCGCCAAAGCGCGTGCGCCGATATTCTCTCACCCAAAAACCTGCATATGAAACGTTGCTGTTGCGCTTTGCATTTTTGTATGCAAGTATCCTCGCACACATTGGTGGTGGAGGGCGGATCATTGTCTTTTTCCGTGAAATCGAATGCAAAGTCACAGGCGCAGCCCGGCGTTGTGCGCGTGGATTTCACTGAATTGATTGGCACTGCAATCCTGTCCTATAGCGAACAGGGGCGCATTACCTGCGCGATCACAGGCCATAGGGCTTGATGAGTTCAAGCATCCTAGTCTCTCTGAAGAGCAATCATTGCACGATCGGCGGGCCTGCGAGCATCTGACGAAGTCGCTGGCCGATCAGTCCGCTTCATCTCCACGGGTAACGTTTGTGCGGGGGGCACACGTCTACCCAGAAGATAATCTTTCCAAAAAACTCAGGAGGAGTAACCGTGAACATTAAGTCTTTGCTTCTATCGTGCGGAGTGCTCGTTGCAGCCAATTCTGCATTTGCGCAATCGAACGAGATTACCATTCAGGTATGGGGCTCGACGTGGGAAAATGGTTTGAAAGCCATTTCGCAGCAGTTCGAGGCTAAAACGGGTATCAAGGTCAATGCTGTAACGCAGTCTTCGTCAGGCGAGGGCCTCGTCAAGCTGCAGGTCGATCGTGACAACCCCGTCGTGGATGTCTGGTTCGCAACCAATACTATTGCGAGTGAGGCGGCGCAGGATCAGAAGCTCTTCGTCAAGATTCCGCGTGACAAGCTGAGTAACCGCGACCAGTTGATCAAGGGGGCGATTGCTGACGATTGGGTCGGTATCTATTACTATCCGATGGGTATCGTTTACAACGTAGACGCCGTACCTGTGCCTCCGACTTCGTGGGAAGATCTCTGGAAGCCGGAGTACGAGGGTCAGATCATCGCCCCTGCTATGTCAATCTATTCCGGCTCACTTCTCACGGTTGCGAACACTATCAACGGTGGCACTTCGGAGAACTACGATCCGGGGTTCAAGGCGCTTGAGCAGCTTAACAAGAATGTTTCGCTCTACTACACCTCGGACTCTCAGGCCCGACAGTCGATCGTGCAAGGTGAGGGGACCATTCTTATCGGTCAAAGTTCACACATGAATGCGGTCGCAGGCGAAGGCATCAAAATGAAGATGATTTCTCCTCGCCCGGCACCGATGTATTTCGACGTCATGATGATGACCAACGGATCGCATCAGGAAGAGGCAGCCAAGTTTATCAACTACATCATCTCGGAGGGGGCCCAGAAAGAGATGCTGGCTCGGGTGAATATGGCTCCGGTTAACCGCAATGTGGAATTGCCGAAGGAACTTGCAGAATCTCTGCCTGCTGACGGCGAAGGTATCGTGATGGATGGCAGTGTAGTCCTGAAGAACATCAGCGACTGGTCTGTCCGGTTTGACCAGATCACGACCCACTGATTCCTTCAGGTGGAGGTTACGCGATAGATCAGGTGGCAAAAGTCACCTGATCCTCTTTGCAAATCAATTTCATCATAGACAGTTGATGGCAGTTCGTTTTGGCTCGCAAGGCTGGCACCAGAGCAGGCTGCGATCTGATTGCATCAGAACGACGCTCTAACTGTTTGTCTTAACGCGCATCTTGTCCGAGAACCGTTTCACACTTTTCGGGATGCGCTCTAATATCCTTCGAGCCCCCATGATCCCCACCGCCCCGATTGTCTCCAGCAGTCTTCCCGAACTCATCACAAAGCCGTTGCCAGATATCGCAAAAGCGATTGCGGCCGGCAACGTAAGCTCGGTTGCGCTTACGCAATATTATCTTGAGCGGATCGCGCGATTGAACCCGTCGCTGCAGGCATATATCACGGTCACAGCCGAGACTGCCCTTGCGCAAGCAAGTGCAGCCGACCAGGCCCTCGCCGATGGCCGATCACTCGGGCCGTTGCATGGCGTACCTGTTGCGCTCAAGGACTTATGTGAAACGGATTGTGCGCCGACGTCCAACGGCATGGCTATCTTCCGTGATCGGCAGACTGGCCGCAATGCAAAGGTCGTCACCAATCTTCAGGCTGCAGGTGCAGTCATTCTTGGCAAACTGGCCATGGCAGAGGGAGCTTGTTCCACCCATCATCCGGAAATGCCGGTTCCGGTAAACCCATGGGGAACATCGTTCCGTGTCGGCTCGTCTTCGTCGGGATCGGGTGTTGCCGTCGCGGCAGGTCTGGCAGCCGCAGCCATTGGCAGCGACACAGGCGGCTCAATCCGGTTTCCCGCGGCTTATTGTGGGGTGACCGGGCTCAAGCCCAGCCGCGGTTTTGTCAGCACCGAGGGCATCTGCGCCATGGCGCCCAGCCTTGATCATGTCGGTCCGATGGCATCCAACGCGGATGGGTGTGCTCTGTTGCTGGAAGCGATGAGCGGGCTCGGCAATACGCTTCCATCCGGCCAAACACCGGCCCGCCGCTTTGGCTATCTTCCCTACTTACTCAGTGCGCGGCTCGATCCGGAGGTTCGGACAGCCTATTGCCGTCTGCTTGATACAGCCGAACGGGTAGGGCTCGACCTCGTCGCTTGCGCTGTTCCTGACGTCCCTGATCTGCAGGAGACATGGGACTTCATCTGCGCCAAAGAGACCGCGCGCAGCCATGCCGCCAGCTATCCAGTACAACGTAATGCCTATGGTCAGGCACTCGCTACGTTGATCGAAAAGGGATTGAGTCTGTCCGATGAGGATTATGCGGAGGCTCTCAAGCGGTATGCCGAGATTACCGTTCTCTGGAACAAGCTGTTCGATGGTATTGATTGGCTGGCCATGCCTGTACATGCAGTCATTCCGCCCCTGCTTGATAACGCGCTCGGCGCGCCCAACAAGGGCCTCGGCAATCCATTGGAATTCACAGCACCGGCCAACCTTACTGGTCTGCCCGCCCTTGCTTTTTCTGTAGGTCGCGATCCTCGTGGATGCCCGATTGGCATGCAGATCATGGCTCCCATGCAAGCTGACTTTGCATTACTGGCGCTGGGTAGCCGCCTTCAGGAAAGCGGCCTTTACCCGCTCTCGCTATTCAGCCCAAAGGCGAGCGAGTTCGAGCCGCTGAAATAGAGACCGTTTCGCGTTGGTAACTTTCTCCAGTCTGCGGGACAGTTTTCTGTTGCAAAATGAATACACGTATGCTTGTATACAAAAATACAAAATAGGAGGCTCTCTTGAATCTGGCTAGTAGATTTCGCGACGGTTTTGCGGACCGGCTTGATGCAATGCTTGCAGATATCGCCGAACTCGTCGGCATTGAAGCAGGATCCTATGACGTGGAAGGCGTAACGCGAACATCACATTGGATCGGCGAGCGGTTGCATGCTCAGGGGTTTGAACTTCATTACGAAGAGGTTCCCGAGCGCGGCAATCGCCTGTTGGCGGTTCGAAAAGGGCAGGGCAAGGGCCGATTGATGATCCTCGGCCACGCCGATACCGTTTGGCCGCGGGGCACGCTGGAGAACTGGCCCTTTGAAATCAGGGGTGAGCTTGCTACGGGTCCCGGTGTTGGTGACATGCGTGGCGGACTTGTGCTGGCTATCAATGCCATCGATGTTGCTTCAAAGGCCGGACTGGCCGAATTTGAAGAGATCAAGTTTCTTGTCGTCAGCGATGAAGAGCTGGGAAGCCCGCTCTCGCGCGGCTGGATCGAAGAGCATGCGAAGACTTCGGATTGGGTCCTGACCCTCGAACCCGGTCGCCCAGGAGGTGGCTATTTTACCTCCCGCGGTGCCGTGGGTGCCTTCTTCATTGAAGCGGTCGGGCAGACCGCGCACGCGGCGGCCAACTATCTCAAGGGTGCTTCTGCGGTTCGTCCGCTCGCAATCCTTGTGCCACAGATCGAGGCTCTGACGGATCTCGAAAATGGTGCCATCGTGAATGTTGGTGTGTTCCAAGGTGGTGATGCGAGGCAGGTCATTCCTGGTCATGCAAAACTCCATGTCGACATGCGTGCCCGCACGCCTGAAGCGGCTGCAAAGCTGCAAAGGGAAGTTGAGCGACTGATTTCCGAGGTCGCGACGGATCGCGTTTCGGTGGTTCTAAAAGGTGGTTGGACGCGGCCTGCATGGGCCAGAACGGCTGAAACGCAAGCGCTTTACGCGATCGTTGCCAAGGCTTCCGAGGAAATCGGCGCGCCCTGCTTTGAATTAACCAATATTTCGGGTGGGTCCGACGCCAGCTTCTGCGGCGCGCTCGGAGTGCCGACGATCGACGGATTGGGTCCTATCTGCAATGACATCTGCTCGCGCGACGAAACCATTGTCGTTGATAGTCTCGTGGATCGAGGCGCGGTGTTTTCGACGCTGATTGCCACACTCTCCGGGAACGGGAACAACGGGATCAAGGGATAAGACGCAAACAAGCCCTCAGGGGGCTGGCAGCCAGTGGGTGATCGCGGCATAACTAGAGCAAGTCAATGAGTATATGGAGACGAGAAATCATGGATGCCAATGGAATTGACGATCTGGGAGGTCGTCGACTGGCTGCAGTGAGCTCGGCAGATGCCGTCTATGAACTGTTGCGGTCGCTTATTCTTGACGGACGGATCGAGGCGGGCCAGCGCCTGCGGGAAGTGGAGCTGGCTCAGAAGCTGGGCGTAAGCCGCACGCCGCTGCGCGAAGCCTTCACGCGTCTCGTCTCCAACCGGCTTCTTGAACGCACATCTTCCGGCGTGGTTGTTGCGGACGTGCTGTCGGCCCTCAAAGGCATCCGTGCAATCCGGATCGCGCTTGAAGGCTACGCAACGAAGCTCGCGGTACCCCATCTGAATGAGGACGACTTCAAGGTTCTTGAGGCTTCAATCGAATTGGCGCTGACCCTCCCAGAAGAGGCCCGTACCGAGCGCGTGCGCAACAACAACGTATTCCATTGGAGGATCTATAACGCTTGCGGCGTGCCGGAACTCCAGAATGCGATCGAAAACTATGCCGGCTTTTTCATGAGCGAAGCCAGTCTCGCGGCTCTCAGTCAAGCCCAGTCGCAGGAAGTGATCCAGGATCACGTCAAGCTTCTTGAGGCGATCAAAGCGCGGGAAGCAGACAAGGCTGAGCAATTGATGAGAACTCACCTGATCCGCGGTTTCAATCAGACAGCGGAATAACAGTGAAGGACGGTGCTCATTCCCGGATCGCATATGCCGTACCCGGTGGAATGAGCCCGGACGAAGGCTAGCACGCCTCCTATCTGCAAATACAAACCAGAACGACCATTCAAGCGTTCGGCCCAGGTCGAACGCGCCTTCCCCCATTATTCTTTGACGGAACCGCAACCATGGAACATCTGCAGAGCAGCACGTTGCAACTCAGGAATCTGACCAAGCGGTACAGCTCCTTCGAGGCAGTGAGCAACCTTGACCTGGAGGTGCCACGTGGATCGCTCTTGACGCTTCTGGGGCCATCCGGTTGCGGCAAAAGTACTGTTCTGCGAATGATTGCCGGTTTTCTCAACGTGACATCCGGTGAGATTGTCGTTGATGGCAAGGACATCAGCGGAGTTGAGCCGAACTTTCGCGATATCGGCATGGTTTTCCAGAATTATGCCCTCTTCCCCCACATGACCGTCGAATCCAACATTGCGTTCGGTCTTAAGATGCGTGGTGTTTCAAAGGAAGAGCAGGCCACGCGTGTGCGTGACGCACTCGAGATGGTCCGGCTGTCCCATCTCGCGGATCGTTATCCGAGCCAATTGTCAGGCGACCAGCAGCAGCGCGTCGCTCTTGCCCGTGCCGTCGTCATCCGTCCCAAGCTCCTGCTTCTCGATGAGCCGCTTGGCGCGCTCGACCGGCATCTTCGCGAAGGGCTGCAGTCCGAGCTGCGCGAGCTTCAGCAGAAGCTGGGCATCACATCGATCCTGGTGACGCACGACCAGGATGAAGCTCTCTATCTTTCCGACTATATCGCCGTCATGAACCAGGGCCGCATCGAGCAGCTTGATACCCCGATAGCACTCTATGATAGGCCCAAGAGCGAATTCGTTGCCCGTTTTCTCGGCGTGGCCAATATCTTTGATGCGAAGGTCGCCGTGGTCAACGGCGGTGGGGCAACTTTGTCGCTCGCTGGACAGCATGTCGTTGTCAATGACGCTGGTGGGCAATTCGCAGGCGCTGATTGCAAGATTTCGATCCGTTCTTCCCATATTGAGGTTGTTGGCGCTGAAGATCCGCGAGAAGGACTCGCTGGAATCGTCAAGACCACACACGAGCTTGGCGAGCGAGTAGTCTATCGCGTTGAGGTCAACGGCCTTGATATCGATGCGAACGCTCCGCGAAACAACAATCGCGCCCGATATACTGCTGGCCAGTCCGTTAAAATGGTGCTCGATCCGGCTCATACAATTGTGTTGGGGGCATGATGGAGGCGAATAACAACCGCGCCAAATATCTGATTACGCCAGCGCTGATTATCGGCCTGCTTATTGTTGCGGCGTATAGCTATTTTGGTCTATCGAGCTTCTTCCTCAAAGGTCCGCCCGGAACGCAGTTTGCCGGGGAGGTTACACTCAACAATTACTGGCGTGTATTGTTCACGGGGGCCAATCAGTCAATCCTGTTCAGCACGCTCTGGGCGTCTCTTGTGATGTCGGTAATTACCGTCGCAATAGCCGTGCCGATGGCCATGGTAATCGTGCGTTCCAAGCGGGAATGGGTCGGGACACTGATTATGCTCGCTATCGCAGTTACCTTCCTGTCCGGTGGTGTAACGCGCGCATATTCCTGGCTTGTACTTCTTGGAAACCGGGGACTGATAAACCTGAGCCTGATCGAACTCGGTATCGTCTCCAAGCCGATCCAGTTTCTTTACAACTGGTCAGGTGTTGGCATTGCCATTACCCACTACCTGCTACCGTTCGCGGTCTTTACGCTCATTGGTGTCGTCCAGAACCTGAACGTTTCGGTCGAGGAAGCGGCGCGTAGCCTTGGTGCCAGTCGCACGACCACATTCTGGCGCATTACCATGCCGATCCTCTTGCCGGGCCTCATGGTTACGCTGGTTCTCGTCTATTCAATTGCGCTTGCCTCATTCCTTTTCCCAATGGTTTTGGGCGGCGGGAAGGTCAGGATGGTCGCAAATCAGATCTATGATCGCATGTTTACCGAATATGACGTTCCCTATGCTGCTGCAACGGCTGTCGTGTTCCTTATCAGCGCGTTCGCTTCGATCTGGCTGATCAACCTCGTTGCCAAGAAAATTAAGAAGGCCGTTTCGTGATGTTTAGGCGTGATCTTGAAGCGAAGTTTGGCGTCGTCGTAATTGCTCTGGCGTCAATCGCGGTCGTTTTCCTGCTGCTGCCGGTGGTGTTTGTCGTGCTTCATTCGTTCAGTCCGACACGCTACTTCCAGTGGCCACCTTCCGGGTTCACACTCGAATGGCACAAGAATTTTTATAATTCATCCACGTTCATGGATGCTGCGAAGAACTCCTTCACGATGGCCCTAATCGTCATGCCCTTGAGCCTGTTGATCGGGATTCCCGCGAGCTACGCGCTGGTCCGCGCTGAGTTCAGAGGCAAAGAACTGATCCAGCAAATCATCCTGTCGCCGCTGATTATTCCGGGCGTTGTAACGGGTGTCTCGCTCCTCTCGCTGCTGTCGGCAGGTGGTGTTCGTATTGGTCTTTTTGGTCTTTGCCTGGGCATATTGGTCTTCGCGCTACCCTTTGCCATTCGCGCACTTTCAGCCAATCTCCTTGGCCTTGATCCGCGGATCGAAGAGGCGGCGCGCAATCTTGGTGCTGGCCCTTTCCGCACCTTCTTTGTCATTGTCCTTCCTCAATTGAAGTCGGGCATTCTGGCGGCGTCGGTATTCATCTTCGTTGAGGCACTCGACAATTTTTCGATCGCCGTGTTCCTCACCAATGATCGGACCAAGGTACTGCCCGTGGCGGCTTATCAATACATCAAGGATTTTGACGATCCGACCGTGGCCGCCATGGCAACGGCACTGATCGTTCTCTCGGTGATCGCGGTCGCGATGCTCGAAAAGCTCATGGGCTTCCAAAAGAGCCTGAGATTGTAGCGAGGGGCCTTTTGGCGCGTTCTTGAAAATCAATGGCCCCAGGGGCCGGAAAGCTGGTGAAATAACATGGCCGATGTAATCCGTATTGAACGACTGAAGCGCACCTCGATGGTCTCGATCCATAACGGTATTGCCTATGTGGCAGGCATGTGCGGTAACAAGGACGAAACCATACAGGATCAGACCCGCGTTGCGCTTGAAAAGGTCGACCGTTGGCTGAAGGAAGCCGGAACCGACCGATCCAGGATTTTGCGCGCCACGGTCTGGATTTCAGATCAGAAGCACTTCGATGCCATGAATGAAGTGTGGGAGCAGTGGGTCGATCCAGAGAATCAGCCATCCCGCGCTGCAGGTGTCGTGCCGCCTGCGGCTCAAGGTTACGATGTCGAGATCATCGTAACGGCAGCAATCTGAGGGAACTGCCTCCAATGCAGACCAATAAGAGCGGCAAGCTTACTGTTGCGGTGATCGGAGCTGGCGTCGTGGGCCTTTCCACGGCCCGCTGGCTGCAAAAAAAGGGATTGGATGTAGTCCTCGTTGACCCGACGCCACCCCTGCCAGGTGTATCGTTTCGCAATGCTGCGTCGTTCGGCAATGCTGCAACGGTTGCGCCGTCAGGAATTTTCCCCACCGCCGCTCCCGGAATTCTCTGGAAAGTTCCCGGAATGTTGTTGCGTCGTGATGGGCCGCTTACGCTCTATTGGCGAGATCTTCTCGATCTCGCTCCATGGCTTGCTGCATTCCTTTCTGCGTCGCTGCGCAGGCGTCAGGACGGGACTATTTCCGCACTCGGTTCGCTGATGAAGGTGATAGAAGAGGGGCATGCGCCCTTGATGGAAGAAGTCGGTAACATTCATTTCGGACGCGGAACGGGTTCGATCCACCTTTACCGCACGGAAGAGGAAGCTCAGAACGCCAAGAGGTCCAATGATCGGCGGCGTGCTGAGGGAATCGAAGCGCAATACCTCTCGCTGGACGAAATAGCTGCCATGGAACCCAATCTCGCGCCGGGTTACATTGGCGGGACGATTTTTCCCGGTTGCTTTGTGATCGACAGCCCTGAAGCTTATTGCAGGGGCCTTGCCCAGATAATCCAAACGCACGGTGGCCGTTTCGTTGTGGCAAAGGCCGAGCGGATCGAAAGCGGCACCGATGGCGTGCGCGTTCATACTGGAAGCGAGGTCATTTCTGCTGACCGCATCGTAATTTCGGCTGGTGCCTGGTCGCGTGGTCTTTCCAATCAGCTTGGCGACCGCCTCAACATGAATACGGAGCGCGGTTATCACGTCGCGTTTGAACACGATGAGCCGCTGTTGACGCATCCGGTTATGTATCCGTCCGATGGGTTCTTCCTCACCCCGCTGTCTCATCAGATTCGTGCGGCAGGAACTGTAGATTTGGGCGGACTCGATAAGCCAGCACGTCAGTCACGCCTCGATGTTCTTGAAAATAAAGCTCGAAAAATGCTGCCTGCATTGGGCGACAGACAGGACACTTGGATGGGCTTCCGTCCCTCCACGCCTGACAGCCTCCCCTTTATCGGGCCATCCCGCAAGGATCCCCGCATCATCTATGCCTGTGGTCATGGCCACCTTGGGCTGACGCTCGGCGGTATTACCGGCAAATTCGTGTCCGAGCTTATGACGGGTGACAAGCCAAGCATCGATCTGTCGCCATTCTCTCCCGCCAGACATATGTTGAGGCTGAACTGATGACTTTCTCTATTGCTCTTCGCTGTCCGCAAACAGGACAGTTCGGCGTTGCAGGGGCGACCTCTTCGATGGCGATGGGTGCCCGTTGTCTGTTCGTCAATCATGACGCCGGTGCTGTCATCACCCAGCACCGCACTGATCCGCGTCTGGGTTTGACGGCACTGCGCCATCTGAGAAACGGGCTTTCAGCCCAGGAAACGCTGGACAAGATCGCTACTGCGCCCGGCATTGAATGGCGCGAACTTGCAATCGTCGATCGCAACGGTGCAACAGCGTTGCGGCAGGGCGTTCATCAGGAGCCGATCTATGCAAGCGCGTCCGCTCCAGGGATCGTCGCAGTTGGCAATATTTTGAGGAATGATCAGGTTCCGGCCGCAATGGTGGCAGCGGCGCTTGAAACAAGCGACAAGCCGGTTGCCGAGCGGCTGCTCGCGGCGCTTGATGCCGCACTGGAAGCGGGAGGCGAAATTTTCCCGTTATCCTCGGCGGCGCTCAAGGTCGCTGAATATCCGGATTTTTGTTCGATTGATCTGCGCATCGATCAGGCCGTCGAGCCGTTGGGAGAGCTGCGCAACCTCTGGAAAGCCTTTGAGCCGCAAATGGCCACTTTCGTAGAGCGGGTTCTGAACCCGGATTCAGGGGGGCGGGCAACCAACTCACTGGAAATTCTTTCATCCAAGGAGTCTAGACAATGAGAGTCACAGCGGTTCAAACGTTGATGGGTTTGTCGCCAGACGCCACGGTGCCTGCCGCGGAAGCGGCGATGGTAACGGCGATGCAGGCCGAGGATCGGCCAGACTTCCTCATTCTTCCCGAATATTTCAGCTATTACGGTCCTGACCAGAAGCGTTCGGTCGAACTTGCCCAGCCCTTGCGCGAAGCGCCCGCTTTCCGAATGGCGCAAGCATTTGCCAAGCGCCATGACGTCGCGGTGCAGGCAGGCACGATCCTTGCCAAGGTTCCCGGCGACGAGCGCGTCGCAAACGTCTCGGTCGTCTTTGATCGGCAGGGTGAGGTCATCGCCGAGTATCGCAAGATGCACCTGTTCGATATGGGTGATTTGGGCAGCGGGGCCTTCCGCGAATCCGACTATATCAAACCGGGCGATGAAATTGTCACCTGGGAGTTGGACGGCATTACTTTCGGTACTGCCATCTGCTTCGACGTCCGTTTTCCTGAACTCTTCCGTGCGCTGCGGCTCAAGGATGCTGAGATCATCACGCTTCCCGCCGCCTACACCGTGGTCACCGGTGAGGCGCACTGGGAGCTATTGGCTCGCGCACGTGCCGCAGAAACACAATGCCATTTCATTGCCTGTGGCCTTGGTGGCGCTGTGGTTGTCGATGGTCAGGAAAAACGTTGCTACGGTCATTCCGTCATTGTCGATGCCTGGGGGCAGGTCGTGGCGCGAGCCGGGCAAGGTGCAGACATCATCACAGCCAGTTTGGATATGGAGAAACTCCACTCAATTCGCAACAACATGCCGGTCATGAAGCAGCGTCGCCTCATGAGTGATGTAATACCCGGCTTCTAGAACTCAACTCAAAACACACGGATTTAACTGCCGCGCTTCTCCCAGGTGTGGCAGGGCAGGATTTTTGCGCGCTTTGTTCAGCCGATGGAAGACAGGTTTGGGCCGCGTATCATGGAAAGGTTTGAAGAATAATGGAAAAGGTTAACACGGTAGTTGTAGGGGCGGGCCAGGCTGGCTTGTCGATGAGCGAACACCTGAGCAAGGCCAATATCAGTCACGTTGTTCTTGAAAAGGGGCGAATTGCCGAGAGCTGGCGCTCAGCACGTTGGGATTCGCTGCGGGCCAATGGTCCAGCCTGGCATGATCGGCTGCCGAGCATGAGAATCCCTGACATCGAACAGGATGTCTTTACGCCCAAGGAGAAACTGGTCGACTATCTCTCGAGCTTTGCCGAAAACACCAAAACACCAGTTCGGACGGGTGTTACAGTGCTATCGGTCAAGAAATTGCCCAAGAAGCAGGGCTTTCTTGTGTCGACAACGGCAGGTGATTTCGAAGCCATTAATGTGATCGCGGCGACGGGCCCGTTCCAAGTTCCAGTAACGCCCAGGATCGTTCCTGAAACTGCTGACGTTGTCCAGATGCATTCGGTCGCCTACAAGAATCCGGATCAACTGCCCGATGGCGCAGTACTTGTCGTCGGGGCAGGTGCTTCGGGCGGCCAGATTGCTGAAGAACTGGTTGATACCGGTCGCAAGGTTTACTTGTCATTGGGGCGGCACATCCGTCCGCCGCGTTTTTATCGCGACCGCGAAGGCGCATACTGGACAGGCGTGCTGGGTCGATGGGATACCGTCAACCGCGACAAAAATGTCCAGAATATTGCTCTCGCTATCAGCGGCGTCCATACCAAGATGCCAATCGACTATCGTCTGTTGGCTTCCAAGGGCGCCGTTCTGGTGGGCCGCACAGAAGGCTATAGCGATGGAAAGCTTACATTTGCGGATGATCTCGCCAAGAACATTGAGGAAGGCAACAAGAGCTACCTCAATACGCTCGATGTGATCGATCGATATATTGAGTATAACGGGCTCGATCTGCCGGAATATCCGGATGCGCGCAACCTACTTCCGCCGACTGAATACGAAAAGAACGCTATCCTTGAGCTGGATCTGGCCGAGGCTGGCATCACCTCGATCATATGGGCCGCAGGCTTCAAGCGCGATTATAGCTGGCTTGAGCTGGATATCTTTGATGAGGACGGAAACCCTGTCCACGAACTTGGCGTCTCCAAGGAACCGGGCATCTATTTCCTGGGCTTACCGTTCCAGTCGCGGCGCCGGTCCAGCTTCCTGTTCGGGGTCTGGTATGACGCGAAATATATTTCCGACTACATTGCCATGATGCAGATGTATCACGACAAGTATAACACCTAACATGCGACCATGTTTTATTGTTTCCTCGCGGTGATTAACCGCGAGGGGCGCTTTAATCTCCTAAAGTAGAGCCAAAGTATCTTTCATTATCAAAATCGCTAAGATTCCATAAGAATAGATGCTAATGATTCGATGAGGGGCGATGATCTGTGGTATGTACCAAATTTGATATTAACGCCTCCACGCAATATATAATGAGCTGCAAACCAGTATTGTTACACCAAAAAACGTTACATTGTCGGGCAGCTCTGCGAAGAATAGCCAGCTGAAAAATGTAGAAGTGATGATTTCAATATAAGCGAACGGTGCGACAACTGAAGCTTCGCCATAGTGATAGGCTTTAATAATCAGATACTGTCCAGCAAGGCCAACCAAGGTCATTCCGACAGCCAGCATCCATTGAAATAGATCAAGCTCCTGCCAGAACATGAGCATCAAGGGTGTTACCACGATAAAAGCCGAAAAATGCGTTTGGAAAGTCAGAGCTATCGGCGCCACACTCTGCACCCCGCTGGTGCTCTTCTTGATTGCAATAACATATCCCGCCATCGCCGCACCTGAGACCAGAGCCAGAAGGCTACCTACTTCCAGCGCATGATGGGTTGGGCGGATGATGATCAAAGTGGCGGCAAAGCCAATCAGGAGAGCAACCCAGCGGGCGGCGCGCACCCTTTCCTTTAGAAATAGACCCGAGAACAAGGTCACAAATAGCGGTTGAACAAAGCTGATCGCCACCGCATCTGCGATTGAGAGAAATTTCAGAGAACTGAAAAAGCAAACACCAGCCAGAGCGCTGAAAAATCCGAGTCCGAAGGCATTCCACCAGCCTCGCGCTGGCGGAAGCATTGGATGACGACCCGCAATCATAAAGGGTACCAGAAAAAGAGTGCCGAGCAGCATGCGCAAGAAAATGACCTGCATCGCCGGTATTTGACTGGTCACCAGATATTTAGCTTGAACATCAATCATTGGAACAAGTGTCATCGCCAGCACCATCATCAAAATGCCGGATCCGTTCATATTGCTCTGACGCGTGAGCGCCACATTCAATGACATGATGTTACCCGTCCTCTGCGGAAATTTCCTGTGGGCTCGCGATACCGAGCCGAAGAAAACGCTCCGCCTGTGGTCTATGTGTTTCGTCGGCTGAAGAGATTGCTGCGTCGACGGGGAATTCCTCAGTCGAAATAACGTGCGGCTCGATCCTGAAAGCGATACCAGGTGCCCACCATAGGCAAGAACCATGGATTGCCGTTGTAGAAATATAGGCGCGGGAAATGGCTCCCGATTGTGCCGCGATCTGAGTTGGGAACCCCTAACATATACTCGGCCATTCGGTGACCGAGATAAGTTTGATTGGATATACCGCCACCGTTACAACAAGACAGATAATAGATTCCGTCTTCCATCCGTCCGCCATGTGAACAGAAATCATAAGCGAAGCAAACATTGCCAAGCCAGCCATGGCTCAATTCCACGCCACGCGTTTCGGGAAAAGTGTGTTCCATGAAGGTGCGCAATCCCGCCGCACCTTGTTCCTCTGTGGAGTTGCGAAACCGCGCTCGCCCTCCGAAAAGAATACGTTTGCCGTCCGGAGAACGGCGGAAGTAATAAAGAATATGTTTGGTATCGCCTACCGCTCGATTATTGGGGATCAGGCGTTCCAGCAAGTCGAAGGACATTTCCTCCGTAGCGATCATGTAGCTCTGCACCGGGATTGTTCGCTGGCGAAGCCATTTCACTTCCGGCCCAACATATCCGTTCAAACCCAACAGGATTTTTTCTGCTTGGATTTCCACTGTGGTTTCATTCTGGACATTCTCCAGAAACGCCACATGCCCTCCGCCGGATTTGCGAGCGCCCTCATAGCGCCAACCGGTAAAAATACGCACACCCAATGTCCGGGCGCGGTTAGCCAAAGCGCGGACATATTTGGCAGGATGAATGGTCCCTTGATCGTGTCGAACCATCGCACCGCGATAAATATCCGTCTTGAGCACGCTATGAATCTGCGTCTCGTCAAGGATTTCATACTTCGCCCGCTCTTGTGGGGCGAGGCTATCGCAAAAGGCCTTAAGCTTCGCCAGGTCTTTGCGTGAATGAGCGGCAGCGACACTTCCGGCAAGATTGAGGTCTATCGGATCTTGAAGAGTCTGCGCCCGCTTGATCATGAATTTCATGGATGAACCATAATCGTCCATGATCTCCCGTGCACGCTTTTCGCCGAAACGGGCGGTTGCTTGAGTGAGTGTGAACTTTGGCGCATTTCCGATCTGCCCGCCATTACGCGAACTGGCCCCCTCGCCAATGCGCATGGCATCAACGACCATGATATTGGTCTGCCCGGTTTCCGCCAATGTGATTGCGGCCGATAGGCCTGTATAGCCAGAGCCAATGATCAGAACGCTGCATGATGTTTTGTCGAACGCCCGTTCGCCATGCTGCGGTTCGGCTGCTTCCCACCAGAAAGGCGTGGTCTTCATGATATCCTCTCCATCATAACCTGACATTCACTGAGACAGCACGGAGCGCTTAAACGCGGCTCTCCAAAGCTGAGCCGTTATTGGTTTGTTGTGAAATAGATCTTCTTGACGGTGCTGGTGGTCTTCCAACTGCCAGTAAAACCGGGCTCAAGTACAACAAGATCGCCTGGGCCAAAATATTTCGGCTGTTCGACACCATCCTCGAACAGCATGATTTCTCCCTCAAGAATATAGAAGGTTTCAAGCGTGCTTGCGTCGCGCATGACACGATGATGACCGGTCGTTGCCGACCACACTCCACTGGCTATTGGCCCGTCGAGCAGGGGCCAGGATTGAAACTCTGGTGCTCCCTCAAGTACAAGTGTTGGGTTGGGCTGACTGGCCTCACCGGTCCCTAGATTTCCAGTTGCTGCTGATCTGAGTTTATTCACGCGTTCATTCCCCGTTTAATTGAGCAAGATGCAGTCTTTGGCGTCGAATGCGATCAGTACTGGTGCATCTGTTGAGAGGGCCCCATCGCGCGCGCTGCCGTAGGTCGCGATTGTGCGACCGTTTGGGAGAGAAACCGTATAGAGGACCCGATCCCCCGAGTATGTTGACGACGCCACCATACCGGAGAGCACGATGTCTCCAGTGGTTCGTGCTGTATCGGTTGGTAAGCCAAGTCGGATATCTTCCGGGCGCACGACCAGGTCTGCCCTGCCAATGCGGTCAGCAGCCGAGCTCAAATACGTTCCGCTCACGGTGAACTCGGCAGCATTGAACTGTGGTCCTGAGGACGTGAGACTGAGCGCACCTTCAAATATGTTCGACTTTCCGATGAAGTCGGCTACGAAGCGCGAGCCTGGTTTGCGATAGAGGTGATGCCCGGTGTCGTATTGTTCGATATGGCCATGGTTCATGACGGCGATGCCATCGGACATATGCATGGCTTCTTCCTGGTCATGCGTAACATTGATAAAGGTAGTTCCAAGCCGATGGTGGATGTCTCGCAATTGATCCTGCAAGTCGATACGCAGCTTCTTATCGAGGGCAGACATGGGTTCGTCGAGCAACAGAAGGTCTGGTTCAAATACCAACGCGCGCGCGAGCGCCACACGTTGTTGCTGACCGCCTGACAATTCATGCGGTTTGCGCCGCGCGAACTTGGTAAGCTGAACCAGCTCAAGCATGGCGTTGACCTGGCTGGAAATCTGATCGCGACTCTTGCGGCGAACTTTAAGCGGATAAGCAATATTGTCGAAGACGCTCATATGCGGGAACAAGGCATAGCCTTGAAAAACGAGGCCAAAATTACGCTTTTCTGGCTTGAGTGAGGTGATGTCACGTCCCTCCAGCCGGATTTCACCGCTTGATACATCTTCAAAACCGGCCAGAATTTTGAGCAAGGTGGTTTTTCCGGAGCCGGATGGCCCGAGTAACGTCACAAAACTGCCTTTGGCGATGCTCAATGATATATTGTGCAGGGCCTGCATGGTCCCGTAAAATTTGTTGATGTTGCTGATATTGATGAAGGCCATGATAGTGCTCCGTTTTATCGGAATTTCAGTGTTTTTCTGGTTTTCCGAGCTGCTGTAACCAGTGCATCAGTGCGAGCAATGCAAAGCTGATCAGTGATAGCAGCAATGCCACCACGACCAGTGTCGGCTGCAAGCGATCTCGCAGGCCAGAAAACAGCATAACAGGTAGTGTGGTGGATTCGGGGGAGGCGAGAAAAAGCGCTGCCACCACTTCGTCAAAGGAGGTCGTGAAGGCAAATAGAGCGCCAGCCATAAAGCCGGGAGCTGCAAGTGGTAGAGTGACTGTCATGAAACGGTGACGACGTGATGCCCCCAAAGAGGCGGCAGCCCGGTCAAGATCAGGATCGAGACCGCGCAATGACGTCATTACCGAAAGGAAAACCAGAGGTGCTGCAAGAATAGAGTGGGCAAGCACTAGTCCCCAATAGCTGCCGGACAGGCCCACTCGACCAAAGGAATAGGCAAAGGCAACACCAATGACGATGCTGGGAACAATCATCGGCGACACGAAAAGCGCGGTTAGAATGGTTTGCAGCCAGCGATTCAGAAGCATGACGCCAGTGGCAGCCAGCCCACCCACCAGCAGAGCTACAAGGGTTGTACCGACCGCCACCTTTAGACTATTGAGAAATGATCGCGCCCACTGCTCCTGCGCAAAGACTTCATGGAACCATTTTAGTGAAAAGCCTTCCATTGGATATGTCAGGAATGAGCTTTCATTGAAAGCCAATGGCATGATCAATACCAGAGGAATGACCAGAAAAGCCAGCGCCAGCAACGTCGAAGTCCAGAAGATGAAGCGGGACATTAGACGGCTCCCCCTCTGCGATTTGCAAGCCAGCGAAGCGTGCCGAAAAGGGAAACCAGTATCAGAACGGTACCGAGAAGTAGTACGGAAAGCGCCGAGGCCATACCCCAGTTTAGGGCACGCTTGACGAAGTCTGCGATATAGAATGACAACATCTGGTCTTTCGGGCCGCCCGTAAGCGCCGGTGTGATGTAAAAGCCAAGAGCGAGAATGAACACCGTTCCAGCTGCCACTCCAACGCCGCGCAGGCTTTGCGGAAAATAGACGCGCAGAAAGGATTCTACCGCACCTGCACCGAGACTTCGCGATGCATCTACTTGCGACTTCGGGATTGTGCGCATCACGTTCATCATTGGAATAATGGCGAATGGGAGCAGGACATGTGTCATGGCAACGATCACGCCGAAGCGATTGAAAATCAGCTGTAGCGGTTCATCTATCAGGCCGGTCCAGAGGAGAAAGGTGTTCAGGATGCCGGATGTCTGCAGCAGGATCACCCATGCAGTCGTGCGCACGAGGATCGAAGTCCAGAAACTCATCAAGACTGCAACGAGGATAAACGCGGCCATTCTACGTGGAGCGTGTAGCGCGGCATAGGCAAGCGGGTAACTGATCAGCAAGGTGACGAGGGTGACCTCAACCGCAATGGTCAGCGTGCGACCCATGATCTGAAGATATATATCGTCGCCACCAGCCTCAAGTCTGCCTTCTTCGTTCACCTTGAAGCCGGTGGCCCTCTCAAAGTGACGCAAGCTGATCCTGTCGGAGTTTTGTGCTATTACTGTCCAATATTTTTCTTCGTTCCAGCGCGGATCGAAGTCGGTCAAACTAGGAAGATCGGCTTTTATCGTATTGGCGGCACGGGCTGTCTTTAGAAACAGCGTTCGGAAACCGCTCAGTTCCTGATTGAGTTCGCGGGCGACAGCGGCCTGCTGGCTGGCGTGCATCGCTCGCATATCGGTCACAAGTGCTGCAGCCTGGGCATTGCGATCATGACTGTCCGCGCGGTTGAAGTTTATCAGGCTGCCTGACAGTTCTCGATTGTCGAGACTGAGCGAAATGACCGAGCCTATCGGCACCAAGTAGAGAAATGTATATAGGACGAGCGGGACAGCAAGGCAGGCAATAGCTGCCAATCCGCTGCCGCCCGGTTTGCGGGACGCTGCAATCATTCTGCTCGCCTTTTTGGGATGTTTGTTCCGGCGGATCGACCGCCGGAGGCTCTCAACAAGGAGTATTTGACTGACTGGAGTTTATTGTGTCGCCCATCGGGTCCAGCGCTCTGTCAGGTCATCCAGATGCTCTACCCAAAAAGTATCGGAATAAAAGGCCGCATCCTTGATATTGTCCGCAGCAGGCAATTCTTTCAGCATTTCCGGTGTTAGAGATTCCGCCGCTTTGGTGTTGGACGGGCCATAGGGCATCAGGGATGAGAATTTTGCCTGGTTCTGTGGGTCGTTGACGATTTTGAAGATATCGTTGATCTTGTCCTTGTAAGGCGAGCCCTTGACCATCGCCCAACCATCCATGTTAACCAGATGGTTCTTCCAGACAAATTCAATAGGCTTGCCTTCCCGCTTAGCCATGACCGCGCGACCATTATATCCGGTGGACATGGCGACATTATTGCTGGCAAGCCATTCTATGGGTTGTGCGCCCGATTCCCAAAATTGCAACAGGTCCTTGATTTTGTCGAATTGCGCAAATGCCCGATCCACTCCTTCTGGTGTAGCCAGCACTTCATAGACCTTATCTGGGGCTACACCATCGGCCATGAGAGCGTATTCGAGGTTCATGCTAGGACTATTGCGGATACCACGTTTGCCGGGAAACTTTTCGCGATCGAAAAAGTCCTTCCAATCAAGCGGCGGCTGAGGAAACGCCTTAGAATTATAGGCATAACCATTTCCTATTACCACATTGCCGACACCACATGGCGTTGCGGCCCCCGGTAACAGATTGCTCTCACCAATCGCTTTCCAATCAAGTTCTTCCAACAGGCCTTCGTCACAGGCCAGTTGCAGCTCTGAGCCTCCCATGATGAGAAAATCCCAGGTAACATTGCCGGTATCTACCATGGCCTTGATTTCAGCCAGTCCGCCAAGATAGGTCGTCTCAACTATGTTGACGTCCAATTTCTCCGCAATGGACTTGAAATAGGCCTCGCGCTGAGCATCTTGATAATTCCCACCCCACCCGGCGATAGTTAGGTCTCTTGCCATAGCAGTGGCAGAGACGGATGTCATGACGGCGCAAAGTGCTGCAATCCTGATAGCTCTCATGATGATTCCTCCCAAAATCCCGAGATACTGTTCCCCACGTTCGATCGGCCTGAATAGAGATGTTCTTGATTGCGATCCGCACGTGTTATGTTAAAATTATGACTGTATTAAAATTTTTGTCAAATATTTTTAATACAATTAAATTGATTGGTGTATTAATGAATGCAAAGATTCAGTCTTTGAGAGGGTGGCATATGTCGACAGAACTGAGTGTCATGGAATCGCAAAGCGATGCTGTTCAGGTTGGTGAAACTTTGCGGCTTCGTCGCCAGATGCGAGGTATGTCGTTGAAGCAGGTGGCTGAGCCTGCCGGGATATCCGTGGGCATGTTGAGCCAGGTGGAACGCGGATTGGCTGCTCCCTCTATCAAAACCCTCAGGGCCATTTGTTCTGCGATGGATATGCCAGTCAACTGGCTTTTCCATCGGGACAACAACCTCGAAAATCAGGCTAACGAGTTTATTGTACAGAGCAATAGCCGGCGCTCTTTGACCTATAATGATGGCGCACTGATCAAAGAATTGCTGACACCTGACACCCAGCCGCAAATTCAGATGCTTCGCTTTCTGATGGAACCGGGTGCGGATTCGGGCGAGCCCTATTCCAATGCTGATGGGGGGAAATGCGGTCTGGTGCTGCGGGGGACACTCGGGTTGGAACTTGATGAAAGGCAGTTCGTTATCAATACTGGCGATAGTTTTGCGTTTCCTGCTCGGTCCATGGTTCGGTTCTGGACAGTAGGCGAAACCACGTGCGAGGTTATTTGGGTGGTTTCTCCCGCGACCGTTTAGGTCGCTGGAGTGTGCATTTAAGTCAATAGCGTATGGAAAATCTGATCTATCTAAACTCTCTTGTTTTCGGACAAGATTAAGCCCTTCTGAACCAGTGTGTTATGTGTTTCTGCACAGATTTGCGATAGATGTTTTACGAGAGATTCAGAACTGGCAACGATCGGCCGGTTGAAGGGGCTGAGGACAGACAGCACAAAATCCTGGGCGGGTAAAAAGGGTTTCAAGACCAGGCCTTGCTGCTCGTAGCTGAGCGCTGTGAGGGGATTGACGATGGAGGCACCCAAGCCTTTCAGAACCAATTCGCATACACCGCCAGCAGATTGCGACGACAGGAACAGGCGACGCTGCGTACCCGCCATATCGAATATGCGTTCCACGCTGAGCCGATAAGGATCCCGCGGGCCGAGGCTTATAAAATTAATACCTTCAAAATCGGCTGGTTCGAGGAAGTCCCGGGTTGCGAGCGGATGCTGCGGAGGCAAAACGGCGACGAGCTTGAAAGTCCACAGAATGCGAGCATCGGCATCGCGCTCCGTGTAGACGTCCTCGATCAATCCGATATCGAAGTTGAAGCCTGAAATGCTTGATTGATTGCGTGGGTCGACGGTGCTGATTTGCAGAGTTAAATCAGGATGATCTGCATTCAACCGCTTAACCGCCTCCGGCAATATAGTCAGTGCAAAGGCTGGCAGAGAGGAAACCGTCAGGATTTCCTCCGAGGCCTCCCGCAGGCGATCAATAAAGCCGTTGATTCGATCCAGGCCAATGAATGAAGCCTGCACTTCCTCAAACAGTTTGAGCGCTCTTGCCGTCGGTACCAAGCGCTGCAAACGTCGTTCGAATAGACGAAATCCAATATGCTCTTCCAGTCTGGACAGCTCGCGAGTGATGGTGGGTTGGGATGACCCAAGAGCAGCGGCAGCGGCCGTGACAGTGCCAAATTTCATCGTGGCGCGGAAAATTTCTACTTGACGAACATTGATATGGTTTTTCCGCGATTGCATGGGTTTCTCGCTTTAATTGCGCCGTCTGGCCGCCACTTCATATCCAATATGCATGAACTTCTAATAAGTTTTCTATATCAAATAAAAAATTTCCTTGGCTAAATCAGAACAGAACAAGGGGATAGAAATGAATACTACAACTCTCATCTCAACGTCCCATCCGGCGGAGCGCGCTTTGGCAGACGCGCTGGCATCGACCGGTGGAGCGCTCGATGAAAGCCAGGTTGGGGTTGCAGCCTGCATCTACAACGCAACACTGCGTTCGTGCGACCCTGGCCCCTTCCTCCAATCGCCATGGTATGGGCATCAGGCTGACAAGCCGATTTATCCGGCAAGCGTTATCAAGCTGTTCTTTCTGGACGCTCTGGCTGCATTCCGTGAGGACGGCGTGATTGCGGAAGATGAGGAAGACGATCGCGCTGCTGCACAGATGATGGCGATTTCTTCCAATGAGGCCACTGTTTACCTCGTTGGCCGTCTAACAGGAGCGGATGACGGTGCATGCCTGCAAGGCAAAGCGCTTGAAGACTGGTGCGCCGCGCGCCACCGCGTCCAGCAATGGTACGATTCACAAAACCGTATGGAATTTGCAGGCATCAATGTCTTGCACGGTACCTACGAAGACAGTCCCTATGGGCGAGCCAAACAAATCCGCAATGGCCAGAACGGCAATCTGCTTACACCTTTGTCGGGTGCTGCACTATTGCACGACATCGCGCGCGATGCCCGTCCGCGATCAAAGTGGATGATGGGGCTGATGAATCGCGAATTTCAGCGGCATCCGAACGATGCTGAGCCGGAAGGGGATCAGGTTCGCGGCTTTCTGGTTGAGGGCTTGCCGCCTGAAGTGATGACCTGGTCGAAAGGTGGGCATACGTCCTGGACCAGACATGATCTGGTTTATGGGGAGGCGCCGGATGGCAAAAGTTTTGTCTTGTTCGTCATGTGTGACAGCAAGTGGGCGGCAGACGACAAAACCTTCCTTCCCACATTCGCGAAGCGCTTTCACGAATATGCGTTTCAAAGCTAAGCAAAGATAAAACCAATCAAACATAAGGGGAAAAGATGAATTATCGCTCGATTATCAAGGCGGCGCTGTTGGGCGCGGCATTGACGGTGGCTGTACCAGCGTTCTCAGCTTGGGCCGATGCCCCCCAGTCCGGTGGCACATTGCATTTGGCGGCGCCCTATGGCGCAGCTCTCAAGAGCCTGGATCCGCATGCGACCTATACATCGCAGGATATGGTCGTCTCCAAGGCGTTTCATCGGTCCCTCTATACGTGGGAATCGGAAAAGAACGCGCCGGCACTCGATCTTGCCAGGTTGGTAAAGATCAGCGAAGATGGCAAGACGTTCACTTATGAACTTTTCGACAATATCTATTTCCACAATGGCCGCAAACTGACGACGGACGATGTGGTGTGGTCTTACACGCGTATCATGGACCCCACGAAAGGCTATCCGGGGGCGGTACAAGTCGGAACACTGGCTGGCGCGCAGGAATATGCGAAGGGTGAAGCCAAGGAAATCAGCGGCATCAAAAAAATCGACGACCGCACTTTCTCTCTGACATTCAAGGATCTCGTCGATCCCGGAACGCAGTTCTTCGAAGCCATAACGGCGATTTTGCCGAGGGAAGAAGTGGAAAGCGGAAATTTCCTTTCTCATCCTGTGGGGTTAGGGCCATTCAAATTTGAAAGCCATGTCGAGGGTTCCAAGATTTCCGGCAAGAAATTTGATAAATACTTCAAATCGGGCAAACCTTATGCCAATGCGGTTGAATTCACCATTTCCGGTGATAATAGCGCGCTTGATATGGCTTTCCGTGCAGGTGAGCTGGACGCCACCGTTTTGTCGGAAAATGCCTATGTTCTCTACAAGGCCGATCCTGAACTTTCCAAAGGTTTGATCGAACTTTCAGAAGTCTTCACGCGGCATATGGGCATGAATACCGATAAGAAGCCTTTCGATGATGTGCGTGTGCGTCAGGCGATCAATTATGCTGTTGATCGCGATATCATCATCCGCAAGCTTCTCAAGGACAAGGCGTACAAAGCAACAGGCTGGTTACCGGCCACTGCCGCAGCTTTCGACAAGGAACGCGCACCTTATCCCTACGATCCGGCCAAGGCGAAGCAACTGCTGGCACAAGCAGGCTATCCGAACGGCTTCGAGGTCACGATCTCGGTGACGGAAGGAACTTCGAGCCTTGGAGTTTTGGAAGCAATGATGCCGTTTCTCAAGGAGGTAGGCATTACTGCCACGGCAAAAGTCGTGGATTCCAATACGCTTGTTGACGAAATGGATCAGGGTAAAGCAATGGCCTGGTTCCGCTCGGCGGGGACAGGCCCGGATTCGCTCAATGCATTGCGCTGCTTCGATAGCCGCGTAAGCCGTTCTGGCTGCAATCGCAGTGCGTTCAAAGATCCGGCTTACGATGCGATCCTCGATGAGGCTGCAGCCGAAGCGGATCCAGCCAAACGTGTGGAACTGTTGAAAAAGGCTGACGGCTATATTTTCGAAAAAGCGCCTGTTTGGTTCAACAACTACAACAAGGCTGTAGTGGCAACCCAACCATGGATTCATGGTGTTGACGCAAACGTGACCGAAGCAGCAATTATCGAGGTAGATTCGCTTTGGCTCGACGATAATGCTCCCGGCAGGCAGTGAGCCAGAATAGCCCAGCACCGTGCACCCGAAAGGATGTGCGGTGCCAGACTGCCGGGATAAGCGAAAGCGCCTCTCGAATGTCGTTCAAATACAGCGTTCAGAAGTGAACGCTTTCAGCGCTTTCGGTCCGTGCGGTCGGAGTGCGCTCCAGACACAATTATGGATATTCTTATGTTGATGGTGATTGGCAGACGAATGCTGCAATCTCTGGTCACGGTCTTTGCTGCAATAACGTTGATTTTCTTTCTATTCAGCGTGATGCCCGGCACGTTTGTGTCATCGCTTGCAGGTGATAAACGTGACATTGACCCAGCGGTTGTGGAACGTATCGAAAAAGAACTGGGGTTGAAAGACCCCCTGTTAGACCGGTTCGGCAAATATATCACCGGACTTGCAACTGGCGATCTCGGGAAGTCATTCTCCACGCAGCGCCCGGTTACGGCCATGTTGTCTGGCCGAATTGTCGCCTCGTTCAAGCTTGCCGTTGCCGCTATTTTCTTTGCCATCATCATTGGCTTGCCGCTCGGCTTTCTGGCTGCGGTGCGACAAGGTACCTGGCTTGATACAACGGCTATGATAACAGCTGTATCGGGTCTGTCTTTGCCTGGTTTCTGGTTCGGCTTGCTGGCTATGTATTTCGTTTCGCTGAAACTGGGACTGTTGCCTACCTTCGGTTATGGTAACGGCAATCTAAAGAACCTGATACTGCCAGCTCTGGCTCTTGGCATTGCCCCGATGGCGCTTTTGGCCCGCACGACCCGCGCAGCCGTTCTCGAAACCATGAATGCCGATTTTGTTCGCACTGCCAGATCAAAAGGTAATTCGGAATTCCGCATTGTGACCAAGCACATGGCGCGGAATGCATTCGTTTTGATACTGACAACGATCGGCTTGCAGTTCGGTTCAATGCTAGGCGGATCGGTGGTCATCGAAAATCTCTTTGCCTGGCCGGGTATCGGTTCGCTGCTTACGCAGTCGGTCTCCATGCGTGACATTCCAACGGTACAGGGCTGCATTCTTGTGATCGTGCTCTTCTTTCTCGTCATCAATACGCTTGTCGATATCGCATATCTCGCGATCGATCCGCGCATTCGATATCGGTGATCGCTTATGGAAAAGCGTCCTCTGCAGTTATTCAGACATTTCGATCGGGACAGGCGGTATTCATGATACGCTCCAATCTTCTCATAGGGCTCACGATATTCGTGACCATTGTTCTGGTAGCACTCTTCGCGCCATGGATTGCCCACTATGATCCGGTCTCCAATTCCAATCTCCTTTATGCCGAAGAAGCACCAAGCGCGCAGTTCTGGTTTGGTACCGATGAGCAGGGCCGGGATATTTTTTCGCGCATCGTCTATGGCGCGCGTATTTCGCTGATGATAGGGCTTGCCATTCAAATGATGAATACGTGTATCGGCGTGTTGCTCGGTCTCTCAGCGGGCTATATTGGCGGCTGGTGGGACGAATTCGTCCAAGGCCTTACCAATTTGATGCTGTCAATTCCCACCATTGTCTTTGCACTGGCGCTGATGGCCGTGCTTGGACCTGGGCTTTTGAGCTTGTTGATTGCGCTCGGTTTGACGGACTGGGCCTATAGCTGTCGAATTTCACGTGCGCAGGTTCTAACCCAGAAATCGCAGAATTATGTGCAGGCAGCCCGCACGCTGGGTTTCAACAAGCTTTACATCATGATGCGGGAAATTCTGCCCAATATCGGTGGACCTTTGATCGTGGTCGCCACGATGGGCATTGGATCGGCAATTATGGCGGAAGCATCGCTGTCATTTCTAGGACTGGGCGTCGTTCCGCCAGCACCGAGCTGGGGGGGCATGTTGGCGCGTGCTCGTGAGCAGTTGATGGTGGCGCCATGGGTAGCCATTTTCCCAGGAATGGCGCTGTTTATTACCGTTCTCGGCTTTAACATGCTGGGGGATGGACTGCGCGACCTGCTGGATCCTCATGGGAGGTCAAAGCGCTGATGACCGACAATTCAATTTTACAGGTCGATGATCTCTCGATTGCGCTTCGGGCCAAAGGACGCACGTTCCCGGCGGTCAGCAATCTGGATTTTTCCATCCGGTCTGGCGAAGTATTTGGGCTGGTCGGGGAATCCGGCTGTGGCAAAAGTCTGTGCGCGCTGACGATCGCGGGATTGCTGCGCGAGCCGATGAATGTGACCCAGGGAAGAGTTCTTCTGGAAGGCCAGGATATTGGTCGTCTGCCCAACAAGGATCTGAGGCGTTTGCGGGGTGACCGCGTCGCCATGATCTTTCAGGAACCAATGACCTCGCTCAATCCCTTGATGACGATAGGCGACCAGATCGGCGAGATGTTCGTGCTGCATAAGGGGATGAACGCCCGTCAAGCTCGATTGAAGGCCATTGAGGCTCTGGAGCAGGTCCAGGTTCCAAGCCCGGAGCGACGCATCAAGGATTATCCGCATCAGTTATCCGGTGGCATGCGCCAGCGGGTCATGATCGCCATTGCGCTGGCATGCGACCCTGCGCTGCTTATCGCCGATGAACCGACCACTGCGCTGGACGTTACGATTCAAGCAGAGATTGTCGAATTGATCCTCGACCTGTGCACAGCGCGGGGCACCGCGGTGCTCATGATCTCCCATGATCTGGGGCTGGTGGCGCGTATGTGCGATCGTGTTGCTGTTATGTATGCTGGCCACATTGTCGAACAGCGCCCTGCAAGCGAAATCTTCACCGACCCGCGCCACCCCTATACGAGCGGCCTCGTCGCATCTCTTCCTCGTCTGGGGCGGCGTTTGGAGGAGGGGCGGTCGCGACTGACAGAAATTAAAGGTGTCGTTCCAGGTTTGATGGAACGTGACATGGGGTGTGGCTTTGCTTCGCGTTGTCCGCGGGTCAGCGATGAATGCCGTGGGGCTATGCCGCCGCTCACTCCCCTCGACGCACCGGGCTCGATTAGGTGTTTCCATCATGATTGAACTGAACTCCGATCTGGTACCTGCAGCCGGTAACCTCAATGAAAATCCAGAGGAAGTGCTGGCCATTCAGAATCTTCGCGTCCATTACACGGTTCGCGAAAACTTCAGGAAAAAGACCTTGAAGGCGGTCAATGGAATCTCATTGTCCATCAACGCTGGTGAATGCCTGGGGTTGGTGGGGGAAAGCGGTTGCGGGAAATCTACTCTTGCGAGCGCAATCATGGGGCTTGTTCCGATCACCTCCGGTTCCGTACATGTTCTGGGCCACGATATGGCAGCGAATGTGCGGAACGACCCTCTTACCCAAGCCCGCAGCGTGCAGATGGTATTTCAGGACCCGTTTGCTTCATTGAATCCACGCCGTACTGTACGCGAAGCGCTTGCCGCCCCTTTACGTCTCCATGGCATGAAGGACAAGGCTGAGATCGACGCGCGCGTGGTCGATATGCTGGGCAAGGTCGGCATGAAACCTGATGCGGCGAACCGTAGGCCGCATGAATTTTCCGGCGGTCAGAGACAACGCATCTGTATCGCGCGTGCCTTGATCGTACAGCCGAAACTTCTTGTTTGTGATGAACCTGTATCGGCACTCGACGTTTCCATCCGTGCCCAGATAATCAATCTTTTGTTGGAACTGAAAGATGAGCTAGGCATTGCGCTCTTGATGATTTCGCATGATCTGGGTGTCGTTGAACACATGAGCGATCGCATCGCAGTGATGTATCTTGGCCGTATCGTTGAGGAAGGCATCTGGAGCGATATCTTCACCAAACCGCTGCATCCCTACACGCAGGCATTGATCGCTTCGATCCCCGACCCCTTGGCTCCAACTGCTGGTAAACGCCGCATGCGAGGCGAGGCTCCATCGCCCCTCAACCCTCCGCAAGGTTGTGCCTTCAATCCTCATTGCCCATCGGCATTTGTTTCGTGCCGCTCTGGCGATATTCCCGCTTTCACCAATTCGTCGGACAGCTCTTTCCATCGAGCACGCTGTCACTTGTTAGAACAAGGCTAAGATTATGAGTCAGAATCCATTTTTGGTCGGAACGCTTGAACAGCCCACCATTGTTGTGCGTACTGGGCAAGACCAACAGAATCCCCATATCGGCTTGCTCACTATTGACGAGTGGACCGTCAAATGCGCGATAGGCCGCAATGGGTTGGTGGAACCGCAGTTGAAACGTGAAGGTGATGGGAAAACCCCCCATGGTCGCTATCCTTTGCGTTATGGCTTTTACGATCCTGCGGTTTTTGGCGATGAGCCACGCAGTTTCGATTTCCCATTTTTACCCAAGCCCGAAAACTATCGCTGGGTGGAAGATGTAGACAGTCCATTTTATAACCAGCTGGTTTTTGAAACCGATGAGACACAGGCTTCCCGTCGGGGGGAGTGGCTTTTCGATCTGATCATCCCTGTCGGCTGGAACGATGCCTTGCCTGACGCACGCGGCGGGTCTGCCATTTTCATGCATTCCGCCCGCCCCGACTTTAGCGGTACATCGGGCTGCGTCGTCGTAGCCCACGAACATCTGATGGAACTGGCACGCCGAGTGCGACCCGGCATGGTTATCGATATTGCGTCGGTCGATGGGCCACAAACGACCCTCGCACCGCTGGTGGCAACCCCGTCCACAGCCATAGAGGCGGTTACGTTCCATGGCTTGAAGCCAGGTCCGCGCCTTATTGTGACCGGTTCAGTGCATGGTAACGAGCCATGCGGCCCTTATGCGATCACGCGTCTGATCAGTGAATTCCGCAGCGGACAAAGGAGCCTGGAATGTGGCGCGGTAACCTTTGTGCCCGTCGTGAACGGGCTTGCCTTTCGTAACAATACCCGCGTCGGCGACCGCAATTTCAACCGTAATCTTTCCGAAAGTGCTATCCCTCAGGACAACGAGGATCGCGTGGCCAATATCATCTGCCCATTGCTACGCGCCCATGATGTGCTGATCGATCTACATTCTTTCAGCTCGGACGGGCCGCCGTTAGCTCTGATGGGACCGCGCAACAACGACGGAACACTTGAACCTTTCGCGCATCAGGAAGCGGAAGAAAAGCTGGCTAAGGCGCTTGGCCTTCCGATCATTATTCATGGCTGGTTACCAGCGCACGAAAAGGCACTTAAGCAAAAACGTGAAGCTGGCGTAACGGAAGGGCTGTCGTCCCTGCATGCCATAGGCACTACTGAATATATGCGATTTGCGGGTGGGTACGGTGTAACCGTCGAATGCGGTCAACATCTCGATCCCAATGGGCCGCAGGTCGGTTATGATTGTGTCGTTAACGGAATGGCGGCGCTGGGTCTGATCTCCGCACAGCCAGCCGTAGCTCAGCCATCATGGGTGCTTGAAATCAGCGATGCTATTCTGGCCGATCATAAAGATGATCGTTTGCTCAAACAATTTGCAGCAGGCGAGAAAGTTGAAAAAGGGAAGATCATAGGAAAACGTGCTGATGGCAGCGATATTGTGATGCCATACTCGGGGGCTGTGCTTTTTGCAGGAATAACAGCGCCGCTGCACACAGAACTATGTTTCTTGTGTAAGCCGAGCGATCGCCTGCATACTTGAAGGGCTGCAAACTCTCATCAACATTGGGTCGGCCAGAATGACGACCTTTACGAGCTTCGTAGCTCGAAGGTCGTCAATTCGCTGAATCTTCGCCTCTTTGTGTGTCCTATGGTGTCTGACCCGCAATCCAGGAGCGTGCGATTTTGAATAATTGTTGGTCGAACGAGAGGTTTATATTCCATTTCAGGTGTATTTGAAGAAAGGATTTCATCCTAGAAAGCCATTTAAATAATATTTAATTATCGATGAAATACGAAAATAACGTAAAATCATGTAGTTATTGCTTGTCATTGATAGAATATCAAATGAATAGTATTTCTTATGTGCAATAGAATATATTTTGTGGGAATGAAATATTGAAAACTATTATATGATGGGTGACAGGCCAGGGTCCAGAATGCGCTTGCCTATCTGTTACTGCTAATGGGGTTGGAGCATATCATCTGGCGGCGTTTGCTTGGTGGTTCGCCAGCAGGCCTGTATTATTCACAGGAAGGCGCAACCTATTTCGATTTATAGTTTCTATGAGCGCAACTTCGTTGGGCAGCATACCACTGGCGACCGCCGTCGCATCGCCAGCAACAGCGACAACACCTTCTTTGTCATTACATTTGACCAGTATTAAGTCGCGATCGTCTCCCCGGGCGTGCATAATGCACTGTGGTGGTGCAGGGTGTGGGTCCAAAAACGTACCCTGATATGCGTCAAGGCAGTATTCCTTGTCGATTAGCGCCATCAGTGATGCCTGCAAATCGCGCTGCTGAAAATTTCCGGCGATCACATGCGGTAGATTGACAGCTTTGGTTGCTACGATGGCAGGTATCCTTGTGACAGCAGTTGCGCCAAACCGATCAATCTCTGCCTTTCTATATGGTTCCATGGCCCTGTGATCACCCGCAATGAACAGAATACCGTGATCCAAAAATCCCATCCTGAGAAGCCCGTCATACAGATAGCCGATTGCCTGATCGGTCGTTCGCATGACGTATTCTTCACTATGATGTGCGCTTCCGTCAGGCGCCATGAACGGACGATGACTCCAAAATGTCTGTGCCGTGATGAAGTGACGGCCAGTCCCTTTCATGTGGGCAATCTCGTCCAATACGAGATCGAAAAGTTGCTTGTCTGGAACTGAATTGAATGGCCCTCTGATGGCTTGCTTGTCAAGGCGCGGGTCATGGTTATCGATGATCCGCTGATACCCTATAGCCTGCAGCCATTCTGCTTGGCCAAGAAATCCAAGATCGCCAGCACCGAGGAAAGTGGTTTGATAATCCAGTTTAGCCAGATTTAGGGGCAGAGGTTCGGGAATGTCAATGAAGTCGTCCAGGCGGGGCGATCCCCAAGCATTGAGTTTTGCTTGTTCAGGCACGAAGGGGAACGTCCCTGTGAGAAGCGAAACCAGCCCGCCGATTGTCGTCCATCCGTTGGCATGGAAGTTTGTCAGCGCGGTTTCGTTCTGCGCAATTGCATCCAGTCGGGGCGTCCAGTCTTCTATCCCGGAAAAATATCTGGAGTGATAGGCCGACAGACTTTCCACCACGACAACCAGTACGTCCAGCGGTTTGTTGCTTCCCGGATGACAGGTGGTTGGCGCGGATGTTGAGAGGAGTGTCCGTCGAAGATCATCGCTGAATGTGGTTTTCTTAAAAAAGCTGGCGTTTCGCTCAGCAAAGTTCTCGAATAGAGGTTTGTCGCCAAATGCGTAGACATAGGCAGGTAGATGAACAAGGTAGAACGCTGCGAGCATCCCTCCCACTGACAGGATAGGTAGAGGACTTAGCCGCGCGTTTGACCGGCCAGACACGAAGACAAAGCTGAAGTAAACTACAGCCCCGACGCCAATTGCCGCAATGACTACGATCCATCCTTGCTTCGCCGTGACGATGTTGAATCCTGTTCTTAATAGCGTCCTGAAGGAATCCATTTCGCCTGAGAATGTAACCGCGTCACTAATGTAAAGGCGTGTTGCAAAAAAGAAATAAGCCAGAATATCAATGATATAGATTAAAATTATCAAGATACAAAGCGCCCTGGCCGTCGTGGCCAGATAGCGTAATTTTGAATTTTTTCTGAAATATAGATTGAATGCATAAAGAAACAGCAGGGCGGCTAGAATAGCAGCGTCGTGCTGTATCAAGGCTACTGCGAAAGAGTCGGTCGCTGCCTTTCGCATTAGGACAAACTTGCCAGCAAAGAAAATAGCGAGAAGCGTGCACAGAAAGAGTTCGGGAAGCCTCAATAGGCGCAAAATCCGGTCGCTAACATTGCGGAAACTGGTGGCCGGTGAGTTTTTGTTCGACGAGCACTGCATCATGCTGATCCCTGGCATAATGTTTGCCGACTATGGAACGAAAGGTGACCGGGAGAGTCAAGCTGACCGTATAGGTGGGTTGTACCGAAAAGGGATGCGTGACTATGACAGGCTCATGCAAAAGACTTAGCACGGGCCAACTGTAGTTTTACGAAAACTTGCTTAACATTGATCGCGACGTATCTTCAGGCGATGTGCCCTCGTTAAGTCAAGTCATTCGGAACTGGAGTTTTCCACTTATTGTTCCTTGACGAGGAGATTGAGCCGGCCAGAATTCAAGTCTGCCTGCATCCAAAAGAGGTTTCTAAGTGCCTGAGGCGGCGAACAACGGGATCGCATCGATTTGGGCTTGTCATTTTGCCGTTACGGTCGAACTGTCAAGGCGCGTATCAATTCGAGAAAACCAGCCTTGAGCGCGGTGGCATCGTCGCCTGCACGCAACGCAATCTCATTCATCGCGCCGTTGAACAAAACAGCGAGCACATCGGGGCCTGCTTCAAACCGGATCGCGTTGGCGCTGATTGCTTCAGCCACACCCGCACACAGAAGATCGAAAGACAGTTCACGGTCCAGTGCTTCCCACCGTTCGCGACCGAGCACGCCGGGCGCATCGATAACGAGAATGCGGCGGCTTTCCGGTCGCCCCATATAGTCGATCCAGGCGACGGCGCCTTTCTCTAACATGTCGACGGGGTCGGTCAGCGCGTCGGTGGCGGCCTCGACAGCTTCGGCTGCTTCTGCAGCGAGATCGCGACAGACAGCTTCAAAAAGATCTGCCTTGTCGCGAAAATGGTGATAGAGCGCACCGCGTTTCACGCCTGCTGCAGCAAGAATGGCTTCGGTCCCTGTTTGTGCATACCCGTCGCGGGCGAACAGTTTGCGCGCAGCCTCAACCAAGCGTCCCTTGGTCCGGGTAGCACGAAGTTCATTTTTGGAGATTGGTGGCTCGGACATGGCGACTCTCTCATGAGGCAATTGACAGATAGTCTGTCTGTTTTTATAACTCACAAAAACAGATAGTCTGTTTGTTTTTGATTGGCAAGGAGCGCCCAATGCATTTTTCCGATCGTTACCCGATTGTCGTCACAGGGAAGAAAGACGAGGCGCGCGACTTCTGGGTCAAGCATCTCGGTTGCGAAGTGGTCTTCGACAGTTCGTGGTTCTGTCTGCTGGTGGCCGAAGGTAATAGCGCTTCTATTGCCTTCATGACGCCCGACCATCCCTCCGCGCCTCCCGGCCCTGAAAGCTTCAGCGGAACCGGCCTCTGTTTTGAAATGGAAGTGGCGGATGCCAAAGCAGCTTATGACGAACTGATCGCAAAAGGATTACCGGTAACCTATCCTCTTACCGATGAGCCGTTCGGTCAGCGTCGTTTCGGTTTTGCGGACCCCTCAGGGCTCTGGGTCGACATCGTTGAACAGATTGCACCGCAGGAAGGTTTCTGGGACAAATACATGATTTGAGGAACGGGGGCAGGAGCGCTTTCCACAGATTGAGGAGGCGTTCAAAACCTGACCCCTTCCAATCCTGTTATCAGATGGTTGATGGCAAGCCTGATCTTTAGCGGCAATGGAGTGCTGTGCCTCCATATGATCGATATAGGGAAAGTGATACTGTTTACGGGGGCAACAATTCCACAATTTTCCCCTTGGCGATGTCCTCTCCTACGAAGAAATCAGGCAGCAACGCTGTCACCCTCTCGGACACACTGATCGATGAACTCATCGGTGCACCGATGTGCAATCTCAACGTTCCTACACAATTGAAGAACTGGTTCGATCTTGTGGCGCGCGCAAGCGTTATTTTCCAATAGACAGAAACCTATCCCATCGGACTTGTGGAAGGTGTCGACGCTATCGTATTCAGTTCGCGCGGTGGTGTGCATGTCGGCCATGACAGCGATGCAGTCACTCCTTATCTGCGATCAGTTCTCGGTCTTATGGGAATTACGAATGTGGAATTCGTTTATGCGGAAGGCATGGACGTACCTCAAAGCAGGGTTCTGGGTATCGAAGCGGCCCTGAAACAGGTTGCGAACCTGGCCCGGCATCCCATGGTCTGTGGCTGATGTGATCAAGCTTTCTATTGGAGTATTTCATTTACGGGGGGACTCGTAGTCCCACCCCGCACGTCGTTTACTGCAACTGAGATCAACAAGCAGCACGATATCTGGTTGAATTGATCTTGAATTGATCCGGTAAAACGTGGTCGCAAGCCACAATCAGGAAACGTTACCCAGCCGTCGATCCCGATGTCGTCGAGATACGCGATCATTCATCTTTGAAAGTGGCGATCTGGATGCGTTATTGCTTGTCGCGCGGATTTCTCTGAGAAGTTGCTGATGAGCCGTGGAGTGACGACCGATCTGTTTACACAACTCGGCAGAAGGCAAACGCAGCCCGATTGGCTCTCAATGAGTTTAATTGCCTGTGAAATGATTTGTGGTAGCGTAGCCGGAGTGATTGTTGGCGTCTTCGTTCGTGAATAGGAACTGCAGTGAAACGCTGGGTTTTCTACGGTCTTTCGATATTGCTAGTTGCCAGCGCTGCGTATGTTGGGTGGCTTGACCTCAAAGGGAAGGATTCCGGAGCCCCTCCTGTTGCCGGACACAGCGATGGCAGGCGCGCCAGTTCGGCGAATAGCGAACATGCGGTCAAGGCTATCGTTGCAAAGTCGGGATCGCTGCCAGTACTGCGCAATACAATCGGCACTATAGTGGCTGTGGCATCAACAGCAGTGAATAGTCCGGAGACGGGTAATGTTGCAGCATTGAATGTTAAAGATGGCGCCATTGTCAAAGCAGGCGATCTTATTGCTCAGCTTGATGATCAGGCGATCCGTGCAAACCTCGGGAAGGATGCCGCTTCCGTTGCCAAGTCTCAAGCCACGCTGAACGATGCCGAAATTCAGCTGAAGCGCACGCAGGATCTGGTACAAAAAGGGGTCAGCACATCTCAGAGCGGTGACGATGCACTGGCCGCGCTGAAGGTTGCGCAAGCGCAGCTGCAAGTCGATCAGGCTCAACTAGCTGCCGACCAAGTGACGCTTTCACATATGCGCATTGTTGCACCTTTCGACGGACAATTGGGTGTCGTTCAGGTTTCCGTGGGTGCCTATCTCGCAGCCGGAGCACCCGTTGCAACGATTACGCAGATGACGCCAGTTTATGCAGAATTTACGCTTCCCGAAACCGATCTCGCCCGTATTCGTTCGACAATGACTGCCGGAATGTTGAAGGCTAATGTGACTGCAATCTCCGCGGATGGAAGGGACGTCACCGAAAGCGGCCCCGTCAATTTCATCGACAACGCGATTGATCCGGGCAGCGGCACTGTGCGTTTGCGAGCCACACTCGACAATCATTCCGGCGACTTCTGGCCGGGGCAGTCCTTGCGTGTCTCCGTCGAAGCGGGGCAGATCGATGATCTGGTGCTGGTTCCTGATGTTGCTGTCCAGCCGCAGGAAAACGGCTCTATAAGCTATGTGGTCAAACCCGACAACTCCGTTGAAATACGACCGGTGACGGTCGCTTTGCGTGCCAACGGCATGGCGGGTTTGAGTGCGGGTCTTCAGCCCGGCGAGAGAGTGGTTACGGAAGGCCAAAGCGCGCTCTCTAATGGCAGCAAGGTAAAATTGGCCGACGCAGAACCGGATACCAAGGTTTCATCCGACTGAACCGAACGAAGGTAGACTGGCAATGAATATTTCCGAGGTCTTCATTCGTCGCCCGGTAGCGACCATCCTTCTGATGATTGGCGGGTTGATCGGCGGGATTGCGGCTTACTATCAGTTACCAGTCGCGGCATTGCCTGAAGCGGACTTTCCGACCATCAACGTCTCCGCCCAACTCGCTGGCGCGTCGCCTGACACGATGGCCTCTTCCGTCGCAACACCGCTTATCAAGCAGTTTGAGACGATTGCAGGTATCGATACGATCAGCGCCACATCATCGCTTGGAAACACGTCGATTACGTTGCAGTTCGACCTGACACGCAATATCGATGCAGCAGCAGCAGATGTACAGGCGGCCATTACGCGCGCGCAACGACAACTGCCGGATAATCTCACCACGCCACCGAGCTATCGCAAGGCAAACCCCGCTGACGCGCCTGTTATCATTCTGGCCCTGACAAGCGACGGCGCGCGGCTGACCCAGATGGATGATATCGCGCAGAACATTATCTCCCCAGCCTTGTCGACTATCTCGGGTGTGGCACAGGCGCAGGTTTATGGTTCTAAGACCTACGCGGTCCGCGTGGAAGTGGATCCTGACAAACTCGATAGCCGAAATCTGTCGCTATCGGGCCTCGGCGATACCATTGCTGCAGCGAATGACCAGACTCCGGTCGGCACGCTGCAGAACAGCTCGCAAGCACTAACGGTTAATGCCAAAACTCAGCGCACGAATGCGGCGGAGTTCAAGGACTTGATCGTTGCAGGCAGTGGTAACCGTATCGTCCGTCTGTCCGATGTAGCCATGGTGCTGGATAGCGTGGATAACGTCAATCAGGGTAGCTGGCTGGATGGGAAGCAAACGATCGCTCTGGCGGTTCAGCGCCAGCCCGGTTCGAATACTGTGGCTGTTGTCGATGCGATCCGCGCCAAGCTTCCTGAAATCGAGACGGCGCTGCCTGCACAGATGCATATTGCGGTCGTCAACGATGCTTCAGCATCGATCCGTGCAGCGGTCGCAGATGTTCAAACAACACTGGCCATAACCATCGGTCTTGTGGTGTTGGTGATTTTCCTGTTTCTGGGGCAGTTCTGGGCGACGATGATCCCAGGGCTGGCGGTTCCGCTTTCTCTAGTCACGACATTTGCAGCGATGTATGCCCTCGGATTCTCCATCGACAATATTTCGCTATTGGCGCTGACGTTGGCAGTGGGCTTGGTTGTCGACGACGCCATCGTGATGCTTGAGAATATCGTCCGTCACGTGGAGGAGGGACTACCCCCTTTTCAGGCAGCTGTTGTCGGCAGTCAGGAAGTGACAGGTACAATCATTTCCATGTCGCTGTCGCTGGTTGCCGTCTTTTTGCCGATCCTTCTGATGGGCGGTATCGTTGGTCGGGTGCTGAACGAATTCGGCATGGTGGTCACGCTGGCAATTCTGTCCTCGGCGCTGGTCTCACTGACGGTCACGCCCATGCTTGCTGCCCGTCTGCCGCACAAACAGGCAGAACCCGGACGCATCGCGCAAATGTTCGACCGGGTGACCGCAGGCTACGGACGCGCTGTTGGCTGGTGTCTCCGACATCGGCTTCTGGTGATGTTGCTTTTCGTGCTGAGTTTCTTTGGTTCGGTATGGTCGTTCATGACATTGCCACGCAGCTTCTTCCCACAGGAAGATACGGGACTGGTGACCATCTCAACCCAGGCCAGACAGGACATCTCCTATCAGGGAATGAACGAATTGCAGAAGCAGGCGGCCGCCATCGTTTCTGACAATCCTGCGGTTGAGCATGTTACGGCGTCACTTGGAAGTGGGCCGGGTGGTTCGACATTCAATACAGGCTCCATGTTTGTACAGCTTAAAGCGCGAGATGCGCGCCCGCCGCTAGACCAGACGCTGAGTGAACTTCGGAAGAAACTTGCCGGTCTTCCGGGGCTGACTGCATATCTCACCCCGGTACAGAGCTTGCGCTTTGGCGGCCGTAGCACGCAAAGCCAGTATCAGATCGTTTTGCAATCGCTAGATGCCAACGAAGCGCGTTCCTGGTCGCAAAAGCTTGGCGACGCGATGAAAGCCGAGCCGGGCACTTTCGTTGATGTCGCTTCCGACCTGCAGGACAATGCGCTACAGGCTCACATTGATATTGACGACGACAAGGCGGGAAGCCTCGGCATAACTTCGGAAGCAATCCGCAAGACGCTGGAAGCAGCTTATGGGACACTCACGGTGTCGCAGATACAGACAACTGGCAACAGTTATGATGTCATCATCGAACTTGACCAGAGCAGGCCTTGGGATGAGACGATGCTGGGCGCACTTCGTGTTCCATCCGCGTCAGGCGTGCTTGTTCCGCTTGCAAGTTTTGCGACGATCTCCCGGACAAATGGTCCGGTAACGGTCAATCAGTCCGGTCAGCTCGCTTCTGTCACGCTCTCCTACAACCTGCCAGCAGGTGTTTCCCTTGGTACAGCGACAGATCGTCTGGAAAGCCTGCGTAACGAGATCGGCATGCCGGTTTCCGTTACAATGCGTCCGTCCGGTGCGGCGCAGATATTTGCTCAATCGACCGGAAACATGGGGCTTCTCATCTTCGCGGCGATCGCAACGATCTATATCGTTCTGGGTGTTCTTTACGAAAGTTTCGCCCATCCGCTGACAATCCTGTCCGGCCTGCCATCGGCGGCTTTTGGTGCGCTGGCGACATTGCAGCTTTTCGGGTTCGATCTTTCGATCATAGCGCTTATAGGTCTTCTCATGCTGATCGGCATTGTGAAGAAAAACGCGATCATGATGGTGGACGTCGCCCTGACACTGAAACGGGATGAAAATCGTGCACCGGACGACGCCATCCATCTTGCCGCCATTCGACGGTTTCGCCCGATCATGATGACGACTTTCTGTGCGCTTCTTGCGGCGGTGCCCGTCGCACTCGGTCATGGACAAGGTTCGGAGCTGCGCCAGCCGCTCGGTGTAGCGGTCGTGGGTGGTCTGATTTTAAGCCAGGTGCTGACACTGTTTATCACACCGGTGATATTCGTGGAGATCGACCGACTGGCAAGCCGTCGCTGGTTCCGGCGGGAGAAAATTGTCGGACAACCACAGTAGTTTTTCGCGACGGCGGTTCAGTGCAGCAAATAAACGCGCCGATCAGTTGCTACTACAATTTCGGTGCGGCACGCTTCCGGACAGGATAACTCGTCAGCGGATTGAACGACAGGTGCGAGAATTCTGAGCGAAATCCGTTAAACTCGCTTGGAATGCAATATAGTATGCTTCACTCTATGGTACGTTCTCATTTCGGAGGATTGTCGCGTTGAAAAATCCGTTGATCGTAGCACTTTGCGTCCTGACACTTGTAACCTTTGGCCATTCCGCGTTCGGTGCATCAATCGGCGGGGGCAATCCTTACCCCGTCAGCAACTATAAATGTAAGGACGGTACCCATCTGGCGGTGCGCCTTTTCGGGGATCGGGCTTCTGTATCTGTCAATGGAAAAACGGCTATTGATCTACCTGCCGTGGGGAAAAAAGGTACGACCTTTTCGAATGGCAAGCGGACGCTGACCATTGTGCAGGGGCGCCTTTCATGGGGTATAGGGCGAGCTGCGCCTTCCGCCTGTACTGGCGGCTAAGGTGAAGTGTAAGCGCATTCCACTCGAAGGCTGAAAGGTCAGACGGCCTGCCACAATCGTTGGCTACTACATCAGTAAATTTGGGCTGGGTCTGCTTAAGAGGCGAATAACTTTGACATCATATCTCTCAAGTTACCTCGGGATCGACCATGTGAAAGTCCGTTCCGGGTGTAATCTTGGCTGTCTATTACTGCTGGGCAGAGCGCTGCAGGATAGGCGGCCAGCGGAACTGCCGAAACCCGCTTATAGCACTCATTGAAACAGCAAAAAGCATTGTTAGAGAGAATTCGGTTGACTCCTCTATTTATTTACTCAACTTTAGAAAATAAATAGGGAGGGGTCGCATGAGCATACACCTCGGCATGGTGTTAAAAATCCTGCGTGATGAGGGGCCGCAATCGCGCGCCGAACTGGCGCGGCGTTGCGGATTGTCAGCTACGACCCTCACGCATCTCACCGCGCAACTGCTCAAGGATGGTTGTATTGCCGAAACCGAAGCTCCTGTTCTGCCTTCCGGATCGTTGGCACCAGGCAGGCCGCCAGTCAGTGTGCGTCTGGTTCCGTCGGCTCATTATGTTGCTGGCGTGCATGTCGGCGCTGAGGTTGTGCAGGTGGCAATTTGCGATCTGACGGCACAGGTGATTACAAGCGCTACCTTTGATCACGCTGCAAACGATAATCCGCTGAAACTGACGCATCAGATAGCCGATGTTCTGCGTGATCTCGTACGGAGCAAGGGTATTTCTCTGGGTAGCCTCGTCGGCATCGGCATGGGTGTTCCAGGGCCGGTCGATCAGGCGCGCCGTCGCAATTTATTGTCGATTAATACCGGCTGGCGCGATGTCGCTTTCGCCGATGCAATGGAAGCCGAACTGAATATTCCAACCGTGGTCGAACAGAATGTTACGGCCATGGCTTTGGCCGAGGCCCATTATGGCATAGGGCAGGGCTGTCCGGCTGTCCTTTATGTTTATCTGCGCACGGGTCTCGGAGCGGGTCTGGTGGTAGACGGCATGCCGTTCCGCCCCGGCGGTCATGGGGCGGTGGAGCTGGGGCACATCCAGATCGACCCACAGGGTGCGCTTTGTGCCTGCGGCAATCGCGGCTGTCTGGAAACTTTTGTTTCAGAACGCGTGTTGCGCGAGCGTGGAGCTGACGGCGGGGAACCGCTTCTTGCGGCGGTCGCACGTGATCCGGTACTGCATGATGAAGTTGCTGGCCACTTTACAACTGCGCTTGCCAATGCGGTCAATCTGCTGACACCGGATTTGATCGTGCTCGGTGGGCATTTTGCGGAAGCGCCGGAGGCTTTCTACGAGCGTTTGCGATGCGACCTGCCGCCACGGGTGCTGCCGCATATGCGCAATGTCTTGCGGATAGAACGCGGCGGTTTCGGAGATAATGCTGGTGCAGTGGGCGCAGCTGCAGTTGCATTGGACCACTTGTTTTACTCGGGAGTATCCCGATGAACGCACGTATGACAGGCCTCGGCCTTAATCTTCTTTCCTTTGCAGTGGGGATAGGATGCTGGCACCTCCTCACGGCAACGGGTGCGGTGGTGTTGCCTGGTCCGGTCGATGTGCTCAATCGGGCAATGGCTCTGCTTCTGAACGGCCAGCTCGTGGGAGACATATTCGCCAGTCTGCGCCGGGTTCTCTCTGGCTTCGTGCTGGGCGTGGCGCTTGCTATACCTGTAGGCTTTCTCATGGGGTGGTATCGTATTGCGCGCAGCCTGATCGAGCCGTGGGTTCAGTTCTTCCGAATGATTCCGCCACTGGCAGTGATTCCGCTGGCCATCGTGACACTGGGCATTGATGAATCGCCAAAGATTTTCGTCATCTTTCTTGCATCGTTTCTGTCTTCTGTTGTGGCTACCTATCAGGGTGTAATCAGTGTGGACCGTACGCTTATCAACGCCGCTCGGGTGCTGGGTGCGAAGGATGCGACAATCTTCGCCCGCGTGATTGTCCCCGCGTCTGTTCCTTTCATTCTGGTGGGCGTGCGCATCGGACTTGGGTCTGCCTGGGCAACTGTGGTCGCTGCTGAACTGATCGCGGCCCAGTCGGGACTTGGATATCGCATGCAACAGGCGCAGCTCTACTACGATCTGCCGACCATTTTCGTGAGCCTTGTCACAATTGGTATCCTCGGGCTGTTCATGGATCGGCTGCTTCAGGCGGCTGACCGTCGCCTGACACAATGGCAGGAGCGGGCATGACACCTAAAATATCCTTCAACAACGTAGTGATGCACTATGGCGGCTTTCTCGCTCTGGATCGGCTGAACCTCGATATTGCCGATGGTGAATTCGTAACGGTGGTAGGTCCGTCCGGTTGCGGAAAATCCACTGCAATGAATATTGCGGCCGGGCTTTTGCGACCGTCGAGCGGTGATATTCTTGTTGGTGACAAGCCGGTTGCTGGTCCCGGGCCGGAGCGTGGAGTCATTTTTCAGCAATATGCGCTGTTTCCCTGGCTCACCGTGCGTCAGAACGTTGAATTCGGCCTCAGCATTGCAGGCATGTCGCGCGCGAAGCGGCGCGAGATCTCCGATCATTACCTGTCTCTGGTCGGCCTTGCGGATTTTGCCGATGCTCTGCCGAAAGCCTTGTCAGGTGGCATGAAGCAGCGCTGCGCCATTGCGCGTGCTTACGCTGCCGCACCTGAAATCCTGCTGATGGACGAACCGTTCGGCGCGCTTGACGCGCTGACGCGTGTACATATGCAGGACCAGTTGCTTGACGCCTGGAGCCGCGAGCAGCGCACGGTGATGTTTATCACCCATGATGTGGATGAGGCGGTTTATCTCGCAAATCGCGTCATCGTCATGGCGGCCCGTCCTGGCAGGCTGGATCAGATCATTCCGGTTGATCTCCCATATCCGCGCACCGAGGCCATTCGTCTTTCCCCGGAATTTGCAGCCATCCGTAACAGCGTCTGGCATGCCGTCTACCATCAGAAGCCACAAACAGGCCAACAATCGTCACACGGTCAATAATGAGGAGATGACCAGATGAAAAGACGCGCTTTTCTTGCAATGAGCTTAGCATTAACCCTTCTGCCCGCCGCTGCCCTTGCCAACAATATTCCAGTGCGTGTCGGTTATATTGCGGATTACTGGGGCACCAGCATCACGGCGATTGCCAGCGAGCAGGGGCTTTGGGAGAAGCACGGTCTTGAAGCTGACACGCGGGTATTTACCAACGGCCCCATTCAGGTACAGGCACTTGGTGCCGGTAGCCTTGATTTCGGCTATATCGGCCCCGGCGCGTTGTGGTTGCCTGCGAGTGGCAAGGCCAAGATTGTGGCCATCAATTCGGTGGGGTTTTCAGATCGGGTGATCGCGCAGGAGGGCTTCAAGTCGATGGCCGACCTGAAGGACAAGAAGATTGGTGTCCCAGAAGGCACCTCTGGCGATATGCTGCTCCGGCTCGCTCTAGGCAAGGCAGGGATGAAGCTGGATGATGTTCAGGTCGTCAAGATGGACCCATCTACGGTCGTATCGGCCTTTGCTTCCAAACAAATCGACGCTGCGGGCATTTGGTATCCGTTGATTGGCACGATCAAGGAACATGTTCCCGGTATGGTGGAGCTGGCGGCCAATAGCGACTTCTTTCCGGAGAAAACGTTTCCAAGCGCGTTCATCGCGCGCAACGAGATCGTGACCGAAAATCCAGAGGCGGTGAAGCGTATGATCGCGGTCATCAAGGAAGCCGAGGATTTCCGCACTGCAAATCCGGAGCAGTCCGTCGACATTACGGCAAAGTTTCTCCAAATCGAAAAGGCCAATCTGGAGACGGAAGCCAAAAACGGAAAGTCGCTGACGAGTGAAGAACTGGTCAAGCTCACCGGCGACGGATCGGTTAATGGCTGGCTGTCGGGCATGGCCGAGATGTTCGTTACCTTCGGCAAACTGGAAAGCCCGCTTGATCCGAAAGACTATTATCTGGCCGATTATTTCGCTGCGAAATGACGAGTCGCCGTCTGCGCGAAACGAACCACGCGCAGACGGCGGATCCCGGAGCGGCTTTGAATTGTGCAGATAGTTCAGAGCCGCTCAAACCCATGCCCGTCGGGGCTTTCCCCGCCCTCTCTTTTGCCTACAGGAAATCCACAATGAACGTCCTCTATATCGACATTGACAGCCTGCGCCGCGATCATCTGGGCTGCTACGGTTATCATCGCAATACGTCGCCGGTTATCGACGCTATCGCGCGAGAAGGCGTACGGTTTGAAAATATCTATGTTTCGGATGTTCCCTGTCATCCGTCGCGCACCGCGCTGTGGTCGGGCAGGCACGGTTTTCGCACAGGGGTGGTTGGCCATGGAGGCACGGCCTGCGAGCCTTTTCGGGAAGGTGCGAGTCGTGCATGGGCAGGCACCTTCTATGAAGAAGGCTGGATGAAAGCTCTACGTGATCTAGATTATCATACCACCACCATATCGAGCTTTGGTGAGCGCCATGGCTGCTGGCACTGGTATGCCGGTTTCAATGAAGTCATGAACTGCGGCAAGGGTGGCATGGAAAATGCCGACGAAATCGTGCCACTGGCTATAGACTGGATTGCACGCAACAAGTCACGCAAATGGTTCCTGCATGTCAATCTGTGGGACCCGCATACCCCTTATCGCGTGCCGGAGGAATGGGGTGAACCCTTTGCCGGTGAGCCGCTGCCCGATTGGATGACAGAGGAGGTTCTGGCAAGAAGCATTGCTGGGTATGGTCCGCACAGCCCACAGGAACCGACCGGGTTTTCTGCAGACAATCCACATGCGCATTACACCAGAATGCCAGCTCCTATAAACTCAATGGAGAAAGCTTCGGCCTGGTTCAACGGTTATGATGCCGGTGTCCGCTACGCAGATGAGCATATCGGCCATTTGATCGCAGCATTGAAGCAACATGGTCTTTATGATGACACGATCATTGTGATCAGTGCCGATCACGGTGAAAATCTGGGTGAACTGAATGTTTGGGGAGACCATCAGACGGCGGATGAATTCACCTGCAACGTACCACTCATCATTCGCTGGCCGGGGCAGGCTCCGGGCGTAAATCACGGACTGCACTATCATTTCGATTGGCCTGCAACATTGATTGACGGGTTGGGCGGAAAAGTGCCGTCGGTTTGGGACGGAAAGTCGTTCGCACCTGCAATGCGTCAAGGCGAGAATGGTGGACGCGATTACCTCGTGCTCAGCCAAGGCGCATGGGCCGTACAGCGCGGTGTGCGTTTCCGGCATCTGGACGAAGATTGGTTGATGCTGCGGACATGGCATGACGGGCTGAAGGATTTCGGGCCTGTCACGCTGTTCAATCTCACATCCGATCCGCATGAGCAGAAGGATCTATCCCAAAGCTGCCCGGATATCGTCGCGTATGCCAGCCGTCTGCTCGATGAATGGCACGGTACAATGGCCGAACGTAGCGACCAGGATATCGATCCTCTTATGACTGTTTTGCGTGAAGGCGGTCCCTATCATACGCTGGGTGAACTCCCTGCCTATCTCGAACGGCTTCGAGCTACGGGGCGGGGCAAGCATGCCGAAGCTCTTTCATCACGTCATCCGCAACGCGAGAAGGAAAAGGCTACTTTGCGATAATAGAAGGTCGAAATACTCCGGTTGCGATTTGGCCCGCGAAGCAAAAATATTTGTCGTCAGTAATAGTCGTATTGCCGAGACATGCGGAAAAGCAAAAAGACAGAGCATTTCTAATGATTTAATCAAAACAGGAAATGCTCTAGATTCTCGATCGGGATAAACAATTCGCGGAAGTGCCAATGCGGTCGGCACTTCGATATTGTTCACGTCGTTGCGGCAACCAGGCGTCTGCAGGCGCTGACCAGATCTGGTTCCGATAGCAACGCACCGCCGACGAGGTACATGACATCGTTGCCGTAGGCATCGCGCATTTCAGGGATGCGGGCGAAAGTCATGCCACCGCCGGGTGCCGCGACGATGGCCTTCGGGCCACCCATATCAACGGCACAGGCCTTTGCGATCGACTGGCATTCCGCGCGGGTAAAGCCGAAGCGTCCGCCGAAATTCGGATAGACCACGGCGTCCGCGCCCATCAGACGGTGCAGCGTGCCGAAAAAGGCGCGGTGCGAGAAGCCACAATCGGGTGAGACGACGTTGGCACCGGAAAAGGCTGGATGCGAGACGATGGGCAGGGAAAAGTTCGGGTCGCTGGCAAGTGTACGCACGACGTCGTAGCCTGCGAGGGCCGGAGCGATCATGACGCCCCCTGCGCCGTATTCCTGCGCCTGTCTTGCCCGCTCGATGATCGCAGTTGCAGGACCCGTGATGTTGGGAACGAAACTCGTGCGACCGCCGCTTTTTGCATTCGCCTCGCCGATAGCGTCGACACATGCCTTAAGCCGCTCCCCGAAGGGGGCCGTTTTCTGGTCGACAAGGCCGTGGTCATCCTTCACAAAATGCATGCCGCCCAGCGCAAAATCATGAGCGAGGCGGGCAAGGGCCGCAGTCGAAAGGCCGACCGGCTTGATGGCTGACATCAGCAACGGCTTTTGGCCCACGCCAGCCCGAGCCCGCAAGCCTTCGATGCCGTGGCGCGGTCCCTTGCACAGATCAAGCAGACCCGGCGACAGGTCGATATCCTCGACCTTGATGCCCGGCTTGATTGAGCTATTGCCGAAGATGATGTTGAGAAATTGCAGGAAATCTCCGCCGACATCATCCTCCGAATAGGAAATTGCGGCGAGAAAACCCGGCTTGCCTTCGGGGGCTTTGTACAGGCTTTCCAGCCGACCGAGTATCTCGTCTTCGACATAGCCTTTCGGCACGACGTTGCGTGGAATTTCTACAGTCTGTTCCAGCGCAATATCGAGTGCGCGCGCCTTGGCCTCCGCTTCGTCGGCGGCGCGCACAAAATAGGTGACTGTAAAGCGCGGCGCCATCAGAGCGCCTCGGCCTTCTGTGCAGAATGCACATGATCGAAGCGAACTTCCGCCAGTTCCTCCTCTCCGATAGCGAGCTTCTTGCCGAGAAGCCCTTCAATTGCTGAAACCAGAGCGCCTGCGTCAAGCCCATATTTCTTCATGAGATATGGCTTCGATGCACCGTGCGCAAACGTATCGTTGAGGCCAAGACGCTTGAGGCGGATGCCGAGCCCTTCTTCCGCAAGGGTTTCCGCAACCAGCGAGCCGAGGCCGCCGACGATTGTGTGGTTCTCCAGCGTAACGATGCCCTTCTTGCCACGCGCGGCTTTCAGGAGGCCGTCCCTGTCGAATGGCTTTAGCGTCGAGGCGTGAAGATGATGGATGCCCACACCACGCGCGGCGAGTGGGCCGGTGGCCCGCAGGGCTTCTTCGGTACATACGCCGGAAGAGACGACGAGAATATCTTCACCTTCCGAAAGCGTACGCAGCTTGTTGAATTCAAAGGGCGTTGAGAACAGACGGGGCACTTCGCCGCGTAGGATGCGTACATAGACCGGACCGTCGATGCTGTCGGCGACTTCCAGTACGGTCTCAACTTCTGTCGCATCGCCTGTTTCGAGGATCGTCATATTTGGCACTGCGCGTAACACGGCAATATCCTCAATCGCCTGATGCGTAATGCCACCCGGCGTGGTGATGCCGGGAAGGAACCCCATCAAACGCACCTTGCGATTGGAATAGGCAATCGAGTTGATCAGCTGGTCATACGGGCGGCGATAAAGGAAAACCGAGAAGGTATGGATGAATGGCCGGTAGCCCTGCATGGCGAGGCCGCCAGCGAAGGAGAGCATGTTCTGTTCGGCCATGCCGAGGGTGAGAAATTGCTCCGGATGCCGGTCGCGAAAGCCGTCGACCTCACAGGAAGAAGTGAGGTCAGCAGAAAGGCACAGAACTTCCGGGCGTGCGGTTGCGAAGGCTTCGAAAGCCTTGGCATAGGGGCGGTTGACGATTTCGACCATGGTCAGGCCCCTTCCATCACAGTGAGATCGATGCCGAGTTCGGCGGCAAGTGCCGTCTGCATTTCCAGCCTCTCTTCCGCGCTCTTGAAACGGACATAATGCAGGCGCGGGAAGCGCTTCTTCAGGAAATCCATGCCTTGGTAAGGCGAGGTATTGGCGAGGATGATGAGTGGCTTGCCAGACTCTGCGCTTTCAGCGGCTGCACGTAGCGCCCCCAGATCATGGCCATCCACCGAACGGCAGGTGACGCCAAAGGACGCGACACGGGACGCAAGGTCGCCGAGATCCAGCACGGAGGACATGGCCCCGTCGCATTGCTGGCGGTTCACGTCAACGATGACGCGGATGTTGTCGATCTTGTGATAGCTCATTGCTGCGAGACATTCCCAGGTTTGGCCTTCCTGGAATTCGCCGTCAGACATATAGACCCAGACTTTGCCGGGCTCCTTTTTTCGCAGTCGCGCCCAGGCAACGCCTGACGCCATAGACAGCCCCTGCGCCAGCGACCCCGTAGTTACTTCCATGCCGGGGCTATGTTCGGCACCGATCATTTCGACGGAACCGCCATCTTTGTTGAAATGATCAAGCGCGTGTTCGTCCATCCGTTCCATCTCAATCAGCGCGGAATAGATGACGAGCGCATAATGGGCAGGCGAGATGAAAAAGCGGTCGAAACTTGGCCCGACGGGGCCATGATATCCGGCACCGGTGAAAGCATCCGGATTATGGGCAGAGGGTACGCCCCCGAAAGGCAACGGTACTTTCGGCAGGGTCGGTTCACCAAGCGTCAACAACTCATTATAAAGCAGCGCAAGGCTCTCGGCAGCGGAACAGGCTTGGCTCAGATAGCCGCCATTGTTCTTCATCGTATGGAAGAAGACCCGTCGGCGAATACCGAGTGCGATATCCTCCGTGGATTTTTCGTTGGTCAGAACCATCGTCTCAGCTCCTTTCCGGGAAGAGCGCTTTCAGTCCTTCGGACGAGGGCGTGGCGATGCCGCGCTCCGTGATGAGACCTGTAATAAGGCGCGCGGGGGTGACATCGAAAGCGGGGTTAGCGGCGGGGCTGCCTTCCGGCGAAATGCGGACGCTCGCAATGGAACCGTCAGCTGCACGGCCCTGGACGAAGCTCACTTCGTCGGCAGCCCGTTCCTCTATGGGGATTTCCTTGACGCCGTCATGTACCGTCCAGTCGATGGTTGGCGAGGGAAGTGCAACATAGAAGGGCACATCATTGTCACGTGCTGCGAGCGCTTTGAGGTAGGTACCAATCTTGTTGCAGACATCACCGTTTGCCGTAGTGCGATCGGTGCCGACGATGACCATGTCTATATCGCCATGCTGCATCAGATGCCCGCCAGCATTGTCGACGATCAGCGTGTGCGGCACGCCATGGCCATTCATTTCCCAGGCCGTCAGATAGGCGCCCTGATTGCGCGGACGCGTCTCATCGACATAGACGTGGACCGGGATTCCTTCCTCGACGGCCATATAGATCGGCGCGGTCGCGGTACCATAATCGACGGTTGCAAGCCAGCCTGCGTTGCAGTGGGTAAGAATGCGCACAGGCTCGCCCTGCTTCTTCATGGCAGCAATCTTGCGAATGACATTGAGACCGTTCGCGCCAATTGCGCGATTGAGCTCGACATCTTCTTTGGCGATCTCGGCGGCGCGCTGGTAAGCAGCATCCGCGCGTTCGGCTTGCGGCAACGGGCGTAGATAGTCGCGCATCGCATTCAACGCCCAGCGCAAATTGATGGCGGTCGGGCGCGTCTCGTTCAACTCTTCCCAGACGGCATCAAGATGCGCATCGGACGAGTCTTTCGCCATGGCGATAGCCACGCCATAAGCCGCCGTGACACCGATCAACGGCGCACCGCGCACCCACATATCGCGGATCGCATCGGCGACATCGGCGACAGTTTTCAATGTTACGACACGGAATTCATGCGGCAACCAGCGCTGGTCGATGATGTCAACAGAGCGACCGTCTTCGTTCAGCCAGATCGTATGGTAGTGGCGTTCTCCGACTTTCACGCGAGAATCTCCTTTTCAAGCCGCTCCACTGTCTCGCGGATATCCCGAAGGCTATGGATGCGCTGCCGATTGACGGCGAGGTGACGCCCGAACTTCAGCGCCTTGCTCTCGCAAGAAGCGCGGCGGTCGGGGTCGACGATGTTTTCGAAATCAGCATTATGGGCAAGGCCCAGGATGCGGCGATGGGTTTCGATGCCAGCAAAGCCCAGCATTTCGTGCCATATCTCATTGATGACGATGTTGAGTGACTGTTCGGCGGCAAGCGGGTCCTGGCGATCTTCGAAGAGACTTGCCTGATAGAGGATGCCCTTGCGCTCCGTGCGCCACAGAGCGGCAAATTCGGTGCGGAACGTTTCCCACAGCATGTCGATCGTATTGAGAAGATAGGCGCGCATGCTGTCGCGAGCGCCGGGTGTAGTCTCGTGACCGGCCTGTGAAAAATAGCTCATCCAGAAATTGGCGATCAGCATACCGACGTCGAAGCTGATCGGACCGTAAAAGGCAAATTCCGGATCGATGACGCGGGTTTCGTCGTCGGTCACCATGACCGAACCGGTGTGCAGGTCGCCATGGCAGAGTGTTTCGGCCTTGGCGGAGAAGATGTGCTTCAACCGCTGCGCTTCTACCTTGAGTTCACGGTCTGCGCGCAGCTCGGCCACGATTGGATCGAGCTGCGGCGTGGTGTGATGATTGAGCTTTGCCTCGAAATAGGGATCGGAAAAGACGAGATTTTCCGTGATGTCGCAAAGCTCGACATTATCGGAGAACAGGGCGACATCCGCCTTCTTTTCTCGTGTCGCCATGGAAAGGTCGGAACCGCGAAAAAGGGTTCGAGCAACGAAGAGGCCGAGGTCACGACCGATCTTGGGAAGTTCGCGACCGTCAATCAGAGCGCGGCGCAGAATGATGTGCGGTGTCAGGAATTCCATGACGATGATTGCCTGCGCTTCGTCAAAGAACAGGACTTCCGGCACCATGCCCGGATCGCGTGCACCTTGGCGCTTCAGGGCATGATACTCGAAGAAGGAGCGCTTGAGCGGAAGCGGCCAGCTTTCGCCGACAAGTCGCACATAGGGCAGTGCTTGTTTGACGATCACAGCGCCCGCTTCGCCTGTGACGATGAAAACGAGATTGAGGTTGCCGTCACCGACTTCCCTGATGGTCCAGCGCGACGAATCGCTTCCGACCCTCTCTTTCAGGGCGGTGTTGCTGCCAAGCCGAACCGGTAATGTCTCTGTACTCAGCGCCTCGAAGACGTGGCTGTCCATAATGCTCTCCTCCTGCGCATGGGCCGCCTCCACCATGCGCCGCCATGCCGTCTTTCCCACAGCTAAGGCATCATTCTGTCAAATGTCAATGGTCTTGACATTTGATGGCAGCCTATCTTAACGTGGCGACAGTGGGAGGAATTTATGAGCGAACAGCCAGTGTTTCGCATTGAGGGCGTGCGCAAATCCTTTGGGCCGGTGACGGTCTTGCAAGGTGTTGACCTCGACCTCAAAGCAGGCGCAGTGACGGTTTTGATGGGTGCCAACGGCGCCGGAAAATCGACGCTCGTGCGCATCCTCTCCGGTGTCTATACAAAGGGCGCCGGTACCATCACGCTGGCAGATGCTGCCTTTGATCCAGCAACGCCTGCCGAGGCGATCCGGGCTGGCGTCGTCACTGTGCACCAGAACATCAATGATGGTGTCGTTGCCGATCTGGATGTGGCGACCAATCTCACGCTCGACCGGTTGAACGGGCGTGGAGCGCGGTTGTTTTTCAATCCGCGCCGGGTACGTCGTGAAGCGGCGGCGGTCGCCTCGCGCATGGGGCTTGCCATCGACCTCTCGGCCAATATCAATGACCTGACGCTTGCGGATCGCCAGATGGTGGCGATTGCGCGCGCCATGGCGCATGAACCGAAAGTGCTGATCCTCGACGAACCAACATCGTCGCTTTCCAGTGCTGAGGCGGATCGTCTGTTCGACCTTGTTGATCGGTTGAAGGCACGGGGCGTCGCCATTCTCTATATCTCGCACCGCATGTCGGATATTCGCCGCCTTGCCGACAGCATCGTGTCGCTGCGCGATGGTCGCATCACCGGTCGCTTCGAGGGGCCGGTACTCGATTACGAGGGTGCGGTCAATGCCATGCTGGGGCGCAAGGTGTCGGCTGGCGCCGTTGCCGTGCGCGACGCAAGTCGCCCGGTCTTCAGCGTGCGGGGCCTCAAACTTTCCGAACAGACGCGACCCTTCGATTTCGATCTCGGCGATGGCGAGATCGTCGCCGTCACGGGTCTTGTTGGCGTCGGCAAAACGGCGCTTGCGGAAACACTGTTTGGCGCGCGCGCCCCGGAAGCGGGCGAAATGACGTTGGATGGTGTGAACTACGCACCGAAGACGACTGGTCACGCGATAGCCAGAGGCGTTTTCCTTGTCGCCAAGGACCGTGCGATCAGCGGCATCGTACCGGATTTCAACATCTACGAGAATATCAGCTTGCCATTCTTACGTCGGCTTTCGACTTTCGGCATTTCAAGCCGACGAGCGGAGAAGGCAACGGCGCGCCAGCAGATTTCGTCGCTCGGTGTCGTCTGTCGTAGCGAGCGCGACGAGATGCAGACATTGTCGGGCGGAAACCAGCAGAAAGTCATGGTTGGTCGCTGGCTCTCCGAGCCATCGCGACTGCTCATCCTCGATGAGCCCTTCCAGGGTGTTGATATCGCTGCTCGTCGCGACATAGGTGAGAAACTGCGCGCTTCTGCGTCAGGGCGCACCACAATTCTTTTCCTGACGGAACTCGATGAAGCCTTCGAAGTCGCCGACCGCATCCTCGTGATGTCGGAACACACTATCGTGGGCGAGCACCGCAATGTCGACATCGATGTCGAGCGGCTGCTCTCCGAGATTGCCGGACAATCCCATCAACAGGTCAGTGCATGATGATAAGTGAAGAGAGCAAATCCGCCGCCACCGGTGCAGTCCCGCCTGCGGCCCTGAATATCCGGGAAACCGCGATCAAATATGGCTTCCTCGTGCTGCTTGCTGGCATGGTGCTCTATTTCTCGGCTGTGACCGGCGGTTTCGCTTCGCCCCAGAGCGCGGTCTTTATCCTGCAATCCGTGTCGATCACCGGCATTCTTGCACTTGGTGTCACCGCGACGCTCGTGGTCGGTGGCTTTGATCTTTCCATTGGCTCCGTCGCAACGACTGCCATGATGGCTTCGTCCTATGTGATGGTGGTCATGGGTGGGGACGCCCTGACGGCGACACTCGTCTGCCTTGCCGTCGGTGTGCTCGTCGGTTTGGTCAATGGGATCATCATCGTCTATATGCGCGTGCCAGATCTTCTGGCGACGCTTGGAATGATGTTCCTGTTGCTCGGCCTGCAGCGTATCCCGACCGAAGGACGCTCGATTGCAACGGGCATGACGCTCCCCAACGGCTCGACCGCGACCGGCGCCTTCAGCTCGGCCTTTCTGGCGCTCGGTCGCCATCGCTTCGATTTCATCCTGCCCAATCTGGTGCCTGTTTCGGTGGTCGTGCTGATCGTGCTGGCCATCGTCATCTGGTTCTTCCTGGAATATACCCGTTTCGGTCGGATGATGTACGCTGTCGGCTCCAACGAGCGCGCGGCAAGCCTCGCTGGCGCGCCGGTCAATGCCTACAAGATCTCGGCCTATATCATCTCCGGCGTCTTCGCCTCAATCGGCGGTATTCTGCTTGCTGCCCGTCTCGGGCGCGGGGATATCGCATCAGGCAATAATCTGCTGCTCGATGCCGTTGCCGCAGCGCTCATTGGTTTTGCGGTGCTTGGTGCTGCCAAGCCGAATGCGTTCGGCACCGCCGTCGGCGCGCTCTTCGTCGGCATCCTTTTGCAGGGCCTGACGATGATGAACGCGCCTTACTACACCCAGGATTTTGTCAAGGGCGCCGTGCTCGTTATCGCCCTGATTTTCACCTTTGCGCTCTCGAAAAGAGGCAAACGCTGAGGCGGGAACCTTCAGCGGGCTACCAATATTGATCAGTGGAGGAGACTGACATGAATTTCACGCGTAGAACTCTGGGCAAGTTGACGCTCGGGCTGATGGCTGCGGCAACATTTGCCGCACCATCCCTTGCGGCCGATATGCCGAAGCCTTTCGATAAACCGGGTGAGGTGAAGATCGCACTCGTACGCTATCTGTCGACCGGCGACTTCTTCCAGTCATACCTTGCGGGCGTTGAGGCACAGGCCAAGGCGCTGGGTGTTCAGCTTCAGGTGTTCGATAGCCGTCAGGACGCGGCCTTGCAGGCCGATATGGTCGATCAGGCTATCGCGCTTGGTGTGCAGGGCATCATCATCCAGCACGGTCTGACGGAATCCATGAAGGAAGCCGCCAAGCGTGCGGTCGACGCGGGCATCAAGGTGGTCGCATTCGATGTGAACGTTGAGAACGAGAAGATTCCGCAAGTCGAACAGTCTGATCATGACCTCGCTCGCTTGGCGCTCGAACAGGCGATCAAGGACAATGGCGAGAGCTTCAAGGCTGGTTACGTCTATGTCGCAGGCATCGCGCCGCTCGACCGTCGTGACGAGAAATGGAAAGAGTTCAAGACGAAATATTCCGGCATCAAGGAAGCTGCCCAGTTCGGCACGATGGATAATCCCATCGCCAATTCGGTTGCCAATCAGGCACGCTCGGTGATCTCCGCCAACCCCGACATCACGGTGATGTTTGCACCTTATGACGAATTCGCCAAGGGCGTGAAGATCGCAGTTGACGAAGCTGGCATGTCTTCCGACGTGAAAATTTATTCGGCGGATATCTCGACCTCGGACATCGCCGCCATGCGTGAATCCGGCTCTGCATGGGTTGCGACGGCAGCGACCAACCCGGCTGTGGTCGGTCAGGTGTCTGTGCGTTCGCTCGCCATGCTGCTGGCCGGTGAAAATCCGGGCAAGCAGGTCATCGTGCCGCCGACGCTGATTACGCAGAAAGATCTCAACGATCAGGACATCAAGAATATGGAAGAGCTCGGCACGAAACTGCCGCAGTTCGCCCATGCCGATGTTGCCATGCCTGCATGGATGCCGAAGCCCTGATTTAGAGCACTTCTAGCAAAGGTGCGAAGCGGCTCTGCGTAGGATAATGCGTCGAAACAACTGCTCTAGGCATGACGGAATGAAGAAGGGGCGGTCCAATGGACCGCCCCTTTCTGTATGTCTGGAAGGCTGAAGCAGTTGTCTGCACCAGCCCGAAAGATCAACGCATGGCTGCTGCGATATTGCCGCCATCGACGGTGGTCACATCGGCCGTCGTGCGTTCTGCAAGCGCATGGTGCACGAAGGCACGGGCGACATCGTCAGCCGTCACTTCAAGGCCAAGCAGGTTGCCGCCCATATAGTCTTTTACGGAGAGGCCGCGAGCCGCAGCCCGATTGGCAATCATTTCGTCGTTTAGCAGCCCGGAACGGATACGATCCGCATTGACGGCATTGACGCGGATGTTGTCGGCACCGTGTTCCAGCGCGTATTGGCGCGACAGGAAGAGCGTTGCCGCTTTCGGCAGGCCGTAGGCACCGAATTTCGCACCCGGATTGACGGCTTGCTTGGAGGCATTGAACAGCAGCACGCCGCCTGTTTTCTGTGCCTTCATGATGCGCACGGCATTTTGTGCGACGGTCTGATGAGCGAAGAAATTGAGCTCGAAGCTCTTGCGCAGCAGCGTGTCGTCCATCGTGGCAATAGCGCTTTCCCAGGCTGCGCCAGCATTTGACACCACAATATCGACGCCGCCAAATGTTGCGACTGCCTTGTCAAAGGCAGCTCGTACAGATGCGGGATCGGTGATGTCGCAGGCGATGCCGATGGAACTGTTTCCAGCAGCCTTCGCAACCGCCGCAGCCTTCTCGCCATCGAGATCGAGCGCAACGACATGAGCGCCCTCGGCTGCAAAGGCCTTGACGACGGCAGCACCGATGGCCCCCGCACCGCCAGTGACGACAGCGACCTGCCCAGTGAACGGTTTCGGCTTGGCACCCGCGAGCTTTGCCTGTTCGAGCGACCAATATTCGAGATCGAACAGATCGGGACGGCTGACCGGCTCAAAACGTCCAACGGATTCGGCATCGCGTGCTGCTTCGATCCACATCTCGCCGACATCGACGGCGATGGTCGCATCCTTGAAGGTTCGGCCATGGCCAAACATGCCGAGACCGGGCACCAGCGTCAGGCGCGGCATGGGGTCGAGCATGGTGCGCTTGACGTCGTCGCGCGCATCATTGCTGCGGAAATATTCGGTGTAATCGGCGACAAAGGTTGCAACGTGCTGGTCGATCACCGCGCGGTAACCGGCCAGATCGTCCGTGGTCGGTGCAGGCAACACCATTGGACCGGTCTTGATGCGGATTGAAAGATCGGGCGTGGAGACACCGCGCGCCGCCATGTCCGCTACCTCGCGGGCATTGACGAAATCGAGAATGGCGGGAGATGCGCGAAATACGCTGACCATGCGGTCATAGCGGCCTTCTCCCTTGTCGACGGCAACTGCGCCGCGCAGCATGGAGGTGATATCGCCGGCGCTTGCCAGTGAGGCGGGCAGGACAATGGGCGTGAACGGATTACGACCGTGGTTCCTGACGTGATCCTCCGCGACCGTGACATAGTGGATCATGCGGCCATAGGCTGCTTTCGCAGTGTCGCCGAAGGTGAAGATACCGTGTTTGTCGAGGATCAGGCACTCAACCGTCGGGTCCTGTTCGAACACTTCGGCTGCTGCCTTGGCAAGTGCGAAGCCGGGCATGATATAGGGTACAAAGCCCATTTTCTTGCCGAAGAGTTCCGTGCTCATCTTCTGGCTCTCGGCCTGATCTGCAATGGCGAGAATAGCCGTCGAATGCGTGTGGTCGATGAATTTGTGTGGGAGGAAGGCATGCAGCAGTGCTTCCACCGAAGGGTTCGGAGCTGCTGGATCTATGAGATTGGCGCGCAGCAGCGTCACCATGTCCTCGTCCGAAAGCTTGTCGAGTTTGCGGCTCTTGAGGAGAGCGTCGATTTTCACAGCGGGCAGGCCTGCTGGTTCGATAGTACCCATGTCCCAGCCGCTGCCTTTGACGCAGAGCACTGCATGAGTGTCGCCGACGAGATCTGTCACCTCGGTTTTTACCGACGTGTTGCCGCCGCCATGCAGCACCAGTCGCGGTTCGCCGCCTAGAAGCCGCGTCGTATAGGTACGCAGCGCCAGATCACGATTGATGCCTTTCGCGGCGTATTCGGCGACGACCTGTTCCGCTTCGTCATCGCGCCAGAGATTTTCCATGGTATTCAGCCTCCCGATAAACCGGCCCGTCCGGCATCGGCGGACCTAAACTTTACAGGCTCAAGCCTTGCTTGAACCGTCTTTGCCGCGCCCATCCTTGTTCCAGCGGGCCAAAAGCCGACGCGCCATGGAGGTCGTAATGACGAGATGGGAAGCAAAGCCGCCCTTCAATGCCGCCACCAGCGGCTCGAACTTGTTGTCTTCCTGCACGACAAGCATGCGCTTCTTGATGGCGCGAATGGAATCGAGATCGGCAGAAATGCAGCGCCTGTTGTGGGTGCAATCCAGCCATTGGCCATCGCGGTCAATCAACTGACCGGCAATGACCCCGGCAGCACCCTTTTCGCCCATGGCGTGCATGTCTGCGGCTGAAAGCGCGCCGCATTTGACGAGATGGCTGTCATCCTCGATACCGCCGACGGAATAGAGCGCGAGATTGCAGTCCGAAATCGTAGCGAGCTGTTCCTTGATAACCGGCTCGCCACGCAGTTCGTCGGCAAGGCGCTCGGACGAAAGTACGAGCGGCGCGTAGAAGTTGATGCCTTCCGCATTGAGACGGCGGGCGATTTCCGTGGTGCACTGGTCTGGCCGGTAGGAATAGGGTGCGCCGAGATTGCCGCACAACTGAACAACGGTAACGCCGCTCAGATCTGCAAAGGGCATAACGTCGGCAATATGATAGACGGTGCGGCCCCAGGCGACGCCGACCCGATCCCCCTTGTTGAGGAGCTCAAGGAAAACAGATGCTGCGACGACCGGCATTTCAGCAGCCGGGTCCATTGCCTGACGATCTTCCGGCACTAGCCAGACAGTGTTCAGGCCTGTCGCGTCTTCCAGTTCACGCGCCAGCACATCGTCTGAGAACAGTTCCGAGGAGGTTGAGATCGTGACGATCCCCATTTCGCGGGCCTTGCGCAGATACATCGCAATCGAGGCGCGAGAGATTTCGAGCCGCTGGGCTACTTCGTCCTGGCGCAGTCCATGCGTGTAATAGAGCCAGGCGGCCTTGTGGATGATCTGGTCATTCGGTCGGACAGGCATTGCGGTTCTTTCGTTGGCTGCGCTGACATTAGTCATCGATACTGACAAAAGTCAACGCTTCGGCGTTGGCGAACGCAAAAAGAACTTAAAAGGGAAGATCGGCTCGACGAGCGAGCGGTCATCAAGGCGGTTTCAGATAAGCGCTTTGAAGCCGCTTCTCCAGTCCCGTTCGCAGTTCGCTGTCGTGCAATCAGTTCCAGTGACCGTGACAAGGGCTGATTAGGCGGTGTCTGCGTTCGTAGTTCTCCCAATCTCAAAAGTTTTCCATTGACATGCACAATCAGTCAGATGCATAAAGTGCATCATGTTGCATGATACGCAACGCGATGCACTGAGAGTAGCGATATTTACGAATTGCGCCGGGTTGAGCACAATTCAAATGAGGAGTTCCATGACTAGCACAGCGCTTCCACGCAATCGCCGTTTCAAGTTGACCGAGACGCGCCGCGTTCTCTCTCGCGAAATGATCTCCGACGCTGGCAATCTTGCATTTCCTATGGCTGTCGATGCGAATATCTCCGAGCCGGTTGAATCGACCCAGATGCCAGGAACCTATCGGTATCCGCTCGAAGCTGTGGCGGACAAGGCGCGAGAACTGGTGGCGTGCGGAGTGCCGGCTGTTTACCTCATCGGCATTCCGAAGCACCGCGACGGCAAGGGGAGCGATGCCTTTTCGGCAAATGGCGTCATCGTTCAGGCCGCCAAGCGGATGAAGGATGCGGTTGGCGACAGGCTGGTCATCATCGGCGACAGCTATATGGGTTACTTTACCGATCACATGATCGGCGGCGTGCTGGATTCCGACAATCGCATTCTCGACAAGGAAACGCTCGATTCAGTTGCCAGGACCGCAGTTGCCTGGGGCAAGGCTGGCGTGGATATCCTGTGTTGCTCGACGATGGTGGATGGCCGCGTCGGCGCGGCGCGCGAAGCGCTCGATGCTGAGAATCTGGACGATATGCTGCTGATGTCATCGATCAAGTACAATTCGGCTTTCTTCAAGGCCGGTACGGGAACGACGGCAACGGGCGCTAGTTACGGCTTTGACAAAAAGGTGTTTTACCTTGAGCCGCATAACGCCAAGGATGCGCTGCGCATCATGGAAGCCGACGTGGCTCAGGGTGCGGAAATGATCAACATAAAGCCCGCCATTCCATATATGGATCTGGTGCGTATGGCGGCAGACCGTTATGAACTGCCGGTTTCTGCCTATTCGATCAGTGGCGACTACGCCATGATCCATTTTGGTGCCAACGGTGCGCAGATGGATGAGATGGAATGCGCGATGGAATTGTTCACCTGCCTGCGTCGTGCTGGTGCCGATATGGTCATTACCTATTGGGCACCACGACTGGCACAGATGATGAACCGGAAATAAGAAACACTCACGCATCAACGGGAGGGCTCATCGTGAAAAACTCTGTTTTCACTCCAGATTTTGTGGACCGGTCCTATTGGCTGACTTCGCTGCCGCAGATGGGCTCTTCCGCTGAACCGCTGCCTGCTCGGATTGATGTCCTGATCGTTGGCGCAGGCTTGACCGGACTGACTGCCGGGCATGATTTGTCGCGCAGCGGGCGTCGAGTCGTCGTTCTGGATTCCGGGGAGCCCGGTGAAGGAGCCAGTTCGCGTAATGCAGGCATGCTTGGTCGTAACACCAAACATTCCTTTTTAGGCTTGTCGAAAAGCGCGGGGCAGGACGTGGCAATCCGCTATTTCCGTGATCTGCACCGCGTGTTCCTGTCATCTGTCGAGCGCATCGAAGCTGAAAAGATCAGCTGCAATTATCAGCAGAACGGACGCGTTGTCGTTGCCCACACGCAACAGCAATTTAATGGGCTTCGCGCTGAGTATGAGGCGCGGGCCGAGTATCTTGGTGAAAAGATCAGCATACTGGATGAGGGTGTCCAGAGCGAAGTCGGTTCAAAAAGCTTCATCGGCGGTGTGTATGTTCACGACAACGGTGCGGTGCATCCAGGCCAATATACACGCGCGTTCATTGCACGCGCCAGGGCTGCCGGGGCTTCGATCATTGGTAAAACAGTCGTACAGTCGATCCGGAGAGAAAAAGAGGGCTTTCTGGTAGAGACGTCGAATGGCATGGTGCGGGCGCGTGATGTGCTTCTATGTTCCAATGGCTATACCGCAAGCCTGATCCCATGGATTGCCCGCCGTCTCATTCAGATTGAGAGCTATATCGTTGCGACCGAACCTCTTCCTACCGATGTTGTGCAAAGTGTGTTTCCGCGCAACCGCACCTATATAGACTCCACGCGCCGTCCGATGTCGATGCGCCTGTCGTCTGACGGTATGCGCATTGTGTTCGGCGCACGTACCGGCGAGCCAAAGAACCAGCCCATTCGCGAAACCGCTCGTCTGATCTATGACGATCTGACGACGACGTTCCCACAATTGCGAGGCTATCGCCTGACGAATGCCTGGGGTGGACGTTGCGGCGTCACATGGGATCACTTCCCGCATGTCGGTCAGCATGAGGGTATGCACTATGCGCTTGGTTATAATTTTTCCGGCCTGGCGATGGCGCCTTATCTTGGTGAAATTCTTGCCAAGCAGGTTCTCGGGGCAGCGCCCGATACTGATTTTCAGACGCGCAGTTTCCCAAGCGTACTCATGCCCGCCCGTGCTTTCGATGCCGCAGTGACCAGGCGGGTGATCCGCTATTACGGCTGGCGCGACCACGCTTCAATGCGTCCCGCTTCGTGATTTCGAAAGATTGAACATGTCGAATGATATCCTTTCCCGGGACTTCCGCGAAACTCCCTTCTGGAGCGACGGAATGGTCACTGTTGCGGCGCCAGAACTCCCGCGCCGGGTTGATGTTGCCATCGTTGGCGCTGGTCTGACCGGCCTGTCGGCGGCGCACCGGTTGGCTTCGGCAGGTCGTGACGTGGTCGTGCTGGATGCTGCAGAGCCGGGCATGGCTGCCAGTTCACGCAATGCCGGAATGCTGGGCAAGGCCGGTCGCCAATCTTTATTGTTGCTTTCCAGGGCGGTCGGCGAGGAGAAGGCTGTTGCTTTCTTTCAGGAACAGAACGCAATCTTTCAGGAAAGCGTTTCACGTATCAAGGATGAGCAGCTTGACTGCGATTTTCGTATGTCCGGGCGCTTCATTGGCGCGCTGAGCCAGAAGCATTATGACGGATTGGCGAGGGAATATGAGGCTCGCGGAAAGCTGCTGGGCGAAGACTACCAACTGGTGCCGGGCAGTGCAGCCGGTGAGATGGCTTCCGAGTGCTATTTTGGCGGGGTTGTCGTGCGGGAGAATGCGGCGCTTAATCCGGCTAAATATACCCGTGCAATGCTGGAACGCGCGCAGCGCGCGGGCGCTCGGATTATTGGCCATGCACGTGTAGGTGGCCTGGAACGTAAAGGTAGTGACTGGACTGTTCATGTTGGTCGGCAATCGATCGTTGCGCGCGATGTGCTCATTGCTACCAACGGCTATTCGGACGATCTGGTGCCGTGGCTTAACCGGCGGCTGCTGCCAATCAATGCCTATATGGTGGCAACGGAAGAGCTGCCACAGGGGCTGGCGCGGGAAATCCTGCCGCATAATCGCACCTATATCGATAATACGCGCGCCACGCGCTACATGCAGCTTTCAGCCGATGGCAAACGGTTGCTCTATGGCGCCAAAACCGGCAGGCGTCCAATTTTCGGATTGAAGCGCCTTGCCCGGGAGATCCATCGCGACATGAGGGCGTTTCTGCCACTTCTGCGGGATGTCAAGCTGACCCATGCCTGGACCGGGAGATGCGCAGCCACATGGGATTTCTATCCACATCTTGGAACGCATGAAGGATTGCATTACGCCCTGGGCTATTGCTTCGGAGGGCTTTTGTTCGCGCCTTATCTGGGCCGTAAGGCTGCGGAACGCATTTTGCAGAGCGACGATCAGGCAACAGCCTATGCACGGGACTTTCCGGAAGTGCCTTTGCAGGCGCGTATCATGAAGCGTTATACCACTCCGATTGCTGCGCGCTACTACGCATGGGCAGACCGACCACAGCCGAAAAGCTAGCCATTTTTGCGCGACGTGTTGTATATAGCGAAACACGTTGCAGCAAGAGAAGGAATTCAATCATGAAGGTTGCGGAAAATGTCGTTGAAGTCCTGAAACTGCTCATGCGGTCTGACGGCGAGGTTTCCGTTTCCGAAGTGGCTCGGCATCTGGGGTTGAACCGAAGCACCGCATCGCGTTTGCTGGCGTCTCTGCGTAAGGAGGGGCTTCTTTTACAGGACAGCCGCAGTGCCAAATATCAGCTTGGGGTGCTGGCGATTCAACTTGGCGCATTCGCACAGCAGAGTTTCAATTATTTCGATTGGGTTCACTCCTGCCTGCCGGAACTGGTTGAGGATGCAAAGCGGACAGCTTGTATCGGGCTTCTCGACGGAGCAGAACTTGTTATTGCCGATAGCCATCGTCATCGGGACAATGCCGTGAACCTCTCATTTGACATAGGTGCGCGTATTCCGGCGGACATCAGCTCGCTCGGCAAGGTGTTGCTCGCGCGCAAGTCGCAACCGGAATTGACTGAGTTGCTGAAAGACAGTCCCAACAAGGACAAGTTTTTGCCGAAAGTGGAAAAGATTCGCCACGAGGGGTTTGCCATGTCCCGTAATGAATTGGCGCATGGCGTTGTCTCTTATGCGGTATGCCTGACAGGGGACCCACGACTGGAAATAGCGGTCGGGATCGCGATGTTGTCTTCGCCGGAAACGCAGGAAGACGAAGGCAGGGTCAAAAAAGCGCTTCTTAATTTCAAAACACGTATGGAAGCGCGACCGGGACGATGAGGTTTTGGCTGCTCCGTCCACGCAGGTGAGGCCGGGCAGTCACGTCCGTTCAGATCGGGCAATCAACACAAAATGAGCAGATGGAAAAGCGGCGGGACAGTAGCCGGGTTGCTTGACACAAATAACCATCATGATGCAATATATGCATCATGATGTGATATACGCAACAAAAGAAAGATATGCGCGAGACGCAATTTCGCGCAAAAAAAGAGGAGGAGGAACAAATGAAGCATCTGTTTGCGCGCTTATGGGTGCCCGTGCTGGCCGGGCTTTTGATGATTGCGGCTTCGGCAATGCCGACCAAGGCGCAGGAATCTGTCTGGCAGCGTATCAATGAAACCAAAACCGTACGCCTAGGCGTAGCTCCATATGCACCGTTCTCCTACAAGGATGCACTCGGGAAGGGGGATGTCGGCGTCAAACAGGGCAGCGATACCTGGCGCGGCGTGGCTGTGATCATAGGCCAGCGCATTGCCGATTCACTCGGCGCAAAAGTAGAGATCGTCGAATTGTCGTGGTCCGGTGCAATTGCCGCGATCCAGACCGGGCAGGTTGATCTTTTCTTTGGGCTTGATGGCACCCCGCAGCGTGCCGCTGCAGTCGAGTTCATTCATACGCCGGTTTATAAATACGGCGTCGTATTCTTCGGGCGCGACGATCTGCCTGCCAATAGCTGGTCTGATCTGAACAAGTCTGAAGTGAAACTTGGGATCGTGAATGGTACCAATTTTGATTCCATGCTGCAGGAACATGCACCGAATGCGAGCGTGCAGCGTTTCCCTTCGACCTCTGAAGTCATGGCTGCTTTTCAGACCGGTCAGATCGACGGGACGATAGCGACGCCGTCCAATGCCGATGCGGCGCGTGCAAAAATGCGCAAGGGACAGGTGAAGCTTCTGGATGGCCCGGCAATCTATCTGCCTATTCTGGCGGCCATCCCGCCACAGCAAGATCAGCGCTGGCGCGATTTTCTCGAAACCGCCTTCGCCTACATGACGGACTCCGGTGAAACCAAGAAAATCTATCAGGCTGAAATCGCTGCAAGCGGCGTAAAGCCTGAAGACGTGACGGTCAACTTCATCCAGTAGTCCCTCCGCAGATACCGCACGCGGCTGGAAATAATATAGTCAAGCACCCGAGTACCTCTATGTATGAATGGAACTTTGAACCCGTCCTGCGTCAAAAGGGTCTGTTGATCGAAGGCGTACTCGGTACCTTGCAACTGTCCGCAAGCGCTCTGGCGATTGCTATCCCTTTTGGCCTCGTACTTGCGCTCATGCGTCTGTCCAAAAATGGGGTGGTTGCACGCACAGGCACAGCCGCTGTCTACATCCTGCGCTCATCGGCGCTGATGGTCATGATCTTCTGGACCTATTTCGCGCTGCCAGCCATCATCGGTCATCCAATATCACCGTTCGTCGCCGCAACGCTGGCGCTTGGAATTCAGAACTCGGGCTATTTTGCGGAACTGTTTCGAGGCGGCATCATTTCGATACCGCCCGGCCAGTATGAGGCTGCCGGAAGCCTTGGCATGACGCGGGGACAAGCCATGCGCTGGATCATCCTGCCGCAGGCCGTACGCCGCATGTTGCCCGTGTTTCTTCTCACCACGATCGATCTCGTCAAAGCCACATCGCTTGCAGCTGCAATTACCTTTCAGGATCTCACCTTTCAGGCGACGCGCATTGCAGCTGAAACCTATCGGCCCCTGGAAACCTTCGCCGTTGTTGCAGCCATCTATTTTGTCCTTTTCTCGGCCGCTTCATCTCTCACCTATTATGTCGAACGGCGTTTAGCCGTTTCGGATCGCTGATCGGGAGCGGTTTGATGAGCGAATATTTCGATATCCAGATACTGCTGAACTATCACGAACTGTTCTGGCGCGGTCTGCTCAACACCTTGTTGCTAACGATGACCACGATGGCCGCAGGGCTGACAGGTGGCTTGCTGGTTGGACTGGCAAAGACATCCAGGTCCCGTTGGTTGCGCTATCCCGCAACCATCTATGTCGGGATGATCCGCAATACACCGATCCTGATCCAGTTGTTCTTCTTCCAGGCATTTGCGCCCATTCTGCTTGGCGTGCAGAATAACCCGTTCTTCGTGGCGATTGCATCATTTGCGATCTACAACATCGCCTATTGCGCCGACATTTACCGCAGTGGTTTGCAGTCCATTCATGTCGGTCAATACGAGGCCGCGCGCGCCCTCGGCATGCGGCGCATGCAGCAGTTGATCTATATCGTGATCCCGCAGGCATTCCGCCGCATGGTGCCAGCCTTCACCAACCGCGCAATCGAGATTGCCAAGCTTACTACCGTGGCATCTGCTGTCGCATATGGCGATCTGCTCTATTACGCCAAGCTGGTCGCCGATACCGAATATCGCCCCATCGAAACCTTCACGATCGTGGCGCTCATTTTCATCATCGTCATCGTCCCCTTCAGTGTCCTTGCAAAAAGCCTTGAGGACAGACTTCATACAGCGAGGTAACAGTCCCATGACGGAAGTTCTCCGCGTCGAAGGACTTAGCAAAAGCTTTGGTCCTCTGCAGGTTCTCAAATCCATCGACCTCACCGTTAATGAAGGTGAGACCGTCGTTCTGCTCGGCTCCAGCGGTTCGGGCAAGAGTACGCTGCTGCGTTGTCTCAATCTCCTGGAAGTTCCCGGTGCAGGCCGCGTCTGGCTCAACGGCACGCAGGTTGGAGCGGCTGCATCCGGCGCCATTCAGTATCGGGAAAAGGATCTGACTGCTATCCGCACGAAAGTGGGCATGGTGTTTCAGCAGTTCAACCTGTTTCCCCATCTGACGGTGGCTGAAAATATCGCTATCGCCCCTATAAAGGTCAAAGGCGTTAGCAAGGAAAAGGCGCGCGAACGTGCGCTCGAGGAACTGGCGCGAGTAGGCATCGCCGATAAAGCAGACGTTTATCCGTCGCGCCTGTCGGGCGGCCAGCAGCAGCGTGTTGCCATTGCCCGGTCTTTGGCGATGGATCCACAGGTCATGCTGTTCGACGAAGCCACCTCAGCCCTTGATCCGGAGCTGGTGGGCGAGGTGCTGGAAGTGATGCGTTCGCTGAGCCGGGATCGCGTAACCATGGTCATCGTTACGCACGAGCTGGGCTTTGCCTATCACGTCGCAGATCGCGTCGTGTTCCTGCATCAGGGGTTGATCCATGAACAGGGCACGCCAGCCGAAGTTTTGATGGCACCCAAACAGGAGCGCACGCGTGAATTTCTACGCGGGCATGACAAATTCCGTCTGCCGGAACCTCTGCGGGCTTGAGGAAACCAACGTGAAGCTACACCATTCAGGCTTGTCGCCTTTTGTACGCAAAGTCACCATTCTGGCAGGCTTTCTGCGTATTTCGAAGAAGATCGAACTGGTTGCCGGCAAGGGCAATCTGATGCTGCGTGACCCGGAGTTCCGCAAGCTCAACCCGTCCGGCCAGATTCCCATGCTGGTGACCGACGAGGGGGAAGCGCTCTTCGACAGTCCGGTGATCTGCGAGTATCTGAACGATTTTGCCAAAGGCAAGCTGATCGGTCGCGGTGACGAACGCTGGCGTAACCTGCGCGATCAGGCGCTGGGTGACTCCATGTGCGACGCTGCACTACAATTACGCTACGAGATCGGCCTGCGCCCCAGTGAACTGCAATGGCAGCAATGGCGGAATGCATGGGCATCGAAAATTATCGATACTCTGACATGGCTCGAAACGCGGCCCGATCATCTCAGTGGACGTCATGATATAGGCGCTATTTCTATCTTCGTGCCCCTTGCTTTTATCGACAATCGTATTCCAGAATTGAGCTGGCGGGGCGACTTTCCAAAAGTTGCAGCATGGTTCGATGCGTTTTCGGCATTGCCGCAAGTCGCAGCGACCAATCCTTATTGATCCAGTCGCGTCTTCGCTGACACAACAGTGAGTAGAGCCATGTCGAACACACCTCCCAACGACGATCCTTATCTGATCGGTGCTGAAGCGCTTGTGCACACCCTGATCGCCGGGGATGTGACCACCTGCTTTGCCAATCCGGGAACGAGCGAGATGCATTTCGTATCGGCGCTTGACCGTATTCCGGGCATTCGTTGCGTGCTGGGCTTGCAGGAAAACGTTGTGACGGGCATGGCCGACGGATATTTCCGCGTCACCGGAAAACCGGCATCGACATTGCTGCATTGCGGCCCTGGGCTCGCCAACGGTATTGCCAATCTGCACAATGCACGTCGCGCGGGTGCAGGTATCGTCAATATCGTCGGCGATCATGCTGTCCCGCATGTCGCTTTCGACAGTCCGCTGACGGCCGATGTGGTTTCGCTGGCTGAAACCTGCTCTGACTGGGTTGCCTATTCCGCCTCACCGGCAAGCATAGGTGCGGATGCGGCACGTGCGATTCAGGCTGCGCGCGCTGATAACGGCCATGTCGCTTCGTTAATCCTGCCTGCCGATGTTTCATGGAATGAGGGCGGCAAGGTGGGTGGTATCCTGCCTGATATCGAGCCGCAGAGCCCATCGCCCTTGCAGATTGATCGCGCTGTCGCGGCGTGCCGCAGTGGCGGGCGCGTCGTGATGGTTCTTGGAAGTGCGGCACTTGGGGTTGAGGCGCAGCCGCTGCTGGCGGGTTTGCAGCAGGCAGGTATCGATTTGCGGATAAGCCAGCTTGCCGGGCTGGTTCCTGTCGGGCGCGGGCGGATGGCAATCCCGCGCGTGCCTTATGTTGTCGATGTTGCGCTGGAAGCGCTCGCTCCCTATGACCACGTCATTCTGGTCAATTGCCCGCCGCCGACTGCTTTCTTCCTCTATCCGGGACGTCCCAGCCGTGTCACCCGGACCGATGCCGAAGTATTTCACCTTTCGCGTCCCGAGCAGGATGCCATTGCTGCGTTGCAGGCTCTGGCCAGCAGACTGGAAATCGAACCGTGCAGCCCGCCGGTGGTTGCGCGCCCGTTTACAGAGGTCGAAGGCCGCATCACGTCTGATGGCCTGGCGGAAATTGTTTGTTCCCTGATGCCGGAAAATGCGATCATCTCCGATGAATCCCTGACGCAGGGTGCGGGCTTTCCGTCTCGCATCGCCAGCATGGCCCCTTGTCAATGGATGACGATGGTGGGCGGAGCCATTGGCGGCGGGTTGCCGATGGCAACTGGTGCTGCGATTGGTGCAGCCGAAAACGGCGAGAGTGAACGGCGAATTGTATCACTTCAGGCAGACGGCTCTGCCGCCTATACGATGCAATCTCTGTGGACGCAGGCGCGTGAAAATCTGCCCTGTACAACCGTACTTCTGAACAATCGGAAATATGAAATCCTGCTGGGCGAATATGCCAAGGTTGGCGCCAATCCGGGCGAGACGGCGCATTCCATGCTATCGCTGGACAAGCCTGCCATCGACTGGGCCGGCCTTGCACAATCCTTTGGCGTTATGGCGAAAACCGTCACCACGCTTGAAGAATTGCGCGATGCCTTTGAAGAAGCAATCGCGCATGACGGCCCGTATCTCATCAACGCGATGATGGGCTGAGCTACCCGGAACAGTGAGCACAAAAAATGCCTTTGATCGATCGGCTGGCCGTAATAGGCTACTGCCGCTGAAAACTTTCATTCTTTGCAATCAGTCTTGAAAACCGGATGGGACCGCTCCCCGATGACCAAAGATTATCCGTGGCGTGGCGTTCTCAACGACGAGCTTCACTCGCGTCCATCGATTTATTTCGATGCTCCGGCGGTGGTCTGGCACGAAGCTTTTTTCGTCGGCAATGAGGCCACACATGCTCCCGATACTCTTTTAAAGCTTGGTTTGACGAATACGAGCGACGGCAAAAGTGGCATTGCGCAAACGACGAGCGGTCGCATCAAGTGGGAAATTCACGCCGAGTTTGTATCGCTTACCTATGTCATTCAATGGAGCGGCGACTACAATGCCATTCCGCTCAGAGAAGAAATCTGGATCAAGCTCGTCAATGAAATGCCGGGACAGCGCATCAATTCCATTGAAATTGTCGTTGGTCTCGCGGGTACGCATGATGCGAAGCTTATGCTCGGTGCGGAGACGGATACGGATGTTGCGGTTTCTGCCATAGGCAATTGCGATGCTGAAATCTGGTCAACGTTCCGATTCAACGAGGCCAACGCGACGCGCTTCGTCCTGCTCAACCATAATCTCAATGCATTCCGGACCGGACGTATGGCTCGGCGATTGCTTGAAATCGAAGATTACCGACTTATGGCGCTGATCAGCCTGCCACTGGCGCAGGACACTTTCACGCGCTGTTCCGTGTTCGAGACCCGGTTGCAAACAATCGTTGATGCGCTTGGCAAAGAAGCCCACCAGCAGGAACGTCTTCTCAAGGATTTGGCACAGCTTGCCAGCGAAATTCTCGACGTATCGGTCAATACGGGTGAGCGCTTCAGTGCAACTGCAGCCTATTCAGAACTCGTGTTTGCGCGGCTTGCCGAATTGCGTGAACAGCACGTCGACGGTTATCAGAGGCTCGGCGTATTCATCGAGCGTCGTTTCCGCCCCGCTATCAGGTTTTGCGCGCAAGCCAGCAAACGCATCGAAAACTCGGCAACCCGTGTCTCGCGCGCCAGCGATTTGTTGCGGACATCGGTTCAGGTTGAACTGGAACAGCAAAACCTGCAATTGCTGGAATCGATGGAAAGGCGCGTGCAGGTGCAGACCAAGCTGCAAGAAGCAGTCGAGGGGTTCTCAATCGTCGCCATCAGCTATTACGCCATCGGTCTCTACAAGACGCTTCTGGAAAGCCTCGGCCATGTTGAGGCGATCTCCGGCATGAAGACATTCCTGACATTGGCAGGCTTCCCGGTCATCATTCTTGCCGTGTGGTACCTTGTGCGCCGGGCAAAAAAACTAACCCATCTCTGATGAGGGAACAGTTTTCGTTGCAGGTTGGATATCGTTTGGCGGAAGTTTGACTTCGAAGTAAGCATAGATGAGCGGTTGCTTAAGCCTGGAAACTCACATTTTGCCGAGATGGAGCGAGCATGACCACAGACGGTATTTCTTCACTTCCCGTTTCGCAGTCTGTTGTCGGAAAACTGACGAGAGCTGCAATCTTTCTGGTCGTGACGATCAATGAAGGCGCCGAAGCAGAGCGGACGGTGCGGGGATTGTGCGCGGACCTTTCAAGCCTAGTGCGAGGAGTTGGCTTTCGGCGGTTGAACGGACAGCTTTCCTGCGTAACCGGTTTTGGGTCAGAAGCGTGGGATAGGCTCTTTGGATCACCAAAGCCAAAGGAACTGCATGCATTTCGCGAAATCCGCGGTGTCCATAACGCTGTATCGACACCGGGTGATATTCTTTTTCACATACGCGCAGACAGTATGGACCAGTGTTTTGAACTGGCCACCCATATCATATCACGGCTTTCGGGGCATGTTGCGGTAGTCGATGAGGTGCACGGCTTCAAATTCTTCGATGATCGCGATCTTCTGGGGTTTGTTGACGGTACGGAAAACCCTGTGGATCAGGCCGCCCTGTCCGCGACTCTCATCGGCAATGAGGATGCGGGATTTTCCGGCTGTAGCTACGTGATCGTCCAGAAGTATCTTCATGACCTCGATAGCTGGAACAAAGTCTCAGTTGAGGAACAGGAGAATATAATAGGCCGACACAAGCTTTCCGACATTGAGCAACGCGATGAGCAAAAGAAACCTTACGCGCACAATGTTCTGACGAACATTGAAGAGAATGGAGAGCAGCTGCAAATTGTGCGTGACAACATGCCTTTTGGCGAGATTGGAAAAGGCGAGTTCGGAACGTATTTTATCGGTTTCGCCCGCTCGCCGTCACGTATCGAAAAAATGCTGGAGAATATGTTCATTGGCAACCCGCCTGGAACCTATGACCATATTCTCGATTTCAGTCGTGCAGTAACGGGCTCTCTGTTCTTCGTTCCTACAGTGAGCTTTCTTGATGATGTTTCCGAGGATACGAATAGGATAGAAGACGGAGCGGCCTCTATGAAACCGGCCGTCTGACCACGCCACTTTCGCAGCCCTGATCCAGATCGTTTGCGCCGCAAAGGAAATACCGTGGCGCGGCAGGCTAAAGGTGAAAAGACAATCGAGAAAAAGCCTCGTATGGGGCGTTTTATTCTAAAGCAATTCAAAAATCGCGGGGAACGATCAGTTCCGTCGGTATCATTTCGGGCAGGTTGTTCGTTTGAACTGGCTCGTCCAGAAGCTCAAAGGCGCGTTCGATCATTGCCTGAACATTTTGCCGGACCATCACAACCGGGAAGTGGAGAACTTCGATGAAGGGGTCCCAGTCAAAACATCCGATGGAGCACTCCCGAACCTCATCAACCGGTAGTGTCTTGAGAAAACTGACGACGCCCTCAAACGGGCTCGTCGAATTGACGAACAATGCCTCTGGCAACCCATTTAATTTGTTATAAATATCGCGGATCGTCATCGCGGCGGTATTGGGACCATATCCATTCGTGATGATAGCGTTGGGGTGAACGGGGATGTTCAGCGCAGCCAGCTCATCCTGATATCCACGCACACGTGCACGCGTGTTGTGGTCACTATCCACGCCACCGATGAAGTAGAAGCTGTTTTCCTTTCGATGTGACCTGCGACTGGCAATCTGTCGCGTCAGCACGCGGGCGCCTTCATAGTTATCACTGATTACGGATGCGCCGTGCTTCCCGGGAAGATCCACATTTATATGTTTCAGATGAGCCCTTTCACAGAGTTCGGCGACACTGTCCGGATCGGTTGCGCCCGCGATCAGTAAGGCGTCGACATTGTGGGCAATCAATGTTTCCACAGTGCCGCGTTCCTGTTGCGGGTCGCGTAATGTGCTGGCTACGACGGGGATAAGATTCCGTGAGCGTGCTACCGTCTCAAACGATGCGGCCATGGAGCTGAAATATCGGTTGTCCAGCATCGGCAAGATCATGCCGATCATACCGGAATTGGATATTCGCAATCCGCGTGCCTGAAGGTTGGTAGTATAGCCAAGTTCACCTGCTATTACTCGAATTCGTTCGGCTGTTGTTTTAGTAATTCTTCGATTTTCCCAAGATCCATTCATAACCGAAGCAACGGTTGATGCAGATACACCAGCTCGCTCCGATATATCGTAGATGGTTACTTTCCGGGGGCTGCTCATCAGGCCTGCTTTTCGTCTGGGTTGGGTCACGATCTTAGCGGTGCGATAGTGTTCGCTGCAAGTAGGGGAAGACATAATCCGATTTATTCCTCTGTCATTTTTCCCCTTGACCAGATGCCAGATGTTGAGCGATGGTTATGCTGCACTATCGATGGTGCAACATGATTGTATGCCGAGAGGAGCGGTGCACACATGCTGAAGCCAGAAAAAAGGCTTCCCTTCATGCGTAACAAGCCCTGCCAGCATTGCTCGATTTGATTGGTGCGCCGCAAAACAATGCGGCGCCGGAATACCGGAATTCCAGGGAACTGGAGGTCGCTATAGGGAGAACATATGGGGTGGAGTAGCGAGATAAAGTTTGTCTGCAAGATTACGTAAAATACAAAATTGAAAACCCAATGGGAGTGAGACATGAAGAATATGTTTGGTAAGGCAGCTTTTGCTGCGGTGGTGTTATCGTCGTTCGCTGGCAATGCGCAGGCGGAAGTGAAGGATGCAGTGGTCGGCTTTTTGATGCCAGACCAGGCATCGACGCGCTATGAGGAGCGCGATTATCCGGGCTTCGCCGCCGAGATGAAGAAAATCTGTGAAAGCTGCAAGGTGCTTTATCTCAATGCTGATGGCGATGCGAGCAAGCAGCAGCAGCAGTTCAACTCGGTCATTTCGCAAGGTGCGAAAGTGATCGTGCTCGACGCGGTCGATACCGCAGCGGCAGCATCGCTGGTCAAACTCGCCCAGTCGCAGGATATCAAGGTCATTGCCTATGACCGCCCGATCCCGGATGCGACCTCTGATTTCTACGTGTCGTTCGACAATGAAGCCATCGGCAAGTCGATTGCGGAATCGCTGGTAAAGCACCTGAAGGACAAGGGCGTCGCGGGTGACAAGGGCGGCGTTCTGCAGATCAACGGTTCGCCGACCGATGCTGCAGCAGGCCTCATCAAGAACGGTATTCACGCAGGTCTGAAGGACAGCGGTTACAAGACGCTTGCCGAATATGATACGCCTGAATGGGCACCAAGCAAGGCTCAGCAGTGGGCAAGCGGCCAGATCACCCGCTTCAATGACCAGATCGTCGGCGTTGTGGCTGCCAATGACGGCACCGCAGGCGGTGCCATTGCAGCCATGAAGGCGGCTGGCATCGATCCGCTTCCGCCGGTCACGGGCAATGATGCGACGATTGCAGCACTTCAGCTCATCATTTCGGGCGATCAGTACAACACGATCAACAAGCCGTCTGAAATTGTTGCTGCAGAAGCCGCACGCGTCGCGGGCCAGCTTCTGAACGGTGAAACCCCGAAGGCCGAAGCCACGCTTTACAACACGCCGTCGAAGCTTTTCGTTCCGGTGGTCGTGACGGCTGAAAACCTCAAGGCTGAAATCATCGACAAGAACATTGTTCCCGCCGCCACGCTCTGCGTGGACCGTTATGCCGAAGGCTGCAAGAAGCTCGGCATCACCAACTAAATAGCGATACGCCCGGCCGGTTATCCGGCCGGGCAATTCGATGCGCAATGGCGTATCCTGCTATATGCCAGGGAAAGTGAGATCATGTCCCAAGATCACAAAGCCGCTGCGTCGTCGCAGCAGCCAGTGCTGCGCCTAAGCGGCATATCCAAGAATTTCGGCGCCGTTTCAGCGCTGACAGATATCGATCTGGAAGTCTTTCCGGGCGAAGTTGTCGCTCTTGTCGGCGATAACGGCGCGGGAAAGTCTACCCTGATCAAGACGCTGGCTGGCGTCCATCAGCCGACATCCGGCAGTATCGAATTCAATGGCGAAAAGGTTGTGCTTTCGTCGCCGGGCGTTGCGCTCGATCTCGGCATTGCGACGGTCTTTCAGGATCTGGCGCTTTGCGAGAATCTCGACGTTGTTGCCAATATTTTCCTTGGCCGCGAAATGAGCCCCTATCGCCTTGACGAAGTGTCCATGGAGATCAAGGCGTGGAAGCTTCTGAACGAGCTTTCCGCTCGTATCCCGAGCGTACGCGAGCCGGTCGCGTCCCTGTCGGGTGGTCAGCGCCAGACGGTTGCGATCTCGCGTTCGCTCCTGCTCGATCCCAAGCTCATCATGCTCGATGAACCGACGGCCGCACTTGGCGTTGCACAGACGGCCGAGGTTCTCGACCTTATCGAGCGTGTCCGCGACCGTGGGCTCGGTGTCTTGATGATTAGCCATAATATGGAAGACGTGCGTGCCGTCGCGGACCGCATTGTCGTGCTGCGGCTTGGCCGCAATAATGGTGTTCTCTATCCGGATTCCTCGAATGAAGAACTGGTCGCAGCCATTACCGGGGCAAGCAGCAATTCCGTTTCCCGCCGTGCCGAACGGCGTCAGGCACAGCATGAAACCGGTCAGGTCCATGATCGGGGAGAAGCATAATGAATCAGGCAACCGGAAATACCCCTCTTGATCGACAGGATACACGCGTGCGCCATGACGAAGGCGTTTCAGGTGCGCTGCGCAATTTCTTCGACCGTGTTCGTTCGGGCGATCTTGGATCGCTGCCGGTTATTGTCGGTCTTGTTATCATCTGGACCGTTTTCCAGACGTTGAACCCGGTTTTTCTGTCGAGCAACAATCTCGTTAACCTGCTGTTCGATTGTTCGACTATTGGCGTGATTTCGCTCGGTATTGTCTGCATCCTGATGCTGGGTGAAATCGACCTCTCTGTCGGTTCGGTTAGCGGTCTGGCTTCAGCCATCGTCGGTGTGCTTTGGGTCAATCATGGCTGGCCCGTCGGCTTTGCGATGCTGGCGGCGCTGTGCAGCGGCGCGTTGATCGGCCTGCTTTACGCATTTCTCTATAATCGTTTCAGCATGCCAAGCTTCGTTTCCACGCTGGCTGGTCTGTTGGCGGCGCTTGGCCTTCAGCTTTATCTGCTGGGCAATACCGGCTCGATCAACCTGCCTTATGGTTCCTGGCTCGTGAGTTTCGGCCAGCTTCTGGTTATGCCGCGTCCGCTATCCTATGCGTTGGTGCTGATTGCCGGGCTTGCGATCTTTTTCACCGGGTTCCGCTCTGCGCAGCGCCGTCGTGAAGCCGGTCTGTCAGCGCCGTCGTCGGTCGGGATCGCGCTCAAGGCCATCGTCATCACGGTCATTGTTGGCGGTGCCGTGTTTTATCTCAACCAGTCGCGCGGTGTGCCGTGGATGTTCGGCCTGTTCGTGGCGCTGGTAATCGCGATGAACTACGCACTCACCCGCACCCAGTGGGGGCGGGCCATGCAGGCGGTCGGCGGCAACCGTGAAGCCGCACGCCGCGCCGGTATCAATGTGAAATTCATCTATATGTCGGCTTTCATGACCTGTTCGGTTCTGGCCGCCGCAGGTGGCATTCTGGCTGCGGCGCGTCTTGCTTCCTCCAGCCAGCAGGCAGGCACTGGCGACGTCAATCTAAACGCGATTGCAGCAGCGGTCATCGGCGGCACTAGCCTCTTTGGCGGACGTGGCAACGCCTGGTCGGCTCTGCTTGGCATTATCGTCATCCAGTCGATTGCCAGCGGTTTGACGCTGCTAGATCTCTCATCTTCGCTTCGCTACATGATTACCGGCGCAGTGCTCGCCATCGCCGTTATTGTCGACTCCCTTGCCCGCCGCTCGCGCCAGTCGCACGGTCGCGCTTAAACCTGTAAGGACTGAAAATGGCTCAGGATCTCAATGGAAAAGTCGGCGCCGTTACCGGTGCTGCTTCTGGCATCGGCTTCGAATGCGCAAAGCACATGATTGAAGCGGGCATGACGGTGTTTCTCATCGACCGTGACGAGAAGGCGCTGAAGGAAAAATGTACCGAACTCGGCGACAAGGCCAAACCGCTGGTCATCGATCTGCTCAATCCGGCATCCGTCGCCACTATGATGCCGCAGATACTCGAACAGGCAGGCCAGCTCGACGTGTTCCACGCCAATGCGGGTGCCTATATTGGCGGACCTCTCTGGGAAGGCGACCCGGATGCATGGGACCGCATGTTGAACCTCAATATCAACGCGGCCTTCCGCACCATCCATGCTGTGCTGCCGCATATGATGGAACGCAAGACTGGCGACATCATCATGACAAGCTCCGTCGCAGGCGTCGTGCCGGTAATCTGGGAGCCGATCTATACGGCATCCAAACATGCCGTTCAGGCTTTTGTGCACACAGTTCGCCGTCAGGTCGCTCCACACGGTATTCGCGTCGGTGGCGTTCTGCCGGGGCCGGTCGTAACCGCACTCATCAGCGACTGGCCGAAGGCCAAGCTGGACGAAGCGCTGGCTAACGGCAGTCTGATGGAACCGAAGGAAGTTGCGGAATCGGTGATGTTCATGCTGACCCGCCCGCGCAACATCACCATTCGCGATCTGGTCATTCTTCCACAGAGCCTCGATCTGTAAATGGGAGCGACCATGACCAGCTATTATCTGGGCGTCGATGTCGGCACCGGCAGCGCCCGCGCCGGTCTTTTCGATGCCAGCGGCACCATGCTTTCTTCGGCCAAGCGCGATATCACAATCTGGCGTGAGGCGGGCAGCATTGTCGAGCAGTCGAGCGCCAATATATGGCAGGCCGTGTGCGAAAGTGTGCGCGAAGCGGTCGCGATTGCTGGTGTCGATCCGGCTGATATTGCCGGTATCGGCTATGACGCGACATGTTCGCTTGTGGTGCTGGGCGAGGGCGGCAAGCCGCTTGCCATCGGTCCGTCCAACGATCCAGCACGCGACATCATCGTGTGGATGGATCACCGTGCAGTCGGTCAGGCTGAGCGTATCAATGTGACCAAGGCCAAGGTGCTCGATTATGTTGGCGGCACCATTTCCCCCGAGATGGAAACGCCGAAGCTGCTTTGGCTCAAGGAAAACAAGCCTGAAACTTTCGCTGCGGCCTGGCAGTTTTTCGATCTGACCGATTTTCTCACATGGAAATCCTGCGGCAGTCTTGCTCGTTCCGCCTGCACGGTCACCTGCAAATGGACCTATCTCAGCCATGAAAAGCGCTGGGACGAGACTTATTTCCGTGAAGTGGGCCTTGGCGAACTGGCGGATGAAAATTTCGCCCGTATCGGTACCGACGTTCGCGCGGGTGGCGAGAAGCTTGGCGGCTTGAGCGAACAGGCTGCGGCAGAACTCGGTCTCATGCCCGGCACAGCAATTGCCGCCGGTCTGATCGACGCCCATGCGGGTGGCATCGGCACGGTTGGAGCGCGCGGTTCGGAAGGTCGGATTTTGTCGCGCATGGCCTATGTGTTCGGCACGTCGGCCTGTACCATGACGACCACCGAACAGCCGGTTTTCGTGGATGGTGTCTGGGGCCCGTACTATTCGGCGATGGTTCCGGGCTTGTGGCTCAACGAAGGCGGCCAGTCGGCAGCCGGTGCCGCTATCGATCATCTGATCCACATGCATCCTTTCGCGGCAGAAGCTGAAAAGCAGGCGGCTGACGAAGGCAAGGGGCTTGCCGACAGTCTCGCTGCCGAAGTCGAGGCGAGGGGTGGCATTGAAAAGGCGGCTGCGATCATCGGCAACATTCACGTTGTGCCGGAATTCCTCGGTAATCGTGCACCGTTCGCTGATCCCGATGCGCGCGCGATCATTGCCGGACTTGATCTCGATGCCGGGATCGATAGTCTGACGGCACTTTATCTGGCTGGGCTGTGCGGGCTTGGCTATGGCGCACGGCAAATCGTCGAGGCGCAAAAGGCAAAGGGTATCGTGACGGATACTATCGTCGTTTCTGGTGGAGCTGCTCGTTCGCATCTGGTGCGACAGGTGCTCGCTGACACGACGGGCCTTGTCATCGCCGCTTCCACTTCGCCGGAACCTGTTCTGCTCGGCTCAGCCATGTTGGGTGCGGTGGCCGCAGGTGGTTATCCTGATCTGGCTTCTGCGATGCATGCAATGTCGGAACTCGGAGAGGTGAACAGGCCGGATGCCGAGCGCGCCAAATGGCATGAGGGACGTTTTGAGGCTTTTACACTTTTGCAGGCAACTGCACGCCAGATACGCTCCATGAATAGCTTGAACTAACTTGAAAAATGAATAGGCGGCGACGGAATATCCTGTCGCCGCCTGTTATGCAGTCATCTCATACGACCTGTTATCGTTGCGTCAGAATGAGACCTTGAAGCCCACCGTGCCGTTTTCGCCGAAACTATCACTCGGATGCGCAAGGCTGGTCTTCAGCAACCCTTCTCCATAAAGCGAATATTTTCCGCCAAACCAGCTATACGTATTGCCAAGGCCGACGCCGCCCCAGAATCTCTCGTTCCTGATGCCGAGGCCGGTCCCGGCAAGATCGGTACGGGCACCGTCCAGAAACTCATAATAGAGATTGACGATGCCATACACATTGGCGCTGGAGACCAACCCGTTCGCAGCCTGCCAGCTTTCGTGATAATCGGCTGAAAGACCAAGGCGACCGTTGAGGCTATCGCCATCCTTGAGCGATACGCGGACCCCGAATGTGTCGTTGAAGCTGTTGAAATCAACCGACGAATAGATAAGCTGTGCTTGTGGTGTCAGCGTCCAGTTTGGCGCAGCGGCAAACCGTTTTCCTGTTTCCAAGCCCACCGTAAAGCCCAAGCCCTTGTTGCCATCGGACATGCCTCTTTCCGCCGTCACAGACGAAAGATTGCTGTCGAACCAGTTAGCTTGAACCTGACCGTCGACATAAGTGCCACTGTTGCCATACCAGGTCAGTGTCGCACCAAGGCCATAGCCTTCAGTATCGATCGTACCGTCACTCCCTTGCGCAACCCAATAACGGTCACCTACGCGTTGCTGCAGTGAGGACAATCCGTTCAACGCCTGAAGCACCTGCGGATAAGCTTCATAGAGCGGCGCTCCCGCCTGATATAGCGGCTTTGTGGAGGTCGGTGGTGTTATCGGATCGGCTGCTTTGGGCTTCAATGTTGAACGCAGATACCAATCGCCGTCCGTCGTGTCGGCTTTCCCGTTCTTGTGAAGCTGATAAGCATATGCTCCGGCTACGATAGCCTGCTCGCCTTGAATTTCATAATCCCCATTGAGGGAAAACGTGCCGTCGGAACTGCCAGCGACGTCAATGATCTTGATGCCTTCGACGGTTGGCGCACCTTCACCCTTGAGGTTGTTGACCTGTAATGTTGAACTTCCTGACGTATCGCCAGTGATCACAAGCCTGTCCGTGGGAGAGCCATCGCCGCCAAGAACGGTATTGAGGACAATAACGCCGTTGCCAGTGTAGTTGCCGGCAACTGTCAGTGTGGTTCCTGCCTTTGTGCCGAATTTGATAGTTCCAGCGTTTGAAAGACCTGCAATAGTCTGACCATTGCCATTGAGATCGAGCGTGGCATTGCCTTGCATGGTGACTGTGCCACTGCCCAATGCCTTGGCATTCCCGGTATTCAGGCGTGCATCGATGATATCTGTGCCGCCGCTATAAGTGCTTTCGCCAGTAAGAGCGGAGGTGCCTTGCTGGAAGATCAGCTTTCCGGTTCCTGAAATCTGTCCGGCAAAGTCGCTCCCGCCTTCGTTCAAGGTTAGATTGCGTGCGCCGAGCAAGATACTGCCATTGCCGGCCAGGACAGCTACGCTTGTGCCACCGGGAATTCCGAGAAGATCATAGAGGCCATCGGCTGTCGCAGAAATATCGAGAATGCCGTCGACATGAACATTACTCGAATTCCGTAGGCTGGCGGTGCCTATCAGGGTCAACGTGCCTTGTTGAATCCAGGTACTTCCGAATACACAGCCGGTGATGAAGGGTGTGCCGTATTATCGGTGTATCCTTCAATGCTCAGGAGTCCCGCTCCAGTTTTGATCAGATTTCCCGAGCCAATAATTTCATACCATCGGTTACATTCATAACGTTGGCGGCATTCACCGGATCAAACGTCAACGTATAGCCATTTGTATCAAGGAACCTCTTCACGCCTGATCCAACAGGTGGGCGGGTAGAAGCTGAACCCGCCACCCGCCTCGTTGGTCGCTTGAATGGATATATTGCCGCCTAAGTTTGTCTCTCGGAAAAAATTGATCATCCGGTTGGCGTCCGATACGACGGTACCATCAACGCCATTGATTGTAATCGTGGCAGCGCTTGTAGCCTGATTGAAAGTCCTCAGAGCGCTGGTTTCGGTTATCCATATCGAACCGATAGTTGAACCTACACCAGGCAGAATTCCGGTTGCGGTGCCGGATATGATTGCCCGATCCGTGCCGCCCGGTGTCTTGCCTACAGCCCAGGAGGTTGGTTTTCCCAGTTGTCGAGAGGGACGTTTTTGCCGATAAAATGATAGTCGTCGGCCCTGACGGAACTGGTCACTGCGATTGTTGCTGCACCTACTAAAGCAATAACCGAATAGGAAGCGGTAGAGTGCAAATGCGGCGGGGCAAGTTATGAGCTATTGCCCGCGCGCACCTGTGCGCAATTCTGGCAGATGAAGTGGCGTAATTTGCTCGGGTTGAATATTTCATAATGCTCCTGTCCCTCGGCTAAATTGCAAGCCAAATAGTCTCTTAGAAAATATGGCTCACTTATCATCTTGAGCGAATATTTTATCAACAGGACGAAAGTTGTATTAATATTATTTGCTTTAGAATTTCGTATTCTAAAGTTGAATTAGTATTTTTTAATAACTCATATTAGATATATGTAAATATTATCAATTGCCTGGCTGTCGGATGGTCGGATAATATTCTTGAAGTGTATAAGCGTCACAAGGAGAATTTGCTGAGAAACCTCTTGGAGATGTTTGACGAGGATACTCCTTTGACAGCCATCTCGGTCGCATCGGAAAGGCCGATGTCATAATTCAAGCCGTGGCTGCATTTATCTGTCGCCAATTTTCCAGGCCACTGAACCAGCAAGCATTCCGGCTCCGGCAGCAGATAGGAGCAGCCGCTCTCCGGGGTGGAAAGCGCGCGATTCCGCTGCCAGCGACAACGAAAGCGGGATTGTCGCCGCAGATGAATTACCGAACGCGCCGATGGTCCTCGCCGCGATAGAAGCAGGCAGATGCAGTTGGTCGCAGACCGTATCGATCATGCGCGCATTGGCCTGATGGGGAAAGAACCTGTCCACATCGGCGGCAGCAAGCTTTGCCTGTTCAAGCACATCCGCTGCACAACGCGTCATCATGCGAACGGCCTGCGTAAAGACGGCTTTGCCGTCTCGCATGGTCATTCTTGAATCACCAGCCGGAATGGAGATCAGGCTATAATGTCCGCCATCAGATGTGAGCGCCGATCCACGCAGCCCGGCATGTGGGTCGTTTGACGGTGCGAGCAGAACGGCTCCAGCAGCGTCCGCGAAGAGAATTGCCGTGTTGCGCTCCTCCATATTGATGCGGCGGCTCAATATATTGGCAGCGACCACCAGAACCGATTTGCGGAAGTTTTTTACGAAACCATCGGCCAGCACGAGGGCATATAGAAACCCGGAACAAGCCCCTGCAAGATCGATCCCGCCGCAGTTTTCCAGACCCAGCTTGTGAGCGAGAAGGGGCGCGGAAGGCGGCAGGAGATGATCGGGCGTCGATGTAGCCAGAATGACGAGCGCCACCGAATTGTGTGGAACACCGGCGTCGTGGAGTGCCATTTGCCCGGCCTTCATCGCCATGTCCGTCAGGGTTTCGTCCGGTGCGGCCCAACGTCGTTCGTGAATGCCGGTGCGTCTTTCGATCCAGCCAGCTTCAAGTCCGAGACGCTGTTCCAGTTCGGCGTTGTCAACACGGCGCTCCGGCACATAATGGCCGAAGCCCGCTATACGGCTCGAAATGCTCATCGCGTCCCGCCCCTTATCATGTCCGCCGCCGCATCAATCGCGTCATAGGCGAGGTCCAGATCGGCAGGGGTCACGCAATAGGGCGGCATCAGATAGATCACATCGCCGAGCGGACGCAGAAGCACACCGCTTTCACGGAAGAAGGCTTTCAACTTCGGTCCCGCATCGGAAAGGTAGCCGGTCTGCTCGACGGCAAGGTCGAGGGCTGCGATGGTGCCCTGCTGGCGCAGATTGGTGAAACGACGGTCGCCCTGAAAGCGCGTAAGCCGTTCGGAATGCCATTGACCGAGCGTCTTGATACGATCCGCAACGGGTTCCGTTTGCCAGACTTCGATATTGGCGCATGCGGCGGCGCAGGCAATCGGGTTAGCTGTGTAGGAACTGGAATGAAAGAACGTTCGGCTGCGATCCTTCGAGAAATGCGCGTCGAAGATTTCAGCCGTGCTGAGCGTTGCAGCCAGCGGAAGAGCGCCGCCTGTAATGCCTTTGGAAAGACACAGAATATCCGGGGTGACGGGTGCCTGTTCGCAGGCGAACATCGTGCCGGTGCGTCCCCATCCGGTCATCACTTCATCGGCGATCAGAAGTGTTCCGTATTGTTGCGTGACCCGACGGAATTCGGCCAGCATATGCGCGGAATAGATTTTCATTCCGCCTGCACCCAGAACAAGCGGCTCTATCAGCAGGGCTGCAACCTCGCCATTGCGGCAGAACTGCTCCAGCGCATCAAGTGTTTCCTGCTCTCGGCCTGCCGACGGAAACGGGATGGTGTCGACCTGAAACAGCAAAGGTTCATACGCCGCGTTGAAAACACCACGCGCGCCAGCGGACATGGTGCCAATCGTATCGCCGTGATAGCTATGTTCCATCACGACGATGCGTGAGCGCGGTTCGTTTCTGTTGTGATGGAAACCGAGCGCCATCTTGATCGCAACTTCGACCGCTGTGGAACCACTGTCGGAATAGAACACATGGGCGAGGCCCTGTGGAGCGACCTCGACCAGTTTCTGCGCCAACCTTTCTGCTGGCTCGTGAGTGAACTCGGCAAAGATGATCTGGTCGAAGTTTTCCAGCGCATTCTGGATCGCCGTCATGATTGTCGGATGGCGGTGCCCATGGGTAATCACCCACCAGGACGATATGGCATCCAGCACCGACCTTCCGGTTTCATCCTGCAGATAGGCACCGTCAGTTTTGACGATCCTGTGGAAAGCCGGTTCGATGGCGTGTTGGGTGAAGGGATGCCAGACAGGAGACGAATGCCCGCTCATTCGGAAGCCTCGTTAAAAACGTTTATGTCGAAATGCTCGCGAAAGGCGCGGCGGAGCGTGTCCGGATCGAGTTTCGCAAGTTTGGGCAGTCGCCCCAGTCTGCGAACGCCACTCAGTTCCGGGATGATCTGCTCAGTATCCGGTTGAGGATCGCCGATGAAGGCAATGCCGAACACAGGGATATTACGCCGGTTCAATGCCTCAAACGAAAGCAGTGTATGGTTGATTGTGCCAAGGCCGGTTCTTGCACAGAGGATGACCGGCTTCTGCCAGCGCGCAAAAACATCGATGAATGTCATGCGGCGCGTCAGCGGTACATACAGTCCGCCTGCGCCTTCGATCACCAGAGGCGCATCGACTGACGGCACTTCCAGCGCATTGGTATCGATCTCGACGCCGTCAATCTGTGCTGCAAGATGGGGCGAAGCAGGCGTATTCAAGCGCCAGCTTTCCGGGATGATATTCTGACGTGAAAGTCCGGCAAGCTGGACAACCGTTTCGCTGTCGGTTGCCTCTTCCAGCCCCGACTGAACCGGCTTCCAGTAATAGGCACTGAGCGCACCCGCAAGGGCAGCAGAAAAGACGGTCTTGCCAATACCCGTATCGGTGCCGGTAACAATGAAAGTGCGGTTCATGTCATTTCCTTTGCTATGATCGCAGCAAGGCGCTCGAACATGCGCGTTATCGTGGGTTCATCGACATTGAGCGTGATGGTGATGCGCAGCCGCGCCGTACCGACAGGCACAGTCGGCGGGCGTATGGCGCGTATGTCGAAGCCTTCGGTCTGCATGCGAGCTGCGATGCGCAAGGCACGGTCGGCATCCCCGATGATGAGCGGCAGTATCTGTGTTCCGCTGCCGGGTCTGCCGAAGCGATTGGCGAATTGCACGTTGGCGAAGTCTATAAGCCGGTGCAATTCGTGCTGACGATGCTGTTCGGCGATCATGGCTTTCAGCGCAAGCCGCGTTGCGGATACTTGCAAGGGTGAAGGCGCGGTCGAATAGATGAAGGGTCGGGCGCGATTGACGAGAAAATCGCGAAGGATTGGATCTGTTCCAACCAGCCCGCCAGCGCTGCCCATCGCCTTGCCACAGGTGTGAAGCGTAATCACATTCTGTCGGTCTTCCAGTCCGGCGGCAAAGCCGCGACCGCCCGGCCCATGCACGCCTGTTGCATGGGCCTCGTCAATGTAAAGAAAAGCGTCGTGGCGGTCTGCTATCTCGATGAGGTCGGAAAGCGGCGCGCAGTCGCCATCCATCGAATAGAGGCTTTCCACCACAATCCAAGGGGAGCCAATTCCTCCCTTCTCGCGCCATGTGCGAATGGCTCTCTCGAATGCATCCGCATCGTTATGCGGGACGGAGACGATGTCTGCTTTTCCGGCCCGCATGCCTTCATGCGCGCTGGCATGGATCAATTCGTCATAGACAATCAGATCCCCGCGTTGCGGCAAGGTCGAGAGAACCGCGAGGTTTGCCGCATAACCATTGCTGAAATAAAGCATCGACGGCGCGCGAAAACAGGCTGTGGCCTCGGATTCCAGAAGTTTGTGTTCCGGGTGATTGCCGCGCAACAGCCGCGAGCCGCCAGCCCCGGTGGCGAGACCATTTTCCAGCGCGACGATCAATCCTGTGCGGATCGATGGCAAAGCGGCAAGGCCCAGATAGTCGTTCGAACTGAAGTCCGCGCCTTTGTTGCCCGAAAGCGTGCGCAGATGCCGCCGTCGCTCAAGGTTTTTCAGCTTGGCGGCGTAACGGGCCAACGGATCGGCGTTCATGCATAGCTATCCAGTGCATCGGCGGTCAGGCCGAGCCGCCGCATAAGGCTGGTGTCGCGGTCTTCGCCCGGATTGGCGGCGGTCAGCAGCGTGTCGCCGATAAAGATCGAATTTGCGCCCGCGAAAAAGCACAGAGCCTGCATTTCATCGCTCATGGAATTGCGCCCAGCTGTCAGCCGTACATGCGACTGCGGCATCATCAGACGGGCAAGCGCGATGATGCGGACAAAGGCGATAGGGTCGACGGGCGATGCTTTCTCCAACCGCGATCCGGGCATCGGGATCAGCAGATTGATTGGCACGCTTTCCGGTGGGACGGGCAGATTTGCCAGCGTTACCAGCATGTCGATGCGGTCGTCTTCGGTTTCTCCAAGACCGAGAATACCGCCGCTGCAAACCTTGATCCCGGCTTCACGGACATGGGCGAGCGTTTCCAGCCGATCATCGAAACTGCGCGTCGTGATGACCTGCGGATAAAACCGCTCCGAAGTATCGATATTGTGGTTGTAATAATCGAGACCAGCCTCCGCAAAGGTCTGCGCCTGATCCGGGTTCAGCATGCCGAGTGTCATGCAGGTCTCCAGACCGAGCGCCTTCACCTGCTTGACCATTTCGACGATGGCCGGTTCGTCGCGCGGCTTCGGGCTGCGCCAGGCGGCGCCCATGCAATAGCGGGTTGCGCCGCTATCCTTTGCCTTCTGCGCTTCTTCGAGAACCATATCCAGGCTCATCAATTTGGAAGCTTTCAGGCCCGAGGCATGATGTGCCGACTGGCTGCAATAGCCACAATCTTCGGGGCAGCCGCCCGTCTTGATGTTGAGCAGCTTGCTGAGCTGTACCCGGTTCGGGTCAAAGTTGGCGCGGTGAAGGCTCTGTGCCTCGAAAAGCAGATCGTTGAACGGGAGATCGTAGAGCAGGCGCGCGCTTGCGAACGTCCATGCGCGTTCATTCGATTTGGACGCCGTTTTCTCAATGCCTTGTGGGTTCGATTGTGCCATATCGAGCATGTTTTCTCCAGTTTATCTATAAAAACAGAAAGAATCTATGAAATATAGATTATCTGCAAGTCATCTAGTGACTCAAGCTAAATTATTATAGATAATTATAGGGTTCCCTCATGATGTACCGCGTTGTGACTGCACCGGAACGAAAAACGCCGCGATCATCGGATCGCGGCGCTATGAAATCGGCAGAAAGGAGGAGTCTGAAAAGGTTGTTACCGCGTTGGCGGCTATCCGTCTGAGGGTTCGAGCTGCCTTTCAAGATGATCTTGCCGGAGGTGATGCCGCCCCAATGGAAGCATGATGGGGCGACCGGAGGTCGGGTCGGTCATGATGCGGCTTTCCAGATGAAAGACATCGCGGATATTTTGTTCCGTCAGCACTTCGTCAGGCGTCCCGGTTACGTGCAGCCGTCCATCAGCCATTGCGACCAGAAAATCCGAATAGCGGGCAGCAAGATTGAGATCATGCAGAACCATGACGATTGTGGTTCCACGCTCCCGGTTGAGGTCGGTGAGGAGGTCCAGAACTTCGACCTGATGGCTGATATCCAGAAAGGTCGTCGGCTCGTCCAGCAGGAGAATATCGGTCTGCTGCGCCAGCGCCATTGCAATCCAGACACGCTGGCGCTGGCCACCGGAAAGTTCGTCTACCGGCCTGTCGGCCAGTTCGCTTGTCCTGGTTGCTTCGAGTGCCGCAGCGATTGCTTCGTCATCGGCCCGCGTCCAATGCGAGAAAACGCCGTGATAAGGGTTTCGACCTCGACTGACCAGATCGGCAACCAATATGCCCTCCGGCGCGATCGGCGATTGCGGCAGCAGGCCGAGCGTTTGTGCCAGTTGCCGGGAGGGGAGCGTGTGGATCGACTTGCCGTCAAGCAGCACCTGCCCGTGGCGTGGGGCCAGAAGCCGGGACATCGTTCGCAAAAGCGTGGACTTCCCGCAGGCGTTCGCCCCGACAATTGCGGTCACCTTGCCGGAGGGGGCCTCCAGATCGAGACCGTCCAGCACAAGCCTGTCACCATAGCCGGTGGTCAGCTCACGCACGATGAGGGTGTGATCGGTCATAGGGATGCCCCGCTGCGGTTGGCGCGTATGATGAGGTAGATGAGATAGGGAGCGCCCAGTGCTCCGGTGACAACGCCGACCGGATAGCGGCCCGGCAGCAGGAACTGTCCGCAATAATCGCCGGCGAGGACGAGTATAGCTCCGATCAGCGCAGACGGGACGAGCAGGGAACCGTTATTGCCGATGATGCGTGCGGCAATCGGGCCGGACAGAAAGGCAACGAAAGAAATGGGGCCTGAAACGGCAGTGGCGAAAGCTATCATACCGACGGCGGCAATGATGATGATGATCCGGGTTCGCCCGACATTGGTTCCCAATGCTGCGGCGCTGTCGTCGCCCAGCCGCAATGCTTCGAGATCGCGCGAGCGGCTTAAAAGCAACCCGCCGAAAACGATCAGGGCAACCAGAAGCGGAAGCATCTGATCCAACCTTGCGCCGTTGACGCTGCCGGTGAGCCAACGCATGGCCTCCTGCAGGCTCCAGGCGGGCGCGTTTGAAAGAATATAGGCAATGACGCTTTCGAGCATAGCCGACACGCCGATGCCAACGAGGATAAGACGGGTTCCGGCGACCCCGTTCCTGAAGGAAAGACCATAGACGGTCAGCGCGACGGCGAGCCCAGCCACAACGGCAAAGATTGAAACGATGGGGCCGCTGAGCGACAGCACAATGATTGCAAAAACAGCCGCAGCACTTGCGCCGGAACTGATGCCGATAATATCAGGGCTTGCGAGCGAATTGCGCAGCATAAGCTGGAATGCGATGCCGCCGAGACCGAAGCTCAGCCCCGCAAGTATGGACAGGACGGCGCGCGGCAGGCGCAACTTGCCGACTGTGAAGCTTGCGCCTTGAACATCTGCGCCCATAAGCACCCGCACAACATCTTTCGGCGGGGTGAATGATTGGCCCAGCATTAAAGTGAGCAGGAAGAGGGCGACGAGAATGAGCAGAAGCAGACCGATGACAAGATTGCGCTTGCGGATGCGGCTACGGCGATTTCGGGCGATAAGATCGGCGGTGGAATGTAGCATGGTCACAACTCGCGAACCCGTTGGCGCCTGACGATCCAGATGAAGAACGGCGCGCCGATCAGGGCGGTGACGATCCCGACATCGAGTTCGGCAGGGCGGGCAATGAGTCGCCCGACAATATCGGCAGCAAGCAGGAGACAGGCTCCGCTGAGGGCCGAGAATGGTAGCAGCCAGCGGTGATCCACGCCTGTCAGCAGGCGACAGAGATGCGGCACAACCAGACCCACGAATCCGATGGGACCACAGATGGCGGTGGTTGCGCCGCAGAGCAGAATTGCGCCGAGCGCCGCAACAGCGCGTGCGACGGCAACTTTTTCTCCCAATCCGGCGGCAAGTTCGTCGCCAAGCGCGAGCGAGTTCAGTTTGCGCGCCGATAGAAGGCTGACAATGAAACCGACAGCGAGAAACGGCAGCACATAAGAAAGCCGGTCGAAAGTTGCACCTCCAACGCCGCCGATCTGCCATGCGCGAATGCCGCCGGCGATGTCGTTGCGGGGCAGCACGATGGCGATAACCAACGAGGAAAATGCCACCGACGTGGCTGCACCTGCCAGCGCTAGCTTCAGCGGCGTCGCGCCGCCACGGCCAAGCGACCCAACCATATAGACAAAGACGGCGGCACAACCGGCACCGAATATGGCTGCCCAGATATAGGCTGGTGCAGAAACGATATTGAACCAGGCAACGCCGATGACGACGGCGAGCGATGCGCCCATATTGACGCCCAGAATGCCGGGATCTGCCAGCGGATTTCGGGTTATGCCCTGCATGATTGCGCCCGCCAGCCCGAGTGCCGCTCCGGCGAGAAGTGCGAGCAAGGTGCGCGGAATGCGCATGGCGACAGCGGCTTGTCCGACGGTGTCCATATGGCCACGCAAGGCCGCGACAATGTCAGGCCACGGCACGTCGCGCGTGCCGAGCGACACGGATAGAACGCAAAGGATCACGAGAAGAAGGACGACAGTGCCGAGCCAGCCGGTCCTTGCTTTGTTGGACCGATATATAGTGATCGGCTGGCTTGAGCGCCGGATGCGGGCGAAGGTCATTTTGCTTTATCTGCCGCACCGGCGAGAAGGGCGACATAGTCCTTCAGCACCCAGGAAATGGAAAGCGGTGTGGGATTGGCCGCAGTTCCGACCGGATTTCTGCCCAGCATGACCATTGCGTTGTTTTTGACCACTGGCATGCTGGCGAGAAGCGGATTGCCCTTCATGGCATCCAGCAATTCCTGACTGCCATAGGTCACGACGATGTCCACGTCATCGAACATGTCGACGCGCTCGGCGCTGATGGAGCCCGAGAACTGCCCCGGCCTGGAGGCGTCGACCACGCTTTTGGGTGAGTTCAGGCCAAGGTCCTTGAAGAATCTCACCCGCGTATCGTTGGTGGTGTAAAAATTGACCGTGCTCAGGTCCGTCGTGTCGAGATGCGTGACGAACATGGCCGACTTGCCCTTGAGATGCGGATACTGGCTGACCGTCTCGGCAATCTCGCCTTCGATCTTTGCGATCAGTGCTTCGCCTTCTTCCGCCATGCCCATGCCTGCGCTGTTGAGGCGGATCATGTCGCGCCAGTCAGTGGACCAGGGCGCTTCGGGATAGGCAACGACAGGGGCGATCTGGCTGAGTGTCTCATAGTCGGACTGGCTCAGGCCGGAATAGGATGCGAGGATGACGTCGGGCTGCGTTTCTGCCACGGCCTCAAAATCGATTCCGTCGCCTTCGTCGAAAAGTACAGGCGTATCAGCGCCGAGTTCCTTCAACTTTGCGGCCACCCATGGCAAGAGGCCATCATTGTCGTCATCACCGAAATTGGCTCGTGCAAACCCAACGGGAACCACGCCGAGTGCAAGGGGAACCTCGTGGTTCGCCCAGGCGACGGTGACGATCCGATCCGGCTTTTTTTCTATCGTTGTTGTTCCAAAAGCATGTTTGATAACAATCGGATAGGCTGTTTTCTCACCAGCTTGAACCGCTTGCGGCGCGATGATCGCCAAGCAGGACAGAGCAACGAAAACGAGAGAGCGAATGGACCAAGTCATCCGGCGCATTCTCCTTGTGTATAAAGTGGCCTTTCACTCTCAAGTTAAACCCATTGCGTCAAGGCCGAAGCTCTCACCTTGATGAAGCTGTTGCGAATTAACCGTGATTTCCTACAAAAAAGCAGTTTTCTACAATACTGGACAAAGCTTCTCAAGTTAGAGGCGATCCGGGGACAATTTCAGTTTCTTTATGGCTTCGATGATCGGGCTCATCCGGTCGTTGAGCGCAACGCTGGTCGATGTCTCCACGATTTGAAAACCGTCGCCGAAAGCGATTGCCGCAAACTGCATATCGGACCTGACCATGGACATTGAAAAGACCGCTGAGATGAAGAAAACCACCCGGGTTCGCTACCGCACGGCTATTCTTCTGGGATGCACGGCGCTTGTCGTATCGATGCCGGGTCTGGCTTTGGCACAGCAGGCGCAGACAACGGAAGCGCCGACAGTGCTCAAGACCATTACGGTTGATGGGTCTGGCGGACGTGACGACGATTCCAAGTCGATTGTCGCGACGAGAACCACCGGCGGCGGCAAGATGGCAACGGACATCATGGATACGGCAGCCTCCGTATCGGTCATCACTGCCAAGGAAATACAGGAGCGCAACGCCCAGACCGTCGAGCAGGTGCTGCAATATACGGCAGGCGTTTCCACCAATTTCTACGGGTCGGATGACCGGTTCGACTTTTTCCAGATACGCGGTTTCGATGCCAATACCTATCGCGACGGGCTGTCCCTTGGGCGTCCCTTTGGCGGCATAAGGGAAGAACCATATGCGTTTGAACGGATTGAAGTTCTGAAAGGCGCTAGCTCCACGGCTTTCGGTGTTTCCGATCCGGGCGGCATGGTCAATTATGTGACCAAGCGCCCGAAGCGCGAGCGCTTTGGCGAGGCCTATGTCACAGGTGGCTCCTTCAACCACAAGGAAGTCGGCTTCGATTTCGGTGACAATCTGACCGGCGACGAAACGCTGTCCTATCGCCTCACCGGCAAGTTCAAGGATTCCGACGCCGAATATGATTATTCGCGCGACGATGAAAAGTTCATCATGGGCGGGCTGACGTGGCGTCCGAGCGATGCGACCAATCTGACGGTGATCTTCGATCATCTTCACCGCAATGGCGTGCCCGGAAGCGGGGGGCATCCGGTTGGCACTAATTTCAACCGAAGCCGCTTTTTCGGCGAACCTGATTTCAACTATCGCGGCACTGACAGAAATACTGTCAGCGCCATGTTCGATCATGATTTCGGCAATGGTTTGAGCGTGAGCGCCAACGGGCGTTACAGCAAGCAGGACACCGATTTCGGCTATGCCTATATTTCGGCCACACCGACCGATGGCTCCACGATTGCCAAGCGCGACTTCTTCGGGAATGAAGCTTCAGCCGAGAACTTCGTGGGCGATGCGAACCTGAAATATGAGACTAGCTTTGACCGGTTTGAAAGCCGGACGATGGCCGGCGTCGAATACAATAATTATTCGGCCACCAACAAGACGCTCTGGGGCCCGGCACCGAGCATCGACTGGACCAATCCGATCTTTACCGGTGCTCCGGTCAACCTGCCGCTGATCGGCAATACATCGACCAGGCAAAAGACCAAGGCGATCTACTTTCAGCAGGATCTGACATTCGCGGAAAAGCTGATCGCCAGCGTGGGCCTGCGCAACGATTGGCTCGACCTGTCGCAGACAAACAATCTCAGCAACAAGACGACGGCTGGCGATCTGAGCGAGTTCACCAGCCGCTTCGGCCTCACCTATCGGGTAACCGATGAATGGGCGGTCTATACGAGCTATGCTGAATCGGTCGCTCCTCCGGCCATTGGCGTCGATCCTGAGAGGGGCGAACAGATCGAAGTCGGCGTGAAATACCAGCCGACCGCATTTCCGGCCCTGTTCACTGCGTCCGTTTACGACCTGACCAAGAACAATATTTCGGTTAACGATCCAATCACGCTTCAGCCATCCACGATTGGCGAGGTTCGCGTTCGCGGTATCGATCTGGAAGCCAAGGCCGAGCTGACGAACAATCTCAACCTGATCGCGGCCTATTCCTATATGGACCCGGAGATCGTCGAGAACGGTACCGGCGGCAATGAGGGCAACCGTCCGCAGTTTGTTTCCAAGCATCTTGCCTCGCTTTGGGCGAACTACAAGATCGAGGGTAGCGGTCGTCGCGGTGACATGACAATCGGTGTCGGCGGTCGCTATATCGGCGCGTATTACTTCACGCCAGCCAATACGTCGGGCACCAGCGGCAACATCGTGTTTGATGCCGCATTCACCTACGAGTTCCTGGACAACTCGGCGCTTCAGGTCAATGTCAGCAATCTGTTCGATAAGAAATACGTCGCCTATGGCGGTTTCGGAGCGGATTTCTACAATCCCGGTCGCGAGATCACGGCAACGCTTCGCCGCACCTGGTAGGATGAGCAGCTCCGCCGGAAACAGGCGGCGGAGCCTGCAATCCGGGAGTGTTTACCGGTTCGATTGGAAGCGCCGCCATGCGGCTGGCGTTTCCCCCACCACCTGACGGAAAGCCTTGGTCAGATGAGCCTGATCGGTGAACCCGAGCTGTGCTGCGATGCCGGCGACGGTCATGTTGCTATCCGCCAGCAATTGTTGCGCCAGATCGATACGCTTCGCCATTTGCCATTGCAGCGGGGTCTTTCCGGTTGTCTGCTTGAAGACATTGGCGAACCAGCTTTCCGACAGGCCCACTGCCGCCGCCATTTCGGCGACGCTTAACCGGCGATCACTGCAACTGTCGAACCGCGCGTTGAGCTTGTTCATCTGCGCCATGGTGAGGCGGCCATAGCCCTGCTTGTTGTCCTCACCCGGTATATCGAGAAGTCCGGTCAGAATGCTGCCGATGAGGTTTTCCGCATAAAGCCCGTGTTTTGTCGGGTTGGCTGTTTCATCGACAAGCAGGCGGGCAAGTGTTTCTATGGCGCCAAGGTCCTGAATTTCCACTGGACTGCGCATGGCGGCCATGGCCATGGAGGTGCCGAGTGTCGGACTTAGATATTTGAGCAGCCGATCCTTGTGGAAATGCAGGTTCAGGTGCGAAAACCGGTGAAGCGAAACCGTATTCGTCCACATCGGTACGCCAGCGGGTATGTAGATCGCACGCGTCATCGGGCGGTGATGCTGGGTAAGGACGCTGCTGTCGTTCGATATGCGAATGTTTGACGAAACATCCTGAAAAAAGATCATGATGCGGGGATCGTGCGACAGGAAATAGCCATTGGCCCCCGTCTGGCTTTCAGCCTCCCAATAGACGCTGACCAGCCCGTCCAGCACGCGCCATTGAACCGGCGCAACCACCCGGATGCCTTCGGCTTGCCAGATCATCGAATGCCAGAAGCCCAAAACGTTCCGATCCGTATGCGACAGCGTTTCATTGGAAATCCGGCTTCATGGCCGGACATGTTTCGTAAGAAATGCGTCGGGATATCGTCGCATTAACATGACTAAAATTATCATCTTTGAGCGTTAAGACAAGATAATTCTGCCAAAAATGCGAGGGGGAGGCGTTGCTCCCTATTTCACTCGAGGTCTTCCTGCTCGAAGTGTTGGGCAACGTGAATATCGGTTGTTTCCAGACGTCCGGGGCCGAGGTTGACGAATTTGTGCGGCATGTTTGCCGGACCGAAGACAACCTGGCCTTCTGTTACTTCAATCTGTTCGTCGCCAACAATGAACAGCGCATTTCCCTGACGAACGATGAAAATCTCATCATAAGGGTGCCGGTGCAGTTTGGGACCATGCCCGACAACATCGGTCGAGAAGAATATGATCGACGCATCGGTGCCAAATCTCTTACCTTCGACGCGTCCGGACCAGGCGTCGTCGCGCCTCGCCCATTCTTCTCTTTTCAAGACAACGGCTTGCTTCGTCAAAACAGTTCTCCCGGCTTTTCAAGGCGCTGGAATTTCGACCCTGCTGTTGCACATTTCCCGATCGGGAACGGAAGATCAAGTTCTAACGAGGCCGGAGCGCTTCAACAACCCCATGAGAACCAAGGGTAAAAGCGTGGTGATGAGAATGGCGATGAATGCCATGGCCATGCCAAGGCCGACCGAGCCTTGCTCAAACTGACGCCAGATGAAGATCGAGATGGTTTGCATTCCCACCGGAGCCACCAATATCGATGCGACGAGTTCACGCGTGGCCACTGCAAAGACGAGTAGCATCGCAGTTATCAGGCTGGGTGCTATCAGCGGCAGCATGATGCGCCGGAAAGCGGTGAAGCTGCTTGCGCCGCAAACACGTGCCGCGGCTTCCAGATTGTCGCCGATCTGGTGGAAGGCAGCCGATGCATAGCGGATCGGCTGCGGCAGAAGAATGCAGCAATAGGCAAGCAGCAGGATCAGCGGCGTGTTGTAAGGCGAGACAGGCAGCATGGGTTGGTTCCATGCCAGAATGAGGCCGACTGCGACGACCACACCGGGCAAGGCATTTGGCAGGACGGTCAGTATGTCGAGCCAGAAGCGCCCGCGAAAGCGCATTTTCACTACGGCATAGGCGGCAACCGCACCAAGCAACCCTGTCAACAGGGCACTTGCAACACCGAGCGACAGGCTGTTGACCAGTGCGCGCATGCCGCCAGCGCTGTTTTCGGCAATGGCGGCAAAATTGTCGAAGCCGAGGTTTGATGGCGTCAGCCCACCAGACACGGTTTTGGAAAGAGCGGTCGCGAGAATGGCCAGTAGGGGAACACCGGTCGCAGCAAAGGCGATGATAGCGAACAGAAACACCACGGGAATTGTGAGGGCTCCGAGCGGGCGCTTGTCCTTTGCCTGCGGCTTGCCGCCGGTCGTCACATAGGAGCGGCGCGTCAGTATCCAGCGCTGGACCAGAAAGGCGGCCAGCGACAGGCAGACGAGCGCCAGCGAAAAGACGGCAGCCCCCGCAAGGTCGATAGGCCAGTCGGAAATGCGGAGATCAATTTCCGTCACCAGAACGTCAAAGCCGGAACGACGTCCAAGGGCTGCGGGCGTACCATATTCTTCGATGGCTGCCGCGAAAACCAGCAGAAGACTTGCAGCGAGGCCGGGCGTTGCCAGCGGCAGGGTGATACGAAAAAAGGAGCGCCAGGGGGAAGCCCCGAACACCCGTCCGACATCGGAATAGCGAGCGCCAACTGCTTCAATCGTGCGCGATACCGCAAAATAGACGAGCGGAAACGTGTTCAGCGCCATGACGAAGCTCATGCCTGCGACCGAGAACAGGAATGGAGCCAGATTGAAACCTGTGAGCTGTTCAAGATAGCCGCGCGGCTGCAGGGTCATGATCCAGCCAAGCGTGGCGATATAAGGCGGGATCATGAACGGCACGAGCATCAGCACGTCCCACAGCACGGCGAATGGCACCTTATAGAGTGCCCGGAACACTGCAAGCGGTACGGCGATAAGGGAGGAAAGCACGACCACCGAAAGCCCGAGCAGAACGGTATTGCGGCTCATGCGCAAAAGCTTCGGGTCTTCAAACAGGGCCGAGAGATGCAGGAAAGGCTCGGCCAGCGAGCCTCTCCCCAGTTGCGGAAAGATTGCCTGAAGGACGATGAAGACGAACGGCACCGCGACGATGAATGCGAGCCCGGCTACCGCAACAAATCCGAGCGGATTGCCAGCCGCCGCACTGCCTGTCTTCATATCTGTCTGTCCCTCAAAGTATTAGTTGCTGGCTGCGAAAGCGGCGCCGAATTCCTTCAGCGTCTCGTCGCGCTTGCCATAAACTTCCTTGGCGTCGATCGGCAGGATTTTCAGATCGCCGATCAGCGGGCGATTGGCCGGGATATCGGTGCGCGATGGCATCAGATAAGTATCGGCGACCATTTTCTGACCTTCGTCGGACAGCATGTAGTCGATGAACTGCTTGGCTTCGTCCTGGTTCTTCGACCATTTGAGGATCATGGCCGGGCGCGGCGCGATCACAGTGCCGGATGCCGGGAAAATAACGTCGATGGATTCCCCCTTGGCCTTGCCCGCGAGCGAGATGTAATCCACGGCGCCGAACACAGCGGCCTTGGCGCCCTGAAGGACGGGGTTCAACGCTTCTGCATTGGCACCGGCGACAGTTGCGCCATTCTCGTGCAGGTTCCGGAACAGGTCCCAACCCTGCTGCGCCTGCAGAGCAGCGACGAGCTCGAAGGTCGCGCCCGACTGTGCCGGGTCCGGCAGATTGACGAGATCCTTGTATTCAGGCTTGGCAAGATCGGCCCATTCGGCGGGCTTCGGTGTCTTGCTGGCAGGGTTCCACGCGATACCGAGGGCAGAGACGCCCTGCGCGACCGCCGTTTCATTCTTGAGGAAATCCGGCACTTTTTCGGCGTTCGGGCTGGTATAGGCGACCAGCCAGTCACGCTTGGCGAAGTCGGTTGCCGTATCCCATGATGCCGAGATCAGAACGTCGACAACCGGATTGGCGGCTTCCGCTTCAATGCGGGCCATGACCTTGCCGGTCGTCGCCTGAAAGACGTTGACCTTCGCACCGGTCTTGGCGGTGAAGCCTGTGGCAAGCTTTTCGATCAGGCTGCCCGGACCTGCCGAATAAACCGTGATATCTGCATAGGCCGCAGTGCTGGCCAGCAAAGCGGTGACAAGCGCAAGCCCCGCGCCGAGAATGGATTTCTTCATGTTTGCCTCCTGAGATATTGCCTGATGGAAGGGTCTTATTTTGAGAACCAGCGCAACTGGCTGGCATCGACGGAAATGCCGACAGGAACGCCGGGTGAAAGGCGGATGCTGTCGAGATAGGTCAGTTCGTGGCCGTCCTGCTGGGAGCCGATGCGCACTGTGGTCAGATGGCCGTCGCCGCGAAACTGCGAGCGCAGGACCGTTGCTGGAATGGCTGCATCACTTGCGGGCACGCTGCGAACCGAGCGCGACGGCAACAAGACATGCGTTGCCTGTCCCGCATGAGAGCCATGGGCGATGTGGATTTCGGTGCGCGCAATCCTGTAGGCATTGTCGCGCTGCTCCACAGGCACGACACAGCCGAGCCGCAGAAAATCTGCAACTTCCGGTGTCGTCGGTTCTGCGACAAGCGCCTCGGGGGCGGCGAGCTGTTCGATCACACCGGCGCGCATGACGGCCACCTGATCGGCAAGCGAGAAAGCTTCGCTCTGGTCATGGGTGACATAGATTGCGGTCAGGCCGAGATTGGCGACAAGCTGGCCGATCTCCGTGACCATGTTTTCGCGCAGTTCGCGGTCGAGATTGGACAGCGGCTCGTCGAATAGTACCAGTCCTGGCTCGGCAACGATGGCGCGGGCAATCGCGACGCGTTGTTGCTGGCCGCCCGACATATCGCTGATGGCGCGCTCACCGAAGCCCGAAAGGCCGACGCGATCGAGTGCCGAGGCAACGCGTTTTTCGCGTTCCGCACGGCCGAGGCCGCGCATTTCGAGCGGAAAGGAAACATTGCCAAAAACAGTCATATGCGGCCAGAGCGCATAATCCTGAAACACCATGCCGAGATGGCGCTTCTCAGGCGGAATGAACGATCCTGTCTTGGCATCGGCGACGGTGACGCCGTTGATTGTGATTGAGCCCTTCGTCGGTGCGAGAAGGCCAGCCACGAGACGGAGCAGCGTTGTCTTGCCGCAACCGGATGGCCCGAGCAAAGCGAGCGTCTGTCCCTTCGGCAGTGAAAGATCAATGTTCTTCAATATGGTGGCCGGACCATAGGCCAGATTCAGCCCTTCGGCCTGAACGGCGATATCCGCTTTAATATTCGAGGAATGCAACATTTTCCCACAATCCAAATAGATTGGGAGCTTCTATTCCGATTGCATGACAGTGGGATGACGCTGCGGAAGCCTGCGTTGTTTGCTGTTCGGAACCAATCGCCATCACATCGGTTTGTCTCTTCATGCAACAATGGAAGGGAAGACGATGAGATTTGGAAAGCTTGCTCTTGGTCTGACAGGGCCGGCGGTGGGATATGCGCTGACGCGGGCAAGCTCACCGCAGATTCCAAAGGGTATCGTACCGGTAAAACCCTTCGATCTCACGCACTATCTGGGCCGTTGGTATGAGGTCGGGCGCCTTGAAAATCGTTTCGAGCGCGGCCTGACCCGGACGACAGCGGAATATTCATTGAACCCCGATCAAACCGTCAAAGTGGTCAATCGCGGCTTCGACCCGTGGAAGGGACGCTGGACGCAAGCCACCGGAACCGCCCGTTTTGTGCGATCTGCCGATGAGGGCGCGTTGAAAGTTTCCTTCTTCGGGCCCTTCTACGGTGGCTATAATATCGTGGATATCGATGAAGACGATTACCAGTGGTCGATCATTGTCGGGTCTACGCCGAGCTATTTCTGGGTACTTTCACGCGAGCCCGAGGCAAGCGGAGAGTTGAAGGCGCGAGCGGTCGCACAGGCTCTCCTGTTGGGGATCAATCCCGATACTATTTTGTGGGTGCCGCAATAAGCGCGAAAACCCTGCATCAAAAGGCCCGCCGGAGCGGGCCTTTCGGTTCTGATCTATGCCCCGTAAGGCACCCAGATATTCTTCACCTGAATCGCACGGCGCAGATAGTCCCGGCCCTGTCCCTCGGTCTTGTTGTGCCAGTTCGGCAGGCGGCCATTATTGACCCACGTGGCCTTAAGATTGCCTGCTGACGCCTTTTCGACCATGGCGCTGCCCTCGCGTGACCCAAAATACCAGAGCGCTGCAACGTCATCATGTTCGGCAAGCGTCTTCGTCAGAAGATCGCGTTCACCGGTGACGATATTGACCACGCCGCCCGGCACATCGGATGTGTCGAGCACCTGATAGAAATCACCGGCGATCAGCGGATGACGGCTCGATGGTACAACGACCGCTCGGTTACCCATGGCGATTGCTGGCAAGACCAGAGAGACAAGCGAAAGAAGCGGCGCTTCATCAGGGCAGACGATGCCCATCACGCTCCAGGGTTCGTTCATCGCCAGTGTCACATGACGCGATTTGGTGGAATGAACCGCTCCGTCGAATTTGTCGGCCTGCGCGGCGTAATAGAATATGCGGCGCAGTGCAGTTTCAAATTCCTCTTCCGCTTTCTTTTCGTTGATGCCGGTGCTTTCGATCAGCCGTGCCACGAAATCCGTGCGGCGCGCATCAAGGTTTTCGCCAAGATAATAGAGTACCTGAGCCCGGTTATGCGCCGTGGCTGCGCCCCAGCTTCCGGCTTTGGTCGCCGCTTCCACCGCATTGCGGATGTCCTTGCGGTTGCCGATACCAGCCTGGCCAATGACCGCACCGCCCTTGCCAGTGACCGAATAGCTGTAACCGCCATCCGGGCGTGCCTGCTTGCCGCCAATATAGTTCTTCATCGTGCGGTCGATACCGTCGATGGTGATCTTGTCATCGCCGGAGGGCGAAGCCGATGGCACGAAGGCGTCCGCAACTTTGGCCGAGGGGAGCGCTTTCTCCCAATCGGAGACGAGATATTCGTACATGCCTTCGCGTGCGCCTTCGCGACCGAAGCCGCTTTCGCGGTAGCCGCCGAAACCTGCGCCCGCATCCAGCATATTGGTGCAGTTGATCCAGACGACACCGGCTTTCACGCGCGCTGCAAGATCGAGCGCAACATTGATATTTTCCGACCAGATCGACGCGGCCAGCCCGTAGCGCGTATTATTGGCGAGCGCGACGGCCTCGTCCGGAGTGCGGAAGGTTGTTGCTGCCGCAATCGGCCCGAAGATTTCCACCTGACAGACGGTTGAGGCCTGATCCACATCGGTGAAGAAGCCGGGGGCGATATAATTGCCCTTTGCTGGCAGCGGGTTCGGCGTCTGCCAGAGCTCGCCGCCTTCCTCGATGCCTTTTTGGATGAGATCGGAAATGCGCTTTACCTGACCGGCTGAAACGATGGCGCCGACATCGCTGGATTTGTCGAGCGGATCGCCGACGCGCAAGCTTTCGAGGCGCTTTCTGAGCTTGGCATAGAAGCGGTCGGCAATGCCTTCCTGCACGAGCAGGCGTGAACCTGCGCAACAGACTTCGCCCTGATTGAACCAGATGGCATCGACTACGCCTTCAACGGCGGCATCGAGATCGGCATCTTCAAAGACGATGAAGGGCGATTTTCCGCCCAGTTCCAGCGACAGCTTCTTGCCCGATCCGGCAATCTGCTCGCGAATGACGCGGCCAACCTGCGTCGAGCCGGTGAAGGCTACCTTGTCTACGCCGTCATGGCCGCAGATTTCCGCGCCGGTGGTGCCATCACCCTGCACGATGTTGATGACACCGGCGGGCAGGCCGACTTCATGGCAGATTTCGGCAAAGGCAATGGCCGAAAGCGGCGTCAGATCCGCAGGCTTCAGAACAACTGTATTACCGGCGGCCAAAGCTGGCGCGATCTTCCAGGCAAGCATGAGAAGCGGGAAATTCCACGGAATGACCTGACCGCAGACGCCGACCGGTGAAAAGCCCTTGAACTCGTCTTCCGCCATCTCGGCCCAGCCAGCATGGTGATAGAAGTGACGGGCAGCGAGCGGAATGTCGATGTCGCGAGTTTCGCGGATCGGCTTGCCGTTATCCATGGTTTCCAACACGGCCAGAAAACGCTCGCGCTTCTGGATGTGGCGCGCGATGGCATAGAGATATTTGGCGCGATCGTAACCTGAAAGTTTGGACCATTTGCCGAAAGCGGCGCGGGCGGCTTTCACCGCCTGATCGACATCATCCACATTGCCGCAGATGATTTCGGCGAGCTTGTCGCCATTGGCCGGATTGGCAACCGCAATTGCCTTGCGGCCTTCCGGTTTGAAAAAGGAGCCATTGATATAGTGGCCGAAAGAACGCCCATGCTGTTCCAGCCACAGGTTCACATCGCCGTTTGCTTCGGGGGAAGGTCCATATTCCATGGTCTTCAGGATGTCCTTGATGGGTCGCATATTTATATTCCTTACGAGCATTTCCAGCAAAAGTGCGAAGCGGTTTTGCGTAGGAGAATGCGAAATTCCAAGTTTAAGCAGCAGCGTGACGGTTGGCGGCAGAGTAGCGCCCGGTCACGAAGTGCTCCAATTGCCGTTCGATATCGCCAAGCATCGACGATGCGCCGATGCGGAACAAATCGGGCTCCAGCCAGCGATTGCCGAGTTCTTCCTTCATCAGCGTGAGCCAGGCGAGCGCGTCCTTGGCGGTCTTGAGGCCGCCCGCGGGTTTGAAGCCGACGCTCTGACCGGAAAGCTCGCCATAATCGCGCAGTGCCCGCACCATGGTCAGGCTCACTGGCAAGGTGGCGTTGACGTCTTCCTTGCCCGTCGAGGTCTTGATGAAATCGGAGCCTGCCTGCATCGCTACCATCGAGGCGCGATAAACATTGGTCAGCGTGTTGAGATCGCCGGTGGCGAGGATCGCCTTCATATGCGCATCACCGCAGACTTCGCGCATGGCGGCAATCTCGTCGTAGAGAGCCGACCAGTTCTGCGTCAGTACATGCTCACGCGTAATCACGATGTCGATTTCATGTGCGCCCTGTTCGACAGCATAGGTGATTTCCGCAAGGCGAAGTGGCAGCGGGGTCAGCCCGGCGGGAAATCCCGTCGCCACCGAGGCAACCGGAATGCCGGACCCTTCAAGCGCCTTCACCGCATGGGAAACCATGGTCGGATAAACACAGACCGCGCCGGTGGTGATGCCCGCATCTGCAAGGCCGAGCGCTTCCAGAATATCCTCGCGCACCGGACGGCGCGCCTTGGCGCAGAGCCTGCGCACGCGCCCTGCCGTGTCATCGCCTGCAAGCGTGGTGAGGTCTATGCACTGGATGGCGCGGATGAGCCACGCCGCCTGATATTCCTTTTTCACCGAACGGCGGGCGCTGATCGTGGCGGCGCGGCGCTCGGAAGCGCTGCGGTTGACGGACACATCCTCAAACCATTCCGGCTTGAGCGGTGTCCCGTTATTGCGGGGGAGGGCGTCGGTCATTTCATTGTCCGTTCATAGGTTCAATTACGTTCAAGTGCGATCAGGCACGTTCGGTCGAGGGGGCGTGATCGCGGCAGAACGTTTCGAATTCTTCCCAACTGGCATAGGCTTTCTGCGTGCCGGGCCGGGTGATGGAATGGGCCGCGTAGAGCGCTGCTTTGCGAAGCGAGGCTTCCACATTGCCGGTCCCGGCGTAGAAGCGGGCAAAGGAGCCGATAAAAGCGTCGCCTGCGCCGGTGGTATCTTTTGGCGTGACCTTGACCGGTGGAATATTGACGATTTCGCTTGCTGTAATCATGCGCGCACCGCGTCCGCCGAGCGTGACGATGACGGTGCGGATGCCGCGTGCGATGAGCGAACGCGCCGCAGTGACGATTTCATCGTCCGTGCCGGTCGGCAGGCCGGAGAGGATTGCCAATTCGCTCTCGTTTGGCACGAGAAAGGTCACCTGCCGGATAAGTTCTGGATCAAGATCAGCGGCGGCAGGCGCTGGGTTCAAAATTGTTTCGATGCCGTTTTCAGCCGCAAAAGCGATGGTGTGATAAACGGTCTCAACCGGGACTTCCATCTGCATCAGGATAAGGCCGCAAGTTTTCAGATCGTCGGCAGCCTTGTCGACTTCGGCAGGCAGAAGATCGGCATTGGCGCCCTTGACGATCAGGATCGAGTTTTCACCCGATGGCTCGACGAAGATGGGGGCTACGCCGCTCGATTTGCCGGCAACCTTGCGCACATGGCGCGTATCGACACCGAACTGGTTCAGGTTGCGGATGGTATTGTCCGCGAAAATATCGTCGCCCACCCGCGTGACCATCATCACATCTGCGCCAAGGCGTGCGGCAGCCACGGCCTGATTGGCGCCCTTGCCGCCGCAGCCGATTTCAAATGTCGGGGCTTCCAGCGTTTCGCCGGGGCCGGGCATACGGTTCACATAGGTGATGAGGTCCACCATGTTGGAGCCGACCACTCCGATCTTTCTGGTCATGAGACGTTCCTTTGAAATTTCAGAGTGCCTTGATCGTGGCTTCGAATTCTTCGGCGGCGGTTGTATCGAGATAGCCGACGCGCACGGGGAAAACGGCGCGCTCGCCCGATGCCAGTACCTGCACATTGTTCTTGGCCTTTTCCGCCAGATAGCCTTCCGGCTCGCAGGTCGAGGGCAGGGCAAAGGCTGCAACCTGGGCATCCCCGTTCACGAGAATCCAGCGCACGGTTTTTGGGAAGATTTCGGTCGGGTAGGAAATGCCAAAGCCGTCGCCTTCGGGAAGCTGCATCATCAGATGCGTGTTGCCTTCGGCATTTTTAGGCAGTCCGCGAATATAGAAGACCTGCTCGGGATCGTAGCGCTCCGGCTCGTCCAGCACTTCCATCGCGGCTGGATCGGTGGCCAATTCGTCGATCAGCGACAGATAATCATCATTGGGCGTAACGTGGCCGGGAACAGCCGTGCGCACCTGCACGTGATCCGGCGTATAAGGCACCGGTTGCACGATCCGCGCACCTTCCGCATAGGCAAAATTGACGTGGCACATATACATCAGCTCCATCGGAGCGGATGAAAGGTTCTCCACGTCCATGGTGATGTCGAACAGCGTTTCATCGGCATGAAGCCGCACGCTTGGTCGTGCCAGATAATGCGCGCCGAAGCCCATCACATATTCATATTCACCGGTGACTTCGACGAAGCCGCCACGCTCGTCATGACCAAAGAAAAGGCCGGCCTTGTCCATTTTCGCGCAGGCCATTTCGCCGTGCAGAAGATGATTGTCCTGAGGCGAAGGACAGCCATTGCGCAGGATGCCGCTATGGAACGCAAAGCAGCCATAGGTCTCGACGATAGTGGTTGCCGGGCGCGGCATGGAGAAGCTGTTGCCCATGGTCAGATCGACGCCGTCAAACTCTGCGCCCCAGATCATCTGCCCCATGAAAGGTAGCACGATGAGGTTGCCGCGTTCGTTCTCGACCAGCAGCGCCTCGATGCCGCTTGGATAGCGAAAAGCCGTGACGCTGAGGCCATAGGTATTAGCGATGACATGCGGCTGCTCAACAAAATCCTGACGGCGAAGATGAAATTCGATGTCCTGCATAAGGGGTCACCTGCCCTGATTGCGCGATGCGTTGATCGCGATGACGAGAATGAGGAAAGCGCCCCAGATGAAATCGATGAGGTGGTTGGAGAACCGCATCATCTGAAAGCCGGAGGAAAGCAGCATCAGTGCAATCAGTGCGATCGCGATGCCCAGCACGCGCCCCTTTCCGCCTGCCGGATTGGTGCCGCCGAGAACGGCGATCAGAACGGCTTGCAGCAGATAGGATGCGCCATAGTCCGACTTGGCGGCATTGGTGCGGCCTGAAAGAATGATCCCGGCTATGGAAGCAAGTACGCCGGTGAGCATGTATGAATAAAGAATCATGCGATCCTTGCGGATACCGGCAAAGACGGCTGCGCGCGGATTGGTGCCGATCAGCATGAGATTGATGCCAAGCGTGGTGCGGGTCAAAAGAATGGCCACGACGATGCACACCGCGATGAATAGCAAGAAAGGTGTAGCGATGCCGAACAGCTTGCCATTGCCGACCCAGTTCCATGCGTCGGGAAAGCCGACGATGGCCGGGCCGCCGGTCAGAACCAGTGCCAGTCCCATCAACACTTGTCCGGTGCCGAGCGTGGCGAGGATCGGCGTGATGCGCAATTTGGCGATCAGCAGGCCGTTGACCAACCCCGCTACAAGCCCGACCAGCAGGGCAAGCAATATGCCGATGATGGTGTAGAACAGCATCCCGGAACCGGAGGTCTGTGCCGCCTGCACCATGGAAGAATGGAAATAAACCCCGGCGACGATGCCAGCCAGATTGGCGATGCCCACCACCGAAAGGTCGATACCGCCCGTCAGCATGGCAATCATCATGGCGACGGAGAGGATACCAAGCTCCGGCATGATGTAGCTGATGGATTCGAAATTGTAATAGCGCAGGAACTTGTCCGGGTTCATCCAGGTCATCAGTGCAAAGACCAGTATGGTGATGACGATGAGCTGGATGATGTTGTTGTCTCCGCCAAGGATGCGGCGCATGTCGAAAGACTGTTTCATGTCGCGTTCTCCCTAGAGCGGCAGGTGTTTAAGTTGAAGCGCCATGACGCTCTAATCCTTTGTTTGAGCATGATTTTATCCCAAAACCGGTTTCCGCTTTTGGGAATCATGCTCTAGGCGATGCTTTTGCGGTCGCGCCATGCGGTGATGGCTGTGGCGACGATGATGATGAGGCCCACCACGACGCGCTGCCATGTGGTGTCCACCTTCATGATGATGAGTGAGTTCTTGACCATGACGAGCATGAAAACACCCATCAGCGTGCCGAGAACGGTGCCGCGTCCGCCGAAGATTGACGCGCCGCCCAGAACCACGGCTGCGATCACGTCCAGCTCCAGCCCGACGAAATCGCGCGGATTGGCAAGCCAGATCATCGAGGAATGCAGAAGGCCCGCGAAGCCTGCGAGCGCTCCGGCCACGCAATAGACAAAGAAGATCGTGCGGCGCGTATTGAAGCCGACGCGCTTTGCCGCTTCCGGCGAGCCGCCATAGGCATAAACGCTGCGCCCGATCATCGTATAATTGAGGATCAGGTGGATCAGCAGGGCCAGCGCCAGATAGACAAGGAACATTGCGGTCAGCCCGAACGCCGTGCCGGAGGCCGATGTGAGTGAGATCACATCCGTCTTGCCGAATTCGATCAGTTCCTTCGGCATCTTGTTGATGTTGACGATGCTGGTGCCGACAAGGCCCAGCACCAGCCCGCGCACGATGGAACCGGTGCCGAGCGTTACGATCAGCGGGATCATCTTGAAGCGATGGATGATGAAACCGTTGAAAGCGCCAAGCAGCAGGCCGATCAGCGTTGCCGCCACAAACGGAATGAACACGCCGTCATAGCCGAGATAGACCATGGCGCGCACGGTCAGATACATGGCCGCGATGGCAAAGGCGGTGAAAGAGACGTCGATGCCGCCGGAAATCATCACCAGCAACACACCGAGCGCCATGATACCAATTACGACGTTGGAACGCAGAAGGCCGAAGATATTGTCCAGCGACCAGAAAGCCGGATTGATGAGGCCGATAATAACCATCGCCGCGAACAACACGCAGGCAATGATGAATTCGGTACTGCGAAAGAATTTCATGTGCCGGTTCCTCAATTCAGCGTCTTGAGCCGGTCATTGACGGCATCTTCGGTCATGGTTTCACCGGAAAGTTCGTCGACGAAACGTCCGCGATGCATCACCAGCACACGATTGCAGTTTTGCACCAGCTCGGGCACATCGTCGGAAATCATCAGGACGGCGAGACCTTCATCACGGGCAAGCTTGCGGATGATATTGTGGATCTGCGCCTTGGAGCCGACGTCGACACCGACAGTCGGCCCGTTGAGGATCAGCACTTTCGCGCCGGTCAAAAGCCAGCGTGCCAGCACCACACGCTGGGCATTACCGCCCGACAGGTGATTGACCGGCGTATGCGGGCCGGGGGCAACGATATGCATCGCCGAAAACATGTCGCGCGTCGTGGTGTCGGCTTGTCTGCGGTCGATGAAGAGGCCGCGCACGAATTTCTCGATCGATGTGACGATGATGTTCCGCTCGATTGATTGCGTCAGGAACAGACCTTCCGTCAAACGGTCTTCCGGCACATAGGCGACGCCACAGGCGATCCCTTCCTGAACTGTTTTCGGGTGGACTTGCCTGCCATCAATACGAACAGTGCCGGTGAAGTCCGGCTTCATGCCGAAGAGCGCGAGTGCCAGTTCCGTACGGCCTGAGCCGATCAGCCCGGATATGCCGACGATCTCGCCCGCATTGAGAGTGAGGCTGGCATTTTCCACCGAACCCGGAACAGAAAGGTTCGTGATTTCGAGGGTCGGATTGGTTGAAGCGCCTTCACGCGGGCTCCAGTGATAATGGTCCGATGTGAGTTCTTGACCGGTCATGGCGCGGGTGATCGACGGTTCGTCGAAATCGGAAATCGGGCCTTCAGCAACTTTCTTACCATTACGGAAGACGGTCAGCCTTTCGCTGATTTCCAGCATCTCGCGCATCTTGTGGCTGACGAAGAGCACCGCAATGCCCTGTGCCTGAATATCGCGCACGATCTTGAACAGCGCGTCGACTTCATGACGCGTGAGCGCGGTGGTCGGCTCGTCCATGATGATGAGGCGGGCGTCAGCCATGACGGCGCGTGCAATCGCCACGATCTGCTTGCCCGATGTCGGCAGGCTGTCCACATCCGCATCGAGGTCCATGCTGACGCCAAGCCGGTCGAGCGCCTTCTGCGCCAGTTCGCGCACGCGCTTCCAGTCGACGCCCTTGCGGCCTTCGATGAGAAAAGTATTGATTGCCAGATTTTCGGCAACAGTCAGGTTCCCGAACAGCGAGAAGTCCTGATAGATCACCTGAATGCCGTGGTGAACCGACTTGACGGGGTCGAGCTTGCCGACCGATTTGCCGTCGATCAGTATCTCGCCGTCTTCCGGTGTGTAGACGCCCGACATGACCTTGATTATGGTGGATTTGCCGGAACCGTTTTCGCCTGCGAGGCAGTGGATTTCACCGGGCTTGATGGCGAAGGAAACATCGTCCAGCGCCCTGACGCCGCCGAAGCGTTTTCCGATATGGCGCAGTTCGATCAGGTTTTCATTCATGAGGGGCCTCGTGCAAGGCTGGAATGCAATTTGTCCGGCGGGAGGGGCAGGCACCCCTCCCGTCAGAGACAGCCATGGATATTAGAAGTCGTACTTATCCATGTTTTCCTTGGTCACGCCGACCCAGCCTGCGCCATAGAGCAGGTTCGGTTTGGCAGCGTCCGGTGCCAGCAAGCTTTCATAGCCAGGCAGGCCCAGATTGAGGCCAGCCTTGATCTGGTCGTTCTTCTTCTCAAGCGCTGCGACGGCCAGCATGTTCATGGCATAGCCTGCAACGGCAGGGTCCCAGAACTGGATGTACTGAACGTCGTCGTTCTTCAGATATTCACCAGCCACCGAAACGAGGCCCGTGCCTGCGAAGAAGACCTTACCCTTGAGGCCGCCTTCGGCGATCAGGCGTCCGGCACCGGCAGAGGTCGGCATCGGCGCGCCGAGAATGCCCTTGATGTCCGGATAGGCGGTCATCGCTTCCTTGAGCTTGTTATAGTCGGTATTGGCGTCGTCATAGGTTTCGAGACGGCCGGTTGCTTCTGACATTTCCGGGAAGTTGGCCTTCTGGTATTCGACAGCACCGTCGATCCATTCCATCTGCGACTTGGAAGTCAGGCTGCCGACGGTGGTGACATATTTGCCCTTGCCGCCCATCGACTTGCCGAGTTCCTTCATGAGGTTCGCGCCATAGGCCTTGTTGTCGAAGGCTTCAATGTCGTAATCGACGTTCTGGATGTTGGATGCTTCGTGGCTGATGACGACGATGCCACGCTCGCGTGCCTTCTTCAGAACCGGCTCCACGGCTTCAACCGAGAACGGCACGATGGCAATAGCGTCGACGCCCTGTGCGATGAGGTTCTCGACAATCTGTACCTGTGCAGCAGCGTCCGCCTGGCTCGGGCCGACCATCCAGACGTCATTGCCGGTGTCAGCCTTGAACTGGTCGACGCCATCGCGCATGCGGTCAAACCAGGCAATGCCATCTACCTTCACGACGGTTGCGATAGTGTATTTCTTGTCATTGGCAGTGGTAATCAGTTCCTTGTTGATCTTCGATGTATCAACGACGCCTTCCGCGAAAGCGTGCGGAACTGCAACGGACATGGCAATCGCCACGGATGCTAGAAATTTCTTCACCGGTGTTTCCTCCCTGGGAATTCCTTGGTCGCCTGCCCTTGATGGCTTGGACAAACACAATTGTTGCTACGCCGACGCATCTCAGGAACGGTGAGTGCGTCGGCGTTCTCCTCCATGCCCGGCTTCCCGGCCGGGCGAAAATTCGATCTGTTTTCCCGCCTGTCTGACGTCCTCGAAGAATGGAATTCTGTTCGAGGCGCGCAAAACCCTGTTGTCATATCCTCCCAACAATGCGAATTATAATGTTACAATCCGATCATTATGTTTGGATCGTTTCACATTTATGTTCAGCCTGTCAAGATCGGATGATCGCATTGCGTGAAATGTGACGGACGTATAAACGGGATGAGCGGACCGTAAGGAATGGGGACAGCGTGAGCAGAATCAGCCGGAAGGAAGAGCGGATTGCCGAACTGGCGGCGCTGGTCGATGAGATCGGCGTGCTTCGCCTGCGCGATGCGGCAGCGCGTCTTGGCGTTTCTGAAATGACGATCCGCCGCGATATCGGCAGCGATGGCGGGATGCTGAATTGTTTGGGTGGTTACATTATTCCCACGCAGGACGGTGTGAATGGCGATTATGTCTTTGATTTTGAAAAAGACAGCCATGCCAATGCCAAAGCGCAGGCTTGCGCCGCAGCCGCAGCGCTGATCGAACCCTATGATACGGTTTTCATCGATTGCGGCACGACGATGCCGCACCTTGCTCACCGTATCCCGCAGAACCAGCACATTACGGTTGTCTGCTACGCTCTCAATATTGCGGAAATTCTGTCGCAGCGCAGCGATGTGCGCATCATCGTTCTGGGCGGGCTCTATCACCCGGAAGCGGCATCGTTTTCCGGGGACGAGGGGATCGACGTCCTGAAGCGCGTCAACATCAACAAGGCATTTCTGTCGGCTGGTGGTGTTGATGAGCAGCACGGGGTTACGTGCTCGCACTTCCATGAAGTGCCAATCAAGCAGATGGCAATGCAGCGCGCTGTCGAAAAACATCTCGTTGTCGACAAGAGCAAATACGGCAAGGTACGGGCTGCGCGCTTTGCGGGCATGTCCGACTTTACATCGATTGTGTCGGGCTGAGATCAGCTTACCGATACCAAGTACAAACGTAATGAAAGGGCGGCAGAAGCCCCCCTTTCATCTTCACGACCTCTGGACCAGATCGCATAGCCCCCGCGCAACTTGATATTAGGCAATCAGCCGAATGCGCCGCGCCGACCGGAAGAGATGGATGGCAAGAAATAGCGGTTCGGGCCGACGGCCAGGAGCATGGAACCGGCATGATTCTGCGAGGCTGCCGGTTGGCTTTCGGTTTTGCTGGTGGTTGGCGTCGCTGCAAAAGCTCCTGTAACGAGCATTGCAAACGCTGCCGCAGAAATCAAAGTCGTCTTCATATCGTCCTCCAAATACGTGGGCCGGTATGCGCCCACAATGGTCACCATGAACGATAGTTGGAGGACCGCCGGGCAAACAATACGGCAGATGTCGTATTTCGGAGGGTGCTATTCCACCGGCAGGCCGAGGCGCACCGCATAGGCGGTCAGTTCAGCGCTGTTGTGCTTCCCAAGCTTGCGCATCAGGTTTTCACGGTGTTTTCGCGCGGTGGGAACGCTGATGCCCAGCCGCTCCGCAATCTCCCTTGTCGTGCTGCCGCGTGGAATAAGTGCCAGAAACTGCATTTCTCTGCGGGTCAGGGCGACAGACATCGGCAGTTCGACGTCGGGAAGCGGATTACCTGCCGGGCGTTTCTCTGCGTGATGGGAAATCGTGGTGGGTACGCCGTCCAGTTTTGCATTGCGCAGCGAGCGGACCGCAGCTACCAGTTCGTCGGGATTGCCATTCTTCGTGAGATACAGATCGGCCCCGGCCTCAAGCGCCTTGTCGATCGACTGTCCGTCGGAATTGGCCGACAATATGATGATGTTCAGTCGGGGGTGGGCTGTGCGGATTTCTTCTATGAGCGTATAGCCCAGAAAACCGGGCATTCCGAGGTCCAGGACAAGTAAATCGCAGGGGCATTGATTCAGCTCAAGTAACAGCGTGTCGTAATCCCTTGCTTCTCCGACAATTGAAGTGTCTTCTATTGTCGATAGCAGCATCTTCAGGCCTTCCCGGACAACACTGTGGTCATCGGCAAGTACGACTCTGTAAGTTCCGGACATGAACTTCCCCCGCGGCAACAATCCGGCTTCAATATCACATGACGATCCATCCCGTACAAATAAATAGCTCCGTCGATATGTCGCGGAAACTGGATGAAACCAGAATCCGTGAGGAACTGACGGGCATGCTTTACAAGCATTCAGCGGGTGTCTTGCTGACAAACCTGTTGGTGCCGGTTCCAGCATTCATCGTTTTCTGGGGCAAAGTGCCGGATTGGTGGCTTTGGACCTGGGCGGCTTCCGTCTACCTTTTATCCATCGTCCGGGTATTCGTGACGCGGGCCTTCTTTCGTCGGAAGCAGCCGATCGTCAATTCCGACCGATGGGCCTGGCTGGCAGCAGGTTTTTCGTGGCTTTCGGGCCTGAACTGGGGCATGCTCGGCTGGATCGGCTTCATGTCCGGCGAACCGCATCTTCTGGCTTTTTCGATCATTGTGATGACCGGGCTTGCTTGCGGTTCGGTTCCGACGGGCTCGGCTTTCCCGCCCTCCGTGATCGGCTCGCTTTTCACCACGGTGCTGCCAGCGACAATCTTTTGCCTGCAGGCGGGTGGCGGCGTTTATAATGCCTATCTCTTTCTCATCGTGTGTCTTGTGGCAATCAATCTCCAGCACTGCCGGGTGACTTATCACGATCTCTGGGAAACCATTCGTCTGCGCTTCGAGAACTCGGCGCTGGTGGAAGAACTGCGAAGCGAGAGAGACAGGGCCTCTGCGGCCGATCAGGCAAAAACGCGTTTTCTGGCTGCGGCAAGTCATGACTTGCGCCAGCCGGTCCATGCGCTGGGGCTGTTCAATTCCACGCTTGCAGCACTTGCGTCCAGGGAGACGGTTGCCGCATCCGCAGCGCGACAGATTTCGGACAATATCAAGCGCGTCGTCGGTAGCCTGAGCGATCTTCTCAATGCCCTGCTCGATGTTTCGCGACTGGATGCGCAGCTTGTCGTGCCGAACAGGCAGGCGGTTTCGATCAACCGGATTTTCGAAGAAGTGCAGCATGAATTTGCAAGCGAAGCGTCAGAAAAGAAGCTCGACCTTCGTATCGTGCCGACCTCGCTTTATTGCGACAGCGATCCTACGCTGTTGAAGCAGATTCTCGCCAATCTCCTTTCCAATGCTATCAAATATACCGATCAGGGGCGCATCTTGATGGGCTGTCGGCGCAGGGGGCGTGGGATCGAAATTCAGGTGCTCGATACAGGCATCGGAATTCCACAAGAAAAGCACGGGCTCATTTTCGAGGAATTCGTGCAGCTCGATAATTTCGAGCGCAATCGTGACAAGGGACTGGGGCTTGGACTGTCGATCATCAAACGAACGGCAGCACTTTTGCGCCATCCGATCCGGCTTGTTTCGACGTTCGGGAAAGGATCATTATTTGCTGTAACGGTGCCCCGCGTCGAGAAGGCGGGAGGGCAGGCAATATCGCAGACAGAGCAGGGAGGAGCCCGCAATATTATCGTCATCGATGATGAACCTGCCGTCCTGGATGCCCTTTGCGGATTGCTTTCGGTGCTTGGACATAGAGTCCATGCCGGGCCGACTGCTGCGGAAGCCTATCGATCCTATCAGGCATCCGAATTGGCGGGGGAGCCGGATCTGCTGATTGTGGATTACCGGTTGCAGGGCCTGACCACCGGAACTGAAGCAGCGAGTGAAGTATTTGCGCTGCTGGAGCGGACTTTGCCGGTGATTATCCTGACGGGCGACACCTCGCCGGAAAGGCTTCGCGAGGCTTCCGCCAGTGGCTATCTGCTGCTGCACAAGCCCATTGACCCCGAAAGGCTGGTTGAGGCTATTCGCGAGAGGCGCGTAAACTGACCTTCACTTGTTCTTCCGGATCAACAGGCCTTCCAGAAACGTCCGGAACGCCTTAACGGCCCGCTTCGATGTGGCCTCTGGATCGTCGGAATTGGCAATCCACTGCGCGGCGCTACTGCTCGCCGCATTGATCAGCCGCGCGGCGGCTTCCGAATCGATATCGACGATGATCCCATCTTCCCGCAAGGCGTCGAGGCTTGTGGTGATCGTGCGGATACAGCCATTGGCGCTCGGCCAACTGGACGGGTCGCCGAAAACCGCCGGTCCGTCGCGAAACATGATCCGCTGGATTTCCGGCTCAAGCGCCATCTCGATATAGGCCGTATTTTCGTCGACAAAACCCTGCCAGCGGTCGGGCGCCTTGGCAGAAATCGTGCACAGCCTCGCGGCCATCTCGCAATCGATCTCGTTGATTACGGCCTGCAGAAGGCCCTTTTTGTCACCAAAATGATGATAGAGCGCGCCGCGCGTCAGCCCGGCAGAGGCTGTAAAATCATCCATCGAAGCCTCGGCGTAACCAACGGTTCCGAACGCCTTGCGGCCCGCAGCCATCAGCTTGGTCCTCGTTTCGGCAATCATTTCGCTTCGCGGTTTACGCATCATGATTCCTTTTATTTGCATACGCTGCGTATATTAGTTGACATACGCCGCGTATCAATTATTTAATTAACATACGGACCGTATGCAAGTGATAGAATTTCCCCTTTCAAGGACCCACTCCGATGTCCAATCCATATAGAGAAATTTTCAGTGCTCCAGGCGCTATCGGCTTTTCGACGGCGGCCTTCTTCGCTCGTCTTCCCATCGCGATGGCGCCCGTCGGCATCGTGGCCATGCTTGCGCAGACCCATGGCGAATACTGGCTGGCGGGCGCGGTGTCTGCCACCTTCGCGCTCACGAATGCATTCATATCGCCGCAGATCTCACGCCTTGTCGACCGTTACGGACAAAGCCGCATCGTCATGCCCGCCACAATCGTTTCGGTGATAGCCTTCGCGCTTCTGCTCGTAGCGACAAATCAGGGCTGGGCGAACTGGACATTGTTCGTCTCGGCATTTTTTGCCGGTGCCATGCCCAGCATCCCGGCAATGGTGCGGGCAAGGTGGACGGAAATTTTCCGCAACCGCCCTGAATTGAACACCGCTTTCGCGTTCGAGTCGGCGGCGGATGAGTTGGTCTATATTTCAGGCGCCTCCCTTTCCGTGGCGCTGGCGGTGTCGCTGTTTCCTGAGGCGGGTATGCTCATCAGCACGGCTTTCCTGGCCGTGGGCACTGTTGCCTTTCTTTTGCAGCGTTCCAGTGAACCGCCGGTTCGCGCACTCGACCACGGCAGCCCGCAACGTTCTGCAATCTGGTCGCGTCCCGTTCAGATTATCACGCTCGCGCTCATCTTTGTCGGTTCCACTTTTGCAACAGCTGAGGTCAGTGCCGTGGCTATCACAAGCGAGCTTGGTCAGCCCGGCGCGGCCAGCATCGTGATCGGCGTTTATGCCATCGGTTCGTTTCTTGTCGGCATAACGCTCGGTGCATTGTCGCTTCGTATACCCCTGCAGCGCCAGTTGATGATTGCCGTCGGCGTGCTGGCACTCACTGCATTGCCGCTACCCTTTGCCGGTACATCGACCGCGCTTCTCGCGACGGCGGTGTTCGTCAGCGGCGTTGCGATTTCCCCGACATTCATTACGGCCTTCGGCCTGATCGAACGCCGTGTGCCTGAAACAATGCTGACCGAGGGTATTACCTGGGTCATGACGGGTATCGGCATCGGAATGGCGCTTGGTGCGTTCGTTTCCGGTTGGGTTGTCGACAATTTCGGTGCGGCAAACGGTTTCTGGGTTTCGGTCGTGGCGAGCTTCAGCGCGGTCTTAACCGTTGCTCTTGGTCAGGCCAGCCTGTCCGGTGCACGGGAAGCTGTCGAATGTGATGCGCTATGCGTGGCAGAAGCAGCAGAATAAGTAAAATCGGGACGAGCGGGCTTTACCCGCTCGTCCATCTCCGGAAATACGTTTTTCCGGCGGAGCGAAAATAATCCGTCTTTGAATATTCAGATTATCCTGCCTGCTGACATGAAAAATGCAGCACGCTTTTCGTGCAGTCGCATTCGAGGTCACGCAACAAGCCGTCCTTGAGGCCATAGATCCAGCCGTGTACGACGATATCCTTGTTCTGTTTCCAGGCCGATTGCAGAACTGGCGTGCGTGACAGGCTTTCTACCTGTGAGGCGACGGTCAGTTCGCAAAGCCTGTTCAGGCGTTCTTCGGGATCGGTAAAACCGTACAGCTCCTGTTCATTTGCCTGCGCAATATCGCGAACCGGCTGGAGCCAGTTATCGATGATGCCGTGGCCATAACCGGCCATGGCGGCACGCACGCCGCCGCAACCGTAATGACCGCAGACGATGATGTGTTTGATCTCCAGCACTTCGACGGCAAATTCAAGCACTGACAGCAGGTTCAGGTCGGCGCGATGAACGAGGTTGGCGACGTTGCGGTGTACGAACACCTCGCCGGGCTGCAATCCGGTGACGACATTGGCCGGAACGCGGCTGTCCGAACATCCGATCCAGAGATATTCCGGACGCTGCATCGATGACAGGCGGCTGAAATATTCAGGGTCTTCCTGGCGCTTTTTCGCTGCCCATTGCCGGTTATGCTCGAAAAGGTCTGATATCATGAGCCCGTCTCATCCGGATGATCTTCATTCCCAGACATAGGCGGATATAGAAATACAGTAATTGATACCGATCAAGTATGAACTGTTTCGGCATAAAGGGAGCGGGACAAGCGCCCGCTCCCCCTTGTCTTATGCAGCAGGCTTCTCGCTGCGACCGATACCGAGCAACTGATAGAAGACGAGAGCTGCAAGCGTCGATGTTGCGATACCGCCAAGAGCGAAATCACCGATCTTCAGCGTGAAGTCGCCAGCGCCGAAGATGAGCGCCACGCCAGCGGTGAAGAGATTGCGGGAATCCGCGAAGTCTACCTTGTTGACGATCCAGATGCGGGCCATGGCCGAGGCGATCAGGCCGAACACCGAAACCGCAAGACCTGCCAGAACCGGGGCTGGGATGGTCTGGAGGATAGCGCCGAATTTCGGCGACATGCCGAGGATCAGTGCCATGATGGCAGCAATGACGAAGATCAGCGTCGAATAAACCTTGGTCATCGCCATGACACCGATGTTTTCGGCATAGGTGGTGACGCCGGTGCCGCCGCCAGAACCGGAGATCATGGTCGCGATGCCATCGCCGAGGAAGCCGCGGCCGATATAACGATCCATGTTCTGGCCGGTGATCGAACCGAGCGCTTTGATGTGGCCGAGATTTTCTGCCACCAGAACGACGGCGACCGGCGCGATGAGGGTGATCGCCTGCCAGTTGAATTCCGGCGTGGTGAAATGCGGCAGGCCGAACCAGGCTGCGTTGCTGACGGCGGTGAAATCGATGCCGGGCACGATGCCGAGGCCGTTGCCGAGGATCAGGACCAGCAGATAGCCGAACAGCAGCGCGAAGAGCACCGACAGGCGCTTGGTTCCACGCGGCCCATAGGCGGCGATCATCCCCATGCAGAGAACGGTGAGCAGCGCGATGGTGATGTGCGTGCCGCTTCCCTTCAACTGGCCGACAGCGACCGGCGCGAGGTTGAGGCCGATGGAAACGCCGATGGCACCGGTGACGACCGGAGGCATCAGCCGTTCCACCCAGCCCGTGCCGATGGCCATGACCACAAGGCCGATAAAGGCATAGAGCGCGCCGCAGGCAATGATGCCGCCGAGCGCGATGGCGATATTGGGATTGGGGCCGGAACCGCTATAGCCGGTTGCGGCGATCACGACCGCGATGAATGCGAAGGACGAACCGAGATAGCTCGGCACACGGCCTGCCGTCAGCACGAAGAACAGAAGCGTGCCGATACCGGAGAAGAAGACGGCCACATTGGGATCGAAACCCATCAGCAGCGGCGCAACGATGGTCGAGCCGGACATCGCAAGAAGATGCTGCACGCCCATCGGTATGGCGGCGGCGGCTGGCAGGCGCTCGTCAGGAAGCACGACGGCGTTTGATGTCAAACGCCAACTTGGAAAATAGCCCATGATGTCCCTCTGGAAAATATTATCCTGTTGCCTTTATCGCCTCATGGCGGCGATTTCCAGAGGGGAACGGCCCAATCGGCAAGCGAGTTGTTGATGAACTGTTTCTGTGATTTCACCCTGTCACGGTCACGCGGGCGGCACCTTCCGTCACCTTTCCGATGATGCTGGCAGATGGATAACCGGCAGCGTGGATGCTGTTCAAAAGTCTTTCAGCTTCCCCCGCTGCGCAGGATAGCAGAAGCCCGCCGGATGTCTGCGGGTCGGTCAGCAATTGCTGTTTCCAGAGCGGATAGTCGTCCGGAAGCTGCACATCATGGCCGTAGCTTGCCCAGTTGCGGGTGGAGGCTCCTGTTACAAAGCCGCCTTGTGTCAGATGTTCGGCCTGCTTGAGAAAAGGCAGCGCAGCATAGTCGAGGCTGATGCCTGCATTCGAACCGCGCGCCATTTCGAGCGCGTGACCAAGAATACCGAAGCCGGTGACATCGGTTACTGCATGGACGGCGTCATCCTTGCCAAGTTCGGCGCCAACCCGGTTCAGCAAGGTGACGGATGTCATCATTTCATCGTAACTGGCGCTGTCGAGTACCTGTTTCTTGAAGGCAGCGGAATAAATACCGACGCCGATTGCCTTGGTCAGGATCAGCGTGTCGCCGGGACGCGCGCCGCTGTTTTTGCGAAGGCTGGAAAGCTTGCAGGTGCCGATAACGGCTAATCCGTAGATCGGTTCCGGCGCGTCGATGGAATGCCCGCCCGCAACCGGAATGCCAGCTTCAGCACAGATGCTGTAGCCGCCTTTCAGGATTTCGCGGATCATTTCGGCGGGCATCTTGTTCACCGGCATGCCGAGGATCGCCAGCGCCATGATCGGCGTTCCGCCCATGGCATAAATGTCGGATATCGCATTGGTGGCTGCGATACGTCCGAAATCGAAAGGATCGTCCACCATCGGCATGAAGAAATCCGTGGTGGCGATCACGCAGTTTTCGTCATCCAGTTGCCAGACAGCGGCATCGTCGCCGGTTTCCGTTCCGACGAGAAGTTGGCTGAAAGGCTGCATGGCCGGTTGGTCGGCCAGCAGATCCTGCAAAACGGCTGGAGCCAGCTTGCAGCCGCAACCGCCGCCATGGGCAAGCGTGCTGAGACGAATAGGCGATGCGATATCCATGATGTCCTCAAAATTTATATCGTTATTTCGCGTGCGGTCATCGCGTAGCGGAAAGCATCCGCATCGAGACAGTCAAGACGGGCGCTGGCGACTTCGGCCTGCGGATACATCAGGAAACCGAGTTCCGGTCCTTGGGCAGATGGCAAGGCGATATCGCTGCCATCATTGAAGGCAATCCAGTTGCCTTCCCATGAACCGAAAAGCTTTTGCCGCACGGCTGCGACACGCGGGTCGTCGGCGGTCAGCCCGTCCTTTTCCTCTTCCAGCATCACCTTGCGCACATCCGCCGGATCGGTTGCGACCCAGCCAATGCCGTCAAGGTAGATTTCGGCGCGACAGTGCTGGGCCTTGGTGATGACTTCGTTCTTCGCGCCAAGGCTCTTGTAGCCGAAGGCGGAAGGCGCAACGCGCACGCCATAGAGGTCCCGGGCCGGAATTCCCGCCGCCCTGACCAGAGCCACGAACAGCGGATTGAGGTCGGCGCATTTGCCGCCGAGATCGCCGCTGTCGAGCATGGCGACGATATTGCCGTCACCGCAGCCGCGTGTCGAGGCGCGCCGATAGGTGTTGGCCACCACCCAGTCATAGATCAGGCGCGCCTTCTCCTGATCGGTGCCTGCACCTGCAACGATCTTGTCGGAGGTCTGTTTGACGATGCCATCGACCGGCGCAAGGCGCGTCCCGGCCAGATAGCGTTCGCGTTCGGCACGGGTCAGCGGCACGGCCTTTGCCGAGGCATCAAGATTGCTTGCACGGTCCCGGGTAGAGATGAGGCTGATGATCTCGGCTTGCGGTTTTGCTTCGTTTGCGTCCCATTCGAGGTAAAGCAGGCCGGTGCCGCTGGCCGGATCGCGGTCGAGCCGCGCGACCTTGGCGTTTGTCGTCCAGCGATTGCCTTCGGGACGGTTCCAGTCGTTGCCATTGAACCCCGCCATCGGAACCCATACACGAATGACTTCTCCCGAAGCGACAGGCGTAACGCTGGTGGTGATCTCGAAGCTGCGCCAGCCTGACGGCTCCGGCGCGAATGTGTTGCTGGCCGCAGACGCAAAATTCGGCAGCATGCTGAAAGCCGCGCAAGCCGCACCGGATTTAAGAAGTTCCCGACGGTTCATGACGATCCCCTTTTTGCTTTGAATTGTTCTTGTTGCAATTGCGCGAGAAAAATCGTTCCTCCCGCCTTCGGTCCGGAAAGCGGGAGGTATGCAATGATTGCAGGAAATCTGGATGAGGCTTTGCCCGATTGAAGAGAGCTTGAGATGAGGGCCGCAAAACACCGTCGCACCGGGTTAAACAAGCCGACGCGAGGCAAGAGCCACTCAAAATTCAGGCCCCGAAACTCGGGAGCAATATAAGAAGCCACACAAGCAGTCTGGCGTTTTTACACAGGAACGTCAATCAGCCAGCGCGTTTTCAAGTCATTCTCGTGATGAAGTCTATGTATTAATACATGACAATTAAAGTCATGTTATTGATAAATGCACCTTATTGTTAATTTTTTTAGCCTGCTGTTCGGTTGACAACTTGGTTTTATTGCGGTGAACTGATGTCAGGCAAGTCCAATTTAAAGAAGAGCATGCCTCGGCATTTTCTTCTGACGATCAGGGAGGTGCAGCGCAATGAATGTGGAGCTCTCACGCCGCCAGTTTCTGGGCGGAACGGGGGCGGTAGTGGCGGCTTCGGCGCTTGGGTCTTTCGGTTTCGGTGCAGTGGAAAGCGCCTATGCCGAATCCATTCGCCCCTTCAAGCTGACCAACACGACCGAAACCCGGAATACCTGCCCTTACTGCTCGGTCGCCTGCGGCATCATCCTTTATTCCAAGGGGGATGTCAGGAAAGGCGAGAAGGCCGAGCTGATCCATGTCGAAGGCGATACGGATCACCCGACCAATCGCGGCACGCTTTGCCCGAAGGGTGCGGCACTGAAGGACTTCGTCAAGGCGAAGACCCGCCTGCAATATCCACAGGTACGCGAGCCGGGTTCGTCCGAGTTCAAGCAGATTTCCTGGGAAGATGCGCTCGACCGCATTGCACGGCATCTGAAAGACGATCGCGACGCCAACTTCATCGCGAAGAACGCGGCGGGCACTACGGTCAATCGCTGGACCTCGACGGGTTTTCTCGCAGCTTCGGCAACCACCAATGAAACGGCGTTTCTCACCTACAAGGTGGTGCGCAGCACAGGCATAGTTGCATTCGATAACCAGGCACGCGTCTGACACGGCCCGACGGTGGCGAGTCTCGCCCCAACATTTGGCCGCGGAGCAATGACCAACTCCTGGACCGATATCAAGAACACCGATCTCGTCGTCGTCATGGGCGGCAATGCGGCGGAAGCGCATCCTTGCGGCTTCAAATGGGTGACGGAGGCAAAGGCCAACCGTGGCGCCCGGCTGATCGTCGTCGATCCGCGTTTCACGCGCACGGCTTCCGTGGCGGATTTCTACGCGCCTATCCGGCAGGGGTCGGATATCGCCTTCCTGCTTGGCGTCATCAATTACTGCATCCAGAACGACAAGGTGCAGTGGGATTATGTGAAGCATTTCACCAATGCCAGCTACATCATCAAGGATGGCTTCGAATACAAGGACGGGCTGTTTACCGGCTATGACGAGGAAAAGCGGGATTACGACCGCTCGAGCTGGGATTATGTGATCGGCGATGACGGCTATGCGGTCGTTGACGACACGTTGCAGAACCCCCGCTGTGTGTGGAACCTGCTGAAGCAGCACGTTTCGATCTTCACGCCGGAAATGGTTGAACGTATCTGCGGTACGCCGAAGGAGAAATTCCTGAAAGTGGCCGAGATGATGTCCGAATGCTCGGCACCAGACAAGACGATGACGTCGATGTATGCGCTCGGCTGGACGCAGCATTCCAAGGGGTCGCAGAATATTCGCTGCATGGCGATGCTGCAGCTTATCCTCGGCAATATCGGCGTGCGTGGCGGCGGCATGAATGCGCTGCGCGGGCACTCCAACATTCAGGGACTGACCGATATCGGCCTGATGTCCAATCTTCTGCCGGGCTATATGAACATTCCGGTCGAAAAGGAAACTGATCTCGAAATCTATATGTCGACACGCGGTTTCAAGCCGCTGCGCCCGAACCAGACGAGCTATTGGCAGAATTATCGCAAGTTCTTCGTCAGTTTCCAGAAGGCGATGTGGGGCAGTGCCGCAACTGTTGAAAACGACTTCGTCTATGACTGGCTGCCGAAGCTCGACGTGCCGAATTACGACATGCTTCGTATCTTCGACATGATGTATGAGGGCAAGGTCAACGGCTATGTCTGTCAGGGGTTCAATCCGCTGATGGCGGTGCCGAACCGCAAGAAGCTGACCGACGCTTTGTCGAAGCTGAAATTCCTGGTGACAATGGACCCGCTGGAAACGGAAACCTCGCGTTTCTGGGAAAACCACGGTGAATTCAACGATGTGGATTCAGCTTCCATCCAAACGGAAGTGTTCCAGCTTCCTTCTACCTGCTTTGCAGAGGATGAGGGCTCGCTCACCAATTCCGGGCGCTGGCTGCAATGGCACTGGCCTGGTGCTACGCCGCCCGGCGATGCGAAGACCGACAACTGGATCATGGCCCAGATCTATCTGCGGCTGAAGGGGCTTTATAGCAAGGAAGGCGGGGCCTTCCCCGACCCGATCCTCAATCTCGTCTGGGATTATAAGGACGAAGGCGAGCCGACGGCGGAAGAACTGGCCAAGGAACTGAACGGTCGTGCTCTTTCTACGGTGACCGATCCGGCCGATCCGACCAAGGTGGTTGCCGAGGCGGGCAAGCTTCTGTCCGGCTTTGCGGCACTGCGCGACGACGGTTCGACGGCATCTGGCTGCTGGATTTATTCCGGCTGCTTCACCGAGGCTGGCAACAATATGGCTCGCCGCGACAATCATGATCCGGATGAGACAGGTGCCTATCTCAACTGGTCGTGGGCATGGCCTGCAAACCGTCGCATTCTCTATAACCGCGCCTCTGCCGATCTCAACGGCAAGCCGTGGGACCCGAGCCGCAAGCTCATCGAATGGGACGGTTCGAAATGGACGGGCTATGACGTGCCGGACATCGCGCCGACCGCCAAGCCGGAAGAGGTCGGGCCGTTCATCATGAATGCGGAAGGCTCCTCGCGCCTGTTCAGCCGTGGCATGATGCGCGACGGTCCGTTCCCGGCCCATTACGAGCCGTTTGAATCGCCGGTCGCCAATGTGATTGCACCGAAGGTTCGGGGCAATCCGGTGGCGCGTGTCTTCAACGACGACTTCAAGCAGTTTGCGGAAACGGCATCGGAGGAGTTCCCCTATGCGGCGACGTCCTACCGCCTGACCGAACATTTCCACTACTGGACGAAGCACGTCACGGTGAATGCCGTTCTGCAGCCTGAGTTCTTCGTGGAAATTTCCGAAGAGCTGGCGAAGGAAAAGGGCATTGCCAAGGGCGACTGGGTGCGGGTGTGGTCGAAGCGCGGTTCGGTCAAGGCCAAGGCCGTGGTGACCAAGCGCATCAAGCCGCTCATCTGCGACGGCAAGACGGTGCATGTGGTCGGCATCCCGCTCCATTGGGGCTTCATGGGTGCCGCCCGCAAGGGCTTCGGCCCGAACTCGCTGACGCCTTTCGTCGGCGATGCGAACATTGAAACGCCGGAGTTCAAGGCGTTTCTGGTCAATATCGAGCGCTCAAGCGCGCCTGTAGCTTAGGAGGGATTAGAGATGTTTCCACCCGTTCCCAATCCTAGCGTCCAGCCGCAACAGCCGCGTTTCGGTGACAAGGACCTCATCAGGCGGTCGGCGTCGAATGTGACGCCGCCTGCCGAACGCCAGACCGAGGTGGCGAAGCTCATCGATGTGTCGAAATGCATCGGCTGCAAGGCCTGCCAGTCGGCCTGCGCTGAATGGAACGACACGCATGAGGAAGTCGGCATCAATGTGGGTGTCTATGACAATCCGCACGATCTGACGCCGAATACCTTCACGCTGATGCGCTTTACCGAGTGGGACAATCCCGATACCGGCAATCTGGAATGGCTGATCCGCAAGGATGGCTGCATGCATTGCGAAGACCCCGGCTGCCTCAAGGCTTGCCCGGCGCCCGGTGCAATCGTGCAATATTCCAACGGTATCGTCGATTTCATCCACGATAACTGCATCGGTTGCGGCTATTGCATCAAGGGATGCCCGTTCAACATTCCACGTGTGTCGGAAGTGACTCACAAGGCCTATAAGTGCACGCTCTGCTCTGATCGTATTGCAGTCGGACAGGGGCCTGCCTGCGCCAAGGCATGCCCGACGCAGGCCATCGTCTACGGCACCAAGGACGAGATGAAGGAATGGGCCGACGGACGCATCAAGGATCTGAAATCGCGCGGCTTCGAGAATGCCGGTCTTTACGATCCGCCGGGCGTCAGCGGCACGCATGTCATGTATGTGCTGCACCATGCCGACAAGCCCGAAATCTACGCCAATCTGCCGAACAATCCGCGCATCAGCCCGGTTGTCGAAGCGTGGAAGGGCGTATCCAAATATGCGGGCATGGCCGCAATGGGGCTGGCCGCAGCAGCGGGTCTGCTGCACTATATCTTCAAGGGTCCGAACGTCGTGACAGAGCATGACGAGGAACAGGCCGAAAAGCTCACGGGAGAGAAAAGCTCATGAGCAAGACCGACTTTGACGATGTTGAACGCGGCGACGGGATAGAACCCGGCAAGCCGGTCAGGGTGCACCGCTATTCAGGCGGAGCACGCATCAATCATTGGATCACCGCCATCAGCCTCGTGCTGCTGGCCTTGTCCGGCCTTGCCATGTTCCACCCTTCGCTGTTTTTCCTGTCGGGCCTGTTTGGCGGCGGACAATGGACACGCGCCATCCACCCGTGGATCGGCGTGGTGTTGTTCTTCAGCTTTCTTGGGCTTTTCGTGCGTTTCTGGAGCGCCAATCTGTGGAAGCGTGAAGACAGCCAATGGCTGGCACATGCCAATGACGTGATCTCCGGCAATGAGGAAAAGCTGCCCGAAGTCGGCAAATATAATGCAGGTCAGAAGCTCGTTTTCTGGTCCATGTCGCTGCTGATTATCATTCTGATCGTTTCCGGCGTGATGATCTGGAACGAGTATTTCGGTTCCTTCACCAGCATCAACCAGCAGCGCTGGGCCTTGCTTGTCCATTCCATGGCGGCGGTGGCGGCGATCTGTGTCTGGATTGTGCATGTCTATGCCGCGATCTGGGTCAAGGGCACGATCCATGCGATGACACGCGGCACGGTTACTGGTGGCTGGGCATGGCGACATCACCGCAAATGGTTGCGCGAACTGACATCGAAGCAGAAAGTGAAACAGGGCGGCGGAAAGCCTGCCGCCTGAATTTACGCGGTCGTCATTCGAGGGCGATCATATTCAGTGGTCCACGTGGCCCGTTGGGTTCGTGAGGAGTGACATGGCAGGCAAGAAAGATCTGGTGCCGGACCCGACGGTTATCGGCGAAATATCGGCCCCCCCCTTCGTACAATTGCCGGACCCCGGCGTGCTTTTCGCCGAAAGAGCAGGGCGGCTGCGCCTTTTGGGCTCGGTCAGTCCGCTGAAACCCTATCTCGAATTTATTGCCGATCTGAGCGAGGCGCAGTCCGACATAGCGGCTGGTCTCGGTCCTGTCACTGTAGCGCAGGGCGATGAGCGGGGGCGAGAATTCGGCATGCCGGCGATCGATCGTGCGGATGCCATATCGCAAGCAGCGCTCGATACCGTTTTCGACCGGCTGTTCGAGCGTGCTCGCAATATTGCCAAGCCGCAGGATGCCGCCGATGCGCTGGAGCGTGTGGCGAACAGCGATGCGGGTGAGCGTCGCCGGATGATCGAGGCACTCTTCGCCGGTGTTCTGCCGCCGGAAGCAATTGCGGAACATATTTATATCTGGGCGGGCTTGCAGCTCCATTTCACGCGGCTTGCATCGGCGCTTGATCCGAAGTCGCTGAAACCCGTTGCAGATGGCGTCTGCCCGACTTGCGGCAGCATGCCGTCAAGCTCGATGGTCGTGGGCTGGCACGGTGCGCATGGCGCACGCTTCTGCTCCTGTTCCGTCTGCAACACGCTCTGGCATTATGTGCGGGTCAAATGTGTATGCTGCGGTTCCACAAAGGGCATTGGCTACAAGGAAGTTGAAGAAGGCGGCGGCATCATCAAGGCTGAAACCTGCGACGAATGCCAGAGCTGGGTCAAGATCATCTATCAGCAGCTATCGGCGGATGCCGATCCTATGGCCGATGATATTGCAAGCCTCGGTCTTGATATGCTGATGCGCGAGACGCCTTACAGGCGAGGCGGTTTCTCGCCGCTTCTTGCCGGACTGTGAGGCAGCATGGACCAGATCAAGTCTTCGCTGCGTCACCTTCCGTCCGTGGATGCCATCCTGCAAATGCCGGAGCTTTCCGGGGCATTGGAGAGTTTTGGCCATGCGGCGGTGACGGAAGCTGTGCGAAAGGCGCTGGACGATGAGCGCGAGGCGGTGAAATCCGGAGCCTTGCTCTCCAGCAACGCGCATTTGGCTGAACGGGTTCTCCATGCGCTTGAAGCGTCGGGGCAATCGAGCCTGCGTCCGCTGTTCAATCTGACGGGAACTGTGCTGCACACCAATCTGGGGCGCGCCATTCTTGCTGAAGCGGCCATTGAGGCCGCTACGCAAGCCATGCGGCAGGCGGTTTCGCTTGAATTCGACCTGTCGTCGGGCGGGCGCGGTGAGCGGGACGACCATCTGCGCGCACTTGTCTGCGAGCTCACGGGGGCGGAAGACGCAACCGTCGTCAACAATAATGCAGCCGCCGTGCTGCTGGTGCTGAACAGCCTTGCCGCAGGCAAGGAAGCCATTGTATCGCGCGGCGAACTGATCGAGATCGGCGGCGCATTCCGCATGCCGGATATCATGACCCGCGCCGGGACACGGCTTGTCGAAGTTGGCACCACCAACCGCACGCATCCGCGTGACTACGACAATGCAATCGGCCCCGATACCGGGCTGGTGCTGAAGGTCCACACTTCCAACTATCGGATTGAAGGGTTTACGCGGGAAGTCTCCGCGTCGGAACTGGCGGCAATTGCGCGAGGCAAAGGCGTGCCGCTGGTCAATGATCTTGGCTCCGGTACGCTTGCCGATCTAACTTCCTTCGGTCTCGCGCACGAGCCGACGGTGCGCGAAGCGGTCGCCGAAGGTGCAGATATCATCACCTTTTCCGGCGACAAGCTTCTCGGCGGACCGCAGGCGGGGTTCATCGTCGGGCGGCGCGACCTGATTGCCCGCATCAACAAGAACCCGATGAAGCGCGCCTTGCGGGTCGACAAGATCAGGCTCGCAGCACTTGAAGCGACGCTGAAACTTTATCGCAACCCGGAACGGCTTGCGGAAAAGCTGCCGACCATTCGCTATCTGGCGCGTCCGCAGGCTGAAATTGCCGCGCAGGCAGCACGGATCAAGCCGGAGCTGGAGAAAATACTCGGCCCGAATTTCACCGTGGCGGTGACAGATTGCGCCAGCCAGATCGGTTCTGGCGCATTGCCGCTCTCGACCGTTCCAAGCGCCGGATTGTCGATTGTGCCGAAGGATGGCAGCGGCTCCGTGCTGACAGCGCTCGGCGGTTCATTGCGGGCACTGCCTTTGCCGGTGATCGGGCGGATCGAAAAGGGCGCATTCGTGCTCGATCTGCGCTGCCTTGATGACGAGACTAGTTTCGTTCGGAACCTGTCATCCTATGCGGCTCGCTGATCTTTTCACCCGCAAGCCGAAGCCGGACACGGCGGCGCCAGCGCTGGAAAAGGCGCTTGTCGCTGCAAAGGCGGGCGATTACGCAACGGCGCTTTCCATATGGGAGCCGCTGGCACGTGCAGGCAATGCGCGCGCGCAGAACAATATCGGCGCCTGTTTTGCGGGCGGCATGGGCGTTGAGAAAAATGTCGACCTCGCGCAGCGCTGGCTGGCGCTTTCAGCGGCGGCTGGCGATGCTTCCGGCCAGCGCAATCTCGCTTCACTCCTCTTCAAGGGTGAAGATATCGAAGCCGATTACCCGGAAGCTGCAAGGCTGTACCGGCTTGCCGCAGAACAGGGTGATCCGCAGGCGCAGGACATGCTGAGTTGGATGCTCATGGAAGGCGAGGTGATAACCGCCGACCCGGTTGAGGCGCGCGATTGGGCGCTGAAGGCGGCGGAGGGCGGTGTAGCTGCAGCCATGACCCGGCTTGGCATGATCTATCATAATGCTCTCGGCGTGCCCCGTGATCCTTCTCAGGCCGTACACTGGTGGCGGAAGGCGTCCGCCGCGGGTGACCCGGATGGCGAAGCCATGCTTGGCGCCGCGCTGCATCTTGGCATGGGCGTGGAACGCGACCCGGTGGCGGCTTACGAATGTCTCATGCGCGCCGAGGCGGGCGGCAGCGCGCTTGCCGCTCCTTTCATCGAGGCAGCGCGCAATGCGCTGAACGAAAAGCCATGATCGTCGGAACGGCGGGGCATATCGATCATGGCAAGACCTCGCTGGTGCGCGCGCTTACGCAGGTGGATACGGACCGGCTGAAAGAGGAAAAGGCGCGAGGCATTTCCATCGATCTCGGCTTTGCCTATCTGCCCTTGTCCGGTGACGAAAAGGATATACTCGGCTTTGTTGACGTGCCGGGGCATGAAAAATTCGTACATACGATGCTGGCCGGTGCGGCGAGCATCGATTTTGTCATGCTGGTTGTCGCTGCCGATGACGGGATCATGCCGCAAACCCGCGAACATCTGGCAATCGTCAATCTGCTTGGCATCCGGCGCGGTGTCGCCGTCATCACCAAATCCGACCTTGTCGAACCTGACCGTCTTGCCGAGGTTGAAACCGCTATCCGCAATGAACTGGCGCTGACAGGGCTTGCCGACATTCCCGTTCTGGCGGTCTCCATCATTTCCGGTGCCGGGATCGATGGTCTTGAAACCGTGCTGGAAACCGAAGCTCATGCATTCGGCGAGCGGCGGGCAAATGGACGTTTTCGTCTTGCGGTGGACCGCTCCTTTACGCTCAAGGGCGCAGGCACAGTGGTCACGGGGACGGTGCTTTCAGGCAAGGTTGCTATTGGCGACCATCTGGTCATCAGCCCGTCTGGCAAGGAGGTGCGTGTCCGCACCATTCATGCGCAGAACAGGCTAAGCGAGACCGCGCAGGCCGGTGATCGCTGTGCGCTCAATCTGGCAGGCGACGGCATATCGAAAGAGGCGGTGCATCGCGGCGATATGCTGGTGCAGCCCAGCCTTCATCGCCCGACGGATCGTATCGATGCATCGTTGCAAATCCTGTCCTCGGAGAAAAAGCCGCTTGGTCAGTGGTTCCCGGTTCGCTTGCACCATGCCGCAACCGAGGTTGGAGCACGCATCGTGCTTTTGCGGGATGAAGAGCTTTCGCCCGGCACCGAAGATCGGGTGCAACTGGTGCTGGATCGCCCTGTTACGGCTACAGCCGGAGACCGTTTCGTCATCCGCGATGTTTCCGCACAACGCACCATTGGCGGCGGACGGTTTCTCGATCTGCGCCCGCCGCAACGCAAGCGCCGCAGCCCGGAGCGCATGGCGCAGCTCGATGCCCACTCCATTGATGACCCGGCAGAAGCGGCACGCGCACTGCTGACTGCCGAACCTTACTATCTTGATGCGACGGCATTCCTGCGCGACCGCGCGCTGGCGGACGATCAGCGAGGTCTGGCGCAGGCGCTCGATGCCGTGATGCTTCCGCAGGCGAACTCCGTCCTCTTGCTGTTGCCGGAACGATGGGACGCTCTGCGCGAAGATATTCTGGCGCGGCTCGGCACTTTCCATGACGAAAATCCAGACCTGATCGGCATGGGTGTCGAACGGCTGCGGTTGTTGTTGAAACCGCGCCTGCCAGCACCCGCCTTTCGCGCCGCCATCGCCGCGCTGGTCGAGGCGGACCTGCTGAGGCTGGACGGCGCCTGGCTTCGCCTGCGCGATCATGAAGTGACGATGAGCGATGCCGACGAGACGCTCTGGCAGCGCATCGCGCCGCTGCTTGGCGGTGAGGCTCGTTTTCGTCCGCCGCGCGTGCGTGATATTTCGGGTCTGCTCGATGAGCGGGAGGAAGATATTCGCCGCCTTCTCAAGCTTTCAGGGCGCATGGGCCGGGTGCACGAAGTGGCGCACGACCATTTTTTCCTGCGGGCGACAATTGCTGAAATGATCGGCATCCTGTCGGATATGGATGCGGCATTTGATGGTGGCTGGTTCATTGCGGCGCGGTTTCGCGACCGGGTGGATAGCGGTCGCAAGGTGGCGATCCAGATACTGGAATTCTTCGATCGCAACAGCGTCACGATAAGGCGCGGAGACATGCGCCGCCTGAACCGCCGCAAGCTGGACTTGTTCGGCGATTTCACGCAAGGGGAAGTAGGGACAACAGGAGGAATGAAGTGAAATCTCTTTCGACGACCATCTGCCTGATACTCGTTCTGGCCGCCGTTGGCGGCTGCGCTAACCGGCCATGCAATGAGTGGCCGGGAACCTGCATCATTCAGTGACCGGCGGCTGGAATCCAGCCGTCCAGATTGACGCTTTGATTGCTGGTGCTGTAGGAATGAGGAGCGAATGAAAGAGTAGCAACAGGTTGGAAATCTGCCCGTTGCTACGGCGTGCCGATACGAATTTATGGAATGAATTCAATATCTGGAAGGGATACATGCCCGGTGGCATGTCCGGACTTCAAATCCGGGAGGGGCCGATAGACGGTCTTTGGTGGGTTCGACTCCCATTCTCTTCCGCCAATCGGCTTTCAGGTCATCTTGAACGTACGATGCTCAACACACTGCGCACCACTTCGTCCTGAAGAGGGCGCTGTTTCTCGATGTTGAAATGGCCGATATCCTTCATGCCCGAGAAGTCGCGATTGTCGAGGCTACCCCTGAAACGCGGGCCGGCGGTCAGCGGCAGGCCCCAGCCGTGCTGCTTGAAATAGAAATTCACGACACGCCTTATATTGCCGGGCAGAGGGGCAGGCGCGGTGGCGGCAAAGGTGGCCATATAAGTGACCTGAATGCCCTTCTTTTCAAGCGCGGTTGCAATGTCGATGACGGCATTGGCGCCGAGCGAGTGGCCTATAAGAATGACAGGCGCGCGTGGGTTCTTCCGCTGGTCGGCGAGTATCTGATTCAGTACGAAACGCCAGGCCTGATGCCCCTCGACATGCGCATCCACTCCGTTGGCCTGCAACTGCTTGCCAATTTCGTCGATGCCGGTGGAGAAGACATCCCCGAAACCCCGCAGAAGATAGACATCGGCCTGCGGCGAGTTTCTGGAAGGCGTTTTGGGTGCTGCCTGTGCTGCGCCGCCGGAAAGCGCAAGTGCAGCCCCCGCAAACAGCAGGCTGCGACGGGTCAGGGATTTCGAACGCAAACTATTCGGCTTTGAATTCATCTTCGATTACCTGTTGGAGCGCGTTCGGAAAATAGCTTTCGAACGAGGCGCATCGAAAGAAGTATTTAGAGCGCTGATCCGTTTCGGCCAAATCACTAGAACTTGATTCTCGGAATGACACGGCCGGTCCGGCGCGCATACTCATCATAGGATGCGCCGAATGCAGCGCGCATCATCGCTTCCTCGTGATCGACACGATAGAAATAGAGGATAGCAACGCCGGCAAGGCCAGCCAAACCGGCGAACCAGTTCGGCAGCAGGCAGAATTGGGCAATCGCCCACAACCAGAATGACAGATACATCGGATGGCGGACATATTTGTAAAGCCCATCCGTCACCAGCTTGTGCTCGCGGCGGATTTCAAGCGAGACGGACCAGTTTTTGCCCAACTGGCGGTGGCTTGCATAGAAAAGCCAGAGGAAAGCGATTTCGACAATCAGCCCGATCCAGGCCAGCCATGGCTGGAAAGCATAATCGGCAAGGGCAGGAAAGCCGGTTGCGACATAGACAATCGGGATCAGCGACAGGCCGACGCTCGCCGCACCCAGCGCCAGCCTGTCGGCCAGCGTCTTTGCATTGTTGGCGACTTTGATCTTGCGCGCACGCCGCTGATGCGGAATGCGGATAACGACCCAGGCGACAAGCCCCATAGCCCAGACGATTGCGGCCAGTGTCGGTGTCATTCGGCAGTACTTTCTTTCATTGGCAAGGCACCGATTATTCGGTCATCCGTCCGGTCTCCGAGTGAGGTCGGCCCACAGCAAATCTGAAAGAAATCATACCAATAGGGCTTTGTATTTCCGAATACATATTGATAGTGCACGCGAAAAAGATTCCGCTTCACACGTTTGTAGATTTCCGGCTGCAGCATGTCCTTTATTCGCACGGTCTTTGTCACGGGGAAAGACCGTTGCGGTTCGCGCTTCAGACCCATCTCGGCCACGGGATCGGTTTTGTAGAAGTTAATCGCGTCGGTCAGGCACTGGATTTCGACCCAGTCGATCTTGCCGTCGTCCACCAGCCGTTGCACGCCTTCGCGAAAATGATTGCCCGCCGGGTGATAGCCTGCCTTGAGCGCGGTCGATCCAAGGGTGAGGACCGTCACTTTGGGGGCGCGGCCGCTGAATTCCGGGTCGATGGCAAGACAGCGCGCAGCAACGTCCAGCATCAACATGCCGCCGGTGCTGTGGCCGATCAGAATGACTTCGTCATAATGTTTTGCGGTGATGCGCTCGACGATACCGGATGCAAAGCGCTGCATCAGGGATTCGGCGTCCTGCCGTCTTCCCCGAATGAAATTGAGCGAAAACGACCACAGGTCCATCAGATGGTTGGTTGACCATCTCTTGCCCAGAACGGCGAGTGCCGCGGAAAAAACCGCCAGGCCGACGAACCAGCTCACCGCGCCCAGCCACTGGACCGTCCAGCGCGCTACCGCATAGCCCGCGGCAGCAAACAAAGCGAGCACGAGAAACGGGTAGAGGAAATAGAGCCCGAAGCGCCAGGCTTTTGCAAAGAAGCGAAAAGCCGTGCCGGTTACGACGAAATCGCCGAAAGCGACAAGATATTTGGCCAGCCTGACAGGCAGGGGGCGGTCGAAATCCGCCAGCACTATTCTGTCCAGAACGAGAAAATTGAAGTCTGTTTCAGTGTCCCAATTATCGTCGGCGGGAGCCGTCGTGATCGACACGGAGCCGATCTCGCCGTCCGCTGATATGCTGACATCCGAAACGTCGGAGCGAACGCCCCAGAGCGCCTCGAACCTTTTGATTTCTCTATTCAATCGACCAAAAAACGCCTCCGGCGTTTTCGGATCGTAGCCGCCAATGAAGAAGACAGCGCGTTGTCGAACCGGTTGCTTCATAAGCAAACCGTAATTTGGGGCTTTCGGATTGTCGAGATCATTGCCAGTCATTCCCAAACAAATATGTTTGAACTTGCTCGCTTATCTCATGTCGACCAGACCGCGCCTTATCGCTTCACGGGTTGCCTCGGCGCGAGAAGAAACGCTCAGTTTTTGATAGATGGCCTTCACATAGTCGCTGACTGTGTGTTCCGATAGTCCAAGTTTGCGGGCGATTTCGCCATTCCTGTGTCCAGCCCCGATCTCTTTCAGCACTTCGGTTTCGCGGCGTGAAAGATGGATAAACTCGCCTTCCGGTTCTGTTGCTGCCGGATGTGCGGATATGGCTTTCACCCGCGCGACCAGATTGAGTCTTGCGCGGATCGTGAGAATGAGAACGTCGAAATCGATTGGTTTCGTGAGGTAGTCGTCAGCGCCTGCCTCCCGGCCTGTCAGCTCATGGCTGCGATCGGCAAGAGCAGTCAGGAACAGGAATGGCGTTCCGGCAAGGTCGGCGCGGGAGCCGCGAATCTGTTCCAGAAATTGCAGGCCGTTGGTGCCGGGCATCAATATATCGCAGATGATGATGTCGGGTGTCGTCGTGTCCAGCACACGCAACGCTTCGCTCGCATTGGCAGCGCCGATGGCATTGAAACCCGATGTGCTCAATTCATCGATCAGTTCTTCCAGAATATGTGTTTCGTCCTCGATGCAGAGGACGGTCGGCATGGGGAGGATTTCAGGCAGTCGCATGCTGGGCCACCTTTGGTAGAGTCAGAATGAACACCGTACCTTGTCCTTCAATGGAAGTGAAGACAAGCGTTCCGCCATGCAATTCGGCGAGCGCGCGTGACAGGCTGAGGCCGAGGCCGGTGCCAGCCATATGCGATGCGTTGCTGGCACGGAAGAAGCGCGTGAAGATGCGGCCCGCATCCTCTGCCGGTATGCCGATGCCATAATCACGAACGATGCAGCGGAACTCGTTGTCATCCTCCTCGGTGGTCACTTCGATGGGCTTGTCGGCTGGGGAATATTTGGTGGCATTGCCAAGCAGGTTGACCAGAATCTGCTCGACCAGAATACCGTCGCAATAACAGAAGGTCTCGCTGTCCGGAATGTCCGTCACCAGCTCCAGCTCGGGATGCAGTTCCTGATGATAGGCGCAGGTGTTGCGGACCAGTTCCGAAAAATCGACCGGTTGCCGGTTGATCTGAAAGCCATTCTCATCGAGGCGTTCCGCATTGGCCGTGCTTTCCAGAAGCAGGATCAGGCGGCGGCTGGCATTGCGCATGCGCTTTGCCTTGTCGATGATGATTTCAGGCGTGAACTCGTCGGCGCGGCGGATGAAGCGCTGCGCGATGATGTCGATGATCGAGACTGGCGTGCGGAACTGGTGCGACACCGTGGTGATGAAGCTCTTGTAAAGCTCCTTGGCCTTGCGTTCGCTTTCCAGCGCCTCGCGCAGGGCGGCGGTGCGGTCGGCGACGGTGTGTTCCAGTTGCTGCTTGTATTCCTGCAGCGCCTTGTGGGCGCGCTCGGCCTTGCGCATGTTGGAAAACACCTGCCATGACAGGATGGCGCCGGTGGCCATGATGCCCAGCACTGCGAACATGATCAGGTAGATCGACTGCAATTGCTGGTCGCGCTGCGCGCCGCCACGGTCACGTTCCAGGATCATTGCATCATTGGCAACCTTGGTCAGTTCCTCGCGCATGGGGACGAGTGCTTCGTAAATGGCGACCGGGTCGAATTTCTCAGGCTCGGCATCGATCATCGCCTCGATTTCGGGAAGCCGGTCGGCATTGCGCTGGATGGTTTCCGCACCGCCCGGAATGCGCGCGAAATATTTCTTCTGCGGCGCATCGGCCAGAAGCGCAAAACGGCTGTAGAGAACGTCGAGGCGAAGCGAGAGATCGGCGGTGTCCGCGTTGCCGCTCGGCAGCGTCAGCGCGGTTTCGCCCAGACGCCCGGCGTCACGCTCGGTCTGGGTGATGGCCCAGACCATGTTTTCGCCGACATAGGTTGCGAGCGATTTCTGGATGACGAGAAGCTGAATGAAAGCATAAGCGAGCAGGGCCGCAAACCCCACCATAACCAGGCCGGAAAGAATGTAGCCCCGCTTTAGTCTCATTTCACCTCGATCTGCTTGAGCTGCCATGCCCATCGATGATCATAGCGCGAATCGTTCAGTTCCTCATGCTGGTCGCGCGGGTAGACGATCCAGTATGGTCCCTTGTCACGCCGGTTCAACTCCTTGCCGTTCATCTTGTGTGCAACAAGGACGTCGTATTTATAGGCGTCTTCCAGCGGAATGCTGATGCTGTAATCGTTGAGCGCCAGCACCGTGATCGAATGGCTGGTTGCATCTTTTCCGTCGACACCCACCGTTGCCAGCACGTCGCGCAACAGCACGCCGTCGAAATTCTGCGGGCCTTCGGTCCATGCGGTGTTGGTCTGCAGCTTGTTCTGCGGCAGTTTCGTGAAATCATCGGTGCTCAGTACACGTGTCGTTCCATTCGGAGCGATAATGGTCAGCGTGATTGTCACTGCGACGGGCGGCGCAGCATTGGCCACGCCGGTAAATTGGGTGATTTGGCAGATGGCGAAAAACGCGATCAGTGCCGGGAGCGCCAGAAGACGCCGGAAAGCGAACATCCAGTTTGCGCATGACACGTGAGGTATCTCCAGAAACGAAAAATTGCGAATGTAAAGAAGCTTAAACGGGAGGATGCGTGCAATTTCAAGATTCTCTTGAGCTTGTCGCGCGAGATTCCTCTTCAAAAGCGTCAATCCACACATAACATTAAAAAATTCTGGTCCAATTCCTAATAAATATCAAACTGATTCAAGGGATATTTCAATCTGTACCGGCATTTACCAGTCCCTTTCGGGTAAAAGGGCGGGTTCTTCTTTGTGACATACCCCCCCTGAATAGGGGAATTGTTTTTCGCTACTAGAGCGTTCACTAAATGACCGCCAGCCTGTTGGGGCTTAGGAGGCTGGCGCAAAAATTGGGCGGGGGCTGCTTATCGACCGCGGGGAGTCGGGGTCGATAAGCAGCCAACCAGTCCGGATAGCGCGGAAGCAGAGACAACGGTTACTCTCGAAACGAAGCGTTCGAGCTACGAATAAAAACCGATCCTGCATTCATCGATTGCTTACCGGACAAGAATGGCCGACTGGCATCTGGTCGAGCCTTGTGAACCTGCCGTTCGGGTTCCTCGATCAGAGCGAGCTTGCACCTCTTTCGCGTCCTTCACTTGAAGGGCGCGCTTTTTTTTTGCCCTTCCGATGAAGCGCATAATATTTCCTGTCATGTTTCTCGGTTGCATGTCGATACATCTATTGGTTGCAAGTACATCGCGAAATGTTATCGAATAAATCCAATATTACTACTAGAAAATTGCAATTTTATCTTTTGTTTCAGTAATTCGCAATGTAAAAGCGATGAAACGCGTTCGCGCCGTTCAACAATATCTATGCATTTCAGGCGGGTATCCGGGGGGATTCACATGACAGGCGTATTGCGTCACAAATCCATATTGTTGATGACGACGGCGGCGCTGGGTTTTTACGTAACGACCGCACGGGGAGCAGGCGTCGATCTCGACACCGCAGGGGGTTTCTATGACATTAGCGGAGCAGGCGGAAACCAGATCATTGAATCCTTGAAAGGCGTTTCCGGTACGTCTGTTGTGCTCGGTCCCAACACACTGACATTCGGCAATGCGACCAGTCAGACCTTTGCCGGGACGATCAAGGGTACGGGTGGTATTGTCAAACAGGGTAGCGGCACACAGATACTCACCGGCACGAACACCTTTACCGGCGGCACGACAATCAATGCAGGTACGCTGGCGCTCGGTGCCGGTGGGTCGCTTGTGGCTGGTGGCTTTGTAAATCTCAGCGCGACAGGCGCTGGTTTCGATATCAGTGCAGCGGGTGATCAGACAATCGGATCGTTTAGCGGCTCCTCGGGGACAACCATAACACTCGGTTCCAATACCCTCGCATTTGGTACCGTGTTCAATAATATCTTCGCTGGAACCATTCAGGGCTTGGGCGGTATTGTCAAACAGGGCATCGGCACACAGATCATCGCCGGCGTAAACACCTATACCGGCGGCACAACGATCAATGCAGGCAAGCTGATGATCGTTAACGGTGGGGCACTTGCAAGCACCGGCAGCGTGGATCTCGCAAATGCGGGTGCGGTTCTGGATATCAGCGGGGCTAGCTGGTCACAATCTATTGGTGGACTGACCGGAGTGGCAGGAACCAATATCGCTCTGGGAGGGAACTCTCTAACATTCGGCGGCAGCGGAAACAACACATTCGCCGGAACAATTGACGGCACAGGTGGTATTGTAAAGCAAGGCAGCGGACAGCAGGTTTTCAACGGCGTCAACACCTATTCCGGACTTACCAGTGTCATGGCTGGCAGTCTCATCATAGGAGATACAAGCGGTGCGGCCGCATCGGTCGCGGGCAATGTTACGGTTGGTGCCGGCGCAACAATTGGCGGGCATGGTCGCATAGGCGGGAATCTGACCCTCGCCTCGGGCAGTCATCTAAGCCCCGGCACCAGCATCGGCACACTTACGATCGGCGGCAATCTCACCGTGGAGCGGGGCGGCCAGCTTGATTTCGAGTTTGGCGCGCCGGGTGCAAATTTCTCGACTTTCGGTCAGGGCGACAGTGTCAGGGTCGAAGGTGATCTGACCGTAAACGCTGCTGTCCTCAATGTCATCAATATCGGTGGCATGGGGCCGGGTCTGTACAATCTGTTCAGCTATGGTGGGATCCTCAGCTTCTATGGCGGTGGGTTCGCTCCGCCTGTGGGAAGCTCTCTCCAAATTCTCAACACACCCAAGCAGATCAATCTGGTCAACATGGCCCCCGGGGTCGAACTCAATTTCTGGAACGCAAACGATCTGGCGGACCTTTCCCAGATGGGTGGCGGCTCTGGTACGTGGTCCGTTACCAATTCAAACTGGACGGATAGTCAGGGCAGTTTTAAGGGACCTATGACCCCGCAGCCGGGCTTTGCGATATTCGGTGGAGCATCGGGCATCGTCACGGTCGATAACAGCGACGGTGCGGTCAGCGCGCTTGGAATGCAGTTTGCCAGCGACGGTTATCGGCTCGCTGGCGGTGTTCTGACCCTTCAGAGCCAGAACGCGACAACGCCTGAAATCCGTGTGGGCGACAGTTCGGCTGCAAGCGCAAACTGGGCGGCAACCATCGATAACGTCATCGTCGGCGTGGACGGCATCGCCAAGACCGGTGCGGGAACCCTCGTTCTCAATGCCAACAATGTCTATAGTGGCGGCACAAGGATCAGCGCCGGCGCGCTTTCTGTCTCAAGTGACAGCAATATGGGCGATGCCAACGGTGGCCTCACCCTTGATGGCGGTACGCTGCGGATTACCGGAACCGGATTTTCGCAAACAGCCCGCAGCGTGACCATGACGGGCAATGGCGGCGGCTTCGACATTGCCGATGCTGCAGCGCGCTTTACGCTCTCGCAGGCTCTTTCGGGCAGCGGCGCACTGGTCAAATCCGGTGACGGCACCCTGGTGCTGTCGGGCGCAAACAGCTATAGCGGCGGCACGCTTGTCAGCGGCGGCACCTTGCGGGGTGATGCGGCAAGCCTGCAGGGCAATATCACCAACAATGCACGGCTCGTCTTCGACCAGCAGAGCGACGGTACATTTGCAGGTGACCTTTCCGGCACTGGCGCATTGGTCAAATCAGGCGGCGGCACGCTGACCCTGTCGGGCATCAGCAGCTATAGCGGTGGCACGCTTGTCAGCGGCGGCACCTTGCAGGGCGATACGACAAGCCTGCAGGGCAGTATCGTCAACAATGCGCAGATCGTCTTCAACCAGCAGAGCGATGGTGTTTTTGCGGGCAGCCTTTCGGGCAGCGGAAGCTTTGTGAAACAGGGCTCGGGCATGCTGGTCTTCAACGGCAACGGTGCGAGCTTCACCGGCACCACCATCGTTGAAAACGGTATGCTCGAGGTCGGTGATGCGGATTCTTCGGTTGCGGTTCTGGGTGGCGATGTCGCCATTGGGACAGACGGCACCTTGCGCGGTCACGGCGTCATTATCGGGTCGGTGACCAATCAGGGTATCTTGCGTCCGGGCGGTTCCGTCGGAACGCTGACCATTGATGGCAATCTGGTGCAGACAGCAAACAGCGTCCTGCAGATCGACACCACGCCTGCGGGGGAGGCCAGCAAGCTCGTGATCGGCGGTTCCGCGCAGCTTGCGGGCAGCCTTTCGATTATCGGCGAAAATGGCAGTTGGGCGCCGCAGACTAACTATACGATCCTGACTTCGGCGGGCGGCATCAGCGGGACATTTGCGACAATCGACAGCAATCTGGCATTCCTGACGCCGACCCTGACTTATGGCGCGACGACGATCGATCTGCGTCTCGACCGCAATGACGCGAGCTTTGCCAGCGTTGGCGAGACGCGTAACCAGAAAGCGGTGGCGGGCGCTGCCGACAGGCTGGGCGGCGGCGAGGTTTACAATGCGCTCGTCAGCTTGAGTGCTGCCGAGGCGCGTGCAGGTTTCGATGCTCTTTCAGGCGAAATCCACGCCAGCGTCAAGGGTGCGCTGATCGATGAAAGCCGGTTTGCACGCGACGCCATCGGCGACCGTTTGCGCGCTTCGTTCGATGCAAATTGCAAGTCGGGCGATCCGGTATGGACCGGCAAGGGCAGCACCGGAGCCTACGGTCAGGCTTGCGCCAATACCGCTGAAACGGCCTTCTGGTTGCAGGGCTACGGCACCTGGGGTTCCAATGACGGCGATGGCAACGCCACCAGGCTTTCCAGTTCCGCAGGCGGTGTTTTCATCGGTGCCGACATGCCGGTCGGAAGCTGGCGTACCGGTCTGATGGCAGGCTATGGTAATTCTTCCTTTGATGCCGATGGCCGTTTCTCAAGCGCTTCCGTCGATACCTATACGCTCGGGGCCTATGCCGGAACGGTCGTCGAAAAGGTTGGCGCGGGCGATATCGGGCTTCGCTTTGGTGCAACCCATAGCTGGTACAATATCGACACCGGGCGTTCGGTTTCCTTTGCCGGCTTCAATGCGGCTGAAGAGAGTTCGTATGATGCAAGGGCGCTGCAACTGTTCGGCGAGGCCGGATACAAGATGCAGGCCGGTCGCGCGAGCTTCGAGCCGTTCGCCAATCTGGCTTATGTCCGGCTTCACACTGACGGATATGATGAGGATGGCGTTGCCTGTCTTCACAGCGACAGCGACAATAGCGATGTCACCTATACGACGCTGGGTCTCCGGGCAGCAACCGATCTGACGCTTGGCGGTATCGCCTCGACATTGCACGCAACACTCGGCTGGCAGCACGCGGTCGGGGACACGACACCCGTTGCCCGTCATGCTTTCACTGGTTCGGAAGCCTTCAGCGTGGCAGGTGTGCCAATTGCCGAGGATGCAGCCTTGATCGAGGCTGGTCTGAACTTCCAGTTCAGCGAAAATGCCTCGCTTGCAGCCGGTTACAAGGGACAATTCGGTGATGGAGCGGTGCGGAACGGCTTCAACGCCTCGTTCAACGTGAGGTTCTAGAGCATGTCTCCCGAAAGCGGGAACCGGTTTCGGGATAAAGACATGCGTAAAAACAAATAGATAGAGCATTTCCAATGATTCAATCAAAACAGGAAATGCTCTAGCTCATAAAATTTGTGACGATTGTTGCTCATGGCAATGATCGTCACAAATGAAGATATGAGAGTTATTTCTGTTCCGGTGCCGTTGTCTGAATGCTGGCAGTCGTTTGAGGCTTCTCCATCTTCGTGGAGGATTGAGCACTATGATAGGTGCAGTCTGCCATCGCAGCCGTAACCGACAGAGCGAGGACAGCGGTAGTCACGAATACGACTTTCATGTCTGTCTCCCTTCAGTTTGGATGTAGCATTGCAACGGGAAGTTTAGCAGAGCCCGATCGCCCTGTCGCATCACATCGTCCCTCAAAAGTCATTTGCCATCTTTTGGCCATGAATTCGCCGGGCGCTCGCCACAACTTTCGGCGGGAAATTACACCAGTTCACCATGCAAAAACGGATTTGGCGCGATAATCGCGCCAAATCATGGTTCTGCCTTGATGTGGTTCAGGCTTTGGATCTGAGGAATGACGCCGGGTTATTCCCCCGGCGCCAGATGCGGGGCCTCGATCCTGGCGCCTGCATGTTTGAGCGGACGTTCACCGCTGAGCTTGCGGATCAGCACATAGAACACCGGCGTCATGAAGATGCCGAAGGCCGTCACGCCGATCATGCCTGCAAAGACCGCGATGCCCATGGCCGAGCGCATTTCTGCACCGGCACCTGTCGATGTCACCAGAGGCACCACGCCCATGATGAACGCCATCGAAGTCATCAGGATTGGGCGCAGACGCAACCGGCTTGCTTCGACCGCCGCCTGCACGACGCTTCGTCCGGACAGTTCCAGCTCGCGGGCGAATTCCACGATCAGGATCGCGTTCTTCGCCGATAGTCCCACAAGGACTATCAGGCCGATCTGGGTGAAGACGTTGTTGTCACCTCCGGTCAGCCAGACGCCGGTGAGCGCCGCCATGATCCCCATTGGCACGATCATGATGATCGAAAGCGGCAGGGCAAGGCTTTCATATTGCGCAGCCAGCACCAGATAGACCAGCAGCAGCGCCAGCGGGAAGACGAGGAAACCGGAACTGCCAGCCAGAATCTGCTGATAGGTCAGGTCGGTCCACTCGTAAGCGATGCCCGAAGGCAAGGTTTCTTCCGCGATCCGTTCGATGGCAGCCTGTGCCTGACCGGACGAGAAGCCGGGAGCCGGGTTGCCATTGATATCGGCGGAAAGGAAGCCGTTATAACGGATGGCACGTTCTGCACCCACGGTCTGCTCGACTTTCAGAAGAGCCGACAGCGGGATCATCTCGCCTGACTGCGAACGCACTTTCAGCTTGCCGATATCCTCGGCATGGCTTCTGTAATTCGCATCGGCCTGAATGCGCACGCTGTAGGTGCGTCCAAAGGCATTGAAGTCGTTGACATAGAGCGAACCCAGATAGATCTGCAGGGTTTCAAACACATCGGTCACCGCTACGCCAAGCTGACGCGCCTTGGTGCGGTCGAGATCGGCATAAAGCTGCGGCACGTTGATCTGGTAGCTCGAATAGAGGCCAGCCAGCTCGGGTGTCTGATAGGCCTTGGCGAGAAACGCCTTGGTCGCATCGTCAAGCGCTTTGAAGCCAAGTCCGTTGCGATCCTCAAGCTGAAGCTTGAAGCCGCCTGTCGTGCCGAGACCCTGAACGGGCGGCGGCGGGAACATGGCGATGAAAGCATCCTGAATGGCGCCGAACTGCTGGTTCAGTTCTCCCGTGATCGCATTGGCCGAAAGTTCCGGTGTTTTACGCTCCTCGAACGGCTTCAGCGTCACGAAAACGATGCCGGAGTTCGACGAGTTGGTGAAACCGTTGATCGACAGGCCGGGGAAGGCGATGGCATTGGCCACGCCCGGATGCTTGAGCGCAATGTCGCTCATGCGGCGGATCACATCTTCCGAACGGTCGAGTGTTGCCGCATCCGGCAATTGTGCGAAGCCGATCAGATATTGCTTGTCCTGTGCCGGAACGAAACCGCCGGGCACTGCGCGGAACAGCACGAAGGTGACGCCAAGCAGCACGACATAGAGACCCATGACCAGCGACTTGCGCGAGAGAATGCTGCCAACACCGCGCCCATAGGCGTTTGAACTTGCACCGAAAAAGCGGTTGAAGCCACGGAAGAACCAGCCGAACAGTCTGTCCATGATGCGGGTCAGCCGATCCTTCGGCGCATCGTGACCGCGCAGGAGCAGGGCTGCCAGAGCAGGCGAAAGCGTCAGCGAGTTGAAGGCGGAGATCACCGTCGAGATCGCGATGGTGAGAGCGAACTGGCGGTAGAACTGGCCGGTCAGGCCGGTGATGAAGGCAAGCGGCACGAAGACCGCAACCAGCACCAGTGCAATGGCGATGATCGGCCCGGACACTTCCTGCATGGCGCGATAGGTTGCCTCGACCGGCGACAGGCCCTGCTCGATGTTACGCTCGACATTTTCCACTACCACGATGGCGTCATCGACCACGATGCCGATGGCAAGCACGAGACCGAACAGGCTGAGCGCATTGATGGAGAAGCCGAACACATACATCACTGCAAACGTGCCGACGATGGAAACGGGAACGGCAACCAGCGGAATGATGGAGGCGCGCCATGTCTGCAGGAACAGGATGACGACGATCACCACCAGCACGATGGCTTCGAGCAGTGTGTGAATGACCGACTCGATAGAGGCCTTCACAAAGGCTGTCGTGTCATAGACGATGTCGAAATCCACGCCTTCCGGCATGGTTTTCTTCAGGTCAGCCATGGCGGCATGGACGTTTTCGGAGATTTCGAGCGCATTGGAGCCGGGTGCCTGAAACACACCCATGCCGACCGCCGACTTGTTATCGAGCAGCGAGCGCAGGGAATAATCGGCAGCCCCCATTTCAACACGCGCAACATCGCCCAGCCGGGTGATTTCACCTTCGCTGCCCGATTTCACGACGATATTGGCAAATTCTTCCGGTGACTGGAGACGGCCTTGCGCATTGACGGAAAGCTGAAGGTCGAGGCCCGAAACTGACGGCGATGCACCGATGACACCGGCAGCGGCCTGAACATTCTGCTGACGGATGGCATTGGCGATGTCGCTTGCGGAAAGTCCGCGTTCGGCAGCTTTCTGCGGGTCAATCCAGACGCGCATCGAATAATCACCGCCGCCGAATATCTGCACCTGACCGACACCCGGAACACGGGCAATACGGTCCTTGACGTTCAAAACGGCATAGTTGCGCAGATAGTTCACGTCATATCGCCCATCGGGCGAAATAAGGTGAACGACGAGCGTGAGGTCGGGCGAGCTTTTGGCTGTTGTAACGCCAAGCGTGCGCACTTCTTCCGGCAGGCGCGGTTCGGCCTGCGAAATACGGTTCTGCACCAATTGCTGGGCCTGATCGGGATCGGTGCCGAGCGCAAACGTGACGGTCAGCGTCATGACGCCATCGGCAGTCGCCTGGCTCTGCATATAAAGCATGCCCTCGACACCGTTGATCTGTTCTTCAAGCGGCGTGGCGACGGTTTCGGAAATAACGGCCGGGTTGGCGCCGGGATATTGCGCGCGAACCACGATCTGCGGCGGCACGACTTCCGGATATTCCGAGATCGGCAGACCTGTCATGCCGATCAGACCGGCAACGAAGATCAGAACCGACAGAACGCCAGCGAAGACCGGGCGGTCGACGAAGAAGCGTGAAAAGTTCATCTTTTTATCCCCCTTTAGGCGGATGGGCAAAGACTCTCCCGGCCCGCGGGAACATGCGTTCTCGCGGGTTGATGAGGCTGAGTGTTTGCGGTTAGCGCGCGCTCAAGCGCGCACTGTTGCGATCAATTCTTGGCAAGTGTTTCGGTGACGGGTTGCGGTGCGACGACCACGCCCGGACGAATGCGCTGCAGGCCGTTCACGACGATATTCTCGCCGGGCTTCAACCCGCTTTCGATAATGCGCAGGCCGTCATAATTACGACCGAGAACCACCTGCCGGTATTCAACCTTGTTATCCGTGCCGACCACGAAGACGAATTTCTTGTCCTGATCGGAAGAAATCGCCCGGTCGCTCACCACCAGTTTCTCATCCGGTTCCGGCTCGCCGAAACGAATGCGGACAAACTGGCCCGGTATGAGCCTTCCATCCGGATTGTCGATTGCAGCGCGAACCCGGATCGTACCGGTTGTGGCATCGACTTCATTGTTGATGAGTTGGATATGGCCGGAAATCGGGGTGCCTTCATCGGAAGCCGTGCCGATCTGGACGGGAATACGCTCGATCGCGTTTCCGCCCGGCGAAGCAGCAAGCTTGGCCAGTGCCTTGGTGACGACTTCCTCATTGGCGCTGAAGCTTGCATAGATCGGATCGACCGAAACAAGCGTGGTCAGGACCGGTGAGGCGGAACTTGCCGCGACCAGATTGCCTGCCGTGACTTCCAGCCGCCCGACGCGACAGGAGATCGGCGCGCGTACTTCGGTATATTGAAGATCGAGCTCGGCGGAACGCAGCGCTGCCTTGGCAGAGCGTAAGCTTGCCTGTGCCTCGTCATAGGCGCTGGAACGCTGGTCGAGGCCGCTTTGGGCGAGCGTACGGGTGGTTACGAGCTGGCGCCCGCGTTCCAGTTCGGTCTTGGCCAGTGCAACGCGGGCTTCTTCAGCGGAAACCTGCGCTTTTGCCTTTTCGACCGCTGCCGCGTAGGGCTCGGGATCGATAGTCACGAGGAGGTCGCCCTGTTTCACCAGAGCGCCTTCGCGGAAATGGGCTTTCAGGATGGCGCCGCCGACGCGCGGGCGAATTTCAACCCGGTCAATCGCTTCCAGACGGCCGGAAAATTCTTCCCAGCTCACGATGCGTCGCGATTCTGCCTTGGCGACCGAAACCGGAACGGCAGGCGGTGGAGCGGAAATATCGGTTGCAGCATCGGCCTTGAGGTGAGGCGCGCCGAAAAGAATGGCGCCGCCGCCGGCTGCAGACAATAGGATACTCAGGCCGGCGCCCCATAGGGCCCGGCGGGCTGTGATCGATGTCATTGTTGTATCTCCTGGAGCATAATCCGACCGGAGTGGAACGAGGATCGGTCAGATTATGCTTTCAATAAAAGAGGTTAGAGCTTCGCTCTAACCGGTGGGGGCCGGCTTCAATGTGAGCACCAGATCAAAGCTTGGGAGGACTTTAAAACTGATGTTATGCTGCGATTGGCTTTGCTCCTGCCTGCCGGAAGAAATCGGAAAACAGGTCGATAAGTTTATGTTCCTGTGGCGACCAGTCGGTGTTCGCCACCTTGTTTTCGGCTATCCAGCCGGCTTTTCCGGGCAGGACATGAGACTGAACCTTCACGCCCGCCTGACGGAGACGCTCGGCATAGGCCTGCGTTTCATCGCGCATCGGGCATTGGGCGCTGGTGACAAGCAAAGTGGGTGCCAGACCAGCAAGACGCGTACACAGGGCGGGCGCAGCATAGGGGTGGGTGAAACCCGCGCACTCGCCCAGATAATGCTGCCAGCCATCCGACATCGTCTGGACGGCGCTTTCCGGGCAGTATTTGCGGAAAGACGCCGTGGCGAGGCAGGGGTCGAGCATGGGCGAAAGCAGTATCTGACCCTTGAGATCGGTCAGATATTGATCGCGCGCCATGAGGGCCACGCCGGCAGCAATATTACCGCCCGCCTCTTCACCGGCGACGAACAGCATCGACTTCTTGTGCGCAAATTCAGGGCAACGCTCGCGCATCAAAGTCAGAATGGAGTAGGCTATCTCAAGCGCCGCCGGGAACGGGTTGAGACAGGCCGACGAATATTCCGGCGACACGACCACCGCACCTGCCTCGGCAAGTGTTTCGGCAACACGCTCGCAGTCACCAAGGCAGTTGACCGAGAAAGCACCACCGTGAAGGTGCAACACCACCGGCGGCGGAGAGAGCAATTTGGCGCCCCTATAAATGCGCGCCGTGCAGTTGGTGTTACCAGCCTGCCCATGGGCTTGCCCATGAACCTGCAATGTCTCAACCGTAAACTTCTCGCACATCTTTCTTGGCCTTCATGTATAGCGGCAAACCGCCATGGTCAGATATTAGCATTGTCTATAGACTGGAATAGTCCCCTATAATTGGTTACACTGTCCAGAATCTCGAACAATGACGGCTTTTTGATAATGGACCAGCTCTCGGCCATGCGCGCCTTTCTCCGGGTTGTTGAAACCGGGAACTTCACGCGCGCGTCCACCTCGCTCAATATGCCCAAGGCAACGATCAGCAATCTTATCCAGGGATTGGAAGCCCATCTTCGTACAAAACTCCTCAATCGTACGACCCGCCGTGTTCTCGTAACACCGGATGGCGCACTTTACTATGAGCGCGCCGCACGATTGCTGGCCGATCTTGCGGAGCTGGACGGCAGCCTGTCGAGCGCCCAGACCTTGCCCAAGGGCCGCCTGCGCGTTGAAATGGCGAGCGCGGTCGCCAATCTCATCATCATTCCGGCGCTGATCGAGTTTCACCAGCGTTATCCCGATATCCAGATCGATCTCGGCGTATCGGACCGGCCTGTCGATTATGTGGCGGAAAATGTCGATTGCGCCATTCGCATCGGCGAGCTGACCGACCAGTCGCTGATTGCGCGCCGCATCGGTGACATGCATTTCATCGCCTGTGCTTCCGCCGAATATCTCGACCGTTGTTCCACGCCGCTGCATCCTTCCGATCTCGGCAGGAACTGCACAGTGGTCGGCTATTTCCGCCCATCGACTGGCCAGCAGATGCCGTTCCGTTTCAAAAAGGGGACGGAGGCAATCGAGGTCAACGGGCGCTATGTCGTGGCAGCGAACGAATCGACCACTTATCTCGCTGCCGCGCGGGCAGGGCTCGGCGTGGTGCAGGCGCCCTTGTTCATGGTGAAGGATGACATCGAAAACGGCACGTTACGCCCAGTCCTGCAGGAGTGGGAGATTGAGCCGATGCCGATCTATCTGGTCTATCCACCCAACAGGCACCTCAGCAACCGTCTCCGCGTCTTCGCGGATTGGGCGGTCAAGACGGTTGCAAAGTCTCAACTCAACGGGAATTAGCGTGCACAACGCCGCTTGTTGAGCCTGACCTTGATCTTGTCGGGAGAGCTGCTTTTCGCCTTGTGTCCCGACGAGACGATATGCGCGCGCACCGTGCAGTCGCCTGCCAGAACCTCGAAATTGTTGGAGCGGATATACATCACCGTATTGATCGGCTGATCGGGCATTTTCTGCGCGACGGCGTTGACGACAGCAGTGACTTCCTTCGCCCTTTGTTTCGAGCTGCCATTGCTGGCAGCCAGCACCGGGCTGAACGCGGATGAAAATGCGAATATGCCCGCAAACAGAAAAGCAGTCTTAGCTTTCTTCATTGGCATGGCCTCCGATTGAGCTGGAATTGAATGGACCAACATAGGCCCTAATTGCGTCAATACCAGTACCGGAAAGCCGTTTTACCCGCTCTTTGCTTCGTTTATGCCGTTTGTGATGCGCTTGACAGTGGTTACGACCAGAAGCAGGCAAAGGAGCGGCTGCAGCCAGAAAATCCATTGTGGCAGAATGCCATCAATGGCAATCCACGTGCCGAGCACGCCAAAGACCACAGCGCGGTCGCTCTTGCCCATCGGGCCGTCATAGCGGCGGCTTGCACCCACGGACGCACCGGCAACGCCTGCAAATTCCGTCAGGGTGGCGAGAAAGATAATCGCGAAAATCCATAGGCCGGTGAACGGCGCGATGATCGCGAAAGGCGCATAAAGGGCAGCATCGGAAACAACGTCTCCAATCTCGTTGAGATAGGCGCCGAGCGTCGATTTCTGTCCGTGTTCGCGCGCCAGCATTCCATCGACGGCGTTCAGCGCCATGCGCAGAAACAGCCAGATCGGGACGAGTGCAAACCATGCCGCATTTCCGCTCCACGCCAGAAAAGCGCCAAGTATGATCGAGACGAGCGCGGCGGCGACTGTAACCTGATTGGCCGTTACACCGCCTGCGGCAAGTCGCACGACAAGAGGTCTCAGTAAATTCTGGAAACGCGACTTGAGTTGATAAACCGACATCAAGAATCTCTTGGGAAACGAAGAATAAGTATTGAACAGCTATTTGCGGTTCGCTCCAGCTCGTTTATTCAAACATTTTGTTTCACTCAATAGAAATTGGGGGCAATTGTCCCATGAGGAAACATCTGGAGAGGGGATGGCATGAACGAGCACGCAAAAAACCGGCATCGCGCGGCGCAGGAAAGCCAGTTCGTCACCCATGACGGCACGTCGCTGTTCTACCGTTTCTGGCCGTCACTCTCCGACAAGCCGAAAGGCGTGATCGTCCTGCTACATCGCGGCCATGAACACAGCGGACGCGTCGCGCACCTCGTCGATGAGCTGGGACTGGACGACTACGCCTTCTACGCATGGGATGCACGCGGCCACGGCCAGTCGCCGGGCGTGCGCGGCTTCTCGCCGTCCTTCGGCGCGTCGATCCGCGACCTCGACAGTTTTGTCACCCATATCCGTCAGGAAACCGGCACGGCCATCGAGGACGTGGCAATCATCGCGCAGAGTGTCGGCGCGGTTCTGGCTGCGGCCTGGGTGCATGATTATGCGCCGAATATTCGGGCGCTGGTGCTGGCTTCGCCCGCTTTCGACATCAAGCTCTATGTGCCATTCGCCAAGGAAGGCATCGGCCTGTGGCAGAAGCTGAAGGGCACGTTCTACGTCAATTCATACGTCAAGCCGCAATTCCTGACCCATGATCCGGAGCGCATCGAATCCTATCGCACCGATCCGCTGATCACACGGCCCATCGCATCGCATATCCTGCTGCAACTCTATGAGACGGCAAAGCGCGTGGTGGACGATGCGCGGGCGATTACCGTTCCGACGCAACTGCTTATTTCCGGCAGCGATTTTGTCGTGCGTCCCGCGCCGCAACATCGCTTCTTCGAGAATCTCGGCAGCCGCATCAAGGAGCGGCATGTTCTGAAAGGGTTCTATCACGACACGCTCGGCGAACGGGATCGCAAACCGGCAATCGAACTCATTCATGATTTCATCGAGGCCCGTTTTGCAGAAAAGCCGCAGCGCGCCGATCTGACCGAAGCGCATATTGCCGGCCACACGCGCGACGAGGCCGACCGGTTGTCGAGCCCGCTGCCGCTTTTGACGGCACAGGGGCTTTACTGGGCATCGACACGCGCTTCGATAGCCTTCGGTGCGTTGTTTTCGGAAGGGTTGAAAGTCGGCAAGCGCACCGGCTTCGATTCCGGTTCGACGCTTGATTACGTCTATGAGAATGAAGCACGCGGCCTTGGGCCGGGCGGCAAGCTCATCGACAAACAGTTTCTGGAAGCTACCGGCTGGCGTGGTATCCGCCAGCGCAAGGTGCATCTGGAAGAACTGATCGGTGCGGCGATCAAACGGCTCAAAAGCGAGGGCCGCTCGACCAATATTCTCGACATTGCCTGCGGCCATGGCCGCTATGTCATCGATGCGGTGGTGCGTGCGGAAGACATGCCGGACAGCATTCACCTGCGCGATTATTCGCCGATCAACGTACTGGCGGGCAACAAGCTCATCCGGGATCGCGGGCTGGAGGCGATTGCCCATATGGAAGAGGGTGACGCATTCAACGAGGAAAGCCTCGCAGCGGTCACGCCGCAGCCGGACCTCGCCATCGTGTCCGGTCTTTACGAACTTTTCCCCGATAATGCGTTGATTAATCGTTCGCTGTCGGGGCTCGCCCGCGTGCAGAAACCCGGCTCATTGCTGATCTACACCAACCAGCCTTGGCATCCGCAGCTCGAAATGATCGCGCGGGCGCTGACGTCGCATCGTGGCGGCGAGGCATGGGTGATGCGCCGCCGCACGCAGGGCGAGATGGACCAGCTTGTCGAGAAGGCGGGTTATCGCAAGATCGAACAGCGCGTCGATCAGTGGGGCATTTTCACCGTCTCGATTGCGGAGCGGGTGGGAGACGGCGAAGCGTGACAGTGCATTTGACGGAACTTGACGGATCTTCGCGGCGGCCTGTGATCCGTCGCGCGATCCTTTGGCTTCTGTTTCTCGCGCCCTTTTTCTACCTGACCTACGGTACGGCGAACTGGCTCGCATCGCAGCAAGGCCATGTGCCGAACCTTGCTTTCGGATGGGAAAGCCAAGTTCCGTTTATCGCCTGGAGCATCGTTCCCTATTGGTCGGTCAATCTGTTTTATGCGATTGCGCTGTTCGTCAATGACAGTCCGAACCAGGTGGACCGGCTGGCAAAGCGCTATCTGACGGCACAGATCATCGCTGTTCTCTGCTTCGTCGCTTTTCCGTTGACCGCAACCTTCGTAAAACCGGCAACGGCTGGTCTTCCGGGTTTTATGTTCGATGTGCTTGGCGGCTTCGACAAACCCTTCAATCAGGCGCCCTCGCTGCATATCGCGCTCCTGATTATCATCTGGGATCAGATGCGCCGCGTGATGGGCGATACCATGCGCGTGGTCTGGCATGTCTGGTGTCTGCTGATCGGTCTGTCGGTGCTGACCACCTATCAGCACCACGCGGTCGATATTCCGGCAGGCGCTTTGCTTGGCCTGTTTGCCTTGTGGCTGTTTCCGCGCAGCGGTCCTTCACCGCTCGCTGGTTTTCAGTTCACATCAGACCCCAAAGCCAGAAGGATCGGGTTTTACTATCTGACGGGTGCAATCCTGTTTCTGGCACTCGCCATCCATGGCCTGACCGTCACCGGCTATGCGATTTTCTGGCTCTGGCCTGCAACCGCACTGGCCATCATGGCCTTTGGCTATTTCGGTGCAGGTGCTGGCATTTTCCAGAAGCAGACAGATGGTTCGGTCAGTCTCGCAAGCCGCTGGCTGCTCTGGCCCTACCGGCTTTTTGCCCGGCTGAATGTGCGGTTCTGGACACGCAAGCTGCCGCCGCATATCGAGCTTGCCGACGGGGTGTTTCTCGGGCGTTTTCCAAAGGCCGCAGAACTCTCATCCTTTGCGGCGGTCATTGATCTTGCCGCTGAAATGGTGCCGCCACCCCATTCTATCGAATGGAAAAGTTTTGGCACGATTGATCTGGTCGCGCCGTCTTCCGAAAAAGTGCAACTGGCCGCCGATGCCGTTGAAGCCGCACGCAACCACGGCCCGGTTCTTGTCTGCTGCGCGCTTGGTTTTCAACGCAGCGCAACAGTTGCGGTCACATGGCTCGTCTCTACCGGGCGTGTCGCCAATGCGCGGGAAGCCGAAGCGCTGATCCGCGCAAAAGGCTGGCCGGTGCATCTGCAATTGGCGGAGGAGCTGACATGAATCCTCCGGCAGCGTCCATGGCAATTGTTCTGCGCCGCAATGGCTTTCTCGGCATTGCTTTCGCAGTCGTTCTTCTTGCGGTCGCACCCTTCATGCGCCCGGCGCATGATCTGGCCTTCTGGCTGATCTGGCCGCTTTTGTTGGTAAGTGCACTGATCGTGCTGGGTATCGCTGCGCATCTTCTGTTCGATGCTGCGCTCTTCAGGTTGATCGCCAGTTCCGGTGAAACCGGCCTTGCTGAAGTGGATCATATTCTGGAGCGCATGGGTCTGCGTTCCAGTGACGGCGCCGTCCGTCCGCTTGCGGCAAGGATTGAAGGCTCGCGACGGATCATGGGGCGTCTGCGTTTCTTCATGGGGCTTGGTATCGTGCTTTTCATTCTGTTGGCCACAGTGCCATTGGGTCAGCCATTGGGATGGGGGCTATGACATGCGGGAACTGATCCGCCATCAGGTGCAATCGATTTTCGGTTCTTTTCTGGCAATCCTGTCGCGCGGGATTACCGGCGTGCGGCCAATCTGGAGCGGCACTGGTCCCTCGCGCAATCAGCGTATCTATTTTGCCAATCACACAAGCCATGGCGATTTCATCCTGCTTTCCTCCTGTCTTGATCAGGAAGAGCGCGCGCGTACCCGTGCTGTCGCTGGTGCCGATTACTGGCGGGGCAACCGCGTGCGCCAGTTCATGGCCGAAGTTCTGTTGCGCACTGTACTCGTTGAACGCAACTGGGTGGAACGCACGCAAGACCCAATGGAAGTGATGCTGAAGGCGCTGGCCGATGGTCATTCGCTCATCATCTTTCCCGAAGGCACGCGCAACATGACCGATGAAGCGCTGCTGCGCTTTCGTTCCGGCATCTATAATCTGGCGCTGGCGCGCCCCGATGTCGAACTGGTGCCGTGCTGGATCGAAAACATGTCGCGCGTGCTGCCCAAGGGCGCCATGCTGCCGGTGCCGCTTCTTTGCCGTGTCATTTTCGGTGCGCCGGTGCAGCTTGGCGACGGCGAGGACCGCAAGGAATTTCTCGCTCGCGCCCGCCAGAGCCTTCTCGATATTCAGCCTCAGAATGGTAATCACTCATGAGTGAAACGACCCGATTATTCCTTGGCCTCATGGGCGTTCTGATAACGGCAAGCGCCGTTGCCGGTGTTCTTTCATGGCGCGCGCCGAAGCCGCTTTCGTCCACGCTGGTCAATCTCAATGCCCGCATCAAGGCATGGTGGATCATGGTCGGGGCCATGTGCATCGCCTTCCTGTTCGGGAAGGGTGGCGTGATCGTGCTGTTCGCGCTGATCTCGTTTGCCGCCTTGCGCGAATATGCGACGCTGACGCAGACACGACGCGCCGACCACCGCGTGCTGCTCGGCATGTTCCTGCTGGTCATTCCGGTGCAATATTATCTGATCTGGATCGACTGGTACGGGCTCTATTCCATCTTCATCCCGGTCTATTGCTTCCTCGCCATGCCGGTTCTGACAGCCCTTTCAGGGGATACGTCGCGCTTTCTGGAGCGCATTAGCGAGCAGCAATGGGGCATTATGCTGTCGGTCTATTGCATAAGCCATGTGCCCGCGCTGATGACGCTGGATATTCCCGGTTTTGACGGCAAGAAGCTGCTGCTGATCGCGTTTCTGGTGGCCACGGTGCAGGGCAGCGATGTGCTACAATATATTTTCGGAAAGCTGTTCGGAAAACATCGCATCGCGCCCAGCATATCGCCATCCAAGACCTGGGAAGGGTTTGTGGGCGGGGTGGCCGCAGCCTCACTTCTGGGGGCAGGTCTTGCATGGCTGACGCCGTTTTCGCCGGTTCAGGCGGGTGCCCTTGCGGCGACGTCATGCATCATGGGCTTCTTCGGCGGGCTCGTTGCTTCCGCCATCAAGCGCGATCGCGGCGTGAAGGACTGGGGCCACATGATCGAAGGACATGGCGGTATGCTCGACCGCGCCGACAGCCTTGTCTTTTCAGCCCCGGTCTTCTTCCATATCGTGCGCTATTTCTGGACCTGAATATCCTGCGCAAAACCGCGCCGCACTTTTGCTGGAAATGCTCGGGTCGGTCAGGGCAGCTTCAAGGCGATGAACTGCGAGACCTGACCGTGGTTGAAATTGTTGTCGGAAGCGAGGATCAGCGTTTTCTTGCCGTCAACCATCGGCCCGAAGGTGACGGCCTCGATATTGTCGATGTCGAGGCCGAAATCGCCTTCGTTGAGCTGGAGGAGAAGTTTCTTGCCGAGCGGTGCCACCGACTGATTGGCCAGTGAGGGTACATTCTTCACATTGCTGGCGCCGTCGAAGGATGCGCGGTAAAGCGAAATGCGATTGCCCACGCCCATGGCGAAAGAGCGCTCGACGGTGAGGAGATCATTTCCGTCGGCAACGAATTCCGACAGGCCGTTATCGTTCCAGAAGGGCGGCAGCGTCGCCTTGGTGAAGATCGGGTCGGTGTCATAGGCATATTCTGCCGTCACATTGCCCGAGGCGAGGTCAAACGCGATGATGCGTGAACGGCTGCCGTGGTCGAGCGTCGCCTTGTCGCCATCCTGTATCAGGGCGTTTTCCGTTCCCGCCAGAAGCGTCTTTCCGTCCGGTGTGATGGTCAGGCTTTCAAAAGACAGATTGTTGCGGATGCCGCGTGTCTTGCTCTCGTCGGGGATGTAGGCTTCCGGCAAAGCAAATTCGCGAATGAAGCTGCCGTTGGTCTTTGCTTCGCCGATAAAAGGCCTGCCATTCCTATCGCCTTCGCTCGACCAGTAGAGCGTGCCGGTCTCCCCGTTGAAACGGATGCTTTCAGGGTCCACATCCTTCAGTTCAAATGGTTTGCCGGCCTTGTCCAGAAGCGTGACAGTTTCCAGAATATCAAGGCTTTGCACGCCGGAACCGTCGATGGCGAGCTTGAGCTTGTAGAAGCGCGCAGGTGCGTTTTCCGAGCGGTCGTCGGAAATGGCGTAATAGACATCCTCTCGCGGATCGTAATCGAGGCCGGAAATTCCACCGAATTCAATGCCGCCAATTTTCAAGCCGGTCGGCAGCGTGATAGCGCCGATAAGTTCCGGCTTCTGCATTTCCTGTGCTGAGGCGCTGGTGGCAAGGGCAAGAAACAGTGCAACAAAAGGTGCTTTCATGACGGATATCCGTTCGATCAGGAAAGTCACCGGATAGCTGTTCTGTTTGACAGGACGATGAAAGCCGGTCTCATACCCTGTCGGCAGTGCGTGTCGGTTCTTCCCTGTCGATCAGATGGGAAGGGGCAGCAAATTGCAGCAGCCTGTTCTTGTTCGTGATCTTGATCGCGGAGGCCTGCACGCTGACGCCATGCGAGCCAAGCGTCGCAAAATTGCGCGACAGGTTTTCCGGCGTCATGCCGAGATAAGCGGCAAGGGTTCGTTTCTCATAAGGGATCATCACGACTTCCGCGCCGTTGTTCAACAGCGATTCCTTGACGATCCAGTTGGCGAGGCGTTGCACACTGCTTCGAAGCTTCTGTGCTTTCAGTTCCTTGACCAGACGGCGATAAGAGCGTGCGGTTTCAAAGACGACGGAACGCATGAAGCCGACATCCTCGCTCATCAAATCCCGGACCAGGCTGGAGGGCACCATCAACACGCGGGTCGGCGTCAATGTCTGGGCGGTCTGCAGGCACACATCGTCATTGAGCACGGCTGCCAGAATGAAGATGTCGTCGGCGCGCAGTATCTCCAGCGCGGTCTCGCCGTCATCCGATTTCGCCGACATCAGCACAAGGCCGTCGAGGATCGCGAACAGAAAGTCCGCAGGCTCGTCTTCCTTGATCAAGGTCGTCCGAGGCGGAAATGACTGCACGAAGCTCGGACGCATGATCCGCTCGAACGTGGCGTCTGCCATGTCCATAAAGAGCGGCAAATTCCTCAATGCGTCGATGTCTTCTTTCCGCATTAAACCTCACTTTCACCCTCAAGTTTTTACCGGTCAATTATGCTTGATAAATATCAATTGCGCAATGCGAATTAATCAATACTTGGATCAAACTAAATCTATTTTTGCCGTTAACGTACGAGTATTTAAAATTCAACTTGAATAGTCTGCCGATATTGATCTTAATCAATGTATTCATCTGACAGTCGACGCATAAGTGCAAACGAAACCTTCCATGGTATTCAATTCGGAGTACGCCTATGCAACATGTCGCAGGGGAAAATCCCAGGGCGCAGACTACGGCGCTAGCGATGAGTACGACCGCTTTTACTGTCTGTTTTGCGGTCTGGACCATCTTTGCAATCATCGGCATTGAAATTCGATCCGAGCTTGGCCTGACGGAAACCCAGTTCGGCCTGCTCGTCGGCACACCTATCCTGACCGGATCGCTGATCCGTGTCATTTTGGGCATCTGGGCGGATCGCTATGGCGGTCGCGCCATTTTCACACTCACAATGCTGGTCTCGGCGGTTGCCACCTACCTTCTGACCTACGCCACCACCTACCCGCAGATGCTGATTGCAGCACTTGGCGTCGGCGTGGCGGGCGGGTCGTTCTCGGTTGGTGTCGCCTATGTCTCGCGCTGGTATCCTCCGGAAAAGCAGGGCGTCGCGCTTGGCATTTTCGGCGCGGGCAATGTTGGCTCGGCGGTGACGAAGTTCTTCGCGCCGATGGTCATGGTTGCATTCGGCTGGCATATGGTTGCCGAAATCTGGGCGGCCGCGATGGTCGTCATGGCACTGATCTTCTACTTCACCACGAGCGACGATCCGGTTCTGGTCGAGCGTCGGCGCACAGGTGAAAAGCCAACCAGCACCCTGATGGAGCTGGAGCCGCTGAAGAACATTCAGGTCTGGCGTTTCTCGCTTTACTATTTCTTCGTCTTCGGCGCATTCGTGGCGCTCGCGCTGTGGCTGCCGCAGTATCTGATCCATGTCTATGGCGTCGATATTCGCCTGGCAGGCATCATCGCGGCGTTCTTCTCCGTCCCGGCAAGCCTGTTCCGCGCCTATGGCGGGCATCTTTCGGATGTCTATGGCGCGCGCCGGGTCATGTACTGGACCTTCGCCGTCTCGCTGGTCGCGACCTTCGTGCTGTCCTATCCGCCGACGGATTATGTCATCCAGAGCGATAACGGCCCGCTGGCCTTCCATGCGGAAATGGGCGTGATCGGCTTCACCATCACCGTCTTCATCCTCGGCTTCTTCATGGCCTTGGGCAAGGCAGCCGTCTTCAAGCATATTCCGGTCTATTATCCGGGCAATGTCGGCTCCGTCGGCGGTCTGGTGGGCATGATCGGCGGTCTTGGCGGCTTCATCCTGCCGATCCTGTTCGGCGTGCTTCTGGACCAGACCGGCCTCTGGACAAGCTGCTTTATGCTGCTCTTTGTCATCGTCGCGGTTTCCTTTGCGTGGATGCATGTCTCGATCCGCCAGATGGAACGCGCAGCCGAAGGCAAGGCGACGGACGAGCTTCCACCCTTTGCCGAATTGCAGGGCCTGAAGAAGGTTGACGTCAAGCCTGCAAAGGGCGATTCCGTCCTCACCGACTGGCGCCCGGACGATCCGACCTTCTGGGAACAGAAGGGAAGGAAGATCGCCAAGCGCAACCTGTGGCTTTCGATCCCCGCGCTTCTCCTGTCCTTCGCCATCTGGCAGGTCTGGTCCGTGGTGGTGGCGAAGCTGCCGCTGGTCGGCTACCAGTTCACGACCGATCAGCTCTTCTGGCTGGCGGCGCTCCCCGGCATTTCGGGCGCGACCTTCCGCATCTTCTATTCCTTCATGGTGCCGATCTTCGGCGGCCGCCTGTGGACCACACTGACCACCTGGTCGCTGGTCATTCCGGCCATCGGTATCGGTTATGCCGTGCAGAACCCGAATACGCCTTATTTCATCTTCCTGCTGCTGGCGCTCTGCTGCGGCTTCGGTGGCGGCAACTTCGCCTCTTCCATGTCCAACATCTCGTTCTTCTTCCCGAAGCATGAGAAGGGCAATGCGGCAGCGCTCAATGCTGGCCTCGGCAATCTCGGCGTCAGCGTCGTGCAGTTCGTGGTTCCGCTGGTCATCACTGCCGGTATCTTCGGCAAGCTTGGCGGTGATCCGGCAATGGTTGCAACCGAAGCCGGCAGCACGCCGCTCTGGCTGCAGAATGCCGGTTTCTTCTTCGTGCCGTTCATCGTCGTCACGGCTTTCGCCAACTGGTTCGGCATGAACGATATCGCGTCGGCCAAGGCTTCGTTTGCCGATCAGGCCGTCATTTTCCGCCGCAAGCACAACTGGATTATGTGCTGGCTCTATACCGGTACTTTCGGCTCGTTCATCGGTTATTCGGCGGGCTTCCCGCTTTTGACCAACATCCTGTTCCCCGAGGTGAACGCGCTTCAGTTCGCCTTCCTCGGACCTCTCGTCGGCGCGTTGTCGCGGTCGGGTTCGGGCTGGCTTGCCGATAAATATGGCGGCGGTCGCGTTACCATCTGGGCATTCGTGCTGATGATGATCGGCGTGGCGGGCGTGCTGTATTTCGTCGGCATCAAGGATCAGCCGAATGCTTTCTGGGGCTTCTTTGCTTCCTTCGTCCTGCTGTTCTTCGCAACCGGTATAGGCAATGCCTCCACTTTCCAGATGATCCCGGCGATCATGTCGAAGGAAATGGTGCGGCTGATGCCAAACGCCACCCCGGAAGAACGCCGCCACGAAGCGGACAAGGAATCTGCTGCCATCACCGGCTTCACCTCGGCCATTGCTGCCTTCGGCGCCTTCTTTATCCCGAAGGGCTACGGCACCTCGATCAGCATGACCGGCGGACCGGAAGCCGCACTCTGGGCCTTCCTGATCTTCTACGTGACATGCCTCATCATCACCTGGGGCGTCTACACCCGAAAAGGCGGTCTGCTCTACGACGTGGAGCACCGCAGCAAACCAGCCGCTGCCGCTGCCTGAAGAAATAAAGTGAGGATATAATCATGAGTCTACTCCTCGATCGCCTGAATTTTCTTGCGCGCAAGAATGTCGGCACCTTCTCGGAAGGCCATGGCGTTACGACCAATGAAAACCGTGACTGGGAAGAGGCCTATCGCAAGCGCTGGCAGCACGACAAGATTGTCCGCTCCACCCATGGCGTGAACTGCACCGGCTCCTGCTCGTGGAAAGTCTACGTCAAGGGCGGCATCATCACCTGGGAAACCCAGCAGACCGATTATCCGCGCACGCGCGCCGATCTTCCGAACCATGAGCCGCGCGGCTGTTCGCGCGGGGCAAGCTATAGCTGGTATGTCTATTCTGCCAACCGGGTGAAATATCCGCTGATCCGCTCCCGCCTCCTGAAGCTGTGGCGCAAGGAACGTGCATTGAAAACGCCGGTCGCAGCCTGGGCCGCGATCCAGCAGGACCCAGCCAAGCGCGCCGATTATATGAAAGTGCGCGGTCTCGGCGGCTTCGTTCGCGCAACGTGGGAAGAGGTCAACGAGATCATCGCCGCGGCCAACGCCTACACCGCCAAGACCTATGGACCGGACCGCGTGATCGGCTTCTCGCCGATTCCGGCCATGTCGATGGTGTCCTATGCGGCGGGCTCGCGTTACCTGTCGCTGCTGGGCGGCGTCTGCATGTCGTTCTATGACTGGTATTGCGATCTGCCGCCAGCATCGCCGCAGACCTGGGGCGAACAAACCGATGTGCCGGAATCGGCTGACTGGTACAATGCCGGTTTCCTGATGCTCTGGGGTTCCAACGTACCGCAGACCCGCACGCCGGATGCGCATTTCTATACGGAAGTGCGCTACAAGGGCACCAAGTCGGTCGTTGTCTGCCCCGACTATTCGGAAGCCGCAAAATTCTCCGACCTGTGGCTGCATCCCAAGCAGGGCACCGATGCCGCGCTTGCCATGGCGCTTGGCCATGTGATCCTGCGCGAATATCACCTTGACCGGCAGGTTCCCTATTTCGAGAATTACTGCCGTAAATATTCCGATTTCCCGATGCTGGTCATGCTCTCGAAGAAGGACGGACGTTATGTGCCGGATCGCTTCCTGCGCGCTTCCGACTTCAAGGGCGATCTCGGCGAAGGCAATAATCCAGACTGGAAGACGGTCGCCTTCGATACGAAATCGGGTGCCTATGTTGCGCCGCAGGGCTCCATCGGTTTCCGCTGGGGTGATGATGGCCAGTGGAACCTTGAAGAAAAGGACGGCAAGGGCAAGGATGTGGAGCTTGCCAAGAGCTTCATCGACAAGGACAGCCACGATGCCGTTGCCGATGTGGCATTCCCATATTTCGGCAACCGCGAGCACGACTACTTCGAAGGCACGGACCATGACAGCGTGCTGGTGCGCAAGGTTCCGGCCCGCAAGCTGAAGCTCAAGGGCGGCGACGTCATGGTGGCGACGGTGTTTGATCTCTTCGCAGCCAATTACGGTCTCGATCGCGGGCTTGGCGACGAGAATTCCGCCAAGTCCTATGACGAGGGCCTGCCATATACCCCGGCCTGGGCAGAGAAGATCACGGGCGTCCCGCGCGACCAGATCATTGCTGTTGCCCGCGAATTCGCAACCAATGCCGAAAAGACCAATGGCCGTTCGATGGTCATCCTCGGTGCCGGTCTCAATCACTGGTATCACATGGACATGAACTATCGCGGCATCATCAACATGCTGGTGATGTGCGGCTGTGTGGGCCAGTCCGGCGGCGGCTGGAGCCATTATGTGGGGCAGGAAAAGCTGCGTCCGCAGACCGGCTGGACAGCGCTTGCCTTCGCGCTCGACTGGAATCGTCCGCCGCGCCATATGAATTCGACCTCGTTCTTCTATGCGCATACCGACCAGTGGCGCTACGAGACCGTGAAGGTGCAGGACATTCTCTCGCCCACCGCGCCTGAGGGCGCGTGGGACGGCACGATGATCGACTACAACATCCGTGCCGAGCGCATGGGCTGGCTGCCTTCCGCGCCGCAGCTCCAGACCAACCCGCTGGAGCTTGCCAAGGAGGCCGCCGCGTCGGGCAAGGAGCCGAAAGACTTCATCGCGAATGCTTTGAAGAACGGCACCGTCACCATGTCCTGCGAGGACCCCGACCACGAGGCCAACTGGCCGCGCAACATGTTCGTCTGGCGCTCGAACCTGCTTGGTTCCTCGGGCAAGGGGCATGAGTATTTCCTGAAGCATCTGCTCGGCACGTCGAACGGCCTGCTTGGCAAGGATCTGGGTCAGGAAGGCGCACAGGAAAGCCGTGAGGCCGTGTGGCATGAGAATGCTCCGGAAGGAAAGCTCGACCTGCTGGTCACGCTCGATTTCCGCATGTCCACAACTTGCGTCTATTCCGATATCGTTCTGCCGACTGCCACCTGGTACGAGAAGAACGACCTCAATACTTCCGACATGCACCCCTTCATCCATCCGCTGTCGAGCGCAGCCGACCCGGCCTGGGAAGCACGCAGCGACTGGGAAATCTTCAAGGGTATCGCGAAGAAGTTCTCGGAAGTGGCGCCGGAAGTGCTGGGTGTCGAGAAGGACATCGTTCTTGTGCCGACCCTGCATGACACGGCGGGCGAACTGGCGCAGCCGAAGGATGTTCTTGACTGGAAGAAGGGCGAAGTCGAGCCGATCCCCGGCAAGACCATGCCATCGGTCGTGGTTGTGGAGCGCGATTATCCAAACCTCTACAAGCGCTATACGTCCGTTGGGCCGCTTCTTGACAAGCTGGGCAATGGCGGCAAGGGCATTTCGTGGAATACCGAACACGAGGTCGAGCTGCTCGCCAATCTGAACGGCAAGGTTCAGGAACCAGGGGCAAGCGAGGGACGTCCGCGCATCTATACCGATGTTGACGCAACCGAGGTTATTCTGTCGCTTGCGCCGGAAACCAACGGCGAAGTGGCGGTCAAGGCATGGGAAGCGCTGTCGAAGTTCACAGGCCGCGACCATTCGCATCTCGCGATCCCGAAGGAAGACGAGAAGATCCGCTATCGCGATATTGTTGCGCAACCGCGCAAGATCATCTCCTCGCCAACCTGGTCGGGCATCGAGTCCGAAACAGTCTGCTACAATGCAGGCTATACCAACGTGCACGAGCTGATCCCGTGGCGCACGCTGACCGGCCGTCAGCAGCTCTATCAGGATCACCTGTGGATGCGTGCATTCGGCGAAGGTTTCTGCGTCTATCGCCCGCCGATCGATACCAAGACGGTCAACCCGGCAATCCGTGAAAAGGCGGACGGCAAGCCGCATCTGGTGCTGAACTTCATCACGCCGCACCAGAAATGGGGTATCCACTCCACCTATACGGACAATCTCCTAATGCTGACGCTCAATCGCGGCGGGCCGGTTGTCTGGATTTCGGAACCGGATGCAGCAAGGGCAGGCCTTGTCGATAATGACTGGGTGGAAGTCTACAACGCCAATGGCGCCATTGTGGCCCGTGCGGTCGTCTCCCAGCGCATGAAGGACGGAACCGTCTTCATGTATCATGCGCAGGAGAAGATCGTGAATACGCCCGGCTCGCCGCTCACCGGCCAGCGCGGCGGCATTCACAACTCCGTCACTCGCATCATCACCAAGCCGACGCATATGATCGGCGGCTACGCCCACCAGTCCTATGGCTTCAACTATTACGGAACCGTCGGCTCAAACCGTGACGAGTTCGTGGTCGTGCGCAAGCTTGAGAAAGTGGACTGGATGGAAGGTCCGCTTGAAGAAGGCAACCAGAGCTCCGCAGCGAAGGAGGCAGCAGAATGAAAATCCGTGCCCAAATTGGAATGGTGCTCAATCTCGACAAGTGCATCGGCTGCCACACCTGCTCCGTGACGTGCAAGAACGTCTGGACCAACCGTGAAGGCGTGGAATATGCCTGGTTCAACAATGTCGAGACCAAGCCCGGCATCGGCTTCCCCAAGGAATGGGAAAACCAGAAGAAGTGGAACGGCGGCTGGGTCCGCAAGAAGAACGGCAAGATAGAGCCGAAGATGGGCTCCAAGTGGCGCATCCTCGCCAAGATTTTCGCCAATCCGGACCTGCCTGAAATCGACGACTATTATGAGCCGTTCGACTTCGATTACGGCCATCTCCAGACGGCAGGCGAAAGCAGGACCATGCCGACCGCCCGTCCGCGCTCGCTGATTTCCGGCGAGCGGATGGAAAAGATCGAATGGGGCCCGAACTGGGAAGAAATTCTCGGCGGTGAATTCGCCAAGCGTTCGAAGGACTATAATTTCGAAGGCGTGGAAAAGGAAATCTACGGCCAGTTCGAAAACACCTTCATGATGTATCTGCCGCGCCTTTGCGAGCACTGCCTCAACCCGACCTGCGTTGCGGCCTGCCCGTCAGGGGCGATCTACAAGCGCGAGGATGACGGCATTGTCCTGATCGATCAGGAAAAGTGCCGCGGCTGGCGCATGTGCGTCTCCGGTTGCCCCTACAAGAAGATTTATTACAACTGGAGTTCGGGCAAGTCCGAAAAGTGCATCTTCTGCTATCCGCGCATTGAAGCAGGCCAGCCGACCGTATGTTCGGAAACCTGCGTGGGCCGCATCCGTTATCTGGGTGTGATGCTCTATGATGCCGACCGTATTTCGGAGGCCGCTTCCACGGCCAATGAACAGGATCTCTATCAGGAACAGCTCAACATCTTCCTCGATCCGAACGATCCTGCCGTGATCGAACAGGCGCGCAAGGACGGTGTGCCGGAAGCCTGGCTGGAATCCGCCAAGCATTCGCCGGTCTACAAGATGGCGATGGACTGGAAGATTGCCTTCCCGCTCCATCCTGAATACCGCACCCTGCCGATGGTCTGGTACGTACCGCCGCTCTCGCCGCTCCAGTCGGCTGCCGCCGCTGGCAAGCTTGGTATGGATGGTCCGCTGCCGGATGTTCGTTCGATGCGCATCCCGGTCCGCTACCTTGCCAATCTTCTGACGGCAGGCAAGGAAGAGCCGGTCATCTCGGCGCTGGAACGCATGCTCGCCATGCGTGCCTATATGCGGGCCAAGACCGTCGATGGTGTTATCGACGAGGCGATTGCCGACCGCGTCGGCATGAGCAGCGCGATGATCGAGGAAATGTACCACATCATGGCGATTGCCAATTACGAAGACCGCTTCGTCATCCCGACCACGCATCGTGAAATCACCGAGGATGCCTATGACGTGCGCGGCTCCTGCGGCTTTACCTTCGGCAATGGCTGCTCGGGTGGAACATCGACCGAAGACCTGTTCGGCTCCAAGCGCCAGAAGGTGGTCCAGACGCCAACCGATATTTTCAGGGAGCAGGTGTAATGAACAAGACCCTGAAAATCATATCGCTGCTGCTGTCCTATCCGACCGCCGAGCTGCAACTCGGCGGCGAGGAGCTGAAAGAGGCGCTTGCCGGGGAAAAACTTTCGCCCGGCATCCGCAGGCTTCTCGACAGTCTTGTCGATTATGTCTGCGACTGCGACCTCTACGAGGCACAGGAACGCTACGTGCATCTTTTTGACCGCACGCGGTCGCTGTCACTGCATCTTTTCGAGCATGTACACGGCGAAAGCCGCGACCGCGGCCAGGCCATGGTCGATCTCATGAAGATGTATGACGACAACGGCTTTGTTGTCGATGCCAAGGAACTGCCGGACTATCTGCCGCTGTTTCTGGAATTCCTGTCAACGCGCTCGCCGGAGGAAATCCACGATCTCCTCACCCAGACGGGCCATATCTCGGCGGCTATCGGCGAACGTCTGCGCAAGCGCCAGTCGCCCTATGCCAACGCCTTTGCGGCGCTGCTTCATGTCGCCAATGCCAAGCCGGACAAAAACCTCGTCGGAGAACTGCTTCGGCAAGAAGAAGACGACCCGAACGATCTGGCCGCGCTCGACCGCATCTGGGAAGAAGAAGCGGTAACGTTTGGCGGCAATGCAGGCGACAATTCCTGCGGCCCGGACCGGTTGCGCACGCAGATGCGTGCAGCACAGCGCAAGCCCGGCTCCCCGTCCAACCCTTCACATATATAGGAGACGGAAAATGGCTTACCTCCATACGTTTCTTTTCGGCATCTATCCCTACATCGCATTGAGCGTGCTCGTGTTCGGTTCGATCTTCCGCTATGACCGCGAGCCCTATACGTGGCGTTCCGGCTCAAGCCAGCTTTTGCGGCGCAAGCAGCTCATGTGGGGTTCGGTTCTGTTCCATCTCGGCGTGCTGTTCATCTTCGCCGGTCATTTGGTTGGCCTGCTGACCCCGATCTGGGTCTTCGACATGCTTGGCGTCAGCCATGAGGCAAAGCAGATTCTCGCCGTCGTGGCGGGTGGTATCGCCGGTGTGATGGCAATCATTGGCGCCAGCATGCTCGTGCATCGCCGTGTGTTCGATCCGCGCGTTCGGGCGTCCTCACGACCGACCGATACGCTGATTATCATTCTGTTGTGGTTGCAGCTTCTGCTGGGTCTCGGCACCATTCCGATCTCGCTACAGCATCTGGACGGCGGCGAAATGGTGACTTTCATGAACTGGGCGCAAGGCATCTTCACCTTCAATCCGGCTGCATCGAGCTACATCACCAATGCGTCGATTGTCTTCAAGATGCATATCTTCCTGGGGCTTACCATCTTCCTCCTGTTCCCGTTCACGCGTCTTGTGCATATGCTGAGTGCGCCGGTGCGCTACATCTGGCGTCCGGGCTATCAGGTCGTGCGTGAGCGCAACCATACGGCTCAGCCCTCGCATATGCGTATTCCTGCGGAGTAAGGCTCATGGTGACACTTTTTGACCGGAAACAGCCATCTGAACAATCGCATGAGCATGCTCATGCCCATAATACGGGCTACACGACCTATCAGGAGCCGGATACGCGCGTGCCACCGAAGCCGCGCCCGGTCTTCGATGCGGTGTCCGTCAATGGCGTGGCGATCAACGAAACCGACATTCTGACGGAGGCGCAAAACCATCCGTCGGACAATCCCGGCGCGGCGCTGCTTGCCGCCGCGCGGGCGCTGGCCGTGCGCGAGCTTCTTTTGCAGCGCGCAAGGGAAGCGGGCATCGTACCCGAGCACGAGAAGGATGCAGAAGGGCGCAGCGAGACCGACGAGGATGCGCTGGTGCGCATGGTGATCGAACGGGAGGTGGAAGTGCCTTCCGCCACCCGTGAGGAAGCCTTGCGCTTTTACGAAAACAACCGCCATCGCTTTACCAGTGCGCCCATTCTGGAGGCGAGCCATATCCTGATCGCCGCTGATCCGGCCGACCAGCAGGAGCGCGAGAAAGCCCGTGCAACCGCATCCCATCTGGCGTCGTCGGTGATTGCCGCACCTGCCACTTTCGCCTCGGTTGCGCATGAATATTCGTCTTGCCCTTCAGGCGCGCAAGGCGGCAATCTCGGTCAGCTCACACGCGGCAGCACGGTGCCTGAGTTCGAGCGGGCGCTGGAGCGCCTCACAGTTGGCGAAATAACGCCAGCCCCGATTGAAAGCCGCTTCGGCTTTCATATCGTGCGGCTTGACCGCCGTATCGAGGGCGAGGAATTGCCGTTCGATTATGTCGCCGACAGGATTGCCGGCTGGCTGGAGGCCTCCACCTGGTCGAAGGCCGTGTCGCAATATATCGCGATCCTCGCAGCCGATGCCGACATTACCGGCATTGATCTGCTGTCGAGCGAGGGAGCCGGGGCATGAGCCGCGAACCGACACTTGCCGCCATCCTGGCCGCAAAGGATGTGCCGGTGGACCAGCTTCTGGCTGGCGTAGCGCATCGGGCCAGGCAGGCGGGCTTACGCGTGGCGGGCTTTCTTCAGCACCGCGAAAGCAACACGGATGAATGCTGCCGCGATATCGAGATCGAGCATATTGGCACCGGCGTGACGCAGATTATCTCGCAGTCGCTTGGTTCTGGGTCGAAGGGGTGTCGTCTCGATCCGGCGGCTCTTGCCGATGTGGCAGGTTCGCTTCTGGCGGAACTGGACGGCGGCGCCGATATGCTGATCCTCAACCGTTTCGGCAAGGGCGAGACGGAAGGGCACGGTTTCCGCTCCATCATCGAAACGGCCTATGCGCGCCAGATTCCGGTGCTGACCGTGGTGCGGGAAACCTATGTCGAAGGCTGGAACGACTTCGCCGGTGATTGCGGCGTTCTTCTTGCTCCCGACAGCAAGGCAACGCTTGGGTGGTTCGACCGGGTGACAGAACTCCGGCAATTGCCGGAAGCCGTTTGACGGCGGATATGCTATTTTTTACGCATTATTCTGCGCAAAACCGCTTCGCACTTTTGCTGGAAATGCTCTACAGGTCGAGCTGGTCGCGACGGTCTTCCGCAATCAGCTTGCGGATCTGATAGACGATCTGGTCTCCATGCGCCTTGCCAAGCAGGTCGGCGGTATCCACGTCCCGTTCTTCAATGGCGCGGATCATGTCTTCATGTTCGGTGACGTAGCGCTCGGGCAGCCGGTCAGCAAAGGACTGGTAATAGAGGCGCAACAGCCTGCGTCCTTCATCGAGAAGCCTTGAAAAGAAGGTGGTGTAGAAGGGATTGCGACCCGCTTCCGCAATAGCCGCATGAAAGTCGCGGTTTGTCGCGATCATTTCCAGCGCGTTTTGTGAGCGGACTGCGCGGGCAAAAGCTTCCTGATGCGCGCGGATGTTTTCAAGATCCTTGTCGGTCCGGTTGCGGGCGGCAAGCCGCGTCGTTACGCGGTACATCAGCGTTACCGCGTCGAAAAATGCGGGGAGGCTCAGAAAGTCGATATTGGACACAACAGTCGAGCGATTGGGAAGCGTAGTTACGAAGCCGTCACTTGCCAGCCGCACCAAAGCTTCGCGTATAGGTGTCCGCGACATGGAAAAGCGTTCGGCTAGCTGGTTTTCATCAATGGGGCTACCGGGCGCAAGCGAAAGATCGATGATCTCGTCGCGCAGCACGTCGTAAACCAGCTTGACACCTGAACCCTTCTTCCGGTCGGCTGTCTGGTTTGCGTCGTCTTTGTCCATGATCTTGTCTGTCCTCAGTCGTGATGTTTTGGCGACCCGGAAATAGGTACGGCGCGGCAAATCGCGCTCCAAACACCAGTTTCAGCATAGAGCGCTTCCTGTTCTGCGAAGCGTGAGAAATGCTCTATCCATTTGTTTTTACGCATTATCCAACGCAAAACCGCTTCGCACTTTTGCTGGAAATGCGCATCCAGTCAAGCAATCCTACCTCAAACAAAAATTTTGGTCGACAAGAAAAATACAAAGTGTATATTTGATTTCAATACAAGGTTCGGCAGACCGATTGTAGATCCAGCCCGCGTGAAGAACGCTCAAGGAAAAACGTCCAAGGAACGACGCTATGACCTCTAACATTTTCTCCGGTTGCATTCCGGCCCTCATGACCCCCTGCAAGCCCGACCGCACGCCGGATTTCGATGCGCTGGTCCGCAAAGGCAAGGAACTGATCGCGAAGGGCATGTCTGCGGTTGTCTATTGCGGTTCCATGGGTGACTGGCCGCTTCTCTCGGACGAGGAACGCATGGCTGGCGTCGAAGCGCTTGCCAAGGCAGGCGTGCCCGTCGTCGTCGGCACCGGCGCTGTCAACACGAAGATCGCCGCCGCCCACGCAGCCCATGCGCAGAAAGTTGGCGCGAAGGGCCTGATGGTCATTCCGCGCGTTCTCTCGCGTGGGTCGTCGATCTCGGCGCAGAAGGCCCATTTCAAGGCGATCCTTGCGGCAGCTCCCGATCTGCCAGCCGTTATCTACAACAGCCCGTATTACGGCTTTGCGACCCGCGCCGACCTTTTCTTCGCACTGCGTGCGGAACATCCGAACCTCATTGGCTTCAAGGAATTCGGCGGTGCGGAAGCCATGCGTTACGCAGCCGAAAACATCACGAGCGCCGATGACAATGTAACCCTGATGGTCGGCGTCGATACCGGCGTTTTCCACGGCTTCGTCAATTGCGGTGCAACCGGTGCGATCACCGGCATCGGCAATGTGCTGCCGAAGGAAGTCCAGCATCTCGTGGCATTGTCGAAGGCGGCCGCCACAGGCGATGTCGCGGCGCGCAAGCTGGCGCTGGAACTGGAAGCCGCACTGGACGTACTGTCATCCTTCGATGAAGGCCCGGACCTCGTTCTCTTCTACAAGCATATGATGGTTCTGACCGGCAATCCGGAATATGAACTGCATTTCAACGAGACGGACAAGCTGTCCGATAGCCAGCGCGGCTATTGCGAAACCCAGTTGAAGCTCTTCCAGACCTGGTATGCCGACTGGAACAAGCAGGGCGGCGCAGCGGCGAAATACGCCGCCTGAAATCTAGGTCCTGACCCTTCACAGATAAAACAAAAAGGCGCCGAATTCCGGCGCCTTTTTGTTTGGGATCATGACACTGCGTCGAGACCCTTTTCCTTCAGTTTTTCCAGAAGCGCAATCTCGTCGGCGCTGAGCGTGATGCCCTTGGCCAATGAATCGCGGCGAGCGGCAAAGCGGCGCTGCGACGGCAGGCGTGCGCCCTGTCCGGCAATCGCTTCGATCAGGATTTCGCCACGCTCCTGCGGGTTGCCGCGGCCACCTGCCATGCGGGCAGGGTCGAAGGCAATGATGAGTTCGCCATGGCGCGGCGCAAGCGTCGTCGTGCCAAGGAAGTCCAGTGCCTCGGGGCTGGTGAAATCACCGATCATCACACCGGCCAAAAGCTCGATCATCGTGGAGATGGCCGATCCCTTGTGCCCGCCAAACGGCAGCATTGCTCCTGCAAGGGCGGCTTCAGGATCGGTCGTCGGATTGCCGTCCGCATCGACGGCCCATCCTTCGGGTAGCTGCTTTCCGGCACGACGGTAAAGTTCCAGTTCGCCACGTGCGGCAACGCTGGTGGCAAAGTCGAACACATAAGGGTAATCGCCGGAGCGAGGCCAGCCGAAGGCGAAGGGGTTGGTGCCGAGAAGCGGCTTCGTTCCGCCTGCTGGCGCCACGGTGGCATAGCTCGGGCACATGGCCATTGCCGCGAGGCCCTGTTCGGCAAGTGCTTCGACTTCAGGCCACAAGGCTGCGAAATGGGTGCAGTCGTTGATCGCCAGCGCTGCGATACCAAGCTTGCGTGCCTTCTCTACGAGGGCAGGCGTGCCGCGTTCGAATGCCAGATTGGCAAAGCCGCCCTTGGCATCGACGCGGACGACGGCGCTGTCGTCGGTCGTGACGACAGGGTCGGCATCGGCGACAACCTTGCCGCTCTTCAGCGTGCGCAGGCAGCCTTCGATACGGTAGACACCATGCGATTTGCAGCCGTCGCGTTCACCCGCCACAATCGTCTTGGCGATGGCTGCGGCATGATCGGGGCTGAAACCCGCCCTGTGCAGGATTTCTCGCACAAGCTTGGCGAGTTCTTCTGTCGAAATCGAAATGGTGTCGCTCATTCTGTCATTCCTATCCAATTCTTGGGCGCAATTCTTTGGACGCAGTTCTTGGGGTCGGGTCGCGTGTAGGCGAATATCGTTCGTTAAATGCATACAAGATGCATGCAGGGTTGTCATGTCGGGCGCTCATACCGGAGGCTGCGGCAAAAGGGCTGGTGGCAACATCGAATGGTGCGATGCAGAAAAGCAATCAGTTTTATTCTGAGCGTCATTATCAGGAATAACTTCACCTGTTTGATCCAGATCAAAGAGGTTGGCAGGCGACAGGTCTAAATCCCGTGACGTGGCGCGTTAAAGCCGAGACGGCAGGTGCGCCAATCGATGGAGATCAGGACGAAAATGCGTAACCTCGCGATCAAATTTGCTGCAGCAGGCATTCTTGCGATGCTGGCGGCCCCAGCCCTTGCCGAAAATATCGAAGTTCACATGCTCAACAAGGGTGCCGAAGGCGCCATGGTTTTCGAGCCCGCCTATATCAAGGCCAATCCGGGCGACACGATCACCTTCATTCCGGTGGACAAGGGACATAATGTCGAATCCATCAAGGACATGATCCCTGAAGGGGCCGAAAAATTCAAAAGCAAGGTCAATGAGAACTATGTGCTGACGGTTACCCAACCTGGCGCATATCTGGTAAAGTGCACACCGCATTATGCCATGGGTATGATCGCGCTCATCGCTGTCGGTGACAACCCGGCCAATCTCGACCAGATCGTTTCGGCCAAGAAGCCGAAGATCGTTCAGGAGCGGCTGGATAAGGTTATCGCCAGCGCCAAGTAAGAGTGACAGAAAACTCTCGATGAGCCGAACTTGAACCGGCTTCATGACGAGGACATCATGACCAGACAGCCAAGCCTGCAGGCAGTACCTGCTGCGATGCCATCCGATCAAAAAGGTATGCCGCGCGGACTGAAAATGACCGGTCCCGTCCTCCTCAGCTATGGCTTCCGCCCATTCTTTCTGGGCGGAGCCATATGGGCCGTTCTGGCCATGCTTTTCTGGATACTATCGCTGACACTCGGAATGCCGCCCGGAATGTCATTGGGCGGCTCCTATGGCGGGTTGAACTGGCACGCCCATGAAATGGTGTTCGGTTTCTCCTCCGCTGTTCTGGCAGGTTTCCTGCTGACAGCCATTCCGAACTGGACAGGCGGCCTGCCGGTATCGGGCACACCGCTCGCCATTCTCTGCGGGGTATGGCTTGCAGGACGGCTCGTGTTTCTGGAGCCTGACCTGATCGATGTGCGCTTTGCAGTCGCTGTCGAAAGTCTGTTTCTGCCCTCGCTGCTTTTCATCTGCGCGCGGGAAATCATTGCCGGGCGCCAATGGAAAAACCTGAAGGTGCTGGCTGGTGTTGCAACGGTGATGGTTGCCAATCTCGTCTTCCATTATCTGATCCTGACCGACGGCGACGTGGCATTGGCCAACCGCATCGGGGTCAGCGCCTATGTCCTGCTGGTTATGGTGATTGGTGGGCGCATTGTGCCGAGCTTCACCCGCAACTGGCTCAACAAGATGGGGAAGACACGCTTTCCGGTGCCTTTCAACCGCTATGACGGTTTCAGCATTCTCGTCGGAGTGGCTGCCTGCATCGGCTGGATCGCCGCTCCCGACCAGACGATAACGGCGGTACTGGCGTGGATTGCAGCCCTGTTTCATATTGTGCGGCTTTACCGCTGGCGGGGGTGGTCTGTGGCGCGGGAAAAGCTGCTGCTTGTTCTTCATGTCGCCTATGCGTTCATCCCGCTCGGTTTCATCGCCATCGGTCTGTCGGCCATTGATCGCCTCAATCCCTATTCCGCACTGCATGTCGTGACGGTGGGGGCGATCGGCTGCATGATGCTGGCAGTCATGACGCGGGCCACCCGCGGCCATACCGGGCGCGAGCTCACGGCTTCGCCCGTCACGCAGGTCGCTTATCTTTGCCTTGTCGCGGCAGCGCTGATCCGCCCGCTGGCGGAAGTAATGCCGAATTTCTTCCACACCATCCTCGCCGCATCGGCTTTGCTCTGGATGGGCGCTTTCGGGCTCTATGTTCTGGAATACGGTCCGATGCTGTTACGCGAGAGACGTCAGCGCATGGCCGGGGCGTAAACCGTCTCATCTGGATACCATTATAAGGAGCAGTCCGTGGTCATCTACGGGCTGCTTTTTTGTGTTTCGGGAGGTGAGTCGCGACGCCAAAGTTGCGATTCGGGCCGTTCGAGGGGGCTAAAACAGGGGTGTGGAAAGAAAAATCACACTCAAGATCACATTTAAATCGTTATAATGTTATGGCCGTATTGTTATGCTTTTGAAACGGTGTTACCGGAATTGGTGCCTGAGAGGCTGGCCTTAAAAGGGTCGCGAAATCTCGGGCAGCACGAGCGCATTGCGTCGAGTTGGCGTTACGCCCCGTTACACGATGCGCCCTGGCTTTGTTGTTTTTACGCATTTCCGCACCGAACCGGGTTTCGTTTGCCGGACATGCTCAAGGCTTTGCTTTTGGCAAGGAGGTTGCCGCCGATGAATTTCGCCCCGCCCGTATCAGATATGCTGCAACTCGCCAACTGCATTCGCGCTCTCTCGATCGATGCCGTCGATGCCGCCAATTCCGGCCATCCGGGAATGCCGCTCGGCATGGCCGACGCTGCAGCCGTTCTGTTCTCGAAGCATTTGAAATTCGACGCATCGGCTCCCAACTGGGCAGACCGCGACCGTTTTGTGCTCTCCAACGGCCACGGCTCGATGCTGCTTTACAGCGCGCTTTATCTGGCGGGCTACAAGGATGTGTCCATCGACGAGGTGAAGAACTTCCGCCAGTGGGGTTCGAAGACCGCCGGTCATCCGGAATATGGCCACACCGAAGGCGTTGAGCTGACCACCGGCCCGCTGGGTCAGGGCCTCGCCAGCTCGGTCGGCATGGCAATCGCCGAACGCGCGCTCGCCGACCAGTTCGGCAAGGATATCGTCGATCACCGCACCTATGTGTTCTGCGGCGACGGCTGCCTCATGGAAGGCGTGGGACAGGAAGCGATCTCGCTGGCGGGTCACCTTCGCCTCGGCAAGCTGATCCTGCTTTATGACGATAATGGCATCACCATCGACGGCAGCACGGAAATCGCCTTCACCGACGATATTCCCGCCAAGTTCAAGGCGTGCGGCTGGAACGTCGAAAAGGTCGACGGTCACGATCACGACGCTATCGATGCGGCGCTGACGCGCGCCAAGGCTCAAGCCGACCGCCCGACGCTGATCGCGCTCAAGACCGTCATTGGCTATGGTTCGCCAAATCGCGCCGGTACGAGCGGCGTGCACGGCGCGCCACTGGGTGCGGCTGAAAATGCCGCCACCAAGGCAGCACTCGGCTGGACCGCGGAAGCTTTTGAGATTCCGGCCCCGTTGCTCAGTGCCTGGCGTGAAGCCGGTGCGCGTGGCGTTTCCGACCGTGAAGCATGGCAGAAGCGCGTCGATGCGCTGCCTGCAACCGAACGCGCCGAATTCGACCGTCGTATTGCTGGCGTTCTGCCGGAAAGCTTTGCGGCGGTTGTCCACGACGCCAAGCAGCGTCTCCTCGACAAGCCGCAGAATGTTGCGACCCGCAAGGCAAGCCAGATCGCGCTTGAAAGCCTGACGGCGGCGCTGCCGGAAATGATCGGCGGCTCGGCTGACCTTACCCATTCGAACCTCACCCGCGTTCCTGCCGTCGACAGCGATTTCACGCCGGAAAAGAGCGGTCGCTATGTCAGCTACGGCGTGCGTGAATTTGCGATGGGCGCGGCCATGAACGGTATCGCGGTCCATGGAGGTTTCATCCCTTACGGCGGCACCTTCATGGTGTTCTCCGATTACGCCCGCAACGCCATTCGCCTTTCGGCGCTCATGGGCGTGCGTGTCATCCACGTGTTGACACATGACTCCATCGGTCTCGGCGAAGACGGCCCGACCCACCAGCCGGTTGAACATCTGGCCAGCCTGCGCGCCATGCCGAACCTGCACGTCTTCCGCCCGGCAGACACGATTGAAACGCTGGAATGCTGGGCTGTTGCGGTTTCCGATCCGCATACGCCTTCGGTTCTGGCCCTGTCACGCCAGAACGTGCCGCAGCTTCGTACCGACAATGGCGAGAACCTTTCCGCACGCGGCGCCTATGTGCTGCGTGAGGCGAAGGGCGAGCGCCAGATCACGCTGCTTGCCACGGGCACGGAAGTCTCGCTCGCTGTGAAGGCTGCCGAGAAGCTTGCCGAAGAAGGCATCGCCACGGCGGTTGTCTCCATGCCGAGCTGGGATCTGTTCGAAAAGCAGAGCAAGGACTATCGCAAGGGTGTTCTGGGCGATGCGCCGCGCATCGCTGTCGAGGCCGCAGGCAAGTTCGGCTGGACACGGTATGTCGACAGCGAAGACGATGTGATCGGTATGGATGGCTTCGGCGCTTCGGCACCTGCTGAAGTGCTCTATGAAAAATTCGGCATCACGGCCGAGGCGATTATCGCCCGCGCCAAATTCTTGCTGGAGCAGGGCAAATGACGATGGCTGGCAATTTTTCTCCACTGGTTCTGGTGGGCGATAGCGATCGCGTGGAAGCCGAAGCGGTCGGCGCCTATCTCGACAACTGGGCTGGCAAGGACGGCTTGCGTCTTGCGACCGCCGACGCCATCAAGGCTATTCTGGCTGGCGCAACGCGTCTTGCCGGTCGCATTGCACGCGGTTCGCTTCCCGGCGATCCGGGCAAGCTTGTCGGCGTCAATAGCGATCAGGACCAGCAGAAGTGCATCGATGTCGGTTCGCACAATCTGTTCGTTGAGCTGCTGATTGCTGCGGGTGCAGCCTCCATTCTTTCGGAAGAAGCGGACCTCCCGGTGGCGGGAAAGGCCGATGGGCTGATTGCCGTTGCCATCGATCCGCTTGACGGTTCGGGCAATGTGGGCCTCGGCGCACCGCTTGGCACGATTTTCTCGATTTTCCCGGCTGATACGGCTGAGCCGTTTTTGCAGCCCGGCAACCGCCAGATTGCTGCCGGTTATGTTTCCTACGGCAATTCGGTCGATCTCGGCTTTTCGGTCGGCGAGGGCGTGATCTTCGCGACCTTCGATCCGGCAAGCGGGGTTTTCCATATCACGCGCCGCAATGTGACGCTGCCGGAACGCACGTCGGATCTGGCGTTCAACGCATCGGTCCAGCGGCATTTGTCCGCTGGCATGCAGGCCTATGTCAACGACGCATTCCTTGGAAAGGATGGCCCGCGCGGGCGTAACTTCAACATGCGCTGGCTCGGTGCTGCGGTGGGCGACATGCACCGCATCATGCAGCGCGGCGGCCTGTTCTTTTACGTGAATGACAGCCGCCCCGGCTACGAAAAGGGCCGCTTGCGGCTCGTCTACGAAGCCAACCCTATTGCTTTCCTCGCCCGTGAGGCGGGTGGCAAGGCGACCGACGGTTCGATATCTATTCTCGATATCGTCCCGCAAACCTATCACGAGCGCAGTGCGCTGGTGTTCGGCGTGGCCGAAGAGGTGGATATCCTCGGCGAATACTTCGCGAAATAACCTGATCTGACATCGTCTGGAGCATTGGAAATGCTCCATCCATTTGTTTTTACGCGCATCTTGTTCCGAAAACCGTTTCACATTTTTCGGGATGCGCTCTAGGAGGCTAGAAATGGCGCGCATTACGCTGCGGCAATTGCTCGATCACGCCGCTGAACAGGGTTACGGCGTCCCGGCATTCAACATCAACAACATGGAACAGGCGCTTGCCATCATGGAAGCGGCGGATGCCGCCGATGCGCCGGTGATCCTGCAGGCTTCGCGCGGCGCGCGTTCCTACGCAAACGACATCATGCTCCGTCACATGATGGACGCGGTGACGGAAATCTATCCGCATATTCCGGTCTGCGTGCATCTGGACCATGGCAACGAAGCCGCCACCTGCATGACCGCCATCCAGGCGGGCTTCACCTCCGTCATGATGGACGGCTCGCTCAAGGCTGACGGCAAGACGCCTGCCGACTGGGACTACAATGTTTCCGTCACGCGTCAGGTCAGCGAGATGTCGCATCTTGGCGGCATCTCGGTGGAAGGGGAACTCGGCGTTCTGGGTTCGCTCGAAACCGGCATGGGCGATGCAGAAGACGGCCACGGCGCGGAAGGCGTGCTGTCGCATGACCAGCTTCTGACCGATCCGGACGAAGCTGTAAAATTCGTGCGCGAAACCAAGGTCGATGCACTGGCAATCGCCATGGGCACGTCGCATGGCGCCTACAAGTTCAGCCGCAAGCCGGACGGTTCCGTCCTCGCCATGAATGTGATCGAGGAAATCCATCGCAAGCTGCCTAACACGCATCTTGTCATGCATGGTTCGTCTTCTGTGCCGGAAGAGTTGCAGGAAATCATCAACAAGTATGGCGGCAAGATGAAGCCGACCTGGGGCGTTCCGGTCGAGGAAATCCAGCGCGGCATCAAGCATGGCGTGCGCAAGATCAACATCGACACGGACAACCGCATGGCGCTGACCGGCCAGATCCGCCGCGTCCTGCAGGAAGATCCGAGCGAATTCGATCCGCGCAAGTACCTGAAGCCAGCAATGGCTGCCATGACCAAGCTCTGCAAGGAGCGTTTCGAGCAGTTCGGCACCGCCGGTCATGCTGCCTCGATCCGTCCGATCCCGCTTTCCGAAATGGCAAAGCGCTATCGCGATGGTTCGCTGGACCCGAAGTTCAGCTAAGTTTTGCGATTATACCAAGTCTCGCTGAGACTTGGTTAAGCCCGTGCGGCGATTGAGCATCTTCAGGGCGTGATGCGTTAGCATCTTAGCGCCCTGCTATAAGCCAAAAGAAAAGCGGCCTGATGGCCGCTTTTTTTGTTTTCAAGAGACTGAATAATCAGCCCTTGTTGTACTTCGCGTCAACTTCGTTGATCGCGTTGACATTGCCAGCCGAACGGCCATTTTCGTCAAAGGTCTCAGCGAGAAAGGCGTCGGCAATGGTCTTGGCCACTTCCGAGCCGATGACGCGGGCGCCCATGGTGATGATCTGGGCATTGTTGGAAAGCGCTGCGCGCTCTGCCGAATAGGTGTCATGCGTCAGCGCAGCGCGGATGCCGGGAACCTTGTTGGCTGCAATGCACACACCGATGCCGGTGCCGCAAACGAGGATGGCGCGGTCATAGGTGCCGTCGAGAACGGCGGAAGCCACACGGTCGGAAAGGTTGGCGTAGAATGTATCTGCGCCGGCGTCTGTGCGCGAGATTTCCGAAACCTCGAAGCGATCCTTGAGGTGATCGGCCAGAACCTTGGCCAGACCCTCACCGGCGCTGTCGCCTGCTACTGCTACTTTCATAGTGGTACTCCTTGATTTACTGGATTTTGGCGGCGCACTTGGCCAGAATGTCGAGATAGCCTTCGACGTTCCATGCCGAGCGACCGATGAAAAGCCCGTCAATGTGCGGGCAGGCAATCAGTTCTTCGCAATTGCCCGGATTGACCGAGCCGCCATAGAGGCAAGGCACGCGACGACCGAGCACGCTTTCTGCAACCGCGATGATTTCCGCCTGGCGCGCATCGGCATAATCCGCTGATGCGGGGATACCATTTTCGCCGATGGCCCAGACCGGCTCATAGGCAAACAGGATTTCCGCCTGCTTCTGATCGTCGGAAAGCTTGGACAATGCGCCCCGCACTTCTTCCTCAAGCACTTCCGCTGCGCGTCCGCTTTCGCGGTCTTCCAGCGTCTCACCGATGCAGATGAGCGGGATCAGGCCGTGGCGCACAGCGGCCTCGACCTTGAGGCCGACCGTTTCGTTGGTTTCACCGAAATGTTCACGGCGCTCGGAATGACCGAGCTCGACGATATCGAGATTGCAGTCCTTGAGCATCAGCGGCGAAATCTCGCCGGTCCATGCTCCCTGATCGGCCCAATGCATGTTCTGTGCGCCGACCTTGACGGACGTGCCGGACAGGATTTCCTTCACTTCGCGCACGGCGGTAAATGGCGGGATGACGAAACGCTGAATGTCGGTCGAGCGGCTTGCATCGGCAGCTTTCAAGGCTTCGGCGAAAACGCGGGCCTCGGCCAGCGTCTTGTTCATCTTCCAGCTTGTGCCAATCCAGAACTTGGTCATGCTCAATTTTCGTCCTCTAGGTTTATGCGCAGTCGTCAGCGATGGTCAGTGCAATGCCAGCCTGTTCAAGATCGGCCAGTACAGTCGCGTCGGGGGAGGCATCGGTTATGATCGCGTCGAAATCGGAAAGATCAGCCATCACATGCAGGGCAGGGCGTCCGAACCGCTGGTGATTGACCAGAAGGCAGGTGCGGGCGGCGGATGCCGTCATGGCGCGCTTGGTGCGAACAACATTCTCATCCATGTGATAGACGAGCTTGCCATTGACTGCAGGCGAGGAAATGAAGGCGATGTCGGCGCTCAGATGCGACAGGGCCCCTTCCGTCAGGATGCCGAAAAACGCATTGAACTTGGCTGAATAGGTTCCGCCGAGCGCAATCAGATTGATCCCGTTCTCGCCCTTCAGTTCATCGATGATGACGGCATTGTTGGTGATGACTGTCAGCGGGCGCTTTTCCAGAAGCATGCCGCCAAGGACAGCCGCCATGGAGCCGTCATTAATCATCACCGTCATGCCGGGTTCAACAAGCTCGAGCGCGGCGCGCGCCATCTTCTGCTTCGCTTCGCCGTCCTGCCGTTCGCGGAAGCGGAAATCGCTTTCAAATTGTGTGCCGGTATCGATCGTCGCGCCGCCGCGTACCTTGCGCAGCACGCCGGTATGTTCCAGCGAATCCAGATCGCGATGGATCGTCATTTTGGAAACAGCAAACCGATCCGCCAGATCGTCGAGATCGACGGCCTGATTTTCGATCAGAAGGTTTATGATTGCCTGTCTTCTGTCGTCGCGCTTCACGCTTTCGTCCGATCTCATTGGCGGAACATTTATCGCGTGAAGTTAGATCACAAAATCACAAAAAAATCTATTGTAAAAATGTTATTATGTTATTTTCCGTTCGGCTGTTCAACGAGCGCTTTTGCCGTGCGCTCATCGGTGATGAGGCCGTAAAGACGACCGCTTTTCAGCACGGCGCGGATGGCCTCCGCCTTGGAAATTCCACCGGCAAGGCCCACGATTCGGCTCATATCCGCGTTTTCGACCGATGCGGCGATGGTGCGGGCGGTCAATGCTGTTTCGAGGCGCTGGCCATTGGCGTCAAAGAAATGGCCGAGCATTTCGCCAACGCCGCCGAGGCTGGCGATCTCTTCCACTTCAGCCAGTTCTATCATGCCGGATGTGACAAGCTGCGCCTGCGCATCGACTGTGCCGATGCCGACGATCTTCAGTTCGGCCTGGCAACCCATGTCGAAAACTGTGGTGACGCCGCGCTGTGCGAGCAGCACTTCGCGGTCTTCTGCCGTGTTGGCGAAGAAGGGCACCGGCATCACATAAGCAGGCATACCGGTCTTTTCGGCGATGCGGTGCATCACATCATGCGGGTTGGCGGCGAAATTGCGCGTCAGGCCGCCGAGCAGCGACACGAAGCGCAGGTCATTGGCAACGACGCGCGGCATATAGTTGACTGCAGCCGAAAGCGTGCGGCCATGACCGATGCCGATGACTTCATGGTCGCCATGCTCGATCTCGCGCCGCAGAAAATCCGCACCCGCATGGCCAAGCGCCATGAGCGGCAGGCCTTCCTCGCCAATGTCAGGCGCAACTTCGCAATAATCGAGGCCGTACATATCGGCGAGGCGGTTTTCGAGGTCAATACATTCGGTGATATCACCGTCGATACTGACCTTCACCGCACCGTCCGCGACGGCTTTGGCAATAAGGCGATGCGCTTTCACGGAGGGCAGACCAAGGCGCTTCGCAACGGCTGACTGGGTCATGCCCGCCACGAAGTGAAGCCATGCGGCGCGCAGCGCCAATGAATCGTCAGTATCTGCCATTGAAAGCGATCCGGTTCCTTAAATTGTCTATATCTTCAAGTCGTTAGCGCCGGTGTCAATGTGCGGAGCCCAGAAAGCCACACTTTCCGCAATCTGCGGAATGACTTCACGGTCGTTTGGCTCGCGTTCCTTGAACGACAGTTCGAGGCAGATTTCATTGTCCACCGCGCCGCCTTCGGCAAAGGCTTTCAGAAGCGGTTCGGGGTGAATGCGACCCTTGGCATTGAACGCGGCGGTGAACGGACGATGCCCACCCTTGTCCATCAGGCTCTGCTTGATGTGAATGATCGGCGAGACTTTCGGCACTGCACGCGCCCAGGCGTAGGGATCGAAATCGTCCGGATTGGCGGATGTCACATCGCCATGGTCGATATCGGCCATCATCCACATCGGAATTGCCATGTCGGCGGCGGTCAGGCGATCCTGAAGCTTCATGCATTCGGCAATCGTCTCGCCAAATTCACGCCCGATGCTCATCGGTTCCCAGAACACATAGTCGAGACCGGCACGGCTCGCATGTTCGGCGACTTCCGCCCAGCAGTCGATGGCGATCTTGATAAGCTCTTCGCGGCGCGTAGCGTCATCGAAATCCTTATAGGTGAAGATTGCAAATTGCGTGCCGACCGACTTGCCGCCAAGATCGCCGATAATGTCGGCAAAGGTCTTGAACCAGTCGATATAGTAGCGGCGCACTTCTGCATCCGGATGGCCGAAATGGTTGAGGCGGCCATAGGGGCCGGTCATGCCCGAAGTGACGCGGACACCGGTGCGCTGCAAGGCCTTGTCCATATCGCGGGTGAGACGGCGGATGGTTGAAGCCTGCCAGCTTGGATTGATGAACTCGTGTGTGAGCTGGAGGTCACGCAGGCGGAGATCGCGCGCAACTGTTTCGATCAGGTCGTCCGGTTCGGCAAAGCGGTTGACCAGCGGATTGGTGTTGAGCGAAAGCGTAAGGGCCATATCGTCCTCAAGCAACTAGATTGGCGTTGTCGAACCATTCCACAAAGGCGGCGCGTTCGGCTTCGGTCAGGTGCAGATAGTGCTTGGTGCGGCGATAGAGAATGTCTTCCGCCGTCTTCGCCCATTCCTTTGCCACCAGATAACGCACCTCCGCCTCATGGAAATTGCCGCCGAAATGACGGCCAAGCCCTTCGAGATTCTGTGCGCCTGCAACAACGTCTTTCGTGCGCGCGCCGTAGAGACGACCGTAATGCTGGACGAGCGCGCGCGGCATCCACGGATAGGTGTCGCGCAAACTATTGGCGAAGGTTTCATAATCGGCATTGGCGATTTCGCCGCCCGGAAGCGGTGCGCCATGCGTCCAGTCGCCGCCCATTTTCGGGAAGATGTGCTTGAGGCGATGCATGCCGCGCTCCGCCAGCTCGCGGAACGTGGTGATCTTGCCGCCAAAGACGTTGAGCAGCGGCGCGTCGTTGGTTTCGTCGAGGTCGAAGACATAATCGCGGGTGACGGCGGAAGGGTTGCCCTTGCCATCGTCGAACAGCGGGCGAACACCGGAGAAGGAATGCAGCACGTCTTCGCGCCTGAGCTTTTCCTTGAAATAGCGGTTCACCGCAGTCAGCAGATATTCGATTTCCTTCTCATCCGCTGCAACGTCTTCGGCACGGCCTTCATAGGCGATGTCGGTGGTGCCGATCAGCGCCTTGTCGCCCTCATAAGGATTGATGAAGATAACGCGCTTGTCGTGGTTCTGGACGAGATAGGCATTTGCGCCCGACCAGAATTTCGGAACGATGATGTGGCTGCCCTTGACGAGACGCACATTGCGCGACGAGTTGGAGCCAGCGACATTGTGAATGACATCCGTAACCCATGGTCCGGCGCAGTTGACGATGCAGCGCGCGCGGAATGTGCGGGTTTCGCCGGTGTCGCGGTTCTTTGTTTCCACGATCCAGCCGCCTTTTTCGCGGCGTGCGGAGACGACAGGCGTGCGGGTCAGAATGGTCGCGCCTTTTTCAGCAGCGCCTACGGCATTGAGCGCAACGAGACGCGCATCATCAACCCAGCAGTCGGAATATTCGAAGCCCTTGGTGTACTGGTCGAGGATCGGCGTGCCTTCCGGATCGCGCCGCAGGTCGAGCGTGCGCGTGCCGGGAAGCTTCTTGCGACCGCCGAGGTGGTCATAGAGAAACAGGCCAAGCCGCACCAGCCAGGCCGGACGGTCCTGCGGGCTGTGCGGCAGCACGAAACGCATCGGCCAGATGATATGGGGAGCGGCGTTCATCAGCACTTCGCGCTCGATCAGCGCTTCGCGCACAAGGCGGAATTCATAATATTCGAGATAACGCAGGCCGCCATGCACCAGCTTGCCGGAGCGTGACGAAGTTCCCTGCGCCAGATCGTCTTTTTCCGCAAGCACCACCTTGAGGCCGCGCCCGGCGGCGTCACGGGCCACGCCCGCGCCGTTGATACCGCCGCCGATGACAAAGAGATCGCAGGTTTCCGGTTCAGCCATTTCATGCTCCTTCGGATGCAATCGCATCCCACAGTCTATATGTGCCGGAAGGGAGGTCCGGCCTTATTCGTTTTGTTCACCGCATTTCCGAACGCAAAACCGTTTCACGCTTTTGCTGGAAATGCTCTATCAGAAGCCAGCTTGTCCCAGACCGGCGTCAGTGCCAGCCGGGCTTCCTGATAGGCAACGAAGAGTTCTTCATAGTGCTGTGCGCGCGGACCATCCGGGGCCTCGCAAGGGCCAAGCAGCGGCTCGACCCATTCAGCAATACATGCATCCATGCTCGGATAAGCGCCGATGGCTACCGCAGCCATCATGGCAGCACCTGCGGCTCCCGCCTCTTCACGCGAGGAAACGCGCACCGGCGCATTCACTGCTGCGGCAAGGGTGCTGCGCAAAGCCTTTGAGCGTGCGGCACCGCCGGTAATGCGCAATTCGGCGGGCATTTCACCCATGGCCGTGTAGCAATCGCGCGTCGCCATGCCGAGGCCCTCGACAACCGAGCGCACCATTTCCGGGAAACGGTCGCGACTGGAAAGGCCGACGAAACCGGCCCGGGCATAGGCATTGACGAAGGGGCCGCGTTCGCCGGCTTCCGAAATATACGGATGATAGAGGATCGTGCCCGGACGGCTGGCATTGAACCAGTCATCAAGACGGGGAATAAGGTCACCGAGCGAAACGGGCTTGTCCGGCGTCGACATGAGATCGGCAGCGACCTGCAATATCCAGTCGATATTGATCGTCGCGCCCATATTGGTCTGCACCTGCGTAACGATACCGGGAATGGGCAGGGCGATGACGTAGCCGGTGCCTTCCTTGTTCAGGTGGATGTCGGCAATCGGCTTGGCACGCATGTGCACGCCTGTGGAACCGATGGTCGAGCATCCGGCTCCTGCCGTTCCGCCGCGAACGCCTGCGCCGAGTGCGGTCATCGCCATATCGACATAGGCAAGACTCACCGGCGTTCCCGCCCGCAAGCCCGTTGCTGCTGCCGCTTCGGGGGAAAGCGGATGCTGCACTTCGGTGCCGTCGATGATTTCCGGCAACAATCCACGCCGTTTCGTCAGGCCGAGCGCGTCGATGACGACATCGTCATACTGGCGATTGCGGAAATTGCCGAAGGTGAAGCTTGCTTCCGAGGGGTCGGTGGCGCGAATGCCGGTGAGATTGAGATAGAGCCAGTCCTTGCAGTGGAGCGCGACTTCGGCATTGTCCAGAAGCTCGGGCGCGATAGCGTCCATATGCGCCATCTGCGAGCCCTGCTGGCAGGTGTTCAGCCCGGTGCCGGTCGCTTCAAAGCGCGCGCGGTTCATGGGGCCAGCGGCAAGCCGCGTGACGGTCGTTGCCGCGCGGGCATCAAGCCACAGCCAGGCATCGCCAACCGGCTGGTTGTCGCGACCGACGAGCCAGGTTCCGTCGCCCTGACCGGTTACGGCTATTGCCGCAGTGCGTTCGGCAAGGCCCGGCATTTTCGCACCAAGGTCGCGCAATGCGCGCGCGCAATCCTGCCACGTTTGGGAAAGCGATTGCGTGACGGCACCATGGTCGCCGGTATCGTATTTGTTGCGGACAGCCGCAGATTCAATCTGGCGCCCGGTGAGGTCGAAAGCGACTGCCTTGAGCACGGAGGTGCCCGCGTCGATCCCGATGATGATGTCACCTTTCTCACGCATGGCGGATATGTGCTTTCATTGACATTTGGATTCCTCCCGCGACTGAAAATGCGTCGCTCGCGGCCCCGTTTATAATGAAGTCGGGCAATGGCGTATGCAGGAGATAACATAACGCTATCGCCTTGTCTGTAAAATTTTCGAGAGAGCGAATTTTTTTTCACCAAAGAGTGAATGTGGGGAAATTCGCTATGCCTCCAAAGGCGGTTTCTGCTCCGATTCTCTTCAATCCATTACTTCATGTTGGTAGCTAAACTATACTCAAATGATTGAAAATAAATGGAAAAAATTCCGTCCCTGATTGCGGTTCAGTTGGGTGGGGCAAGAAAAGAGTGCACTGTGAATCGTGCGAGTGATAACGAATTATGTAGTGGATTTCCCTATATCGTGATCGGGATTCGGCATGAAATTGTGCTAATTCACCGGTGTTTCGAAAACATCCGATTGACAGCTTTCGAGCTTTATAACATCATTATTGGAGTTAATAACACGCCGCTATCATAAGTTCCGATTGCGGCGCATCTGTTCCAGGATGCACGGAGGAGCGGGGCCCTGGAATTCATGTGGAGGCTATCATGATCTCGTCCGTCGCATCCTGCACCGCTTTGGCGGAGGCTTTCGCCTACCCGGCAAGCACGATGGCTTTGGTCGAGGGTGGTCCCCGGGCGGTTTAATTCAGCCGCATCATCCGTTTCCATAACGACAATACGGCAGAATTGCTGAAGGCGTTTGATAATGAGTGCACAAACCAGTCAAGTTTCACAAAAACCCGCAAAGCTGAGCCGCGCCGTCGTCTGGAGCGTGATCGCTGCGGTGGTGGTTGTCGGCGCGATTGCCTTCGACACGAAGGTCGTGAAGATCGGGTCTGATTCCGATGTGCGCCAGCAGGCTTTCTCTCCCGATGCCTATGGCACGTCCGAATTCCCCAAGGTGAAGGCCAGCGTCGAGCAGCGCGCCGTGGATGCTGTGGAAGTTGGAACGGCTCTCGCCGCCGACAAGGCCGCAGCCGGAAAGAAATATGGCGTGGGCGACGTCAATCCGGTTGTCCCGGTCAAATTCACGGGCACCGTTGAAGAGCGCAAGTCCAACTACAATGTCGTGAAGGTCGATGGCCTGCCGGAAGGCATTGTCATCCGTGTCCAGACCGGCCCCGCCGTCAACGGCACTGATCTGCGCGATGCGACCGGCGAAATCCAGTTCGGCCAGTTCAAGAACCAGATCGAATATCAAAATGCCGGTTCTGCCCTGAACAACGAAATGAAGAAGCAGGTGCTTTCGGGCGTCGATGTCGAGAATCTCGTCGGCAAGACCGTGACGGTTGTTGGCGTGTTCAAGGTCGTCAATCCGAAGAACTGGCTCGTCACGCCAGTGGGGCTCGAAGTGAAATGAGCACCGCTTCTAAAATCGAAGGCAAAAACGGCGATGTCGTTCTTGCCGCGCACAACGTCGCCAAAGCCTATGGTCGCATTCATGCCTTGAAGGGCGTGAATTTCGAAATCCGCCGTGGTCAGGTGACGACGCTTTTCGGCGAAAATGGCGCCGGTAAATCGACGCTGATGAAAGTGCTTTCGGGCGTCATTCAGCCGACTTCCGGCACGATCATTCTCGACGGCGAGCCGGTAACGTTCAATTCGTCTACCGAAGCGCGCGATCTCGGCATCTCGATCATCCATCAGGAATTGAGCCTCGCGCCCAACATGAACGTGCGCGACAACATCTTCATGGGACGCGAAATTCGCACCGCCACCGGCGTTGATTTTGCCGAGGAAGAACGACTGACGCGCGAGCTTCTGAAGGAGCTGGAAGAAGACATCGATCCGTTGACGCCGGTTGAGGAACTTCGTCTCGGCCAGCAGCAGGTCGTTGAAATCGCCCGCGCTCTTTCGGTCAATTCGCGCATTCTCATCATGGACGAGCCGACTTCGGCGCTCAGTGCCTCGGAAGTGGAAGTCCTGTTCAAGGTCATTCGCGACCTGACGGCGCGCGGTGTCGCCATCGTCTATATTTCGCACCATCTGGAAGAAGCGCTGCAGATCACCAATCATGCGGTGGTGCTGCGCGACGGAACCATGACGGCCTATGCGCCGCGTGAGGAAATCGATCTGGAATGGATCGTGCGCAACATGGTTGGCGAGAACTTCGATCTCGGCTCGCCTCCGACCGGATATGACTGGGGCGATGTCGCGCTTTCTGTCGAGAACCTGACTGTTCCCGATCCGAGTGGCGCGGGCTTCTCGCTGGTCGACCGCATGTCGCTCAATGTGCGCGCGGGTGAAATCGTCTGCATTTACGGTCTCATGGGCGCTGGTCGCACAGAGCTTCTGGAAACCGTTGCCGGTCGTCTCAGGGCAAGCGGCGGACGTGTTCTCCTGAAAGGGCAGGATGTTTCCGGCCTCACCATCGCGCAGCGTATCGAGAAGGGCCTTGTGCTGGTGCCGGAAGATCGCCAGCGCGACGGTCTCGTCCAGACGATGACGGTCGGCAAGAACCTGTCGCTCGCCAGCATCGCCGAAATGACGAAGGGCCTTTTCACATCGCGCAAGCGTGAAAAGCAGATTGTCGATCAGTCGATCAAGAATGTGCACATCAAGACGGATGGCGGCGAAGCGACAATCGGTTCGCTTTCCGGTGGTAACCAGCAGAAGGTCGTGATCGGCAAGATGCTGGCAACCGAGCCGGAAGTCATTCTGCTCGACGAGCCGAGCCGCGGCATCGACATCGGGGCGAAGGCGGAAGTGTTCAAGCTTCTGGCTGAAAAGGCGAAGCAGGGTCTGGCTGTCGTCTACACGACTTCGGAAGTCGGCGAATGCCTCAGCATCGCTCATCGTATCATCGTCATGCACCGTGGACGCATCTCTGCCGAATTCGGATCGGACGTGTCCAAGGAGAAGATCATGGCCGCCTCGGGCGAAGCCATGGTCGGTCACTAAAATAGTTATGGAGCACTGATAGAATGTCAGTCACGAGCACCAACAAAGAAACAGCGGCTCCGAACGGCGCGAAGCGGAAACCCGGCATCGTGCATCTGCTGCTCGAAGGTCGTGCATTTTTTGCACTGATCGCGATCATCGCAGTTTTCTCGTTCCTTTCGCCTTATTATTTCACGGTCGACAACTTCCTCATCATGTCGTCGCACGTGGCCATTTTCGGTCTGCTTGCCATCGGCATGCTGCTCGTCATCCTCAATGGCGGCATCGATCTTTCCGTTGGCTCCACATTGGGGCTGGCCGGTGTGGTCGCCGGTTTTCTGATGCAGGGCGTGACGCTGCAGGAATTCGGCATCATTCTCTATTTCCCGGTCTGGGCCGTGGTTCTCATCACCTGTGCGCTCGGCGCGTTCGTCGGCGCGGTCAACGGCGTGCTCATCGCCTATCTGCGCGTTCCGGCCTTCGTTGCGACGCTCGGCGTTCTCTATTGCGCGCGCGGCGTGGCGCTTCTGATGACCAATGGCCTGACCTACAACAATCTCGGCGGACGTCCGGAACTTGGCAATACCGGCTTTGAATGGCTTGGTTTCAACAAGTTGTTCGGCGTGCCGATCGGCGTTCTGGTTCTGGCGGTTCTCGCCATCATCTGCGCGATCGTTCTCAACCGCACAGCATTTGGCCGCTGGCTCTATGCATCGGGCGGCAACGAACGTGCGGCCGAACTTTCCGGCGTTCCGGTCAAGCGCGTCAAGGTGTCGGTCTATGTCATTTCCGGTATCTGCGCTGCCATCGCAGGTCTGGTTCTTTCTTCGCAGCTTACGTCGGCTGGTCCGACAGCAGGCACCACTTACGAACTGACGGCAATCGCTGCCGTGGTTATCGGTGGCGCTGCGCTCACTGGGGGGCGCGGTACTATACAGGGCACACTTCTCGGCGCTTTCGTGATCGGTTTCCTTTCCGACGGCCTCGTGATTATCGGCGTGTCCTCCTACTGGCAGACCGTCTTTACCGGCGCGGTGATCGTGCTCGCGGTTCTGCTCAACAGCATTCAATACTCCCGGCGATGATCGATAGCGGCTCTGTCCACCGTTCCGGATGGAGCCGCGAAAACAGCCGGGCGTATCGAAAGACTTCCAAAAGGGCACAAGATCTCGAAAACGGCCTGATGGAAATGAGTACCGCCGGGGAACCGGCATAACGCAAACGAAAAATGTTAAGGGAGTGAGACCATGTTCAAGAAGGGAATGCGCGTTCTGTTCGCCGCTGCGGCAGCGTTGCCTCTCATCGCCAGCACGGCCTGGGCCGAAGGACTGATGACGATCATCGTCAACGATCCGTCCAATCCGTACTGGTACACCGAAGGCGAAATTGCCAAGAAGACCGCTGAAGGTCTCGGCTACAAGGCTGTTGTCGGTGGCCACAAGGGCGACACCAACACCGAAAGCAACCTGATCGACACGGCTATCACCAACAAGTCGGTTGCCATCATTCTCGACCCGGCCAATGCGGACGGTTCGGTCGGCGCGGTCAAGCGTGCAATCGCCGCCAATATCCCGGTTTTCCTCGTCAACGCGGAAATCAACCAGGAAGGCCTGGCCAAGGCGCAGCTCGTTTCCAACAACGCACAGGGCGCCGCTATCGGTGCGACCCAGTGGGTCGAAAGCGTTGGCGACAAGGGCAAGTATGTCGAGCTGTTCGGTTCGCCATCGGACAACAACGCCGCAACGCGCTCGAACGGCTATGAAACCGTTCTGTCGCAGTATCCCGATCTGGTGAAGGCCGGTCAGGACGTCGCCAACTGGGACCGTACCCAGGGTCACGACAAGATGCAGGCTCTGCTTCAGGCCAATCCGGACATCATCGGCGTTATCTCCGGTAATGACGAAATGGCTCTGGGCGCAATTGCTGCTCTGAAGAAGGCTGGCAAGCTGGATCAGGTGAAGGTCGGTGGTTTCGACGGTTCGCCGGATGCGGTTGCAGCCATCAAGGCCGGTGAACTGCAGTACACCGTTCTGCAGCCGGTTGCCGTGTTCTCGGAAGCTGCCGTCAAGCAGGCCGACAACTTCATCAAGACCGGCAAGACCGGTGTGGATCATGAAAAGCAGCTCTTCGACTGCATCCTGATCACCAAGGACAATGTTGACAAGTACACCTCGCCGTTCGTTCTCGAACAGTAAGGTTTGAAAAGGCGCATCCCGGCAGCAGAACGCTTTCGGGATGCGCATTTCCAGAAGTCCCTCTCCTCAAGAAAGTCCCATGCAATCACTCGCTGGATTTTGGGGCTGAAGACCGCGCAATATAAAGCCTCTCAGGCGATTCCGAAGCTTTTGGAACGCGCAAGCAAGGGGACAAGTGACAGGCATGGCAGTGAGCAACAAAGCAAGCATTGACAAGCTGATGGCGGAGCAAGTGCCGAACGACAGCCGGCATGCGCGTCAGCTCGTCCGGCGCCAGCAGATTGCAGAAACTGTAATGGCTGAAGGCTCGATGCGTATCGAGGACCTCACCGAACGGTTCGGCATCAGCCTGATGACAGCGCATCGCGACGTCGATGAACTGGTAAGCCGTGGCCTGTTTCGCAAGTCGCGCGGCATCGTGTCGGCTGCGCCCACAAGCCTGATCGAGGCAAGTGATCTTTATCGCGTTACCCGCCAGTCGGAAGAAAAGAAACTGATCGCCGAAGCTGCAATGCAGTTCGTTGAGCCGGGACAGGCCATTTTCTTCGATGATTCCACCACTGTTCTGCAAATGGTGCCGCATCTTCCGGGCAAGGGGCCGCTCACCGTCATTACAAACTCGCTGATTCTGATGAACGAAGTACGCGACATCAAGGATGTGACGCTGCTCGGTCTTGGCGGTCAGCTCTATAACTGGTGCAACGCATTCGTCGGCGGCATGACGATCCACGAAATTCGTCGTCTTCGCGCCGATGTGGCCTTCATTTCGATTGCAGCGATCACCGACGACCTCCTGTTTCATCAATCACCGGAAATGGTGGAAACCAAGCGTGCCATGCTGGACTGCGCCGCCAAGCGTATCCTTCTGGCCGATCACACAAAATTCGAGCGCCGCGCTTTACACAATTTCGGGGCGCTCAGCGACTTCGATGTCGTCATCGTGGATGAGGCTACGCCTTTCGCGCATATCGAGCGCATGGAGGCACAAGGCATCAACGTGGTGGTTGCCCGCGCCGGAACAGGCGGCAAGCAAGAATAGCCCGCGCATATTTATCAGGAATACGATACATGCCCTCTCTGCTCGGAATCGACAGCGGACTGACCGTCACCAAAGCCGTATTGTTCGATATTGACGGAACCACCCTTGCCGTTGCCCGCCGCCGCGTGGCGCAATCCTTTCCGCGCGCCCGCCATGTCGAACGCGACATGGATGAATTCTGGAATGCAACGGCGGATGCGATTGCCGAAGCCATCGCTAAAAGCGGGCGACCTGCTTCCGACATTCTGGCCATTGCCACCACAGCGCATGGTGATGGCATCTATATGCTCGACAAGGATCGCCGTCCGCTTGGCGCAGGCATATTGTCTCTCGACAGCCGCGCCGTTGATGTTGCGGAGCGTTGGGTCAATAGCCCCGTTGCCGAGCAGGCCATAACCATCACCGGCCAGCTTCCCCATGCATCGGCACCATCCGCCATTCTGGCATGGGTGAAGGAAAACGAACCGGAACGCTTTGGCCGCATCGCGCATGTGATCGCCTGCAAGGACTGGCTGCGCTTTTGCCTGACCGGCGATGTCGGGACGGATCGTACCGAAGCCTCGACCTCCTTCACCGATGTCAATACGCAGGAATATTCGAAAGAAGCGCTCGCCCTTTTCGGGCTGGACGCGCTTTGGGATGCACTGCCACCCATGTCGCGTTCCGATGAAATCGTGGGTAGCGTTTCTGTCGAATGCGCACAACGTACAGGCCTCGTTGCCGGAACACCGGTTGTCGGTGGCTTGCACGATGTTACCGCTTCAGCGCTTGGCGTCGGCGGGCTTGGCATCGGGACCGTTGCCGTGGTTGCCGGAACCTATTCGATCAACGAAACGCTGTCGTCCGAACCGCGCGTCGACAAAAGCTGGTTCTGCCGTAATGGTATTGCGCCGGGCGAATGGAACAATATGTCGATCTCGCCGGCATCGACGGCCAATTACGACTGGTTCCTCGACAAGCTCTGCCCGGCAGAACGGCGCGAGGCAGAGGAAACAGGGCGTTCCATCCACGACATGCTGCGCCCGGAAATCGATACGGCATTGGCGAAGCCTTCGACGGCGATGTTCCATCCCTATCTCTTCGGCTCGCCCTATGGGGCGATGGCGAGCGGTGCGTTTTTCGGTCTGCGCGGCTGGCAGGATCGGGGCGATATGCTGCGCGCAATCTGGGAAGGCATTGCCTTCAATCATCGCATCCATGTCGATCACCTGAAGGACGGGTTTGCAATCTCCGCTGCGCGCCTCACCGGCGGCGTGTCGCGTAGCCCGGCTTTCGCGCAGATGTTTGCCAATGTTCTCGGCATGCCCGTTACCGTCACGGATACGGACGAGGCTGCTGCCTGGGGGGCTGCCCTTTGCGCTGGCAAGGGCGCAGGTGTCTTTGCCAATGTCTACAGCGACCCGCGCGATCTCGACGCCATAGGCCGCACCTATGAACCGGATGCAGCGCGAAGCGCGCTGTATGAAAAGCGCTATCAGCTTTTCAAGGAGATCGCATCTGCGCTTGGGCCGGTCTGGCCAAAGATCGAAGCTCTTGCGGATTGAAGGACAAGGCGCGATGCGCCACAGACATAAAGACAGTAAGATGAATGACTTCGCAGGCAAGGCCGGAATGAAAAGCCGCATCGGACAACTGGAAGCCGAGGGCGTGGATGTGCTCATCCTTGGCGCTGGTGTCAACGGAGCAGGCCTCTATCGCGATCTTTGCGAGCAGGGCGTGAGCTGTCTCATCGTCGACAAGGCGGATTTCGGTTCAGGCACAAGTGCTGCGCCGTCGCGGCTTATCCATGGCGGCCTCAAATATCTGGAAACCGGTGAGTTCGGGCTTGTGGCCCAGTCCACACTGGAACGTAATCTGCTTTTGAAAAATGCGCCGCACAATGTCGAGCCGCTGCCGACTTTCATTCCTGTCTTCTCATGGACCAAGGGTATTACGGCGGCGTTGCGTACCCTATTGGGCTCGACGACCGCGCCACGCAGCCGTGGGGCCGTGCTGATCAAGATCGGTCTGGCGCTTTACGATTATTTTGGTGCGCGCGAGCGCGTTATGCCGCGTCACCGTTTTCTGCTGAAGGAGACGGCGACCAAGGAAATGCCCCATATCACGCCCGCAATCGTGGCGGGCGGCATCTATCATGACGCGAAGGTCAGCCAGCCGGAACGTCTGGTCTATGAACTTGTCAGCGACGGGCTGCGCGCCAATCCGAAAAGCGCTGCCGCCAATTTCACGACGCTGGTTTCCGCCGAGAACGGCCTTATCGGCTTTGAAGGGCCGGATGGTGTGAAATTCGCGGTGAGGCCGAAGCTGGTCATCAACGCGGCTGGGCCATGGATCGACCGGGTCAATGCTGCGCTTGGCAAGCCGACCAAGATGATCGGCGGCACCAAGGGCTCGCATATTCTTGTCGATCACCCTGAATTGGTGAAGAGCCTGAACGGACGAATGATCTATTTCGAGGCGGATGACGGACGCATCTGCCTTGTCTACGACTATCACGGTCTGGCGCTGGTGGGTTCCACCGATATTCCATCGGACGATCCCGACAATGTGCGCTGCGACGATCCTGAAACCGACTATTTCATCGACAGCCTGCGTTCGCTGCTGCCGAAGCTCAAATTCGACCGCAGCCAAATCGTCTACACTTACAGCGGCATTCGTCCGCTTCCGGCTTCCAATGCTTCCGAACCGGGTTTGATCAGTCGCGATCATTCCGCGCCCGTCATCGAGCCGGATAACGAACGGCCATTCGCGATCATTTCGCTTGTTGGCGGCAAGTGGACCACATTCCGCGGCTTTGCCGAGGAAGTGGCCGACAAGGTTCTGGGCCGGTTCGACAAGACGCGGCAGGTTTCAACGCGAAACCTCCCTATAGGCGGCGGCAGGGACTATCCGTCCGATGATCGCGCCCGCAAGGCTTGGGTGACGACATATGCCACCGAAACAAAGTTGTCCGCCGCACGGGTTGAGACATTGTTGAAGCGCTATGGCAGCACGGCCCTGCCGATCCTCCGGGAGGAAGCAGAAGCAACGGTCGCGATGCTGCCGGAAACCGACACGGTCAGCGCGACGGAAATCGCATGGATCGCACGCAACGAGCTTGTCGTGCATCTGGCGGACGTCGTTTTGCGGCGCACCACACTTGCAATCGACGGGGCCTTGACGACCGGCAATCTCGCCGCAATCGCCGATATTCTGGCGCGGGAGCTTGGCTGGGACGATGCGCGCAAGGCGCAGGAAATCGAAGCGGTCAACACAGAGCTTGAGAAACGGCATAACGTGATTTTGCAGCGGGATCCCGCCAAAAGGCGCTGAACAGTACGTGAAGTTGATCTATGTTGCGTTGTGAACAGGAAAGGAAACGCCTCATGGATATCAAGCGCAATGGAACTGATCCTTCGGGGAAAGGGCCTGCCGACTGGTTTACGGGCACTGTCCGTATCGATCCGCTGTTTTCTCCCAATAATGCCCGGCGTGCTGCGGCTGCGACCGTGACGTTTGAGCCCGGCGCACGCACTGCATGGCACACGCATCCGCTTGGCCAGACCCTGATCGTGACCGCCGGGCTTGGCCTTGTGCAGCGCGAAGGCGGACCGATTGAGGAAATCCGGCCCGGCGATGTGGTCTGGTTCGAACCGGGCGAGAAGCACTGGCACGGCGCATCCGCGAGCAATGCCATGACCCATATAGCCATTCAGGAACAGCTCGACGGCAAAGTCGTCGACTGGATGGAGCATGTCAGCGACGTGCAATATGGCGGTGACAAATAAATTTCGCCCCGGTTTTGCGCAGCTTTCAGAAATCGACCCGACTGATCAATGGTCAAAGGTTGCGCAAAACGCAAAGATGATTGCGTATATTGCGAACAGGCGTTTCCTGTTTCCCCTATCATGTTGTTCTCAATAAAAACAAAGGGGAGAAGATAATGAAACGCATCGTTCTTTTGCTTGCAGCAAGCGTCGCCAGCCTTGCCAGCGTGCAGGCGCATGCCGCTGAAGGCGCAAACTGCAAGGCACCCAAATTCTCCGATGTCGGCTGGACCGACATTACTGCGACGACAGCGCTCGCTTCTTTGCTGCTTGAAAAAGCCGGGTATGAGCCGCAGACAACCATTCTTTCCGTGCCGGTCACCTTCCAGTCGCTGGAAAATGGACAGATCGATATTTTCCTCGGTAACTGGATGCCGCTTCAGGAAGAAGCGCGCAAACCCTATATCGAAGGAAAGAAGGTCGAGCAGGCTGGTGTCAATCTCGAAGGCGCCAAGATTGGTCTTGCAGCAACAGGCAAGGATCTCGGCATCAAGAACTACGCTGATATCGCGAAGTTCAAGGATCAGCTTGGCGGCAAGATCTACGGTATTGAGGCTGGCAGCAGCGCCAACGCCACGATCCAGTCGATGGTCGAGAAGGACAAGTTTGGCCTGAAGGATTTCCAGCTCGCGGAATCGAGCGAGCAGGCCATGCTTTCGCAGGTTCAAAACGCGGTGCGCAAGGATGAGCCCGTTGTGTTTTTCGCGTGGACGCCGCATCCGATGAATATTCGCTATAAGCTCACCTATCTGGAAAATGGCGAAAACCTGTTCGGACCGGATGATGGCGCCGCAACCGTCGAAACATTGACCCGCAAGGGCTATGCAGCGGATTGCCCCAATGTCTCACGCTTTCTGTCGAACCTTAAGTTCAGCACGGAGATGGAAAGCACGATGATGAACATGATCCTGAACGACAGCATGGAAGCCAAGGACGCCGTCACGAAATGGATCAAGGACAACCCGGCGCAGCTTGATGCGTGGCTTGACGGCGTGACCACTTTCGACGGCAAGCCCGCGCTCGCAGAGGTGAAGTCGGGGCTTGGTCTGTAAGAAACCCGTCCGCTACTGCCGCAGCTTGCTCGGCGATTGACCGAAATGCCGCTTGAAGGCGCGCGACAGCGAACTGATCGACGAAAAGCCGGTCTGTTCCGCTGTATCCGCCATGGAGAGATGCGTATCAAGGATCAGCCGCCGGGCCGCTTTCAGCCGAAGCGACAGATAGTAATTGCCCGGTGACTGCCCGATCACATTGGCGAACAGCAATTCAAGGCTGCGCGTTGAAAGCCCAAGTCTTCGGGCGATGCTCGACACGGGGATCGGGCGGTCGATATGGGTTTCCATGATTTTTATGGCATCTGCCAGTCGTGGTTCGCGGTTAAGCAAACGGCCGAGGGATACCAGCGGCTGCGCATCGGAAGCCTGTTTCACCTCGTCGTAGATGTAGAGGCTCGCCACATCCAGCGCGATGGAATAGCCGTGGCGGGCGCGAATGAGCGCCAGCATCATGTCAAGCGCCGGTGCCGCACCTCCGGTTGTCAGAAAAGCTCCATCCCGCACCCAACGATCCGATTGCATTTCGACGTCCGGGAAGCGCTGCGAGAATGCTTCCATGTCTTCCCAGTGCGTTGTTGCCTTACGTCCGTTCAGCAATCCTGCCTTTGCCAGCACCCATGACCCGGCTTCCACACCCACGACGAGTTTCGATTGCTTGGCCGCCTGGCGCAGCATGGCGAGAAGCTTCGGCGTCGCATGTTCCAGCGCGTGAAAAGCGCTGACGATAATAAGAATATCCTGCGCGCCAGCCTCGAAACGGCCATTGGCCGCAACTTTGAGGCCGCTGGATGTGACGGGATCGCTGCCATCCGGCGACACCACCCGCCAGCGATAAAGCGAGCGGCCCGTCACGCGGTTGGCGCCGCGCATGGGGTCCAGCGTTGCAGCCAATGACATAAGCGAACAATCCGGCAGGACCAGCAAGGTAACGCTCAGTTCTTCGTCGGAGGGTTCAAAGATCATACGTTTCGCTCTTCGCCAAATAGATTTCGTAAAATGATAATCCCGGCATTTCACGACCTGTCAAGCTCGGCGAAAATTGAGGGAAACGATCATGCCTTTAAAGCCCGCCCGCGAAATATTCATCACCGCCGCCGTCACCGGTGCCGGAGCCACCACGCACCGCTCGAACAAGGTGCCGATCACGCCGCGCCAGATCGCGGATGCGGCCATTGAGAGTGCCGAAGCGGGTGCCGCTGTCGCGCATATTCATGTGCGCGATCCGGAAACGGGTGAGCCATCGCGCAAGCTGGAGCTTTTCCGCGAGGTTGTGGACCACATCCGGGCGTCTGGTGTCGATATCGTGCTGAACCTGACGGCAGGTGTCGGCGGCGATCTGGTCTTTGGGTCGGCAGAAGCCCCGCTGCCGCCCGATGCCGCCAAGACCGATATGGCGGGCGCAACGGAACGGCTTGCGCATGTTGCTGAACTCTTGCCGGAAATCTGCACGCTGGATTGCGGCACGATGAATTTCGGTGAAGGCGATTATGTGATGACCAACACGCCCGCCATGCTCAGGGAAATGGCCGGGCAGATACAGCGGCTTGGCGTGCGCCCGGAGATCGAGATTTTCGACACCGGCCATCTGCCGCTCGCCCAATGGCTGCAACAGCAGGGCCTGCTTGATGACCCGGTTCTGGTGCAGCTGTGCATGGGTATTCCATGGGGCGCGCCGGACGATCTGGCGACGCTGGTATCCATCCTCCACAACCTGCCGGATAACTGGATTTTCTCGGCGTTCTCCATTGGCCGTAATCAGTTGCCTTATGCGGCCCTTGCCGTGCTGGCGGGTGGCAATATCCGTGTGGGGCTCGAAGACAATATCTGGCTCGACAAGGGCGTTCTGGCGTCGAATGGCGATCTGGTCGAACGGGCCAAAGCCATCGCCGTCAATATGGGAACGAAGGTTCTGACGCCTGCTGAAGTCCGCGAAAAACTCAAGCTTACAAAGCGCTGGTGAAATCCATGAACAGCCATTCTCCCAAGATTGCCTGCATCGGCAGCGGCGTCATCGGCAGCGGCTGGGCCGCACGCTTTCTGCTGAACGGTTTCGACGTTGCTGTTTACGATCCGTCGCCCGATGCAAAGGCGACGACCGAACACATTCTCGATAATGCGCGCAAGGCGCTGGCAGCGCTGACCACCGTGCGCCTTCCGCAGGAGGGGCAATTGTCGTTTTCCTCTTCGCTGGCGGAGGCGGTGGCAGGCGCGGTGCTTGTTCAGGAAAGCGTGCCCGAGCGTCTCGACCTGAAACTTGCCGTGCTGGCGGAGATTGAAGCCGCTTGTGCAGACGATGCACTGATCGCTTCGTCCACCTCCGGTTTTCTTCCAAGCAAGTTGCAGGCTGGGTTACGGCATCCGGAGCGCCTCTTGATCGCGCATCCCTACAATCCCGTTTACCTGTTGCCGCTGGTTGAACTGGTGCCGGGAGGCAAGACTTCCGTATCGACAATCGAAAGTGCGTCCGCGCTCTACCGCCAGACCGGAATGGAGCCGGTCGTGCTCGAAAAGGAGATCGACGCTTTTGTTGGCGACCGGCTTCTGGAAGCGCTGTGGCGCGAGGCATTGTGGCTCGTGCGTGACGGTATCGCCACGGTCGAGCAGATTGACGATATCATCCGCTATTCGTTCGGGCTTCGCTGGGCGCAGATGGGGCTGTTCCAGACCTATCGCATTGCCGGTGGTCCGGCAGGCATGCGGCACTTCCTGGCCCAGTTCGGGCCTGCGTTGCAATGGCCATGGACGAAGCTGACAGATGTGCCCGATCTCGATGACAGCCTCATCAACCGCATCGCGGACCAGTCGGACGCGCAAAATGAAGGGCTTTCAATTCGCGATCTGGAGCGGATTCGTGACGAAAATCTGGTCGCGATCATTCGCGCTCTCGCGCATCAGCAAAATGGCAAGGGTTGGGGCGCAGGCGCGCTTCTCAACGCCTATACAGCACGGCTCGATGCGGCTGCGGGTTCTTCCAAGGCAGGTTCCGGTCCATTGCGCCTACTGGATGCGCGCGTCATCCCGGAATGGATCGACTATAACGGACATATGACCGAGCATCGTTATCTTGATGTATTTGGCCAGACGACGGACAGGTTTCTGGCGCATATCGGTGTGGACGAAGCCTATCTGAAATCCGGTCACAGCTACTACACGGTCGAAACCCATATCATGCATCGCGGCGAGGCCAAGGCAGGCGATGCGCTGCATGTCGAAACGCAGTTGCTCTCCTTCGACGAGAAGCGCGCACATGTCTTTCACAGCCTCCGGCGTGGCGATACGGAGATTGCCAGCGCCGAGCAGATGTTGCTTCATGTCGACAGCAAGGCGGGCAAGGCGGTCGCTGCGAAGACCGAAATTCTGGCCGTATTGGAGGGGCTTTCTCACACACACCGCGAGATGCCGACACCGATTGCTGTCGGTCGACATGTTGGAAGACGAGGCTGAACGACGTCTATAATTTTCAGTAGGATCCAAGGTGCTGATCCAAGATCGGCGCTTTGGGTTCTGTTATGCTTGACATTTAATCAATCGATTGATTAAATCATGATATGAGCAAAACGAAACATGCAGGACAAGAGCCTCCGTCACCTTCGGTCGATCAGACGCGGATGGCGCTGATCCATGCGGCCTTGCAACTGTTTGGTTCGAAGGGCTTTGACGCCACATCGACCCGCGAGATTGCCGGGATGGCCAAGGCGAATATCGGTTCCATTGCCTACCATTTCGGCGGCAAGGAAGGGCTGCGGCTGGCGGCGGCAGACTATATTGTCGAAACGATACAGGGCATAGCGGGGCAGGCGCTCGGGCACCACGGTGTGATCAGTGCGCCTGCCGAAACGAAGGAAACGGCCCGTCAGCAGCTTGGTCTGGCGCTGGAGCGGATGACGTATTTCATCGTCGCACAACCGCAATCCGGCGAGATCGTCCAGTTCCTTTTGCGTGAGCTGGCGCATCCGACGGCGGCGCTCGATCGCATCTATTCCGGTGTTTTCGAGCCAACGCACAAAAGGCTGTGCGCCATCTGGGAAGTCGCGACGGGCGAACCTGCCGAGAGCGAGGCTACGCGGCTTCTCGTCTTCACCCTGCTTGGGCAGGTTGTTTATTTCCGCATTGGCCGGGAGGCGGTGAAACGGCGCATGGGCTGGTCCACGATGGGTGCGGAAGAGGCGGCGGCTGTTGCGGCAATCGCACGCCAGAATCTCATGGCTATTCTTGCAGCGAAGGACGCCGCCAAAAACGGCGAGGTGTTGGCATGAGCATTCTCTGTATGGTTCCTTTTGCTTCTTATCTCTTCGCCGCATGTAGTGCGCAGCCTCTTGCCGTTGGTTATGTTGAGGGTGAATTCGTGCAGCTTGCACCGCTGGAAGTGGCGCAGGTTCAGTCCGTTGCCGTCAGGCGTGGTGATCGCGTCGAACCGGGCAAGCCGATAGCAAAGACGGAGGACACGGACGCAAAGATCGCCGTTGCGCAGGCCGACGCGGCGCTGGCGCAGGCCCGCGCGCAACTGGCGGATTTGCAGGTTGGCAAGCGTCCCGATGAAATTGCAGTTCTGGATGCGGCCGTCAGGACAGCAAAGGCACAGGCAGACGATGCCCAGAGAACGCTTTTGCGTACGCAGGACCTGACCAAACGCGGGGTGATGACGCAGGCACAGCTTGACGACGCGGCCACCAAGGTGGAAGTGGCTGAGGCCTCGATCAATCAGGCCACAGCCAATCTGGCGGTTGGTCGCTTGCCCGCGCGCCCGGAAGAGATCAAGGCGGCGGAAAATGCCGTCAAGAGCGCCGAAGCGCAGCTTGATTCCGCACGCTGGCATCTGACCAAGCGAACGATTGAAGCACCCGCGCCGGGCCGGATCACCGATGTCATCCGTAATCCGGGCGATATTGCGGGTCCGTCCGCACCGGTGCTGACCATGTTGCCGGACGGTGCGGTCAAGCTGAAGGTCTATATTCCGGAAGACAAGTTTTCGGCGGTGCGGGTGGGCGATATGCTGTCCGTGCGCTGCGATGGTTGCGCGCCTGGCCTGCAAGCGCGTGTGAGCTATGTTTCGCCCGATCCCGAGTTCACACCGCCCGTCATCTACTCGCTTGAAACGCGCCAGAAGCTTGTCTATCTCGTCGAGGCGCATCCGGTCGATCCCGCATCGCCTCTGCAGCCCGGTCAGATCGTGGATGTCGATCTGGCTGCCCGATAGGCGGAGGTGGCAATGTCGAACGCTATCGATGTCAAAGGTCTCGTCAAGCGGTTCGGTGACGCTACGGTCGTCGATCATGTGAGCATGTCGGTGGCCGAGGGCGAGATTGTCGGCTTTCTGGGGCCGAACGGTTCGGGCAAGACGACCACGATCCGCATGATGTGCGGGCTGCTGACGCCCGACGAGGGCGAAGGGAAGGTGCTGGGTTTCGATCTTCGTACCGAAGGGCTGAAGATCAAGCGCGAAGTCGGTTACATGACGCAGCGTTTTTCATTCTATGAAGACCTGACCATTGCCGAAAACCTTGAATTCGTTGCGCGTCTCTACCGGTTGAAGCCGGTGAAGGAACATGTGGCACGGACACTTGAGGAACTGGGCCTGACCTCTCGCGGAGACCAGTTGGCGGGCACGCTTTCCGGCGGCTGGAAGCAGCGGTTGGCACTGGCGGCCTGTATCATGCACAAGCCAAAGCTTCTGCTGCTGGATGAGCCGACTGCCGGGGTCGATCCGAAGGCACGGCGCGACTTCTGGGACGAGATACATCGCCTCGCCGATGGCGGGCTGACTGTGCTCGTCTCAACCCATTACATGGATGAAGCCGAACGCTGCCACCGCATCAGCTATATTTCCTATGGCAAGCTATTGGCGACGGGAACCGTCCGGGACGTCATCGATAAAGCGGGACTGACGACCTTCATCGTCAACGGTCCGACGCTGGGCGAAGTGGCGCGCGAACTGGAGGGTGAACCGGGTGTCGAGCAGGTAGCGCCATTCGGTGCGACACTGCACGTCGTGGGGTCCGACAGGGCGAAGCTTGAGGCAGCTCTGGAAAAGATCAGGCATCGTGAGGGCGTTACCGTCGAGGCAGGTGAAACCAGCCTAGAGGATGTGTTCATCCAGTTCATGGCCAATGCCCAGGACAATATGTCGAAGGGCAGAAATTCCGGGAGCAGCAAGCAATGAATGGCTGGTTCTCGTTTGAGCGTCTTGGCGCAATGCTGGTGAAGGAATTCATCCAGATGCGGCGTGACCGCATCACCTTCGCCATGATGCTGGTCGTGCCGTTGATGCAACTGCTGCTCTTCGGCTTTGCCATCAATAATGATCCGAAAAGCCTGCCGAGCGCGCTGGTTGTAACCAGCCAGGATCATTATACGCGCGCCATGATTTCCGCTCTGGAAGCCACGGGCTATTACCGCTTTAACCATGTCGTGCAAAGTGCGGCGGAAGCCGAGGCACTGATTGCCAATGGCACGGTTTCCTTCGTGGTGACGATCCCGTCGGATTTCGCAAGGCGTGTCGATGCAGGCGAACAGCCGCAAATTCTGATCGAAGCCGATGCGACCGATCCGTCAGTGGCAAGCGGTGCCGTTTCCACGCTTGGAACCGTCGCAAGTCAGGCACTCCTGCGTGAACAGGGCAAGCAGGCTGAGGCTGCAGATGCCGCGCGAAGCCAGCTACAGGTCATTGTGCATCGGCGTTATAATCCGGAAGGCGTGTCGCAGTATAATATTGTTCCCGGTCTGTTGGGCGTCATCCTGCAAATGACCATGGTGATGATGACAGCCATGGCGCTGACCCGCGAGACAGAACGCGGCACGATGGAAAACCTGCTTGCAATGCCCGCCACGCCTGCCGAAATCATGCTGGGCAAGGTTCTGCCATTTTTGGTCGTCGGCGGCGTGCAGGTTGTGGTCGTGCTGGTCGCGGCCAAGCTTCTGTTCGGCGTGCCTTTTGTGGGATCGCTGGCGCTTCTGCTGACCTGCGTGCTGATTTTCGTCCTGTCGCTGGTCCTGCTCGGCTACACGATCTCGACGGCTTCGCGCACACAGATGCAGGCCATGCAGCTTACCTTCTTCTTCTTCCTGCCATCGCTGATGCTGTCCGGTTTCATGTTCCCGTTTCGGGGTATGCCCGATTGGGCGCAGGCGCTGGGCGAGATTTTTCCGCTGACGCATTTTCTGCGGATCGTCCGTGCCGTTATGCTTAAGGGCGCGCACCTCTCCGACATTGCCGGAGAAGTGAACGCCCTCATATTCTTCGTGTTCCTGTTTGCGTCGCTGGCGCTTCTGCGCTTCAGGAGAACGTTGGATTAGCAGGCTGATGGAGCCAGCGCTGTTTTCGGGCGGCGAGACAGTGTGAACAATAGTCCTGCCGCTGCCAGAAGGCCGCCTGCGACGGGAATGGCTGCATAGCCATAGCCTGCGCTGATGACGCCGCCGCCAAGGGCCGCGCCCACCGCATTGCCGAGGTTGAACGCGCCGATATTGATCGACGATGCCAGCCCCGGTGCTTCCGATGCAGCCTGCATCACGCGGGTCTGAACCGGAGGAACGATGGCGAAAGCTGCCGCACCCCAGGCGAGCAGGCCGATTGCCGCACCGATATGGCTTCCCAGCAGGAACGGCAGTGCCAGACTGATGATGGCAAGCGCTGCAAGAAATATCCGCGTAGCACCATTGAGCGACCAGTCTGCGAGGCGTCCGCCGAGCGCGTTGCCGATAGTGAAGCCCACGCCGATAAGAATGAGCGCCAGCGTCACGAAACCTTCCGAAGCGCTTGTAAGGTCGGCCAGTACAGGCGCTACATAGGTGTAGAGCGTGAACATGGCACCAGCGCCCATGACGGTCGTTGCGAGCGACATAAGCACGGTCGGGCGCATCAGGACGCCGAGCTCACGACGGATGTCGGGCATCTTGCCTGCCTCGCCACGCGGCAGCGAAAGCCAGAGCGCCGCGATGGCGAGCAGACCCAGAACAGCAGTACCGGCGAACGACATGCGCCAGCCGATCTGCTGGCCAATCCAGGTCGCAGCCGGGACGCCGCCGATATTCGCAATCGTCAGACCCATGAACATGGTGGCAACGGCGCTTGCCCGCTTTTCAGGCGGTACAACGCTGGCAGCAACAATGGAGCCAAGCCCGAAAAACGCACCGTGATTGAGGCTCGTTACCAGGCGCGCTGCAAGCAGCGTCCAGTAATCCGGCGCAAGAGCCGACAGGATGTTGCCGAGCGTGAATATGCCCATCAGCAGCATCAGGGCCGTGCGTTTGCCGAACCGCCCGAAGGCAAGCGTCATGATCGGTGCGCCAACCATCACGCCGATGGCATAGGCGCTGACCAGAAGGCCGGCGGTCGGGATGGAAACGTCAACCCCGTCGGCAATGACCGGCAGCAGACCCATCGGTGCAAATTCCGTGGTGCCAATACCGAAGGCACCGATTGCCAGCGCCAGAAGCGGCCAGTTGAAACCGGCCGCCTTCGTTGCGCTGTCGTGAGACGTCATCGTGCTCATCATAATCTCCGTTATTTGTCCCAGACTGGAGCCAGCCCTTCAGGGCTGACCAGTCGTCCATCGGGGCGGGCGAGTTTGGAAATCGCCGTCATGTCTTCAGCACTGAGCTCAAAGTCGAAGATGTCGAAATTTTCAGCGACACGCTCGGGCTTGGCCGTCTTGGAAAGGGCGATGAAGCCGCGTTCAATCAGCCAGCGCAGACCGACCTGAGCGGCAGTCTTGCCGTATCGGGCGCCAATGGCCTGCAAGACGGGGTCGCGCGGCACTGCGCCATCAGCCATGCCGTAATAGGCGGTGATGGCAAGGCCTGCTGTCTTTGCGGCTTCTGCTACGGCATTCTGGTCGAGATAGGGATGAACCTCGATCTGGTTGGTGACGATGGGCGCGGCACTGCGAAGGATGGACTCTTTCATCTGTGCGACATTCTGATTGCTCACGCCGATGAAACGCGTCTTGCCTGCCGCTTGCACAGCGTTCAGCATGTCAATCTGGTCGGCAATAGCCACCTTGTCGGCAGGCCAGTGCAGAAGCAGGAGGTCGACCTGATCCACTTTCAGCTTGTCGAGGCTTTCGTCGACGGATGCGCTGAATTTTTCGGGGCTATAATTATCGACCCAGACTTTTGTGGTGAGGAACAGGTCTTCGCGTCGCGCGCCTGCCTTTTCCAGTGCGCGCCCGAGGGCAGCCTCGTTCTGGTAGATCTGCGCTGTATCGAAATGGCGGAAGCCAGCTTCCAGCGCTGCCGGAATGACGTTTTCCACTTCCGCGTCCGTCATGCGGAAAACGCCGAAGCCGAGCGCGGGTATGGCCGCGCCATGTGCGTTCACGATTTTCATATTATCTCCTGTCGATTGGCCTTCGGCGTTTCGCGGGGGAGCGCGAGCTTGGGAGGCTCATGCTTCGGGCCGTCATCTTGTTGATCCTGTACCAAGCAATTTTCGGTCAGGTTTGATTTCGTGAAGCAGAAATAGGATAATCGCGTGGGCTTGAAAATCCGCTCGGAATCCACATTATCTGTGAAACAGTTTCACAGATGGAGCGGGCGATGGATAATCGCGTTGGCGAAATGCAGGTCTTTTTGCGGGTGGTGGAAACGGGCAGTTTCTCCGAAGCAGCCCGTCTTCTGCGTATGAATCCTTCGACCATCAGCAAACTCATATCCCGTATCGAAGCAAGGCTTGGTGTGCGGCTTCTGGAGCGCTCGTCCCGCCGCCTGTCGCTGACGACCGAGGGGCAGATTTATTATGAGCGTAGTCAGGGGCTGCTGCGCGATTTCGAGGAAGTCGAACGCGAGCTTTCGCAAGGTTCTGCGAGCACGGGCGGCACCGTGCGCGTCAACGCTTCGGTGGCATTGGGCACGCTGGCGCTGGAGCCTTTGTTGCCGGAATTTCTGTCGGCCTATCCGAATATCGTGATCGACCTGTCCCTGTCGGATGAGCTGGTTGATCTTTATCTTGATCGCACCGACGTGGCTTTCCGCATCGGCACCTTGCCGAATTCCAGCATGATGGCGCGCAAGCTTGGCACGGCCCGGCGCAAGATCGTGGCGGCCCCCGCCTATCTGGAACGTTGCGGTACGCCGTTGACCATAGACGACCTTGCCGATCACAATTGCATCGGTTTCAATTTCCGCCGTGCAGCACCTGTCTGGCCGCTGAAGGAAAGCGGTCGCATCGTGGATCGCGCGGTCTACGGTTCACTGCTGGCCAATAATGGGGAAACGGTCAGGCGCATGGCTGTCGCGGGACTGGGGCTCGCTCGGATCGGCGATTATCACGCACGGAACGACCTCGCTTCCGGCGCACTGGTGGAGGTTCTGGCCGAGGCGGTCGAAAACGATATAGAGGAAGTACACGCCGTATTTCTTGGCGGTGCGCGACTGCCGCAGCGGGTCCGTGTATTCCTTGATTTTGTAGTGCCGCGTTTGCAGACCTATCTTGCAGCCTAGTAGGGCCGATTTGCTCGAATCATCGGCGATGATCCCCGGAAACGTCGAATTTCCGGTGCAAAACACGTGCTTCATCCAAAATAATTAGGTTTCCGATAGCCTAACGATTTCAGTTTGTTGCTGATGCGCACCCCTATGTTCACGGGTTAGTGCTCCGCTTTTGTGTTGACTATTAACACTCCGTTAACCACAGTTTGTTGCAATATGTTACAAAGCGTTATCATCCAGTTGTCAGAACGAGGTGTGGATTGAACAAAAACCGGCAGACCAGACAGCAATCCTTGCAGGCAAGGGGGAGGTCTGCCGTGGCTGACATGACGTCGTTCTGGGGGCTGATGCGCGCCTATTGGGTTTCCGACCGCTGGAAGGAAGCCTGGGCTCTCACCATCGCAATCTTCCTGATGACGGCCTTCGTGAGCAAGACTACCGTATGGGTGGCCGAGGCTTCGGGCCTGCTGATGAATTCTATTGTTAACGTCAACACTGCGCCTGTTCAGCATCCTCTCATAACCATTGCCGCCAATGCAGGCGTTCTTGTTCTGCTGATGCTGGCAAAGGACGTAATGCTGGTCGGTTCCCGCCATTTCCTGTCCACCACGCTGCACCGTAAATGGCGCAAATGGCTGAACGACCAGTTCTCCACTGCGCTTTTAAACGGCAAGCATACGCATTTCCATCTGCAACAGGGCAGGGGCAAGGATCAGCCGGACAATATCGATCAGCGCCTGCAGGAATCGATCAAGGGCATGACTGGTGGCGCCATCGGCCTCGTCATGGGCATTGTCGGCGTGTTCCTGTCTGCTTTCTTCATTGGCCAGAAGCTGATTGAAATGTCCACCCACGTAGAGGGACTGGATTTCCTCGGAAGCTATGGCAGCGCCGTTCTGGCCTTTGCTGCAATCGTGATCTATGTCCCGCTCGGAACGCTGGTCGCGATCAAGATCGGCAAGCGTCTGGAGCGCCTCAATCTCGGCATCCAGAAGGCCGAAGGTTCCTATCGTGGCGAATGGACGACGCTGCTGCGTCGCAGTTTCCAGATTTCTGCATCCGGTGGCGAGGCCGTCCAGCGGTCGGTCAATGACCGTCTTTACAAGGATGTCGATGGCACATGGAACCGGCTTAACCGTTTCGATGCTGCCTATCTCGCTTTCTCGCAGGCCTATGGCTTTCTCTCCAACCGTATCGTTGCCTATATTCCGGGCCTTCTGCCTTATATGAGCGGCTCCGTCAGTTTCCGTAACTATGTGACGGGCGCGGAACTCGTCGCTGCGATGATCAATGATTGCTCGTGGTTTATTCAGGTCATGCCGGCAATTGCCAATCTGCGCGCCAATGCGGGCCGCGTGATCGGCCTCGCGCAGGCCATCGAGAATGTTCAGGATCCGACGGAATTTTACAGCCGCTCCGGTATCAATCGCTTCGCTTTTGCCGAACAGCATCCGCGTTTCGGCCTGTCGGTACGCAATCTCACCCTCATGCAGGGAGCGGACAGCGAAGCAGCGTTCCTGCGCTCTGGCGTGATCAATATTCGTTCAGGCGACTGGGTCTATATGCGCGGTGAATCCGGTTCGGGCAAAACTTCCTTCGTAAAGGCGCTGAATGGCCTGTGGCCATATGGCACCGGCGATATCATCTATCCGCAGAAAGCCACCTCGTTTTATGCGACCCAGGAGGCCAAGTTCCCCTCCGTCTCCTTGAAGCAGCTTGTCAGCCTGCCCACCGATGAGAACCTGTTCAGTGATTTGGCTGTTGCTGCTGTGCTGCACGAGGCGGGGTTGGGCGAATTCATCGAGCGCATGAATGACGCCGATGCCGATGGCACGCCTTGGGACATGGTTCTTTCCGGAGGCCAGAAGCAGAAGATCGTGCTGGCGCGTATTCTCTTGCACAAGCCGTCGGTCATTTTCCTCGACGAGGCAACCGGAGCCCTCGATCCGGCTTCCAAGATGCGTTTCCATGAGGCGCTGAAGACACGCTGCCCGCAAGCTATCGTCATCAGCATCATGCATGAGGACAAGCTGCCGCAGCTCGAAAACGGCCAGAGCGTCTATTCGCACGTGCTGGACATCCGCAACGGCTATGTCTCGCTGCGTCCGGTCCATTTCGATACAATGCCGGACGTGGCTGCGGAAACGCCTCTTATCGCCGCCGAATAAAGCGTGTCTTACCGGCTGAAACACCGTCAGGTTGCAAAAGTCTAAATTTGGACTATATTCTGATCTGGACGATCGGAGGCAATCATGGCCAGAAGCAATGCGGTGTTGAAGTCAATGATAGGCAAGGGACCGGATATTCTCGATGCGGCCCGCTTTTCTCCGCATTCGCGCAAGCGGTTGAGCGGACCGGGCCTGCGCACCTTTCTTGCTATTGCCGATCTCTGGGGGCTGGACGAGCAGCAGCGGCTTATGGTGCTGGGACTGCCTTCAAGATCAACCTATTACAATTGGGTGAAGGCGGTGCGCGAGCATCGCGAAATCACGCTGGATGTGGACGTATTGATGCGCTTGTCCGCTGTGCTTGGCATTCATCAGGCGCTGGGCGTGCTTTATTCCGATGAGAAAGCTGGCATCCGCTGGCTGCACACGCTCAACCAGTCCGGTGTCTTCGGCGGTCATCCGCCGTTGAGCCTGATAACGAGCGGTCTGCAGGATGGCTTGCTGACGGTTCGCCGGTTTCTGGATGCGGCGCGTGGCGGCCTTTACATGGAGCCGAACGAACTGGATCGCGCGTTCCGGCCTTATCGGGATGAAGACGTGGTGTTCTCGTGAGGCGCAATCCTGCTCCACAACCAAGCTATCGTCTGATCCCGTCGCGGTTTCCGCCGATTGGTCTTTTTGATACCGTTGCTACCGCTGCCGATCTGGAAGCGGTGATGGAACTGGCAGGCTGGACGAACGATCGTCTTCTGAGTGAACGATTGCAGCGCCTTCCACACGAGGAATGGGTGTTCGGCAGGCTCAATTCCAGCATCATCATGGCGACGTTTCTGCATGTGGCGCCGGGCGGCATGCGCTTCAACGGTCCTGAGCTTGGCGCCTGGTATGCGGCGGCGCGGTTGACCACGTCCGTCGTCGAGGTTGCGCACCACATGCGTCGCGAAACCGTTGCAACGCGGCAGGACGGTCTGGCCCGTACATTTCGGGTCTATGCGGCGAAGCTGGAAGAGGATTTCGTCGATATATGCGGCGAGCAGGCAACATTACCTGCCGTCTATGATCCGACAGATTATGCCGCTTCACAGAAGTTCGGCGAAGAAATGCGCAAGGGCGGCGAGTTCGGAATTCTGTTCGACAGTTTGCGCCACGAAGGCGGCATCAATGCAGTTGCGTTTCGTCCAAGCCGTATCGCTGAGGTAACGCAAGGCGACCATTATGAAATCACGGTCGAAAGAGCATCGCCGCGCATTCAGGCGAAGAAGCTTAGTGCCTGAAAAGGCAGGCGTCGCCGCCTGCCTCGGCTAGTCCGATTATGACCAGCCATATTCCTCATCGAGATCCTGAAACTTTTTCAGATCCACGATGTCGCAATATTGCTGATACGTAATCATATCGCTGGCGCGGGCTTTCGGCGTACCGTCACGCTTGAGAACTGACAGCGTATCGCTCACTGCCTTGACCGCCGAGAACAGCGTTGAAAGCGCATAGAACACGACGTTGAAGCCCATCTGTTCGAGGTCGGTGGCCGTCAAAGCCACGGTTTCGTTGCCGTCGACAATGCTGACGACCTTCGGTCCTTCGACGTGGCGGGCGACGGCTTCGACTTCCGCAATAGTCTTGATGCCATCGACAAAGACAAGATCGACACCCGTATCCTGATACATTTTCGCGCGACGGATCGCTTCTTCCGCTCCAGCCGCAGGCATGGCGTCGGTGCGGGCGATCAGGAGCAAGTCCTTGTCGGCGCGCGCCGCAATCGCGCATTTGAGGCGACGCACATTTTCTTCTGCCGGGATCAGCCGGATACCGGCAAGCTGGCCGCAGCGTTTCGGCGCCATCTGGTCTTCCAGATGAATGGCAGCGACGCCGGACTGGATATATTCCTCCACCGTGCGCACGATATTGGCCGGGCCGCCGTAACCAGTATCGGCATCGGCGATGACCGGAATATCCACCACGCGGGTCATATCCCGCGCATGGGTTGTCATTTCTGTCTGCGTGAGGAGACCCAGATCGGGCGTGCCGAGGCGGCTTGCCGTCGCACCGAACCCGGTCATGTAGATGGCCGGAAACCCTGCCTGCTGCACAAGGCGGGCGGTCAGCGGATCGGGTGCACCCGGCGCCTGAATGATGCGACCGGTTTCGATGAGGTTTTTCAGGGCCTTTGCCTGCGTCATCGTCGTCTCCTTATCGCCCGCCCGAAACGTCAAGCACGACGCCTGTAATATAGGCCGCTCCCGGCGACAGCAGCCAGATGGCCGCGTCTGCAACTTCATCGGCAGTTCCAAGCCGCTTCAATGGAATGAGGTCAGCCATTTTGGCGATATTGGCAGGATCGGCAAAAACATCCTTCTGGATTTCCGTGTCGATCACGCCGGGCGCCAGTGCATTGACGCGGATTTCCGGCGCGAGCTCCTTGGCAAGCGCGTAGGTGTAGGAAGCGATTGCTCCCTTGGTCGTCGCATAGGCGATATTACCGACCATGCCGCCAGTACGACCGGCGATGGAGGACAGGCCGACAACCGATTTATTCGGCTTCTTGCCCTGATTGTTGAGGAAAGCGCTGGAAACGTAGAACACGCTTTTCAGATTGACGGCCAGCACGCGGTCCAGCTCATCGGCATCGAATTCCTTCACGGTCATGCGCTGGCCGATAATGCCCGCATTGTTGACCAGGTGGTCGATGCCACCCCATTTCGTGGTGATATGGTGCGCCGCGCGATCAACGGCGGCCTTGTCGGAGACATCCACAATGGCCGTCAGAACCTGCTCGCCATGTTTGTCCGCCATTTCCTGCAGGCGAGCGCCGTTCACATCCCAAAGCACGACCCTGGCCTTGAACGCGATGAGCTTTTCGGCAACGGCTTTGCCAATGCCTGATGCGCCGCCGGTAATGAGCACCACCCGGTCCGCAAAAAAATCGGCCGGAAAGGCTGTTGGATTCGTCGTCATGAAATCTTCCTCCTCGAAGAAAGGCGTCGCTTTGCGCCCACGGGTCGCCGAAGAGAATCCGCGGACTCAACCTTTCGGCAACGGTAGCTTTAAAAGCCATGGACCGGCTCCTCTGTCAATCTAGGGTACAAGATTTTGTATTCTACTTGTAAAGTTGCTGTTTGCACGCTAATCATTGCAATGGGAGTGAGACGATAACGGCCGGATCTGTGCCAATGGCCTGTCCGTGATCGGGATTGCCTGTCTGCTGGAAACATGCCGGAATGGCCCCGGCTCCGTTTCCGCAGATAAAGCTCTGAACGGGAGAGCGCATCATCACGTGTCAGCTCCCGCAACGATTATTGCATGCCGCTCATGCTGGAATGTGAGCGGAGACCTGGGAGGACATCGTGGTCAATTCCACTCTGAGTGCGGTCGGCGCAACGCCCGACCTGCGCGACAGTACCATTCGCAAGCTCAATCTGCGGATCGTTCTGTTCTGCTTTATCTGCTTCATCGTCAACTATCTCGACCGTGTGAATATAGGCTATGCCGCGCTTCACATGAACAATGATATCGGTCTGACGCCTTATATGTTCGGCGTTGGTGCGGGCATTTTCTTCATTGGCTACATGCTGTTCGAAGTGCCGAGCAACATGATGCTGCACAAGCTCGGCTCGCGCGTCTGGATTGCGCGCATCATGGTCACGTGGGGGCTTGTGTCTTGCGCCATGGCTTTCGTGCAGGGCCCGGTTTCGTTCTACATCCTGCGCTTTCTGCTGGGTGTCGCAGAAGCCGGTTTTGCACCGGGCGTTCTGCTTTATCTCACCTACTGGTTCCCGGCCAAGGAACGTGGTCGCGCAACGGCCTTGTTCATGACGGCAACCGTGCTTTCCATCGTTGTGGGCGCACCGTTCTCCGGCTGGCTGATGGATGCGGGCGAGGGGCTTTTCGGTCTGCACGGCTGGCAGGCGATGTTCATTCTCGAAGGAATTCCCGCCGTGCTCCTCGGCGTCGTGACCTTCTTCTATCTGGTCGACAGTCCTGAAAAGGACCAGCGCTGGCTGACAGCGGAAGAACGCGCATGGTTGATGGCCGAACTTGCCAAGGAAAATCAGGGCAAGCAGGCCGATACCCGTCATTCGCTGAAAGAAGTGTTCAGCGATTACCGCGTCTGGCTTCTGACGCTGGTCTATATGTTCAACGGTATCGCTGTTTACGGCGTCATCATGTGGCTGCCGCAAATCGTAAAGAGCCTTGGCGACTACACTGCGGCACAGACTGGACTGATCTCGGCCATTCCGTTCGTGTTTGCCGCGATCGGACTTGTCGTGATTTCACGCAGTTCGGACCGTACCGGTGAGCGCAAGATTCACACGGCGATTGCCGGCCTGTTCGGCGGTATCTTCCTTGCTGCCAGCGCGCTGGCTCCGTCGCCGATCATGAGCCTCGTGCTCCTGTCGGTCTGCGCGTTTTTCCTGTGGTCCTATCTCGGCGTGTTCTGGACGCTGCCGACACAGTTCCTGTCCGGCGCTGCTGCCGCTGGCGGACTTGCGGCCATCAACGGCTTCGCGCAGCTTGGCGGTTTTACCGGACCGTATCTGGTCGGATGGGTCAAATCCACCACTGACAGCTTCTCGTTGTCGCTGCTGGCCCTGTCCATCTTCCCGATCCTTGGATTCTTCCTCTGCATGAGTCTCAAGGCCAAACGGGACTAATCAGAATGACGGGCCCGGTCTTCGACTGGGCCCGTTATCGTTGACGAGTGCAATTTGAATGCGGTTTCAACCGCTCTATACGTCGCAATAAGGCGTCTGTAAGATTCGGACATGAGAGAGATTCGAGGCAAGGGCAAGAAGTCGCTGGCAAGCAGCATCGCCGAACGTATTCGCGGTGCGATTGTCGATGCTGAGTTTCAATTCGGAGAGAACCTCTCCGAGGACATGCTCGCTGCGGCCTTCGATGTCAGTCGCACGCCGGTACGCGAGGCGCTCAACATCCTGCAGATGCAGGAACTGGTTCACATCGTTCCAAAGTCCGGCACCTATGTTTTTACGCCAACGCAGGAAGATATAGCCGAACTATGTGATTTTCGCGTCGGGCTGGAAGATCAGGCCATGCGGCTGGCGCTGATCGGCAATCGCAAGAAGCTCGTCTCTCAATTGAAAAAGCAGTACGACCTCATGCGTGCAGCGATAGATGAAGACGATCTGCGCGCCTATGGGCGTTGCGACACCGAGTTCCATCTGGCTTTCTTCCGTGTCTGCGGCAACCGTTATCTCGCCCGTGCCTATGACAGTATTCTTGGGCGCGTTGCGGCGTTGCGGACGCATCTTGCCATCGGTGCGGAGGGCGAGCCTGCGCGGTCCTTCGCCGACCATGCCGCGATCATCGAGCTGGCCGATGCCGACAAGCCGAAGGAATTGCGGGAAATACTGGAGGCGCACATCATGCGCACCAAGACTAATTACCTGAATGCTTTCAACCGGCTGCCCCGTCAGCCTGGCGACAGCCGCACCATGCGGCTGCGCCGACAATTGTCGCTGACGAACGAGTAACAAGCCCTTCAGATCAGACGGCCCACTCCACATCTGTGGTAAAGGCGATGGTCAACCAGCGGTCTGGTCCTTCGCCGCCGAGTGCATCACCGATTTCGTCGCGCAACGCATCCCATTCCTCGAGCTTTCGTGGCGGAAGGTCGGGCGGTACGATGAAATAGAGTTCGATCTGCTTGCCGCGACCGACCTTGGCGACATAAGCGCGGTAGGACAGAAAGCCGTTGCGCTTGACGAACTCTCCAGCAACCGCATCGACATGCTGCTTGAGATCAACGGGCGTGACCAGGAATATGTCGGCCAGAGCCTGTTTGATTGTGCCGATGGGCATGGGAATGATGACAAGACAAACGACTGCCAGAACTGCCGGATCGATATAAGGCGTCAGCCAGCCGAGTTCTGTTCCCTCAATGGCATAGCCGACTGAAAAGGCGATCAGAAGTGCCGCGGTTATGCCGCCGGACATGATCCAGGCTTTGGCATCAAGTGCGACGAAATCTGATTTCAAGGTTCGGTTTGCACGCATTTCAAGGAGTGCCATGCCGAGACACGCAATCAGGGCAATGACGGCATAGAAAATCGCGTAGCTGAATTCGAGATCGCGTCCGCCATCCATCAGGCTGCCGACTGCATTGATGAGCGCGTAGATCGCAACGCCGGTAAGCATCACGCCATTGAGGCCAAGTACCATCGGTTCGAGATGCCAGAAGCCCATTGTGAAGCGATCACGCAATTTTCCGCGTGGCTGTTCCGGCAAGGCAGAAAGGGCGATGAGACGCGAGACGAGGAGGGCAAGCCCACTCATCGCAGCATCAGCCAGCATGTAAACGCCATCGAATACGATAGAAAATGAGCCGGATAACAGGCCGAAAACGACGCCGAAGCCAGCAACCAGAATAGTAACCGCTATGGAAATTTGAAGAATAGATTGTTCACTGCGCAATTTTTACTCCGATATAAACCGCATGCAACGCGGTTTGGTTTCGGGGGCGCATTTCTGCGTGCTGAACCAATTCCGCGTTGCACGACAAATCTACACCAGTGGCGTGAATCTGACAAATCGCGTTAAATTTTGGATATTCCTAAGCCCATTCGGGCACGCGGGTCGCGGACTCCCTCAGGATCAGTTCGACGGGCCATAATTCATGGATGTCGGTGGCTGCGCGTCCGTCGAGTATATCCATCAGGAGATCGGCGCAGCGTTTTCCCGCTGCTCGCATCGACGAGCGGGTTGCAGTCAGGGATGGCACCATATTGTCAGCGCTCAGGAACGAGATCACATCATCATGGGCGATGACGGAGATATCCTTGCCGATGGTCAGGCCGAAAGAGCGTGCGGCCCGGTATATGCCGAGCGCAGTCATCATGGAACCGGCAACAAACGCTGTCGGGCGCGGATTACGCTCCAGAAGCTTGCGCGCAAGACGGTAACCGATTTCATCCGTGAAATCGCCGTGCTCGACAAGTTCCGGATCGAAGGCAATGCCTTTGCTTTCGAGCGCCTTCCGGTAGCCTTCGTCGCGGTGAAGCGAGAAGGTGAAGCCGTAGCGACCGTTTATCATCGCGATGCGACGGTGGCCGAGGTCAAGCAGATGGGCTGTTGAGCGATAAACCGCGCCTTCATTATCGATGTCGAGCCATGCATGAGGAATGTCGGTTTCAGAGCGCCCATGCACGAGGAATGGCATGCCCAGTTCATGCAGCATGCGGATGCGCTCGTCATTGGGTTTTGGAGACGTCACGATGATAGCATCGACACGGTGGCTGGTGGCGAGGCGCCGACAGAGTTGCACTTCGTCGTCGGTGCCGTTGTTTGCAATCGGGCTGACGAGAATATCGACTTCATCCTGACTGAGCCGTTCCGCCATGCCGCGCATGAACTCGGCGAAGTGAAACTCGCTGTTGCGGCCCATCACCACGCCGATTGCACCGGCACGTCCGGTAACCAGCCTGACCGCATTGACATTGGGCCGGTAACCGAGACGCACTGCCTCGTCCATGACCCGCTTCCGCGTGCTTTCCGCCACTTCGGGATAGCCGCTCAACGCCCGGCTGACGGTCGTGGCTGAGAGGCCGAGATGTTTGGCGAATTCACGGAGCTTCATTTGGCTTTCGAATTATTCAGGCAGGCAAGGCAGCGGATTATAGCCGCTTCCTTGCGATTAACAATTGGTCGGTTGAGTTCTTTGAACTGCTGCAACATATAGGGTGCACGAAATCCAAACCGATTTCAAGTTTGTTTCAATTTTCATTTTGGCACGTTTGAGAAAGCATGCCCCTTAAGCGCTAAGAAATACCGATTGAGAATGGTAATATATTGAATTTACAATATATATTGGGTGATGAGATGTGAGATGGAATAGCGTGCAAAATCTGCTGCTTGACAGAAATGCGGTCCTCTGCAACCTTTTCGTCATCCAAACCGTTTTCGATTTTATCAAACCGCTTACAGAATGGATGGGAGGAGGGAACTATGAAGGCATTCCAAGGTATACTCGCGGCTTGCGCGGCTTTTGGCCTGGCGACGGTAAGCGCCCATGCGGTGGAGATTTCCATTGCGGCCAATTCAACGGGCAATAACATCAAGTTTCTGCAGGAGCAGATCGTCAAGTTCGAGAAGGATACCGGCAACAAGGTCAATATCGTCTCGATGCCGCCATCGAGCAGCGAGCAGTTCAGCCAGTATCGCCTATGGCTCGCGGCAGGTAACGCCGATATCGACGTCTACCAGACGGACGTGGTCTGGGCGCCGCAACTATCCGATCAGTTCGTCGATTTGACGGAAGCGACCAAGGATGTCACGGGCGCGCATTTCCCATCTATTATCGCGTCACAGACCGTGAACGGAAAGCTGGTTGCGCTGCCATTCTATACTGATGCTCCGGCACTTTTCTATCGCAAGGATCTCCTCGAAAAATACAACAAACAGGTTCCCAAGACCTGGGATGAGATGACGGCGACTGCTAAGGAAATCATGGACAAGGAGCGGGCCGAGGGAAAGTCCGATCTCTGGGGCTTTGTGTTTCAGGGCAATGCCTATGAGGGCCTGACCTGTAATGCGCTTGAATGGGTGAAGTCGTCCGGAGGCGGCCAGATCGTTGAAGCCGACGGTACGATCTCCATCAACAATGAAAAGGCAGCAGCGGCGATCGATCGCGCCAAGGGCTGGATCGGTTCGATTTCGCCACAGGGCGCGCTTGCTTATCAGGAAGAGGAATCGCGCGGCGTCTGGCAGACTGGCAATGCCGTCTTCATGCGCAACTGGCCCTATGCTTATGCGCTCGGCAACAGTGCCGATAGCGGCGTGAAAGGCAAGTTCGACGTCGCGCCACTGCCTGCCGGTGCAGAGGGCGATGCGCCATCCTCAACGCTCGGCGGCTGGAACCTTGCCGTTTCAAAATATTCCACCAAGCAGGATGCGGCCATCGCGTTGGTCAAATATCTCGCATCGCCGGAAGTGCAAAAGGTGCAGGCCGTCGAAATTTCGCGTCTGCCAACCATTCAAACGCTTTATGATGACAAGGATGTCATTGCAGCGCAGCCTTTCATGGCCAATTGGAAGCCTATCTTCCAGAATGCCGTGCCGCGCCCATCGGCTGCGACGAAGGTGAAATATAACGAAGTCTCGTCAAAGTTCTGGACTGCCGTGCACAAGACGCTCTCGGGCAACGGTACGGCTGCGGAGAATCTGGAAATGCTTGAGGTCGAGCTGACTGAGCTGGAAGGCTCCGGCTGGTAGGGACCGATCAAGCCGCGTTCGGGTTGTCCTCCCAAGCCCCCATCGGGCAACCCGAACGCCCTTCTCATCCGATGACCCGGAGCAGGATCATGACGGAGACTTCCCTTGATGCGCCGAGGAGCCTGCGGACACGGCTTCACTCCGATCTGCGCGCGCAGCGTATCCGGTCGGCATGGGTGTTTCTCGCACCCTCGCTGATAGTGCTGGCGCTGGTGGCTGGCTGGCCGCTGCTGCGGACCATCTATTTCAGTTTCACCAATGCATCGCTGACGAGCCTGGGCACCGCTGAATTCGTCGGCTTCAACAACTATCTGTCGTGGGTGACGCTCAAGAGCGGGCGCACCGTCTATCGCGGTCTTCTGGCCGATCCCGCCTGGTGGGGCGCGGTCTGGAATACGATCAGGTTCACTATTCTGTCGGTCAGCCTCGAAACGATCTTCGGATTGATCGTCGCTCTGGTGCTGAATGCGAATTTCCGGGGGCGTGGGCTTGTGCGCGCCGCAATCCTGATCCCATGGGCAATTCCGACGATTGTTTCGGCCAAGATGTGGGGCTGGATGCTCAATGACCAGTTTGGCATTCTCAATCATATCCTGCTCAATCTCGGCCTCATCAGCCAGAAGATCGCCTGGACGGCCAATCCCGACACAGCGATGATTGCGATCCTGATCGTCGATGTCTGGAAAACGACGCCCTTCATGGCGCTGCTTATTCTGGCCGGTCTGCAAATGGTGCCATCCGACATTTACGAGGCGGCGAAGATCGATGGCGTGCATCCGGTCAAGGTGTTCTGGCGGGTGACGCTGCCGTTAATCCGTCCGGCGCTGATGGTGGCGATCATCTTCCGTATGCTGGATGCGTTGCGCATCTTCGACCTGATCTATGTGCTGACGCCGAATAATGCGCAAACCAAGACCATGTCGGTTTTCGCCCGCGAAAATCTCTTCGATTTCGACAAATTCGCCTATGGTGCGGCGGCATCCACGATGTTGTTCCTCATCATCGCGGCCATCACCGTGCTCTACATGTTCTTCGGGCGCGTCAATATTGGCAGCAGGGGGGAATAGCATGATGCATTATGTGAAAACCCTCGGCTTCTACCTGCTGGTGGCGCTCATCATTTTGATCGCGGTGTTCCCCTTCTATTATGCGATCATTACCAGCCTCAAATCCGGGACGGCGCTTTTTCAGGTCGATTACTGGCCAAGCAGTTTCTCACTTGAAAATTATGCCGGTGTTCTCACACAGGGCAGCTTCCTTCGCAGTCTCGGCAATTCGTTGCTGGTGGCGACCGTCGTGGTGGCGATCTCGCTGTTGCTGGCGGTGACGGCGGCCTATGCGCTGGCGCGCGTGAATTTTCGTGGTCGCGGACTGTTACTGCTCACCATTCTTTCAGTGTCCATGTTTCCGCAGATCGCCGTTCTGGCGGGGCTGTTCGAGCTGATCCGTTTTCTCGGTATCTTCAACACACCGCTGGCGCTGATCTTCTCCTATATGATCTTCACGCTACCCTTCACGGCTTGGGTTCTCACCACCTTCATGCGTGACCTGCCGGTCGAGATCGAGGAAGCGGCCATTATGGACGGCGCCTCGCCATGGGTCATCATCACGCGGGTTTTCATGCCGCTGATGTGGCCGGCGCTGGTGACGACCGGACTGCTCGCTTTCATCTCGGCATGGAACGAATTCCTGTTCGCGCTCACCTTCACCTCTTCGGGCAGCCAGCGCACAGTACCTGTGGCTATCGCGCTTCTGTCCGGCAGCAGTCAGTTTGAAATCCCCTGGGGCAACATCATGGCGGCTTCCGTCATCGTGACGGTTCCTCTCGTCATACTCGTACTCATCTTCCAGCGGCGGATCGTATCCGGTCTGACGGCAGGCGGCGTAAAGGGTTAGGTACAACCATGGCAGAACTTCAGTTGCGCGATGTGCGCAAGTCTTTCGGTAACTTCGAGGTCATCAAGGGCGTGGATATGGATATCCGGCCCGGCGAGTTCATGGTCTTCGTCGGCCCATCCGGTTGCGGAAAGTCCACGCTACTGCGCCTCATTGCAGGCTTGGAGGAAATCTCGTCAGGCAGCCTCTCTATCGATGGCAAGGTGGTCAACAGCTTCGCACCGTCGAAGCGCGGCATCGCGATGGTCTTCCAGTCCTATGCGCTTTATCCGCATATGACAGTCTACGAGAACATGGCCTTCGGCATGCAGCTTGCGGGCAAGAGCAAGGATGAATGCAAGAGCCGCATTCATAAAGCCGCAGAAATGCTGCAGCTGACGCCCTATCTTGAGCGCCTGCCACGCCAGCTTTCCGGTGGGCAGCGGCAGCGTGTCGCGATTGGTCGTGCCATCGTGCGTGATCCGAAAGTGTTCCTCTTCGACGAACCCTTGTCCAACCTCGATGCGGCACTACGTGTGGCTACAAGGCTTGAGATCGCCAAGCTCCACCAGAGCATGGAAGACACCACCATGATCTATGTGACGCACGATCAGGTGGAGGCGATGACGCTGGCCGACCGCATCTGCGTGCTGCGCGACGGACGCGTGGAGCAGATCGGCACGCCGCTTGAGCTTTACGAAAAGCCAAATTCGCTTTTCGTCGCCGGGTTCATCGGATCACCGAAGATGAATTTCCTGTCCGGCAGATATAGTGAGCCTTTTGGCGCGCATACGGTGGGCTTACGTCCTGAACACCTCGCCATTGTGTCCGAAGGAGGCCATTGGACCGGTCAGGTGATCCACACCGAAATCCTCGGTTCCGATACCTATGTCTATATCGATCTCGGCCTGGAGGAGCCGCTGGTGGTCCGCGAAAGCGGCGTGGCAGCGCGCAGGTCAGGAGAGACACTCTCGGTTTCCCCAATGGGGGAAAATGTTCATCGTTTCGATGAAAAGGGCCGTGCCGTCTGACGCTGACCTCCCAAGCTTGATGATACATGAGACAAATGGGCCGTGATTGCCCGCAGCAAGGAGAATACTCGTGCCTATTCGTACTGTCGTCTGGGGTGAAAACATTCACGAGCAGATCAATGAAACCGTACGTTCGGTTTATCCGGACGGCATGCACAACACTATCGCCAGGGCGCTGAACGAGGATAGCGCAATCGAGGCGACGACCGCCACCTTGCAGGAACCGGAGCATGGCTTGACCGAAGACCGTCTCGCCAAGACTGATGTGCTCGTCTGGTGGGGTCACAAGGATCATGGTGGCGTCAGTGACGAGATTGTGGAACGCGTTGCGAAGCGCGTTTTCGAAGGTATGGGACTGATCGTGCTCCATTCCGGGCATTTCTCCAAGATATTCAAGCACCTGATGGGCACGCCCTGCGCGCTCAAATGGCGTGAGGCGGGTGAGCGCGAGCGGCTCTGGGTGGTCAATCGCGGTCATCCGATCACGCAGGGGCTGGATGAAAATTTCGTGCTTGAGAATGAGGAAATGTATGGCGAACAGTTCTCTGTGCCGGAACCGCTGGAAACCGTGTTCATTTCGTGGTTCGCGGGTGGTGAAGTGTTCCGCTCCGGCATGACTTGGCGTCGCGGTGCGGGCAATGTGTTTTATTTCCGCCCCGGCCATGAAACCTACCCGACCTATCACGATGCCAATGTGCAGACGGTTCTGCGCAACTCGGTCAAATGGGCCTACAATCCGCAACCGGCATGGACAGGCATCCACACCGCGCCGAATGTTCCGGTCGACAAGGCGCCGGAGCCTATTGTCGAGCGCGGACCCAAACTGCACAAGCCGGGCGAAGCCGGTTATCGTTGAGGTGCATGATGCGTCTTCTTATTCTGGGAACAGGCGGCATGGCAAAAAACCATGCCGAAGCCTTCAAGGCCATCGAGGGCGTCGAGGTGGTTGCTGCATGTGACGTTTCGGCGGAGCGTGTCGATGCCTTCTCCGAAAATCACGACATCCACAACCGCTTCACGCGGCTTGAGGATGCGTTGGAATGGGGCCGCTTTGATGCGGTTGCCAATGTCACGCCGGATGCCATTCATCATCCGACCACTCTTGCGCTGGTCGGCGCGGGCAAGCATGTCTTCTGCGAGAAACCACTTGCAGAAAGCTATGAAAAAGCCGCTGAAATGGCGGATGCGGCCGAGCAGGCCAACGTCATCAACATGGTCAACCTGACCTATCGCAATGTCGCACCTCTGCAAAAGGCGCGTGAAATGGTGATGGCGGGAGAGATCGGCCAGGTGCGCCACTTCGAGGCGTCCTATCTGCAAAGCTGGTTGGTCTCGAAGACATGGGGGGACTGGAAGACCGAGAGCAAATGGCTCTGGCGCCTTTCGACCCGGCACGGTTCGAACGGGGTTCTGGGCGATGTCGGCATTCATATTCTCGACTTCGCCAGCTATGCCATCGGCAGCGATGTGGAAAGAGCCTCGGCTCGCCTCAAGACTTTCGAGAAGGCCGAGAACAACCATATTGGTGAATATGTGCTCGATGCGAATGACAGCTTCGTCATGATGGCGGAATATGCCAATGGCGCGCTGGGTGTCATTCATGCCAGCCGCTGGGCGACAGGTCACCTGAACGAGCTGCGGCTGCGTATCCATGGTGACAAGGGCGCGCTCGAAATCCTGCACACACCCACTGGTTCTAGCCTGCGCGGTTCCATCGGCGAGGACATCGAAGCTCCAGTCTGGCGGGATATCGATGCGGGTACGGTGGAGACCAATTATCAGCGCTTTGCGCGTGCTGTGGCCGATGGTGCAGAACTGGAGCCGAGTTTCCGGCATGCCGCCAATCTGCAACGAGTGCTTGACCATGCGATGATCGTTGACCGACCGTTGCCGGAAGTCGTTGCCAGTTAACGTAGCAATAAAGTACGGCCCCCTCCGGCATAGAGAGCGAGAGGGTAGTCTGGCAGGTGGAATACATCGCGCTGATCTGCGATCTGGCTATCGCGCAAGGTCTAAATCACTGGACGCACGGATTGCCCTGCCTGTACCTTGCCTGTCATCTGATCGACAGGCAGGGAGGGCCTCGCATGGATGTGACGATCATAACGGGAGCATCGGAAGGAATCGGCGCAGAAACTGCACGGCAGATTGCCCGGCGTGACCGCGCCAATGCTGCTCTTGTGCTCGCTGCGCGTAATGTGGAAAAGCTGGAAAATCTGGCCGCCGAGTTGCGGCAACTGGGCAGCTCCGTGCTGGTGGTGCCGACCGATGTGAAAGTTCGTGCAGCCTGCATCGCTCTGATTGATAAGGCGGCGTCTGTTTTTGGGCGCATCGATACGCTGATCGTGAATGCTGGCATGTCGGCCCACGCCAATTTTGCCGAAATCACGCCGGAGGATCTCAACTGGATGCATGATCTGATGGAGTTGAATTACTGGGGTAGCGTCTGGCCCATTCATGCCGCACTTCCGCATCTTGCCGCCAGCAAGGGACGGATCGTGGCTGTCTCATCTGTTGCCGGATTGATCGGCGTGCCGGGACGTACGGCCTATAGCGGAACGAAGTTCGCTCTTTCGGGTTTCTGCGAGGCGCTTCGTGCAGAACTGGAACCAAGCGGGATATCGGTTACCATCGTCTATCCGGGCGTCGTCAAAACCGACATTCGAAAAGTGGGCTATAGTGCAAGCGGTGGCGCTCTTGGAACGAGCGGTGTCCGTGAAGATGACATGATGCCGGTCGAAGAAGCCGTACGACTGATGCTGGAAGGTGTGCAGGCACGCAAGCGTGAAGTGTTGATGACGCGCCAGATGCGATTCGGGCGCTGGTTGAAACTTGTCGCTCCCGCGCTGGTGGATCGCATGGCCCTCAAGGCAATCAAGCCGGAATTCAGGCCAAAGCCGATCAAACCCCCAAAATAAACAGCGATAATCCCTGCTATTCACAGGGCTGCCAGAATGGCCCGCTAATTTTACGTTTTGCCGCCAACTATCCGTTGACGGCTTTTTAACTTCGACTACTATATATAGTGTTCTAGGTTCTTTCGATTCGTTGGGTCGAAAGCTAAGACGGGAATCCGGTGCGTTTCTTTCATGATGGATGGGACAATGCCGGAGCTGCCCCCGCAACTGTAAGCGGAGAGTTCTGTTCATCACGTCACTGGCTTTGGCTGGGAAGGCGGACAGGACGTTGATCCGTGAGCCAGGAGACCTGCCTTGAACGAGTACGTCCACGGGCGGGGTGTCCGGTTGGCGCGCAATTATGTGTGGCAAACTATTGCCTTGCAGATTGCTGCCCCGAACTTCCCGCTCATAGCTTCGGGGTGAAGTCCATGTCCAGTATATTCAGTTTCGGTTCCGGTCCTCCCTTCGAGGCATAGTTTGTTGCGGTCAGGCTGCTTGTTGTTGCGGCCGGCCGATCCCGTTTCTCATGTCTTTCGACGCGCATCTTGCGATGCGCGAACGGCTCTTTGCGTCTCCTATCGAGAGTATTCCAGTTTAAACCGAACCGTTGGAAATGCTCTATCTCTTTGTTTTTATGCATGTCTTGACCCCAAAACCGGTTCCCACTTTTGGGAGACATGCTCCAGTGAGGAAAAAATGAACGTCACCGTTTACAGCAAGCCCGCCTGCGTTCAGTGCACCGCCACCACACGCGCCCTCGACCGCCAGGGCATCGAATATGAGGTCATCGATATCTCTGCCGATGCCGATGCTTTCCATCTCGTTCAGGGCATGGGTTATCGCCAGGTGCCGGTTGTTGTGGCAGGTGAATCCCATTGGGCGGGCTTCCGGCCGGACATGATCAGCGCGCTCGCCTGAGGGCTGCGGTCACATGAGCCTGATCGTCTATTTCTCCAGCCGGTCGGAAAATACGCACCGGTTTGTCGAGCGGCTTGGAATGCGGTCGAACCGTATCCCGATGGACGGTTCAGGCGGATTGCAGGTGCGCGAGCCATTCGTGCTCGTGACGCCCACATATGGTGGTGGCGGCTCTAAGGGCGCTGTCCCAAAGCCTGTGATCCGCTTCCTCAACGATGAGACCAACCGCTCTTTCATCCGCGGCGTGATTGCCGCGGGAAATAGCAATTTCGGCGAGGCATTCTGTATCGCCGGTAACATTATCTCTGCCAAATGTCAGGTTCCCTATCTCTACCGCTTCGAGCTTCTGGGAACCGATGAGGACATTGGCAATGTCAAAAACGGGATGGAACGATTTTGGACACGGCAGACACGACCTTGATCCGAGAGCGCGAGGCACGGCCAGTGGCGCAGGATGCGCCTCAAGCGGCGACTTCCAACAGCAACAAACCGGCAAAATCCTCGGACGGGCTGGATTATCACGCGCTCAACGCGATGCTGAACCTTTACGATGACGAGGGAAAAATCCAGCTTGATCGCGACCGGCAGGCTGCACGCCAGTATTTCCTTCAGCACGTGAACCAGAACACAGTCTTTTTCCATAACTTGCGGGAAAAGCTCGATTATCTGGTGGCCGAAGGCTATTACGAACAGGAAGTACTGGACCAGTATTCCTTCAATTTCGTGCGTGATCTTTTCGACGAAGCCTATGCGAAGAAATTCCGTTTCCCGACCTTTCTCGGCGCATTCAAATATTACACCAGCTATACGCTGAAGACCTTCGACGGAAAGCGCTATCTGGAGCGTTATGAGGATCGCGTCTGTATGGTGGCGCTGGCGCTGGCGCGCGGTAATGAGCAGCTTGCGCGCGATCTCGTTGATGAGATCATTTCAGGCCGCTACCAGCCTGCGACGCCTACATTCCTTAATGCGGGAAAGAAACAGCGCGGCGAACTCGTCTCGTGTTTTCTGCTGCGCGTTGAGGACAATATGGAGTCCATCGGCCGCTCCATCAACTCGGCTCTGCAATTGTCGAAGCGGGGCGGCGGGGTGGCCCTGAGCCTCACCAATATTCGCGAGGCGGGCGCCCCTATCAAGCAAATCCAGAACCAGTCGTCCGGCATCATTCCGGTGATGAAGCTTCTTGAGGATTCCTTTTCCTACGCCAATCAGCTTGGCGCGCGGCAAGGCGCTGGCGCTGTCTATCTGCACGCACACCACCCGGATATCATGCGTTTTCTGGATACGAAGCGCGAAAACGCGGACGAGAAAATCCGCATTAAAACCTTGTCGCTTGGTGTGGTCATTCCAGACATTACCTTCGAACTCGCGAAGAACAACGAGGATATGTACCTCTTCTCGCCCTACGATGTGGAGCGGGTTTACGGCGCACCACTGACCGAGATTTCGGTTACCGAAAAATATCGGGAAATGGTCGACGATGCGCGTATTGCCAAGAAGAAGATCAATGCACGCGAGTTCTTTCAGGTGCTGGCGGAAATCCAGTTCGAGTCCGGTTATCCCTACATCATGTTCGAGGACACGGTGAATCGCGCCAATCCGATCGACGGGCGCATCACCATGAGCAATCTCTGTTCGGAAATCCTGCAGGTGAGTGAGGCGAGCATCTTCGGCGAAGACCTTTCCTATGATTATCTCGGCAAGGATATTTCGTGCAATCTGGGTTCGCTCAACATTGCATCGGCGATGGACTCGTCAGATTTCGGCAAGACCATCGAGACCTCCATCCGCGCCCTGACTGCAGTTTCCGATATGAGCCATATCGGTTCCGTGCCGTCAGTCGCCCGAGGGAATGATGAAAGCCATGCTATCGGTCTCGGCCAGATGAATTTGCATGGTTATCTCGCCCGCGAGCGGATTTACTACGGTTCCGATGAAGGTGTCGATTTCACGAATATCTATTTCTATACGGTGACCTATCACGCGATCCGCGCATCGAACCTGATTGCGGTGGAAACGGGGAAATCGTTCAAGGGTTTCGAGAAATCCAAATATGCGTCGGGTGAATATTTCGATAAATATACCGAGCAGCTTTGGGAACCGGCGACGGAAAAGGTTCGTGAAATCTTCGAAAAGGCTGGCATTGCGATCCCGTCGCAGGACGACTGGCGCGACCTGAAAAACGCGGTGATGGAGGGCGGGCTTTATAACCAGAACCTTCAGGCCGTGCCGCCAACAGGTTCGATCTCCTACATCAATCATTCGACGTCATCGATTCATCCGATTGTGTCGAAGATCGAGATACGCAAGGAAGGAAAGATCGGCCGCGTCTACTATCCGGCAGCTTTCATGACCAATGACAATCTCGACTACTATCAGGATGCTTATGAGATCGGGCCGGAAAAGATCATCGACACTTACGCGGCGGCGACGCAGCACGTCGATCAGGGCCTGTCTCTGACATTGTTCTTCCGCGATACGGCAACCACCCGCGACATCAACCGTGCGCAGATCTACGCGTGGAAGAAGGGCATCAAGACTATCTATTACATTCGCCTGCGCCAGATGGCGCTTTCCGGCACGGAAGTGCAGGGCTGCGTTTCCTGCGCCCTCTGACCACTGGTGATGACCATGAATATTCAAGTGAAGACCAAGAACCCGAAGCCTGCAGCCGTGCGCGCCATCAACTGGAACCGGATCGAAGATGAGAAAGACCTTGAGGTCTGGAATCGTTTGACCGGCAACTTCTGGCTCCCGGAGAAAGTACCGCTTTCCAATGACATTCAGTCGTGGGAGACGCTGAAACCGCAGGAAAAGCAGCTGACGATCCGCGTTTTCACCGGACTGACGCTGCTCGATACGATCCAGAACGCGGTCGGTGCCGTGAAGCTGATGGATGATGCCGTGACGCCGCATGAAGAGGCGGTGCTGTCCAACATCTCCTTCATGGAAGCGGTTCACGCGCGCTCTTATTCGTCGATTTTCTCGACGCTGTGCCTGACGCCGGATGTTGACGATGCCTATCGTTGGTCGGAGGAAAACGAGTTTCTACAGCGCAAGTCTGTGCTGATCCTGGACCAGTATCGCGCGGATGATCCGCTGAAAAAGAAGATCGCCAGCGTCTTTCTGGAAAGCTTTTTGTTCTATTCTGGCTTTTATCTGCCCATGTACTGGTCGAGCCGGGCAAAACTGACGAATACGGCCGATCTTATCCGGCTCATCATTCGGGATGAAGCCGTGCATGGCTATTACATTGGTTATAAATTCCAGCGCGGACTGGAGCGGCTGAACGAAGAGCAGAAGCAGACGATCAAGGATTTTGCTTTTGAGCTTCTGCTGGAACTTTACGACAATGAGGTTCGTTACACGGAAGCGCTCTACGACGGCGTGGGCCTGACCGAAGACGTCAAGAAGTTCCTGCACTACAACGCCAACAAGGCCCTCATGAACCTTGGCTATGAGGCACTCTTTCCGGCGGAGGCGTGCAAGGTCAATCCGGCGATCCTGTCCGCTCTTTCACCGAATGCAGACGAAAACCACGATTTCTTCTCCGGTTCCGGCTCGTCTTACGTTATCGGCAAGGCGGTTGCGACCGAGGATGAAGACTGGAGTTTCTGATGGCATTTCGGCGCCGCGGGACACCGGCGCCGAAGCCTTCCGTGATGGAGAAGGCGTTGACGTTGCGGTCTCGTTTTGCGACACATGAGTGATGCAGACCGTTGGCATTATGTCGTAACCTGGCTATTGAGAAAATTTTAAGCAGAAATTGTATTCAGCTAATCAATTATTGATTGTATCGAAAAAATTCATTTTTCATTTGGTTTCTGCCTCTATCCCTTTACGACAGGGGGCTTAGGCGAAAAAGGTTGATCGAACCGCATTCACGCCTGAGCGAAAAAAGGGCTGAAAATGGACACGCGGGGGCAGAACAGCAAGGATGTGCCGCTGGCAGTCGACCTGGACGGAACGCTGGTTTCGACCGATCTGCTGTGGGAGGGCATTTTTCTTCTTTTGAAGAAGAACATCCTGTTCGTCTTCATGCTGCCGGTTTGGCTGTTCTCGGGTAAGGCCTATCTCAAGCGGCAGGTGGCCGAACGCATCACGCTCGATGCATCGCGACTTCCCTATCGAACCGAGTTTCTGGAGTTTCTGCGCAGCGAACACGCATCGGGACGAACTTTGGTGCTGGCAACAGCGGCGGCAGAACCGATGGCCAAGGCCGTTGCGTCCGAGCTTGGGATTTTCAGCGCCGTCTATTCGACCTCCGGCACGACCAATCTTTCGGCGGAACGCAAGGCCAATCTGCTTGTCGAACACTATGAACGACAGGGGTTTGACTATGCCGGAAATGATCGTGATGACCTGCCGGTTTTCGATGCAGCCCGACAGGCGGTCGTTGTCGCGCCCGATCGCGCGGCGGCACATTTCCAGCAACGGACTGGCTGCAAACTTTTCAGTGGTGAGAAGCCGACTATTAGAACCTATGTTCGTATGCTGCGTGTTCATCAGTGGTTGAAGAACCTGCTTGTCTTTGTGCCGGCCATTCTGGCGCATGACATATTGAAACCCGACGTGTTGATTGCGTCTTGTCTGGCATTCATCGCCTTCTCTGCTACAGCGTCTGCGATCTATATCGTCAATGACATTGTTGATCTTCCGGTGGATCGAAGACATGCGCGAAAAAATCAGCGACCTTTTGCACGCGGACAGATATCCATTCCTTTTGGTCTAGGTGTTGCGGCGCTGTTATTGGTTCTGACGGCTTTCGTCTGCTTCTTCCTCCCATCCGCCTTTACGCTCGCAATTGTCACCTATCTGGCTTTCACGACCGCCTATACTTTCGCCTTGAAACGCATGTTGTTGGGAGATGTGATTTGCCTCGCAGGGCTTTACAGCCTGCGGCTGTTGGGAGGGTCGGCGGCTTCCTATATTCCGCCGTCGTTCTGGCTGATGGCATTTGCCATGTTCTTCTTTCTGTCGCTGGCGCTGGTGAAACGTTATGTCGAGTTGCAGGGCGCTACAGTGACAGAAAAGGACCGGATTTTGGGGCGAGGCTACCGCCCTGAAGATCGCGATATTGTTGGGCAGTGTGGGGTTGCGGCTGCATTTACCGCAGCACTGGTTCTGGCGCTTTATATCAATAGCGATGCCGTCAAGACGCTCTACACCTATCCCTGGCTGATATGGCCGCTTGGTCCGATAGTACTCTATATCAATGTGCGTGTGTGGATATTGGCGCATCGGGGCGACATGGATGACGACCCGGTGCTCTTCATTGCCAGGGATTGGCGCAGTCAGGTTGTCATCGCGCTTGGTGCGGTGCTGCTTCTTGTGGCTGGTATGCGCTGATGGAACGATCCTTCGACAGTTTTGGCCGCATTGATCGACGAAAGCGGCAGTACCTTCCGCTGGAGAGGCTGGAAACTGATTTCACGCGAGCCTTGCCCGGCGATGCGAGCTTGTTGCCGTTCGGGAATGGTCGCTCCTACGGCGATAGCTGCCATAATGATGCGGGCTTCCTTGTGCCCATGCAGGCGCAAAAAAAGATACTGCACTTCGATCGCGATAAGGGATTGCTGACGGCTGAGAGTGGCGTGCTTTTGAGTGAGATCATCGCCCATATTGGCCCATATGGTTATTTCGTGCCTGTCACACCCGGCACCCAGTTTGTGACGCTCGGTGGCGCCATCGCCAATGACGTGCATGGCAAAAATCATCACCGGCGGGGTAGTTTCGGGTGTCATGTTGAGTGGGTGGAACTGCTTCGCTCGGACGGTGTCCATTACAGATGTTCCGATGCGGAAAATATTGACCTGTTCCGGGCCACAATCGGCGGGATGGGGCTGACTGGATTAATTCTTCGCGCAACGATCCGGCTCATGCGGGTGGGCGGTCTCGACGTCGAAGAGAAGGTTCGGCCTTTCCGCGATCTTGAGGCATATTTTGATATGGCCGAGGTGGCGGATCACGAAAATGAATATGCTGTTGCCTGGGTGGATCAGCTCTCCGATGGCCGGGGCCTGTTGATAGTTGGTAATCATGTGGCCGCGCGGAATGGCTCTTTTTCGCCAGCCGGGCGGTTTGGGGTGCCGTTTGAATTGCCATTCTCGCTTTTGAACAAGTCAAGTCTGGCGCTTTTCAATGCGGCCTATTTCCAGCGCAAGAAGCAACTGAAGACAGCGCGTAGAGTGCCGTATCAAAGCTTCTTCTATCCACTCGACGGCGTCAGAAACTGGAACAGGCTTTACGGTCCGGCAGGGCTTTACCAGCATCAAAGTATCATTCCGTTCGACGCAGCCCGAACGATTATTCCTGCGATGCTGGAGGCAAGCCGTGTTGCGGGGCAGGTCTCTTTCCTGACTGTGCTCAAGCGTTTCGGCTCAGTGAAATCTCCTGGCCTCATGTCATTTCCGATGCCGGGATATACGCTGACGATGGATTTCCCCAATCGTGGCGGCAAGACGCTGGAACTGTTGGATCGTCTGGACCGGATGACCGTGGAAGCCGGTGGCCGGGTCAATCCGTATAAGGATCACAGGATGAGCGCGGAAGTTTTTGCTGCAAGTTATCCGCGTTGGCGCGCTTTCGAAGCTTTTCGCGACAAGGCTTTCAACTCCAATTTCTGGCGCCGCACGGCATTGATGCTCGGTGCAGCAGGTTAGGAAACGTGATGAAATATATTCCCTTCATCCTGTTCACGGTCATGACCAATGCCGCCGCGCAGTTGATGCTGAAATATGGTATGCTGACGCTCGGACCAATCAGCTTTTCGGCCGAAACATTGATCCAGCGCATGTTCCAGATTGTCTTCAATCCCTGGATTTTTGCCGGTTTGCTGACCTTCGTGATCTCGATGGCGTCACATCTTTACGTGCTGTCGAAAGTCGATCTTTCGTTTGCCTATCCGTTCCTCAGCCTTGCCTATGTCGCGGTCGCCCTGTTCGCCTGGCTTTTGTTCAAGGAGGAACTGGGTGCCTACAAGATCGCAGGCATCGCATTCATCTGCATCGGGACAGTGCTGATCGCACAAAGCGGCAAGTCATCCGAACCGCCGGCGGAAGCCAATATAAAACAGCAGACGCATAGTTAAACGGGGGCGGCACGATGAGACATATAATCTTCGGCGGCGATGGATTTGTTGGTCGTTATCTCGCTCCAAAACTCCTTGCCGATGGCCATGAAGTCATTGTCGCGGATATCGTGAAAAACGATCTGCCGCACTATGCCGATGCTGCTTTCGTCGCGACGGATGTAACCGATCCCGAAGCAATCCGCAGGGTTGGTATCCGTGCAGACGACATGGTCTACAATCTCTCCGCCAAGATGCTTTCGCCAATTCAGGTCCGGGCGAAGCGTCATGATTTCTTCTTTCCTGTCAATTATTACGGGGCGGAAAATATAATCAAGGCAATGGATGCGGCTGGTGCGAACAAGCTCGTCCATTTCACCACCGATATGGTTTATGGGCACACCTATGCCTGGCCGCAGAAAGAAGACCATCCGTGCAAGCCGCTTGGTGAGTATGGCTTGTCCAAACTGAAAACCGAAGAACTCGCTGTTGAATGGCGCGCACGGGGTATGGATATCTCCCTGTTTCGTCCTCGTCTTATCATTGGGCCGGGCCGTCTCGGTATTCTGGAAAAACTGTTCAAGCTGATTGATAACAACCTGCCAGTGCCGATGATTGGCTCGGGCAGGAATCCCTATCAGTTCATTTCTGTGTTTGATTGTGCGGAGGCAGCACGTGCTGCTTTCAAGGCTGGCGTTCTAAACGAGGTCTACAATCTCGGTTCGCTCAATCCGCCTCCCGTCCGCAAACTGCTCGGTGACCTGATCCGCCATGCAGGGTCAAAATCCATTTTGTTGCCAACACCCGCCTGGGCAGTGAAACGCACGCTGGGCCTGCTCGACTGGATGAACATGCCGATCATGGACCCGGAGCAATATCTGATTGCCGATGAAATGTGCGTTCTGGATGTTTCGAAGGGCGAGCGCGAGCTTGGCTGGATACCGCAATATCGTGATGAGGACATGCTGATCGCGGCCTATAGCGAATATCGCAAGAAAATTGGAGCTGCATCGTCGGATGTGCGGGCTTCCGAAACGGCATAGGGGCAGAAATGAACAAGACGAACACAACGCCAAAGCCGAAGCTGTTGACGGTTGCCGAGGCGAAAGCGCTCGATCTGCCGCGGATGACGGAACTGTTTACAGCTCATCTCAATCCAGGCCAGCTTCACTTCATGAAGCTGCTCGGCTTTCACAAAGTGAAGATCGAACGTGCTGAGGGCATGTATTATTATGATCAGAATGGGCGCGCCATTCTCGATTTTTTCGGCGGGTTCGGATCGCTGGCTTTTGGCCATAATCACCCGCGTATTCTCGAAGCACGGCGTCAATTTCAGGAAGAAATGCGCCACGAGATCGCAATCGCCTTTATGTCGCAATATGCGGCCGCTCTTGCTTATGACATAGCGGCCTGCTCGCCGGGCGATCTCGATATGGTGTTTCTGGGGTCTTCTGGCTCGGAAGCGATGGAAGCCGCGGTCAAGGTTGCTGAACGCGCCGCCGGTCCGAAAAAGCCCAAGATCGTCTATGCGGAAAATTCGTTCCACGGCAAGACCAAGGGTGTTTTGTCCATAACGGATGGCGGGCTCTATCGAGGCGAATTCAAGCTGGTCGATAACACCGTTCGGGTGCCCTTCGGTGACATAGCCGCCATTGAAAATGCATTTCGCTCTGACCCCGAGATAGGGGTGATTGTGCTTGAAACGGTGCAGGGCGGCGGCGGCATCATTCAGGCTGATGCTGAGTTCTGGCAGAAGTTGCGAAGCCTTTGCGACCAGTATGGTGTGATCTGGGTTGCCGATGAAGTGCAATGTGGGTTGGGACGAACCGGGAAGTTTTATGCTTTCGAGCATTATGGCGTCATACCGGACGTCACCGCCCTGGCGAAGTCGCTGGGCGGCGGAAAGACGGCAATGGCCGCTATGATCGCGCGCCGCGACATCTATATGAAGGCCTACGGCACGCCCAAGACGGCTATGATCCATGCGATGGCGACTTTTGGCGGGATTGGCGAAGCCTGCGTCACGTCGATTGAAGCATTGAACGTGCTCTACGACGAGCATCTGATCGATAACGCAGCCGATGTTGGAGAATATCTTCTGGATCGTCTGGATGAACTGCAAAGCCGCTATCCTGCGCTTTTGAAAGATGTGCGCGGGAAGGGGATGATGGTGGGGCTGGAGTTCCATGATTTCTCACAGACCATGCCGGTCGTGCTGCGACCTGTCCTGGCGATGCTAGACGAAAAGCTGAAAGGGTCGCTTCCAGGATTTATCGGCAGTCATCTGCTGCGCGATCATGGGGTGCTCGTCGCCTTTACCGAGTATAATCGAAACGTCATCCGTCTTGAGCCGCCGCTGATCTGCGGGCGGGAGCATGTGGACGCATTCATCCAAGCACTGGATGAGGTACTTTCACGCGGCATCGTCCGGATCGTGCGGGATTTCGTCAAGGCTCAGATCAAATGAGCCGTTTCTGATTAAGGAATGAGACCGGGGCGAAGCAGCAAATCCCAACAGGGGTTCAAAGCGACGACGGCACGATCCTGTAGCGCTTCGGCATATATTTTCTGCAAGGCAAGGCGATTGGTCGTCGTTGGACATTTCGGGCGCAATATGCCGTCGGTTGCTTCTACGGCAGCTTTCGTTTCCTTGGATAACGCCGGGACTGTGCGGAAGGGATCGGCGCCGATCTGGATATGCCGCGTCGCATCGCGATCCAATATCCACGCAAATGGATTGACGAAGTCGAGCGACATGATGCTTTGCAGGTGAAGATTCTTCTGGGTCTCGAAGGATTTCAGATCCTTTACCACCTGGTTTGCAGAAACGAGCCAGTACACCTGGAAATCGATTTCCGAATAAAGCTGCCAGCTCGGTAGCTGGCCTTGTGCTGCCAGCGCGTCATAGGCTGTATTGTTTTCCGGGTAATGGGTTTCGAAAAGTTCTGCCCGCTGGAGGAAGTCGGGCCGGGTTAGGACCTGCCCGAGATTTTTCAGTTCCGGCAAAGACGGTTCTACATAAGTTGGGGCTACGGCAACGGCGCGCAGGGTACGGTGCACAACCTTGGTGAATGTCGGAATGACACAGAAGGCAGCGAGCAAGACGAAGGCGATTTTGAGCTTCTCCGAGACGGCTTTGATCCGCTGAAAGATCAGAAGCAGGATAGGCCAAAGGAATATGAATTCCTGACTTCCGGTGTTCTGCGTTTCAAGGATGATGCCGCCCAGAAGCCCAATGGCGAGCCAGACAGAGCTCCGGTCGAAGAAGCGATTTTGTTCACTGGACTGGCGCTGTTCATTCCAGAAAAGGGCCAGAACAAGGATTACTGTCGGTAGAATAACGTCCAGCTTCAAGGATATGACGGTCAGGAAACGGGGGAGCAGGGCTTCTTCGTTCAGTGTGACCAATGTAGCAATATCGCGAATATATCCGCTGATAATCCCATTGTGCAGTTCAAGGGCAAGCAGAAATGCTGCGGTAGCGGCTGCGGCCAGCAGAACGTTGCGGGTTGAGATTCGCCCAGCGAGAAGTGCTGCAAGTCCGAACAGCCCGCCTGCAAGGAAGCCTGTCACCTTCATCAAAAGCAGGGTGAGCATCACTGCCGCGCAAAAGAGCGCGAGCTTTGTGCCGTTGCGCATAAACAGCAGTCCGCACATCAGCACGTAGAGCAGAAGCGATGTATGGCGGTTATAAATGCCAAACCCATCGAGTCCGGGATAGGGGTAAAAGCTCTGTGTATTGGCTGGAAAGATTGCGAAAACCAGAAATGGAACAAGGATCAGAAACCCGGTTGTTCGATTGTGGGGGCGAATCTCTGCCAGTACCCATGCCATCAGAGGGGCCGCAACGGCCAATATTGACCATTGAACGAGCAAAAGCGGTTGCGCCTGCGGGAACAGGGCGTGCCCCCATCCAAAAAGATAATAGCCAAGTGGCCCGACAGGTGTGGAAAAATCAACGCCTGGAATCTGGCCCATTCTTATGCGCTGGGCCGCATCGAAATAGATATAGCTGTCCCAATACATCGGCCCAATAGGGGCATTGAGCCTGAATGACAGAAGCGCGATCAGCAGAACCAGAACAAAACCCAGCCAGAACAAAGGCGCGCATAGCGGCGATGGTCTGGCCGATTTGAAGGTCGTGCTGAAGAACATGGAACCCCGCTCCCTGGTGCGTCACGTGCAGAAATTATCTGCAAACCCTTAAAACTACTGAAATAGCCACAGGGTCGTCCGATTGGGTTCAATTTTTTATATGTGTGACGAGGTTCAGAAAAGAGAACGCCCACTGCACTGGGAGGAGGAGTGTGCAGTGGGCGGATCTATAAAGCGCGACTGGGAGGAGGAGTATCGCGCTTTGGGTTCGGTTTTTGGGAGGAGGAGTAAAACCGAACAAGTCCAAAATAGGAATAAGGGCCGCTGCTTACAAGGGGCAACGCTGCAATGCAGATATGCATTTTTGGGTAGCTAAAAAAGAAACCGCCCCGCAGCGGTCTAGCGCGCTGGGGCGGTACTCCCTCCTCCAAGTGAGAGGAACAATAACCGTGCTCGTGGAGAAAGCAACCCCCTAATAGAACTCTATGGTTTTCAGAAAATACTGAAATTTGTGTAAGATATTTGAATGATACTCATTCAGATTCTAACCGGCTTAAGAGCATTTTGATCGCACTGCAGCACTGAACTATATCTGATCGTGAACAATGTTTAATCGAACGGCTGGAGACGCGGAAAAGTTCGTTGAAGTAAGGGTCTTCAACCATTGGCTGATATTGTTCACCAGATTTTCAAGTGCGCGTGCAGATTGTCTATTTATTTTCGTCAAAGCTATGAGTAAGTTCCTCCATCTTCTTCGATTGGGGGCTTTCGGGGGAGGTATGCCGCCTCAGCGCGTTCATTCGCTGCGAGGCGGTTTTCATTTTGGGTCTGTTGAAAGTGCATATCAGCAATGCAAGCTTGTTGATTGAGCGGATCGGCTGGGCAGGCTATTAAAGATGCGTCCGGTTCACTCCTCCTCCCAAAAACCGAACCCAAAGCGCGATACTCCTCCTCCCAATCGCGCTTACAGATTAAGCCCACAACGCTCTCCTCCTCCCAGGCGTTGTGGGCTTTTCTATACTCTGCTCACGTAATTTTTCAGGTTGGAACGTATTGTTAATTCCAGAATCGGAGCTAACGTTCCATTTTCCCTGTGCGTGCACTCCTGAGAGCTCGCCCGCCTCGCGCCCCTAAGCCCCCCGCCCAAACGCGAGGCGGTTCCTTTGAGCGGAACCTTCCAAACCAATCTATATTCTGTGCTTCAGTCAGGGATCATTCCTACTGACGAGGACGGCATTCGAAGAGAAAAGAAAACGATCAGAAAGATCGCTGTTGCTTCGTTGAGTTATACTCACTTGTTGCATCGACCGGGTCGGTTGATAGGTCGCCTGAAGGTCTTTCATGGCGCATATTGTTCATGAAATTCTTGATGAAACGCTGGCAATATCAGAAAATGATCTAGCTGATCTGCAAATGTCTGCTAATTAGAAGAAATATGATTTAAAAAGAATCGGATAGATTTTCATTGGTTTCCACTCTATGGAAGATATTCTCGCTTTATGGCTAAATAAAAATATATTATAAAAATATAATACATTACGCAGCGTCACATTTGATCGGAATTTAATTTTATATTTTTGCAACGTCTTCTGTGGACGGACTAAGAAACCGCAATAATCGATCCAATTGTCCGTTTATAATTAAGAATAGGCTGAGTCGCTTTCGAGCTGGAAGTGCCTTTGGCTTTTCAATTGGGCGCAATGTTGCGTTCCGTGTCCGACGGCTACCGCATCGGTCCGAAACTCGGAATCGCTTTTCGGAAAGCTTGATGTGTAGTTTCAATAGCTTGGAGTGCCCTGCGTGCGCCCATAAGGACACGCAGCACTTTAATGCCCGCTGATAGTTATGTTCTGATCGTCAAAAAAGGGACCGGTTGCTCCAGCAGTTGGAACTATTTGGGCTTCAGAAATTAACCATCTGTTAACCATTGCGCATATAGACCGGATAAACCGTTTTTTAACCAAGATGAATCAAGTGCTAACACAGTCTCGTCCAATCCGCTTGAAAGGGAGGTCCTTTCTTGCGCTGGTACTCTCGCCTGAACTGCCGCTCGATGGCTGGCTCGACAAGCTGGACGATCTTGCAGCCCGTTCAGTGGGGTTCTTTCTGAATCGCCCGATCGTTCTCGATCTGGAGAATGTTTCGATCGAGCGTCCCCAATTGGTTCAGTTGCTTGAGGATCTGGTTAAACGTGGCGTCTGGATTACGGGCTTTGAAAATGCGCGGCCCTCTCTATTGGGCCCAGGCATGCCGCCCGCAATGCGTGGTGGGCAGCCTGCAGCAGATTTCGACCCGGAGATCACAGAGCCGAAACCGCAGGAGCGTGCACCGGTTGCCTCCGCGTCGGTGCAACTTGTCAAGGCTGTTCCGTCCATGGTCGTCACCGAGCCGGTTCGGTCTGGCCAGTCGGTCTATTTTCCGGACGGTGATGTAACGATTGTTGGCTCTGTAGCGTCCGGTGCGGAAGTGGTGGCAGGTGGTTCGATCCACGTTTATGGCGCGTTGCGCGGTCGTGCGATGGCCGGAACAGCCGGAAATGCCGATGCGCGCATTTTTTGCCGCAAGATGGAAGCAGAACTCGTTGCCATCGACGGCCTCTACAAGACGGCCGAAGACATGGAGAGCCGATTGCGTGGACAGGCGGTCCAGCTTTGGCTCGACGGCGATTATATGATGGCAGAAACGCTGAGTTAGCATTGCCCTCAGAGCTGAGAAGCTTTGAGAGAAGCAGATTCCAATTGGATTTAAGGCACTTTTGGGTGTCGTAAAAGAAAAGCAGAGCACTTCATATCCCGGGTAACGAATGCTCTGGAGGCGCGCGGGAGATACAGGAGACAAATATGGCAAAAGTGATTGTTGTAACTTCCGGTAAGGGTGGCGTTGGCAAAACGACATCAACCGCTGCAATCGGCGCTGCGCTGGCACAACGCGGTGAAAAGACCGTCGTTATCGATTTCGATGTCGGTCTGCGTAACCTCGACCTCGTCATGGGCGCAGAACGCCGCGTCGTATTCGATCTCGTCAATGTCATTCAGGGTGACGCAAAGCTTCCGCAGGCTTTGATCCGCGACAAGCGCCTTGAGACACTGTATTTGCTGCCTGCCTCCCAGACGCGCGACAAGGATAACCTGACCACCGATGGCGTTGACCGCGTCATGGAAGATCTCAAGAAAGAGTTCGACTGGATCATTTGCGACAGCCCTGCCGGGATCGAACGCGGTGCCACGCTCGCCATGCGTCATGCGGATATGGCTGTGGTCGTCACGAATCCTGAAGTGTCGTCCGTGCGCGATTCCGACCGTATCATCGGTCTGCTGGATGCCAAGACACTCAAGGCCGAGCGTGGCGAACGCGTGGAAAAGCATCTTCTGCTGACCCGCTATGACCCGGTGCGCGCCGAGCGCGGCGACATGCTGAAGGTCGATGACGTTCTCGAAATTCTGTCCATCCCGCTTCTGGGTATTATTCCGGAAAGCCAGGATGTTCTGCGGGCATCCAATATTGGTTCGCCCGTAACGCTTGCCGATCAGCGCAGTGCGCCTGCATTGGCTTATCTCGACGCAGCCCGCCGCCTCGCCGGTGAAGAAGTGCCGATGACTGTTCCATCCGAAAAGCGCGGCCTTCTGGGTAAACTTTTCGGAAGGAGAGCGGCATGAGCCTGTTTCGTTTCTTCAGTAAGCCTGCTTCCGCGCCGCAAGCGCGCGAACGGTTGCAGGTTCTGCTTGCCCATGAAAGGGCGTCACACGAACATTCTGATCTTGTTGCGGTATTGCGAGAGGAAATTCTCGCCGTTATCGCCAAACATATCCAGATTGATCGCGACAAGGTTAGCGTGAAAATGGATCGGGGCGATCAGATGTCGACGCTCGAAGTCGATATCGAACTTCCGTTGAAGACGAAAGCGAAGGTGCGGGCAGCCTGATTAGTACCAAATTTGCGGATAGCCGAAAAAGATGGAGGGAAAAACCATGAACCGCGGTGCACTTCTCACCAGATTGAAGGAGCTTCAGGAACTTCCAAAGTTTCAGAAGCGGGATATCTGTACCATAAGCGCTTTCTTGCAACTCGAGGCACTGGCAGAGCATGTCAGGGTCTGCGAAGAGGCGGCAGGCGTTGCACAAACAGGGCAGGATCATTGATCCTGCCTTTTTTCTTGTAAGGCTCAGCTTTATTGAGTGCTCCGAGCTCCTCGGCTTTAGGCGGGCGGATCAGGGGTGCCGCTTTTATGGCACGGCAAAAAACATCTGCAAATAGCAGCCGAGGAAGACAAGGGCGATCAGCGCCGCGATGAGGAACAGGAGCTTCATTCATCATGCATCGCTCAATCGCTGTTCACGTTCAAGAAAACAGATGGTGATTGACGGGATCAGTGAAGAAAATCCTTCTCTATCCCATTGTTTTAATCTAATTTTTGGAAGTGGTGGCTTGCCTCATTTGTTTGAGATGGGTGCAAGCTCCTGTCGTGCCGTTGTCAAAACCGCCTGTGTCAGGCTTGCAAGCCTGTCAGCCGCAAGGCGGTTGACCTGCCAGAATAAAGGAATATCCAACGGTGTGTCCGGGATCAATTCGATGAGCCTGCCTGATTGCAAATGGTCACCCACCAACTGCATCGGGTTCATCCCCCACCCCATGCCTGATAGGCTTGCATCGACAAAAGCCTGTGTCGAGGGAAGCCAATGTGTCGGGCATGCTATGTCGGCTCTGAGGGCAGCGCGCACCCACTGATCCTGCAATCTGTCCTTCTGGTTGAATGTCAGAGCCGGGGCCCTGGCGATAGCATCGCGGGTTATTCCACCTGGAAAGTGGCGAGCGACGAAATCTGGTGATGCCGTGGCGCGATATTGGAGAATACCAAGCGGCGTCAGACGGCAGCCCTGAACCGGTTTGGACAGGGAGGTTACGGCAGCAACGACGCGTCCGCGCCGCAGCCATTCGGCAGTGTGATCCTGATCGTCTACCGCAATGTTGAAGAGATACTCCGATGACGTGCTGAAATGCGAAATCGCTTTCAGAAACCACGTGCCGAGACTATCGGCATTGGTCGCTATATGAAGCGTTACGCGCTGTGCAGTATTCTCACTGCCGGACAATCCAGGCAATTCCGCCAGAAGTTCGCGCTCAAGCATGCCCACCTGCTCGATATGCCGGCATAGCCAGTCGCCTTTCTCTGTGGCCATGCAAGGAGAACCTCGTTCAATGAGCACGGCACCAAGCCGCTCCTCGAGATGTTTGACACGTTGTGAGATCGCTGACGGGGTCACGTTCAATGCCCGTGCGGCCTTCTCAAAACTGCCTGTCTGAACTACCATCGCCACTGCTCTTAAGGCGGAATAGTCGATCATTAGAATTCCTAAATTGAAGTTATCAAGTTTAACTATTCTAACTCTCTAACTTCCGGTATCCAAGTGCCAACTGACCCCAGATGGCGACCATTTATGAATCCTTCAGTCTATGTAACCGGCCTTACCATGGGCCTCACTCTCATTGTTGCCATCGGTGCACAGAACGCCTTTGTCTTGCGGCAAGGACTGCGCGATGAGCACGTGTTTGCCGTAAGCCTTGCTTGTGCCGTATCGGATGCCATCCTGATCCTGATCGGCGTCACAAGCTTCCAGAAGATCGCTGCTATCATGCCTGCGCTTGATCCCATTATGCGATATGGCGGTGCGGCTTTTCTGATCTGGTATGGTGCGCGCAGCCTCTATTCCGCTTTTACCTCGTCGGCTGTTCTGGCCACTGCAAACGGGGCGTCTGTGAGTCTCACCAAGACACTTGCAACCTGTCTGGCGCTGACATGGCTCAATCCGCATGTCTATCTGGATACTGTCGTCCTTCTCGGAACGATCTCCACGCAGTTTCAGGGTTTGGAAACATCGTTTGCCGCAGGTGCGATCACGGCGTCTTTCGTGTTCTTCTTTTCGCTTGGCTTTGGTGCTCGCTGGCTGCGCCCGATTTTTGCCCGCCCATCTTCGTGGCGTATTCTGGAAGGCGTGATTGCCGTCACGATGTGGTCAATTGCGCTGAAGCTCGTGATTGGCATGTAAGGAAAAAGCCGGACGCGATAAATGCATCCGGCTTTTTGAGTTTTCGGAGGGACGTTGTCTATAGCCCCATGGCCTTCAGTTCCTGAAGCGGAGGGATCGTTTCGTACATGACAGGGTCGAGACGATCCCAGATGATGCCGCAGGTTGGCTTGTGCGGGTCCTTCACCTCGATTGTGCGGGTGGGGGTGAAAATCACGTCCGCAACTGTATCGTAGACATCCGGCGTCAGCTTTTCACTTAGAACCTGACAATCATGCACGACCGCCGCTGCTGGCGTTGCGGCGGTGATGCGGCCCAGACGGTAAAGCATGCCCCATTCGGCATCGAAGAAACCATGTCCTTTGCCAAAACGGACCCCTTCGAGATTGATCGCGCCGGTGCCGGTAACCATGTAGTCGACGACCGGCATGGCCGAGATATCTTTCAGCGTTACCGGCTGTCCTACACGCTCCATGCCGTCGAGCGTCGAGGCATAAAGATAATAGTCCGGCGAAATCAACTTCGGATCGAGAACCCAGAAGCCGCGCTTGATCGAATATGTGGTTATCAGAACGGTCTTACCGTCTTTCAAAGCTTGAAGACGCAGGCGGTCGAGACAATTATCTGGCGTGATGAAGATGAAATCTGCATTCTGATAATAGTGATGGCTTGTCAGACGGGCTACCGCATCCTCTCCACCTTCGAAATCCGCGATGAACTCACCAAAGTCGAAATGGAAACGGCTATCCGGGACAGCAACCTTGCGCAACTCGCTCCACACACGTTCGCGAACGGAAGCTTTGTGATCGGTGATTTCCATGGGGACTCCTTGCATTTTAGTCTGCCGGGCTCATGCCGCGGCGTGCGAGCACCTGGCGCTCGCAGAGGGCTACGATTTGATAGAAAAAGACGGACAGCATGACGGACACCACCGCAACGGCCCAGATCATGCCGTAGTCGAGATATCCGCGTGACTGGTTGAGAAGGTTTCCGAGCCCCGTACCCGTGGCCAGCCATTCGGCAATCATGACACCAAGCAAAGCGCGGGGTACGGCAAGGCGAATGGCAGCGAAGAGATAGGGCAGGGAGGCGGGTACGGATACCAGACGGATTTGTGTCCAGATGCTCGCACCATAGGCGCGGGGCACGTCCAGCGCCGCACGAGGAACCAGTGACATACCCTGCGCCATGGTCACGAAGGCAGGGAAGAATGTGACCGACACCGTGATCCAGAGGATGACGGATGGTCCGCGTCCCAACAACAAAACGAGCAGGGGCGTCAGGGCGACGAGCGGCATCGTCTGCGTGACAAGAGCGACAGGCATGAAGCCGCGCACGATGGCAGGTTTGGCAACGGAGGCGATAGCGAGTGCAAAGGCGAAAAGGATGCCTGCTGCCATACCCAGAAAGGTAAGCGGCAAGGTCTGCGAAAGCGCCGTCAGCAATTTTGCCTGCGCGGGAGCTGCCGACGGAGCGAGGAATAGATAGTCGAACAGTCCGGCCGGCGTTTTGGCAATCATGGCCGGTGTTCCCATGGCCACAAGCAGTAGCCACCACAAGACGAATGGAAGCGCGATCGAACAAATGACGAGAATAAAATTCAAACCGCGCGAGCTGCGCGGGGTAGCGTTCGGAGCGTTGGCTGGGACGGTGATGGCCTTGGTGCTGCCGGTCAGCATTTTTGCAAGGATGGAAAAGAGCGCATAGGCCAATCCTGCAAGCAAGGTAGCACACAAACCGATACCCCAGAGCCGGGTCGGTTCAGCTCTCCCGAGAGAGCCGATCAGATAGGCGCCGAGACCAAAGCGTCCGCCGCCACCAAATTCGGCCAGAATGGAGCCCAGAACTGCATTCGGAGCCGCAATTCGCAGACCGGCAAGGATCGACGGCAGGGCGGATCGCAATTGCGCCAGACGCAGCACTTTCCATCGGCTGCCGCCATAGGCACGAACAATATCCACCACGCGGCGGTCTGTCTGGCTGATGCCGGTCACGGTAGCGGCCATGGTGATGAAATAACAACCGAGCGCCGCCAGCGTGATACGCGGCGTCATTCCTGAGAAAGTCAGCACCAGAATGGGCGAAATGGCAATTGGAGGCAGTGCAAAAATCGCGATGTTGACGCCACGTCCCAGTTTCGCGGCAGCCGGAAAGAGAGCGAACAGAATGCCTGCAGCAACGGCAACAAGGTTGCCGATGACAAAGCCAGCACCTGCGCCCTGAAGCGTGGCCAGTATGTGGGCTGGATAATCGGCTCGGTCGATCCACAGGCGGGCCAGAATTGCCGAAGGTGCCGGCAAGGCGCCACCTGCGATCAGGGAAAAGCGGCCGCATATCTCCCAGGCTGCAATGAGGATGACCCAGTTGCGCAAGGTAGAGAAATGGTTCGATGGCTTCATGTCAGCCATGCAGAGCCTCCGCGACTGCGTCCTCCAGCGCATGGAACTGCGATGTGCTGAATATTTCGGGGCTGCGTGGGCGTTCCAGCGGAATATTGATGATCTGCGCGATGCGTCCGGGGCGACTGTGCATCACCACGATCCGGTCGGCGAGAAAAACCGCCTCGTCTATGCCATGGGTAACGAGCAGGGTGGTCGCCTTGCTTTCAAGCCAAATGCGCTGAAGCTCGATGTTCATCTGGCGGCGCAATATCTGGTCAAGCGCGCCGAAAGGCTCGTCGAGAAACAGAACGCGCGGATCGGTGACCAGGGAGCGGGCAATTGCCACACGCTGGCGCATGCCACCTGAAAGCTCACCTGGAAGCGCCTTCTCGAAGCCTTTGAGGCCAACAAGGGCGATCAATTCGGCAATCCGCTCAGCCTTTGCGGAACGAGACTGGCCAAGTACATCCAGCGGCAATGCAATATTGTCTTCGACACTGCGCCAGGGCATGAGCGCCGCATCCTGAAAAGCCACACCGGTCAGTCCGGCCTTTGCTGCTTCTGCAGGGCTTTTGCCCATGACCGAAATCGAGCCGCTATCGGGTTGGTCGAGGCCGAGTGCCAGCCGCAACATGGTCGACTTGCCACAGCCGGACGGCCCGATAAGTGCAGTGAGCGAGCCGGTCGGGCATGCGAGCGAGACATCGGATAATGCAATTACATTCGTGCCGCGCCCCGAAAAAGAGCGCGTCACATTTTCAAGTTTGATCCCGGACATCTCAGGCATCAAATCTCTTCTAGAAGCGTAGTGTCGAAATGATCCCGCTTGGCGGCGATACCAATCGTACCGAGCGCCTTGATCGTGTTCTCGATGGCTTCTTCGCTCATGGAGAATACACCGTTCGGCGACTCGATCAGCGGCTTCTGGGCGGTGTTGAAATAGATTTCATTTTCAATCGACCGGCCCGTACCCTGGAACCAGCTGTCGGCAAATTTTGGCGGGTAGGCTGCCGGGTCCTTGAGGTTTTCATCCCAGCCCTTGCGGCTTGCGCGAAGGAAAGCAACGAGATCCTTGCGCTTTGCCTTGAGTGTTTCTTCCGTCACGACAACCGTATCGTTGAAGATCGTAAAGCCGAAATCATAGACCAGGAAGGAAACGGCCTCTTCGCCTGCCTGCTTGATGGTGAAAGGAACATTGGTCGTAAAGTCGAGCGAAGCGTCGATTTCACCCTTGATGAGCGGCGTTGGATCATAGGCGTAAGGAACGATGTTGACCTGAGAAGGTTCGATGCCCGAAATCTTCAGCATGGCTTCGACCGAGATGACATTGACCGGCGGCACAGCCAGCGTCTTGCCAATCAGGTCCTTTGGCTCCTTGATCGGGTTTTTGGCGAGCGAAATAATGCCGATAGGGTTCTTCTGATACTGGGCGCCGATGATCTTGAAAGGCGCCCCCTGTTCGACGATTGCCTTGATCGTCGTGTCAGGAGTGGTAAGGGTCAGGTCGGCCTTGCCCGCGATGATCGTGCTTTCCGGGATGACGTCGGGCCCACCGGAGATATAGTTCAGGTTGAGGCCTTCTTCGCGATAGAAGCCCTTGTCGACTGCAATGAAATAACCGCTGAATTCTGCGTCATTGATCCAGGAGGCCTGAAAGTTGAACGGTGCATCCGCTGAGGCAAAACGGCTCATAGCTGGCAGAGCGGCTGCGGCGCCCATAAGTCCTAGAAAACGGCGGCGATCCAGGGCAATATTCATTGAATTTTCCTTTTGGTGCTGAACTGTCAGGCAATGCCGCGCATGCGTGCAAGTTCACGCAGCGGCGGGATGGACTGGATTTCTTCGGCTGAAACGTCGTTCCAGCGAATACCGCGCGGCCTGCGACGGTTACGTGTTATCTCAATCAGGCGGCTGGGCGTGGCAATGAAATCAAGAGCAATATCGTTCTCCGATACGTTGAGGCGCTCTTCCACGATCTGTACGTCATGCACGGCTGCTGCGATCAGAGACTGCTCGTCAGCAAGACCCAGATCCGTGAACATGCCCCATTCCAGATCAAAGAACGCATGGCCTTTGCCAAAGCGGACTCCATCAATGGAAACAGCGGATGCGCCAGTCGCAATGACATCAAAACGGCCGATATGAGTCAGGTCTTCGAGACTGACCGATCGACCGAAATGTTCCATACCGTCAAGCCAGGCCGCGGCTTTCTCCAACCCCGGGGGAACGGATCCCGGTTCCAGCAGGAGAAAGCCGCGCTGCATGCCGTAGGTCGGCATGATGAATGGTGTACCCGACATGATCAGGCGACGGCGCAACTCGATCATGGAATTATCTGGCGTCACAAAAACCAGTTTGGCTTTCGCAATTCCTTCGACCGCCAGCAAGCGATCCGTAGCTGCCTCTACACCTTCAAAGTCCGGTATGAATTCCGAGAATTTGAAGTGGAAGCGTGCATCAGGGCGGGCGACGTCTTTCAGCCGATCCCAGATGCGCTGCCGTATACTGCGGGAATACGCCATGGAGATTCCATGAATTTCAATGTTTCATTATCAATGAAACAAATGTTTCAGTATTGCAAGAGGCGATGATAAGCTTTTTTAGTGCACAGAGAGATTCGGAATAAACGCACATGGCTTCACGTCTGGTACTGCGCATACAGGAGCGCTACGCAAAGCTCACCGCAGGCGAGCAGAAAATCGCGCAGCTCGTTCTCGAGCGCGAGGACGACATCCTGATACATTCCGCTACTGAAATCGCGGAGATGGCTGGCGTATCCAAGGCGACCACAGCTCGTTTCTTTCAGCATCTGGGCTATGCCGATTTCAATGAAGTGAAACTTCAGGCGCGTGAGGAGCGCAATCGCACCGAACCTTTTGAATATTCAAGTACGGTTGACGAAGAAGTGCCGCTGGTGCGTACCATCAGTGCGCATCTTGATCTGGAGATCGCCAATATAACCCGAACATTCGAGGCGCTTCGGTCCGACAAGATGCGTGAAGCTGCCGAACTTCTCGCAGAAGCGCCGCGTGTCTGGGTGGTCGGGATAGGCGACGAGGAAGGGTTCGCGCGTTATGCGCGGCTCTTGTTCTCAAGGTTACGTCACAGTGTGATGATCCTTGGTATCAATCAGGGTTCGTGGGCTGAAGACCTTGCCATGACTGGTCCGAAAGATGTGTTGTTGCTGATTACGCTGCCGCCGCATCGGGCATTGTTGAAACAAATTCTTGGTTATGCGGCTACGAGCCGGTTGAATATTGTGACCATTACGGACCGGGGATCGGTTTCGGAGGTCCAGCGTTATGCGCGCGTCGTGCTGCCCTGTCATGTAGACAGCTTCGCATTGGGAGCATCTTATACCGCCGTCAGCAGTGCCATTCGGCTTCTCGCTTTGACCTATGCTTCGCATGCAGGCAAATCGGCGCAACAGCGGCTGGAGATCGTTGCTGGTATTCACGACGAACTTGACGATATGGACTGAAGCTCACCGCTTAGTTGTTTCGGACGTGTTCCGGGCGGAAGCCGACCCCGATCAACCTGCCCGCCAGATGTGCAAGAATCGGCCAGCGTGCGAGGTGGCGCATAAACGAAGGTGGCCCGTCGCGCCTGGTATTGTTCGTTTCGCGCTTGCGGCGATCACTGCGCATCATCAATTGAAGCTTCTGAGTTGCCTTTGTCGGAAAACGACGCCGCGCTTCGACTGCAGCGAGATGCGGTTCTAAAGTTTGGTTTTCCTGAAGCGGTGCGGACAGAATATTTGCAGCTGCAACGGCGTCCTGAATGGCGAGATTGACCCCAAAGCCGCCGATTGGCGACATGGCATGAGCGGCATCGCCGATACACAGAAGCCCCGGCTTCCACCATGTTTTGAGTCGGTCGATGCTGACACTCAGGAGATGAACGTCATCCCATGTGCGTATTTCATCCATTCGGTCGGCGGGCAACGGGGAGACTTCTGCAACTGCCTTGCGGAGTGCATCGAGTCCTCCTTGTCTGACGTCAGCAAAGGTCTGTTTGCGGAGCACATAACCGCATTGCCAGTAATCGCCGCGATCGATCATGACGAAACCCTGCCGAGGACCGCCGTGGCCCATCGTATAGGGCGGGTCATTGGGGGCGTGTGACAGCTTGATCCAGAGAATTTCGCTTGGCGAGCCAAAGCTTTCGACCTCCAGACCGGCCTTTGTGCGAACCGTGGAGTTTCGCCCGTCTGCCCCTACGACGAGTCTGGCATTAATCCTGATCGATTCATCGGATGTTGTCGCAAGGAGGCCGGTGACCTTCCCATTCCGTTCGATCAGGTCGACCACGCTCGCAGACATAATGAGTCTGAAGTTCGAATATTTCGCGGCTTCGCGTGCAATATAATCCAAAAACTCCCATTGCGGCATGAAAGCGATGAAACGACACTGAGCGGGAATTTTCGAAAAATCGGCTATTGTGATGTCCTTGCCGCCGATTTCCGCATGTAGCCGATGCGCTTTGGTATGGGGCAAGGCAAGAAGGCCATCCAGCAAGTCGAGTTCATGCATGATCTGAAGGGTGGACGGGTGAATTGTATCGCCGCGAAAATCGCGCAGAAAATCTGGGTGCTTTTCGATAACGGTCACGTTGACACCTGAGCGCGCCAGCAGAAGCCCCAGCATCAGCCCTGCTGGCCCACCACCTGCTATCACGCAATCGGTTTCGATATGACTGATATTCGATGGGGCTGGCTGCATCATGACTGTTTCACTCGACCGCGCTTGTTTTACACACAAGACATAAAAAGACCGGCGCTCTCAGTAGGTCAAGCGCCGGCTGGAAGTCTACGCGACCAATAGAGGTCAAAACATGAATTAAATTATCAAGTTTAATTTGTCAACCGGGCGAGCCACGCCAGCGAGCAATGCCGTTCAGCTTGACTTGCCGGCTTATCCAGCATTGAGAATTGGAACCTATCCGAGCGCGGGCGGCGTTCTTTTGCCAAGTTGTCGTTCGCGGAAGACCGAGAACAGCCCGGCGCCGACAACGATGATCGCACCGGCGATGATGTTCCATGTCAATTGTTCGTGGAACACCGTGACTGCGATACATGCGCCGATAACGAGTTGCAGATAGGTGAGTGGCTGTACTTCTCCGGCCTCCAGAATGTTGTAGGCGCGGATAAGAAAGTAATGGCTTGCAATGCCACAGGCACAAAGCGCTGCCATCCAGAACCAGTCGCTTCTGGCAATCGGCATGAGATAGAAGCTGCCGACAAATGTGAGGGCAACAGCACCGGCCACGCCGGTATAGAAGAAACTCGTCATGGCATCGTCACTCTTGCTGACGGCGCGTGTCGCAACCGCGTAAATGGCGAACATGACCATTGCAGCCACGGGCAAAAGCAGGCTTGCATCGAATGTCGCGTTCACTGGATTGATAATCAGCAAGACGCCAATCAACCCCACGATGATGGCTGTCCAACGTCTCCAGCCCACCTTTTCGCCAAGGAATGGTACGGAGAGCATTGTCACCAATAGCGGTGCACCTTGAAAGATCGATTGTGTCGTTGCCATGCCCGCGCGGCTGAGGGCGAATATGAACGTGACGATTTCAGCAGCAAGCAGGATACCGCGGAAAACCTGCAAAAAAGGACGTTTCGTTGCTGCGGCCTTGGCTATGCCGCCGGAGCGGATTGCAAGCAGGAGAACGAACGCTGCAAAAACCCAATAGCGGATCATCGTGATGAGGATCGGTGAATAATGGGTGCCAAGATACTTCGAGATACCATCCTGCGTTGCAAAAATGGTAACCGCGAGGAGTGTGAAGAGATAACCTTGGCCTTTGCGTGTCATGGCGCACTCATATCGATACAGCCTCGGAGCTGCCACCCATAAAATCTGAAATGCGCACATAGTATGAGTATTCCATCTTTATCGACGGAAAGATTTCCAGGCGATGTGCTTTGATGGATTGACACCCTCACGTTCTCGGTTATTCTGTTATAAAAGCTTATATAACATAATTGTGGAACTATTCAAAAATGGGGGTTATGCCTTGCGGATCAAACTAGCACTCCTTCTGGCTTCTGCCATGATCTTCAGTCCCGGTGTTTCGCTGGCGCAGGACAAGGGCGGCGTCATCAATGTCGCGACCATCGGTGAGCCGCCGACGCTCGACCCGATGGTATCCACTGCCGATCTTGTGGGTATCGTGACGCAGCATATTTTCGAAACGCTCTACACCTTCGACAAGGAATGGAAGCCGACGCCATTGCTGGCAGAAAGCCTGCCCGAAATCAGCGCGGACGGAAAAACCTATACGATCAAGCTGCGTTCCGGCATCAAGTTCCATGACGGTAGCGACATGATGTCGGAAGACGTGGTTGCGTCGTTGGAGCGCTGGACGAAGCTCGCTTCGCGCGGAAAGCAGGCGTCAGCCTTTATCGAAAATATTGCGGCGACTGATCCGGCCACAGTGACGATAACGCTCAAGCAGCCCTATGCGCCATTGACCTCTTTGCTTGCCTTCAACAATTCTGCGGCGATCATCATACCCTCGGAAAAGCAGGCTGAGCCTATGAACGAGTTTATCGGCACCGGTCCCTATATGCTCAAGGAGCGAAAGGCAGATCAGTATATTCAACTCGTGCGTTTCGACGGTTACAAGTCGCGCGACGGCGAGAGCGACGGTTATGGCGGTGCGCGTCATCAATATCTCGACGAAATCCGCTTCGTATCGGTCCCGGACGCCAACACTCGCGTCGAGGCAGCGGTTTCCGGACAGTATGATTATGTCGATTCCATTCCGGTTGAGTCATTTGACAAGATCAAGTCTTCGACAGCTTCCCAGCCATTGCTTCTCAAGCCCTTCGGCTACCCTGTCTTTGTTTTCAACACCAAGGAAGGCGTGGCGTCGAAACTGCCTGTGCGCAAGGCCGTAACCCACGCATTGAGCATGGAAGACATGCTTGCGGCTGCGTTTGGCAGTACGGAATTCTACGCATTGGACGGTGCCTTCTATCCGTCCAATTTCGTCTGGAGTACTGACGCTGGCGTTGAAGGCAATTATAATGTGGCCCAGCCGGAAGCTGCAGCCGAAGAATTGAAGGCTGCTGGCTATAATGGCGAGCCGTTACGCATTTTGACCAGCCGCCAGTATGAGTTCCATTATAAGATGGCGCAGGTGGCTGCAGAATATCTGAAGCTTGCCGGTTTCAACGTGGATTTGCAGGTTGTCGATTGGGCGACACTGACGCAGCGCCGCGCTGATCCCAAGCTCTGGGATATCTACATAACGCACAGCCCTTTCCTGCCCGAGCCTGCTTTGATGGGTTCTCTGTCGACCAGTTCGCCGGGTTGGTGGGACACGCCAGCGCGTAAAACCGTAGTCGATGCATTCACGTCTGAATCCAATCCGGAAAAGCGCATTGCGCTGTGGGCAGACGTTCAGAAGACCATTTATGACGAACTGCCCCTGATCAAGATCGGCGACTTCAATGCTGTTGCGGCAATGTCCACCAAGCTGGAGGGCGTTGAGCCCGCGCCGTGGCCTTACTTCTGGAATGCTTCGCTGAAGAAGTAACTTCCGGGCAATGCAAATGCCGTCCGTCCGGTCGGCATTTGCTGAAGTGTTCAATCTGGAGAATCTGATCGCATGGTGCGCTACATCCTTCAGCGGTTTGTCGGCATGGCTGTCGTCATGTTTCTGGTCGTGACGATCGTATTCGTGATTGTCCGGGTGACGCCAGGTGATCCTGCCGCTGTCATGCTTGGACCGGATGCATCGGCGCAGGACATTGCCGATCTGCGCGCCCGACTTGGCCTCGATCAGTCGCTGGTCATTCAATACTTTTACTACATCGGTCAGCTACTGAAGGGCGATCTCGGTCAGTCGATCTTTCTCAACATGCCGGTCGGTGCGGCATTGCTTGACCGGGCCGAGCCAACATTCTTCCTGACCGTTCTTTCGCTTCTGATTGCCTGCATCATTGCTCTGCCGGTTGGAGTTTATGCAGCTTATCGGCGTGGTTCCTTTGTCGATCAGGCTGCAACGACGGTTGCCATGCTTGCAGCGAGCATACCGAGCTTCTGGCTCGGCCTTATCCTCATGCAGTTTTTTGCGGTCCGGCTGAACCTGTTTCCTGTGTCCGGCTATGGCGGTCCGGGTTCGAGCTTTATGGATCGAATGTATCATCTGATCCTGCCAGCCATCGCACTGGGGTTGGTTTCCTCTGCTCTGATCCTGCGCTTCACACGTGCCTCGATGCTTGATGTTCTCGGTGACGACTACATTCGCACGGCGCGTGCAAAGGGTTTGATTGAGCGACGTGTAATCATGAAGCACGCATTGAAGAATGCGCTGATCCCGATCCTGACTGTTGTCGGTCTCACCGCAGCCGTCCTGATCTCCGGAGCCGTTGTGACGGAAACGGTATTCGGCCTGCCGGGGGTTGGCAATCTTGTCGTGTCTGCGGTCCTGCGACGGGATTATCCGGTAATTCAGGGCGCGCTGCTCGTCATAGCAGGGCTCTATGTCCTGATTAATTTCATCATCGATATGCTCTATCTGTTCGTAGATCCGAGGGTTCGCTACTGATGGCCGATCTTGTTACGACCACGCAAAAAGCCCCTTCGGAACGGGCTTTGTTCATCCGTCGGCTGTTCAAACGCAAGACGGTAGCGGCCGGCATTATTGTGCTTGCAGTCTTTGCTATCCTCGCGCTGCTGGCGCCCTGGATCGCACCTTATTCACCGTCGAAGCTATCCATCGTCAACCGCCTAAAGCCGCCAAGCGAGATGTTCTGGTTCGGTACGGATGAGTTCGGGCGTGACGTCTTTTCTCGTACGATCTATGCCGGACGGTTGTCACTTATGGTGGGCGCGGCTGTTGTCGTCCTGTCGGCGATCATAGGGGTGACACTAGGATTGCTCGCAGGCTTTTTCCAGCGTCTGGATACGCCCATCGCTCGCCTGATCGACGCGATGATGGCGTTCCCCGATATTCTGTTGGCCATTGCGCTGGTCGCTGCGCTTGGCCCATCGCTGGCGACGGTCATCGTTGCACTGTCTGTCGTCTACGCACCGAGGCTGGCGCGCATCGTGCGCGCCTCAACGCTGGTGATCCGTGAATTGCCTTATGTCGAAGCGGCTCAATCGCTTGGAATTTCGACATTCCACATCATGACGCGGCACGTGCTGAGAAATCTGATCTCGCCCATCATCGTGCAGTGCACTTTCCTCTTTGCGAGCGCAATGCTCGCCGAAGCGGGGCTCTCCTTCCTTGGTTTGGGCGTAAGCCCCGAGATCCCAACCTGGGGAACCATGATTGCCGCAGGACGCCAATATATCGGCCAAGCCGACTGGATGACCTACTTCCCCGGATTCGCCATCATTCTTTCTGTCCTCTCGCTCCAGATGGTTGGCGACGGACTACGCGACATGCTCGATCCAAGACTGCGAAGGGATTTGTAATATGATTTCCGGTGAACAGGCGAAGCCGCTTCTCATCACCAATGTCAAACCGGTAGCTTTCGGTGCAGAACATTCAGATACGACGACCGATATTCTGGTCGGAAAAGACGGCAACATCAACGCCATCGGCAAGTCGTTGAACGCACCGGCAGAGGTGGAGCGTGTCGATGGCAAGGGAGCCTGGATTTCGCCGGGTTGGGTCGATCTGCATGTCCATATCTGGCACGGCGGTACGGATATTTCGATACGTCCTTCGGAGTGCGGTGCTGAGCGAGGGGTGACAACGCTCGTTGATGCCGGTTCGGCGGGAGAAGCCAATTTTCATGGTTTCCGGGAGTATATCATCGAACCGTCCAAGGAACGGATCAAAGCCTTCCTGAATCTCGGCTCCATCGGCCTTGTCGCGTGCAACCGGGTTCCGGAATTGCGAGACATCAAGGACATCGATCTCGACCGTATTCTCGAATGCTATGCAGCCAACAGTGAGCATATTGTCGGGATCAAGGTCCGGGCCAGCCACGTCATAACCGGGTCATGGGGCGTTACGCCAGTCAAGCTTGGTAAAAAGATCGCCAAGATACTCAAAGTGCCTATGATGGTGCATGTAGGCGAGCCGCCCGCGCTCTATGACGAGGTTCTTGAAATTCTTGGCCCTGGCGATGTGGTCACGCATTGCTTCAACGGCAAATCCGGCTCCAGCATCATGGAAGACGAAGACCTGTTCAACCTCGCGGAACGCTGTGCAGGCGAGGGTATCCGGCTGGATATCGGCCATGGCGGGGCGTCCTTCTCGTTCAAGGTCGCTGAAGCGGCAATTGAACGTGGCCTCCTTCCATTCTCAATCTCGACGGACCTGCATGGCCATTCGATGAACTTCCCTGTCTGGGATCTGGCGACAACCATGTCCAAGCTGCTGTCGGTCAACATGCCGTTCGAAAATGTCATCGAAGCTGTCACGCACAATCCGGCGTCGGTGATCAAGCTCTCTATGGAAAACCGGCTTTCGGTAGGACAGCGCGCAGATTTCACGATCTTTGATCTGGTCGACGCCGACCTGGAAGCGACGGATTCCAATGGCGATGTGTCTCGCCTGAACAGGCTTTTTGAACCCCGCTACGCAGTCATCGGTGCCGAGGCCATTACGGCCAGCCGCTATATACCGCGTGCGCGCAAACTTGTTCGTCATAGCCATGGCTATTCGTGGCGCTGATACCGTCGGCGCAGCATTGAATTTGCGGGAACGTCCCGTGACGAAATGATGAGGAAAATTCGTGTCTCATTCTCCCCAAACGACCGAAGTACAGCATTCCCCCTATGACCGGCTGGCTTCGCTTGGCATAACTTTGCCACCACCGCCACCGCCTATCGCGAATTTTGTCACACATGTTCGGGAAGGCAATATCCTTTATCTTTCCGGGCAGGGGCCGCGGGAAGAGAGCGGACATTTGCGTGCGGGTAAAGTCGGTGGCGATATCGGCGTGGATCAAGCCTATCAGGATGCCCGACTGACGGGTATCAATCTGCTGGCCGTCATGCACGAGGCGCTTGGCGATCTTTCCCGTGTGAAGCGTGTCGTGAAGCTGTTGGGGATGGTCAATGCCGTGCCGGACTTCGAGCTGCACCCCAACGTCATCAATGGCTGCTCCGATCTTTTCATCGAAGTATTTGGCGCTGCCGGACAACATGCGCGTTCAGCCGTCGGCTTCGGTTCCTTGCCGGGCAATATCACGGTTGAAATCGAAGCGATCGTCGCCCTGAACGACTAGGACAGCGTCAATGATTGCGCCAACCCATCAGCTTTTCGATCTTCGCTGCCGACGCGCGCACCTGACTGGTGTAACGGCCTTCGTCGGAAAGCACTTTCTGTTCCGGGAGCACGATGGAGATTGTCGCAACGCATTGTCCATCGCGGTCGCAGATCGGGGAAGCAATACAGGCAACCGCATAATCGGATTCCGCAATCTGGATCGAGAGCCGCTCATCGAAGGCTTTCGCCGCAGCCTCCGAAAGACTTGCGGCGTCGATTTCGGCTCGACCGGTTGGAGAAGTTCGGGCGCAGCGCTTGAAAAGCTCTATGCGTTCATTTGCAGCCAGGTGACCGACCAGCAGACGTCCGGACGCGGTCCAGTTCAAGGGCACTCTTGTGCCGACACGCGAGGCGACTTGGAACGGGCTTGGCCCGTCCGCCATGGCCAGAACGAGCATATGATCTCCGTCCCGTCCACACAGCTGCACCGCTTCGTTCGCTTCGCGGCAAAGATCATGCATCTCGTGCGTGGCGACGCTCATGAAATCAAGCGAGCGCGCATAAGCAAGACCGTAGTGATAGAGCCGCGCACCGAGCCAGATTGCGCCATCCGCGTTGCGGGCGAGCATATTCTTTTCAACGAGATCATCGATGGTCACATAGACCGTCGACAAGGGCGCCTTGATCGCCTTTGCAATCGCATAGGGACCAGCCGGAGCTCCGGTTTCATAAAGATAATCAATCACCTGCAACGCGCGATCTATGCCGCTCACACGCGAGCGACGTGTCGACTTGGCTTCGGTGTCGTCTGCAGGGGCCGTTTCAGCGGGGGTGGTGGATGATGATGCGCTCACTCATGTGCTCCATGTGAATTCGAGAAGTTATTACATTATTATGGTATATTCGTCTATGCCTGAGACAGCGAAAGAAATGGGAGAATTGAAATGACCGATGATATCCGCCGCAAGATCGGGCTTCGACCGGTCATCAATGTTTCCGGTACGATGACATCGCTTGGCGCGTCCATCGTTGTGCCTGAGGCGGTAGAGGCGATGGCGGCCATCCTGCCGCAATTCGTCGAGGTCAATGATCTCCAGCGCAAGGCAAGTGAAGTGATTGCGCGATTGACAGGCGGCGAAGCTGGTTTCGTCACGGCGTCCTGCTCGGCAGGCATTACGCTTGCTGTTGCCGGAGCTATGACAGGCAACAACCTTCTCGCAATTGAAAAGCTACCGGACACTACACCGGAAAAGAACGAAGTTCTGGTGCAGACCGGTCACGTGGTCAGCTACGGCGCACCGGTCGATCAGGCAATCAGGCTTGCGGGTGGCAAGGTCGTTCTGATCGGACAGGCAACATCGATGCATCGCTATCACATGGAAAATGCGATTACCGAAAAGACGGCTGCGGCGGTTTATGTCGTATCGCACCACGTCGTCGACTATGGCCTTTTGCATCTCAGTGAGTTTGTCGAGATCGCGCATGCCAAGGGCGTGCCAGTGATCGTGGATGCCGCATCTGAATACGACTTGAAGCTGTTTCTGGAAAAGGGCGCAGACGTCGCAATCTATTCGGGACACAAGTTTCTGGGCGGTCCGACCTCCGGCATTGTTGCAGGTAAGAAGGAGCTCGTCCGCAATGCGTTCCTGCAAAATCTCGGCATCGGGCGCGGCATGAAAGTTGGTAAAGAGAGCATTTATGGCGTTATGGCGGCGCTGGAAGCGTGGGAAAAGCGCAACCATGCCGGAATTCGCGAGAGGGAGACTACATATCTGGAACTGTGGAAGAAGACGCTGGATGGCCGTCCCGGCATCACGGCTCTGATCGAACCAGATCCGACCAACAACCCGCTCGACCGCCTGCGAGTGATCGTATCGGCCACTGACGCCCACATCACAGCCTGGGATCTGGTAACCGTTCTTGCCCGAGGGAACCCACCGATCATCACCCGAGATCACGAGGTGGAACACAATTATTTCTATCTCGATCCCTGCAATCTCCATCCAGGGCAGGAGACCATTGTTGCTCAACGTCTTGGGGAGGAACTCGACAAAGCCCGGGCATCGAACGAGATTATCGCCACTCCCTTTGAGGATCGAAGCAGGCATCGCTTCGACAGCTTGCTGCGTTGGCCGGATTGATTGGCGGAGCCTGAGTAAAGCGGAGGAACATCATGACGTCTGAGAAAATTGCGACGGTTGGAAAACACGAACCTGTTCTATCCGTTCAAGGGCTGAGCACCTCTTTTCTGGTCGATGGTGCCTGGAAACCGGTTGTGGATGACGTTTCCTTCGATGTCCATCCCGGAGAAACCGTCGCAATCGTCGGGGAATCCGGCTCAGGCAAGAGTGTCACCTCACTGTCGATCATGCGTCTTTTGCAAAAGGATACGAGCCGCATCGAAGGCAGTATCAGGTTAGGAGATAGGGAGCTTCTGACGCTTCCAGAAGAGAAAATGCGCCGGATACGCGGCAACGAAATCGCTATGATTTTTCAGGAGCCGATGACGAGCCTCAATCCGCTCTTCACAATCGGAGACCAGATTTCGGAAGCATTGCTCTGCCATTCGCAAATGTCAAAGGCAGATGCGCGTGCTGAAACGATCCGCTTGCTTGAAAAGGTCCGCATCCCGTCCGCAGTATCCCGCTTCGATGAATATCCGCATCGCTTTTCAGGCGGTATGCGCCAGCGTGTCATGATCGCGATGGCTCTGGCATCCAGACCCAAACTGCTGATCGCCGACGAACCGACGACGGCTTTGGATGTAACCATTCAGGGCCAGATACTCGATCTTATCAAGACGTTGCAGGAAGAGGAGGGCACGTCCGTTCTTTTCATCACGCATGACATGGGCGTGGTGGCCGAAATATCGGATCGTACAGTTGTCATGTTTCGTGGAAAGCAGGTTGAGACAGGGCAGACAGTCGATATCTTCCGGCAGAGCAAACATCCTTACACACGTGCACTTTTGTCGGCAGTTCCTGTACTGGGTTCAATGCAGGGCTATCAACGTCCTCTGCGGTTTCCGATAGTAGACAATGCGACCGGCCTTTCGGAAAAGCCGGTCGAGGTGGCGGATACGGTCGACAAGGTCGATGTACCCGTGTTGGAAGTGAAAGGCCTTACCAAGCGCTTCGAGATTTACTCAGGTTTCATGTCTCGCCTGAGCGGGCGTGTCCATGCCGTGGAAAATGTGTCCTTCGATCTCCGCAAGGGAGAAACCCTTTCGCTGGTTGGCGAGAGCGGGTGCGGTAAATCGACGACTGGACGCGCCATCATGCGACTGACCGAACCGGATTCCGGTGAGGTTTTGGTTGAGGGCCAAAATATTCTGGCCCTCGACAAGCAGGCCATGCGCGGGATGCGGAGAACGGTTCAGATGATCTTTCAGGATCCCTATGCATCGTTGAACCCGCGCATGACGGTGGGAGTCGCTATTGCGGAACCTTACATCGAACACCGGCTGGGAAGCACACGGGACGCGAAGGATGTTGTTGCAGACATGCTGGAAAAGGTTGGCCTGACGCCGGATATGGCAAAGCGCTACCCGCATGAATTCTCTGGCGGGCAAAGGCAGCGTATTTGTATAGCCCGGGCGCTGGCCTTGAAACCTAAAGTCATCGTGGCAGATGAAAGTGTGTCCGCGCTCGATGTCTCGATCAAGGCACAGGTCATCAACCTCATGCTGGATCTCCAGCAGAGCCTCGATCTGGCATTCCTGTTCATCTCGCACGATATGGCCGTCGTTGAGCGTGTAAGCCATCGTGTGGCGGTGATGTATCTGGGCGAGATCGTAGAAATCGGGCCGAGGTCGTCGGTGTTTGAGAACCCCCAGCACGACTATACACGCAAGCTGATGGCGGCTGTGCCGGTTCCTGACCCTGACCGACGCAGGACCAAGCTTTCAAGCGAAACGGGGGAACTCAAGAGTCCCATCCGTCCGGCGGATTTCGCGGTGCCTTTACGCGAGTATCGCGAGGTATCGCCTCAGCATTTCGTGGCGTTGTAGCGCACGCAATTCGTCATGGAGCGCCTAGACGATCCAGCGCAGTGCGAAGTGGAGCTTCAGAAATGTGGATCAGTCCGGCATAAGGACTCGCCATGTCCGAAATCACGAAAATCGCGCCGGCGACGGACAATGAGCATACGATTATTATCAATATGACAGTACTGTTTAGCGGAGCCTGTAGCCCAAAAGTTGCGAATAAAAGCGCCAACCATGAAATCAGTACGATGAGAAATGGGGCAGGCAGCCCCTCATCTGTTGTTTCCACCAATTGCCAGTGACCTTCGGCAATCATTCCGCTGACTTCCAGCGCACGTGCTTGGAGGGAGCTTTGCGCGGCGTCCGTCGGGTTCAAAGCACGCAGACTGGCCTGAATATCCTCGATATCCTTGAACTCCGGCAAAGCTCCATCGGAAAGCTCGTCGGCTCGCTCGGCATTCCACGCTTGATCAAGACGTTTCTGGATGATTTGCTTGAGTACGGCACGTGGATGCTCCGTTTCAGGGCCGTAGCGCGCCATGATCCGATCCAGCAAGACAATGCGAGCCGCCGATGTTTTCATCTCGGCTTGTGCATCGTCATAATCGGATTTTGCCGAAGCTATCAGAAGTCCGAGAGCAAGGGCGGAAAGTGTTCCGACAACGGCGGTGGCAAGCCGGATGACATCCTTGGACTCGGAGTTGAGGTGATGCTCAGGCAAACGCATTCGAGCGAACATGCCAAGCATGGTCGCTAATATCAGGATGAAGAATACCAGTGCTCCAAGCAATAAGGAGTTCAACTTCGCCTTCCGCGACTTGTTCCCGAATGATTGCCTTTTGGAACTCAGTATATCATCTGTGAGTTGAGATGCAGCTTCACCAAAAGGATGGCTTACACTGCCGTCACAGAAAAAAGGTCGGCACAATATGGCCGACCTTTCTGGCGTTGAAACTGCTTTCAATCAACTCTCTGTATGTTGCTGCTTGGCGAGATTCTCGACGCTCATGTCCGGTTCATTCCGGGTTTTATACAGCGAGTAAAGTACACCGCTTGCGAGGATAGTCAGCGTTACGACAAGTGACAGCAGCGTATTGATGTGAACGCCAAGCGGCACAAGGAAAATCTTGATGCCGATCAACACCAGAATGATCGCAAGCGACACCTGTAGGTAGCGGAACCGGTTCATCGCCGCAGCCAGCGCGAAATAGAGCGCGCGCAAACCCAGAACGGCAAAGATGTTCGAAGTGTAGACGATAAAAGTGTCCTGGGTGACAGCGAAAACCGCTGGGACAGAGTCGACCGCGAAGATCAGATCGACTGTTTCCACCATGATAAGTGCGACCGCCAATGGCGTCAGCCAGATGACCATCTTGCCCGTTTTGGGATGTGGCTGCTTGACTGTGAAATTGCGGCCATGCAGTTCGCGAGTGATATTGAACCGGCGACGCAGGAATTTGAATATGGCGTTCTGTTCGATGTCGGGCGTCTCGTCCTGATGGCCGAACATCTTGAAACCGGTGAAAACAAGGAACGCGCCGAAAAGGAAGAGAATCCAGTTAAACTCGTGCACAAGTGCGGCACCGAGCCCGATCAGGACTGCTCTGAAGGCGATAACGCCGAGAATACCCCAGAACAAGACACGGTGCTGGTAAAGACGGGGAATGCCAAGAAAGCCGAAGATCGTTGCGATAACAAACATATTGTCCATCGCAAGGCTCTGCTCGATCAGATAGCCGGTATAAAATTCCAGCCCGGATTCCGCCCCGCGCTGCCACCAAACCCAACCACCGAAGGCCAGTGCGATCACGACATAAAAGCCATAAAGCAGAAGGCTTTCCTTGGCTTCGATCTCGTGCTCGTCACGATGCAGAATCCCGAGGTCGAAGACAAGCAAGCCGACGACGACAATGATAAACGCCGCCCAGAAATATACAGGTGTGCCAAGAAATTCGCCCGAAAGGGCTACAATAAGCGAATCCATCGCCGGACCATCTCCATTTGAACAAGTGGAGCAGCCCCGACATCGCCATAGCGGTAGCCATGACCAGAGGGGCCCGGCGCTGCATTTCTTCAAATGTGTATGGTTTTGCCAAGTTCAAGAGTGGAACCTGAATTTTTTGTAATGTTCGACCGGTACGCGTCCCGTTTGATGCCTCTTAATACAGGCTATGATGCTGAAGCGGAGAACTGGAAGTTAGATGCCGCTAAACGCGACATGAAAGAAGCCAGAAAACGTTATAATATTCTGTATATAATATTGATTTTATTGAGGAAAATTTGTTTACTTTTTCTTGTGTGGACGAGCCTCGCGAAAGTGCGGCCTGAATAGAACCGCGTGTCATCGTCAAAGACAAGCTGTGCTCTTGCGATGCCGCAAAGCGGGAGATCATACCGTCGGCAACGGTATGAAAAAATTACCAAGCCTGCTCTCTATCAAAACCGACAAAGTTGGGGTGGCTCTGCCTCGGAAAAGTGGAGAGGTTTTGATGAGTTGAAAGGAAACCTTTATGACGAAGCGAGTGCCCTTTACGAAGGAATCTGAACGGGAGGCCGTTCTTCTTGCCGAGACGAGCGGTCGGACCGGCAAGGAGCTTGCTGAGGATGTTGGCATCGGCCTGTCGACACTGACACGGTGGATTTCGCGTAATCGGGATACAACCATTGATGCTCCTGAACTGATTGACGCAAATGAAGATATGGCTGCTGAGCTCAAACGGCTCCGTCGGGAGAATGAGATATTGCGCCAGGAGCGGGATATCCTGAAGAAGGCGACGGTTTTTTCGCCAAGGAGGGAAGTCGATGAAGTTTCGTTTCATCGACAAGGCGAAGACGGAATTCCCGCATATCGTCTTTGCCATCATTGCCCGGCTGATGCGTGAGAATGGAATGCAGGCGCGTCAGAAACGCCGCTTCAAGAAAACCACGGACAGCCATCATGCTTTTCCAGTCGCGCCAAGCATCATTGCGCAGGATTTTGCGGCAACCGGCCCTAATCAGAAATGGGGTGTCGACATATCCTATATTTGGACGAAAGAAGGGTGGCTGTACCTCGCTGTCGTCATCGACCTCTTTGCTCGCCGTGTCGTTGGTTGGGCTGTCAGCGACAGACTGCATCGCCGATTGGCTCTCCAGGCTCTCGAAAAAGCCCTAACAATGCGGCGACCGCCAAAAGACCTGATCCATCATTCGGATCGCGGAAGTCAATATCGCTCACTGGATTACCAGAAAGTGCTGCGTGCCAACGACATCATAATTTCCATGTCGGGTAAGGGAAACTGTTACGATAATGCTATGGTCGAAACATTCTTCAAGACCTTGAAATCAGAGCTAGTCTGGAGAACAGTATTCCAAACAAGGCGCGATGCCGAAATAGCTATTGCCCGCTATAGTGAGCGCTTCTACAATCCAATCCGGCGTCATTCTTCTCTCGACTATCTGAGCCCGGCTCAGTTCGAACGAATGCCTGCCTAAATGGGAAAAGGCCTCTCCACTTGTCCCAGGCAAGTCCAAGTACGACCTGTTACAATTCAATACGTTATGTTGCATCGAATTTCAGTGTTAGGCGACATGAAAACGAGGGGAAATGACAGCTAAGTCATTGATTTTAAAGTGGCTGGGGAACCTGGATTCGAACCAAGACTAGCGGAGTCAGAGTCCGCTGTTCTACCCTTAAACTATTCCCCAGCAGGAATTTGCAACTGCCTTCGATCTGGAGGCCTGCAAGCGCGATAAAGCGTCAGCTCGTTCGCGACGGCCTCCATCTAGCGAACTCAAACGCCGAACGCAACACTTTTCTTCGAAAAATTTCAAAGCGATTTACGTTATCCAGCAATTGCTGATTTCATGCGGTGGGCGCGCCGCAAATTGACGCGTAGAGGAATGCTTCCCTGAAGCAGGTGCATAAAAAAAAGCCCGGCCAGCGGAGGAGCGGCCGGGCAAAGGGCAGGCTGACCGGGAGGGGACCCGGTATGTGAAGGTGGCGCCTGCCAGATTATGGGTCTTCGGGTTCGAAAAAGGCGGCAGCCTATCGAGTCCCGCAGAGATATTGGTTCAGCAGATCAGACGGGTAGCCTTGATCCGTAGCCGAGCGTCTGCCAGTTCACTCAGAACCTGTGTGGGGTCGGCCGCGCCGCGATAATGAGCTGCCGTGTAGATATCCTCACGACGAAGTCCAATATCGCGCAGCATGTGGTCGTCAAAGCTGCTCAGGTTCAGCACTTGCCGTCGACCACTGGAAAACGTCCAGCGACGCATGATCGACGTAAACACGGTCTTTACCATCTGCAGGAACGTGGAGGTCTGTCCGCTCACTGCCGGTAAATGCGCTGTCGTTATCTTGCTCGTCGCTGTCATGTCCGCTCTCCTTTGATTTGGCGGGGCTAAGTGATCCTTATCGTCAGGGTCATTCGCTTTCGCGGCTCCTTTTCCTTTACGATGGCGGCTTTATCCAACAATCGAATTGATTGTTCCAACGAATGTTTTTAATGTAATCCTTCAATAATAGTGATGGATGACGCCGATGAGCACGCCTCTTGATCTCGATCAGTTGCAGACTTTCATAGCCATTGCGGATATGGGTAGTTTTACGCGTGCTGCGGATGCTGTTTTCAAGACGCAGTCCGCTGTTTCCATGCAGATGCGCCGACTGGAAGAGCGTATTGGCAAGCCGTTGTTTGAACGTGATGGACGGACCAATCGTCTTACCGAGGAGGGCGAGCGGCTCTTGCTTTATGCGCGTCGCATGATGCAGCTCAATGGTGAAACCATCGCTGCGTTTGATGACACACAACTGGAAGGCCACGTACGCATCGGCACACCGGACGATTATGCCGATCGGTTTTTGCCGGAAATCATGGCACGTTTTGCACGGTCAAACCCACGCGTTGAATTGTCGGTCGTCTGCGAACCAACAGTCAATCTGGACGAGATGATCCGCCGCGGAACACTGGATATTGCCCTGGTTACCCAATGCGATGACAAACGTCGCTCGGAAGTTGTTCGAACGGAGCCATTGCTTTGGGTGACTTCAGCCAATCATGCGGTGCACGAAGAGGCTGTCCTGCCACTTGCTGTTGGACGCCCGACCTGTATCTGGCGTCATGCAGCTATCGATGTGCTGGAAGCGGCCAGACGCGATTATCGCATCATCATCACCAGTTGGTCAGCGACTGTTCTCGCGGCGGCAGTTCTCTCCGGCCTTGCGGTCTCTGTTCTGCCAGAGTGTGCACTGCGTCCCGGTATGCGGGTTCTCGGTGAAGCAGACGGGTTTGGAATGCTACCGGAATTCGGCATTGGCATCATGCGCGGTCATACAAAACAGAATGCTGTCGTCGATGCACTTGCGCAGCATATTATTGAAAGTCTAGACAATATATCTTCACCGCAGCCTGGCGCGATGGCTTCGGCGGAAATTTCGCCGTTTCCGGCGGTTCGTACGAGGAGGGTGCGAGCCAACGAATTGCTGCCAGGCTGGTGATGAGACTGTAAATCGCCGCATGGCTTCTTGACCAGTCATGCCACCTGGTTGCCTATGATGGGATGAGCATGGGTTCCGATTCGAGTTTTACCGGCGCGTCGTCCAATGTCGCCGAGTATAGCGTTTCCGAGATTTCCGGCGCGTTGAAGCGCACGGTCGAGGATACGTTCGGGCATGTGCGCGTGCGCGGCGAAATTTCCGGCTATCGAGGTCCGCATTCGTCGGGGCATGCCTATTTCGCATTGAAAGATGATCGTGCGCGTCTTGAAGCCGTAATTTGGCGGGGCTCGATGAGCCGTCTGCGCTTCCGTCCCGAAGAGGGGATGGAAGTGATTGCTACCGGCAAACTCACGACCTATCCGGGTTCATCGAAATATCAGATCGTCATCGAACAGATGGAACCTGCCGGTGCGGGCGCGCTGATGGCGCTTCTGGAGGAGCGTAAGCGGCGGCTAGCTTCGGAAGGTCTGTTCGACCCTGCCGTAAAGCAGCTCTTACCCTTTATGCCTCGTGTGATCGGGGTGGTGACCTCTCCGACCGGGGCGGTTATTCGGGATATAATTCACCGGATTGCAGACCGTTATCCGTTACATGTCATTGTCTGGCCTGTGCGTGTACAAGGCGAGACGAGCGGGCTTGAGGTGGCTGCCGCAGTTGATGGCTTCAATGCTTTGCCCGAAGATGGTCCTATTCCGAGGCCGGATGTGGTGATCGTGGCGCGTGGCGGTGGCAGTCTGGAAGACCTGTGGGGGTTCAATGACGAGATCGTTGTTCGTGCCGTTGCTGCGTCGCATATTCCAGTAATTTCTGCAGTCGGTCACGAAACCGACTGGACCTTGATCGATCTTGCAGCCGACATTCGTGCTCCGACGCCGACGGGCGCGGCGGAAATGGCGGTGCCTGTAAAGGCGGACCTGTTGGCAGCGCTGGTAGGGCAGTCCGCGCGGCTTTCATCGGCCATGTCCCGCTTTATCGATCTGAAACGACAAGCACACCGTTCGGCAGCACGTGCTCTTCCGTCAGCTGACCAGTTGTTGGCTTTGCCTCGACGCCGTTTCGACGAAGCCGCTTCGCGCCTCACGCGGGCGCTGTTCGTCAATACGCAAAAGAAGCGAGTTCACTTTGAAGGCCATGTGCGACAGTTATCGCCGCGCCTCCTTCAGCGCCGGTTTATGGAACTGGAACGCGGGATTTCCGTTCTTGGGCAGAGATTGCCTCGCGCGCTTGAGGCATTCCTGCGGGAGAGGCGAACGGCTTTCACTCATCGGGCAAATCGTCTTTCGGCTGAACCGATACTGCGGCGAACAAAGCTTACAACCGTTGCGATAGAACAGCTGGATCGCCGTCGCGACCAAGCCGTACGGCTTCTCATAGAAAGAGCCAAACGGCGCGGGCAGGAACTGGAGCGTCTTATGCGCACGCTTTCCTATGAAAGCGTTCTCGAGCGTGGCTTTGCGGTTGTCTTCGACGCTGAAGGGAAGCCGGTGAAGCAGGCTGCATCCGTGTCGGCTGGAGATGCTTTGTCCATTCGGTTTCGCGATGGTGACGTTGCAGTCGTTGCGGGTGAGGGGGACGGGAGTGAACCCGCAAAGCTTGTACAAACAAAAAAGGTTCAGTCTCCCGGCTCCGGCAATCAGGGATCGTTATTTTAGCAACAGTCAGTCGCGGTATTTTTCGCTTTCTGCTGAGATTGCTTGGCCTTAAGGCTGGCTTAAGCTTGGCCGTCTTCTTCTCGCGCATCTGTCATTGTTAGAGATTCAGGATGTCGCGTAAAAAATCCCAGGACGACCTCACAAACGGCTTTGCGAGGGCTGCTTTCAGCCGCCGCGGCTTTCTTATAGGTGTAAGCGCGGTTGCGTTGTCGGGCTGTGTTTCGACGGCGCAACAGCCACCTCAACCGGTGAAGAAATTGCCTGAACCTGCGCTGTCGCGACCTGTGCCGCTGATGTACCAGGCTCTGCCGGAAGAACAATTCCCGATTCCTGCCGTCGATACGAGTAAGGTTGATCCAAAGTTCTGGCGGCAGGAGGTCGATTATCCGACGGACGAAGTCAGAGGCACTGTTATCGTCGATACGCCGAACAAGTATCTCTATCATGTACTCGGCAATGGCCGGGCCATGCGCTATGGCATCGGTGTCGGGCGTGACGGTTTTGCTTGGGCTGGACGCGCGAAGATCGCTTATAAGCGCCAGTGGCCCCGCTGGACGCCACCGGATGAGATGGTCGCACGTCAACCCGCGCTGGAGCCCTACAGCATCGCCAATGGCGGGATGCCTCCCGGTATCAAGAACCCGCTCGGTGCGCGAGCGATGTATATTCACAAGGATGGGCGCGATACACTCTATCGCATTCACGGATCGCCGGAAGCCTGGAGCATCGGCAAGGCCGTGTCGTCGGGATGTATCCGCATGCTTAATCAGGATGTAATTGATCTTTACAACAATGTGCGCGATGGCAGCACGATTGTTGTGATACCTGATCCAAGCAAAGGCCAGCAGGTCGCGAGCTGACTAATACAAAAAGGGCGCGGATAACGCGCCCTTTTTTGTCGGATGTGCTCGATGCTCGATGCTCGATGCTCAATAGGCATATTCCAGAAAGATTGGATCAACTGACCCTGCCCATACGCTGTTATATGCCTTCAGCATGCGCTCAGCATCCGTAATGCCAGCCGCAACGATTTCCTCAAGCGGTGCAAGGAAATGCGTTTCGTCATGACCTTCGCTGTTGAGCTTGTTGCGGTTTAGGAGGCCGAGACGCGAAATTTTCAAAGTCTCGCGAGCGATCTGTTCCAGCGGTTTGCCCCGGAAGGTCGTGTTCAACGCCTTGGCAGGAACTTCGTTACGAAGTGCAAGCACCTCTTCGTAGGTCCAATCCTTGGTGAGGAGCTCGGCAGCGGTCAGAGCTTCTTCGTCATAGAGCAGTCCGACCCAGTAGGCTGGAAGCGCACAGATACGGCGCCACGGACCTCCGTCAGCTCCCCGCATTTCCAGGAAACGCTTGAGGCGCACTTCAGGGAACAGTGTCGAAAGATGATTGGTCCAGTCGCCCATATTGGGGACCGGGTCGCTCACTTCACCTTTCAGCGCGCCGTTCATGAATTGGCGGAAAGTGACATGCGTACAGTCGTGATAATGACCGTCACGCAGAATGAAGTACATAGGTATATCAAGTGCCCATTCGACATAATCGGCAAACCCGAAGTTTTCCGAGAAAACGAAAGGCAGCACGCCCGAACGCTGATTGTCGGTATCGCGCCAGATATTCGAACGCCATGACAAAAGGCGGTTCGGTTTACCTTCGGTGAACGGCGAGCTCGCGAAAAGTGCTGTTGCCACGGATTGCAGCTTCATCGAAACCTGCATCTTGCGGCGCATGTCTCGTTCCGAGCTGAAGTCCAGATTAACCTGAATGGTCGAAGTGCGATACATCATGTCCAGACCTTCATGCCCGACTTTCGGCATGTAGTTGGTCATGATCTTGTAGCGTGACTTCGGCATGACGGGTGTTTCGGCCAAAGTCCATTTCGGGCTGCCGCCAACACCTAAAAAGCGAATACCAAGGGGCTCCGCTATTTCGCGGACCTGAGATAGATGCGCGTTCACTTCACGGCATGTCTGATGAATGGTTGAAAGAGGCGCTCCGGAAAGCTCAAACTGACCGCCGGGCTCCAGTGAAATCGCCCCCTGTCCGGTTGGCTCCACCAGACCGATGATATTGCCTTCATCGATAATAGGTTCCCAGCCAAGCGTTGCCTGCATACCTTCAAGGATGGCTTTGATGCCGCGTGGCCCCTCATAGGGAACGGGACTGTTATCGACCGTGTAGAATGGAAATTTTTCATGCTCGGTGCCGATGCGCCAGGCATCTTTGGGCTTGCATCCGCCAGCCAGATAGCCAGCCAGTTGTTCAACGCCCGTCAGTGCCGTTTCATCAGTCGTATCGCGCGCCATGCAATCTATCCCTAGCCTATTTTTTGCTTTTCAGCGTGATTGGACAAATTTGTCAAATCGCGCAAGTCAATTCCATTGAACATCAGATTTCGAGAATGTCATCCTGCATTCCGCCAGTCTCCAAGCACAGATTGTACCAGAGCTATCGCGGCGACGGCAGCCGTGTCGGCACGCAGGATTCGAGGGCCGAGCGGTATAGCTGTCACGAAGGGAAGTTTTCGAAGCGTTCGACGTTCTTCCTCTGAAAATCCTCCTTCCGGGCCGATCAGTAGGGCGGCCGGGCCGGGCGTCATGTTCTGCAAGATGGTCAACGGATCATCCGATTCGTGCCCTTCATCGCAGAAGATGAGGTGTCGGGCTTCGTCCCATTGTTTGATAAAATGGTCGAAGCGGATGGCCTCGCGACAGTCAGGTATGGAAAGTACGCCGCACTGTTCAGCAGCTTCTATCGCATTGGCCTTGATGCGATCAGTTCCGAGTTTTGGTACCTGAGTGTGCTGTGTGATGACCGGCTGCAAAACGCTTGCGCCCATCTCCACAGCCTTTTGTACCATATAGTCCAGTCGCCCCTGCTTCAGCGGGGCGAAGCAATAGACCAGATCACTCGGCAAAGGTTGCGGACGTGTCTGTTCGAAGGGCAGGAGGAAAAGCCGCTTCTTACCCTCAGGCTTCAGCCGCGATTTCCATTCGCCGTCGCGTCCATTGAAGGCGAGAATTTCATCGCCATCCTTCAATCGCAGGACATGGGTAAGATAATGTGCGGACTGCGGGACGACTTCAATCTGGTCGCCTTCTTCGAGGCCGTCTTCAACATATAGTCTCTGCATTTTATAGTTTGCGCGCATGTCAGCATCGATGGCAGAGGGCAGGGGCGGTGGTCAAGCGCTTTGGTAATGCATCAAGAGACAATTAATTAGCATTCCTACACAAACAATTGATGGGAAACATCATGTCTGTTGCATTTAATTAGATTGTATCCATATAGATATGAAGCTATCTATTTGAATGGAACTGATGTGATGAAACAAACGTGGGTCGAATTCGCACCGCTTCTTGCAAGTACCGCCAGAGGATGGCGGAAGGCTTTCGATGCAGCGATGGCGGAGCATGGTCTTTCCGACGCGAAAGCCATACCGCTAATGACCCTGTTGCGGCACGGAGATCACGTCCCTCAAGGTGTGCTGGCTGAACGAGTCGGTATTGAGGGAGCAACGATTGTCCGGGTCGTCGATGAGCTGGAAAAGGATGGCCTGATCCAGCGCGTTGCCGACGATGCCGATCGTCGCGTCAAGCTCATTCAATTGACAGAGGACGGTCGCGCTCTTGCCGCCAAGGTGGAAAAGTCGGCTGTTCGTCTTCGCGCTCGTTTCCTTGGTGATCTCGATTCCGATGCGGTCGATGTCGCCATGGAGGTTTTGCGCAAGCTGAATGAGAAATTTCAAACATAGTCTTTCTGATCGGCCGTCTGACCGGAAAGACGCAAAGCGTTCAACCGGTGCATCCACAAGCCATGATGAAACCTGCCGAAACAACCCCGAAATTCTGGGACGTAGTCTTTTCACTGAAGACTTTTGCTGCGGCCATGCTTGCGCTGTGGATCGGCCTGATGGCCAATCTGCCTAATCCCTACTGGTCTATTGCTGCTGTATATATCGTTGCGCATCCGCTGTCAGGTGCGACCACGTCAAAGGGTTTTTACCGTTTGATCGGTACTATCATCGGCGGTGCAGTGACCATTCTGTTCGTACCGCATCTGGTCAATTCACCTGAGATTCTGACATTGGCGATCGGTCTGTGGATGGGTCTCTGCCTTGCGATCAGCTTACTCGACGGTACACCGCGCAGCTATTTGTTCATGCTGGCTGGTTACACCGTGGCAATCGCGAGTTTTGCGGTTGTTTCCGTGCCTGAGACGACGTTCGACTATGCCGTCGGTCGAGTGGAAGAGATCGCAATCGGCATCATCTGTGCTGCTGTCGTCAATCGACTTGTTTTTCCGCGTCATAGCGGTCCTGTGCTCGTCAGTCGTATCGATAACTGGCTGCGTGACGGTTCAAAGCTGGCGCTGGCAAGTATGCGGGGTGAAGGCGCTACACCTGAATTTCTTCGGGATCGCCAGCGTCTCGCCGCCGATGCGCTCGAGCTGCGCAATCTAACCACGCATGTTGCCTATGACACTTCATCAATCAGAAATGTTGGTACTCTGCTTCACGTGTTGCAGCAGCGCATGGTGGCTGTTCTCCCGATTATATCGAGCCTGCATGACGTGCTGGCGCTGAAGCCCGGTGAAAACGAAAAGCCCTGGCATCCAGCCGTACAGAAGCTTCTGGACGAGGCTTGCGACTGGATAGAAAGTGGTGAGAACCTGACTGAGGAACGCCGTGCCATTCTGTTGCGGTTGATTGAAAAGATCGACCGTCATGGGAAGGACGCAACAAGCTGGGGCGAATTGCTGCCTTTCAATGTGGCTGCTCGTGTTCGCGATCTCGTTCAGATATGGAGCGATTGCATCACGCTGCGTCAGGACATTGTGTCCGGTTCCCGGCATTCGCTGCGCTGGCGCCGCTACGACGCGCACCTGAAAGCCCGCCCCATGCATCGTGATTATGGCATGGCGCTTCTCTCTGGATTCTCGGCCTTTCTCGCAACATGCGTAGCAACCGCTTTCTGGATTGCGAGCGGCTGGTCTCAAGGCAGTGCCGCAGCCATGATGGCCGGCATCTTCTGCTGCATTTTCGCAACCATGGATGATCCGGTACCGGTGATGCGCAAGTTCAACTGGTTGCTTTTGATTGTCATTGTTGCCGCCTTTATATTTGAATTTGCGTTGCTCCCGCTGGTGGACGGCTTCTTCCCGCTGGTTCTAGTGCTGGGGCTATTCCTCATCCCGGCGGGCCTGCTGCTTGCCATTCCTTCGCAATTTCTGCTGGGCATGGTGCTCTGCGTGAACTTGCCGAATATGCTCATGCTCCAGGGGCATCTGACACATGATTTCGTCAGTTTTGCTAATGCCAATCTGGCCACCGTTGTGGGGATCGTAATCGCTGCCGTAGTGACTTCAATCGTCCGGTCTGTCGGTGCTGAATGGAGCGTGCGTCGGCTAATCAAGGCGGGCTGGAACGATATTGCACTTGCTGCTGAACGTCGTCCTGGGCGTCACCGCCGCCAGCGTATGAACCGTCTTTTGCTCCGGATGATCGACCGTATCGGCATGATGACACCGCGTCTGGCGCTGGTTCCGGCGGCAGATGTCGCGAAGGTCGATCTGTTGCGCGATCTGCGAAACGGTATGAACACGATTGATCTCCAGCAATATCGCTCCAAACTGCCCGAAAATTGTCGGTCAATTGTCGATGAAGTGTTGGATGGCGTTAGTGCGCATTACCGTGCTCTGGCTGACAAACCGCATGAGGCAGGCGATATCGACCGATATCTGCTCATTTCCATCGATGCGGCAATCACCACCATTATCGAGAGCGGATCGCCTGCAATAGCCAAACGTACACGAATGGCGCTGGTCGCTCTGCGCTTCAATCTTTTCCCGAAAGCCCCGCCTTTCGTCTTGCCGCCGCGTCCGCTCATGGAACTCCCACAAGCAGCCTAGAAGAACAATGTGATTTGTGATGCAACCTGAACTCGACATCTACGGAATTTACATTCCGACCCTCGGCGTGCTGGCGCTCGGTGCCTATTTCGCGAACACAGTCATGCAGCGTCTTCTGGCGCGCGCACGCTTCTATCGTTTCGTATGGCACCGGCCTTTGTTCGATGCTGCGATGTATTTTTGCATTCTCGGCGCTGCTGCCGTCATTCTCAATGGAATACCGCTATGAAAAAGCTCTTTGCACATTCTGGCCGTGTCTTTGTAACCGTCGTCATGGTCACTATGGCGGGGCTTCTTGGCTGGCATTTGTGGGACTATTATATGAATGCGCCGTGGACCCGCGACGGCAAAATTCGCGCTGATGTGGTGCGCGTTGCGCCTGATGTCTCAGGTCTGGTCGGAGAAGTGCTTGTCCACGATAATGAAAGCGTTCATCAGGGCGATGTGATCTTCCGTATCGATCAGGCACGTTACAAGCTCGCCCTGCAAACAGCGGAAGCAAAGGTTGATAGCAGCAAGGCGGCACTTGATATGGCAAACCGCGATCTGGTCCGCTATCGCCAGCTCAACGACACGACCGTGACACGTCAGAAGCTGGAGCAGATCGAAACGACGGCTCAGCAAGCGGAAGCTTCCTACCGTCAGGCGCAACTGGATCGCGATCTGGCGACACTCAATCTGGACCGGTCTTCGGTAAAGGCGCCCGTCAACGGAGTGATTACAAACTTCTCACTTCAACCGGGTGATTATGTTTCCGCTGGATCGGCAGTGACGGCCCTCGTTGATACGGACTCGTTCTACGTTTCCGGCTACTTTGAAGAGAACAAGCTCGAGCGTATCCGGATTGGTGATCCGGTGGTGGTCGATATCATGGGCAGCAAAGTGCAACTTAAAGGAAAGGTCGAGGGTATTGCCGGAGGGATTGAAGATCGTGAGCGTAGCGATTCTTCTAGTCTGTTGGCTAATGTCTCACCGACCTTTAACTGGGTGCGCCTGGCGCAACGTGTGCCGGTGCGTGTGAAGCTTGAAGATGTGCCGGACAGTGTCCACCTCGTTGCCGGTCGAACGGTCAGCGTTTCGGTGGTGAACTGATTTAAAGGCCCGGCTGTCGTCCGGGCCTTTTCCATGTTAGCAAAGATAAAAAGAGGTCGGGGATTTCTCATGGGTGTACTGGTCGTTCAGAACTACGAAGGCTCTGGATTGGGACAAATTGAACCCGTTCTGGCAGATGCCGGCTATTCGATTGATCTGCGTCATCCATACAGCGGGGATGCATTGCCCGGTGACGACGATGGATATCAAGCCTTGATTGTGCTTGGGGGCGAGCAGAATGCGCTAGCCGACGCTGAATGTCCTTATTTTCCGTATTTGCTTGAGCTCATACGTCGGTTTGGCGACAGCGGTAAGGCCGTTCTTGGTATTTGTCTGGGCAGTCAGCTCATCGCTCGTGCTTATGGAGGCGCAAATGTTCTGGACCGGCCCATGGAGTTCGGCTGGCAAGAAGTTCGGCTTACCGAGGAAGGCAAAGGCGACCCGGTATTGTCCGCCGCAGGAGATGCCTTCCCAATCTTTCATTGGCACCGCGATACCTTTTCGCTTCCGAAGGGCGCATTGCATATGGCGACGAGTGATATGACGCCTCATCAGGCCTATCGCATCGGGCGCGCAGTTTATGGCACGCAGTTTCATTTTGAAGCGAACACACAGCTTGTCGCTGAATGGAACGAACAGCTAAGTGAGATGATTGCGGGTTTCGCACCGGATTGGGCAGTAGAGCACCCAGTGCAGGCAAATAAGTTCGGAATACAGGCGGATGCTGCAGGCGCTGCATTAGCCAAGGCGTGGGTAAACCAAATTTAGAGGCTTCGTAACTGCGTCTTAACCTTAAGTCGAAGTATCGCGTTGCCGCTTTGCCACAGCGTTCAACCAATTCGATTTTTCAAGAGAAAAGCGGTGGCTTGGCTGGAACCGTTCAGTTGCGGGTAACTTTTTTCGGGTGTAACTGAACGCCGTCTCCCCGGGCAGCAACCGAACGAGCAGGGCTGATTGCCAGGCTCTCAAGTGGCGGCTCGTCTGACGAATTTCGTCCGGCCCCAGTCGAAAGAGTTTCTGAATATGACCGCCAAGCATGCCGCTCTCCTCACCGTATTGATGGTTTCCGCGATTGTATTTATGGCGGTCGGCATATTCACCGTCGATGCGGGCAATAATGCGATGTCCACCGACGGCTACGGCATTTCCAGCGCCCACTAAGCGCACTATTTCGCTTCGATAAAACGCTTTTCCGAACCGTCTATTACGATGGCTGAAAGCTGTCCGCTTTTCCAGGCATATGTATCGAGATTGACCCTGTTGGGCTGAATATCGATAGCGCTTTGCGGTGTATGCCCGTGGATGATGACCTTTTCGAAGGGGGCGGTCCATTTGAGAAAAGCTGTGCGAATCCAGATCAGTTCTTCCGGGTCTTGTGCGTCTAGCGGTACTGCTGGGTTTATTCCTGCGTGACAGAAGAAAAATTCGCCGAATGCTACTGAGCACGGCATGGCGCGAATGAAATCGATATGCTCTTGCGGGACAGTTCCCACCAGAGCGGTATGAGCTCGGCGCGCCGAAGCCGCATCAGCAAAATCAACCTCTACCCCGTAAGAGCGAGCGGTATCGACGCCGCCATGCAGTGCGAATATCCCTGCGACGTCTCCGGTTGCTAGATAAGTAAGAAAACCGTCGTCATGATTGCCCAGCAGCGAAATGATGCGCTTATCCCGACGCGATACATCAATCAGAAAATCCAGCACTTCCTTTGAGCCCGGACCGCGATCTATGTAATCACCAAGGTGAATGATACGCCAGTCATGAGCAGGGCGCTGGTCTAGGTCGGCATGGATTAGCCCGTGCATGTCCTGTAACAAGTCGAGACGGCCATGCACGTCCCCAATGGCATAGAGGCGGATATTGTCCGGCCCTGTCGCATCCTTGAAAACCACGCTCATTCGCCGTCATCTTCCTTCATGTCTTTGCCGGTCTTCACGCCCGCCCGCTGTCGGTAGCGCAAACGCGAGACGCGTTCGCGTTCTTCGTGCAGTTCGCGATCATGTGTTGCCTGTTCCACGAAACGAATGTGCTTCTGAACCGCCTCGCGGGCCGCCTGCGGATTGCCGGCCATGACGGCATCGTAAATGGCGCGATGTTGCGACAGGAACATGTCAGCGACGCCTGGATAGCTGTAGATAAGGCTGCGATTGTAAAAAACCCCATCCTTCAGCAGTTGATAGCAAGACCGTAGTGTGTGCAGCAGAACGATGTTGTGTGCTGCTTCGCCAACAGCATTGTGCAATTCCACGTCGAGGCGCGCTTCCGTATCGAAGTCACTGACACCGTGAGCCTTTTCCATGGCTTCCATGATTTCGGTCAGAAGTGCCTTGTCAGCGGGTGTGGCTCGAAGTGCTGCATATTCTGCGGCAATGCTTTCGATTTCCCGGCGATATTCAAGATAGTCGGCTGTCGCCTTTCGGTGATCCGCAAAAAGCTTGACCACTGGGGCGCTGAATACCTGTCCGATCACGTCCGCGACGAAAGTGCCACCGCCATGCCTCGAAATCAGGAGCTCGGCCGTTTCAAGCCGTTTGAGAGCATCACGCAATATCGGGCGCGATATATCGAACTGGCGCGCCAGCTCACGCTCACCAGGAAGCCGGTCGCCGCCACGCAGGACGCCTTCAAGAATGAGCGTTTCGATCTGGTGCACGACATCGTCTGCCGTGCGGCTTGCCTGTATGCGGGAAAAAATCGTGTCGGCCATGCCGTCTGAAGCCCTCTCCATAACGGCGGCAAAGTAGCCTTTAGCAGGGCGCCCGGCAACGGAATATATATTGAAAAGGAAAGCCCGATCGATGATGCAACCGGGCTTTCGGAACAAAGAATTAGACCTTTTTGCGCTTACGTGTCGCGACGAGTACGAAAAGACCTGCGACAAGGCCATACATGGCCCATTTGAACGGAAGTGCGTCGGCTGTTTCGCTGCGGATCGGAAGGACAGTTACTGTGCCGGGACGGCTTTCGATGCCGGATTTGCCGTCAGCTTTGGCTTGCTCAATTTGCTGCGGAGAAACGACCCATTCAGCGCCGCGCGATTTGTCGTAGAACATGAAACCACAGCCAACGATAACAGCGACTATGATTGCTAGAATAAAGCGTACAGGTGTGTTCATCATTTTTCCCAGAAAATCAGGACAATGGGAGGAAATCATCCGATTCGCTTGAATAACGGATTGCGAGATAGCTAATTCTTTTAGAATCAAAAGCTTAGTTAGCTTTATATGCTGGCGCGCTAATATAGCGCGCGTGGCTTATTAACCGACGAATGAAAGCCAGTCTATTTTTTTGCTACTTCGTAAGGAGATGTACCGCTTTCCCAGTAGGGAACAGGGCCGTAAAGATCAGCCAGATAGTCGATGAACAGTCTAACCTTTGCCGGAAGGAACTGTTTTGATGGATAAACGGCATGAATTGCAACGTTTCGAGATGCTGCATAGTCGGGCAGCACTTGCACCAACTTGTCCGCGGCAAGTTCCGGGCCGATATCCCAGGTTGAGCGTTGCGCTATGCCGAGGCCTGCCAGGACGGCTTCCCGTACCATTTCGCTGGAATTGGTTTGCAGTGGTCCTACCGGGCGAATGACGATGGGTCCTTTGGGGCCTTCCAGCCGCCAGGGGTCGTTGTTATGCGGTGCCAGACAGATATGGTCCTGCAGGTCTTCAATCGTCTGTGGTGTGCCGCGTTCCGCGATATAGCCGGGTGAGGCGACGAGAATACGACGCACTGGGGCAAGACGGCGCGCGACGAGAGTTGAATCGGAAAGCTCCGCGATCCGAATGGCCAGATCATATCCATCGCCCACGATGTCGACCATCTCGTCGGTAAGCTGCATATTGACGGTAAGATCGGCATTAGCGCGCATGAATGGCACGAGATAAGGCGCAATGTGCATGCGACCGAAAGTCGTCGGAGCTGAAATTTTCAGTGTTCCGCGCGCATCGGCTGAACGGCGGGCGACAAAGGCTTCCGCTTCCTCGATGTTAGAGAGAATGGCGAGAACCCTCTCATGATAACCCTGACCTGCCTCAGTCAGCGCGATCTGGCGGGTTGTGCGTTGAAGCAGTCGGGTTCCGAGACGTTCTTCCAACCGTCCCAGGCGCTTCGATACGACTGCTGGCGAGAGACTCAGATCGCGAGCGGCTGCTGACATGCTGCCCGTTGCCACAACGCGGGCAAAAATTTCCATATCTGCCAGACTGCTCATCATGTTCTGCTACCCCACTCCCTGCCGTGCTTTTGCTAAAGCTTTGGGTATAAAGCATCTAGCCGAGCGCTAGGAAACTAGGCAAGCAATTATGCCGCAGCGTGGAAACTGTTTAGCCGCCGACTAAAGTGGTAAAAATGATTTACCACTTGACGAAAATGGTACGGGGTGCACTTTGGCCACATAAGTGGTGGAGGAGAATATGAGCGGACTTATCATGCCGGAACCAGACGCATCCGTCATGCAGCGGCGCGAGCAGATTGTCGCTGATCTGCGCGGTATCGTGCCGGGCGAGGGCGTTGTCGATGCCATCAATGCAATGCGCGTGTTTGAGAGCGATGGCCTGACCGCGCACCGTTCGTTGCCGCTGGTCGTTGTGCTGCCAGAAACGGTAGAACAGGTTTCGCAGGTTCTGCGCTATTGTCACGATAATAATATTCGCGTGGTGCCGCGCGGCGCGGGCACATCGCTGTCCGGTGGCTCAATGCCGTTGCAGGATGCAGTTCTGCTTGGCATGTCGCGCTTCAATCGCATTCTCGAAATCGATTATCCAAATCGTGTCGCGGTGGTGCAGCCGGGCGTGACCAATCTCGGCATCACCAAGGCTGTTGAACATGAGGGCTTTTATTACGCGCCCGATCCGTCGTCGCAGATTGCCTGCTCCATTGGCGGCAATGTCGCTGAAAACGCAGGTGGTGTGCACTGCCTCAAATACGGTCTGACAGCGAATAATGTACTCGGCATTGAGATGGTGCTGATTACCGGTGAGGTGATCCGGCTTGGCGGCAAGCATCTCGATAGCGAGGGCTATGATCTTCTCGGTCTTATGACCGGATCGGAAGGGCTGCTCGGCATCGTGACAGAAATTACGGTCCGTATCCTGCAAAAGCCGGAAACGGCGCGTGCTGTCATGGTTGGCTTTCCATCCAGCGAGCAGGCTGGTCAGTGTGTGGCTGACATTATCGGTGCAGGCATCATTCCCGGTGGAATGGAGATGATGGACAGACCGGCTATCAAAGCGGCGGAAGATTTTGTCCGTGTAGGCTATCCACTGGATGTCGAAGCATTGTTGATTGTCGAACTGGATGGACCTCCAGTTGAGGTGGATTATCTGATCGGTCGGGTCGAAGCGCTGGCGCTGCGCAATGGTTCCACGACCTGTATTCTGTCGCAGTCGGAAGAGCAGCGTCTCGCTTTCTGGGCCGGGCGCAAGGCAGCTTTCCCGGCAGTGGGGCGCATTTCACCCGATTATCTGTGCATGGATGGCACCATTCCGCGCAAGGAGCTGCCGCGTGTGCTGTCAGGCATGCGCGACTTGTCCGAAAAATACGGATTGCGGGTGGCCAATGTGTTTCATGCGGGCGATGGCAATCTGCATCCGCTGATCCTCTATGATGCGAATATACCGGGCGAACTGGAAGCAGCCGAGAATTTCGGCGCGGATATTTTGCGGCTTTGCGTAAAAGTCGGCGGTGTCCTCACCGGCGAGCATGGCGTCGGCATTGAAAAGCGCGATCTGATGCCGGAAATGTTCAACGATGTCGACCTCGACCAGCAGATGCGCGTCAAATGTGCTTTCGATGCCAAGCATCTGCTCAATCCCGGCAAGGTGTTTCCGCAATTGCGCCGCTGCGCCGAGCTTGGCCGCATGCATGTGCATCGCGGCGAACTGGCCCACCCGGATATTCCCCGATTCTGAATTGTGGTTTTGATCATGAGCAATGCAAATATTCTCAAGCCGCAGGATGAAGCGGGCGTTCTGGATGCGGTGCAGGATGCGCTGGCCAGCTCCACCCCGCTGGAAATCATCGGCCATGGCTCCAAGCGCGGTATCGGACACAGGGTCGATGCGGGCCGCGTGCTCGACGTGTCGCGGTTGACAGGCGTGACATTGTATGAGCCAGACGAGTTGGTGCTTTCGGCAAAGGCCGGAACGCCGATGGTCGCGATCGAAAAGCTTCTGGCTGACAACAATCAGTGTTTTCATTTCGAGCCGATGGATTACGGCCCGTTGCTGTCGGGCGAGGCTGGTCGCGGCACGATCGGCGGTGCGCTTGCCGCCAACCTGTCCGGTCCGCGCCGTCTCAAGGCGGGTGCTGCCCGTGATCATGTACTTGGCGTGCGCGTTGTGTCCGGGCGTGGCGAATTGTTCAAATCCGGCGGTCGTGTGGTCAAGAACGTGACGGGTTATGACTTGTCCAAGGGCATGGCCAATTCCTGGGGCACGCTGGGCGTCGCCACAGAGGTGACATTCAAGGTTCTGCCAAAACCGGAAACGGTAGCCACGCTCGTCGTGCGCGGGCTGACCGATGAACAGGCGGCGCGCGTCATGGCCATGGCGATGGGATCGCGCGAGGAAGTCGCTTCCGCAGCGCATTTGCCGCCGACTGTTGCCAATCGCTTTCTCGATGGAAAGCTTGGCTGGGAAGCGGCGACCGTGTTGCGGCTTGAAGGTTTCGCGCCTTCGGTCGAGCATCGCAGCCGCCAATTGCAGGCGCTGCTTCGCCAATCCGGCACGGTGGAAGCGCTCGACGGGGCGCAGTCGCAACAGCTTTGGCGCGAAGTGCGCGATGTTCTGCCTTATGCCAATGCGGGCGACAATCGCGCTGTCTGGCGCGTTTCAATGACGCCGATGCAAGGCTGGCAGATGGTGGACGAGTTCCGCCGCCATGCGGGTGTCGACGCTTATTACGACTGGCAGGGCGGCTTGATCTGGATGCGGATGGAAGCCGATCCGGAAGCGCAGATCTTGCGCAAACTCATTGCCAGATATGGTGGCGGTCACGCGACGCTGGTCCGCGCGCCGGAGGCGATCCGCGCTGGCATCGATGTGTTCGAACCGCAGCCAGCAGCCCTTGCGGCCTTGTCGCAGCGGTTGAAGCAGCAATTCGATCCGGAGAATATTCTCAATCCGGGCCGTATGCATTCTCATCAGGTTGGAGCGTGACACGATGCAAACTCATTTCAGCCCCGACCAGCTGCGCGATCCTGGTGTTCAGGAATCGGAAAAAATCCTGCGCAAATGCGTGCATTGCGGCTTCTGCACGGCCACATGCCCGACATATGTGACGCTCGGCAACGAACTCGACAGTCCCCGCGGACGCATCTACCTGATTAAGGACATGCTGGAAAACGGCCGTCCGGCGGATGAAGAAGTCGTGCGCCATGTCGACCGCTGCCTGTCGTGCCTGTCCTGCATGACGACCTGTCCTTCGGGCGTCAATTACATGCATCTGGTCGATCATGCCCGCGCGCATATCGAGAAGACCTACAAGCGCCCATTCATGAACCGCTTTCTGCGCGGTGTGCTGGCGCAGATTCTGCCCTATCCGGGCCGGTTCCGCGCCGCGTTGAAGCTGGCGAAACTGGGCAAGCCGTTTGCTCCGCTGTTGCGCAAGAGCGACGCCCTGAAACCCATGGCGGCCATGCTTGATCTCGCGCCGCAAAACCTGCCAGCCGCAGTCCCTATCGAAACCGTCAGCGCCGCCAAGGGCGAAAAGCGCGGTCGCGTGGCAATTCTCAACGGCTGTGCGCAGCCAGTGCTCAATCCGGGTATCAACGCCGCCACGTTGCGGCTTTTGAACCGCTTTGGCATCGAAGTGGTGACGCCGAAGGGCGAAGGCTGCTGCGGTTCGCTGGTTCACCATATGGGCCGTGAAGAACAGGCGCTTGAACAGGCGCGGCACAATGTCGATGTCTGGACGCGCGAGATTGAGGCGGGCGGTCTCGATGCGATCATCATCACGGCGTCTGGCTGCGGCACGACGATCAAAGATTATGGTTACATGTTGCGGCTTGATCCGGCTTATCAGGACAAGGCTGCGCGGGTTTCGGCGCTGGCAAAAGACATCACGGAATATCTGGTCGGCATCGACCTGCCGGAACCGGATGCGCCGCAGGCGCTGACGGTCGCCTATCATTCGGCCTGCTCGATGCAGCATGGGCAGAAAATCGTGCGGCAGCCGAAAGACCTGCTTTCCAAGGCGGGCTTTACGGTGAAGGAACCGCTGGAAGGGCACCTCTGCTGCGGATCGGCTGGCACCTATAACATCATGCAGCCGGAGATTGCCGCCAAGCTGCGCGACCGCAAGGTGAAGAATATCGAGGCAACCGGCGCTGCTCTGATCGCAACCGGCAATATCGGCTGCATGACGCAGATCGCGACCGGCAGCAAACTGCCGATTGTTCATACGGTGGAGCTGATCGACTGGGCCTATGGTGGTCCGAAGCCGCAGGGGTTGTCACAAATCGCAGCATAAAAAAACCGGGCGTTTGCCCGGTTTTTCCTCGATGTCTGTTCAGCCAGCCGAGAATGTACTCGGGTTCGGGCCTATCCGGCCATCGGCCTTGTCTAGTTTCGTAATCGCATCGTGATCGGTTCCGTTGAGATGGAAATCGAAAATATCGAAGTTTTCCTTGATGCGGGCAGGTGTAACAGACTTCGGGATGACGATATTACCTGTCTCGATGTGCCAGCGCAGAATGACCTGCGCGACCGACTTGCCGTGTTTCTCCGCGATGGTTTTCAGCGTGGCGTCCTCCAGAATCTTACCCTGACCGAGCGGGCTCCAGGCTTCTGTTGCGATGTTGTGTTTGCTGTGGAACAGACGCAACTCGTCCTGCTGGAATTGTGGATGCAATTCAATCTGATTGAGAACTGGCGTAACACCGCTTTCCTTGATGATGCGTTCGAGATCGGCTGTACGGAAGTTGGATACACCAATGGATTTTGCACGGCCTTCCTCTTTCAGTTTGAGAAACGCGCGCCATGTTTCCATGAAAAGGTCTTTTGATGGCATTGGCCAGTGGATGAGATAAAGATCCACATAGTCCGTGCCAAGCTTTTTCAGGCTGGTGTCAAATGCTTTCAGCGTCGATTCATAGCCTTGTTCGCTGTTCCACAATTTCGTGGTGAGGAAAATGTCGCCACGCTCGATACCGGAACTCTTGATCGCCTTACCGACGCCCTCTTCATTACCATAAATGGCAGCGGTATCGATATGGCGATATCCTGCTTTCAACGCTTCGCTGACAGCGGCGACCGCTTCGTCGTTACCCACTTGCCAGACACCGTAACCGAGCTGCGGAATGTGATTGCCGTCGTTCAGTTTAACTGTCGGTACGGTCATGATTTATCCTTTCCCTCCGAAGCATTCGGCGCGGGGTGGCCCCCTTTATGCGCATAAATGCTATTGACCTACATGCCGGTTTTCTTCTCCGGCACAACTGCCATCCGGCAGCTTTTTCCATATCTTTCTGGACTTTGCCATGGTCAGCATATGGGTGTTCGGGGCAAAAGGAAAAGCCCTTTCAAGCAAGTTTCAAAGTCTGCGATCATTCTTTCTGTGCAGAAATTTTGATCTTTTCAGATTTGTGAAAACAATGCGACCGCCTTCGGGAGAAGACGGTCGCAAATGGCATGGGAAATGGTTTGGTTAGCGGACAACGACCTTTGCACCAACTGGAACACGTTCATAAAGATCAGTGACGTCTTCGTTACGCATGCGAATGCAGCCGGACGACATCGCCTTGCCAATGGTCCATGGCTGATTGGTTCCGTGGATGCGATAAAGCGTCGAACCGAGATAAAGGGCGCGTGCGCCGAGAGGATTGTTGACGCCGCCTTCCATACGTGCAGGCAGAATACGTCCCTTCTTGCGCTCGCGTGCGATCATTTCCTTCGGTGGCGTCCAGGTTGGCCATTCAGCCTTGCGGCTGATGCGCTGCGACCCCTTCCAACTGAATCCCTGCTTGCCGACGCCAACACCATATCGCATCGCCTTGCCGCCAGGTTGAACGAGATAAAGGAAGCGCTTGCCTGTATCGATGACGATTGTTCCCGTTTTTTCGTTGCCGGAATAGGACACCATCTGCGGCAGATAAGCGGGATCAATCTGGTGCTTTCGTACCGTGGTTGCCGGATTTGCAGCCGGCCGTTGATACGAAACCTGACGATAGTTCGGTTTGACTTTTTGTTTCTGCCTGGCAGCAATACGCGGTGCTGTCTGTAAAGACTGCGGTACGGCCTGTATGCGGGCAGGTTGTCCATGCAACTGAGCTACCCAAGGGGCAGAGAGGTCGGGACTCACACTTACCGGCGGCAGGGTTGCATAGCGGTCATTGGCAAACGCCATACCCGTGCTGACGATGGAAACAGCAATCGCCGCAAGCGATCCGATTAAAAGAAGATGACGTGGTTTCATTATCCAGATCCGTCTCTTTGCGCCGGAAAATCTTTGTGGCGCTGTTGCCCGTTGCAGCTCCTGACATCGGCTGTCAGGAGAGCGACCCTCATGCTCGTGTAAGGATTGTGTGCTGGAATGGAATCGTAAAGGTAAATTTTGGTCGCGTGTTTCGCCTGATGGCCCTTCCAATTAAAGTTGTGGTTAGTGTCAGGTTGCGCGACATAATTAATTATGGATGAAACCTGAGAGGCGGAACAATGAGCGATGTTGCTGAGGCAAAAACCGGTCTGATCGTCGGCGCCGATGGTATGGCACGTTGCTTCTGGCCGGGCGAGTTACCGGATTACCTTGCCTATCATGACAATGAATGGGGTGTTCCTGTCTCTGACGATTTCCGGCTTTTTGAGAAAATCTGCCTCGAAGGTTTCCAATCAGGCCTGTCATGGCTCACGATTTTGCGCAAACGCGAGAATTTTCGTGCAGCTTTCGATGGCTTCGATTTCCATCGTGTTGCGCAGTACAATCAAGAGGATGTGGAGCGCCTGCTGGCCGACAAGGGAATTGTGCGTCACCGCGGCAAGATTGAATCCACGATTAATAACGCCAAGCGCGCAATTGAACTGGTCGCAGAAAAGGGTTCACTTGCGGCCTATTTCTGGTCTTTCGAGCCGGGGGCGAAAGACCGCCCTGCCGTGGTGGACTATCCAACTCTTGTCGCCAACCCGAAGACCGAGACATCGATCCGCATCTCTAAAGATCTGAAGAAGCGGGGCTGGTCATTCGTTGGGCCGACGACCGTTTATGCCTTCATGCAAGCCATGGGACTGGTGAACGACCACATTGAGGGTTGCCATTGTCGGACTCACATTGAAAAATTGCGACAGAGTTTCAAACGACCGAGCTAGAGCAACGATTGCTAAGCCGCATCATTTCTGCGAGAAACGTCCATCTTTGAGTATGGGAGACGATCATGGACTTGGTGTCGTTGTTGGCATTTGCCGGTATTCTGGTCGTGGCGGCGGGTACACCGGGGCCGAATGTCGGCGCGTTGGTGGCACGTGTCATCAGCCGCGGCCACAAGGGCGTTTTTCCATTCATGTTCGGTCTGTGGCTCGGTGATGCCATCTGGCTTTCACTAGCGGTTTGGGGACTGGCCGCGCTGGCAAATACGTTTCACACAGCGTTTCTCATCCTCAAATATGTCGGCGTAGCCTATCTGGCCTATCTTTCGTGGAAGATGTGGATCGCACCGGTAAATGAAGTCGCAGATGAAGATGCCATTCCGCGTCAGGGTGAAGCGGGGAAGCTCTTCCTCAGTGCGCTGGCGATTACACTCGGCAATCCGAAGATCATGGTTTTCTACCTCGCCATCTTGCCGACGGTGGTTGATATCACCCATGTTTCGCTGGTTGGCTGGGCCGAATTGCTGCTGGTCATGTTTGCGGTTCTCGCTGCAGTCGATACCGCATGGGTCGTGCTCGCAGCACAGGCACGACGGTTTCTGCGCAGTCCCCGCATGATGCGAATTGCCAATAGAACCAGCGCTGGCATGATGGCAGGAGCGGCTGTCGCCATTGCGACACGCTGAACACGCTTCCCGCACTTGCCGCAACGGACTTGATCGGTTAGGAAACCGGCAACAGAATTGATGCCGGTTTCAATCGGCATGTATGTATAAATCAGCGATCAGGCAGGAAAAATGGCCGATAAAGCGGACAAGATGAAGGCGCGGTTGCCGCGCGGGTTTGTCGATCGGGTGCCGGATGATTTGCGCGCCGCTGAAAAGATGATGGCGACAATCCGTGAAGTTTACGACCTGTATGGCTTCGAGCCGGTGGAAACTCCGCTCGTGGAATATACGGACGCGCTTGGCAAGTTTCTTCCGGATCAGGATCGCCCGAACGAAGGCGTGTTCTCGTTTCAGGACGACGATGAACAATGGCTGTCACTGCGCTACGATCTGACTGCGCCGCTGGCACGCTTTGTTGCCGAAAACTACGAGTCGCTGCCAAAGCCTTATCGTAGCTATCGTAATGGTTGGGTGTTCCGCAATGAAAAGCCGGGACCGGGCCGCTTCCGTCAGTTCATGCAATTCGACGCTGACACGGTCGGTGCACCGAATGTCTCTGCTGATGCTGAAATGTGCATGATGATGGCCGACACGCTGGAGCGCCTTGGTATCCGTCGTGGCGATTATGCGATCCGCGTCAATAACCGCAAGGTTCTCGACGGCGTGCTGGAAGCCATCGGCCTTGCAGGCGAGAGTAATGATGCAAAACGCCTGAATGTGCTGCGCGCCATCGACAAGCTCGACAAATTTGGTCCGGAAGGCGTTCGCCTTCTGCTCGGTAAAGGTCGCCTCGACGAAAGTGGCGATTTCACCAAGGGTGCAGAGCTGACCGATGCCGCGATTGAAAAGGTGCTGGCTTTCACCGCCGCCGGTGGTTCGACGGGCACCGACACGATTGCCAATCTCCGTGCCGTCGTCGCAGGCAACGCCAAGGGCGAAGAAGGTGTGACCGAACTCGCCGACATGCAGGCGCTGTTCTCTGCGGGCGACTATGATGGTCGTGTGAAGATCGATCCATCTGTCGTGCGCGGTCTTGAATATTACACCGGTCCGGTTTTCGAGGCAGAACTTCTGTTCGATGTGACCAACGAGGACGGCCAGAAGGTCGTGTTCGGTTCGGTGGGTGGCGGTGGCCGTTATGATGGTCTCGTGTCACGCTTCCGGGGTGAACCAGTTCCAGCGACAGGCTTCTCCATTGGTGTTTCGCGTCTGATGACGGCTTTGAAGAACCTCGGCAAACTGGATGTTTCCGATGTCGTCGGGCCGGTAGTGGTTCTGGTCATGGACAAGGATACGGAAAGCCTTGGGCGCTATCAGAAAATGGTCTCCGATCTGCGTCAGGCTGGCATTCGCGCTGAAATGTACGTTGGCGGATCTGGCATGAAGGCGCAGATGAAATATGCTGATCGTCGTGAGGCGCCGTGCGTCATCATTCAGGGTTCGCAGGAGCGTGAGGCCGGTGAAGTGCAGATCAAGGATCTGGTCGAGGGCAAGCGTCTTTCTGCGGAGATCGAGGACAATGTAACCTGGCGTGAAAGCCGTCCGGCGCAGATCACGGCCAAGGACGATGGCCTCATCGACGCAGTTCGTGAAATCCTTGCCAGTCAGGCGCAAGATCGCGCAGAACAGTCGAAGTGACGGAAATCATGGCTGGATCGAGCGCGTCTGGTGTTCTCAATTCTCTTCGTGCAACGCTTGATGCGCGCGAAGCCGAACTTGTCGAAATTCCGCTGATCCAGCCAGCCGATCCATTTCTGGATATGGCGGGTGAGGATTTGCGCCGCCGTATTTTTCTGACCGAAAACGAGAATGGCGATAGTTTATGCTTGCGACCGGAATTTACAATTCCCGTCTGCCGCAACCACATCGCTCTGAATGCGGCCACGCCGAAGCGCTATGCTTATCTGGGCGAAGTGTTCCGTCAGCGTCGTGACGGAGCGGCTGAATTCCTTCAAGCGGGTATCGAAGACTTGGGCGCTTCAGACGAAGCCGCATCGGATGCGCGCTCGATTGCTGATGCGCTTTCCTGTGTTCGTGCGGCGGCTCCTGAAGCAGAGCTCGATATCGTTTTGGGCGATCAGTCGGTTTTTGCTGGCATGCTGAAAGCGCTGGGCCTGCCACAAGGCTGGCGCAAGAAGCTTTTGCGTTCTTTCGGCGATGCGAATTCGATGGAGCAGGTACTAGCCGAGCTGACTGGCGCACAGCGGCGTGATCCATTGCCGGAAACCCTTGCCGTTCTGGTCGCAGAAGGCGACGAAACCGGGCTTGCGCGCATGCTGGAAGCGGAAATGCTCGAAGCTGGCATTTCGCCTAGCTCTGGACGCTCGCCCGCAGAGATTGCACGGCGGTTGATCGAAAAGGAAGATTTGGCGGCCACGCGCTTCCCGGCATCTGCGCTCGATCTCCTGAAGCAGTTTCTCGAAATGCGTGTATCGCTTGATTCCGCAGCCGTTACCTTGCGGGCGTTCGCATCGGAACACGCCCTTGATCTTGCTGCGGTATTACAGAAGTTTGAAGCGCGTAGTGAAGCTGTTGCGAATGCGGGGATTGCCACGAAAGATATTCTCTACGACGCCTCCTTCGGACGCCCGCTCGATTATTACACGGGCCTCGTCTATGAGATTCGTGCCGCAGGCGTGGAGAAGGATGCTGTTCTGGCAGGCGGTGGCCGCTATGATCGCCTTCTGACCATGCTTGGCGCTTCCGAAAACATTCCCGGCGTTGGCTTTTCCATCTGGCTGGACCGGCTTCAGGCCCTGGCGGGAGAGAAAAAATGAGTGTCACCCTCGCATTGCCGTCCAAGGGACGGTTGAAGGAACAGACGCTCGCAGTGCTCGAAAAGGCGGGCTACAAAGTGGTTCTGCCAGACGACTCGCGTAATTACCGAGCGCGTGTCGAGGGCGAACCTGATCTGGATATTCTGTTCCTTTCAGCTTCCGAAATTGCTCGCGAGTTGGGATATGGCAGCGTTGATCTGGGCGTTACAGGCGAAGATCTTGTTCGCGAAACATTGGCGCATTCGGAAGAACGCGTGGCTATAGAAGCCGAATTGGGATTTGGTCATGCCGACGTGATCGTGGCAGTGCCTGAAGTCTGGCGTGATGTGACCAGCATGGCCGATCTGGATGATGTAGCGGCGGATTTCCGCCAGCGCCATGGTCGTCGTCTGCGCATCGCCACCAAATATTGGCGACTGACACAGCAGTTTTTTTCGCAAAAGCATGGCATTCAGGTCTACCGCATCGTTGAAAGCCTGGGTGCTACTGAAGGCGCTCCGGCGGCTGGTTCTGCGGACATGATCGTTGATATCACATCGACCGGTTCAACACTGCGAGCCAACCGTCTCAAGGTTTTGGAAGATGGCGTTATTCTGCGCTCGCAGGCTTGCCTTGTTTCGGCGCGCCGTAGCCAAGAGAATGCACGAGTTACGGAAGTTGCGACCCGTATTCGTAAAGGGTTGGACGGGTAGATAACTTCGACTTTGTCTTTTATGTTACGATTTCACAATTGGCACTCGGAACAGTCCAGATGAACGGTGTGCGGAGATTGATTGGTCGTTGTGCTTGTGAAACCGTCCGTTTCACCGTACCAGATGAATTCGAATATGCTCTGAATTGCCATTGCTCACTATGTCGTCGTGCCACTGGCAGCGCATTCAAGGCTTTTGGCGGAATAAGAACCAACGCATTGGAAGAGGCGAACGACAGAGCGTTGCTCATGTTTGTCGGCAACGAGACCGATCACGACGTGCGCTGTGCTGCTTGCGGTTCCTTTCTATATTCTATTGTGCGCGATGGGGAATATGTTCACGTCAATTATGGTGTGTTGGCTGAGGAGCCAAGCCTGAAGCCGTCGGCCCATATTTTCGTTGGCTCGAAAGCTCCATGGTATGACATTCTGGATGACTTACCGCAATTCGAGGAGCATCCTCCTTTGTAGCCATTAGCGGTAGGAAGTGGAAATAAAAACCGCGCCATCCGAATGGCGCGGTTTTTTCATTCTCTTGACTGTACTTGATCAGCCGCGCTTGGCGTCAATCGAAAGCGAACCTGCGCCATGCAGGGCAAGGATGAACAGGCCACCGGCAATTGCGATGTTTTTCTGTGCCATCAGGGCATTCATGCCTTGCGAGTGTCCATATGAGCAACAAGCGTCGCGCCGATGGTGAACAGACCAACGATGGCTGCTGCGATGCGCGTCTGAAAGCCAACAAGAATTGCGAGGCCGCCGACAAATTCCACCAGGCCGACAATGACAGCCGTAGCGGTTGGAACCGGAAGGCCGAGGCCAGCGAAGTAACCTGCGGTGCCCGAGATGGCGGTCAGTTTGCCATAGCCGGCAAGGATGAAGAGAATCGAAAGAAAGATGCGGGCGATGAGCGTTACAACGCCATTGGACTGCGGAGTGATAGAGGACATGCGGGGCTATCTCCTGTTGAACTGGGGCATCAATTAACGATTGCGGACTGTCAAGGAAAGCCGTCTAATCCTCGACAGTTCGTTTACAGTATGAATACAATTCATTCTGGCGCAATCATTCTCTCCGCGCGCACCAGCCGCTCATAGTCTTCTTCCGACACCAATCCGCTCGCCAGTGCCTCTTCGCGCAAGGTCGTTCCATTCTTGTGAGCAGTCTTGGCGATCTTGGCTGCATTGTCATAACCGATGGCCGGGGCCAATGCGGTCACAAGCATCAGCGAGCGGTCCAGCAGTTCCTTGATACGGTTCAGGTTCGGTTCGATTCCGTCTATACAATGATCAGCAAATGACACCATGGCGTCGCTAAGAATGCGGATTGATTGCAGGACATTATATGCGATCACCGGTTTGAACACATTGAGCTCAAAATGGCCTTGGCTTGCGGCAACCGTAACTGTTGTCTGATTGCCGAATACCTGTGTTGCCACCATCGTCAGAGCTTCGGCCTGAGTCGGATTGACCTTGCCCGGCATGATGGAAGACCCTGGTTCATTTTCCGGCAATGAAAGTTCACCCAAGCCGGAGCGCGGACCTGAACCAAGGAAACGGATGTCGTTGGCTATCTTGAACAGGTCTGCCGCCAAGGCGTTCAGGCTGCCGTGGAAGTTGAGAATGGCGCCATGGCTGGCAAGAGCCTCAAATTTGTTGGGTGCAGTCTTGAAAGTCAGTCCGGTAATTTCGCTCACAGCTTCGGCGAAGCCTGTATCAAAGCCGATTGGTGCGTTCAGGCCTGTGCCGACGGCGGTTCCGCCTTGCGCAAGCAAAAAGACGTCTGCGAGTGATTGCTCAACGCGATGACGCGCATATTCCAATGCGGCGCGATAACCGGAAAATTCCTGTCCGAGTGTGACCGGCGTCGCGTCCTGCGTATGGGTACGGCCGATCTTGATGATATCTTTAAAAGCCTCTTCCTTGGCCTGGAGCGCCTTGGTCAGATGTTCAAGCGCCGGATAAAGCCGATTGACTGCTTCAACCGCCGTGGCGATATGGATCGCCGTCGGGAAGCTATCATTGGACGACTGGCTCATATTCACGTGGTCATTGGGGTGGACCGGCTTCTTGGACCCCTTTTCACCGCCAAGAAGTTCGATAGCCCGGTTTGAGATGACCTCGTTGGCATTCATGTTCGATTGCGTTCCCGAACCGGTCTGCCAGACGACCAGTGGAAAATGGTCATCGAGCTTGCCCTCGATGACTTCTGAAGCCGCTACAGCAATGACCTGACCGAGAACTGGATCGAGTTTGCCGAGCGCAATATTGGTTTCCGCTGCCGCGCGCTTGACGACACCCAATGCATGAACCAACGGTAGTGGCATGCGCTCTCCACCGATCTTGAAGTTTTGCAATGAGCGTTGCGTTTGTGCGCCCCAGTAACGGTCTGCAGGAACATCAATCGGTCCGAACGTATCTGTCTCGGTACGCAAAGCGGTCATTTCAGGTCTCCGGGTAGCTTGGACTCGAAACCGAGCCATTCAAAGCAAATATAGCACCGCTAAGTCCTTGGCGGGCTAATGTTTCTTCGTGAAATTTTTATATCGCTATCACTTGATAAAATATGACGGTAAAAGTCAAATTTTATTGACCGGACCTGCACGGTCAAGCGTCATCCTCATCGTCACTGTCGTCCGTTTCGGAAATCCAGGCGGTCGGTTCGATTTTGCGCTGGGTCTTGCTATCGGTGAATGTCCACCAGCCTGTATCTGTCTCATCCCATTGACCGCCGCCGGCCTGCAATTGGGCTAGCGTTCGATACTGTGCAATTGACTCATTGCGCTGGTCATCTTCATCGGTCCAGACGACTGTTATCTTACGGCCGTCTTTCGGAGCTGTGGTGATGGGAAGTTCTTTGCGCATATGATCATCCATTCCATTGTGACTGCAGATAATCATAGGGCATACAATGCCAGCGGCAAGCCGGAACCCCAACGTTCCGGCCTGCCGTCTTGTTTATGCTGAACGTGCAGACTTAAGAGCCTTGCCCCACCAGATCAACTGATCCAGCATATTCTTGGCGGCTTCCCCAAGATGCGGGAAATCGTCCAGCTTATTCTCGTTTTTGACGACAGCGAGATAATCAGGGAAAAGGATATGAACGCCGGTTTTGACTGACATAGAAGACATTTCGACGGCAATCATCCGCAGTTGTTCGACAGCGCGAGCGCCACCGACGCCGCCATAACCGACAAACCCCATTGGCTTCTGAATCCAGTCACCGTAGTCGATGGCATTCTTCAGAACGGCAGTAGGAGCGTGGTTGTATTCAGCTGCGGTCAGAATGTAGGCGTCGAACTCGCGCAGCTTGGTTTTCCATTTGTCGGCAGTTTCTGCTTGTGCAGTCGTAGTGGACGTGTCGCCATAGAAGCCCATCGGATAGTCGGCAACATCGAGGATTTCCACGTCCAGTTCGGGTCGTTCGGCAGCGAGCTTTGCAATCCACTGGGCGGGAACTGGGGCAAAACGTTGTTCGCGCGTGCTGCCGACGATGACTGCGACTTTGAGCTTAGACATAGATAGCACCTTTATTAGAGTGGTAACCATTGGAAACCGACGCTATATAAGTGACTGACAGGCGGCGCAAGGAGGCACTTTTATGAAACCCGGTGACTTCAAGGAAACCAGTGCATGCAGGACCGTAACAGAGATTTTGTCTCGCGTTGGCGATAAATGGACGGTGTTTGTGGTGAGTTATCTTGGCAATGGTCCAATGCGGTTTAACGAATTGCGCCGAACAGTGGATGGGATTTCGCAAAAAATGCTGACGACGACGTTACGTAATCTGGAACGGGATGGTTTCGTCAAGCGCACGCTCTTCCCGACAATCCCGCCAAAGGTCGAATATGAATTGACTGAATTGGGGTGCGATCTTTTGCGCCCTGTGCGAGCGCTGGGTGAGTGGGCCATAGCCAATGAAGCAAAGGTGATGATGGCTCGCGCTCGTTACGATGCCTCGGCATCAGCCAAGACAAATATCCACGCCGCGGAATAAGGGCCGATCTTCAAACGGTGCAAGTGGAAAGACAGGCCGAAGCCTGCCTTTCCTGTTGCCTGAGACAGGACTTCCAAAGTGCGGGGGCAAACAGGAAGTCCATCTCTATGTCATTCGGGATTGATCATGATTGGCGGTTATGAGTCAATCAGAAGTTTCTAAAATAAAGACTTTACTGCCGCAAAGCGCGAGCAGAGTAAATTTTTCATAAATCACAAATGGTTACGCAGCAGAAAAAGAAAGGCGGCCCAAGGCCGCCTTTCTCGCATTTTCATCAAAGTAAGCTTTGTGGACTTTTTAGAAGTCCATGCCGCCCATGCCGCCCATGCCGCCAGGCATGCCAGCCGGAGCTGCATCCTTCTTAGGCAGTTCGGCGATCATGGCTTCTGTCGTGATTAGGAGGCCAGCAACCGATGCTGCGTTCTGCAGAGCGGTGCGGACAACCTTGACCGGATCGACAACGCCAGCCTTGATCAGGTCGCCGAATTCGCCATTGGCAGTGTTGTAGCCATAGGTTTCAGAGGCATTTTCAAGGATCTTGCCAACAATAACCGAAGCTTCTTCACCGGCATTGGTCGTGATCTGGCGAGCCGGAGCCTGCAGAGCGCGACGAACGATGTTGATGCCAGCTTCCTGATCGGCGTTGATGCCCTTGGCAGAGATCTTGGCCGAAGCGCGGAGGAGGGCGGTGCCGCCACCAGCAACGATGCCTTCTTCAACCGCAGCGCGGGTTGCGTTCAGGGCGTCGTCAACGCGGTCCTTCTTTTCCTTCACTTCAACTTCCGTTGCACCGCCGACGCGGATCACGGCAACGCCACCAGCGAGCTTGGCAAGACGTTCCTGAAGCTTTTCACGATCATAGTCCGAAGAGGTTTCTTCGATCTGCTGCTTGATCTGCGAAACGCGAGCGTCGATTTCAGCCTTCTGGCCTGCACCGTCAACGATCGTGGTGTTTTCCTTCGAGATCGAAACCTTCTTTGCACGGCCGAGCATGTCGAGCGTAACGGTTTCGAGCTTGATGCCGAGGTCTTCGGAGATAACCTGACCGCCGGTGAGGATCGCGATGTCTTCCAGCATGGCCTTGCGGCGATCGCCGAAACCAGGAGCCTTGACAGCAGCAATCTTCAGGCCGCCACGCAGCTTGTTGACGACGAGCGTTGCAAGAGCTTCGCCTTCGACGTCTTCAGCGATAATGACGAGCGGCTTGGAGGTCTGAACGACAGCTTCCAGAACCGGCAGGAGGGCCTGAAGGTTCGAGAGCTTCTTTTCGTGCAGGAGGATGTAAGCGTCTTCCAGGTCAGCAACCATCTTTTCCGGGTTGGTGACGAAGTAAGGGGACAGATAACCGCGGTCGAACTGCATGCCTTCAACGACTTCGAGTTCGGTTTCAGCGGTCTTGGCTTCTTCAACCGTGATCACGCCTTCATTGCCGACCTTCTGCATCGCGTCAGCGATCATCTTGCCGATTTCGGCTTCGCCGTTGGCAGAGATCGTGCCGACCTGAGCAACTTCTTCCGACGTGTTGATCTTCTTGGCCTTGCCGAGAAGTTCAGCAACAACTTCGGTTACTGCGAGGTCGATACCGCGCTTCAGGTCCATCGGGTTCATGCCGGCGGCAACAGCCTTTGCACCTTCCTGAACGATTGCCTGACCGAGAACGGTAGCGGTCGTCGTGCCGTCACCGGCAGTGTCGTTGGTCTTTGAAGCCACTTCGCGCAGCATCTGTGCGCCCATGTTTTCGAACTTGTCTTCCAGTTCGATTTCCTTGGCGACCGATACGCCGTCCTTGGTGATGCGCGGTGCGCCGAAAGACTTGTCGATGACAACGTTACGACCCTTGGGGCCGAGCGTTACCTTAACAGCGTCAGCGAGGATATCGACGCCGCGCAGCATCTTTTCGCGCGCAGTGCGGCCGAATTTTACGTCTTTTGCAGCCATTTTACTCTCCTGGGAATATCCCGGTCAGATTATGGTGAATTGGATTTCTAGGATAAAAGCGAAACGCTTCCGGCTAATCAGCCAACGATACCCAGAATGTCGGATTCCTTCATGATCAGCAGGTCTTCGCCGCCGATCTTGACTTCGGTGCCCGACCACTTGCCGAACAGAACCTTGTCGCCAGCCTTGACTTCCAGAGCGATCAGCTTGCCAGCTTCGTCACGGGCGCCTGCGCCAACAGCGACGATTTCGCCTTCCTGCGGCTTTTCCTTGGCGGTGTCAGGGATGATGATGCCGCCAGCGGTCTTGGCTTCCGATTCAACGCGACGAACGACGACGCGGTCATGAAGCGGGCGGAACTTGATATCAGCCATGGTATAACCCTTGGTGTTATAGACGTTGAACCCTGTTAACGGATCGAGCCGATCCGCGCTTGTTAGCACTCATCATCTGAGAGTGCTAACGTGGCTCTGAGATAGAAGCCGGACCTTATCTTGTCAAGATTGCCTGAGAAATTTGACAGACAAATGATGGTTAATTTGCACCATCCTTAACGCGGAACGGCGAAGAGGTGGCTCTGTCCAACCCGGCATATGGTGATGTCGTTGGCAATATCAATCGACGAGACGCAAGTTTGACAATTCGTCGCCTATCTGCCGGAAGGTTTCTGCAAGATTTCCACCGGTAGAGTTCCAGAAAAGTTTTGCAGGCTTGCCGCCTTCCATGCGAACGCGCGAGTTCGAAGAGCAGGATTTGAGCAGATCGATCTGGGCTTTCTCATCGGTTTTGCTGGCGCTGAGATCAAGCGCCACGGTCATGATGATGACATTTGCAGCTTTTGCGTTGTTGCAAAGAGTATCGAATTTCGCATTCATAGCTTTGCCATAGACCGTGTTGTCCTGCGACACACCCACGCTCGTCTCCTGAAATAGGCGCGTACGTTCATATTCGGCAGGAACTTCACGTGTATATCCGTAGGCTGAATAATAAGACTGATTGCCAGCCCGATCCGAGCCGTTGTTCCCAAGTAGAGATTTATAAGTGTAGTAAGTGTTTGCGCCGTCGGTCAGAACAATCACGACTTTATCGTTTCCACGCTCGCTTTCCGACCGGCCCTCGGTAAAGGGAGCTGCATGAGCAACTGTTCGCCATCCCCACGCTAACCCCTCAGGCACGTTCGTGCCTCCATTCGCTTTCATGGCATTAATGGCATTCAGAATCGCAGTTTTGCCCTCATCCTTGGAAACGTCGGTAAGCAGCGTCAGAGGAGAGGTCGTGCAGCTATAGTTCGGGCCACCGTTCTCATCGAGACGGCCCGTTTTTCCTTTAAGATAATACTTGGTGATGTCTCGCTGTAGTTTTGCATAGTCACTACCGGTCAGATTTTCTTGCCACCAGTAGTTCAATCCTCGATCCTTGCCGCTAATATAATATTCGGCTGGCGCAAACATTGGCACAAACATGGTGGCCGGATTGGTTATGACGGGGGCAGAAACATCGAGTGCGTATTTGCCACTGCGAGCTTCAACACATCCCGTCCATTTCAGCCAAGATGTCGCATCTTTCGTGACAATATCATTGTAAAGAACTGTACGAGAGAAAGGCTTTCCGTCATCTAGCCCCCAGCCGGAACCGGATTTGTAGAAGCGTTTACTTCCCACCGGGTCCTCAACGATCTTGCGTGTGTTGTCGATTGTGGCGGGCAGATTGAAGTTTTCGAAGCTGACTTTATTCAGCCCTGCTGTATCCATCCATGGCGCATTCAGATATTGCGGACCGACATTTACTGAGCCAGCGAACGGAACAAGCGAAAACTGTACGGGTTTTTGAACGCGCGTAATGATGGAGGATTGCGCGGCCATGGTTTCTACCAGCTGCTTGGCTGCATCCTTGAGCAAATCCATGCGCTTTTTGTTCGAGCCGCTTCCGTAGTAATCCATTGAACCGGAGTTATCGAGGACCAATGCAACTTCAATCGTGTTCTTAAGTCTGACAGAAGAGTTAAGCGTATATTGGTATTGATCCCAGTTATCTCCTGTAAGGCGGGAAGCGACTATGCCAAACAGGGATTTGTATCTGAAGCCGGCGGTTGCTTGTACTTGCTGCTCTGTTTCCCTGCTTTCTGGAAAACTGACCTGAAACTGAACGGCGTTGACGCTCAACGCTGTGAGATTTGCGTTAAATATCTGTGCTCCATAGACTTGCATGTCAGATTGTGGGGCACCAGTGGAAAACCTTTTGCCCACAGCAAGTGCCGCAGCATCAAGCGAGGCCTGCACATTGTTGCGCACGCGCATGAGATTGGCTGTGTCAACCGCAACCATGCCAGCCAGAAGCAGAGGCACCAGCAATAACGCCGTTATCATTGCAAAGTTACCACGCTCGTCCCTGATGAAGAACGCGCTCGGTGATTGAAGCAAATGTTGACGAAGCCTGAGGGCTTGAGTGATCCAGTTTTTCAATTTGGCCCCCGCCGACGGTTGTGTCTGCGACACATGAAATGAAAAGTTGTATCCGCTCCTATCAGCATCTTTCTAACAGTCAGTCACGAAGCACGGTAAATGATCAATGAAACACACTATGGGATAATTGGACGCGCTCTCTCGGTCGGATATCCAGGCCAAAGGCCGTGACAGAAGTGGTCGGCTGGGTTAGATGGAGCGCTGGCTGCTTTTTCGGCAGTCTTCCAGAACTCCTATAGCGGTTCTCGCATTACAGATGAATTATCAAGAGGAAGCCATGAAGCAGCTCGAACGCCTCGACGATCTGACCGGCCAGTACGATGTGCTCTTCTGCGACGTATGGGGCGTAGTGCATAACGGCGTGTCGGCTTATCCGGCTGCAATCGAGGCACTAAAGCGCGCGCGGGCCAAAGGTGTTACGGTCATTCTCGTGACGAATTCTCCAAGACCTCATCCAGATGTGGAGAAGCAGATGCTAGGTCTTGGCGTTCCCGCCGATACTTATGATCGCGTAGTTACTTCGGGTGACGTAACCCGCGATCTGATCGCGGAAGGTCCGCGCAAGGTATTTCATATCGGCTGTGAACGCGAGCTGACCATCTATGACGGTCTCGATGTTGAACTGGTCGAAGAATTTGAAGCTTCAGGCGTCGTCTGCACCGGGCTTTATGATGATGAAAGCGAAACGCCGGACGATTACAAGGAATTGCTGGCCCGGTTGCGCTCCCGCAATCTTCCGTTCATCTGCGCCAATCCGGATATTATGGTTGAGCGCGGCACGCGACTGATCTGGTGCGCGGGTGCCCTTGCGCGCGAATATGGCCAGCTCGGTGGGCGCACACTTATTGCTGGAAAGCCGCATCGTCCGATTTACGAGGCAGCATTGCGGTTTGCCGAAGAGATTCGGGGTGAAAAGGTCGAGAAAAGTCGAATTCTCGGTATCGGTGACGGGGTTCTGACTGACGTGAAGGGCGCCGCGGACTTCGGTCTGGACGTGCTTTACATCTCCGGCGGAGTTCACGCAGCGGACTATACAACCGACGGTACGGTTGACATTGGCCGAATGGAAGCGTTTCTCCAGAAGCATGGCAACCGTCCGGTTGCTGCGCTTAATGCTCTTATTTGAACCTCAGCAATCTCGTTACGATCAATCGAAGTCCAGATTAAGATGACCAAATCCCACTTTCTGCGCCTTTCTGGAACGGATTCCTTGCCGGAACGCTTGCGGAATTGTGTGGTGGCAATCGGTAATTTCGATGGTGTCCATCGCGGCCATCAGGCCGTACTCGAGCGCGCGCTGGAGATCGCCGGAAAGCACGACCTGCCAGCGGTGGTTCTGACTTTCGAGCCGCACCCACGCAGTTTTTTCAAGCCCGACGCGCCAATCGATCGTCTGACTGCGGCGGCGAAGAAGGCAGAAATACTGCGTCTGATGGGATTTGATGCCGTTGTTGAACAGCCGTTTACCGGTGAGTTCTCATCCCGCTCGGCGGAAGATTTCGTCGAGCACATTCTGGTCGAGCGATTGCACGCAAGCTGTGTGGTCACCGGGTACGATTTTCATTTCGGCAAAGGCCGGCGCGGGACACCGGAGTTTCTTCAAAAGGCCGGTAAAGATGCTGGTTTCACGGTTACTCTGGTTGATGCCTTCACTGATGAAGGTGCCAATCTTGTCTCATCCACCCGCATAAGAAATCTGCTTTGCGAAGGTGATGTTGTTCAAGCAGCAGGACTTCTTGGTTATCGCTATATGGCCTGCGGCGAAGTTATTCACGGGAAGAAGCTCGGTCGAACACTCGGATTCCCGACCGCCAATATGAAAATCGACGCGCAGGCAGGCCTGAAGCACGGAATCTATGCCGTCAGGTTCAGGCGCGAGAATGGCGACCTTTACGATGGGGTCGCAAGTTTCGGTCGTCGCCCGACTGTCGATAGTGACGGTATACCCCTTCTGGAAACCTTCCTGTTTGATTTTTCGGGCGATCTTTATGGTGAGACCGCTTGTGTATCTTTCTTCGGGTTTCTACGTGGCGAGATCAAGTTTGACGGCCTTGATCCGCTTATCGAGCAGATGAGGCACGACGATGCAGAAGCGCGAGCCCTGCTTGCAAGTGCGAAACCACTTTCGGAACTGGATCGTTTGCTTTCTTTTGAGTGAGGCGAAATCCTGGTTTCGTTTTCCACTTAAGATTTAAATCAAATTTTACTTATTCTCGACAAAAAGGGATAAATGCCTCAAAACTTGTTGGGGCGCTTTTTGTTGGAGTTTAATGTGGCACGTATTGTTTCTCTGGCGCTCGTTGCAGGTGCTGCATTCCTGACGTGTAATTCGCTCGCTTTTTCTGCCGATGTACAACAAACTGATATTTATGCAGCAGAAACGGTTCAACCTGCCCGCAAGCATTTCTGGTCCGGAGATTGGTATCTCAAGGTTGGTGCGGCGGGCCTCGTCGCTCCGAAGTTCGAAGGCTCGAATAAATATCGCTTTTCTGCTCAGCCGCTCATCTCGCTTGGCCGACAGGGGGAAGCGACGCGCTTCTCGTCAAGAAATGACAACGTATCCTTCGCTGTGATTGACAATGATCGCTTCCGCGTGGGTCTCGCTGGAAAGCTGTTGTTCGAACGAGATGATGATATTCACGGCCTGAAAGATACAAAGTTCGGTGGTGAAGCCGGTGCGTTTGTTGACGTTTATCCTACCGACTGGCTGCGTGTGCGCGGCGAAGTGCGTCAAGGTATTCGTGCACATAAGGGCGTGGTGGCCGATATTGCTGCCGATGCATTCTATGATGTTACGCCGACTGTTCGCGTTTCGGGTGGCCCGCGAGCTACCTTCGCTTCAAAGGATTACTTCAAGACTTATTTCGGAGTAGATGCCGAAGAAGCAGCCGCATCCGGCCTATCAGAATATAACCCGGGCAGTGGCTTTAAGTCCGCAGGCGTTGGCGGAGCGATCACGTGGAAGGCGACTGACAAGATCGATACCAGTCTGTTTGGTGAATATAGTCGTCTGCAAGGACCTGCGAAGGATTCAAGCATCGTGAAGGAACGCGGATCCCCGAACCAATTCATGGTTGGCGTTTCTGCGACTTACCGTTTCGATTTCTCGCTGGACTGATCTCAGCGGCATAAATGTGAACATTTTCAGGGGCGGGGATGCAGTTTTATTGCGTCTTTGCCCCGATGGCCTCTTTATTCCTGCGAAGCTCATTGCTAAAAGCGTGCCCATGATGACGGATTTTCGGCTTATCATGACGGCCATACGAATTATTGGCCCGGCCTCCCGCTTTGCCTGAATGGCTGCTTTGCCAGGCAATTTCTGGCGCGGAGGTCCGGGAGCGACCGGCTGTGCTCTACAGTCCCTGTTTTCTTTGATCCACATGCCCGCCACCTCTGGCTGGGGCTTTACAGGCGAATACCCTCATGACTGAGACGACCAAAATCGATTATTCCAAAACCCTTTATCTGCCGCAGACCGAATTCCCGATGCGTGCTGGCCTGCCGCAGCGCGAACCGCTCTTCGTTGAGCGTTGGGAGGGTATGAACCTCTATAAAAAACTTCGTGAGCAGGCGAAAGACCGCCCACTTTACGTACTCCACGACGGTCCGCCCTATGCTAACGGCAACATCCATATTGGCCACGCGCTGAACAAAATCCTCAAGGATGTCATCACGCGCTCCTTCCAGATGCGCGGATACAATTCGAATTACGTTCCGGGTTGGGATTGCCACGGTCTGCCGATTGAATGGAAGATCGAGGAAAAATATCGCGCCGAGGGCAAGAACAAGGACGAAGTTCCGATCAACGAATTCCGCCGGGAATGTCGTGAATTCGCTTCCAACTGGATCAAGGTCCAGACGGAGGAGTTCAAGCGCCTTGCAATTCTTGGCGACTTTGAAAATCCGTACACCACGATGAACTTCCACGCTGAATCGCGTATCGCTGGCGAACTTTTGAAGTTTGCGGCTTCCGGGCAGCTTTATCGCGGTTCCAAGCCGGTGATGTGGTCGGTCGTGGAACGCACTGCACTCGCGGAAGCCGAAGTCGAATATCACGATGTCGAGTCGGATATGATCTGGGTCAAGTTCCCTGTCGCCGGACAAAACGATCTCTCCGGCAGCGCCGTGGTGATCTGGACGACCACACCGTGGACCATCCCCGGTAACCGCGCCGTGTCCTATTCGTCGCGTATCGAATATGGGCTTTACGAAGTCACGGAAGCCGAGAACGATTTTGGCCCGCGTCCGGGCGAAAAGCTCATCTTCGCCGACAAGCTGGCTGAAGAAAGCTTCGCCAAGGCAAAACTCCAGTTCAAGCGCCTGCGCGGTATTTCCGCAGACGAACTTGGCAAGATCGTCCTCGATCACCCACTGAAGGGTTTTGCGGGCGGCTATGAGTTCGCGGTTCCGATGCTCGACGGTGATCATGTGACCGACGATGCCGGTACGGGCTTCGTCCACACCGCGCCAAGCCATGGTCGTGAAGACTTTGAAGCCTGGATGAACAATGTTCGTGAACTGGAAGCACGAGGTATCGATCCGAGCATCCCGTTCCCTGTTGGTGATGACGGCTTTTATACCAAGGATGCACCGGGATTCGGTCCGGACCGTGAAGGCGGCGCCGCACGCGTGATCGACGATAACGGCAAGAAGGGCGACGCCAACAGGTCGGTGATGGATCAGCTTATCGCCGATGACAAGCTCTTCGCCCGCGGCCGCCTGAAACACTCCTATCCGCATTCGTGGCGCTCGAAGAAGCAGGTCATCTTCCGCAACACGCCGCAGTGGTTCGTCTATATGGATAAGAATCTCGGTGACGGTACGACCTTGCGTTCGCGCGCGTTGAAGGCAATTGACGATACGCGTTTCGTACCAGCAGCCGGTCAAACCCGCCTGCGCTCGATGATCGAGGGTCGTCCGGACTGGGTTCTGTCGCGCCAGCGCGCCTGGGGTGTGCCGATCTGCGTTTTTGTAGATGAAGAAGGCAATATTCTTCAGGATGATGCAGTCAACAAGCGTATTCTCGATGCTTTTGAGGCCGAAGGGGCGGATGCCTGGTTTGCTGAAGGCGCGCGCGAGCGCTTCCTCGGAAGCCGATCCAATGAAGGCTGGACGCAGGTGCGTGACATCCTAGACGTGTGGTTCGATTCCGGTTCGACGCACACGTTCACGCTGGAAGACCGTCCAGATATGAAATGGCCGGCTGATGTCTATCTGGAGGGCTCTGACCAGCATCGTGGCTGGTTCCACTCGTCGCTTCTGGAAAGCTGCGGCACGCGCGGCCGTGCGCCGTATAATTCCGTCGTGACCCATGGTTTCACCATGGATGAGCACGGCAAGAAGATGTCGAAGTCGCTCGGCAATACCGTCACGCCGCAGGACGTCATCAAGGAATCCGGTGCGGATATTTTGCGTCTCTGGGTTATGACCACTGATTATTGGGAAGATCAGCGCCTCGGCAAGAGCATCATCCAGACCAATATCGACGCCTATCGCAAGCTGCGCAATACCATCCGCTGGATGCTGGGCACGCTGGCACATGACGAAGGCGAAAACGTCGCTCATGCTGACCTGCCCGAACTTGAGCGCCTGATGCTACACCGTCTGACAGAGTTGGATGAGGTTGTACGCTCCGGCTATGACACGTTCGATTTCAAGCGCATTGCCCGTACGCTCATCGATTTCATGAATGTCGAACTTTCGGCTTTCTATTTCGATATCCGCAAGGATGCGCTTTACTGTGATGCTCCGTCGAGCACCCGCCGCAAAGCTGCACTCCAGACCGTGCGTGAAATTTTCGACCGCCTGACGACCTGGCTCGCACCGATGTTGCCTTTCACCATGGAAGAAGCTTGGCTCGACCGTTATCCGCAGTCAGTTTCGGTTCACGCCGAACAGTTCCGTCTGACACCCGCGGAATGGCGGGATGATGTATTGGCCGAAAAGTGGCGCAAGGTTCGTGCAGTTCGTCGTGTCGTGACCGGGGCTCTCGAACTGGAGCGTGCGGACAAGCGTATTGGGTCGTCGCTGGAAGCCGCTCCGGTCGTCTATATTTCCGACAAGAGCTTGACCGATTCGCTCGACGGTCTCGATTTCGCGGAAATCTGCATCACCAGTGGCATATCATTGAGTGACGCGGTAGCACCGGAAGGCGCTTTCACACTCGGTGATGTGAAGGGCGTGGCTGTTGTGTCCGCACGCGCCGAAGGTGAGAAGTGCGCTCGCTCATGGCGGTATACAACGGATGTTGGTTCTGATCCCGAGTTCCCAGAGGTCTCGGCGCGAGATGCCGGTGCGCTTCGTGAACTCAAGGCGCTCGGCAAGCTGGACGTCTGATTGAATTCAAAGGATTTGCCCTCGGTGTCACTTATGCCGGGGGCGTTTTGAGCGGAAACGGGGTTGCAAACCTCGCTTCAGACATGGTGAAATAGCGGTTAACATCGGATTGCCGCATGGGGTGCACTCATGTACAAGGCATTCCTCAGATAATTTCAATATCTGCCTTGGAGTTGCCGGTTTCTTCAGTCAGGGCTTGCGAGAGCAAATTTTGGTGAAGATAAGATCGACAAGCGTAAAAGAAGTGGCGCTAATGAAGATTGAAGGACGAGTTCTGGTACTTATCACAGCGATAGCGGGCGTTTCGCTGTCTGGCTGCGTTTCTTCGCCGACCTATGGAACTGACAAGACCGCAGGGGCCCAGCTCTTTGACGACGTGTCGAATATGGCGAGCTTCGGACAGGGCAAGAACAAGAAAGAGCGGATCGATTATAAGCCGCGTCCCGATCTGGTTCGGCCTGCTCCGGGTGATAAAGGCCAGTTGCCAGCTCCTCAGCAAAGCGTCGCCAATGCCAACGATCCAAATTGGCCAGAATCACCGGAACAGCGCCGTAAACGTTTGCGTGACGAGATTACTGCGAACCGCGACGATCCGAACTTTGTGTCGCCGGTCGTGCAGGACGGCCCGGTAGCATCCAACATTCAGGCAGCCTTGCCGCGTGGTAATAGCCGCCGTGAAGACTATGAATCCCGTACACCGACATTCGACCCGGCAAAGGTTGCAGCTTACAAGGCAGCTCGTGAGCAACAAACTCAAGGCTCCTCAACGACACGTCGCTATTTGAGTGAGCCACCTCTTACTTATCGTGAACCAGCATCAACCGCAGCAGTCGGCGAGTTGGGTACGGACGAGGCGCAAAAGGAACGTGAGCGCAAGAAAGCCGCAGGGAAATCCAAAGGTTGGCGTGATTATCTGCCTTGGAACTAATCGTTCCTTGAGTATATCTTCTTGACAATAAGCCGCGGTAAATAAAATTGCTGCGGCTTATTTTATGGGAAGAAACTGTCGTTTCTTTGGTTGCTGCTCTCCTTCAAGAATAATTAAATTTTTTTAATGTTTATGGTTCTGACGTATATTTGATTTCAATCAAAGATTTCTTTGATGCAAATCGTACCATACCAACTTGAGATACAAGGTGCGATTTGATGAACAATACGAACACTATCTGGGACACGCCGTCAGGATATGGCCGGATCAGTAGAGCTCTTCACTGGCTGATGGCTTTTTTGTTTCTTTGGCAGTTTCTGTCCGCAATCTTGCGCGTCGTAGCTAAAGATACAACGATTTATAGTGTCTTCTGGTCGGCTCATCACCAGCTTGGCTTTGCGCTTCTGGTGTTGGTGCTATTGCGCGGAATATGGGGAGTGCTGAATTCGGGTCGACGTCCGCATAAGTCGGGCCATGTTGGCAAGTTGGCTGCCCTTGGGCATCTTGTTATCTATGGACTGATGTTCGCCGTTCCGGTCTTGGCTTTGCTGCGTACCTATGGCAGCGGGCGAGCCTTCTCGTTCCTTGGCATTCGGATTTTTGAGCAGACCGGTGTGCAAAATGCCATGCTGACCGCTCCTGGTAACGCATTGCACGGCTTATTGGGATGGGCTTTGCTCGCAGTCGTTGCGGGACATGTTCTGATGGCTCTTATTCATCATTTTGTGCTGCGAGATAATACCTTGCACTTTATGGCAGTAGGGAAAAAGTCTGGTACCTAAAGTCAATGTGCAGCGCATAATGGGGTATAAGGTGTCCATTTTTTCTGGCCTGTAATTATTAAGCGTAAAAATTGTAATTGATGTTCTATCGAAATAAGCGTTTAATTTTATCTGTAAGTTGAAATTAAAAGGATATTTGTGATGAAGAACATTTTTAGTTATATTGTTATTTCTTCCGCTATTTTCACAACTATTCCAGCAATGGCTTGTGAACAACTTCCATTTGGAACGGACATATGTAAAGCGGCTTGCAAAATCATCTACAAGGACGGGATTCCGGAAAAGATTTGCGAGATGGCGGCGCAGCCGCCTCACAGCGGAAATTGATGAATAATATTATTATTGATCTTGGCAGTCGACTCATGAGTTGATTGCCAAGATCAGTTGTCATTTTAAGTTTATCTGAGTTAAGTGCGTTTGTTTCTAAAAAAATCTCTTAGTATCCTGCTGACATCACCTTCCGAAAACCCTGTGTAAACATCCGGAATGTGATGGCAGGTAGGCTGCGTATAAAAGCGCGACCCGTGCTCCACGCCCCCTCCTTTCGGGTCGGAGGCGCCATAATAGAGACGACGGATACGGGCAAAAGAAATGGCCGCTGCGCACATCGCGCATGGTTCCAGCGTCACATAAAGATCGCAGTTGATCAGGCGCTCGGATTGTAGAACTCGTCCAGCATCGCGAATTGCAAGCACTTCAGCATGTGCGGTTACATCATTGAGTTCACGTGTGCGGTTGCCCGCCCGCGCGATGATTGTACCCTGATGCACGATGGCTGCGCCAATCGGAACTTCGCCGCGGATACCCGCAGCCCGTGCTTCTTCAAGTGCGATCTCCATGGGAATAGCCACATTTTGGCTCAGGGCTTCGGCACTCTTTTTCACGCCTGTTCCATTTCATGCACTCTTTCGGAAATTTCGCTCGCAAGCCATGGAACGATTTGTTACTGCATATTTCTCGAAATCGAAACCGATTTGCGAACGGATTTATACGGCGTTCCTGTTTCCGGCTGTCCCTTGCCTGTCATTAAAGGTGTAAGGTGACACGGCAGCGCTGCTGAAAGGCCAATACCAGATGACTACAGATGACGACAACAAGGACGGCAAGCGTCCCTATGGCCGAGGAGGGCGCTCCGATCGTCCCGGCCGGACAGATCGCGATAAAGACCGGGATAGCCGTCCGCGCCGCGATGATGGTGGGAGTGACAAGCCACGAAAATTCGGACCGCGCAGCACTGAAGCGCCTGAGGATACGAGTGAGCGTATTGCCAAGCGTCTGGCGCGGGCAGGCATAGCTTCACGTCGTGAAGCTGAGACGATGATTGCTGCTGGCCGTATTGCTGTGAACGGCAAGGTGCTGGAAAGCCCGGCTGTCAATGTCAAGCGTACTGACATTATCACGGTCGACGGCAAGCCGTTGAAGCAAACCGAGCGTACCCGTCTCTGGCTGTACCATAAGCCAGCAGGCTTGGTGACCACAAATCGCGATCCCGAAGGCCGCGCAACGGTTTTTGAGGCATTGCCAGCGGAAATGCCGCGCGTGCTATCGGTCGGTCGGCTCGATATCAATACCGAAGGGCTTCTTCTTCTGACCAATGATGGCGGGTTGTCACGTGTTCTGGAGCTGCCGTCCACCGGATGGTTGCGCCGTTATCGTGTGCGCGCTCATGGCAAGGTGACCCAGCCGCAACTGGATGAGCTGAAGAACGGCATAGCGGTTGATGGCGTGTTCTACGGCAGCATTGAAGCCGAACTTGAACGCGTACAGGGTGCTAACGTCTGGATTTCCATCGGGTTGCGTGAAGGCAAGAACCGCGAAGTGAAGAACATTCTCGGCGCGCTGGGCCTTACGGTTGGGCGGCTTATTCGTGTTTCGTTCGGCCCGTTCCAGCTTGGCGATCTTGAAGAAGGCGCCGTCCGCGAAATCAAGGGACGTACCCTGCGGGATCAGTTGGGTGACAAGCTGATCGAGGAATCGGGCGCAGATTTTGATGCCCCCGTTCTCAACGAGTTTTCGAACGCTGCTGTGCAGGGCCGCACTCGCCGCGAGATGGAAGAAGGTCAGCCGGAGCAGGAGGGCGAAACCCGTCGGGCACCGCGTGAGCGGGAATGGATTTCGAGCCGCCCCGAACGTCGTCGCGGACGGGAAGAAAAGACAGAGAAGGTCGAGCCGCGCCGTAGAGGGAACGCCAATGTCTGGATGGCTCCCGGTGCGCGACCCAAGGGCGAAAAGGCCGCTGCAAAGCCCCCTCGTGTAGAGCACCAGGTTCCGCATCGTTCGGCAAAATTCAGTGGCGACCTGCAAATGCGGCCGCGCCGGGCTGGCGAAGAGGAGCAGGGCCGCGACCGCGAAGACGGTGGCGAACGCCGCTACAACAAGCGTCCGGAAGGCCGTTTTGACAGGGATTCCCGTCCACAACGTCCGCGCCCGGAAGGAAATCGTTCGGAAGAAGGACGTCCAGAGCGCCGTGAGCCGCGTGAGGATGGACGCAAAGAACGTCGTCCCGGCAAGCGCGAGCGTGCGGAATTGCGCGACACGGAAGGGCGGTCTGCAGAGCACGGTAAAGGTGGCTTTGAGGGTCGCAAGACGGGTAAGCCGGGCGGGCCGCGTGGAGAAGGCCGTTTTGGTGCGTCCGACCGTGATACGCGTTCAGGCCCGCGCAGCAGCAGCGGACCGGGCAATAAGACTCGTCGTTTTGATGATCGCCCGAACGATGGGCCGCGTCGGGGACCGGGAAACAAGCCGGGCGATAAACCAGGTGGAAAGCCGGGAGGCGGCAAGTCAGGCGGTGGCAGAACTGGAGGCGGCGGTGCGGATCGTCGGCGGTAAGTTCCGCGGGCGAGCGCTCGTAACACCTTTGACCAACGCCATTCGTCCCACAACCGACCGCACTCGCGAGAGCCTGTTCAATATTCTCGCACATAATTTTCCCGATAAGGTGGAGGGCGCGCGCGTCCTCGACCTGTTCGCGGGAACTGGGGCGCTCGGTTTGGAGGCTTTGTCGCGCGGCGCGCGCTATACGACCTTCGTGGAAGAATCTGCAGAAGGACGGGGATTGTTGCGCCAGAATATCGAGGCTTTCAGTCTTCAGGGGCATACCAAGATTTTACGGCGTGACGCTTGCCAGCTAGGTATTGTGGGAACGATGGAGCCGTTTGATCTGGTTTTTGCTGACCCGCCTTATGGACGGCGCATGGGGGAAAAGGCTTTTTTATCAGCACTTGAAGGCGGCTGGCTTAATCCTGACGCACTTTTGGTGCTTGAAGAAGATGCGGAGGCGGTGCTCGAACTCGACGAACGATTCGTTGTGTTGGAAGAGCGCAACTACGGGGGCACGATTATTCGGCTGATCCAGTTGAAAGCCGCCGGTTGAATTAGCGGACGATTTCGTTCGCATAAAATATAACATGTCGCCCGGAACAACCTGGCGGAAATGAAACCGATTGGAGATGTCGCTTGGTGAATAACCCCTCACTCCGGCGTTTGCTGTTGTCTACCGCCTTGGGTTTCGTGCTGGCTTTACCACTGGCAAGCGGCGCAGTCCGGGCAGAAAGCCAACCAGCCGCTGCCACTGAACCGCAGCCAGCGCCTGCTTCACCACAAGCTATTGAACAAGCTGCGCTTCCAGAAATTATCCAGTCGGATGGAGTCAGTCACTTCTCATTGCCAAATGGTTTGGAAGTGGTCGTTATTCCCGATCATCGTGCTCCGGTCGTGACCCAGATGATTTGGTACCATGTGGGATCGGCCGATGAGGCGCCCGGCGTTTCGGGCATTGCGCATTTCCTCGAACATCTGATTTTCAAGGGAACGAAGAACCATCCAGCTGGTGAGTTTTCGGCGAAAGTTGCCTCAATCGGCGGGCAGGAAAACGCCTTCACATCTTATGATTATACGGCTTATTTCCAGCGTGTATCTCCAGAAGCTCTGGAAATGGTGATGCAGTTTGAGTCGGACCGGATGGAAAATCTGGTGCTCAATGAGGAAGCCGTGAAAACCGAACGGGACGTCATTCTGGAAGAGCGCCGCATGCGGGTGGATTCCAATCCGGCGTCGATGCTGATGGAAAATACCGACGCTGTCCTTTTCTATAATCATCCTTATCGCAAGCCTGTCATTGGCTGGCAGCAGGAAATGGAAAAGCTAAGCCTCAAGAACGCCATCGACTTTTATCAGCAATACTACACACCGAATAATGCGACGCTCGTTATAGCCGGAGACGTTTCGCCGGAACGCGTGCGTGATCTGACCTTGAAAACATGGGCAAATGTGCCGAAACGCGCTGAAGTTCTGCCGCGTGACCGCCCGCAGGAACCCGCGAAGCATGCCGCCCGCGTCGTGACACTGCACGATGAACGTGTAAGCACGCCTTCCTTCCGTGTGTCCTGGCTCGTACCATCCTATGCGAATGAAAAACGGTTTCCGAATGTGAAGCCGGGAGATGCTCCCGCTCTTGATCTGCTGAGCGAAATTCTCGGCGGTTCGCTGCGTTCACGCCTTTATCAGGAATTGATCGTCAAACAGGGTATAGCTGCTAATACGGGCGCGAGCTATGGCGGTGATGCGCTCGATGACGGTACGTTTTCCGTCTACGGCGCACCGCGCAATGGCGCAACGCTTGGTGATGTCGAAAAGGCCGTTGATGCCGAAGTTGCGCGGATCATCAAGGATGGCGTCAGCCAGACCGAGCTAGATCAAGCTCGCAATCGTTTCCTGAAAGCGATTATCTTTGCGCGTGACAGCCAGACAGGTATGTCCCGGATTTATGGCTCGTCGCTGTCTGTTGGACAGACGATTGACGATATCCAGAAATGGCCGGAGGTCATCAAGGGTGTCACTGTCGACCAAATCAAGGATGTCGCGACACGTTATCTTGTCAAAGACCAGTCGGTAACCAGTTACTTGCTTCCACCAGACGCCGAGCCGGAAAGTGCTCGCGAGAACCCGGCTGCGTCAGCAGAAGGCGCCGATGGCAATGGTGCTGGAGGAGCGATCCAGTGAAGAACATTCTGATGCTGAACTTCAAACGTGTTTTCGGCTTTCGCTATGCAGGGTCCGCTGTGGGTATTCTCGCGGCATCCATGACATTGTTGATCGTGTGCGCCTTGCCGGCGCGCGCAATCGAAATTCAGGAAGTTGTTTCGCCAAAGGGTATTCATGCCTGGCTGGTGGAAGACGATTCGGTCCCGCTTATTTCTATGCGGTTCTCCTTCAAGGGTGGTACATCACAGGACCCTTCGGGCAAGGAAGGGCTGGCTAACCTGATGACCGGGCTATTCGACGAGGGTGCTGGCGACCTGAAATCGGATGCGTTTCAGGAAAAGATCGACAATCTGGGTGCGGAAATGAGCTTTTCCGCTACGCAGGATTCTGTTTCGGGCGGCATTCGCATGCTCGCGGAAAATCGCGACGCAGTGACAAGTTTGCTCGCTCTTGCCGTCAACAAGCCTCGCTTCGATCAGGATGCAATCGATCGTATTCGACAGCAGGTGGTTGCAAGTATCGAATCCTCTCAACGCAACCCTTCGACGATTGCGTCGCGTAAGTTCGCCGAAGTTCTGTACGGCAACCATCCTTATGCGCGTCCCGATGACGGCACGGTGAAGTCGCTGCAGTCGATCACGCGTGATGATTTGGTGAACTTTCATCGCAAGAACTTTGCACGTGACCGTCTGACCATTGGCGTGGTGGGTTCCATCAATGCGAAGGATCTTGGTGTATTGCTGGACAAGGTGTTCGGTGATCTGTCTGCTATGGCCGAACTGGTTCCCGTACCGGATGCCAAACTGGCACTCGGTACGACGACCAGCCTCAATTTCGACATGCCGCAGACCTCGATCAGTTTCGTCTATCCGGCTATTCCACGCAAAGATCCCGAATTCTTTGCAGCCTACCTGATGAATCATATTCTGGGTGGTGGCTTTACTTCGCGGCTCTATGCCGAGGTGCGCGAAAAGCGTGGCCTTGCCTATTCGGTGTCGTCATCCATGGTCATGCGTGATCACGTTTCGGCGCTTATGATTTCGACCGCAACCCGTCCAGATAAAGCACAGGAATCCCTGAAGATTATTCGTGAGCAGGTCGCAGCTATGGCTGCCGACGGACCGACGGAAGAGGAACTTGCTGCCGCCAAAAGCTTCCTCAAAGGGTCTTATGCAGTCAACAATCTGGACTCGTCTGCAGCAATCGCAGAGACTCTCGTCAGCTTGCAGGAAGCAGAACTTCCGCGTGATTATATAGACAAGCGCTCGGAGTTGATCGATGCTGTGACGCTGGATCAGGTCAAGGCTATAGCGAAGAAGCTACTTGAAGCAGAACCGGCTATTCTGATCTTCGGTCCAGCTCAAAGCTAAAAGGTGCCACATTGGAAAAGGCCGTGCCGTCATCTCCCCGAATTGCCGTCGCTTTCGGCGGAGGCGGGGCGCGCGGCATTGCTCATATCCACATCGTCGAGGTGCTTGATGAACTTGGTATCAAGCCGGTTGCAATTGCAGGCTCTTCGATAGGCTCGATCATCGGCGTCGGGATGGCCAGCGGCATGACCGGCAAGGAAATTCACGAATATATGGCGGCGATCTTCAATCGCCGTTCCGAAGTCGCAAAGCGCATGTGGCAAACTCGTCCGGCTCACTGGGCAGAGTTGTTGAAGGGGGGGCTACGCGTCAGCCAGTTCAATATCGAAAAGGTGCTGGACGTCTTTTTGCCTGCCGGCTTACCAGCCAATGTGGAAGAGTTGAAAATCCCGATGAGCATTACGGCGGCGGATTTCCATGCTGCTCGGGAAATTCATATTTGCGATGGCGATCTACATTCCGCCATCGCGGCATCCTGTGCCATACCGCCAGTGTTCGCTCCGGTGCGCAGAAATGGCCGCATACTGGTCGATGGTGGTTTGTTCAATCCAGTGCCCTTTGACTTGCTGTTCGACGAGGCCGATATTGTCATAGGCATCGATGTTGTCGGTACCCCGGTCGGACCAGACGACTACATGCCAACGACGTTTGAGGCGGTGATCGGCGCGAACCAGCTGACGATGTGCTCCATCATCGAAAACAAATTTCGCATTCGCCCTCCGCACATTTTCATTCGCCCTGATGTCGAGCGGATTGGGCTTCTCGATTTCCTGAAGTTCGAGCAAATCCTGTCACAAAGCGCCAGCGTTCGCGACGAATTGAAACGCGCTATAGAACTGGCAGTTGAGGGAAAAGTGATGCCGTTAAATTCAACTCTTGCGACCTGAATTTAACGGCTTCCCGTACGTTTTCTATTCCGCCGGAACCGGTGATCCGACTGTGCCGGTAGATGACGAGGCGGACACTATATCATCCGCACCTTTGTCGATGCGTTGACCTTCACGGGTGGGTTTGACCAGAGGTTCTGGTGTGACCGGCTTGTTGAAGAGCAGATGGCGGCCGGCCATGATTCCTTCCGAAGCCTGCACGTGGAGGCGATCTTCGTCGCGCTGGCGAACATCTTCACGAATTTCGTAGGCTTGGGTTTCGGCTATGCCGAGCCCTTCGAGCGTCCGTTGGCCAAACAGCAAACCGGATTCGAACGTTTCGCGCAATTCATACTCGACACCCTGAGCGCGCAATTGCAATGTATGTTCGCGATCATATGAACGAACAAACAAACGAACGTCCGGATACTCCGATTGTATGAGATTGACGATGTGGTTGGTCGTTTCCTTTTTGTGGGTACAGACGGCGACAATCTTTGCTTTTCGAATTCCCGCGGCTTCCAGGACGTCCTTGCGGGTACCGTCACCGAAGTAAATGCGGAAGCCAAATTTTCCCGCTGCACGGACACGATTGGGCGAACTGTCAATCACGGTTACGTCGATACCGCCTGCAAGAAGGATCTGCGATGCAATTTGCCCGTATCGTGAAAAGCCGATCATCAAGACGTCAGAACCTGCGCCTTCATAGTTCTCTTCAATGACGTCGATAGTCTTATCCTTGATAAGCAGCTTCGACCCTATCGCGACAGAAAGCGGCGTTAGAGCCATGGATACGGTGACGGCCGCGACGAGCTCTGAACCAAGAGCGCTTGAGATGATGGCTGCAGCCGAGGCTGCCGAGAACAGAACGAAAGCAAATTCACCGCCCTGCGGCAGAAGAAAAGCGATTCGCACTGCATCGTTATGGCTGGACCTGAAGATGCGGCACAGCAGATAAATGATGGCGATCTTGGTGGCCATGAAGATGGGCACTGCAAGAAGGATAATCTTCCAGTATTGCAGGATCACCGTGAGGTTTAGCGACAAGCCGACCGCAACAAAGAACAATCCAAGGAAAATACCGCGAAAAGGTTCGATGTCCGCTTCCAGTTCATGTCGATAGGACGATTCTGCAAGCAGAACGCCTGCAATGAATGCGCCCATGGCCATCGAAAGGCCTGCAGCCTGAAGCAGACTGGCTGATCCGAGCACTACGAAGAGCGCTGCGGCGATCATTACTTCGCGAGCGCCGGTGTTGGCGATAATGCGAAACATCGGATTGATGAGATAGCGCCCTGCAATCACCAGTGCCGCAATAGCTGCAATAGCTGTGGCGAGATGAAAGCCAGCGCTCGCCTGTGATGGCTCGTTTGGTGAGAGCGCCGGAATAATTGCAAGAATTGGTACAATGGCGAGGTCCTGGAACAGCAGAATCGAAAAGGCACGCTGGCCATGCTTCTGGTTCGTTTCGGCCCGGTCCTCCAAAACTTGCATCGCAAATGCCGTAGACGAAAGCGCAAGGCCGAAACCGATGATGATCCCTGCTTCAGGGCTGAGGCCCGCAAAGTAGATGCCAAGGGCTGTCAAAGCTGCTCCACAAAGCAGAACCTGGGAGGTGCCAAGACCGAAGATCGATTGGCGCAATGCCCAAAGTCTTGAGGGTTTCAGCTCCAGCCCGATAATGAAGAGAAGAAAGACAACCCCGAGCTCGGAGAAGTGCAGAAAATCTTCTCCGTCTGCAATCAGGCGAGCCACAGGTCCAATCGTGATGCCTGCCGCAAGATAGCCGAGGACTGTACCAAGTCCTAATCGCTTGAACAGCGGCGCTGCGATAATCGCTCCGCCCAAAATCATCAGACACTGTAGGTAGAGACTTCCGCCAGTTGCAACCATGCCAAGCTCTTGGAATTTGGAGAAATGTAGGAGGGCTTGCCTTGAAGCCCTTGGATTTCAGCAATATAGAAACAAGATATGGCTGTAATCAGCCCAATGTCGAACAATTTGACGATATTTTTTAGCAAGTCCCGGTTTCGAATCCGCTGCAAATTGTAGTTCGAGGTTGAGCCGCGATGAACTTGGGAAACTCGGATTATATAATGATTTCAGATAATTCGGCAGAGAAAATTGTTGATCGAGCAGCCGCTCTCGTGGCGGCAGCCAAACGTGCCGGTGCCGATCAGGCTGACGCAGTCGTGATGCGCGCGCGGTCTGTAAGCGTGTCGGTGAGGCTGGGCAAGGTTGAGGGAACCGAATCGTCGGAAAGTGACGATTTCGCTTTGCGCGTTTTTGTGGGTGGTCGCATTGCGAGTGTTTCGGCCAATGCGAGCGCCGATCCAGGCCGCCTTGCTGAGCGGGCGGTCGCCATGGCGCGTGTTGCGCCGGAAGACCCTTATGAACAACTGGCCGATCCATCGCTGCTTGTGGTTTCGCCTCGTGATCTTGATCTCTACGATTCAACGGAAATTGATTCCGAACGTCTGACAAAGGATGCGCTTGTGGCGGAAGCTGCGGCGCTTGCCGTTAAAGGTGTGACAAATTCGGGTGGTGCCGGCGCTTCATGCAGTCTGGGTGGTCTGGTGCTGGTCACGTCCACCGGGTTTTCAGGCCAATATGCTGCCACACGCTTTGGACGATCGGTCTCGGCGATTGCAGGCGAGGGCACGAAAATGGAGCGCGACTACGATTTTAGTTCGCGACTGCATTTTTCCGATCTGGATACACCTGATGATATCGGGCGTCGCGCTGGTGAACGGGTTGTGCGAAGGCTGGGTGCGCGTCAGGCAAAGACGGGGCCGGTTACTGTTGTCTTTGATCCTCGCCTTGCGCGCGGTATCGCGGGACATCTTGCAAGCGCTATTAACGGCGCTTCGGTTGCGCGCAAGACGAGCTTTCTTCGCGACAGTCTCGGTAAGCAGATTCTCAAACAGGGTATAAACGTTACCGACAATCCGCTGCGTGTGCGTGGTTCTTCTTCGCGTCCGTTCGACGGCGAAGGGATTGAGGGGCAGCCGTTGACAATGGTTGAGGACGGCGTTCTCAATTATTGGCTGCTTTCCGGTTCGAGCGCTCGCGAGTTGGGTCTGCGAGGCAATGGTCGTGGTGTTCGTTCAGGCTCCAGCGTTTCGCCTGCGTCAACCAATTTTGCCATCGAACCCGGTTCGCAGTCGCCGGAGGAATTGATCCGGGCAATAGGCACAGGTTTTTATGTGACGGAAGTGTTCGGGCAGGGTGTTGACATGATTACTGGCCAGTATAGCCGCGGCGCGTCCGGATTCTGGATCGAAAATGGCGAACTCGCCTATCCTGTCAGCGAAGTGACAATCGCTTCGAACCTCAAGGACATGTTCCTCAATATGACACCAGCGTCCGATATCGACCGAAATTTCGGGATGACGGCGCCGACACTCGTAATCGAAGGCATGACCCTTGCCGGAAACTGACAAACAAAACGACGTTTCCGGGGAGCTGGCGCTTCTGCGTGATGCTGCGCGCGAAGCCGGACGTATCGCAATGCGCTACTTCGGTCGTTCTCCGGAAGTCTGGCTGAAGGATGGTTCATCGCCCGTCAGTGAAGGCGACCTGGCTGTCGACCGCTATCTGAAGGATGTCCTTTTGAAAGCGCGGCCGGATTATGGCTGGATATCGGAGGAGACCGTCGATGAACGAGCGGCTCAAAAACGCAGCCGCGCCTTCGTCGTCGATCCGATCGACGGCACCCGCGCTTATATCGCTGGACAGGATCAATGGTGTGTTAGCATAGCCATTGTTGAAAATGGCCGCCCTTTGGCTGGCGTTCTGGAATGTCCGGCACGTAACGAACTCATAGAGGCAGGGAAAGGCGTCGGCGCTTCGCAAAATGGTGTGGCTATTCGTGTCAGATTGCCATCGCCCGGCGAACAGGTGACAATTGCATCAGCCCGCAACATGGTAACGGCTTTGCCGGAAAGCTGGCGAGATCGTGCAAAGATTCATCCCTATGTTCCCTCTCTCGCCTACCGTATAGCTATGGTTGCACGTGGAGATATCGCAGGCACCTTCATTCGGCCAAATTCGCATGATTGGGATTTGGCCGCAGCTGATCTGATACTGAGTGAGTCGGGCGGGGCAATCCTGACAAGTGATGCCTTGCCGATCGCATATGGTGGTCCGACGTTGAGCCATGGCGCTCTCGTTGCCGCCAGCGGGGACCTTCTGCAAGAAATGTTGAGTGTTGTCGCGGACTGACCCTTGGGTTAATCATGCCGCGAACCAAATTTGTTCAGGGATAATTGTCATGAGCGTCGAAGGCGACAAAAAGCAGCTTCTTCATCTGGTGTTCGGCGGCGAGCTGAAAAAGCTCGGTACTGTTGAGTTCCGCGATCTTGAAAACGTCGATATCGTTGGCATCTACCCGGATTACGAATCGGCCAAGACTGCATGGAAGTCGAAGGCCCAGCAAACCGTTGACAATGCTCATATGCGCTATTTCATCGTGCACCTGCATCGGTTGCTCGATCCAGAAGGCGTAACGTTGAAGGCGGATTGAGCAGTTTGCCTGCTCCCGGTCATTATCGGATGCAAAGCGGAGATAGTCCGGGTCAGACCACCGGGCATAAGAAGCAAGGGTTCGCGAAACGCCTTTGGCGACGTATTCGCGGACCACTGGCGCAATCCGCCGTGGTTAAGGCCATGCTGGTATGGCTGATCACCAGCTACTTCAAGTTCGTCTACATCACCAATTCACGCCTGAAAGAGTCGGCCGATCCGCAAGCGCTGGTTGGCAAGGACGATCCTTTCATCGTGACTTTCTGGCACGGACAACATCTCATGGGGCCGTTCATCTGTCCCAAGGGAATTGAGCTGGTGGCCATGTTTTCGAAAAGTGCTGATGCGGAGTTGAACGCTCGTGTTGCAGAAAAACTCGGATTGTTGACGGTACGTGGTTCTGGAGGACGTGGTTCTCGTTCCAAGCCTGAGAAAGGTGGAGCACGCGCGCTCCTGACGTTGAAGAATGCTCTAAAAAAAGGCCAGTCGGCGTCAATAATTGCAGACATTGCTCACGGCAAAGCGCGTGAAGCGGGAGACGGCATCATTTTATTGGCGAAATTGTCCGGTCGTCCGATAATACCGGTTGCTTATGCTTTCTCGCGGAACCATGTTTTGGAAAAGTCCTGGGACAAGACGGCGATTCCGCTGCCCTTTGGGCGCTCGATTATCGTGCGCGGCGACAATGTATGGGTCGACGCGGATGCCGATGAAACGCAATTGGAAGAAAAACGCATGGAGCTAACGCGCCAACTCAACGACGCGACCGTCAAGGCCTATGCTGCGTTGGAGAAAGCGAAATGAGCGAACGCTGGGCGCGCAATATGTTGTCTGCCTACCGTGCACTCGGCTCCGCGGCCTATCCTTTTATGGGGCCTTACATCGCCTATCGCGCGTCGCGCGGTAAAGAAGAGCGCATGCGTCGCGGCGAGCGCTACGGCAAATCCGCCATCGCGCGTCCGCAAGGACCGGTTATCTGGGCCCATGCGGCAAGCGTTGGTGAAACCGTCGCGATTACGCCATTGATTGAGCGGATTGCCGCAACGGGTATTCATATCGTGCTGACGACAGGTACCGTGACGTCGGCAAAAGTTGTAGCGGATCAGTTGGGTAGCAAAGTTATCCATCAATATGCGCCTTTGGATTTGCAACCAGCGGTCAACAAGTTTCTCAACCATTGGAAACCTGATCTTGCCATTGGTTGTGAGTCCGAAGTCTGGCCTGCAACGGTACTTTCGCTTGGCAGTCGCCATACGCCGCAGGTTCTGGTCAATGGGCGCATGTCTGACCGCTCCTTCGCTGCCTGGCAGAAGAGACCGGCACTGGCCGAAGCACTCTTTGAAAATTTCGCCTATGTGGTTGCACAGTCGGAACTTGATGCAGATCGCTTTCGGACGCTGGGGGCACGACCGGTCAGTGTTTCAGGGAATCTCAAGGTCGATACGAATCCTCCGCCGGCCGATCCACAGGCTCTGGCCGCGTTGCAACGCCAGATTGGTGGACGGCGGACATGGGCCGCAATTTCTACCCATGACGGTGAAGAAGCGATCACAGCGGAAGTTCATCAGATGCTGAAAGTGCGCTATCCTCATCTCATTACGATTATTGTTCCGCGTCATCCGGATCGCGCTCCGGCCATTGAGGCTATGCTGGTTGAAAAGGGGCTCAAGGTTGCGCGTCGCAGCGCCAATGAGCCGATTGAAGCCGATACCGATATCCTGCTGGGAGACACCATCGGAGAGATGGGGCTTTATCTCCAACTGACCGAAATAGCATTTATTGGCAATTCGCTGACCAAGGAAGGCGGACACAACCCGCTGGAACCGGCGATGATGGGGACTGCCGTGCTAACCGGGCGGAATGTCCAGAATTTCCGTGAGTCCTTCCAGCGTCTCATCAAGAATGGTGGCGCGCGCATTGTGAAGGATCGCAATATGCTCGCGGGAGCGATCAATTTCCTGTTCAACAATCCTCAGCATCTGCGTGCCATGATCAATGCAGGAGTGAGCACGGTCAGGGATATGCGCGGTGCACTGGATCGTACACTTGTTGCACTCGAGCCGTTTATCCAGCCTTTGATCCTGCAGGCACAGTTACCTGGCAATCGCAATGAGGCTGCCTATCAGACGGGCGGTCACTGAGCATGGTGAGTGAAGCGCCGCCTTTCTGGTGGGAAAAACCTGATTGGCGCGCTTTGTCTTTGGCGCCTGCTGCTTGGCTCTACGGAGTGGTGGCAGGGCGTCGGCTTTTGAAAGCGGAACCACCAAAAATTTCTCTGCCGGTCCTTTGCGTGGGCAATTTCACCGTAGGTGGAGCGGGAAAAACGCCGACTGCTATTGCTTTTGCTTCTGGCGCAAAGGCACGAGGTCTAAACCCCGGCATCGTGTCACGTGGCTATGGCGGCGCTTACAAGGGACTGCACGTTGTTGATCCCGCGCATGACAGTGCGCGTTATGTCGGCGATGAGCCACTCCTGCTGGCACGACATGCCTCGGTGGCTCTTTGTCCTGATCGGCTAAAGGCGGCTCGCCATTTACAGACGCTCGGTTGCGATTTCATCATCATGGATGATGGTTTCCAGAGCGCGCGGCTTTTTGCCGATTTTTCGCTGCTGGTTGTTGATGCCGCGCGTGGTATTGGCAATGGAAAGGTCATACCGGCAGGCCCACTGCGTGCTCCGCTGACAGACCAGATGCGTAAAACCGACGCTTTGCTGCGTATTGGCAAAGGCGATGGTGCTGATTTCGCTATCCGTCAGGCGGCACGGGCTGGTCGGCCGATATATGAAGCGCATCTTGAGCCGTCATCGACCGCTTCGGTAGCGGGCAATCGATGGCTCGCATTTGCGGGTATAGGCAATCCAGAAAAATTCTATGCAAGTGTTACACAGGCAGGCGGTGAGATTGTGGAGACGCACTCATTCCCCGATCATCATAGTTTTGATGCGGATGATATTCGCACTCTGATGGACGCAGCCCGCCGTCAGGGATTGGGATTGATTACCACGGCGAAAGATCAGGTACGCTTGGCCACGATGATTGGCGTTCCTACCGGCTTTCTGGCAAAACTCGCTGTCCTCGATGTCGATCTCAAATTTGACCGCAACGACGGGCTTGACCGCATACTGGATACAGTCATCGAACGTTTCAAAAGCCGTGTTGCGAGCTAATTTTAAGCCTTCTTACGGCTACGCAGTTCAGGATTGACTTCCAACTCACGTTCAAAAGAAATCAGGCCGGTTGCGTAGGGTTCCTGCCGCGCAACGCTCCAATATTTGAGTTCATCGAGCGGGATATGGGCGCCGGTCACTGCGCACGCGACATAGGCTCCGTGTCTGACGATCTCATAATCACCGTCAAGATAACGCAGAACAGCTTCAGAAGAGCGGGGCGATTCAAATTTATTCATGTGTCTAAAACCTTTGTGGTTGACTCTAGCAACTGCCGCGCGTTGCGTCCAGCAGTACCGGCATCTGGCTTGGTCGTAATTCTATCAACGCCTGCCAAAAAGCCGTTCGATATCTGTCAGTTTCAATTCGATGTAAGTCGGGCGACCGTGGTTACATGTGCCTGAACCGGGGGTGGCTTCCATTTCACGCAGAAGTGCATTCATTTCTTCAGGCTTCAACCGCCGTCCCGAGCGAACGGAACCATGACAGGCCATCGTTGCGGCCACATGGTTCAACATGGCCTTCAATCCTTCAGATGTATCGTGCTCCGCAATCTCATCCGAAAGATCGCGGATCAACTGCTGTACATTCATTTCTCCGAGCATTGCCGGCGTTTCCCGCACTGCAATGGCACCCGGCCCGAATTGCTCGATGCCGAGGCCAAAGCGTGAAAGCGTTTCTGCGTGGGTTGTCAGTCGCTCTGCATCTTCTTCCGGCAAATCCACGATTTCAGGAATAAGCAGCATTTGTCCCGGTATGGGGCGGGAATGCAGGGCATTTTTCAATGCCTCGTAAACAAGGCGCTCGTGAGCCGCATGCTGATCTACAATAACGAGGCTGTCTTCCGTCTGCGAAACAATATAATTCTCATGGATTTGTGCGCGGGCCGCACCAAGCGGCTTCTGCTGGAGTTCCACCGGCACTTCGTCAAGCGTCGCCCGCGTGTCCGCTGCAAAAACATTGACGGTGGCGAGTGTCGCCTGATCACTTTCCTGAAAGGAGGGTGCCACTCCCAAGTCCAGCGGCCGATGCGCTGGATGCGCGGTCTGCGGTGACCATTCATTTCTCGGGGCTGAAGGCGCAGGGCGCCAGTTTCCAGATGAATAACCAGCCGAAGGAGGCCGTGATGTGGATGATGGCGTGGCTGGCTGGAATCCTTCTGCGCGGAACGCTTGCAGCATGGCATCGGCACCACTGGTTGCAGGCCGAATGCCCGACTGAGCCAGTGCCTGTTTGATTGCGCCAACAATCAGTCCACGTACAAGACCCGGATCACGGAAACGTACGTCAGCCTTGGCCGGATGCACATTAACGTCGACCAGTGCAGGGTCCAGCGTCAGAAACAATACGGCAACCGGATGGCGATCACGTGCCATGACATCCGCATAAGCTCCGCGCAATGCCCCGAAAAGCTGTTTGTCACGCACCGGGCGCCCGTTCACATAAGCGAACTGATGCAGGGCATTGCCGCGATTATGGGAGGGTATGCCGACAAAACCGGCCAGACGCACACCGTCACGCTCGGCGTCGATGGCGAGCGCATTTTCGCCGAACTCTTTCCCGAGTATTTGGTTGATACGCTCGAGCGTTGCCTCTGCGCCGCTACCGGTTGCGGACAACTCCAGTGGTGTCCGGTCGGTGCCTGCAAGCGAAAAGCGGACATGCGGAAAGGCAATTGCAATGCGCTTTACGACATCGGTTATCGCTGAAGCTTCCGCGCGGTCCGTCTTCATGAATTTTAGACGGGCGGGGGTCGCGTAGAAAAGATCGCGGACCTCCGCAATTGTTCCGCGATTCAAAGCAGAGGGGCGAGGGCCGTCGAGATGCCCGCCTGAGACCGAAACTTCGAAACCGGAATCAGCGTCCTGCGGACGAGATTTGAGAGTCAGTTTTGCGACCGAGCCGATGGATGGCAGAGCCTCCCCACGAAATCCAAGCGCGCGAATGTCATGCACATCATCGGAAAGCTTGGAGGTGCAGTGGCGGGAAACTGCCAATGGAAGCTCATCAACAGGAATTCCCGAGCCGTTATCAGTCACGCGCAACAATGTCTTGCCGCCGCCACCTGTTACGACCTCAATGCGGGTCGCGCCAGCGTCGATTGCATTCTCGACAAGTTCTTTGATAACGCTGGCGGGGCGTTCGATGACTTCCCCCGCCGCGATCTGATTGATGATGGTTTCGCTTAAGTGTCGAATTGGCATGGCCGGACTATAGAAGGATTCGCTTCTGTAAAGAACATGCTTCTAAACCCCGTCCGTCCAGACCGCCTTTTGTGCATTCACGGATGCTGCCGAATACACAATGTTGTCTGCAGATAATCGCCTTATTGCGAAGCATAATCCTTATGTGCTGGCAAATTCAAATCCTTAAGGCTGTCTGCATTGACAACTGCACGTGCCACGGCTTCTGCCATAACCGTCGCCGCAATCGCTCCAATCGCAGTTACATCGGCTTCCACGTTTTTTGCCTTGCCTGTGGAAAGTGCGAAGATCGTGTCGCCGTCCCACATCGTATGGATTGGGTTGATCGTGCGTGCAAAACCGTCATGCGCCATGCCCGCAATCTTTTTGAGCTGCGCCTTGTCGAACGAGACGTTGGTCGCTATTGCGCCGATCGTTGTGTTGGCGCCGCCTGACTTTACTACACCGTGGCCCTGCATGATGGCGGACATTGTATCACGGAAGCCCTTGCCGTCCTCTGTCCTTGCACCAGCCAGAATCTGGCGTGAGTTTGGCGCATAGACATCACCGACAGCGTTGACAGCAACGATTGCGCCGACAACGATTTCGGTGCCGGGCACCTTGTAACTGGCAGTGCCGAGTCCGCCCTTCATGGCGTAATCCATGCCAAACATTTTGCCGACAGTCGCGCCTGCACCAGCACCGATATTGCCTTCTCCAGAAGCCTCGGCCTTTGCGGCCTTGCATGCCAGATAGCCGGCTTCTTCATCGGGGCGCACGGAAAAATCTCCGACGCCGAGATCCATCAGGATTGCTGCCGGTACAATCGGAACGACGCCTTTGCCGATCTTGAAGCCGAGATTGTTTTCTTCGAGGTAACGCATGACACCGGTTGCAGCCGCCAGACCATAGGCACTACCGCCGGAAAGCAGGATGGCCTGAACCTGTTGCACATAATTGATGGGATCGAGCAGATCAGTTTCGCGCGTACCAGGGGCTGAACCGCGCACGTCGACACCCGCAGAAGCGCCGTCCTCGCATAGAAGGACGGTGCAGCCGGTCGGACGTTTTGTCAGTGTGTGGTGTCCCAGCTTGATTCCGGGTACATCCGTGATGCTTCCACCCATAAGTTTCAGCATATTCGCTCCTCCCTCAGTAGCTGCCGATGCGGCATTGACGACAAAGGACATTGCCCCAAGTCCCGCAAGCGACTTGGTAAATGTTCTGCGATCCATGAACAGTTTTCTCCTCCATTTTTTGCTCTATTGAGAGAGCGTATTCTTTTCGCGTGCCCGGCGCTGGCGCAGAACGTCGGCCACATAGTCACGTGACAGGGCATGATAGAGGGGCTCGTGAGAAATCAGCCGCGCAGTGCCGTAGCCCAGCATTGATGCACACATGAGTGGAATGACATTGTTATGATTGCCGGTCATTTCCAGAATGATGACGAATGCCGTCATGGGCGCTTGCACGACACCGGCAAAATATCCCGCCATGCCAAGAACGGCAGCAAGGCTGGCGCTGGTTCCAAGAACAAGGCCGATTGTGCTGCCCAATCCTGCGCCGACCGATAAAGACGGCGCAAATATCCCGCCCGGTATTCCCGAAATCATGGAGAGGAGTCCGGCAAGAAACTTCGCGATAAAGTAGAGAGGCGGAAGAGCCAGCCCTTCGACAGCGCTCCGTGCCTGATCGTAGCCTGCACCGAAGGTCGATCCGCCGGATGCAATGCCAATGATTGCGACGAGGAGGCCGCAAATTCCTGCGAAAAGCACGGCATTGCGAAGTGGAGCTTTTTGAACACGACGTCGCACACGGCGTCCTAGTTCAAGCGCGAGCGCACTGAAGGCTGCCCCGAATGCTCCGCCGATTACACCGCAGGCAATAACCAGAACCCAATCCTTGCCAGTCGAAGCCGTAACGGTGGTCAGTCCGAAGTAATTATAATTTCCAACAAGACCAAGCGAGGCGAGACCCGCGAGAATGACAGCGGACAGCACAAGGCCGTTGGTTCGGGCTGCATAGGCACGCCCCATCTCCTCGATCGCGAAGACGACACCCGCCAGAGGTGTATTAAATGCTGCGGCGATACCTGCAGCAGATCCTGCAAGGATGAGGCCGCGTGCCTGCTCCATGCCGCCGAAACGCGCTGACTGCATCATAATGGATGCGCCAATCTGCACTGTCGGGCCCTCGCGTCCGATGGAAGCACCGCTAAAAAGCCCCCCGAGAGTGAGAATGATTTTCCCGATTGCGGTCTTGAGCGAAAGCAGAAGAGTTCGATCTTCGTGATCGTGCAAGTGGCGTGCAGCAATTGCTTGTGGAATGCCGCTTCCGCCTGAGTTCGGGAACCAGGAGAGGGCGATCCAGGAACAGACCATAAATCCCAGCGGTGTGATAAGCAGAGGAAGCCAAGCGCGCCAGCTGTTTCCACTTGTTAGTGTCTTGAACCAGTCCTGCGCAATGTCAGCGGCTTCTGCAAAGCCGACGCTGATCAGACCGATGGCTAATGCGCCGCACCAGAAGACCAGCCGTGGTTTCCAGACATGCGGCGACATCCACATGGCTTTTGACCGTCTGACAAGCGGAACACGTCTATAGGATTTTCTCACTTTGCCCCTGCAAATCTGCTGCTGCCCGTTTTTGACGTGCAGAGATTTATCACGCAAATCCTTATCGGTAACTGAAACTTGTCAGCGAAAGGCTTTCCATTTGGTCATAACCGTGTTACCAGCCGGTGCCAATTCAACCTAGCAAACCAGATGTGTCGCTGCTCTCGGACCTATTCCGGAGAGGCGGCTTTTCTCATTCGATAAAATCGGCAAAGGAATTGGCAATGGCTAAAATCGTGGAATCGCCCACTGGCGCTCTCGCTCTCACATTCGACGATGTACTGTTGCAGCCGGGCCATTCCGAAGTGATGCCGGGGCAGGTTGATCTGCGCACACGCATCGCGAAGGATATCGAGCTTAACCTTCCCCTTCTTTCTGCTGCCATGGATACAGTGACAGAATCTCGTCTGGCCATTGCGATGGCACAGGCTGGTGGCATTGGCGTCATTCACCGCAATCTGACGCCGGAACGTCAGGCCGAAGAAGTCCGCCAGGTCAAGAAGTTCGAATCGGGTATGGTCGTAAATCCGGTCACCATTGGGCCGGATGCCACACTTGCCGACGCTCAGGCATTGATGAAGGCACATGGAATTTCCGGTATTCCGGTCGTTGAGAATGCTACCAAGGGCCCAGGGCGTCTTGTCGGTATCCTGACCAATCGCGATGTCCGTTTCGCTTCTGATCCGAAGCAGAAAATCTACGAGCTGATGACCCGTGAGAACCTCATTACGGTTCGTGAGAATGTCAATCAGGACGAAGCAAAGCGTCTCTTGCATGCTCATCGCATTGAAAAGCTTCTCGTTGTCGACGATCAAGGACGTTGCGTCGGTCTCGTTACCGTCAAGGACATTGAAAAGTCGCAGCTCAATCCTAATGCAGCCAAGGATGCTCAGGGACGTCTGCGCGCCGCCGCTGCTACGAGCGTCGGCGAAGACGGTTATGAGCGCGCAGAACGTTTGATAGAAGCAGGTGTCGACCTTCTAGTCGTGGATACGGCGCACGGCCATTCGCAGCGTGTTCTCGATGCTGTGGCTCGTATCAAGAAAGCCTATCCGAACGTTGCTATCCTTGCAGGCAATGTGGCAACGACTGGCGGTACACAGGCACTGATTGATGCGGGTGCGGATGCGGTGAAGGTGGGTATCGGGCCGGGTTCAATCTGCACTACGCGTATCGTCGCCGGTGTTGGCGTTCCGCAGCTTTCGGCCATTATGTCAGCCGTTGAGGCAGCGCAGAAGCAGAATATCCCGGTGATCGCTGATGGAGGCATCAAGTTCTCTGGCGATTTCGCTAAGGCACTGGCTGCCGGAGCCGTTGCAGCGATGGCTGGTTCCTTGCTGGCCGGTACGGAAGAAAGCCCCGGCGAAGTCTATTTGCATCAGGGACGTTCATTCAAAGCCTATCGCGGCATGGGCTCGGTTGGTGCCATGGCGCGTGGCTCGGCTGATCGTTATTTCCAGGCGGAAGTGCGCGACGAGCTGAAGCTCGTGCCCGAAGGGATTGAAGGACAGGTCGCCTATAAGGGGCCAATTTCTGCAGTTCTTCACCAGCTTGCAGGCGGCTTGCGTGCTTCCATGGGGTATGTTGGCGCCAAGACGTTGGAAGAGTTCCGTGAAAAGGCAACGTTCGTGCGAATTTCCAATGCCGGTCTTCGGGAAAGCCATTCACATGGCGTTGCTATCACCCGTGAAAGCCCCAACTATCCGGGCGGCATGTAAGGTCAGTTCCTGATGTATTTATAAAAGGCGGCTTAAAGCCGCCTTTTCATTTTGCGAGAGCTTCTAGTTCCTTTGGATTGATGAGAAGCCCATTGGCGCTTTCCATAATGCAGTCACCGAGCGCCTGAAAATCCTTCCGACGCATACTCTGGCGCCGCCAGAACAAGGCGATTTCCCGTTTCGGCTGGTCGCCTTCAAAAGGCACGATGCGCATATGATTGCTGCGTGCTTCCGCGCGCACCGCGATTTCGGGAATGAGAGTAAGACCCATGCCATGACTCACCATTTGTAAAAGGGTGGTCATGCTGGTAGCGCCATATTTTACGAGCTGGCGTTGCGAAGGCAGCGAACAAACGGCCAAGGCTTGATCCCGCATACAATGCCCTTCTTCCAATAAGAGTAGGCGATCGAGAGCGACGTTGTCCTGCGTCATCGGTGAAGACAGAACCGTTTGATCATTGGTGGAGGTCGCTATCAGAAAGCGATCATCGAACAGTTTTCTCTGAGCAAGTCGTTCATCATCGATAGGAAGGGCGGCGACAATCGCGTCGATTTCACCCGCAAGCAGTTCATCAAGAAGTTTGGCGGTTATGCTTTCTCGCAATTGGAGGCGGAATGACGGATGCCGTTCGCGCAAAAGCGGGATGAGAACCGGGACCAAATAGGGTGCAACGGTCGGAATGATCCCCAGCCGCAACCGTGTCTGCAGCAATCCCCGGCTTTGCGCGGAAATTTCCTCAAGTGCATGGAGTTCACGCAGCACTGTCTTGATACCCGGATAAAGTTGCCTGCCGAGCTCCGTCATTATTACCTGTCGCTGAGAGCGCTCGAAGAGTGGTGCGCCTGCGACTGCCTCCATTTCCGCGATTTGAGCTGAAAGCGCGGGCTGGGAGACATGTGCCAATTGAGCAGCTTTGCGGAAATGCAGCGTGGTGGCAAGCGCTTCGAAATAGCGCATCTGACGTACTGTAAACATGATAGGAAAAACTTATCGAAAATAATCGGAAAAGCAATTGGAGATTATGATTGGAATAGGTCTAATCTGAGCCAGTTACCTAGCCAAGGCGTGACACGGACGAATTGTGCCATGCTTTTAGCAAGGCTAGATGTATTCCAATATCGGCTTTTCAGGAGGGAATTCTCATGACAGATCGCCCAATTATGACGACGAGTGCAGGTGCTCCGATACCGGACAACCAGAATTCCCTAAGCGCGGGTGAGCGCGGCCCGCTTTTGATGCAGGACTATCAGCTCATTGAGAAACTGAGCCATCAAAACCGCGAACGTATTCCGGAACGTGCTGTCCATGCCAAGGGCTGGGGCGCTTATGGTACGCTGACGATCACTGGCGATATTTCGAAATACACTAGGGCCAAGGCTCTGCAGCCGGGTGCCAAAACGCCGATGCTGGCACGGTTTTCGACTGTGGCTGGCGAGCAGGGTGCCGCTGACGCCGAGCGCGACGTGCGCGGCTTTGCTCTCAAGTTTTATACCGAGGAAGGCAACTGGGATCTGGTCGGAAACAACACGCCTGTGTTCTTCGTGCGCGACCCGGTCAAGTTTCCGGATTTCATCCACACCCAGAAGCGTCATCCCAAGACGAACCTGCGTTCGGCGACCGCCATGTGGGATTTCTGGTCGCTCTCGCCGGAAAGCCTACATCAGGTGACGATCCTGATGTCCGATCGTGGCTTGCCAACCGACGTACGCCATATCAACGGATATGGCTCTCACACCTATTCGTTCTGGAACGATGCCGGTGAACGCTATTGGGTCAAGTTCCATTTCAAGACCATGCAGGGCCACAAGCACTGGACCAATGCCGAAGCCGAGGGGGTGATTGGTCGCACGCGAGAATCCACACAGGAAGACCTGTTCACGTCCATCGACAAGGGCGATTTCCCGAAGTGGAAAGTCCAGGTGCAGATCATGCCGGAACTCGACGCCGACAAGACACCATATAACCCGTTCGATCTTACCAAGGTCTGGCCGCATGCAGACTATCCGCCGATTGATATCGGCATCATGGAGCTGAACCGTAATCCGGAAAACTACTTCACCGAGATCGAGAATGCGGCTTTTTCGCCGTCGAACATCGTGCCAGGCATCAGTTATTCGCCTGACAAGATGCTGCAGGCGCGCATTTTCTCTTATGCGGATGCGCATCGTCATCGCCTTGGTACGCATTACGAAAGCATTCCGGTCAACCAGCCGAAGTGTCCGGTTCATCATTATCACCGCGATGGTCAGATGAATGTCTATGGCGGGATCAAGACTGGCAACCCGGACGCCTATTACGAGCCTAACTCGTTTAATGGTCCGGTTGAACAGCCGTCGGCCAAGGAGCCGCCGCTGCGTATCTCTGGTGATGCCGCTCGCTATGATCATCGTGTGGGCAATGACGATTACGCGCAGCCGCGGGCCTTGTTCAATCTGTTCGATGGGGGGCAGAAACAGCGTCTGTTCTCCAACATTGCAGCCGCAATGGGCGGTGTGCCGGGCTTCATCGTTGAGCGTCAGCTCGGTCACTTCAAGCTCATCCATCCCGACTATGAGGCCGGTGTGCGCAAGGCCTTGAAGGACGCACATGGTTATGAAGCCAACACGATTGCCACGAATGAAGAGGCAACGGCGGCTGAATAAACCGTCTTTATAAGATGGAAGGAAGGCCGGAGCTCATCGCTCCGGCTTTTTGTTTTGATTTGCCGATTGCCTTTTCCCTGCAAGGAAGGCTATGCCCGAGCAGGCATTCGAGAAGGAGACACAATGCGGCTTGGCGGACGCCTGCAGGCGGCTATCGAGGTATTGGATCAGATTGAAGCGGGCACACGCCCGGCTTCTGATGTGTTGAAGGATTGGGGCGCTTCCCATCGTTTCGCAGGCGCGGGTGATCGCGCTGTGATCGGCAACATTGTCTATGATGCACTGCGCCGCAAATTATCCATCGCATGGCGAATGGATGCCGATGACGCACGCGCTCTGGCTTTTGGCGCACTATTGGCCGACGGCGGCATGGATATTGCGGCCATCGACGCTGCTCTCGATGGAGACAAGTTTGCGCCGGAAGTGCTGGAGCAGCCGCGTCGTATTGCTTGGAAAAGCAGGGATGTCACCGAAGCGCCTGCCCATGTTCAGGCGGATGTGCCCGAATGGTGCGCATTGTCGCTGGAGGAACTTTTCGGCGCACGCTGGGTGGAGGAAGGCAGGGCGCTGGCAACGCGACCGCCAGTCGATCTTCGTGTCAACAGTTTGAAGGCGACGCCTGAAAAAACACTTGCAGCGCTTGAAAAAGCCGGTGCTACACCCGCGCCGTTCCTTGCGCAGGCGCTACGTATCCCGCCGATTGAAGCACTTGGCCGCCACCCGAATGTGCAGGGCGAGCAGGCCTTTCTCGACGGCTGGTTCGAGGTTCAGGATTTGGGATCACAGCTTGCCGCGCTCTTTGCTGGTGCCACACCAGGCCAGCAAGTGCTGGACTATTGTGCTGGCGCTGGTGGCAAGACATTGGCTCTGGCTGCTGCGATGCAAAATAGTGGTCAAGTCCACGCCTACGATGCGGAACGCTCCCGGTTATCGCCGATGCATGAGCGACTGCAGCGTGCAGGGGTGCGCAATACGCAGGTCCATGGAAATCTCGATGCACTCGACCCGCTCACAGGGCAGATGGACCTCGTTCTGACTGATGCGCCTTGCACGGGTTCCGGCACATGGCGCCGCCGCCCGGATGCGAAATGGCGGCTGAACGACCAGCAGCTTGAGCGGCGCGTTCAGGACCAGAAGGAAGTGCTGGAATCTGCCAAGCATTATGTGAAACCGGGTGGGCGACTTGCCTATGTTACCTGTTCTCTATTTGCGGAAGAAAACACGCAACAGGTTGCGAGGTTTCTCACAGATAACGCTGATTTTTCGGAAGTTGCGCCACAGGCGATCTGGAACACAATTGTTGCCGATGCCGGTGAAGTGGAGCCGGTATTTCCGTCGCATGGTGCGGTATTTTCGCCATTGTCCACTGGCACTGACGGTTTTTATGTGAGCATTCTGCAAAGATCAAAATAAAGCGGGGGAGACGATGTCAGCGCATCGTGTAGCAGAACCGGATTTTAAAGAGCGCGTCGAGGAAAGCTTTGGTCGGCAGGCGGCCATGAAGCTGATCGGCGCTGAACTGACACGGTGTGAGCCTGGCATCGTTGAAGTTGAAATGCCGTTTCGTGAGGAGCTGACACAACAGCATGGCATTTTGCATGCGGGCATGATTTCTGCCGCTCTCGATTCTGCCTGCGGCTATGCAGCGCTGACGCTGATGCCTTCCGATGCGGCAGTACTGACTATCGAATTTAAAGTGAATCTGCTTGCTCCAGGCAAAGGGGAACGGTTCCTCTTTCGCGGTGAGGTTACCAAGCCCGGTCGTACCATCATGGTTAGTGATGGGCAGGCGTTTGCTGTTACCGACACGGAAGTGCGCCTGATCGCAACGATGACTGGAACAATGATGGTCGTGCAGGACAGAAAAGGCCTGCAGGGATGATGAAGATCGTCGCCGGAAAGCGTCTGCTCTACGTTATGGCTGTTGATGCCGAATATGGACGTCATCTGGCGAAGCTCTTCACGCCGGTCATGATCGGGGTAGGGCCGGTCGAGGCGGCTGCCAATCTCGCCTATGCTCTTGCAGCTCTGATGCACGCGGGAGAAAAGCCTGATCTTGTGATTTCACTCGGCTCTGCAGGCTCAGCCAGACTATCGCAAGCGGAAGTGTTCCAGGTATCTTCCGTTTCCTATCGCGATATGGATGCTTCGCCGCTTGGGTTTGAAAAAGGCGCGACGCCTTTTCTCGATCTTCCCAATGTGATCGAACTTCCGGTTTCCGTACCGGAAATCCCTGCCGCATCGCTTTCAACAGGTGCGAATATCGTTTCCGGCAAAGCCTATGCGGCGATTGATGCGGATATGGTCGATATGGAAACCTATGCCTGTCTACGCGCATGCCAGCTTGCAGGAGTTTCGCTTTTTGGGCTTCGCGGTATCTCCGATGGTGCAAGCGAGTTGCAGCATGTCGGGGACTGGACACAGTATCTGCACATTATCGATGAAAAACTGGCCCATGCGGTTGAGCGACTGGAGGCTGCAATCGCGGATGGCCTCTTGTCGGCTCCTGACTATGGTATGTCAGTATAGGTCGATTTTTGGCAACGCACTTGTTGAGCATGGCATCGATAACCCATATAGGCATTGCATCCCGGTCACTTTTTAAATAGATGCTGCACATGAGCACCACGGCACATCCCGACACAATCTTAATCATCGACTTTGGCAGCCAGGTTACGCAGCTGATTGCGCGTCGCGTGCGCGAAGCCAACGTCTATTGTGAAATCGTCCCTTTCCAGTCTGCGGAAGAGGCTTTCAAGCGGCTGAAGCCGAAAGGTGTCATCCTTTCAGGCAGCCCTCATTCGACGACTGATATCGGGTCGCCGCGTGCGCCCCAGGCCGTTTTCGAAGAAGGCATTCCGGTCCTCGGCATCTGCTATGGCGAACAGACGATGTGCGCCCAGCTGGGTGGTAAGGTGGAAAGTGGCCATGATCGCGAATTCGGTCGTGCTTTCCTGGATGTACAGGAAGATAGCCCTCTCTTCGAAGGCATATGGGCAAAGGGCACCCGCCATCAGGTCTGGATGAGCCATGGTGATCGCGTTACATCGCTGCCCGATGGTTTTACCATTATCGGTACTTCGCCAAACGCGCCTTTTGCAGTTATCGCTGATGAGAAGCGCAAATATTACGGCGTACAGTTCCACCCGGAAGTCGTGCATACACCGGATGGCGCCAAGCTGTTGCAGAATTTCGTTCATCGTATCGTCGGCGTAAAGCCGGGTTGGACGATGGGTGCCTATCGCGAGCAAGCTGTCGAAGCAATTCGTAAACAGGTCGGTAGTGGCAAGGTTATCTGCGCGCTTTCCGGCGGCGTGGATTCGTCCGTTGCGGCGCTTCTGGCGCATGAAGCTATTGGCGATCAGCTGACCTGCATTCTCGTTGACCACGGGCTGATGCGCAAGAACGAAGCTCAGCAGGTCGTTGAAATGTTCCGCGAACATTACAACCTGCCACTCATTCTCGTTGATGCTGCTGATCGTTTCATCGGCGAGCTGGAAGGCGAAAGCGATCCGGAAAAGAAGCGTAAGACGATCGGCCGCCTCTTTATCGAAGTGTTCGAAGAAGAAGCCAAGAAGCTAGGCGGCGCGGATTTCCTCGTGCAGGGCACGCTTTATCCGGACGTCATCGAAAGCGTTTCGTTCACCGGCGGCCCTTCGGTCACGATCAAGTCGCACCACAATGTGGGTGGCTTGCCTGAGCGCATGAAGATGCAGCTCGTTGAGCCGCTGCGCGAATTGTTCAAGGACGAAGTACGCCTGCTCGGCAAGGAACTCGGCCTGCCGGACAGCTTTATCGGTCGTCATCCGTTCCCAGGACCGGGTCTTGCGATCCGCTGTCCGGGCGGTATTACGCGCGAGAAACTGGAAATCCTGCGCGAAGCCGACGCCATCTACTTGGACGAAATCCGCAAGGCTGGCCTCTACGATGCCATCTGGCAGGCTTTCGCCGTTCTGTTGCCGGTTCAGACCGTAGGCGTGATGGGCGACGGTCGTACCTATGAATTCGTCTGTGCGCTGCGCGCCGTGACTTCGGTGGACGGTATGACGGCCGATTTCTACCACTACGACATGAACTTCCTTGGCAATGCGGCAACCCGCATCATCAATGAGGTCCGTGGCATCAATCGCGTTGTCTATGATGTGACTTCAAAGCCGCCCGGCACGATCGAGTGGGAATGATTTGGCGTCTGCCTGTTACCCAAATCTGATCTAAACTGCTCAAAACTCCTCCGATTTATGCCCGTCAGTTCTTGCTGACGGGCATATCGTTTTTATAGCTGGCGCTGGTCGCTCCTGATCAGAACGAAACGTCAGCCTGATTAAAAACTAGCAGCGTTTCAAGCTTTGAACTGCATAGGGATTGAGAACAATCTCGGTAAATTGAGCGATGCTCACAGTTTGAGGCTGTGAAGTGATGTTCACCAGCCAGAATTCTTGCTCTGTCGCAAAGGCTAGAACGTGATTAGGCCGCGACGAAACAAGCTGTTGCCATTTCTTTCCTGCCAGCCCGGCCAAAGCTTTTATCGTATTGAAGAGCGGACGTTTTCCGCCTACGGGCGTTGGTTCGCCTTCATCTGCAATAAGCCCGAACGGACCAGTCAAGGCCGAAAGTGTCAGACGATCAAGGCCTGCATTTAGCACTGATATGGCATAGGCCAATGCGAAGCTTTCCGCGAACTTCCCATTATGGCGCGGATCACGATTGGCCATCGCAATGCGCTTGCCATTCGGGTTTTCCATCGTTCTGCTGCCATAAGGGTTCTGGCGCATGGGGATGGTCGATGGCCCGATGCGATAGGGCTTGTCGCCGTAGATCGCGCGCGCTGAACGGGTAATGAACGGCAGCGCCTCCAGTGTTTGCATAACGCTCAGATCATCAGCGGCATGAACAATTGGATTGGTGCAATGGGTGACGAAATCAACAAGCTCGCCCGGAATGCGCTTGCGATTAAGTTCGGTGAAATAGCTCAGCATTCCGCCGCCAAGCCGCGCATTCGTGAAGGCTGCTCTTGCTGCTGCATAAACATCTTCAAGCGGCGGGCAGGGTGGCCATTCACTGCCGGGTGGTGTTGACTGCCGATCTATAGCCGGTGAAACAATGACCGCATCTGGGGTAAAGCCAGTCGCTTTCATGTCTGAAGCGATTGCTGTCGTCTCTTCGATGAGTGATTTCTCGCAAGGCAATGCAATTTCGAGCGAAACGCGCCCGTTATGCTTCGCAGCCAGGGCTGCAAAATCCGCAAAGGTCGAACCTTTGTGCCCTGCCAGTGGATCGTAATGAAATAACAGATCCTGCGGACCAATCTCCTGCAACAGATCAATTGCGGCGAGGCTTGCTTTGGCTTCTTCCGGTGTGATGATAATGCCGATATTCGGCATTCTGCCGCTTGTGTCACCAAACGTGATGCTCACCGGCTCCGCATAACGGGTGTTATTTGGTGTCACCGCGCGAGTGTCGGAAATGTTGAGCACGACGCGCTGATGTTGGGGTTTGGCGGCTTCGATTTGGTAAGGCCATGGCAAAGCCAGCGGACGTACATAGGTCTTGTAAGATGCATCGGACCAGTTGCGCTGATCTTCCATCTCAAACGTATCGCCTTCCATGCGGCATTCGGCCGTAACGCCAGGCATGGCCTCATGGGTGATCGCACGCATGTCTTTGAAAGGCTGCCATGGCTCGATCAGATCGGGCAGGCAGGCCTTGTTGAGTTTACCGTCAACATGCTCGACGCTTACAGGTGCACCTGCAACGCCGACGATTGGATGCAGGATGCAAAAGCCGCACCGGTTGGTTTCAAAGCCTGTCGCTGTATTCGCTACGGCGTCGAAAGTGAGCGTACCGCCACTCTCTGCCTGAATGCGAACATTAATGGTGAGTTGGGTCGCATCCGGGCCTTCGCAACGTGCCTGATAGGTGACGATGAAACCGCTGCCGTTTTGCTCGACGTTCAGATCATGGATTTCCGGGTTGTAGGTTCCCCAGTCTCGATCCCGCACGAGATAGGAGACCGCGCGCAAAACTTCGACGCCGTCATAAGTGATGGTGCGGAGATTGCCGTCGCTTAAATCCAGGCCAAGCAAGCCTGCTTTCAGATGCGTTGGCTGAGCTTCGGCTTCTCGCGTTCCATAGAGTAGGAAAGGATCGACGTTGCTCATTTGAGCAACGCCGTAATGTCGACGCGATTGCCGCTTGTGGCACTGTCGTAGGCGGCTTCGACGAGCGCGAAAGTCTTGAGATTATCCGCACCCGATGTCGAGGTTTCTTCGCGAGTTTCCAGCTTGTCCACCCAATGCTGCTGAATGGCAAAAACGCTTTCCTGAATATTGTGCCAAGGACGTGAGGCCCATGAGAGCAGTTTTGGCGAAACGTCGGAAACCGTGGTGCCGTTCGGCGTAATCACTTCAAGGCGATAACCCTGATAAAGCCGGATCGAACCTTCAGTGCCATCTATTTCGATGAGCGTTTCCGGAAAAGGGTCGGTTTCGAGCTTGGTGGCATAGCTTACATCAACAATGGAAGTAGCACCATTTTCATGGTCCATGAGGATGGTTGCTACATCTTCACCCTTGATCTTCGGGTTCACACGCTTTGTGCGTGCAACAAGGCTGGTCACATCGCCCAGAATGAAGCGTGCAATATCAAGCGTATGAATGCCTAAATCTTCGATGATGAAGCGTTCGCCTTCTGCAAGATATGGCTGGCCGGAAAACACGTCGAAGCCCGAGCGGAAGGAGAAACGTCCCCAGAACGGCGTGCCGATGACGCCACTGTCGAGTGCCTTGCGCACTGCCTGAATAGGTGTCTGCCAGCGGAAGTTTTCATGCACCATGAGCGGAATACCTGCTTCATCGCAGACCTTCACCATGGCCTTGGCATCATCAAGCGTTTTGGCAAAAGGCTTCTGGCAGATTGCTGGCACCTTGTGGGCGGCAGCAAGTTCCACCAGAGCACGATGGCTTGAAACCGTGGTGGCGATATCGACAAAGTCGATGCCGCCATCTGCAAACAGCGCTTGCGCATCCGTGTAGCGGCGTTCGATGCCAAACTGGTCGCCGACAATCTTCAACCGCTCAGGATCGCGGTCGCAGATTGCCACGATTTTGGCACCCGAAACGTCATTCCATGCGTGCATCTGGTTGATTGCGAAGAAACCGCAGCCGATCAGAGCGCCATTCAATTCTGCCATTGACTGAGCCTTTATCCTGCTTTTGCCATTTGCATGAGTGTAACGCGCTGCTGGAGGCGGCGCTGTGCCTGATCAACCACCACGGCAATGATGATGACAAGGCCCTTGATGACCATCTGCCAGAAGGACGATACGCCCATCATGACCAGACCATCGGAGAGAATACCGATGACGAATGCACCGATGATTGTGCCGCCAATGGTGCCGCGTCCGCCCGACATCGAAGTGCCGCCGAGGACGGCTGCCGCAATGGCGTTCAGCTCGAACGAGTTGCCGGTTGCCGGATGCGAAGACATTAGTTCGGACGAGATGATAAGCCCGGCGATCGCAGCACAGAAGCCCGAAAACATGTAAACGAACATCTTTACGCGGTCGACGCGGATACCTGACATGCGTGCCGCACGTTCATTGCCGCCGACAGCAAAAATCTGGCGACCAAGTGGTGTGTATCGCGCGATATAGGCTGCTGCCAATGCGACGACGATCAGAATCCAGATTGAGACCGGAAGGCCGAGAATGCTGCCAGATCCGAGGAAGGCGAAGCCGGTTGTGCCCAGGTCTTCGCGGCCTACAAGGTTCGGGAAGGTCTGGCCGTCCGAGGACAGAAGTGCCAGGCCACGCGCTACATAAAGCGTGCCAAGTGTCGCAATGAAGGGCGCAACATTCAGTTTGGTGATCAATAGCCCGTTTATGAAGCCGACTGCGACACCAACGGCCAATGTGATCAGCGAGATTTCAATGATGTTGAAATAGATCGTATAGCCGATGCCAAGATCGATACCGTAGATCAGAAGACCACCGGCAACCATGCCGCAAAGCCCGACAATGGAGCCGACGGAAAGGTCGATGCCGCCTGTGATAATGACGAAGGTCATGCCCATTGCAAGAAATGCATTAAGCGCAACGTGCTTCGACATCAGGATCAGGTTGGCGGCTGAAAGGAAGTTCGGTGCTGCGAACGAGAAGAAGATAAACACCGCGAAAAGCGCGATAAAGGTTCTCAGTTTCATCAGCGTCAGCAGGGCCGAGCCGCTGTTAAAGGTTGAGTCAGTGGCGGCCGTCGTCGTGTTGGCTGTCATGACGCGAGTTCCCTTGTTTGTTTGTTGTGGTCGTTGTCATGTGTGTGCCCGTGGCCCTTGGCCGATGCGGCAACAATGTCGGCTTCCGTCGCTTTATCGCGGTCGAATATGGCAATCAGCTTCCCATTGCTGAGCACCGCGATGCGATCAGAGAGCGCCATGACTTCTTCCAGATCAGAGGTTGAAAAAAGAATGGATAGACCTTCGGCAGCAAGCCTGCGCATGGTGCGAAAGACATCGGCCTTTGCACCCACGTCGATGCCGCGCGATGGCTCGTCCATCAAAAGAACTTTCGGGTTGGTCATCAGCGCCTTGCCGATGACAACCTTCTGCTGATTACCGCCAGACATCGAAGTGACTTCGAATTCGGGGTTCGGTGCCTTGATCGAAAGGTCTTTGATTGCCTGTTGAATGGCCTGCTTTTCACGCTTTGGCGTGATGTGGAAGAAGCGAGCCAGCCGGTCGAGACTTGCCAGTGTCAGATTGCTGGCAATCGACAAAATCTGTACCAGACCTTCGCGCTGGCGGTCTTCCGGTATGAGGGCAAGACCACGCCGGATGCGACGGGTCGTATCGCGCTCCTTCACTTCCTGGCCATCGATATAGATATGGCCGGTGGAATGCCCATGCTGGCCCATCACACATTCGAAAAACTCGGAACGCCCGGCGCCCATAAGGCCATAAATGCCCAGAACTTCGCCTGCACGCACAGTCAGGGAGACGTCATCAACTGCAAGCCCACCGGTTGCACGCGGCAGGGTGATATTTTCAGCGCGAAACCGTTCTGCACCGATTTTGTGGGTCACAGGCTTGGCAAAATCCTTGGCATCGGAACCGATCATCGAACGCACGATCCATTGCGTATCGATATTTTTGACCTCTTCCTGGCCGGTGATTTTTCCGTCACGCAGAACCGTGATGTAATCGCCAATCCGCATCAGTTCTTCGAGACGATGCGAAATATAGACGATTGCCACGCCCTTCTTTTTAAGCTCGGCGATCACCTTGAACAGAATGTCGACTTCGGCTGCAGAAAGGGCCGATGTCGGTTCATCCATGATGACGATGCGTGCATCGAGCGAAATAGCCTTGGCGATTTCGACAAGTTGCTGCTGACCGATCGGCAGATCGGCAACGAGCGAACTTGCACTGATACCTGCGTCAAGGCGGTCGAGATATTCATTGGCCTTGACGACCTGCGCCTTGTGATCAATGCCGCGCATACCGCGTGTAATTTCGCGCGTGGCAAAGATGTTCTCTGCCACCGTCATGTTTGAAAACAGGTTGAGTTCCTGAAAGATCATCGCAATGCCGCGCTTCTGCGCGTCGGCGGGGCTGTCGAATGACACTTCCTCGCCATCAAGAATGATCTTCCCCATGGTCGGACGCTCAACGCCCGCGATGATTTTCATCAGCGTTGACTTGCCAGCTCCGTTTTCGCCGACAAGCACATTGACCGAACCACGGCGCAATTCAAGATTGGCTCGCTTAACCGCGACAATGCCCGAATAGACCTTGGAAACATCCTCAAGCTTGAGGACGATATCGTCCTTTGGGTTCAATTCCGTTTCCATCGCTTATTTCTCCAAAGAGATGGAAACAGGCGTGACGAGCGGAAGCTGGCCCTTCGATGGCAACGGGAAAGCACCTTCGGCTTTCACCTTCATGCCAACCAAATCTTCGCGCGGGACCTTTGAAAGAACATCGTCATTGACGCGGGTGTTGAACGCCTTGCCAAATTGAGCCCAGTCGATCTGATTGCGAAACTCGTTGAAGTTCACAAAGGAGAGGCTGTCGCGAATTGCGCTGCCGCGAACGGTCGGCCCGATCTGCACCCGTGCATCGGCCTTGCCATCGCCATTGCTGTCGACATCAACATAGGCTGCGCGCGATTTCGTTTCGGCGGCGACCACCGTGCCTTCAAGCTTGGCCGCAAAGGTCCAAGGGGCATTGCCCTGCTTTTCGCGATGGCCGTATTTTGCTCCCGCGACATCCGCATCTGCGTTTATTGCCTGCATCACTTCATCGAGCGTTGCAGTTTTCTCGGCAAAGAACGGCTTAACTTTTGAATCCCAGATGTCGGCAACCGAACGATCGGGATTGAAATTATCGCCGCGTGCTTCTGCGGCTTCTTCTGCTGTCGGAGTCTTGATGATTTTGCAGCCCGAAAGCGCGACACCGCAGGCCAGCACGATAATGGAAGCTGACTTCAGCACTGACATGAATTTATCCTCGATACAGGAAATAGTACCGGGAGCGCTGGCGCTCCCGGCCAAGCCGCGCTTGATTAATCCTTCAAAGCGAAGGTTTCGAGCTTGTCTGCATTGTCAGGATTGATGAGGACGCAGTCCATCAACTGCTTTTCTTCAGCAGGTCCCTTGCCGGTCTTGATATATTCGTCAGCCTGTACGACAGCCATCTGTGCCTGAGCATAGGCTGGCTGAAGAACAGTTGCCTTGATGCCGCCTGCCTTGATCGAGTCACGAACATCATTGGAGCCGTCAAAGCCGACAACGATAACGTCCTTGCGACCGGCAGCTTCAAGAGCTGCCCATGCGCCCATGGCCATGGTGTCGTTTCCGGAAATCACGCCCTTAATATCAGGGTTTGCCTGCAAAATGCTCTGCATTTTCGTGAAGGCTTCAGTCTGACTCCAGTTGGCAGACTGCTGCGCAACCATCTTCATGTCTGGATATTCGTCGATAACGTCGTGATAGCCCTTGGAGCGGGTGCCAGCATTGAGATCGGATTCACGGCCGAGCAGCTCGACATAATTGCCGGCTTCGCCCATCAGCTTGACAAATTCTTCAGCGCCGAGCTGAGCGCCCTGATAGTTGTTGGATACGATCTGCGAAACAGCAACACCCGAGGCGTTGATTTCACGGTCGATCAGGAAAGAAGGAATCTTCGCGTCTTTTGCCTTCTGAACGGCAGCAATCGATGCTTCCGAACCGGCATTGTCAAGGATAATAGCCTTTGCGCCACGGCCGATGGCCGTATCGACGAGCTGCGACTGCTTGGTCGCGTCGTCGTCATGCTGAAGGATCAGCGTATCGTAGCCCAGTTCCTTGGCTTTGGCTTCAGCGCCGACGGCTTCAGCCTTGTAGAATGGATTGTCGTGCGATGGCGTGATGATCGCGATCAGATCAGCAGCCCATGCTGGCATGACAACACTGCCTGCCAATGTTGCCGAAACGGCTGCAATAGCAAAACCGCGTGCAATTTTCCTGCGTGTGAACTTCATGTAGACCTCCCAATAAGCCCCATTTCCCAAAAGGGCGGAAAAGGGGAGAGCGTGTGACGCCCTCCCAAGTGACGTCACGTAATGCGACGGATGCTTTCTGCGATTTCTGCCGGTTCGAATACGTCTTTCCAGTCGTCGCGCATCAGCGCCGGGATACCAAATTCGATTGCCTTGTTGCAGGCATCGGAGAATGCGCCTTGAACTTCGCCGAAAATGACCGCTCCAAGGACATTCATATGCCCCAGCAGGAAGTCTCGGGCCGCCTCTTCAGGAACGCCACGCCGGACGCTTTCATCCATGGCCTGCTTCATGACAACCAGAAGCGAGGCGCAAACGGTTTCCGACAGGCCCGGCTCGAGGATTGCGAGCTGCTCGACGGTTACGCGGTGCGAGCGCATGACCGGTGCCCAGATGACCTTCGCGATTTCTTCACCCAGCGCATAAGCTTCTTCCGGCCCCTGCATCAGAGCCGAAACGATGTGCTGCTTTGCAAACAAACCGCCGAAGTGGTCCTTTTTTGCCTGCATGTCCGTTTCGTCGTTGAAAATCGGCGGATGGCAAGGATGGGTTACGAAATAGGTGAGGTCTGCGCGTTCTGGCAGATGACCGGCAAATGGTGCGGCTGCGTCGAGCGCAATAACCATTGTGCCTGGCTTCAGCTTGTCAACGATGCCAGCAGCAACCTTACCGATGATGGTGTCCGGCACAGCCAGAATGACGACATCAGCACCTTCAAGACCTGCATCCGCATCGATAGTGTCGATGCCGAGGTCGCTCTTCAGGCGTGCCTTGCCTGCGTCGCTGACTTCGATGTGACGGACGTCGAAGCGCGAACTTTGAAGGTTCTTGGCCAGACGGTAACCCATCTTGCCGCCCGCCCCGAACAAAGCGATTGCTGTCATGATTAATATTTCCTTCCCATATTTTTGGTAGCGTAACTGGTATAACCAGTCAATGAGTATTCCAGACTAGGTGAGGGTTCCATCGCGAATCTGACTGAAATAATGGTCTGAGCCGACCTGACCGCCCTTGAGAGCGATCTGAAGACCGTTGGTGGCGACGTGTGAGCCGTGTGCCGTGCAAAGCGGCGAGCCTGGTGTTTGCGGAAGCGGCAAAAGTGTGGTGAGTGCATCGACATGCAGTTCACGCAATGCGTGGCTAGAAGTGTCGCCGCCCGCAATAACTGCGCGGGTAAGCCGTTCGCGTTCGACGAGGCTGCGGAGGATGAAGCCGAGGCTACGCGCCAGTTTGTGACGGCTGCCTGTGATTTTATCGATTTCGGTGCCGCGATCAGCTGAAGGGCCAAGCGCAGTGCTGAGGATCACGCTGTTGCCGTGCTTGAGCGCCTTCTGGCCTTCAGCAATGGCAGTTTCGATTGCCTGATTACCGTTTTCGCCGAGAAGATCGAGCGGATTGAGATCAATGCCGATAAAGCCTGATGCTGTCGCATGACGGATCTGGCGTTCTGTCGTTGGCGAGACACTGCCAGAAACGACCGCGATACGGTCAGCCTTGCCGGGAAGCGGAAACTCTTTTTTCGCGCCGATTAGTCCGGCCTTGGCCCAAGCAGCGAGAAGCGCATATTCAACACCGGACGAGCCGGCAACGAACCAACCCATATCAGGGCGCAGACGCCAAAGCTGTTGGCCTGCCTGCAGTTGGCTTTCATGGCTGTCGACGTCGAACAGCAACATGCCGTCCGCATTTTTGGCAATGGCGTTTACGCGATAATCTGCATCTCGGGCTGAAAGCGTTGCGAGATCAGCAAGAACAGCTTTAAGCACGGTCTGCTTAGCCAGATGCTCGCGCAGGTCCGCTTCGTGCATTGGCGTGACCGGATGGCGGCTCATGACCGGATGGCGGTCAATACGATAGACCTCGCCCTGATAGGCGGCAAAGAGATTGCCGAAAGTGGTGTAACGCTTGAGCTGCGGTGCACCGACAACGAGCGGCACATAGGCTTGATCAAAGATCGCTTTGCCGATTTCAACAGCCTTGCCGATACTCCCGACACGCGGTGCGGAATCAAATGTCGAGCAGACCTTATAATGCGTAATCGCAGCATTCAGGCTTTTGAGCCAGTTGAATGCAGGTGTGAGATATTCCTGCATCCATTCTGGCGTTTCGCTGCGGCTCGTTCCTGCAAGACCGATAGCCTTACAGTGCGAAAAGCGTGAAAGAAGCTTTTCATCGGGCACATTCATGAACAGCACAGTGTCAACACCGTTGGAAGCCATGGCTTCCATAACATCGGTAGAGCCGGTGAGGTCGTCGCCGTAATAAGACAGAAGCAATTCGTTGGAAGCTTGTGTCATCTACTCACCTACCGTCCCGAATTTTGCGAGCGAAGCTGCAAGTTCAGGATGGTCTGCTGCATAAGCTTCAAGCGGGATGCCCGCGACCGCTGCTTCCCAAGCCTGCCGTACAGCGCGGACACCAGCGGCCGGGCCGCCCGGATGGCTGACAATGCCGCCACCACACAGATAAAGCAGATCCGTCGTGCGACCTGTGCGCTCATAGGTTTCAGGTGCCTGTCCGCCCCACTGGCCAGAACCAGCAACAGGAAGTGGGCAATCTGATGGGTCGAACAGCGGCCTGCTGATAGCTTTGAACGAATTGACGAAGCTTTCGTCCGACTCCCAGTATTTCACGCGGATGCCGTTGATCTGGAACTGATCGACACCGAGCAGGCGCCAGAACTGCTGATAAACACGAAAATCCATGCCTGAGCCCGGATTACGGGTTAGAATATCCCAGCCATTACGATGTGCGTGCAGAACAAGGCCGGAGCGCTTGCGCAGGAAGCTCATGCCGCCAAAGCCGACCGAATTGATGTTGACCACAGCGCAATTGCCGCCAGCCTCCAGCACCATGTCATGGTTGCGCATCATCTCGTCAGGATCGGTGTGCGAAATGCCGAAAGCATACATGACCTTTTTGCCGGTCTTCTGCTCATGATTGAGAATAAGCGGCATGATAGCGGCGATGCGCTCTTTGAGCGGCGAATAGGCCGGGCTCATCAGCTTTTCATCGTCCTTGATGAAATCGACGCCGGATTCAATCAGTTCACCGACGAGTTCCGCTGTTTCATGCGGGCGGAGACCCAGCGCGGGCTTCACGATGGTGCCAATGATCGGACGCTTTTCAACGCCTGTCAGACGACGGCTTCCGGCAATGCCGAATTGTGGGCCGGGATGGGCTGTGCGGAAAGCTTCCGGCAGCTTCATATCGACCACGCGGATGCCGGTCATGCCCTTGATCGAGTAAACACCGCCAACTGCAATCGTCATCAGCGCTGCAAGATCAGTACCGATTGCGTCGAGCGGAAAAGCAATATCGATATCGGCGCGCTTGATCGGGCTGTGGCCGGGCTCAAGCTCTGGCCATGCAGGGGCCGTTGCGTCTCCAAGTGGACGAATTTCGAGCACGCGTGCTGCAACGCGCGCCCTGAGCTCCTCGGTCTCGCCGGGGAGGGCGACAAAAGTGCCGGTCGACTGATCGCTCGCAATTTTGGCTGCCATCTGTTCGATGCTGCCGGTAGTCTCAATGCGATAGGTCAGGCTGATGTACATGGTTGTTACCGGAACGGACATTGGTTCGTTGCCAGTCGTAATCGTCTGGCGTATACGGAATAACTGGTATAATGAGTATTCCATTATGCGCAAGTGAAAAATTGTGAGACGCTTCGACTGCTGTGGGTAAATAGCTTTTCTCCACGCATTCGAAGATGCATAAGAGGGAAAAGCGCGTGAGGGGTGAGATGTAATGAACCAGCCAATCGAACCTATTGTTCGTCGCAAATTGTCCGACGAAGTTTTTGACCGGCTCGAAAACATGATCACCTCCGGCGAATTGGAGCCGGGAGACGAAATGCCGTCGGAGCGAGTCTTGATGGAGCGTTTCGGTGTTGGGCGCCCTGCAATTCGTGAGGCAATGCAGTCGCTTGCCAAAATGGGGTTGGTCAGTATTTCGCACGGAGAGCGTGCCAAGGTGCTGAAGCTAACGGCAAAGTCGATCTTTCAGCAGGTAGATCCGACTGCGAAGATCATGCTTGCGCAATCAATGGACACGCTGGAGGATTTGAAGAGTGCAAGAATTTTCTTCGAACGCGGTATTGTTCGCGAGACTGCGCAGAAGATAACGGAAAATGATATTGCGGAACTGCGAGAGATCATCGAACGGCAGCGGGAGTCGCTCGGTGACGCGGATGCATTTATCGCCGCCGATATGGAGTTTCATGTCCGTATAGCCAGAATTGCCGGTAATCCGATATTGGTTGCAGTGAGCGAGGCCATGTTGGCCTGGCTGAAAGAGTATCATACTCATATGCTTATCTGGACGGGTAAGGAGAAGTATACCCTCGTTGAGCACGAGGAGATATTGGATTGCCTGTCCGGTAAGGATGCAGACCGCGCCGAGGCTGCCATGCTCCGTCATCTCGAGCGGTCGCGTACACTTTACAAAAAGGAATAGAGCCTTCGCGAGAAGGTTATTGTCGTTTCATCAGGCGGTATACCAGAAGCGAGGAGACGATGGCGACTGTTGCGGAAACCAGCAGCGCAACTGAGAAACCGGCGGAATAACCCCGCATGGCAAGTTCAGATGCGACAGTTCTGGCTGACGGTGCCACCATGTAAAGCGCATTGGGCAGGTCGCCTGCCACTATCGCATCGGCAAAATCTCCGCTGCATGTCGGATCGCTGCAATCCGTTTGAATTAGATGAGTTCGGACAGCACTTGCTAACACACCGCTCAAGACCGCGAAGCCGAGCAGAATGCCAGTAAACCGAGCGGTTGTGCTGATGCCAGATGCCATCCCGGCCCGTTCGCGCGAAACCGTGCTCATAATCGCCTTCTGGGTCTCACCGTTCAGCAGGCCGCCACCGCTCCCGATAAGAAACATGCCGCACATCACGATAGACCAGTTTCCAGAATGTGCACCGAGGCTTGTCACAAGACTGCCGACGCCCACGATCATGAGGCCGAGGGCAAGAATTTCTCGCGATGATACTTTCTTCCCGAGAAAGCGCCCGACATTGGGGAAGATCAACATTGCGCTTGCAAATGGAAGCATGGCAAAACCAGCTTGCAATGGTGGTTGACCAAAGCCGTTCTGAAGGAACAGTGGCAGCATGGATGCCATCACCTGCGCGCAGGCGGCATAGGTGAACATCGCCCAGACACCACCAATGAAGCGGGGATTGCGAAACAGGCCGAGATCGAGCATCGGGCGCTGCTGGGCAGTTTCGGCGATAAGAAAAATCACCAACCCGGCAACGCCGCTGACAAAACCTGTCACAGCGATTGGAGATGTCCAGCCATGTGCCTGCCCATTGATGAGCCCCCATGTTAATGCAAACATGGTCGCCGCAAAGGAAATGATCCCGATAGGATCGAGACGTCGCGCATTTTCATCATTTGAATCCGCGACGAAACGCAGTGTAGCAAGTGCCAGAACAATGCTGATGGGTATGTTTATGTAGAATGCCCATCGCCAGCCAAGCGCATGGGCAATGATGCCGCCGATAACTGGCGACAGGACCATGGTCAGGCCCATGATACCACCCCAGATTGACCATGCACGGTTACGTTCGTCTTCGGTATGGAACGTATGGCCAATGATTGCGAGTGCGGGTGCGAGCTGGAAGGCCGCGCTTGCGCCTTGCAATGCACGGGCGAGATAAAGTGTACTGGCAGAATTTGCCACACCGCAAAGCCAGGACGACAATGCGAACGCGCCAATTCCGATCAGGAAAACAGTGCGGCGTCCGAACCGATCGGCCAGGGCGCCGGCTGGTAAGAGGAGTGATGCAAAACAAAGAACATAAGTGCTGATAACCCACTCGACATCCGCAAAACTTGCTGAAAATTCGCGTGAAATAGTCGGTAGGACCATCGCGACAACATTCGTGTCCAGCACGGTCATCGCGCAACCGGTTGAGGCTGTCAGCAAAATGAAAGTTGAATTGATAACGCGCGGCGTGGATGCAAGAGCTGTCGTCATTTTGTTGTCAGCGCTGCCACACCAGCCTTCGCGATCTGCTGGTCATGATCTGGTGTATCGGCTGATACACCGATAGCCCCGACCATTGTGCCATTCACGGTGATGGGAACTCCGCCGCGCATAAGCACGAAGCCGCGCGCGGTGATAGCGGCAGGGCGTGCCCCATTAATAGCGTCTTCGAGAACGCCGCTTTCCCGACGGAAAAGAGCGGCTGTGCGAGCTTTGCCGGGTGCAAGCTCGATACCGGCAGGTACTGACGCGTTGTCCATACGTACAGTGAGAATCGGCAGCCCTTCAGCATCTACGACCGAGATCACGCAGGGCCAGCCCTTCGCTGCTGCTTCCTTTTCGGCAGCGGCCACAACAGAGCGTGCCGCTTCAAGGGTGAGATAGGGTTTGGTGGGTAGCTCCAATGCTGATACCGGGCTGGCGAGAACTATCGTTGCGATCATCGAGACTATAACCGTGGCAGGACGTGGAGGCATCAGGCTTTCCTTCATAGCGATTGAGCTGCCAGTAAACAGGATATTTGAATTTCTTTCATTCGCGGTATTTTGAAATAATATTAGTTCTTGCCTAATTATGGGATTCGCATATGGAACTCAGACACCTTCGTTATTTTGTGACACTCGCCGAAGAGCTTCATTTTTCAAGAGCAGCAGAGCGGTTGAACATAGCTGCTCCGACGCTCACGGTTCAGATACAGGAAATCGAGCGGCGGCTCGGTGCGAAGCTTTTTCTCAGAACCAAACGTTCAGTCACAATCACCCCGGCGGGCGAGGTCTTTCTCAAGGAAGCAAGATTGGTGCTGGATCAGTTCGACAAGGCAGAAAGTGTCGGACGCAGAGCCGGGCGGGGGGAAATCGGTCGGATCGAAATAGGCTATGTCGGTTCGGCGGCTTATGCCGGAGCCTTGCAGATGCAGATCGGCCATTTCTCGCATGATTGGCCCCAAGTGGAACTTCACTCGCGCGAATTTCCGATGGAGGATCTACCGAAGCTCATTGAGGACGGGCATCTCGACATCGGCTTCGTCCGTATGCCGATGTCGCTCCCACCATCACTCAGCGCTCATGTTTTGCTACAAGACTATTTTTGTCTGGCGCTGCCCTCCGACCATCGGCTTGCGGTTGCTGAGTTGGAGGATCAATATGCTCTTCTTGTGGAAAGCCGGTTTATTCTGCCGGAACAGGAGGCAGGCACGTATGAAGTCGCGAAGCGCGGAGGATTCACTCCAAGGATCGTTGCAAAGCCGGGCGGTCTTCTTGCTGTTCTGACACAAGTGTCTTTGGGTGCAGGCATATCGGTAATACCGGGCGTGGTGAGAAACGTCGTGCGCATGCCCAATACGGTTTTTCGTCCAATAGCGGGAAAGCCGATCATGTCGGAAGTGGTTGCTATTTTTAGAGATAGGGAACATGCGGGCAGCGTCAAAAATTTCATCACCCAGATATGCGCTTCGCCACCGATCCAGCTTGACCACAGGCAAAATGAACAAATGTTATGAAATATATTTCATTATATGAATTATATTGACAGGTGCGTTTCTTTGCGATTAGCTATCAATACTGGTCTTCGAGGAGGAGGACCGGTCTTCATAAAGATCAACGGCGTTTTTGGGACGCTATCCGCGCGTTTGGGAGGGGCTTCGGCCTCGAGGAGGACACTTGCGCAATTTTCTGAGCACAACCGCGATGGCGGTTCTTGCGGCAACGCTTCTGGCCGGTTCCGCAACGGCAGCCGAGACGGAAAATCCGTTCCGCTGTAAACCGGGCGAAAAATATGTGATGAACGTCATGGTTTCTGGCGTTGAATACTGGTTTCCCGTCTATGAAATGTTTAAGCAGGCCGGTCAGCAGTTCGGCTGTGAGACGGAATATACCGGTACGCCGGAATATGATGTGAACAAGCAGATCGCCACGTTCGATCAGGCTTTGGCGCAGAACCCAGCTGGCATTCTCGTTCATCCAATGAATTCCGACCCGTTCATCGAGCCTATCAACCGGGCGATTGATCAGGGCACGGCGGTCGTCACATTCGCAGCAGACTCACCGCTGTCGAAGCGTGTGTCCTTCATCACTTCGGACAATACCCGCGAAGGCACTTATGCGGCCGATGCCATTGCCCAGAAAATGGGCGGCAAAGGCGAATATGCAGTTCTTGAAAATCCGGGACAGGATAATCACGACAAGCGGATTGCAGCCTTCATTGCCCGTATGGAAGAAAAGTGGCCGGACATGAAACTGGTCGGTCGCGCTGCTTCCAATCAGGACCCGACCAAGGCTTATCAGGGTCTGTCGAGCCTCATTCAGGCAAATCCAAACCTCGGTGCGGTTTTCATGCCAGAGGCTAACTCCGCAATTGGGGCTGCGCAAGCGAACAAGGAAGCAGGCGGTAAGGTCCTCGTCATGTGTGCGGACGTCAACGCCAATATCCTCGACATGATCAAGGCTGGAGAAGTCTTCGGTTCGATCAATCCGAACCAGGGTATGCAGGGCTATATGGGCTTCATGTTGCTGTGGCTCGCCAAGCATCCGGAACTGATTGACCCGATGAACGATGCCAAGCGTTCCGGCTTCAACCCTATGAGCATTCCTGTCGTCGATAACGGCCTTTCGATTGTTACGGCGGAAAATGCTGACGACTTCTATTGGGATAAATATCTGAAGCGTCGCGGTACCAAGGGCATTGAGGAGTAGGCTCTGTTCAAGAAGCCATCCGCGCCCCGCGGTGCGGATGGCTATGACGAAGAGGGAGGAAAAGATGGCTGAACCGGTGCTGACCATCCATGGCGTAACCAAGCATTTCGGAGCGGTGAAAGCGCTGACGCAAGTAGATTTCACGCTTGAACGTGGCGAGGTTCATGCGCTGTGCGGCGAGAATGGTGCGGGAAAATCAACACTGATGAGCATTATCGCTGGCGTTTTGCAACCGACCGAAGGTGAAATACGCATCGACGGAAAGACCGTTCATATTGCTTCTCCCGCCGCGGCCCAGTCGATTGGTATCGGTCTGGTGCATCAGGAAATAGCACTTTGCCCGGACGCAACAGTGGCCGAAAACATGTTCATGGCGACGACCAATCGCCGCCGTTCGCCTTTCATGAATTACCGCACGCTGGAACGAGATGCCCAGATCGTGATGAATCGCCTGGCAGCTATTGATGTTCGACAGAAGGTCGCCGACTTGCCGATTTCCAGCCAGCAGCTTGTGGAGATCGCCAAAGCACTAACACTCGATTGCCGCGTATTGATTCTGGATGAACCGACAGCAGCGCTCACGGAAACGGAGGCCCAGCAGCTCTTTTCGATCATCCGTGACCTCAAGGCAAACGGCATTTCTATCATCTATATCAGTCACCGGATGGCCGAGATTTTCAGCCTTTGCGACCGCGTGACGGTTTTCCGCGATGGTCGTTATGTCTGTACCGATCATATTGCAGATGTGACACCCGACGATGTGGTGCGCCGGATGGTGGGACGTGAGATCACGCAGCTTTATCCGGATAAACTCGGACCGAACGAGCTAGCAGGCGAAGTCATTCTTGAAGTTGACGGTATTAGCGATGGCGTGCGCTTTAATGACGTGGGCTTTGCCGTTCGCAAAGGTGAAATTGTTGGGATCGGTGGCCTTATCGGATCTGGGCGAACGGAGATTGCCGAAGGTATCTGCGGCCTTCGTCCGCGCACCGCAAGAACAGTTCGCCTCCATGGCAAGACACAGAAGATAAATTCATATTCTGATGCCACCAAGGCCGGCATTGTTTATCTTTCCGAAGACCGCAAAGGTTCTGGTGTATTTCTCGAAATGTCCATCGCCCAGAATATTTCCGTGCTGGACCTGAAATCATTGACTAATGGCGCCGGGCTTCTGAATGGGCGGGCGGAGGCCGCACTTGCAGAGGATTTTGCGAAACGGCTTTCCGTACGTATGGGCGGCATCGAAGCGCCGGTGAAATCACTTTCGGGCGGCAATCAACAGAAAGTGGCAATTGCCAAACAACTGGCTGTGAAACCTAAAGTCATTCTGATGGATGAACCAACACGGGGCATTGATGTCGGCGCAAAGGCGGAAATTCATCGCCTGCTGCGGGAGCTTGCGCGCTCCGGTATCGGTATCATCGTCATTTCGTCGGAAATGCCGGAACTGCTTGGTCTTTCTGATCGTGTACTAGTCGTTCGGGAAGGGCACATTGCGGGAGAGCTTTCTGCGGACACCATGTCGGAAGAGGCGGTAATCCTTCTTGCTTCAGGCATTGGCGCGGAACGGGCATCGCACCATGCCGCATGAAAAGAAAATGGGAGAGGGTGAAATGGCAATCGACACAATGGCAGCAGTTGCGCCGAAAAACTCGTCGATAAGGCGCATTGGGACCATGCGTGAAGCCGGTCTGATTGCAATCATTCTGGCATTGGCCGTGGTGATGAGTTTTGCGTCGCCGCACTTTCTGACGCTCGGCAATTTTCGTGCGATGTTGATGAGCTTCTCGGTGGAAGGCATCGTCGTGGTGGGGATGACGATCCTGCTGATTGTCGGGGGCATCGACCTTTCGGTGGGCTCGGTGGTCTGTTTCTCCATGGTCCTCTCCGGTGCGCTCTTTCTTGCCGGGCTCGATCCGTGGACAGCGTCGCTTGTCGGTATTGCGGCAAGCGCTGCGATCGGCGGTATTATGGGTTTCTTCGTAACAGTCGTTGGCCTCAACCACTTCATTACGTCGCTGGCAGCCATGGTAATTGTACGCGGCCTCTGCCTTATCATTACCAAAGGAACGCCACTGTCGCTTTTCACGCTGCCTCCTAGTTTTAAGGCGGTGGGGCAGGGTACCTTTTATGGCATCCCTTATGTCATCCTGATTTTCGTCGCTGTCGTTATTCTGTTCGATTTTCTGCTGCGCCGGGCCACGGCCTTTCGCAAGGTGTTCTATACCGGCAGCAATGAGAAGGCTGCGCTTTATTCCGGCATCAAAACGAACCAGGTCAAATTCTGGGTGACGGTGCTGTGTTCGACGCTCGCCGGTGTTGCAGGCGTCATCTATATGTCCCGCTTCGGTGCCGCGACGCCTACTTTCGGCGTTGGCATGGAGCTGAATATTATCGCTGCCGCAGTTATCGGCGGTGCATCGCTCAGCGGTGGTTCCGGCACGATCCTTGGTGCTATTCTTGGTATGGCACTGCTGTCGCTGGTCACATCCTCGCTGATCCTGCTCAATGTTTCGGTGTACTGGCAGGATATGATCAAGGGCTGCATCCTTCTCGCCGCAGTTTCCATCGACCATTTCCTGCACAAGCGGAAGGCGTCCTGATATGTCCGTTGCTAAACTGAAGCCGAAAGGAATAGCGCCACGTGAGGAAATCGTCGTTGCCCGCCAGATGCATCAGGCACTTGTGCTGCATTTTCTGGAAGGACTGACACAGGCGCAGATTGCTGACCAACTTGGGATTTCTCACGCAACTGTCAACCGGCTCATCAAACGCGGCCGCCAGCTTGGTCTCGTGGAAATCAAGATCAAATCGCCAGTCGAGCCTCTTGTCGATCTGGAAGAACGACTGTTGGGAATTGGCGGTATCAGTCGGGCAGTCGTCGTGCCGACCGTATCCGACAACCCGCAAACAGCTCTGCTGTCGGTGGGGGAGGCAGCCGCCCGAATGCTTCTCGAAGAGATTGCCGATGGTGACACGATTTGCATCACGGGTGGAAAAGGCGTCAGCGCAGTGGTCGCGGGAATTCAAGCGCCGCGCCGTTTCGATGTCGAGGTTATTCCAGCAACGGGCTGTGTGCAGGGAAAACACTATACTGACGTGAATCACGTCTCGACGTTGATGGCCGAAAAACTCGGTGGGCATTCTTATCAAATACACGCGCCCTTGTTTGCAGATGATGCTGCGCAGCGCGCAATGCTGATGAACATGCGTTCTGTAGCTGACGTGTTTCGGCGGGCGAGGGAAGCCAAGGTAGCCATCGTCGGTATCGGCTCCATTATGAGCACGGATTCGACCTATTACGACCTGCACCCGTCATCGAGCGAGGATCGTACTGCTATCGAACATTCCGGTGCCAGTGCGGAACTTCTCGCTCATCTGCTCGATGTTGGCGGTCAGGTATGTGAATACAGCCTTAACCGGGCGCTGGTCTCGCTTACGCTGGATGAGTTTGCGCATATCCCGACGAAGATCGGTGTCGCCAGCGGATTGAACAAGGCCGAGTCTATCCTGAGCGTTCTTCGCGGCAATCATCTCGATACGCTTGTCACCGACGAAGCGACTGGTACCCGCATTCTAGAACTCGCATCCCAAGAAGGATATTCCGCATGAGCGGCGAACAGTTGATCCGCGAAATCGGGCGCTCCGGCGTCAAGGCTTCCGCAGTCGGTCTCGGTACATGGGCCATAGGCGGCTGGATGTGGGGCGGAACGGATGAAGCCCAATCTATCGCAGCTATCCAGTCATCACTGGACGCTGGCGTGACACTGATCGATACGGCGCCAGCCTACGGCCTCGGACGCTCTGAGGAAATTGTAGGCAAAGCAATTGCCGGACGCCGCGACAAGGCCGTAATTGCTACCAAATGCGGCCTCGTCTGGCATACCCAGAAAGGTAAGCACTTCTTCGATCAGGATGGAAAGCCAGTCCATCGCTATCTGGGGCGGGATGCGATCATCCATGAGGTCGAGGAAAGCCTGCGTCGCCTTGGTACCGATTATATCGACCTCTACATCACCCATTGGCAGGACTCGACGACGCCAATCGAAGAGACTGTAGCGGCGCTCGAAGAACTGAAACAGGCCGGTAAAATCCGGGCTGTTGGTGCCAGCAACGTCAATCCGCCGGAACTGGAACAATATATCCAGACTGGCGCGCTTGATGCGATCCAGGAGCGGTTCAGCATGATCGATCGCGAGATCGAGCAAGACCTGCTGCCGCTTACGACGGCAAACAACGTATCGACGTTGAGCTATTCTTCACTCGCGCTTGGTCTTCTGTCTGGCATGATCGGACCGGAACGTGTGTTTTCCGGGGACGATCAACGCAAGGACAATCCACGCTTTTCCGTTGCCAACCGGCAGAAGGCAAAGGATTTCGCGACGGCTATAAAGCCGGTCGCCGATCGCCATGGCGCGACGATAGCCCAGATCGTGATTGCTTGGACGCTGGCGCGGTCGGGAGTGACCTTCGCACTTTGCGGGGCGAGAAATCCAGCGCAGGCCCTCGACAATGCGCAGGCAGGAAGGCTCCGGCTTTCGTCCGATGACCTTGCGGCTATCGACACGGCCATTTCGGCACAACTGGTTAACATGGACGGATAACGGACGGCCATCATGAACCGAAAAGAGATATTAGACGGGCTCCGCCAGAGCCCGAAGGTGGACGTTTGTGTCGTCGGCGGTGGCATTAACGGGCTCAGCGTTTTCCGTGAGCTTGCGCTGCAGGGCGTGAACGTGCTGCTGGTTGAGCAGTCCGATTATTGCTCAGGTGCCAGTGCAGCGCTCTCGCGCATGGTTCATGGCGGATTGCGTTATCTGGAGAATGGCGAATTCAGTCTCGTGAAGGAATCCCTGGTCGAGCGTGACAGATTGCTGCGCAATGCTCCCCATTATGTCGCGCCATTGCCGACGACGGTTCCGATCTTCGACATTTTTTCGGGGTTAGGAAATGGGATTGTGCGTTTTCTGGGGCTTACCCGCCGTCCGAGCCGACGCGGTGCAATCGCTATCAAGGCAGGGCTAGGCATCTACGATTTTCTGACGCGTAAACGAGCGCTTATGCCGAAGCATCGTTTTCGCAGTCGCAAAACGACACTTGCAAAATGGCCTTCGCTCAATCCTGCGATCCGTAGTTCTGCCACCTACTTCGATGCGTGGGTCAGCCACCCGGAGCGGATTGGGATCGAACTCCTGCGCGATGGCCTTTCTGCTGGACCAAATGCCAATGCGCTGAACTATGCGACAATTCGGGAAACCGGCGATGGTAATTTCCAATTATTCGATGGCGTTTCCGGTGAAATAATATCCATCCAGCCGCGTCTGGTCATAAACGCCACGGGCGGCTGGATCGATATCGCGAATGGCACGCTGTTTCCAAAAGAGGCTCAGCCTGCTCCGTTGATGGGAGGCACCAAAGGATCGCATCTTATTGTCGATAATTCTGCTCTTAGTGACAGTCTTGATGGGCACATGATCTATTACGAGAACGAGGACGGGCGCATTTGCATCCTGTTCCCCTATCTCGGCAAAGTTCTCGTCGGCTCGACCGATATTCGCGTTGACGATCCCGGCACGGTGCGCTGCGAGACTGACGAACGGGACTACATTTTGCAATCGCTCGCCTTCGTGTTGCCGGAAATCAAAGTACGTCCTGAGGAGATTGTCTTCCAGTTCGCAGGTGTGCGCCCGTTGCCAGCCAGCAATGACAGTTTTACAGGGCGTATCCCACGCGACCATTTCTGTACGGTACTCGAAGGGCAGAATGGGCGTCCGCCGGTCCTCTGCATGATCGGCGGAAAATGGACGACTTTCCGCTCCTTTGGCGAAATGGCGGCCGATATGGCGCTGAAGCGGCTCGGTTTGTCGCGACGGATCGACACAACGGAACGCGCCATAGGTGGTGGACGCGAATTTCCGAAAAACCGTGCAAGCTGGATCTCAAAAACGGCAACCGCCACCGGACTTCCCGTAAACCGCGTTGAAACACTCTTTGAACGTTACGGCACAGATGCCGTCAAAATCGCTCGTTTCATCGTGGAAGGGTCGGATTATGCCTTGCCCAAACCTGACTATAGCAGGCGGGAGCTTTCCTATCTCATCCAAACCGAGGCGACTGAGCATCTCGACGACTTGCTTCTCCGTCGCACGACATTGGCGATTTCCGGCGAACTCTCTCTCGCCATGGTCGAAGCTGTGCTTGATTTACTGGCGACGGAGAAAAGTTGGTCGCCAAAGCACCGCGACGCAGAGCTGACGCGATTTCTAACCCTCATGCGCGAGCACCACGGTGTCTCCAAGGAAACCCTTTCCGCAAGGAACGATCAAAGGAGTGAATTATGCGAGAAAACTGCAAAGTCCGGATGAACCGGTTGTTCGGCAACGGTCGTTGTCTGGATGTGGCTGTCGATCATGGCGTGTGCAATGAACCATCTTTTCTCGACGGATTGGAGAATATGCCAGTTGTCGTTAAGGCATTGGTTGACGCAAAGCCTGATGCCATCCAGATGAACTATGGTCAGGCTGATCTGCTGCAGGATATTCCCGGCAAGGATAAGCCAGCGCTGGTCATGCGCCTCGACATGGGCAATCCCTATAACCGAAACCGCCATCGCGACATGTGGGCGGTGCTACAAAACGAGGCCGATCCGCTGATTGGAGCGCTCCAAATGGATGCGGCTTGCGTGGTGGTGAACCTCTTCATGCTGCCGGACGAGCCGGCTCTCTTTCGTCAATGCGTACAGAACATTTCCCGCGTCCGGGCAGACTGTGAAAAATATGGCATGCCGCTCATGATCGAACCGCTCGTCATGCAGCCAGTCACAGAGCGCGGTGGCTACATGGTCGACGGTGATGCCGACAAGATCGTGACACTCACACGGCTCGCCCGTGAAATGGGAGCTGACATCATCAAGGCAGACCCGACAACAAATGCAGAGGATTTCCATCGTGTCGTAGAGACGGCGCGCTGTCCGGTGCTGGTGCGTGGCGGCGGCAAGGAGGATCTCTCCGCCGTGTTTGCTAAATCTGCAGCCTTGATGCAGCAAGGTGCAATGGGCATGGTCTATGGGCGTAACATATATCAGCATGCCAATCCAAGCGCCGTGGTGCGCGGATTGATGGCGATTATCCATAAGAATGCGAGTGGCGAGGAGGCCTATTCGCTCTATCAGCAGGGCTGAGTTACTGGATTGGTTGGACCTTGGGAGGGGTTCTGCATGCAAAAATATCTGTTGGGGCTCGATGCGGGCAACACTGTCATCAAGGCGGTGGTTTTTGATCTTTCGGGACGGGAGCTCGCGCATGCAGGTGAAGAAGGACATAGCCGTATGCCGCATCCTGGTCACGTCGAGCGTGACCTTGGCGAGCTCTGGTCCAATGCCAAACGGGTTATAGGGGCTTGCCTCGATAAGGCGGGTATAGCGGCGAGCGATATTGCCGCTATCGGCTGTGCCGGACATGGTAACGGGCTCTATGCGCTCGACCGGGAGGGAGAACCGCTCATAGGCATCCAGTCGCTCGACACCCGCGCGACCGGTCTCGTTGAAGAGTGGGTGGCGGAAGGGGTGGGCGCGAAGACGTACCCGATAGCGCGCCAGCGTCCATGGCCCTCCCAAACCCCGACACTGCTCGCCTGGCTGAAGCGCTATCAGCCCGAACTGTTCGGTCGGATTGGCACTGTATTCTTCTCCAAGGATTTCGTAGTCAATCGCTTGACAGGCAAACGTTTCAGCGAAGTTTCCGACATGTCAGGGGCGGGCTTGCTCGATCTTGCAACGCGCCGTTACAACAGTGCTTTGATGGACGCTTATGGTTTGGGTGACAGTATGGACATCCTGCCGCCGCTCATCGAAAGCGATAATATTGCAGGTAATGTAACTGAGGCTGTGGCACGGGAGACTGGGCTTGCGGCGGGTACGCCCGTTGTTGGAGGCCTCTTCGATGTTGTAGCGTCGGCGCTGGGGTCTGGCGTCTCGCGCTCAGGAAGTGCATCGATCATCGCGGGTACCTGGAGCATCAACCAGATTATTGTCGATAGTCCTGATCTCAAGGGGCCAGTCTTCATGACCTCTACTTTTGATCGCAACCGTTACATGGCTATGGAAAACAGCGCGACGTCGGCTGCAAATCTGGAATGGCTGGTACGGGAGTTCTTTGAAGGTGACCATCATGCCGATGTCTCGCCATTCGATGTTTGCTGCAGCCTGGCCGCAGCGATAGAGCCAGCAAATGATGATCCGCTTTACCACCCTTATCTCTACGGCGCGCAACAGGACGGTCACGCCCGCGCTGGGTTTTACGGTATTGCGGGCTGGCATACGAAGGGACATCTGATACGCGCTTTGCTTGAGGGTGTTGCCTTCGGTCACCGCCAGCACGTGGAGACAATTCGAAAAGCAGGTGCAACTTTCGAGGAGGCAGTGCTTTCCGGCGGCGGCTCGCGTAGTCGTCTCTGGCCCCAGATATTTGCCGATGTGCTCGGCGTGCCTGTAACCGTTGCCGTCTCACGAGAAACGGGCGCACTTGGCGCAGCCATCGCAGCAGGCACGGGGGGTGGTCTGTTCTCAGATTTCACAGAAGGCGCCAATGCCATGGTGCGCGCTGATCGGCACTACAAGCCGAACGCCGCGCTGGATGGACACTATAATCGCCGTTACGCGCTTTATAGAGACATCACAGCCGCAATGACGCCTCTCTGGCGTCAGATTCAGGCCAATCCGATACAAACCTTACAGTTAGCGGAGACTGTCTAGCCGGTCGTGGGTCTCAGCGGCGATTCCCCACGCTGCCTACTCACCTCCCGGCTCGCTGAAACTGGTATAGATGTCCGCTCTCGTCTGCGGTACAGCGGAAATGCCGCGTTTGCGTTTTGAAGCCACCGTCTGGTTGATCTGGACGGTGCCTCTCTCAAATGCCAGCGAACATCCCGCGAGATAGAGTAGCCAGAGACGCGCTTTCGGATAACCGATTTCGGCAACGGCTTTGTCGAAATTGGAATACAGTCGTTCACACCATAACCGGCAGGTGCGGCCATAATGTTCGCGCAGATTTTCGACGTCGTGGACTTCGAACCCGTGTCCTTCAAGGTTCTCTACGGTCATTCCAAGATGATCGAGTTCCCCACCGGGGAAAATGTATTTCACAAGAGCCTTATGCTCTGCACTTTTTCGTTTGAAGGATTTCTTGTCCTTCTTCATACGCCTTGTGATTGCGTGATGCATGTAAAGCCCACCGGGGCGTAGAAGCCGGTTCACAGCGCTGAAATAGCTATCGTAGTTGGCGATTCCCACATGCTCGAACATTCCCACAGACGAAATCTTGTCGAACTGACCGTCGAGCTCTGCATAGGATTTGACGTGGATGGTAATCCTATCTTCAAGTCCTGCCTGCTTGATCCTCTCGCGGGCCAGCGCGGTTTGCGCTTCCGACAATGAAACGCCAGTTCCGATGACGCCAAAGTTCTGCACTGCATAGATTAGGAGGGCACCCCAACCGCAACCGATATCCAGAAGACGGTCGCCGGGTTTCAATCGTAGTTTACGGCAGATGAGCTCCAGCTTGTCCTTCTGTGCCTGGTCGATATCATTGGCCCAGTCCGTGAAGTAGCCGCATGTGTAAACCATTCGCTCATCGAGGAATAAGCGATAAAACTCGTTGGATACATCATAATGATGGGTAATCGCCTCCTTGCTCGACCCGCTGACGAACGGCTCCTTGCCGTCAAGAACTTCCCGCGCATCGGTTTTGCCAGCCAACAGAAGAGCCGGAAGATCCTTGAGCAGTTGCCATTTTGGCAGTTCTTTCAACCTGTTCTTCACACTCCCGTCGGTCTTGGCTTTAGCGAGATCGAAGATCGTACCGTTGCTGATATCGACGCGACCGGATGTCCAGATATCAATCAGGGAATCATAGTTGGGCTTGAGAAGAAGCTGTCGAACGATTGTCGGGTCGTTGATTACCAATGATGGGCCATCGAATGCACCGATGCGTGTGCCGTCCCAGAGTTCCACGTTGAATTGTGGGCGCAGTGTTTCGACAACTGTCCGGATAATACGAACCGACCTGGATTCAACCGTCATGCCATGCCTCTCTATTGAGGTTTCAGAAGGTAGTCTTCTCGCGCTGACCCTAACCTAAGGTATTAACGATTGCAGTCATAAAATCGTGACAGATACTGCTGTTCTTTCAACAGGAGCAGCACTTGATATGCAGGATTGCCTGCGTGTCGCGTTTCGGTCAAAACAACGCTGCTGACTTGCGATTCAGGGAAAGGAACAGCCGATGGATAAACGTTCGAATACAATTCGATGGCTTGCGATATTCTCGGTCATATCCTGTATTCTGAATTTTCCAACGCGTTTGCATGCGCAACAGGCTGCAGATGCAGAGGTGTCGGCGATGACTGAAGAGACATTGCATCATCCTGCACCGGCAACCGACACATTCGGTCAGACGCAGTTCGTTCTCAGCGGCGATCCCATTGTCCCTCCGCGCGACTACGCAAAAGGGTCGGAGATACCGAATCCCGATGAGTATGATCCGATCGAGTCCGGCACGATTTTTGATATCGTTTATCTGGGCATTATCGATGGCAGAATGCGTTTCGAGATTCGCGGTTATACCGCGACTGACTTGCTAAACCCGGATACGGGACAAACAGTCGATTTTCCGGTCGAGCAACAATCTATCGAAATCAGGAATATTCGAATTGAGGTGGAGGCTGCGGAATCGGGAAGTCTGACTTACAAGGCAAGCAGGTTTTCTGAAGCTTCGGGAGACTAGTTCTCCGGTGTATCCCAACCGGGATACACGCCTGAACGCATATTGCCCCAAGTTGAATCAATGTCGTGATACTCGTGATAAAGTCTGACAATGATGGCAGTCACAAGGAAAGCTGCGCATAAAGCCAGTATGATTTTAAAGAATAAGTCCGGCTTCAAGCCCTGCCTCACCCGTTGTTAGATGCAATTCTCAATATGTTATATCCGTGTGGATCAGTGTTTTTCGTTAACGGTCGCTGTCGAAAGGAAGTTTCGTTCAATGCGGCATTGTTGAGAAGTGCCTGATGTTTTGAATTGTGAAACGATAGAAATAGCGGGTAAGTGCTTGCGATTCGACGAGCCGAAATTTTGCGCATTGAACCACGTGAAGAGGCGAACAGCATGGAATTTCCCCGTGACATCGAAGATGCGGCCAGAAATTTGTGGCTGGAAGTCTCCGAAGAGAACGAAAAAGTTGTACCCGTCGATGTGATCGCGCTTGCTATCCTCAGGGAAAGGCAGCGATGTGCGACAATTGCACTTTGCGTCTTTGATGACGAAGAGTGGTCGGATGAATACCGCATGGCAGGTGGGCTGACCGCAGATGCGATACTTGCAGGTAATAGCAATAGTTCAGAATAGAGCGGTGGCGTCGTACATGAAGCTTGTCGCACGGAGAAACGGAATAAAATGGTATTAGAGCGTTTAGCGGTGGTGTGTGTTTGCCTGCTGTCATTGACTTTGGTTGGATGCACGACATCGCCGCAGAATTATGCAGCGTCGCTTTCAACGCAGGATCCCAAATGGCAGTCGCCGCAGTGCGAATAAATTCGTGCGGAGGCCACGAACTATGAGGCCAGAGAAACGAAAGCTTCTGATCTGGCTCCCGGACTTCTCATCGGCCCATATGGGCTGGGTATCGCGGCGGCAATAAAAGAGAACGACGAGAAGCGGCGGAAAATTTTCGTTCGTGAGATGCATCTGCGTTGCTCAAGCGCGCCTCTTCCAAGGGAACTTGAAAATACGCAGAACGAAACGAACCAGTCAAAACTGACTGATACATTTCGATAGTTCGTATAGGTCTTCAGGTCATTCCAGTCCGTGATAACGTCTTCAACAGCGAGTTAAAATGTCCAAATTTGTACCCGTAATTGCGTTGCACGGCGGCGCTGGAACCATTCTCAAGGCCAATATGACGCCGGAGAAAGAGGCCGCCTATCACGCTGGCCTGCGTGAATGCCTGCAGGCGGGACTGGACGTCTTACGTAAGGGGGGCAAAGCTATCGACGCTGTCACGGCATCTGTAATTGCTCTGGAAGAAAATCCGCTTTTTAACGCCGGGCGAGGGGCTGTTTTCACCGCAGACGAAACGCATGAGATGGATGCGGCCATTATGGATGGCACAACTCGGGCATGCGGAGCAATTTCCGGAATTTGCAGACCACGCAACCCTATTCTGGCGGCACGTGCGGTTATGGAGCAGACCGAACACGTTTTTTTTGCAGGCGAAGGGGCGAAGCGGTTTTGCGAAGCTGCCGGTCTGGAAATGATGGCACCGGATTGGTTTTCGACGGAACAGCGTCGCAAGGCATTGCATGACGAAATGGAGCGTCGTCGCAGTGGCGCAGCCGACGATGGCGATCCAGCCCGCAAGCACGGGACCGTAGGTGCTGTTGCACTGGATAGTTTAGGGCATCTGGCTGCAGCAACATCGACAGGGGGCATGACGGCCAAGACGCCGGGACGTGTTGGAGACAGTCCGGTCATCGGCGCTGGAACCTGGGCTGATGACCAGACGGTTGCGCTTTCTGCAACAGGTCACGGAGAATATTTCATCCGCTGGGCGGTGGGTCACGAAGTGGATGCGCGGATGCGCTGGGCCGGGCAATCGCTCAGCGAAGCGGCTGGTACTGTTGTCCGCGAACTTGGCGAAATCGGCGGTTCTGGTGGTCTTGTTGCGGTGGACCGCAAAGGCAATATCAGCCTGCCGTTTAACAGTCCGGGCATGTATCGTGCCTGGTGCGGTGCAGACGGTGAGATTTATACCGGAATCTATGGTCAGGATTGAAGTATTTGCTTGAGATTGCAGAGCTTGTCAGGATGTTGCCAGCTCTGTTGTTTTGAAACGGTTGTTCATATGCGTATGGGGATTGGTGCCATACGCCATAAATCTCTTTCCCGATATGCATGGCAACGTTTGCCCCGGACATATTGCGGGCTCAATATTACCCAATCCCTTAAAGACAGGCTGCCAACGATATGGCCGCCTATAGACACGTATTCCAGATTGGAATGGCAAGTCTAAAATTGCATTGGCCAAAGCCCAAATTTGCTGCCTATAAATTTCAAATAACAAAACTGACAGTCAGGGGAGAATGCTCCTCAGCTTTTCCTTAAGCTTTTGAAAAAGCGAGAAGATCAGCTCCGAGCAACGATGACTGGCGCGCCTTTCAAACGAGCGCAAAAATGGGGAAATGAATGACGGAAGCCAAGTGCGTTCCGGAGGGACAGATTTGCCCTTCTGGCGAAAAGGCGCAGCTATTCAACAATATGGAGCCGCAAAGCGGTGCCAATGGAGCGGCAAATGTTGCGCAACCGACGCAGGAGTTCCGCTTGCCGGTCAGCGATCTACATGAGCTTTCCGTTTTGGAATATGGCAATCCGAAAGGCATCCCAGTCGCTTTTCTGCACGGCGGTCCTGGTGCGGGGGTGTCGGCCAAGCAGATAGCCAGTTTTGATCTCGATATCTATCGTGTCATCACCTTCGATCAGCGTGGCGCGGGTCGTTCCACTCCAGTCGCGGAAATTGCTGAAAACACCACACAGCATCTGATTGCGGACATGGAAACCTTACGCGAAAAACTGGATATCGAGCGCTGGCTCGTGGCCGGTGGTTCTTGGGGATCGTGTCTTTCGCTTGCTTATGGCATCGCGCATCCGCAGCGTTGCCTCGGCTTTCGGCTGCACGGCATATTTCTCGGGGGGCAGGAGGATGTCGATTGGTGGTTCCATGGCTGCCGGGCCATTTTTCCAGACCACTGGCAGAAATTTGCCGAATTCGTGCCAGCAAGCGAGCGCAGCAATCTACTTACCGCTTATTATAAGCGGCTCACCTCGGGCGATCCCGTACAAGAACAGGAAGCGGCCCAGAGCCTGCGCGGGTTCTCGGCGCGCACGCAGACCTTCGAACCGGACACGGACCACGTTTCCAAGCTTCTGAAGCCGGAAGCGGCTTTGGCCGTATCACGCATTTTTACGCACTATTGCGTCAACCATGCTTTCCTCCCGGACAATTATCTCATCGATAATATCGATCGTATCCGCCACCTTCCCGCTGAAATTGCGCAGGCGCGCTACGATACCGTCACTCCGATGATGACGGCGTGGAAACTCAAGGAAGCTTGGCCGGAAGCGAATTTCACCATCGTCACGCTTGCCAATCATCAGTCGACAATTGGCCCGATGGCCGATGCACTGACCGCCGCATCAGCCCGGCTGGCGCGGCAATTGAGGTAAGCCCACACTTTCAATGCTTGGAATTGAGGACAGTTCGATGTTCGATACAAAGACCGCCGATACATCGCTTTCGATGACGCACTACATCGATATCTGCAAGGCCGTAAAGCCCGTCGTCTCGCCGGACGGTGAGCTTCTGGTCTATCTCAGCGATGAAAGCGGCACGGCGCAGGTCTGGGGGCGCCCGCTTGCGAGCGGCGTGCCACGCCAGATCACCAATCTGCCGGAACCGGTCGGCAATCTTGCCTTCAATCCGAAGAGCCGTGATCTGCTTATCACTACCGACTGGGGTGGTGATGAGCGTCATCAGCTCTGGTTGATCGAAAACGCCGAAGGTGAGCCACGTCTCCTCACCACCGATACTACGGTGGTGCATGCCTGGGGGTGCTGGTCGCCGGACGGCACGCAGATCGCCTATGGTGCCAATTATCGCGATCGTTCGCACATGGACATTCATGTGATGACCGTTGCAACTGGCGAGACCAAATGCGTCTACAAGGGTATCGGTTGGCGCACTCCCGCCGCTTTTGCGCCCGATGGCAAGTCGCTTCTGGTCAATGATTGCCGGCGTGCCATGACGGATCAGGATTTTTGCCGTCTCGATCTCGAAACAGGCGTTTATGAAAACATTCTGCCGCATGAAGGCCGGGCGCGCTATCAGGCACCGAAATTCTTCAAGGATGGTTCCGGCATTCTGTTGATTGCCGATCAGGAACGCGAGTATCTCTCAGTCATGGTAAAGCCGCGTGACGCGGCATCGCTGACCGAACTCGCGGCTTTCGAGGGGCAGGATGTCGAAGCGCTTGCAATCTCACCCGATCAAAGCAGGATGGCACTCGTCCTGAACCGTCAAGGCTGGAACGATGTGGTTCTGATCGACCGCGGTGGAGCTGTACTGCAACAGATAGAGATGCCCGTTGCCGGGGTCGTTGCTTCGATTGCGTGGACGCCGGATGGCATGTCGCTGATCATGCCTGTGGAAGGTGCAGCGACATCGGGTGACATCTGGCGCTGCGACGTTGAAGGCGGTGTTTTTAAACGCCTGACTGATGCGCCGAAAGCCACGGTGAAATTGCCAGCCTTCATGGAACCTACGGTAACGAGCGTTGCAAGCTTCGACGGTCTGGACGTTCCGTACTTCGTCTATAAGCCGGAGCGTGCACCGGGTCGTGACGGCTATCCAGTTATGATCATTGTGCATGGCGGTCCTGAAGCTCAGTGGAAGCCGGATTTCCGTGCCGATATCCAATATATGCTTGCGCGGGGCATCATGGTCATCGCGCCCAATATTCGCGGCAGCACTGGCTATGGCCGCGCCTATCAGCATCTCGACGACCGTGAATTGCGCATGGACAGCGTCGCAGATCTCAAGGCTGTACGCATGGCGGTCGCGGCGCGCGGCGATGTGGATGAGAGCCGTATCGGCGTGTTTGGCCGTTCCTATGGCGGGTTCATGGTCCTGTCGGCTATGACGGAATATCCCGACCTGTGGAAGCTTGGCGTCGAATATTACGGGATCGCCAATTTTCTCACCCTGCTGCAGACTACAGGACCGTGGCGCAAGGAACTGCGCGCCATCGAATATGGTGATACCGAAACCATGCGCGATGAGCTGGAGCGGTTCTCGCCAATCAATCGCATCGGTAGTATCGCCGCACCATTGATGATCGCGCATGGTCTGAAAGACCCACGTGTCACGCCTTGCGAAAGCGAGATGGTCTATTCGTGCCTACGCGGGCTCGGTAAACCGATCGAATATCTGCGTGTACCGCATGAGGGCCATGGTTTCGCGCGTATCGAAAATCGCCGCCGGGTGTTTGGCGCGCTTGCCCGTTTCATCGACGAGAATCTTTAAAAGCACTGTTGGGAGAGTACGCCGTGAAGAATGGTGAAGAGATCTGGGATCTTGTGGACGCGAAAAAGGCTGATTTTGAAGCCTTGAGTGATCGAGTCTGGGGCATGCCGGAGATCGCTTATACCGAATATCGGTCCTGTGCTGAGCATACTGAAATGCTGAAGGAACAAGGGTTCCGTATTGCCGAGAACGTGGCTGGCATTCCCACCGCCGTGATGGGCGAGGCCGGTGAGGGCGGACCAGTCATCGCAATCTTGGGCGAATACGATGCTCTTCCGGGCCTCAGCCAAGAAGCGGGTATCGCGGAACCGCGTCCGATCCCTGGTACGGGACATGGCCATGGCTGCGGCCACAACCTTCTGGGTTCCGCTGCCATTCTGGCCGCGACGGCGGTCAAGGACTGGCTGGAACAGACCGGCAAGAAAGGCCGTGTACGCTATTACGGTTGCCCAGCAGAAGAAGGCGGCGCGGCCAAGTCGTTCATGGCGCGCGCTGGCGCTTTCGACGATGTCGACATCGCCATCTGCTGGCATCCGGCTTCGTTCACGCAGGTGGATGACGCACAGTCGCTCGCCAATACGCGCATGGATTTCGAATTCACCGGACGAGCCTCCCACGCCGCCGCGGCACCGCATCTGGGGCGTTCGGCTCTGGATGCGGTGGAACTGATGAGTGTCGGCTGCAATTATCTGCGAGAACACATCCCTTCTGATTGCCGTCTTCACTATGCCTATCTCAATGCGGGCGGTATCGCCCCAAATGTCGTTCAGGCCAAAGCCAAGGTGCGCTATGCCATCCGCGCCACCGACCTGTCGGGCATGTTCGCCCTCAATGAACGAGTGAAGAAGGTTGCCGAGGGCGCTGCGATGATGACGGAAACGACCGTCGATATCTCCATTATGAGCGCGGTTTCGAACCTGCTCGGCAATACGCCGCTGGAAATTGCGATGCATTCGAACATGGAACGTCTGGGCGGTGTGCCGTTTGATGATGCAGATCGCGCATTCGCAGCCGAGATCCAGGCAACCTTGTCGAAGGAAGATATAGAAACTGATTATCTGCGCGTCGGCCAGCCGCTGGCGGAAAATGAACCGCTTTGCGACTACGTCTTGCCGCGTGAGCAGAAAGGTGTGCCGATGATCGGTTCCACTGATCTGGGTGATGTGAGCTGGGTCGTGCCAACCGTTCAGGCGCGCGTGGCAACGCATGCGATCGGTTCGCCCGGTCATTCGTGGCAGATCACCGCTCAAGGCAAAATGCCGGCCGCGCATAAGGGCATGGTCTATGCCGCCAAGGTAATGGCGGGCACTGCGCTTGATGTTCTTCAGAACGAGAAAATCCTGAGCAACGCCAAAGCTGATCACAAGGCCCGTACGGCAAAGACGCCCTACACTTGCCCGATCCCGCCAGAGGTCAATCCGCCACTTCAGCCGCGCCCGGCAAATTAGAGCACAAACCGACCGGAGTGAAACGAGGATCGATAAGATTTTGCTTTGGAAAGAGAAACTTAGAGCGCCGATCTGATCCTATCGGATCGAAACGCGCTCTAACTGGCAGAATGATTGCATTTCGTGCTGTGCGTCCGCGCGCAGCACATTTCGAAAATGCCCAACCATAAAAAGGGGACAGCAATGCAAAGACAGAAGACATCCATCCTGCGTCGCACGACAGCACTTGCGCTTGCCGCCGGCATGGGCGCTGCGACGTTCGCGGCTGAAGCCGCCTCACCGCCGAATGCGCTTGTCATGGCATGGAACATCGACGCTATCAGCACTTTTGATCCCGCGCAGATCGGCGAGGCGGCTACCAACGAGATCATCCAGAATATCTGTGACCCGATGGTGGATTTCGATCCGGCTGACGAAACCAAGATCGTGCCGCAACTCGCCAAAAGCTGGGATGTCTCGCAGGACGGCCTGCAGATCACGTTCCACATGCGCGATGATCTGAAGTTCGACAATGGCGACAAGGCGACGGCAGGCGATATGGCCTGGTCGCTCCAGCGCGCGGTCAAGCTCGGTTTCGGAAATGCTGCGACGCTGACGGAATATGGTTTCACCAAGGAGAATGTGGATCAGACCATCTCGGCGCCGGATGACAACACTGTCGTTTTCAAGCTGGACAAGCCCTATCCGGTCAATCTCATCCTGGCGGCCATTGCCGCCAACCGGGTTGCCAGCCTTCTTAATCAGAAGGTGTTGATGGAGAACCAGGTCGATAATGACATGGGCAACAAATATCTGGCCACTCGGTCGGAATGCGTTGGCCCCTACAAGTTGATGCGGTGGAACCCCGCCGAAGTGGTTATCCTTCAGGCGACCGACAATTACTGGGGAGAAGCACCGAAGCTCAAGCAGGTACTGATCCGCCATGTTTCGGAAGCGGGAACTCAACGGCTGCTGCTTGAAAAAGGTGACATAGACATCGCCCGCGATCTGACGCCGGAGGACCTGCGCGATCTGGAAACCCAGGACAAGGTCACCGCTTCGCGCTCGTTGAAGCCTTCACTGTTCTACTGGAACTTCAACAATGCCGATCCGATCTTCGCCAATGAGAAGGTGCGCCTCGCGATGCGCTATCTCATCGACTATGATGGTCTTGGCAAGACGGTCATCAACAATGTCGGCGTGCCACGTGCGAGCTTCGTGCAACTTGGTGCCTTCGGCGCACTGGATGAGAAAGAAGGCCAGCCCTTCCAGCTCGACGTCGAAAAGGCTCGCGAGTTGTTGAAGGAAGCCGGTTACGAGAAGGGCTTTGAGACGACGATGTTTATCAGCACCGCGCCTTATGCGGCTCCGATTGCCCAGAGCATTCAGGATGCCGCTGCCAAGGTGGGCGTGAAGATCAAGATCGAGCGCATGGCCAATGCGCAATTGTTCAGCCGTATTCGCGGTCGTGAATTCCAGACCTCCCTGATGGGCTGGCAGACTACCGTTCCGGACGCCCATGGCAATGCTTCGCGTCAGATATTCAATCCCGACAATCGGACTGAAGCAAAGCAGACGATGTATCCGAGCTGGCGTGCAAGCTATTTCAATGAAGCAGTGAACAAGGAAGTCGACGCGGCTTTGTTTGAGAAAGACGAGGCGAAGCGCAAGCAGATGTATATCGATCTACAGAAAGAGATGATGGAGAAGGGGCCGCACGCCTTCATTTTCCAGATCTACAATGTCGCTGGCGTCAACAAGGCCATGAAGAACTGGAGCTGGAACGGCTTCCGCGTCTATTACGATCTGGCCGCGAAATAGCGAAAATAGCTCTACCGGCGGCTTCCCTCGAAGTCGCCGGGCGTTCTTCGATTTGATGGATGACCATATGGCCACTTGTGATTACAGCGCAATCCCGGCCCGGCATCCCGTTTTTCTCTTTCGGGAATTTGCAGATGACGACGCACGAAATCATGGAAGACGTGGAGGAGGCCGACCGCGACAGGGAGGCCGGTCCAGTGCTTCAGTTTCTCGCCGCCACAGCGCGCCTGATTATCTCAGTGGCGATTACGCTTCTGGGGCTGATCACGCTGACCTTTTTCATCAGCCGCCTTTTGCCGCTCGATCCGGTTATCGCCATGCTGGGGGACAATGTTTCTCAGGAAGCCTATGACACGATGTATCGTAAGCTGGGTCTTGATCAGCCGTTGATCGTGCAATACGGCCTTTACCTCAAGAATGCGCTTATGTTCGATTTCGGCAATGCGCTGACTTCTGGCCGTCCGGTACTGGAAGATATCGCACGTGTCTTCCCCGCCACCATCGAACTGGCGACTGTGGCTATTCTCATTGGCACCACGCTTGGCATTCCGCTTGGTGTCTTCTCTGCCATGTATCGCAATTCGCCGCTGGACCATGCCGTTCGCATGGTCAGTCTGCTCGGCTATTCAACACCAAACTTCTGGCTCGGCCTGATGGCGCTCTTGATATTTTACGCCACACTCGGCTGGATCGGTGGGCCGGGACGGATAGATTTCATCTACGAATACTCCGTCGAGCCGACGACCGGATTTCTGCTTGTGGACAGTGCAATGCAGGGGCAGTGGGACGCATTTTGGAACGCCGTAAGCCATATCATCATGCCAGCCCTGATCCTCGCGTTTGGTTCAATGGCTTACATTAGCCGCATGACGCGCGGCTTCATGATCGAGCAGCTCAATCAGGAATATATCATCACTGCGCGCGTCAAGGGATTGTCCTGGGCGCGCACCGTCTGGGGCCACGCATTTCGCAATGTCGCGGTTCAGGTCGTGACGGTCGTGGCGCTGTCCTATGCCTTCCTGCTGGAAGGTGCGGTGCTGACCGAGACGGTGTTCGCATGGCCAGGCTTTGGGCGTTACCTCACCAATGCGCTTCTGGCAGGCGACATGAACGCGGTGGTCGGCTGTACGCTCGTCGTCGGCATTCTATTTGTCGGCATTAATCTGATCAGCGATCTCCTGTATCGCGTTTTCGATCCCCGCACACGATAGGAAACTGCCGATGAACACGCACACCAGCACATCACCGGCGCAAACTTCCGGTTCCCTGCGGGCCTGGCTGACTGCTCCGGTACCTACTTCTGCCTTTCAGGCCAATATACAGCAGTTGCGCCGGTCCTGGTTCAAGCTGATGGCCAATACATCCGCCGTCTTCGGCATGGCAGTGATCGTGCTTCTGGTATTGATAGCAATTTTTGCACCTTTGATCGCCACACACGATATCGGCGCCAACAATCTCGCGAACCGTCTCCAACCACCGTCTCTCGACCATTTCTTTGGTACCGACGAGTTGGGTCGCGATATTTTCAGTCGTCTTGTCTATGGCTCGCGCATCACACTTTACATCGTGACGCTGACCGCCGTTATCGCTGCGCCCATCGGTCTCGTCGTTGGCACCACCGCAGGCTATATGGGCGGCTGGGTCGATACGGCGCTGATGCGCATAGTCGATATCTTCCTTGCCTTTCCCAGTCTGGTACTGGCGCTAGCCTTCGCTGCGGCACTTGGTCCGGGTATTGAGAATGCGGTTATCGCCATCTCCCTCGCCGCATGGCCACCGATAGCACGCCTTGCCCGTGCCGAAACATTGACCATTCGCTCGTCCGATTACGTGGCCGCAATACGTCTGCAAGGGGCTTCCACGATACGGGTGATCGCGAAGCATGTCGTGCCCATGTGCATTCCCTCGGTGGTAATCCGCATCACACTCAACATGTCTTCGATCATTCTCACAGCCGCTGGTCTTGGCTTTCTTGGCCTTGGTGCTCAGCCACCAAGCCCTGAATGGGGTGCGATGCTTTCCAGTGGTCGGGAATTCATGATGACCTCGTGGTGGCTTGCCGCCGTACCCGGCACCGCAATCCTGCTCGCAAGCCTCGCCTTCAACCTTTTCGGTGATGGTTTGCGCGACGTGCTCGACCCCAGAAACGGATAAGATCAATGACGAAACCATTGCTTGAAGTTGACGATCTTTGGGTGTCTTTTCCCGGCGCAGACCGCAACATCGATGTTGTTCGAGGTATCAGCTTTTCTATCGGGCGTGAAAAGGTCGGTATTGTAGGCGAATCCGGCTCCGGCAAATCAATGACCGGGCGCTCGATCCTCAAGCTGACGCCAAAGGTGGCACAAATCCGTGCCAAGCGCCTGCGTTTCGGCGAGATTGACCTGCTGTCAGCCAGCGAGCGCCAGATGCGCAGCGTGCGGGGCAACCGCATTTCGATGATTCTCCAGGACCCGAAATACTCACTAAACCCGCTGATCCGTATCGGCGATCAGATCATGGAAGCCTATCGGATACACCATCGGGTGAAATCGGCAGAGGCGCGACAGAAGACAATTGCCATGCTCGAGGCCGTGCATATCCGCGATCCCGAACGTGTCATGCGTCTGTTCCCGCACGAAATTTCCGGCGGCATGGGGCAGCGTGTAATGATCGCGATGATGCTGATTCCCGAACCGGACATGATTATTGCCGACGAGCCGACTTCCGCGCTCGACGTGACCGTCCGGCGCCAAGTTTTGACAATTCTCGATGAGCTGGTCAGCCGTTCAGGCACCGGGCTGATGTTCATCAGCCATGATCTCAATCTGGTGGCTGATTTCTGTGACCGGGTACTGGTCATGTATGCGGGGCGCATCATGGAAGATCTACCAGCCAAGGAGCTGCATAAGGCGCGTCATCCTTATACGCAGGCGCTTCTGGCGAGTCTTCCTCGGTTGGACCAGCCGGTCGATATGCTGAAGGTGCCCGAACGCGAGAAGAGCTGGCTCACCGAGCCGACGCTGGCGGGAGAAAACTTATGACACATGCGGCCAACTCTTCCTTTGTGGATGTTTCGGACCTTTCCATCAGTTTCGGCAAAGGGCGAAAGCGCGCCAATGTCGTCAGGAAGGTAAAATTTCATATCGAGCGCGGTGAAGCCTATGGCCTGATCGGCGAATCCGGTTGTGGCAAGTCCACGATCCTGCGCGCGCTAGCAGGTCTCATCCCGCATTATCAGGGCAACTTTGTCTTTGACGAACAGAAAATAGATGGCGAGCGGGACAAGGCGTTTTTCCGTCGCGTGCAGATGGTGTTTCAAGACCCTTATGCTTCGCTGCACCCGCGCAAGCAGGTGCACAAGGTGCTGGCGGAATCGCTTGCTATTCACGGCATGGATCGCAAGGACGAACGCATTCGTGACGTATTGCAAGCGGTCGGTCTTGGTCCAAGCTTCCTCTATCGCTATCCGCATGAACTGTCCGGCGGCCAGCGTCAGCGCGTTGCCTTAGCGCGTGCGCTTATCATCGAGCCGGACGTACTGCTGCTCGATGAACCGACATCCGCTCTCGATGTTTCAGTGCAAGCGGAAATTCTCAATTTGCTCAAGGTGCTGCGCCGCGAGCGCAATCTCACCTACCTCATGGTTTCGCACGATCTCGCCGTAGTGGCCCATATCTGCGAGCGTGTCGGGGTTATGCATAAGGGCATCATTCTGGAAGAACTGACGGCGGACGATCTTCGTCATTCACGTGCCAAGGCCGAATATACGCAGGAATTCCTGCAGGCCAGCGTGGAAGCCGTCGCACATAATCAGGCTGGGGAAATACGGGTATGAACTATCATTCGGTGGCCAATCCTGGACAGGAATGGGAACGTTTGAAGAGCCCTGCTGCGGCGGGCTGGTCGGAAGCTGGATTAAGTGCCGTCGATGCTTGCGCGGACCAACAAGAAACCGATGCGTTGATGATCGTCCAAGGTAACAAGATCGTCCACACATATGGCGACATCACGCACAAATATCTCTGCCATTCTATTCGCAAGAGCATCCTTGCCGCATTGATGGGACAGGATGTGACTGATGGCACCGTTGATCTCAGCTTGACGCTTGAGCAGCTAGGCATTGATGACAATGAAGGCTTGAGCGAAGTTGAGAGACAGGCGACGGTTTATGATCTCTTGACCGCGCGTTCCGGCATTTATCATCCGGCGGGCTACGAGACCCCGTGGATGCGGATGATCAAGGAAAAGCGTCATTCCCATGCACCGGGCACCTTCTGGTGCTACAACAACTGGGATTTCAACGCACTAGGCACTATTTTTGAGCAGTTAACCGGCAGGACCGTGCACCAGGCTTTCGATGAGCGTATCGCAAAGCCGCTTGGCCTTGAGGATTTTAGACTCGACGGTGACAAGCCGGACGGTTGGCATGACCGTTTTATGGAAAGCCGACACGCCGCTTACCCGTTCCGTCTGTCGACACGCGATCTGGCGCGCTTCGGTCAGCTTTATCTGCGCAATGGTCGCTGGAATGGTGCGCCCGTCCTACCTGAGGGGTGGGCGCAGGAATGTGTGATGCCTTACTCTCATGCCGGTGCACGTGGCGCTTATGGCTATATGTGGTGGCTGGAGCGAGACGGCGTGTTTTTCCCCGGTGTGGTGACACCGAAAGGCAGTTATGCAGGTTTCGGTGCCGGCGGCCATTTCTGTATCGTATTGCCCGCGCTCGACATGGTGATTGTGCATCGTGTGGATACGGACATTGCTGGGCGTCAGCTGAACCGACACAAGTTCGGGCGTCTCTTGAAGCTCATTCTGGATGCTTTTCAGGGGTAATGTCATGCAGCGGGAAAAGGTGACAGTCGCACTCGCGATTGCTTCGGCATGTGCAAAACCGGTGGTGAGCCCCGATGCGCGGACACTCGCGCGTGACGCCATTTTAGATACGTTGGCCTGTATGGTGGCAGGCCGCGACGATATCAGCACGAAAAGCGTTGCGAAAGCCTTTGCAGAATTCAGCGCTGGCGGAACTGCTTTGTTGGCTGCGGGAGGAACAGGCAGCCCGATGTTCGCTGCGCTGGTCAATGGTACAGCAGCGCATGCGCTCGATTTCGACGATAATTTCCTGCCCGGCATGAGCCATGCCTCGGCGGTGATTGTGCCCGCTATCTTGGCGCTGACTGATCTGGATGAAACCGCAGGAGCGCGTCTGATTGACGCCTATCTGGCAGGACTGCAGGCACAGGCCCTGGTAGGCGAGGGCCTGGGACAGGTACATTATACAGCTGGCTGGCACGGCACCTCAACGGTGGGGAGTATTGGCACGGCTGTCGCTACGGCTCATATGCTCGGTCTCGACATCGCGACGACCACACAGGCGATCACTATCGCTGCCAGTTTCGCATCCGGCACGAAAGGTCAGTTCGGCACGCTGATCAAGCCGTTTCATGCAGGCATGGCCGCGCGCAATGCCGTTGAAGCTGCATTGCTCGCAAAAGCCGGAATGGAGGCCCGGCACGATATTCTGGAAGGGGAGCAGGGTATTCGTGAGCTATTTGCGGGGGATCCACGTCTCGGTTGGGATATCGAAGATATCCTTACCGATAAGGCGCATGTGATCGAAACGGCCGGTGTCATGCCGAAACGGCATCCTTGCTGTGGGTCCACCCATATGATCGTCGACTCATTGCTTGATCTTAAGGAAGAACACGGGTTTGATGCCGAGGATGTCGTGGCTGTAGATACATTGGTTGGGATCGCGAACTATCGCAATCTTGCCTATATGCAGCCGGCCGACCAGATGCAGGCACGCTTCTCCATGCAATATTGCGTCGCACGTGCCCTGCGGCAGGGATATCTGGCACTTGCAGATTTCACCCCGGAGGCTGTGGGTGCTTTCCGGGACGATTCACTGCTCGGTGTTATCGCCATGCGAAGTTATTCAATGGAGGAAGAACGGGCATCAGCGGAAAAGCTGCCGCATGTCGCAACCGTTACACTGAAAAACGGGCGTGTTTTACAGGCGTCGCGCAGCTTCGCCGTCGGTACTCTACAGCAACCGTTCAGCGCCGATGACCGGACGCGGAAATTTCTTGATTGTTGTGCGGCGCTTCCAGCCGCGGATCAGATCTATGGGGATTTGCGTGATCTTGACGATGCAGAGAACCTGAAAGCTGTTGCGACACTTTTCACCCAGCCTTGATGTCTTAATTCGGCGTAAAACTTCCGGCGTTGTGGCCATTTTTCTGGGCAACCAGTTGCGAGGCACGACGCCAGAAGAGTTCCGCCTGCTTGTTCCTGAATTGGGGTGTTCGGTAAACGCGGATTTCAATCAACAGATCGGTGTTTGTTTCACCGGCGCGGACGAGCACGCCACGCTTGAGTTCATCGTCGACAAGGCTTTCCGGTATCCATGCAACACCATGTCCGGAGACCGCCATTGCCTTGAGCGCAACAGACATTCCGTTTTCGTAAACCGTGTTCAATTCGAAACCATGTTTCTCAAACAACCAGGGTAGTGCGAGGGAAAAGAACGAGTTGCCACGATAGCTGAGGAAGTCGATCGGTAGCGACTTTTCCTTCAGGCTATGCAAGGCCTGTCCATTCGGCGCAGGAGCGGATACAGGGATGACCCTCTCGGTGCCCAGTGCCAAAAACGGATAACCGCCAAGATCATCCATCTGTGGAACTGCCGGATGCGCATAAGTCAGGAAGAAGTCGCAGTGCCCGCTGACAAGCGTGGAAATATTTCCGACGAATGATGAATGCGGATCGGCAAAACGGGCACGGAATGACGCGCCGGAGGCTTCAATCTGCGCCATCCAGTGTGGAAAGAATGTGAGTGACAGCGTATTGAGTGTAGCAAAAGAAATGATTTCCCACGATGCGCTATAACCGTCGCTGACGGTCTTACGGGCGGTAAGCAGCATTTCAAGAGCATCGTGTGCTCGCGGAAGAAAACACTCTCCTGCCTTCGTCAAGCCAATAGGATTCGAAGAGCGGTCGATCAGGGGGAGGCCAATCCAGTCTTCCAGTTGCTTGATGCGCTTGCTGAGGGCAGACTGCGTGATATTGCGGTCACCTGCCGCGCGAGAATAGCTCTTGTGCTCTGCAAGACTGACGAAATCTTCAAGCCATTTCAGTTCCATAGTCTGCACCGATACATCAGATAAGCAAAAAAGTTCACAGCCTATCTATAACGCGATCCGATTGGATTGAGATAGACTTCATCTGATGTTTTCGATCAAACGATGATCTGGCCGATAGCGGCGGACAGACAAACGAGACGTCCGGTGCCTTTACATCGAGTCGCGTACGCGCTCCCATGCTTTGGTCAAATGGCGTCCCAGTACTTCAGACAGTCGGGTCGCGTCGCGGGCTTCCAGCGCCTCGATCATTTCCTGGTGCTCTGATACAGCCGCCGCCCATTTTTCGGCGCCTTCGTGGCCGACGAAACGGATTCGTTTCAATCGTGTCTGCAGCATCTGGTGAATGTCTGCCAGCGTCGGGTTTTTGGCAAGACGAACGATGGCAAGATGAATCTGCTGGTTCAGTTTGTAATATTGCAGTCGGTCGGCATGCTTGTAGCGCTCGATCATTGCATCGTGCAGTGAACGAACCTCAGCAATTTCCTTGTCGGTAGCAAGCTCGCAGGCGAGTTTACCAGCAAGTTCTTCCAGCGTGCGCAGGACTGTGAGCATGTCCCTGACATCAGCTGCACTGAACCGTTTCACAACTGCGCCGCGGCTTGGAACAAGCTCAACCAATCCCTCGCTGGCCAGATACTTGATAGCTTCACGCAGCGGCGTCCGGGACACGCCGAGTTGTTCTCCAAGCTGGCCTTCATGCAGGCGCGTGCCTGGCTCCAGCTGCCCTTCAATAATCATGTCGCGCAGATGGTTGACGAGCATATCGTGCAAGGCAGTACGGCGGAACGCTTGTGAGCCGTTTTCGGCTTGTTCGTTTTTCTGAATTTCGTCCATCGGCCTTTTTTCTCAAAGAGTGAGCTCGAATCCTCACCTCACCGTTTGAGGCGAAGATGGCTGGCCTGTTCTCAACCGTCAATATAAAATGCTGCATACAGAATACAAAATGCTTGCGTCACGTGGGTGGATGTCATATGCATGCTGCATACAAAATGCAGATGAGGAGGATGCTAATGACCGTTACTGGCGCTGAACCGAGCGTAATTGCGCTTGCAATGGGGGATCCAGCCGGTGTCAGTCCCGAGCTGACGGCACGTCTCCTCGCTTTGCCGGATGTCCGAAAAGAAGCGCATATCATCGTCTTTGGTGATCGCCGCGTTCTGGACGAAGGTGCGCGTATAGCGGGTGTTGAGCTTGATCTGCAGGATTCCACTCTCGAAAATGCGCCTAACATGCCGGTCGGCAAACACGTCTTCGTTGACTTGAAAAATCTCGATCCGAAGGATGTTGTGTGTAGTGAAGCCACGTTGGTCGGCGGAACTTTTGCAACTCAGAACTTTCGTACTGCATTGAAATTTGCTGATGCCGGACATGCGCAGGCTGTTTGCTTTACGCCATTCAACAAGCAGGCCATGCGGTTTGCCTATCCGGGTTACGACGACGAAATCCGCTTTGTTGCGGATGTGCTGAGCTTCACAGGCAAGGTGCGTGAGTTCAACGTTCTGGAGAAAGTCTGGAACGCGCGCGTGACGTCGCATATTCCGCTCAAGGATGTGGCCTCGACCCTGACTGTTGAAGGAATTCTCGCCGAGCTGGAACTGGCCTGGATGTGCTTGAAGAAGGCGGGATATGACAATCCGAAGATTGCAGTGGCTGGGCTCAATCCACATGCTGGCGACGGCGGCAGCTTTGGCATGGAAGAAATCGACATCATTGAACCTGCCGTCAAGGCAGCGAAGACCAAGGGGTTCGATGTCGATGGTCCGTTCCCGGCTGACACAGTGTTCCTGCGTGCTCTGAAGGATGGCTTTCAGGCGGTACTGACCATGTATCACGATCAGGGGCAGATCGCGATGAAGCTGATGGGGTTCGACAAAGGCGTGACAATGATGGGTGGATTGCCATTCCCGCTCTGCACGCCTGCCCATGGCACTGCCTACGATATTGCCGGGAAGGGCATCGCCGACGTGGGAGCCACGCGCGAAGCAATCCTACTCGCGGCACGAATGGCGAAAAGAGCGGCTGCACTTTCAGACGCTGCCTGATTTTCGACATTTTGACACTATCGGCATGGGGGGAGGCCCGTGCCGCTTAACTGGGAGGATAGACCATGAAGAAGTCTCTACATATCGCATGCCTGGCAGCGGGGGTGGCAGTGATCGCATCATCTGCCCTGGCATTTGAACCGACACGGCCTGTGGAGTTTGTCGTGACAGCCGGACCGGGCGGCGGTACGGATATTTTCGCGCGTACGATCCAGTCGATCATCGGCAAATATGACCTGATGAGTGCGCCAATCGTCGTCACAAACAAGGGCAGCGCAGGCGGGGCGGAAGGCTTTGTCTATACTGCTGGCTATAAGGGCGATCCATACAAGCTCGCCTTCGGCACGAACAACGCCTACCTTTTGCCAGTACGCGCCAAAGTTCCTTATAAGTCGGCAGATTTGCTCCCAGTCTCGGCGCTTGCTTCGGACGAATTCATTCTTTGGGTCAACGGAAAGTCTGACTTCAAGACGGCCGCAGAGTTTATCGCCAAGGCGAAAGATGATGCGGACATGAAGGTTGGCGGCAGTCAGTCCAAAGACGTTGACCAGATTTTGACATCCATGATCAACGATGCCACGGGTTCGAAACTCGGCTATATCCCGTTCAAAAGCGGTGGCGAAGCCGCTGTTCAGCTCGCGGGCGAGCACATTGCAGCCAATGTCAACAATCCGAGTGAGAACCTCGGTCAATGGCAGGCGGGCATGGTGAAGCCGCTTTGCGTCTTCAAGGGTGAAAAACTCAAGGGTGATGGCAAGGTTGCTGGCGATATGGGATGGAGCGACATCCCGACCTGCAAGGAAGCAGGGATCGCTATCGAAAATTACTCCATGCCACGCACGGTATGGCTTCCCGCAGGTGTCGATCAGGACGTCGTCGATTACTATGCAGGCATACTCAAGAAGGTTGCCGAGACACCTGAATGGGCGAAGTATCTTGCCGATAGTTCGCAATCTGCCGCCTATATGAGCGGTAATGAACTCTCATCCTTTATCAAGAACGATGAAACAGCGGTAACGGCCGTGTTGAAGCGAGAAGGTTGGCTTGCCAACTGACGTTTTGTGCATTCATGCAGACGCCAATGGCGTCTGCATCATTCATCGAAGGAGCTCATCCCATGAGTGAGAAAGGTGAAGGCGGCGTTTCCCGATTCGTCATCGAAGCGGGCGTTGCTCTCCTGACAGGCGCGCTGGGAGCGGCGGTCTGTTACGGCTCACAACAGGCTGGTACAGGCTGGACGGAAATGGGGCCGGATGCGGGTTATTTCCCGTTCTACATCGGACTGCTGATCATGTTCGGAAGTGCGGTCAATCTCGTTGTTGCATTTATTAAACATCGTGGCAGCGGAGAAGTCTTTGTTGAACTCTCCCGGTTGAAGCCGGTTCTCGGTTTCGCCTTGCCGCTGGTTGCCTTCGCTGCCATATCCACGGTTCTCGGACTTTATGTCGGCACGGCACTCTACATCGCTGGAGCGATGATGTTTCAGGGACGCTACAAGTGGTGGGCTTCCGTGCCAGCCGGTATTGCCGTTTCCCTCTTCTTTTTCGTCATTTTTGAAATCGGCTTCAAGGTTCCGCTCCTTAAAGGCCCGGTCGAGGCTTTCTTCGGCATTTATTGATACCGGAAAGTCCGATGTCTTTGGAGGAAAGACATGGAAAATTTCAGTCTCCTGATGGATGGCTTCGCCCACATACTCAGTTTCAATCATGTTCTGCTGATGATGCTGGGTGTGACGCTAGGAATTCTGGTAGGTGTCCTGCCGGGTTTGGGCGCGCCCAACGGTGTTTCCCTGCTTTTGCCGCTAACATTCACGATGGACCCTATCTCCGCGATTATTCTGCTTTCCTGTATGTATTGGGGGGCATTGTTCGGTGGATCGACCACGTCCATTCTGTTCAATATTCCAGGCGAGCCTTCGTCCGTTGCCACCACTTTCGATGGATATCCGATGGCGAAGGCCGGACATGCGAGCCGCGCCCTGACGCTGGCATTCGTTTCGGCTGGTATCGGCGCACTGGCTGGCGTGGTGATGATTACACTGCTTTCGAGCTGGGTCGCCAATTTCGCCCTGCGGTTTTCATCACCGGAATATTTCGCTGTCTATTTTCTGGCTTTTGCCAGCTTCATATCCATGGGCGCTCAATCGCCTTTCAAGGCACTCGTTTCTATGATGATCGGTTTTGCTTTTGCTTCGGTGGGCATGGACACGATCTCCGGTAACTTGCGCCTGACATTCGAAATACCGGAACTCATCAAGGGTATTTCCTTTCTGATTGCCGTGATGGGCCTGTTCGGGATCGGCGAACTGTTGCTGACGACGGAGGAGGGGTTACGCTTTGACGGCATCAAGGCACGGGTGCGTCTCGGTGAGATTGGGCGTACGCTTCTTGAAATGCCGCGCTACTGGTTCACGCTTGCGCGCTCAACGCTGATCGGTATCTGGATGGGCATAACGCCCGCCGGGCCAACGGCTGCATCCTTTATGAGCTACGGTGTGGCTCGTCGTTCCGCTCGCGATAAGTCGAAGTTCGGCCAGGGAGACCCACGCGGTATTGTGGCGCCGGAAACTGCGGACCATTCGGCAGGTACATCTGCGCTTCTCCCCATGCTGGCACTTGGTGTGCCGGGCTCGGCTACCGCTGCTGTGATGATGGGCGGCCTGATGATCTGGGGCCTCACTCCTGGCCCGACATTGTTCACGGATCGCCCGGATTTCGTCTGGGGCCTGATTGCCTCCATGTATCTCGGCAATATTGTTGCCGTCATTCTGGTAATTGCGACTGTACCGCTCTACGCATCTATCCTGCGCGTGCCGTTCTCGATCATTGGACCGATTATTGTCGCGGTCATTTTCTCTGGCGCTTATCAGGTCGCCAACTCGATAGCCGACGTCTGGCTGGTGATCGCATTTGGTGTGCTGGGCTATATCTTTAAGAAACTTGACTATCCATTGGCACCGTTGGTTCTCGCCATGGTTCTGGGCGATAAGGCAGAAGATGCCTTCCGTCAGTCGATGATGATGTCTAACGGTGAGCTTTCGATATTCTGGTCGAATGGTTTGGTTGCGTCGCTGATGACGCTCGGCGTCTTCCTGCTTGTCTCGCCCGCGATCTTCTGGGGCATTGGCAAACTGCGTAGCCGGAAACCCGAAATGCCCTCCGGTAAGGGTAACGTGGCCTGATTTCGATGGATTACTCAATAGAACGGGAATGTAAGTTGAAACAGACGACTTCGAAATGGACACGCAAAAACTGGCCAATTGCGGCAGCGATGATCCAGTATCCCAATATGCTGCCGGATGGCAGTTCGGTGCAGGATCAGTCGGCAGAAGATTGGGCTCGTACTTTGTCCGACGTTGCGGATGCAGGGTTTACCGAACTCGATCCGACTGACAGCTGGTTGCGGCTGGCGGATTTGCCACCCCCTCGTCTTGATGAATTTGTGGCGGCCGCCAAATCGCTTGGTTTCACTATTCCTGCGATTTCGACTTCGCGGCGCAGCGTGATCGATGCACAACATGGCGATGAATATCTGGCCTATGGGCACAGGGTTATCGACACGGCAAAGGAAATCGGTGCCAGTTGCGTTTCTTTCGGGCTTTTTGAACCGCTGACAGACGCGCAGAAACAGGCATTATGGTTCTGGACGGTCGACGGAGCGAAGAACCCGGACGATCCGGCTGTCTGGAACAAGGCTGTTGAACGAATTCGCGAACTCGGTCGCCACGCAGAGGAGCTTGGCATAGAGCTGTCTCTTGAAATGTATGAGGATACTTATCTCGGTACTGCGGACAGTTCGGTTCGTTTTGTCGAGGAAGTCGGCCTCGATAGTGTCGGGATCAATGCCGATCTGGGTAATCTCATTCGTCTGCACCGTCCGGTCGAGCATTGGCAGCAGATGATGGAGAAGGTCGCGCCTTACGCAAAATTCTGGCACGTCAAGAACTACACCCGTGCAGAAGATCCAGCCTCCGGTGTTATCGTCACACATCCTGCTCCCCTCGAAAGCGGGATCATCAATTATCGTGCAGCGATCAGAATGGCGCTGGATCACGGATTTGCCAGCCCGTTTTTATGCGAACATTATGGTGGCGACGGGCTTTCCGTTTCGGCTACAAATCGTGACTACCTGCGCCGCATCCTGCCACGCGGCTAATGACCCAGACCAAGGACTGTTTCAATGACGACGATTTTCGACGCGCCGGAGGAGTTTGCCTCGACCGCTCTTGCCGGGTTTGCCAGCATCTATAACCGCTATGTTCGCCACGTGCGTGGCGGCGTTGTTCGTTCCACAAAGGTCCCTCAAGGCAAGGTCGCTGTGGTCGTCGGAGGCGGCTCCGGTCATTACCCGGCGTTTGCCGGATATGTGGGGCCGGGCCTCGCGGATGCAGCCGTCGCAGGCGACGTATTTGCGTCGCCTTCCACGGCGGCAGTGGCGCGTGTCTGCCGACAGGCCCACAAGGGCGGCGGTATCCTGCTGGGCTTTGGCAATTACGCCGGGGATGTCCTCAATTTTGGCGTTGCTGCCGAACGTCTGCGTGCCGAGGGTATCGACGTTCGTATCGTGCCTGTAACCGACGACGTGGCCAGCGCTTCGGCGGAAATGCATGAGAAGCGGCGCGGAATTGCGGGCGATCTGGTTGTGTTCAAGATTGCGGGCGCGGCTGCCGAAGCCGGTCTGTCACTGGACGAGGTCGAACGGCTGTCACGTCACGCCAATGCGAACACCGTGTCGTTTGGTGTCGCCTTTAAAGGCTGCACACTGCCGGGTGCGCCGCACCCACTCTTTACAGTGCCGGAAGGCCAGATGGCGCTTGGTCTCGGCATTCATGGCGAGCCGGGGATCAAGGAAGAGGCGATCTTGCCTGCTTCTGGTCTGGCAAGCCTGCTGGTGGAGAAGCTTCTGGCAGAGCGTCCAAAAGGCGTGCAGAAAGTTGGTGTTATCCTGAACGGCCTTGGTGCAACCAAGTACGAAGAACTGTTTGTCCTGTGGACGGCGATTGCGTCGCTGCTGGAAAAAGCTGGTCTTGACGTTGTAGCTCCGGAAGCTGGTGAGTTTGTTACCAGTCTTGACATGCAAGGCTGTTCGCTGACCCTTCTTTGGCTCGATGACGAACTCGAGCGCTATTGGACGGCAGCTTGCGATACTCCGGTTCTGCGTCGCGGCGAAGCGATCACAGTCGAGCCCGCATGCGATGTCATTGCCAACGAGGATGCGGCGCCCGATTTTGCTCAGGCGGATGAGGCCGGGCGTGCCGGTGCCGTTTGCATGCAGGGTATTTTGCACGCCGTCGCCGATGTGCTGGTCGAGGCCGAAGAAGAACTGGGTCGCATCGATGCCTTCGCAGGCGACGGCGATCATGGGCAAGGCATGCGACGTGGCTCTACGGCTGCAAAAGATGCAGCTGACCAGGCCGTCAAGGCCGGGGCGGGGACCGCAAGCGTATTGGCTGTTGCAGGCGACGCCTGGGCGGACCGGGCTGGAGGAACATCCGGAGCGCTATGGGGACTTCTGCTGCGCTCATGGAGCGCGGAGCTTTCCGACAATGGCAACATTGATGATGGTGCGGTCGTTCGCGGTGGCAGGCGCGCGCTTGATTCAGTGACAATCCTTGGCCGGGCGAAGCCTGGTGACAAGACATTGGTGGATGCGTTTGTTCCTTTTGTGGAAACGCTTGAAAGCGAATTTGCATCTGGCAAGACGCTGGCCGATGCTTGGAATAAAGCGGCGGAGACTGCAAAGGTCGCAGCCGACGCGACGGCACCACTTGCTCCGAAACTCGGTCGGGCGAGACCGTTGGCGGAAAAGAGCATCGGTCATCCCGATGCGGGAGCCGTTTCGCTGGCGCTGGTCGCGGAAACCATCGGCAAGAAGCTTAAGAACTGAATGGCCGATCAGGGAAACTGGCTTGAAGTCAGCCCCTGATAGGCAAAAGGTAATTATTTCATTAGCAATTAGGCCGGGAGGATTTGATAGAAATTATCAAGTTTTCCTGGCTTCGAGTGTGCTACCAGTATGACCAGTTTTTCCCTGTCGAAAACGCGAAACCAGTCGTCCCATTCCACGACTTCAAGTCCTCCTGCATCCAAGGGCCGTTCGACATCGGCAACGAATTCCGGCTCGAAAACAATTCGCAATACCGGCGCTGCATCGGGATCTGTGGATGTGCTGACAAATGCTGGGTTTCCGTTGCGAGCGGCCACCCAGTCCCGAATGGCTTCATGCGTATCGAGGGTGATAGTTTCACTCATCGGGGGTATTCCTCCGGTTACTGTCATTAAGGACATCTTTGGCTCGGTTGGCAGGTGAGCCAAATGGAAGCTTTTGTTATTTGCCATAGTAATCAGATAGGTCCGCCGGGGTTTCTGAAAAGGCGCAGCTCTATTCACTTTCTCCGTGAATCTGCAATTGGGGTAAAATCTTTCAACACATCCTGTTGACGACGGCTTTGCGTTCATTCATGTCGTAAACCGACTATCTGCTGTTACAGCCTGGAAATCCCCAAAATGACTGAACGTCTCTCACTCGCACGCGACCGCATCAATGTTCTTCTACTAGAGGGCATCAATCAAACGGCCGTCGATTACTTCAAAGCTTCCGGTTACACCAATGTCACGCATCTGCCGAAGGCACTGGATAAAGCCGATTTGATTGAAGCGATTTCGTCAGCGCATATCGTTGGCATTCGTTCCCGGACGCAACTGACTGAAGAGATTTTTACTGCGGCTAACCGCCTGATCGCAGTCGGTTGCTTCTCGGTTGGGACTAATCAGGTTGAGCTGAAAGCTGCACGCAAGCGCGGCATTCCGGTCTTCAATGCACCATTTTCGAACACCCGTTCCGTTGCGGAATTGGTTATTGGCGAAATCATCATGCTGATGCGCCGGATTTTCCCACGCTCCGTCTCCGCACATGCAGGCGGTTGGGACAAGACGGCAACCGGCAGCCGTGAAGTGCGCGGCAAGACGCTTGGTATCATCGGCTATGGCAATATCGGTTCACAAGTCGGCAATCTGGCCGAAAGCCTCGGCATGACTGTGCGTTATTTCGATACGTCCGACAAGCTGCAATATGGCAATGTCAAACCAACTGCGAGCCTCGACGAACTGTTGAAGATTTCAGACGTTGTCAGCCTGCACGTGCCGTCAAATAAATCGACTTCGAAGCTGATTACCGAAGCGAAACTGCGCAAGATGAAGAAGGGAGCCTTTCTCATCAACAATGCGCGCGGTACGGTTGTTGATCTGGAAGCTCTGGCAAAGGTTCTGCAGGAAGGTCACCTCGCAGGTGCTGCCATCGACGTGTTCCCGGTTGAACCAGCCTCCAACAACGACAGGTTCGTTTCACCCATTCAGGGACTGGAAAACGTCATTCTCACGCCTCACATCGGCGGATCGACGGAAGAAGCGCAGGAACGTATCGGTTTGGAAGTCACCAGAAAACTGGTCGAATATTCTGATGTCGGTTCCACGCTGGGCGCTGTCAACTTCCCGCAAGTCCAGCTGCCGCCGCGCCCTACGGGCACGCGCTTCATGCACGTTCATGAAAACCGTCCGGGCATCCTCAACAGCCTCGTGAATGTTTTCTCGACGCATAACATCAACATCGCCAGCCAGTTTCTGCAAACCGACGGCGAAGTGGGCTATCTTGTGATGGAAGCTGATGGCGTCGGTGAGGCCAGCGAAACGGTGTTGCAGGCCATTCGCGAAATTCCCGGCACTATCCGCGCCCGTCTACTCTATTGAGTGTATTTCGCAGCGCCAACTATCTCGGGCGCTGCGATTTCTCATAGCGCTTGATGAGGCGGTCTCGGCGCAATCGCGAAAGGCGCTGAATCCAGAAAATACCGTCAAGCTGGTCGATTTCGTGCTGATGGCAAACGGCGAGCAGACCTTCCGATTCCTCGGTTTGCTCGTTGCCATTGAGATCCTGATAGCGAATTGTGATGCGGGCGTGGCGCTCGACCTCATCGACAACACCCGGCATCGAGACGCTGCCTTCCTGATGATGGATTTTTTCTTCTGAAGCCCAGACGATTTCCGGATTTACATAGAATTTTGGGCCTGGTTCGGTTGGTAGTTCCAAAACCACCAAACGTGTTGATATGCCGATATGCGGTGCGGTTATACCGATGCCCGGTGCTGCGCGCATTGTATCGAGAAGATCGGTGCCTAGCTCCTGCAAAGCGCCGTCGAACAGGGTGACTGGCTCGGCTGCAACGCGAAGCCGTTTATCCGGATAGTTTACAATCGGGCGAACAGTCATCAGGCCTCACATTTTGCGTGCAGATATACCTCGTATCCGCACGCGATCTTTTGGCCGATTTTCACCACGACTTGCAAACATTATCGCAAGTGGCCTTCACATTCCTCGCGCAATTACAAGACGCTGCACGTCGCTGGTGCCTTCGTAAATCTGGCAGACGCGAACATCGCGATAAATACGCTCAACTGGATAATCAGCCAGATAACCGTAACCGCCATGAATCTGGATCGCGGCAGAGCTGACCTGTTCAGCCATTTCAGAGGCAACAAGTTTGGCCATTGATGCTTCAGTCAGGCACGGTTTGCCTGCCTCGCGCAGCGCAGCTGCATGGAGAACCATCTGACGGGCTGTCTCAATCTTCGTTGCCATGTCGGCAAGCCTGAAAGCGACGGCCTGATGCTCGATAATTGGCTTGCCGAATGTGATGCGCTCTTTGGCGTAAGTACATGCAGCTTCGAATGCTGCGCGGGCCATGCCGACTGATTGAGCAGCAATGCCGATGCGCCCGCCCTCCAGATTGGCAAGTGCGATTTTGTAGCCCTGGCCCTCATCGCCTAGCCGGTTTTCTACTGGAATGCGCATATCGGTGAAAGCGAGCGCACAGGTATCCGATGAATGCTGGCCGAGCTTGTGTTCCACGGAAACAACTTCGTAGCCCGGAGTATCGGTCGGCACGATGAACGCCGAAATGCCTTTTTTGCCTGCCGACGGATCGGTAACGGCGAACACGATCACCACGCTGCCATTCTTGCCCGACGTGATGAACTGCTTGGAACCGTCGATCACGTAATGATCGCCGTCGCGGCGTGCGCGGGTTTTGAGCGCAGACGCATCCGAACCGGCCTGTGGTTCGGTCAATGCGAACCCGCCAATCCATTCACCGGAAGCCATCTTGGGCAGGAAACGCTGTTTCTGCTCTTCGGTACCGAAACGCAGGATCGGAACGCAGCCGACAGACGAGTGGACCGAAACAATGGTCGAACATGCCCCATCGCCTGCAGCAATTTCTTCCAGCGCCAGAGCGTAAGCAACCGCTCCCAGATCGGAACCGCCCCATTCTTCCGGTACCAGCATTCCCATAAAGCCAAGCTCGCCCATTTCGGCAAGCTCTGCGCCCGGGAAAGAATGCTCTCTGTCGCGTGCGGCAGCACCCGGCGCGAGCCGTTCCTGTGCGAACTGCCGGGCGGCTTCGCGAATCTGCTCCTGCGTATCGTTCAAGAGCATCAGACGATCCTCTCAATGCCGACCGCAGTTGCTTCGCCACCGCCCAGACAGATGCCGGCAACGCCGCGCTTCAGACCATGGGTTTCGAGGGCTGAAAGCAGGGTGACAAGAATACGCGCGCCGGACGCGCCGATAGGATGGCCAAGGGCGCAGGCGCCACCATGAATATTGACCTTGTCATGCGGCAGATCGAGATCACGCATCGCCGCCATGGTTACGACCGCAAAAGCCTCATTGATCTCAAAGAGATCGACATCTTTCAGGTTCCAGCCGATTTTCGCCGAAAGTTTGTTTATCGCGCCAATGGGCGCGGTCGGGTAGAGGTTCGGTTTGTCGGCATGGGTCGCATGGCCGACCAGAACCGCACGCGGGGTGAGGCCGCGTTTTTCCGCTTCGGAAGCACGCATGAGAACGAGGGCTGCCGCACCGTCCGAAATCGAGGAGGAGTTGGCAGCCGTCACGGTGCCGCCGTCACGAAATGCCGGGCGAAGGGTCGGAATTTTGTCCAGTTTCGCCTTACCGGGCTGCTCATCGATGGAAATGTCGACTTCGCTACGCCCGGCCTTCACGGTAACGGGCGTAATTTCGGCGGCAAAAAGACCATTCTTGATGGCATTCTGGGCGCGTGTCAGCGAGGCAATGGCGAACTCATCCTGAGCTTCCCGCGTGAACTGATAAGCTTCCGCGCAGTCTTCGGCAAAGGTGCCCATGAGGCGGCCTTTGTCGTAGGCGTCTTCGAGACCATCGATGAACATATGATCGATAATCTGTCCGTGCCCCATACGATAGCCGCCACGTGCCTTAGGCAGCAGATAGGGGGAGTTTGTCATGCTCTCCATGCCGCCGGAAACAATGACATCGGCAGAACCCGCCAGCAGCAGATCATGCGCCAGCATGGTTGCCTTCATGCCCGAACCGCACATCTTGTTGACCGTCGTTGCGCCAGTGGAAACAGGTATCCCGGCCTTGATCGAAGCCTGACGCGCCGGAGCCTGTCCCTGACCAGCAGGCAGGACGCAGCCCATATAGACATCCTCTACTGCTTCCGGCGCAAGGCCAGCGCCTGCAAGTGCACCGTGAATGGCTGCAGCACCGAGATCGGTCGCCTGAGCATTGGCGAAATCACCTTGAAAGCCGCCCATGGGAGTACGGGAAGCACCGACAATGACAATAGGATCGCTGTTGGACATGATTGTTCCTCGTTACTTTGCTGCCATGCGAAGTGCGCCGTCCAGACGGATGACTTCACCGTTAAGCATCTGGTTTTCCACGATGTGGCGGGCAAGAGCCGCATATTCGTCCGGTCGACCGAGGCGGGGCGGGAATGGCACGGAAGCGCCGAGGGCATCCTGCACCTCCTGCGGCATGCCAGCCATCATAGGTGTGGCGAATATTCCGGGCGCGATGGTCATGACGCGGATGCCGTGACGTGCAAGTTCGCGGGCCACTGGCAATGTCATGGCAGCGACGCCGCCCTTGGAAGCTGAATATGCCGCTTGGCCGATCTGGCCGTCGAAGGCTGCAACGGACGCCGTATTGATGATGACGCCTCGTTCTCCACCTTCGCCGGGCTCGTTCTTTGCCATGGCTTCGGCAGCGAGACGCAGCATGTTGAATGTGCCAATGAGATTGATCGAAATTGCGCGCGTGAAGCTTTCCAGCCTATGCGCGCCATCACGTCCGAGAATCTTCTCACCCGGTGCCACACCGGCACAGTTGACAAGTGCATCAACGCGCCCGAAAGCCTCCAGTGCAGCAGCGATGGCAGCCTTGCCATCTACGTCGCTGGTGACGTCGGTGCGGTGAAATTTTGCCATCGCACCAAGTGCTTTGGCCTGTGCTTCACCGGCTTCTGCATTCACATCGAGAAGCATGACTTTCCCGCCGGCATCAATGGCCATTTTTGCAACCGCAGCACCGAGGCCAGAGCTTGCACCGGTAATAAGAAATACCCGATCTTTAATCTGCATATGCTTGTCCTCAGGCCTTCGTCTGTTGCTGTTTGTCGATTTCCGCCTTGCGAAGGAGGAAACGCTGGATTTTTCCACTTGGCGTCTTGGGAAGTTCGCTCAGGAAGTCAATTTCACGCGGGTAGGAATGGGCGGAGAGCCGCTTCTTCACATGCAGTGCCAGCTCATCCTTCAATTTCTGCGTACCTTCGAAACCGGGCGCAAGGATAACGAATGCCTTCACAATTTCGGTTCGCTGCGGGTCCGGTACGCCGACAACCGCCGCTTCGTTGACGGCGGCGTGCTCAAGAAGAGCACTTTCGACGTCGAATGGTCCGATGCGATAACCGGATGATGTTATAACGTCATCAGCGCGACCAATGAAGCTGATCGAACCATCCGGCTCGAACTCCACGGTGTCTCCGGTGCGATAGTAACCGCCCGCAATGGCTGGCGTTTCCTGCTTGTAATAGCCGGAAAACCAGAGAAGCGGCGATTTTGCTATATCCACAGCGAGAATACCGGGCTGATTAGGGCCAAGTTCATTGCTCTCTTCATCTAGAACCGCGACACGATAGCCGGGCATTGCATAGCCAGCCGAACCATGCCGAACGGAATGTTCAAGGCCGTGATGATTATTCACGACCATGCCAAGCTCGGTCTGGCCGTAGTGATCGTAGATTGGTGTACCAAGATATGCGTCGAACCAGCGAATGACTTCCGGATTAAGCGGCTCTCCGGCACTGGAGACTACACGCAGGCGCCCCTTGATACGTTTCGCAGCTTCCGGTCCCTCTGCCATCAGCAGACGGAAAGCAGTCGGCGAACCGGCGAGGCTGGTGACACCAAGGCGTTCGATGATGTCATATGTGCTTTCAGCAGTGAAACCACCTTCGTAAAGCGTGGTTGCCATGCCAAGCTGCAATGGTCCAGTCACGGCATAATAAAGGCCATAGGCCCAGCCTGGATCAGCAATATTCCAGAAAATGTCGTCTGAACGCAGACCGATGGCTTCGCGCATATAGGCGCCGAATGCCATCAGCGCATAAAGCGGAACCGGTACGCCTTTCGGTAGACCCGCCGTGCCGGAGGTCGACATCATCATGAACAGATCGCTACTCTGGCGAAGTATAGGCGCGCAATCGACCGAAGCGGAAGCCGTTGCAGCACGAAAATCGATGTCATTGGCTGGCAGGTTTTCGCCGGGCGCCAGCACGATTGCGACGTTGGGGCAGTTTTCAACTTCTGTCAGTTTGGAGCGGTTGGCTGTGTTGGTGACGACCAGCTTTGCGCTGCTGGTCTTCAGACGGTGCTCGATTGCTTTCGGGCCAAAGGCGGTGAAAAGTGGCTGATAGATCGCGCCGATACGCCATGCGCCGAGAATGGTTGCAATGAGTTCCGGTGTGCGTGGCAACAGGCCTGCGACTACGTCGCCAGCGCCGATACCTGCATCTTTCAGTACATTACCGACACGAGCGGCCATATCCCTCAGGTTCTCGAAGGTGAATTCGGAAAGTTCGCCATTGGCTGCAATTGCACGGAGGGCTACGCGGTTATCGCCAGTGTGCCGGTCGCAGCATTCAACACAGGCATTGATGCCGGTTTCAAGATTGCCGTGAAGCTTTGCAATGGCATCTTCGATGCGAAATTGCGCAACGGCATAATCATAACGCGCCGGTCGCGTTGAAACGGACGTTTCAGTCATCCAGTTTAACCTCCCTGACAGCCACCTCCTCGTGGCCAACCATTCCTGAAGGTTAACGCGTCATGCATTGCAAACAATGACATTAGATGCATTAATGTATGATCGATTTTGCAATATAGAGAAACCATGGAACGCCATAATATTGCGCCGGGCTTCGTCGAGGATGCGCTCGAAAGCGTGCGTGTTCGGGGGATGGACACGGCTCCCCTGATGGTGAAGATCGGCCTGCCGGAAACAGTGGTGGAACCGATCACCAATGTGGAATATGGCCGTTTGTGGTGGCTGATTGCTGAAACGATCAACGACGAATTCTTCGGGCTGGCTGCAAGGCCGATGCGCCCCGGCAGCTTTAATCTGCTTTGTCATGCTGTGCTGCATGCCGGCACGCTGGAACGGGCTTTGCGACGGGCGTTGCAGTTTCTCAATGTGGTACTGGATGATCCGCAAGGTGAATTGCGGATCCGCGATGGCATGGCCCATATCGTTCTGACCGACGCCGGATCTCCAAGACCTGCTTTTGCCTATCGTGCCTATTGGCTGATCCTGATGGGGGTGGTCTGCTGGCTGATCGGGCGGCGTATCCCGTTGCGGACGCTCGACTTTGCTTGTCCAGCACCGGTCCACCGGCAGGATTATCACAAGTTCTTCGGAGCACCGGTATTATTCGATCAGCCGGTGACGCGGCTGGTTTTTTCATCGTCCTATCTATCGCTGCCGATTATCCGCAGCGATGTGGCGTTGGAGAGTTTTTTACGAGAGGCTCCGGCCAATATTCTGATCCGCTATCGTTATGATAATGATCTTTCCGCAAGGGTACGCGCACAACTGAATGCTTTGCCATTCACAGACTGGCCGTCTTTTGAAGGGCTGGCGAAGGGGCTTGGCATGTCCGGGCCGACCTTGCGGCGCAGGCTGCGCGGGGAGGGGCAGAATTTCGGGACGATCAAGGATGAGTTGCGTTTCGTGATAGCCGAAAGGCTTTTACGGGAAAACAAGCTAAGTGTAGCGGAAGTGGCTGCCGAACTTGGTTACAGTGAGCCAAGTGCCTTCTATCGCGCATTTCATAAATGGATGGGGCAAAGCCCAGGGCGGTTTCGGACTGTACAACAAGAGGAATAAAAAATGCCGGGCTTAAGCCCGGCATCTTGTCGCTTGGGAGGCGCGTCAATCTTCCTTGATCATGCTGTCCTTACTCGTATCCCGCATACGCAGATAAACGATCAGGGAAATGCCGATCATGATGGTGACGTACCAGTAGAAGCCACGTTCCCATCCGCCATTCTTAAAGCTCAATGCAACATACTCGGCAGTACCACCGAAGAGAGTGTTGGCCAGTGCGTAGGGCAGCGCTACGCCGAGTGCACGGATATGCGCCGGGAAAAGCTCCGCCTTCACGACAGCATTAATGGAGGTGTAGCCGGTGACGATGATGAGCGCGCCCATGACCAGCAAACCGGCCGTGATCGGATCGCGGGTCTGTTCCAGCGTCGTGAAGATCGGATAGGTGAAAAGAACACCTGCGGCACCGAAAGCGATCATCAATGGCTTGCGACCGATCTTGTCCGACAAGGCACCAGCGATCGGTTGCAGGCACATGAAGACGAACAGCGTCACCGCGTTGATCTGACTTGCCACTTCGCGGCTGAAGCCAGACGTGTTTACGAGAAACTTCTGCATGTAGATCGAGTATGCGTAGAATGCGAGCGTACCGCCAGCAGTCAGAAGCATGACGAGAGCGGTTTCCTTTGGATGATGCTTGATAAGCGTCCAGAAACCGGATTTCGGAGCGTTCTTGGCCTTTGCATTCTTGAAGCTCTCGGTTTCTGCAAGACCGCGACGCAGCCAGAATACGACTACTGCAAGCAAGGCGCCGATGAAGAACGGAATACGCCAGCCCCAGGATTCCAGCGCAGGGGTTTCCATTGTCGACTGAAGCACGATCAGAAGCAGGATTGCGAGAAGTTGCCCAGAAATGAGCGTGACGTACTGGAACGAGGAGAAGAAGCCGCGACGGTCTTTGCCTGCCATTTCCGACAGATAGGTGGCGCTGGCGCCATATTCACCGCCGACCGACAGGCCTTGCATCAAACGTGCGAGTACGAGGAGAGCCGGGGCTGCAAGGCCGATGGTCTGGTAATCCGGCGTCAGTGCGATGATGAGCGAACCTGCACACATCAGCGTCACGGACAGCGCAAGGCCTGCCTTGCGACCCTTGCGGTCGGCATAAACCCCCATGATCCATGCACCGATGGGGCGCATGACAAAGCCAACGGCGAAGACTGCAGCGGCACTCATGAGTTGCGCGGTCTGGCTTTCGGACGGGAAGAAATGCGGTGCAAAGTAAAGCGCAAATGCTGCGTAAACGTACCAGTCGAACCATTCGACCAGATTGCCGGTCGAGCCACCGATAATGGATTTCAGGCGGCTATTGGTACTTTGCACTTCACTCCGTTCGTTAGTAATTGAGACCATGGGTTGCTCCTTCAAATCACTCGATTTTTGAATCTCACCCCTTGTTGTGGAACCGGATCGGCGAAACGGTTTCAGGGTGTTTTTCCGTTGCCTTCAACTCGTCTCTCTGTCTTCCGTTTGGATGCGTGAGGGACGGCCTGTTTGGCGCTGGTGAATAATCTCAGTCCGTGCTCCGCTTCAGCTTCGAGCACGCAATTTCAGTGATCCGGTCGATGAGAACGGTCCCGGAATTGGGTGCGATGCAGGGGCTATGTTGATGTGGTTCACGGGTAAACTCCTCCCTTCGAAACTCCCATTTTCGAATTGGCGCTAACATGCGGTAGAGGAACATTGATCGCCAGAGAGCAGGATTAAAAAGATTAAAGTATTGAAATAAAAAGATTTTCGATAGATTTCAATATATTCCCGTTAAAATCTTGTGCAAGATTCTGCGTGACTTTTTGTGTGAGTTTGCATAAATCAGCACAAATGAAGGTCCCATCGAAGATTGCAAAACTCCTGTTGGTTGCCCTCGCTTCCTTGCTGGCTATCGGTGTGTGGTTTTCCGCCCGGCTGTGGGCCGAAAGCGGGGCGTTGGATGGTCTCCGTCAGGATGCAACGTTGATAGCGCGTCAGCAAACCCGCCTCATCGATAGCGAACTGGCAAAGTTCCGGTTGTTGCCAGTGGTGTTGAAGGAATATAGCGATCTGCGCGATGTGCTCGCTGGTGGTTCGAAGGACGCGACCGCTCGTTTGAACCAAAAGCTTGAACTTCTTGCACATCAGATCGGTTCGCCAATCATCTATGTGATCGCTCGTGATGGTACGGTTATCGCGTCATCTAATGCTACTACCCCGGAGAGCTTTGTCGGACGCAATTACGATTTCCGGCCTTACTTCAAGGGCGCGATGGCGGCAGGTTCGGCAGAGTATTATGCCATAGGTGATTTGAGTGGTCGCTTCGGTCTTTTTCTGGCGCGGCGCATCGGTGATCAGACTGACCCGGTTGGTGTGGTCGTGATCAAATTTGAATTCCACAGACTGGTGCAAACATGGGCAAACGACCCCGGCCAGACCTTCGTCGTTGATCCTCGCGGAATCATACTGGCCTCCACCGATAAGGCCGAAGACCTTCGCTCCTTTCAGCCGATATCAACTACAGAACGCACCAAGATTATCGAGAGCGGGCAGTTCAACGCTGCGGACATGAAACCCAGCAATTATCGCTTTGCGCCGGACGGGATGATGATCGAGCCTTCCGGGCAATATTCAGTTGCTGTCGATGAACCAATCGCCGAAACGCCCCTGAAACTGGTTCATATCGAACCTATGGGGCGAGCCTTGCGCGCTGCCAACGACCTTGCGCGACTGATAACGGTGGCGGCCATACTTGTCTTTGTCGTGATTGCTGGTGCCGTTTACTGGCGAGTGAGTCGCGCAGCGCGTGCGGCAGCCTATCGTGCCGAGCTTGAGACTGCAGTTGAAGAGCGCACGGCAGCATTGAGTGCAGAAATGGCAGAGCGTGAACTGGCTGACAAACGCTTTCGCGATGCGCGGGAAGAGCTTGCCCAGGCGAATAGGCTCGCATCTCTCGGATCGATTACCGCAGGGCTGGTGCATGAAATTAACCAACCCGTCGCGACTATTCGGACACTCGCCGAAAACGCGCAGCATCATCTTGCAAACGGCAAGTTCGATAAGGTCGCCAGTAACCTCGATACATCCGTGGAACTGACGGCGCGTATAGGCTCTATCACACAGGAAATGCGCCGGTTTGCGCGCCGTCGCAGCGGTGTCGTTCGCCCGCTCCCGCTAAATGAACTGGTGGATGGCACGATGCTGCTGATGGGAGACCGGTTCCGCAACGCCAAGGTTCAACTGGATATACCGGGACGTTCCGACATGGTGATCCTTGCCTGCCGCGTCAGATCGGAGCAGGTGCTGGTGAATTTGCTGCAGAACGCATTGGATGCGGTCGTGAACAGCGAGCCCCCCCGTGTTTCGTTCAGCGTCCGTGATGAGGGCGACCAGATTTCTCTTGTCGTGGACGATAACGGACCTGGCATTGATCCCCAATTGGCCGACGAGATTTTCAGCCCATTCGTAACGGGAAAGGCGGATGGCCTCGGTCTGGGACTGGGTATCGCACGAGATCTCATGGTCGAACTGGAAGGTACGCTGCGAGTCATTCCATCACAGCTTGGCGGTGCAGCTTTTGCGGCAACTTTGAAGAGGGCAGAGCGCAATGGAAATTGAGCCTTTGCGGGTGATGCTGGTCGATGACGATGCAGCATTTCGTGTGGCCTTGGCCGATTCATTTGAGATCGCAGGTCTCGATATTGAAACCCATGGTGACGGTCAGTCCGCTTTGACCAGTTTGACGCCCGATTATCCTGGCATCGTTGTGACCGATATCCGCATGCCGCGGGTCGATGGACATGCGGTGATGGAAGCATTGTTGGCGCGTGATCCGGAGTTGCCGGTTATTTTGATGACCGGACATGGTGATATCGGAATGGCTGTCGCTTCTCTCAAAAAGGGCGCGTTTGACTTCATAGCCAAACCATTCGCAGCCGATCACCTGATATCGAGCGTGCGTCGTGCACTGGAAATGCGTCGGCTGGTGCTGGAAAATCGCCGTCTTCGTCGTGCTGCGGCAGATGCGGAACAGGACTACCCACTGCTTGGCGAGACGCCGGTGATGGTACGGCTGCGTGACACGATCCGCCAGCTTGCCAGTGTCGATGTCGATGTATTGATAGAAGGTGAGACTGGGACCGGAAAAGAACTGGTGGCTCGCCTCCTGCACCGCTGGAGCACGCGTCACGCCCGCAGTTTTGTTGCCATTGATTGTGCTGCCTTGCCGGATGCTATCGCTGACGAGTTTCTTTTCGGCAGCCGCATTCAACGTGGAAGAATAGCTGACGCGGACCGCGGTACATTGTTTCTCGATGAAATTGACAGCATGTCGCCGTCCGTTCAGGGCAAGTTGCTACGTGTTGTTGAAGAGCGTGAGTTACCCTCACTTACTGGAGAGCCCCGTGCGGTCAATCTAAGGATCATTGCGGCTGCGAAAGGTAATCTGGAGGAAGCTGTAGCCAGCGGTCGCTTTCGTTCCGATTTGTTTTATCGCCTTGAAACGGTCAGGTTACGTGTTCCGCCTCTGCGCGAGCGGCGAAAGGATATAGGTCTACTTTTCTCCTATTTCCTTGATGAAGCAGCAGCCCAATTCGGCCAAACGCGACCTGCAATCGACGCTGTAATGGAAGCGCGACTGAATTCCGATGAATGGTCGGGGAATGTCCGCGAATTGCGCAATTATGCAAAGCAAATGGTATTGGGCCTACGTCACGACCAGATCACAGAGCCAAGCCCGTTTTCTCTGTCGGAACAGATGGGTCGTTTTGAAGACGGTGTCATTCGCGCAACGCTGGATAGGTGCAACGGCGATGTTGGAGCGGCCTCGGCGTTGTTGCAGTTGCCGCGCCGAAGCCTCTACGCCCGCCTGCAAAAGCTTGCTATTGATGCATCGACCTTCAGGAAGCGCGATTAGTGTTTTCATTCCAGGTCCGGGTCTGGTAGCGATGCCAGCCAGTTCGCTGATATTGACACCAATTTTTTGCCGGACGGCGGCTTGGCAATGAGGACGTAATGGCACTCCCCCTTGATAAAACGCATATCCGTTCGCTGTCAGTCTTCGCCGGTATGGATGATGCGAGTTTTGACCAGTTTCTTGGTCAGGCTACACAGCGTGTTGTGTCCAAAGGTACTGCTGTCTTCAATCAAGGTGACGATGCCCGCCATTTTTTTGTGTTATTGCACGGACGGTTAAAAGTTATGCAAGTTACCGCCGACGGGCAGCAGATTATAGTGCGGGTCGTCAATCCGGGAGAACTTTTCGGTTTTGCAGTGGCGCTAGGACGCAAGGACTATCCGGGTACGCCTCTGGCTGCCGTCGATAGCGCAGTACTTGCCTGGCCGATGGAAATGATGACTGATTTCATGGCGCGTAGTCCCGCACTCGCGGTCAATACGATGCAGATGATCGGGCGCAGGCTGGATGCCGCACACAATCGCATCAGAGAGATTTCAACACAGGAAGTCGAGCCACGTGTGGCACATGCAGTACTGAGGCTCGTTCGTGAAGCAGGGGTAAAAGAAGGCGCCGGCGTGCGTATCGATTTTCCGGTTTCCCGCCAGGATATTGCTGAACTGACCGGGACAACCCTGCATACAGTTTCGCGCATCATTAGCCAGTGGCAGGCTAAAGGCTGGGTGGAAGGTGGCAGGCAGTCATTACTCGTTCGCGACCTTCGGCATTTGCAATCGATAGCCGACGGCGAAAGCTAGAGAACGTCTGCTGAAAGTAGGAATTGCCTCATCTAGTGGTCTGATTCCGACATTTACGTCCCTCGGATATGAGTGCTGAGCAAATGTCGGAAGCAAAAAGACCACTAGTAACTTTATGAATTTAGTGGATTTTTCGAATTTGACGTTTGAAACGGGATTTATATCGGATGGGTATCAAACATCAAATTCAATCCACTAGTTTGCTGCGGCTGAACGTTGACGACTGATCCAAGCCGCACCGATACTACCGTGCAAAAAGCCATTCGAGAGCGGTACGTCCGGATAGACCTTTCGCAAACGTAAGATCCCTTCGTCAGGACTGATAAATCGGTTCAACACCTCGTCATGGATGCGGGCTACTTCCACCATATCGCAATCCTGCGGTGACAGTCTGAAACGCCTGATGCCCGCTTCTTGTAGGTCAGGCAGGTCCTCAATCAGTGACTGACAGGTATGCGAGAGTGTCTGCACGCCGTTGAGAGCCAGGAAGGGTTGGCTATCGAGTGTCTTGACAGGCAGCCCGTCCGGTTCTTCGCCGCATACAAACTGGCAATTATCTTTTATGTGGCCCTTGGATCGCGCATGCGCACACCGGGCTGAAATGGCGAGCGGCACCCGTCCGAACGTGAATATCTCGAAAGCAATATCCGGAGCAGCTTTGACAATCTCGCGGATTGAACTGATCGGTAACTCTGGCGGAAGACAGATCGATTGTGCGCCGCGGGCCGCAAGAACCTTGGCGGTTGCAGCATTATAAACATTGACCAGTGGACCGACTATGTGCGGCACACCGGATAAAAGCCCCAATGCCGACAGATCGTTTGCCTCCACGGGCAGTGTTGCTTCCTTGATCGTTTGACGGACCTGTTTTGCTTCCCGTTCGAGCATAACGAGTGCCAGCGAACCGAGGTTCACCGTTTTTCCTGCGCGTTGCAGCCGCTCGATCACAGCGTCTATATACGGTGTCAGGAAATGGAACCGTTTGGAGCAGACGATTTCACCGACCGTGACACGGTCGATTGGGGCTTCATCGGCGATACGGAAATAAAAATCCCGCCATTTTGGACCGTCCCACAGGAAGAGAACAGGACCAAGGCTGAGGCTGGGTGCTGACATATCTATCTCCAGCGTTTGTCGTATGCGCCCGAAGTCGTCTGCTGGCCTTCGCTCAGCAGCCGGAGGCGGGACAAAAGTGCTGCGCGGCTTTCGGGGCTTGCGGCGAGTGTCTGACGAAGTGTCGAGACGACTTCACCAACGTAAGCCTTGCCGCGCTGGCGGCCTTCAATCTTGAGTGCTGAGACGCCTGCCGCTCGCAACTCGTCGATATGATTCATGACATCAAGCGAAACCGGATCTTCGAACGCATAACCTTGATCGTCTGCGATATTGAATCGGCCTTTGCAGAGTGTTGGATAGCCGGTGGGCTCGCCCAAAGGAAAACGGTTGATCGTATAGTCACCGAGTTCGGAGACGAGTTGGTCTCCGTCTTGACGGTAACGCACATGACTTGCCGGTGAGCAGACACCGTTCATGTTGGGCGATCTGCCGGTCGCGTAGGAAGACAGCGAGCATCGTCCTTCTGCCATCACGCATAGTCCACCGAATACGAATACTTCCATTTCGCAGCCGATCTTGCGGCCGAGTTTCGCAATATCGGCAATGGTCAGAACGCGTGGCAACACGACTCGCTTTGCCTTGAACGCATCGACGAGAAACTGGATTGCATCTGCATTGGAGGCGGAAGCTTGTACGGATACATGAAGCCGCTGTGTTGGATGTTTCTCGGCGGTATAGGCCATCAGCCCGAAATCGGCGAGGATGACTGCGTCTGCACCAAGGGAGGATGCATCGTCTACGGCTCGGTACCAGATATGCTCATCGCCTGCACGCATGAACGTGTTGATGGCTACGAAAACCTGCGTTTTGCGCGCATGGGCAAACTTGATAGCATCGCGTAATTCGTCGCGGCTGAAGTTCAGGCCTGGAAAGTTGCGCGCATTCGTTTCGTCGCGAAAGCCGCAATAGACGGCATCTGCCCCTGCACCAACTGCTTCACGCAAGGCCGACGGGGTTCCTGCAGGACAAATCAGTTCCATCCGGTGGCTTCCTTGCCGAGAGCCTTGCTGCGTACATAATTTGCGATGCCACGAACCATCGGGGCAAATGGTCCCGCACTTGTGCCGAGATCGGATGGAAGGTCTATGTTGCAGTCATCCAGCGCATTGCGAAGCGCCAGCATGGCTTCCATATCTCCCGTCACGGTAATATCCCGGGAGAAGAACAGCGCATCTCCATCAAGCTTACCTTCGAGAAGTGCGAGCAGCATGACCAATGGTCCCTCGATGCCTGCGTCAACTTCCGTTGCTTCGTCTTCACGCACGATTGTGATGCGCGGCTTGTCCGGTTCGATCACAAAAGCGAATGGTATGTCAGACGGGCGAAAACGGAACCGCTTTGTCGCATAGTCTCCGAGACGCTCAAAAAGACCCGGATGCGAGCGCATTACCTGAAAGAAAATGCGCGAAACAAAAGGGGCGATCAGAAATGGCGGAACAAGCCGGGCTGGAACAGCCACGGCTGGAGGTATCTTCATCATCACTCAGCTCCGGTGAGCTTTATAAGGTGAATTCAGAAATAGGCGATTCAATACAAGGACAGTTTGATTCAGATCAAAGACGGCGAAAGAATTCGATATTCAAAGCTAGGGACATGAAAACGGCCCAATCTCTTCCGTCACATTACGACTGCCTGCAAAGCTTTTTGTCGGAGCTTGAACGGCGCAATGATCTCATTCGGATTAAACGTCCGGTATCTCTGGTCCAGGAGATAACTGAAATCCATAAGCGTGTGCTTGAGGCGGATGGTCCGGCATTGATCTTCGAGCAACCGGTCGATGCTGACGGGCGGCTGCATTCAATCCCTCTCGTGGCCAATCTTTTCGGTTCCGAACGACGTATTGCATTGGGACTTGGTCGTGCCGTCGAGGAAATCCCTGACCTTGCGGAGATGCTTGCGGAACTGCGCGCACCAAAGCCGCCCCGTTCGGCAGGCGAAATATGGAACAAGCTGCCTTTGGCGATGGCTGCGTTGAATATGCGCCCTCGGCAAGTCCGTCGCGCACCGGTGCAGGCGAATATACTGGAAGGCGAAGCCGTCAATCTCGATCTACTACCGATCCAATGGTGCTGGCCGGGAGAGCCTGCGCCGCTTGTTACCTGGCCGCTGGTTATCACACGGGCACCAGACGATCCATCTGATATCAATGTTGGAATTTACCGGATGCAGAAGCTTGGCCGGGATAAGTTGATCATGCGCTGGCTCGCCCATCGCGGCGGTGCGCGTCATCACCGCATGTGGCAAAAGCGAGGCGAGGATATGCCTGTTGCCGTTGCTATCGGGGCTGATCCGGCGACAATCCTTGCAGCCGTTATGCCCTTGCCTGAAGGGATGAGCGAACTTGCCTTCTCGGGCCTGCTTGCTGGACGAAGACCTTCCGTCGTTGATGCGCACACTGTGCCGCTCTCCGTACCCGCCAACGCTGAAATCATTTTGGAAGGGCGAGTTTCCGCATCTGTCACCGCGCCAGAGGGGCCCTATGGTGATCACACGGGCTATTACAACAGTGTCGAGGAATTTCCGGTCATGCAGGTGATGGCGATCACCACGCGGAAAAACCCGGTATATCTTTCGACCTACACCGGTCGCCCGCCCGATGAGCCCTCAAGGCTTGGTGAAGTGATGAACGAGCTGTTCGTGCCAATTGTACGAAAGCAGTTTCCGGAAATCGCGGATTTGTGGCTGCCTCCGGCGGCGTGTTCTTATCGTGCAATGGTGGTCTCGATCGACAAGCGCTATCCCGGTCAAGCGCGGCGGGTGATGATGGGGCTTTGGTCGATGCTGCCCCAGTTCAGTTATACGAAGCTCATAATCGCGGTCGATCCCGACATAAATGTTCGCAACTGGGATGATGTCATGTGGGCGCTCGCTACGCGTTTCGATGCGAGCCGCGACGTCATTACGCTTGCCGATACACCGGTGGATTATCTCGATTTCGCATCGCCGCGCTCAGGCTTGGGCGGAAAGCTTGGGCTTGATGCGACCAACAAGATCGGCTCCGAAACTGACCGGGAGTGGGGCGCTGTGCTGAAGATGAGCGAGGATGTGGTCGCCCGTGTAGATGCCATGTGGGGCGAGCTTGGGTTGAATAAGGAAAACATGTGATGAAACGGGTTGTGGTCGGTATTTCCGGTGCATCGGGCGCCCTCATCCCGCTCAAGCTGCTGGAGCAGCTTTCGACTTTAAACGACGTTGAGACGCATTTGGTCGTGTCGGATGCTGCACAGCAGACCTTGCGTCACGAGTTAGGCCCCGACGGTTATGCGCTTCTGCACAGGCTTGCGCACAGAAGCTATTCTGTCGGCGATATTGGTGCTTTGATTGCAAGCGGATCGGTCGCCACCGCCGGTATGATCGTTGCGCCGTGCTCCATGCGGACGCTCGCGGCGATCGCGACGGGCCACAGCGATAGCCTGTTAACCCGCGCCGCTGACGTTCATTTGAAGGAACGGCGCAGGCTGATCCTGATCGCACGAGAAACGCCGCTGCATCTGGTCCATCTGCGCAATATGTGCACGGTGACAGAAATGGGCGCGATTGTGATGCCGCCGGTTCCAGCCTTTTACTTCAAACCGCAATCGGTCGATGAAGTGGCTGATCAGATCGCGGCGCGAGCCATCGATCTGATCGGTATTGGCGAAAAGCAATCGAAAAGCTGGGCGGGAATGCCCGGCAATCGCTAGCAGCAGTGGTGGCATTATGCGAAAGGTTCGGTTGGGCCTTTCGCTGGCTGGGTAAACCATTTCGGTCCGGTCGCCGTCATATGGATATGGTCTTCCAGACGAATACCGAACTGGTCCGGGACCACGATCATCGGTTCGTTGGAAAAGCACATGCCTTCAGCGAGCGGGAGTGAATTCCCGCGAACGATGTATGGGACCTCGTGAATTTCCAGACCAAGGCCATGACCGGCGCGATGCGGAAGGCCTGGCAAAGCGTAATCTGGTCCCAGTCCATGCTTCACGAGTGTAGCGCGTGCCGCATCGTCAAGGGTTGAACAGGCCGCACCAAGCTTTGCCGCATCAAAAACGGCTTGCTGCGCTTCACGTTCGATTGCCCAAATGCGTGAAAACTCTGCGCTTGGCTCTTCCAGCATGTAGGTACGCGTAAGATCGGAGTGGTAGCCATCGATACGGCATCCGGTATCGACAAGAATAACGTCACCGTGCTGATAGAACTGTTCTCCATCTGCACCATGCGGCAGCGAGGTCGCTGCGCCGAAAGAGACAATGCAGAAAGTCGAACCGCCAGTAGCGCCGAGGGCACGGTGCTGTTCATCGATAAAGCGCACCACTTCGCTTGCGGCGATGCCGGGCTTTATCAATGCATGTGCGCGGCGATGGACTTCAAGCGTCAAATCCATCGCGTACTGGATGATTGCGATTTCATTGTCCGACTTGCAGATGCGCTGCTCACGGATCAGTTCGCCGCCGTCAAGCAAGCGCTCCGGCGAGATTTCGTGTTTAAGGGCATTATAGACGAACAGCGGCACGGCATCATCTACAGCAAGTGTAGCGCTTGCCGGAATGAGTGACGCTATCAGTTCAGCGCTACTTTCTTCTTCCTGCCATACGCGGATTTCCCCTGGCAGATGCGGCAGGCTCTCGACACGGCTTTGTTCAAAGCCGGGAACGATATAAATGACTTCCGACGGTGTGACGAGGGCGCCCAGAAAACGTTCGCTGATGTGCCAGACAAGCCCGGTATAATAACGCAAACTTGCTGTTGGCCCGAGCAGAAGCCCGCCAATCCCGCGCTCTCTCAACTTGCCTTGCAACAATGCCAATCGTTCAAGACGTTCTGCCTGTTCGATGCGTGGAGGAGATGACGGTGAAGTCATAATGCATACCTTTGTGATTTGTTTCTGGCAAAGCCTGCGTCCGAACGCAGCTTGCTTCTGGGCAGATATATCACGGCTTTGGCTATCTGAAAGCCATCTCTCCGCTATTGCGTTCAAAAGTTCAGGACGGCAAGGCTGATCTGCGAAACACGACACAAGGCACCATTCAAGGGGACTTTTGTGGGATAACGGCGAGGCCGTTGCCTGGACTGTCTGAGTGAGTGCACGATCACAAAGTGATGATAATCAGTCCGTTTTCTTCGTGGCACATTGCGAGCCGGAATTGAACTCATTAGGTGAGGTCACACTGCGGTAACAAAGTTTCGGTAAAAGGTCGTAGTTTCAAAAATGACTTTAGCGTCTGTGAGGTTTCATGCCTGAGTTGTGGCAGTGGGTTTCCGCTTTCGGTTTTTCGATTGTTATCATCGTTGCGGCGCTGGTCTATCTCAACATGTCTAACCGTGAAACGCCTGGTGATATGTTTAATCTCTTCACGAAAGTTGGTGCTGTCGCAGTAGCGCTCGTTGCTGCCTTCGCTAGCCTGGCCGCTGCCGCCATTATTGATTGATCTTGCTGCTCATATTTTCAACGAAGACACTGCGGCTTCGCTCTTATGCACATAATCGTTCGCATCCTGTTGCCGTTGAAACAACAGGATAAAGAGTAAGTCCGTCAGAACCAGTTGTGCATCGCGTGCCGTGATTGACGATGAGCGCACCCGTTCTTCATCGGCAACTGTATATAGACGAATATCAGCGATCTTGTTGAGCGGGTTTTCGTTGAGGCCTGTAACAGCGATCACGGTTGCTCCCCACTTCTTGGCCTGCTCGGCGATGCGAAGGGTTTCGATGCTCGTTCCCGAATAGGAAAGGGCAAACAGAACGTCGCCCTCATGCAATGTGGAAACATTGGCCATCTGGATATGGCTATCGCTGTCGTGCATCACATTGCGCCCAAGCTTCATCAGCTTGTAGGAAAAATCACGCGCAACGAGTGACGATGCGCCAACGCCGGCGAGATGAATGCGCCGGGCGCTGATCAGCGCTTGCAATGCGCCGTCGATACCTTGTTCATTGTTGACGGAAATCGTCTGCTGCATGGATTGCAGCTTGCTGCCGATCAGCTTTTGCAGAACCGTAATATAGCTGTCACTGGTTTCGATGCTGCCGTGGACCATGCCTGCCGGAACCTGCCATTCCTTGGCCCGAGCCTCGCTGACCGCGAGTTTAAGTTCCTGATAGCCGTCAAAACCGAACTTCTGGCTGAATTTGACGACGCTGGATTGACTGCGGCCGGTCTCGACCGCGAGCGCGGAAGAGGAAAGCTTCAATACCTGTTCTGGATGATCGACGATGAACTGGCCGATCTTTCGGTCTGCAACGGTCAGCTCGTTCAGTTTGGCGTTGATCTTCTGTAGGATCGACATGCGCGATTAATCCCCATTCCGGCGTCGGAAGGCTCGATATTCGATTGCCTTGCCTCATAAGACAACCGAAATTGATTTGGAATATAAAATTCCAATCTTTTAAAATTTACGGAATGAGCTAACTATCCACAAGATGGTACATGGTGGAGAGACATGGAACGATTGCGAATTGTCGGTGGACGAGCGCTACAGGGAGCGGTCAATATCTCCGGGGCGAAAAATGCTGCGCTGCCTCAGATCGCGGCTTCCCTGCTAAGTCCCCACCCCGTTGAACTTACTAACCTTCCAGCGGTGAGTGATGTTGAAAACATGCTCAATGTCGTGCAGTCGCATGGGGCACAGGTCTCCCGCGCGCCGCATTCGACGACAATTGCCGCCACTGAACTTGTCGAAGGAGAAACGCCTTATGACACTGTGAGGCGAATGCGTGCGACGGTTCTGGTGCTGGCACCTTTGTTGGCGAGACTGGGTAAAGTTCGTGTTTCCTTGCCGGGCGGATGCGCCATTGGCGCGCGGCCTGTCGATATGCACTTGAAAGCGCTCTCCACACTTGGCGCAGATGTTTCCATTGATCGCGGCTGGATCGTTGCTTCGACCGATAGCGGCCTGATCGGAAGCCGGATTGTATTGCCCGCACCGTCCGTTGGCGCGACGGCGACAGCGATGATGGCGGCGACCTCCGCTCGCGGCGAGACAGAAATATTGAACGCAGCCCGTGAGCCGGAAATTGCTGACCTTGCAGCGTGTCTTGGGGCCATGGGCGCGCAGACTGAAGGGGCGGGTACGCATCGCATTCTGATTCAGGGCGATACATCTTGGCGTCCTGCACGCCATCACGGCATACCGGATCGTATCGAAGCCGGAACTTATGCAGTTGCTGCGGCGATTACCGGCGGCACGCTCGAATTGACGCATGCTCGTCTTGAGCATCTCGCTTCTGTTGTGCAAATGCTTGAAACTATGGGCGTCAGTGTATGGCCGAGCGACCGCGGTCTGGTTATTTCGCGTAATGGCGCCTTGCGTGGCGCTGATTTGACGACCGAACCCTATCCCGGATTCCCTACCGATTTGCAGGCCCAGTTCATGGCGTTGGCAGCTTGTGCCGAAGGAGCATCGCTCATTCGCGAGACAGTGTTCGAAAGCCGGTTCATGCATGTGCCGGAACTGATGCGGCTTGGCGCTGACATCAAACTGCAGGGAACAACTGCTCTGGTACGTGGCGGGCGCCCGCTGCATGGCGCACAAGTCATGGCAACGGATTTGCGGGCGTCCGTGTCGCTTGTTCTCGCAGCACTGGTTGCCGAGGGAGAAACTGTTGTTAATCGCATCTATCATCTGGATCGCGGGTATGAACAGCTTGACCGCAAACTGAAACTTTGCGGTGCAGATATAGAACGGCTCTCAGAATGATGTCGGACAGGGTTGGGAAAAATCAGTTCTATCTTGGCGTAGATGGCGGCGGTACGGGCTGTCGAGCCCGGTTGGAAGATGAGACCGGCAACGTGCTGGGACAAGGATTGTCTGGCCCGGCGACTACACGGCTCGGGATAGACAAGGCATGGGAATCCATTGCGCGCGCGTTTGACGCAGCGATCAGCGAGGCAGGTCTGGGGGCTGAAGAACTGACCCGAACGCATGCAGGTATTGGGCTGGCGGGCATAGGCAGGCAAGGTGCGATCGAAGCACTTCAGGCTATACAGCATCCCTTTTCGAGCATTCATTTCATAAGCGACGGTAAAGGCGCTTGTCTCGGTGCGCATTCGGGTAATGACGGGGCTATCGTTATTGCTGGGACCGGATCAATTGGCCTTGGCTTCGTGAATGGCACTGACATTCGTGTCGGCGGTTATGGCTTTCCAATTTCAGACGAGGGCAGCGGTGCCTTTCTCGGGCTGTCAGCAATTCAGCAGGCGCTTCAGGCCCATGATGACCGAATAGAGCGTACGCCGCTCCTCAACGAGGTCATGGACCGTTTTAATCAGACCCCGATGGAAGCTGTGGCGTGGATGGACCAAGCAACAGCTACGGAATATGCGTCTCTGGCACCCATGGTCATGCGTCATGCAGACCAGGGAGATGCGGCGGCACGTCGGATCGTCCAGACGGCTGCGAGCCACATCGATACCATTGTGCGTGCGCTTTTCGAAAAGGGAGCACCGCGCGTCACATTGCTTGGCGGACTTGCGACCCCACTAGAACCGTGGTTGGCGCCCGATGTCCGCAGGCGGTTGAAGCCTGCCGATGGCGATGCTGTTTCCGGCGCGATCATTCTCGCTCGAAACATGGCCTCTGCGAATACGGAATAAATTATTCCTAATTTTGATTGACTGCTGGAATTTATAATCCTAAAATTTATTAACCATAAGGCAGCGCGCTTTGAACGTTGCTCGACAAGCAGGCAGAGGCATGACGGAACAGGCGTTGTTATCTGAACTGGATAGGCTGGTTTCAGAAGAGCGAAATCCACGCACGATGGATATCGATCTCTTGTCGAGCCTTGCTATCGTGCGCCGTATCAATGATGAAGATCATCTGGTTCCCGCCGCCGTCGAGCAAGTGCTGCCCCAGGTCGCGCAAGCCGTTGATAAGATTGTCGACTCATTTCGGGTCGGCGGTCGACTGGTTTATTTGGGCGCAGGAACAAGCGGACGTCTTGGGGTTCTCGATGCATCGGAATGTCCGCCAACCTTCAGCGTGCCGGAAGGCATGGTGATAGGGCTGATTGCAGGTGGCGTGGATGCGCTGCAACACGCAATCGAAGGGGCAGAAGATGATCCGTTGCTTGGGGAATCTGACCTACGCAACATAGGTTTGTCTTCACACGATGTTGTTGTGGGAATCGCGGTCAGTGGGCGCACGCCCTATGTGATAGGCGGTCTGGCTTACGCAGCAACCATCGGCGCCACGACCGTGGCGCTCTCCTGCAATCCCGATTCGACCATTGCGACCATGGCTGAAATCGCCATATCGCCGGTTGTCGGACCTGAAATACTGACAGGCTCAACACGCCTTAAGTCCGGTACGGCGCAGAAGCTCGTTCTTAATATGCTGACGACGGCGAGCATGATCCGAATCGGGAAAACATACGAGAACCTCATGGTGGACGTCAGTGCCACCAACAATAAGCTTGTTGCGCGGGCATCGCGAATTGTCATGCAGGCAACCGGATGCGGGGCGGGGGAGGCGAAACGCGTTCTCGCTCTGACGGATAATGACGTCAAGCTTGCAATCCTCATCACGATCACTGGAATGCCAGTGGATGAGGCAAGAAAGGCATTAAAGGATGCTGGGGGATTTCTTAGACAGGCAATAAATGCCAATAAAGCGTGAGCCGAAGCGGGGAAGCAGTCGGACATCAGTATTGCAGTAATTTGCGAGGGAAGAAAATGGGAGCGAGTTTCAAGAAAAGCCTTATTGTGGGCGCTGCCGCATTGGCGTTGAGCATTGGAAGCTTTGGCGGGTTAGGTGTTTCGTCGGCTTTTGCCGCGACGCTGCGAATGGCGTGGTCGCAGGATGCCACCGGTCTCGATCCGCATAAGCAGCCGGCATTTTCATCGATTCGCCTGCTTGAGCTCATCTATGAACCGCTCGTTCGTCTTGATTCCAACCTTCAGATTGCGCCTGCCATTGCAAAAAGCTGGGAATTTTCCGATGGCGGAAAGGTTCTCACATTCAAGCTCGATAAGAATGCGAAATTTCAGAACGGTCAGTCGGTGACGCCAGCCGATGTGAAAGCATCCTTCGAGCGCATTCTGGATGAAAAGACAGGCGCAGTGGCGCGTGCCAATTTCGGTTCCATTGCTGCTATTGAAACGCCGGACGCCGAAACGGTCGTCTTCAAACTCTCTCAGCCTGACGTTCCTCTATTGGCAGCCATTGCCAGCATCAATGCGGCAGTCGTTCCGGAAAGCGAGATCAAGGCTGGAAATATTGGGACGAAAGCAGTTGGATCAGGCCCATTCATCCTTGAGCGCTGGGAGCCGAACTCCAAGGAAGTGCTGAAAGCCAATCCCGATTGGGCGGGCGGTAAAGTAGCGATCGATGGGATCGACATCAGCGTCCTGCCGGACGAAACAGCAATTCTCGCGGCGCTTCGCGCCAAGCAGATCGACTTTGCATTTCTAAACGACCCGCTGGTTGCAACGATGGTTCCGCGTGAAAGCTCTCTGGAACTGGTGCGTACTCCAGCTCTTGCCTATCATGTCCTCCAGCTCAATCCTTCGCGCAAGCCAATGACAGAGCTGGCCGTGCGTCAGGCGATTTCCTGTGCCGTTGACCGTCAAGACGTGCTGGATACAGCATTGCTCGGCGAAGGCAAGGTGACAGGCCCGCTGACAATGCCTGCCTACGCAAGCGATCCGAACACGCTTTTCTGCTACAAGCGCGATGTCGAAAAAGCAAAGAAGTTGATGGCGGATGCCGGTTATGCGGATGGTTTTTCGGCGACGGTTATCGCCGCAAACGGAGAACCTGCAACCGCTGCGGCTGAAGCCCAGGTTCTCCAGTCGCAACTTGCCGAAATCGGCATTAAGCTCGATATCCGCATGATGGAACTCAACGTCTATGTCGATACGTGGTTGAAGGGCGACTTCGACATGGCGGTGGCGCTTAACGGTGGTTCGGCTGATCCCTATACAATGTATGGCCGTTATTGGACAAAAGCCGGTAATCTGCAGAAAGTCGCGCAGTATATTGACGATACGCTTGACGATCTGATGCAGAAGGGGAGAACTGAGACGGACCCTGAAAAGCGCAAGGTTATCTTCTCCGACTTCGAAAAACACATAACGGAAGTTTCTCCGTGGATATGGCTCTATACGGCCAACAACTATGTTGCCTACCAGAAGAACGTTATCGGTTTTGAGCCTCGCGCTACCGGTTCGCTATTCGGCGTAACCAAGTTGCAGATCGGGCAGTGATGTCATGAAATCCGCCACGTCTTCAATATAGAGGCGTGGCTTTCCAGTGCCTGCCTTGATAGCAGGCCGTGAGTAATCTGACATGAATTATCTGACACGTCGGCTGCTGACATTTCCTCTGGTTATGCTGGGGGTGTCGATCCTTGTCTTCGTTGCGATCCGTATGGTTCCAGGCGATTCCATCACGGCTATGCTTGGAACGGAAGCAGGACTGCTGACGCCGGAACAGCGGCAGTCTTTGGCGCAATACTTTGGTATCGACCAAAGCTGGACCACGCAATACTGGCGCTGGCTCGGCGACGTGCTGCAAGGTAATCTGGGTGTCTCGGTCACGTTCGGAAAGCCGGTTTTGACGGTTATTCTGGAACGCTTCCCGCTGACACTGCAACTGGCATTGATGTCGATGATTATTGCGTTGCTCATTGGCCTTCCGGCTGGTGTCTATGCGGCGACGCGCAACGAGAAAATGTCCGATCTTGCCGTCCGTATTTTCGCAATGATTGGCCAATCGACCCCCAGCTTTGTTCTGGGCCTCCTCTTTATCTATATTCTGTCGGCCGGGTTTGGTGTGTTACCGACCATGGGCGAATTCACGCCTATATGGGTCGACCCGTGGCAGAATTTTTTGCAGATGATTTTGCCTGCCATAACACTCGGCTTTGCATTTGCTGCATCGGTCACACGCATATCGCGTTCGGCCATGCTGGATGTTCTCAGCGATGATTACGTTCGCACCGCTCGCAGCAAGGGAGCTTCGGCGCGCTCTGTCGTCTGGCGGCACGCATTGCCGAACGCACTTATCCCTGTGGTGACGCTGAGCGGTGTGGAATTCGGTTACCTTCTGGGCGGGGCTGTGCTGGTCGAGCAGATCTATGCTCTGCCGGGACTTGGACGCATGGTGCTCGACGCCATTTTGCAGCGGGATTATGCGTTGGTGCAGGGCAGTATTCTCTTCATCGCCCTCAACTTCATGATCGTCAATCTGCTTGTTGACCTCCTTTACGTAGCGCTCGATCCGCGTATTCGCCTGGGGGAAAACTAATGCAGATATTGCGTTCCGTTTTTGCTCATCCGAGTGGCCGTATTGGCGGGCTCATCGTATTGATCTATCTGATCGTCGCGTGTCTGGGGTATTTCGGTTTCACGCCGCATGACCCGCTGATGCAGTACCGGATAGATAGGCTGCGTCCTCCAAGTGCTGCCCACTGGATGGGAACGGACCTCTTCGGACGGGATGTGATGAGCCGCCTGATGGCAGGCATAGCGCAATCATTTGTGGTGGGCTTTTCTGCTGTCGGAATTGCCGCCTTTACTGGCACCATTATGGGATTGACCGCGGCATGGTTCGGGCGCTGGTGGGACGGCACGGTCATGCGCGTCATGGACGTGCTTTTGGCGTTTCCGGCTATCTTGCTTGCGCTTCTCATCATCGCCGTCGTTGGACCGGGCACTGGAACAAGTATCGTTGCCATCGCCATTGTCTACACCCCGATTTTTACGCGGGTTGTACGTGGTCCGGCCTTGTCGATTAAAACACGCGAATTCGTCGATGCGGCACGTACGTTCCACAGCAGCAACCGTTATATCCTTTCGCGCCATCTGCTGCTTAATCTGGTCGCGCCTCTGACCGTGCAAATCACTTTGGCGCTGGCCTGGTCGCTGCTGACAGAGGCGGGCTTGAGCTTCCTCGGCCTCGGCACACAGCCACCTGCTTCGTCGCTTGGCCTCATGCTGGCAGATGCGCGTAACCTCATGGAAACCGCGCCATGGCTGCTGGCCTTTCCGGGACTGGCGATCATGATCGGTATTCTTGGCTTTAACCTTCTGGGTGATGCCCTGCGCGACATTCTCGATCCCAGGATGCGGAGGGTAGCGGCATGAACAAGCTTCTGTCTGTCTCAAACCTTCGCGTCGGTTTCGGGCGTAATCCTGAAGCCAATGAGATCGTGCGCGGTGTGAGTTTCGATCTTGCCGCCGGCGAAACCCTGGCTATTGTCGGAGAAAGCGGTTCCGGTAAATCTGTAACGGCCTTGTCGATCAATCGCCTTGTGGATTTTGGCGGTGGGCGCATTATCGATGGAACGATCAAGCTGAACCGTGCGAACGGCACCACCATCGATCTTGCAACTGCACACGAAGCTGAGCTTACGAAAATCCGCGGTGCGGAAATCGGTATGATCTTTCAGGAGCCCATGACGTCGCTCAATCCAGTGCTCACAATCGGAACACAGATTGAGGAGTCGTTTCGTCTGCACCGTGGGCTTACCGGAAAGCAGGCAGCTTCCGCTGCCAAGGACGCACTTGATCGCGTACGCATTCCGGATGCTGCACGGCGTCTTAGATACTGCCCGAACCAGCTTTCGGGCGGCATGCTGCAGCGAGTGATGATTGCAACGGCGCTTGCCTGTAATCCGCGTCTCATGATCGCCGACGAGCCGACCACAGCGCTTGATGTTACGGTACAGGCACAGATCATGGCGCTGCTGGCAGAGCTGAAGCGCGAAACTGGCATGGCGATGATCTTCATTACCCATGACATCGGCCTGGTCGCAGGGATGGCCGACAAGGTCATGGTGATGCAGCATGGCGAGGCGGTGGAGCAAGGTGAACTGAGTGCCGTCCTTGACCAGCCTCAGCATTCTTACACGCAACATCTCCTGAAAGCTGTGCCGCATTTTGAAAGTGGCAATGCGGTACGAACGGATAGCGTGCGAGCAGCCAAGCCCGGAACAAAGCCAATTCTGGCTGTTGAAGGGCTCACAGTCCGGTTTCCGGTTAGGGGAAGTATTCTGGGCCGTAGACTCGGTGCAGTTCATGCCGTGGAGAGTGTCGATTTCGATCTTGTTCCAGGCGAAACACTTGCGGTCGTCGGGGAGAGTGGTTCGGGTAAGTCGACGACTGCGCGGGCGATCCTCGGACTTGTCAAAGCTTCGGGCGGCAAGCTTGAAGTCGGCGTGGCAGATACATCTGATGCTCGAAACTCCTCCTCGGTGCAGATGGTTTTCCAGAATCCCTATGCATCGCTCAACCCGCGCCTGCGAATAGACAGCATCCTTGCCGAACCGGTTATCGCCGCTGGTGGGTGCGATGGGCCGGAAGCACGGCACCAGATGCTGCAGTTGCTTGACCGCGTGGGCCTGCCCGCAAACAGTCTGGAGCGCTACCCACACGAGTTTTCTGGCGGACAGCGCCAGCGGCTTTGCATTGCCCGCGCGTTGATGCTGAACCCTTCGATTGTCGTTTTGGACGAAGCCGTTTCCGCACTGGATGTTTCAGTGCAGGCGAAAGTTCTGGAACTGCTGATTGATCTCCAGAAGGAACGCGGCCTCGCATATCTGTTCGTATCGCATGACATGGCGGTGGTGGAACGTATCGCGCATCGCATTGCGGTCGTCTATGCCGGCCAGATTGTCGAAATAGGCGATGCCGCATCAATCCTGTCTGCGCCGAAACATTCCTATACGAAGCGGCTGATATCTGCTGTTCCAAGTATTGATCGGCGCAACGAGCATTTCACCCTCGACACGCGGCAGGTGCCGTCACTCGTACGCCCGTTGGGATATGAGCCCGCACCGGCAAACTGGCAGACATATGGTCATGATCACGTGGCCAGGACCGAGGTATAATCATGATGGCAGAACCAAATGTACGCCACTCCGTGGATATCGCCTTTACGGCGCGTTTTGAAAGAGCTTTCAGCCTGTTAACAGGCGCGTGCGACTCAGGTCGAATTCCGGGAGGTGTGCTCGGAATGGTCGATCTCTCCGGCAACCGGGCTGTCCGGGCGACGGGCTATGCGCAGACTGTACCGGTCCGGCGCGCGATGACAACCGATACGTGGTTCGATCTCGCCTCGTTGACCAAAGTGATTTTCACGACACCCCGCATTCTTGCGCTGGCCGAGGCAGGTGTCATTGATCTCGACGCGCCGTTGATCACGTTGCTTCCCGATCTTCGGCAGTATGACAATGATGCGTGGGAGCGCAAAGTCACTTTCCGCGAATGTCTTGGCCATCAGACACCGTTCCCATCGGTCGAACCGGTCTACACCTACGGACGGGACCCGGAATTGTTGCGTGCATTCGTTCTGCAACGCGAATGGCGAAAATCCCCACCGGTTTATTCGGATATCAATTTCATCCTGCTCGGTTTTGCGATGGAACGGCTTTGCGGCAAGACCATTCGCGAGATGGACCCCGGCGAGGGCTTCGCCTTTTCCGCGGAGCCGGAGATCAGTGCCGCCACCGAAGATTGCACCTGGCGCAATCGCGTACTTTGCGGTGAGGTCCACGACGACAATTGTTCAGCGTTGCAGGGTGCTGCACATGCGGGGCTGTTCGGCACGGCTGCATCCATACTCGATTTCGCAGTTGGTTTGCTCGACGGCACTGGCGCATCGCAACACGTTATAACGCAGATGCGCCAACCAATATCCGCGACCCGGACGCATGGCTGGGAACTGCCTTATGACGGCTGGTCGGGCGGCAATTTCAATTCGAAGGACACGATCGGCCATACCGGTTTCACGGGTACCGGTTTGTGGATCGATTTTGAAGCGGGCAGGGCGTGGACCTTGCTTACCAATCGCATTCATCCGACACGCCATTTCGACAGTGGTATTCTTTCGCTACGTCAGGGCGTTGGCGACGCAATTTCATTGGAATAGGAGACGTCTATGCAGCCAATATGGGCCGTTGGCCTGATGACCGGCACTGTTCTTGATGGGAACATCGATGTTGCCCTTTTGAAGACTGATGGCGAGACCATCACGGAATTCGGCGCTTATGCGCTGAAACCTTATCCGCGCTGGATTCGTGATCTTCTGGAACGAGCGCAGGCGGAGGCTCGCGGCTGGAATTTTGAAGGTGCGGAACCTTCCGTGTTTAGCGATGCTGAGGAAGCGCTGACGCGCGCACAGTCTGCGGCTGTGCGCGAACTGGTCGAGGAAAGCGGGCTGTCGATGGAGAATATCGGCGTTGTCGGCTTTCATGGACAGACGGTTTTGCATCGCGCACCGCAGGCAGGCAAGCTTGGTGACACAAGGCAACTTGGTGACGGAAGGCTTATGAGCGAATTGCTCGGAACCAAGGTTGCTTATGATTTCCGGACAGCAGATATTCGTGCTGGCGGGCAGGGTGCTCCGCTTGCGGCCGTCTATCACGCTGCTTTGCTGCGCAGTGCCGATTTGAGTGGCAATACTGCGATTCTCAATCTTGGCGGCGTCGGCAATATCACATGGTGGGATGGCGATGATGCACTTGTGGCATTCGATACAGGGCCAGCCAATGCACCCATCAACGATTTCATGAAGACTCATGGGTTGGGTGAGATGGATCGCGACGGAGCGCTGGCGGCAAGGGGCAGGGTAGACGAGGCCCGGCTCACGGAACTGCTCAAACACCCTTATCTGACTGCGCCATACCCGAAGTCATTGGATCGCTTCGATTTCACTGATGCAATGGCCGACGGTCTGAATGAGGAAGACGGCGCGGCAACATTGACCGCGTTCACCACCTCTGCTGTTGGGAAGGCCCTGGATATTTTGCCGCGTCGGCCAAAGCGGCTGGCCGTCAGCGGTGGTGGCCGTCGCAATCCGACCATGATGCGCATGCTGGTCGAGCGCGCGAAAGTGGAACTCGTTCCCGTTGAAACACTTGGCTGGCGGGGCGATGCCGTGGAAGCTGAATGCTTTGCATTCCTTGCCGTACGGGTTCTGCGCGGACTACCCATAAGCTTTCCGAGCACGACCGGCGTTCCGGAAGCCATGACTGGTGGCAAACTAGCCGGCTGAAAACCTGATAATCATCCAACTTATCCAAAAGGCAGCGTCAACGACGTTGCTTTTTTTGCTTTAAAGGGCGCGAATTGGGCCGGGTCACCACGTACTTAGCTGATATGGCGGATTAAAAGCGTTACTATCCTGCAAAAGCGATCTAACACTAGGGCAATTCACTAACTGCGGTCATTTGAAGTTACGTTGCGTCAAGATTGTCGTTGATATTTCATTTCTATTGCATATGAACACGAAAAAATACAAAACTCATGCAATCTTCACGTTGATTTAGGCAATTCTCTTTATTGATCTAATTTATCATGGAGAAATGCAATGAAACTCGCTCGACTCTTTTTCTGTCTGATCGTGCCCTTTGTCTGGCTATCCGGGGCAGTGGCCGAACCTTTGGCCAAGCCAACGGGTAAACCCATTCTGGTCATATCCGGTAATATCTCGAATACAAATGTTGGCGATACGGCGCAATTCGACCGGGACATGCTGGAAGCCATCGGTTTGGTGACGGTGGAAACGGCCAATCCATGGTATGATGGCCGTGTGCGTTTCGAAGGCGTATCGATGGACAAGCTTATGACGCTCGTCGGCGCCAAGGGAACGAAGGTGACTGCGGTAGCGTTGAACGATTATGTCAGCACGGTGCCGATGGAAGATTTCAAGAAGTTCAACGTTATTCTTGCCATGAAGCGAGATGGCAATTACATGCCGGTTCGCGACAAAGGACCATTGTTTATAATCTATCCGTATGACAGCGACCCACAGCTCCAAAGCCAGACCTATTACACACGTTCCGCGTGGCAGGTTGCCAAGCTGACAGTTGAATAGAGGCAAAGTGTGAGACGAATTCTAGGCGTTATAATCTGTTGTTTCGTGGTGGCAACGGCCTACATCGCCTATGTCATTGCTGAACGACAGACAGCGCTTCAGAAATTCTCCCGTTATAACGACTCTTGGGCTGTTGGTCAGACAGTGTCGGAATATATGCGGCTTGAGCATGTTCTGGCCGGATATGCCTTGAATATGAATGAGGATCGGCATGACGAAGTGCGACTTCGTCTCGATATCATGCTGGGGCGACTGGAACTGCTGCAGCAAGGTAATCTACGATCTTTCATCCAGAATGACCCGCAGCGACGTGATCTGTTTTTGAAGCTGAGCGATGTCCTGAAGGCACTCGACGTTCAGCTTGATAAGCTGGACGCTGACAGTATCAAAACCGTTCTGCAATCAATGAGCGAGCTTGACGGGCCGATGACTGCGCTTGCATCGTCGGCTGTTGAGTATGATGTTGGGCTTATTGATGCTGCACAGGCCGAAGTTCGTCAGCTGCATCTCATTTACACGGGATTGGCGGCAGGTCTCATCCTCTGTGGCGTGGTGCTTGTCATTCTCCTGCTCCGCCACAATAAGCTTCTCGACCGGGCGCATGGCAGCATGCAGCGCCTGACAAGCGATCTTCGGCAAGCAACGGGTGAATTGCAGTCGCAGAACTTTCGGCTTGAGCATGACGCACATCACGATGCCCTGACCGGTTTGCCCAATCGTGTTCTGTTCCGGCAGGATTTGGAGAAAAGGCTTGAAGCAGCACAGTCGGGAAGCCTGTCGGCGATCATTCTCCTTTTGGACCTTGATGGGTTCAAAGACGTCAATGACACACTCGGACATGATGTCGGCGATGCGCTTTTGCAGGCAGTCGCACGGCGCCTCACCAAACTTGGTGAGCGTGGCGATATGGTGTGTCGCTTAGGTGGAGACGAATTTGCTCTGCTTTCCACAGGGTTGCAGGAAGAGGAAGCTTTGGAGCTTGCAGATCGTTTGATGGAAGCGATCAGCCAGCCTTATCATGTCGGTGAGCTGGAAATAAAAATTGGAACCTGTGTCGGCGTCGCGATCTCCGAGGGAGAACCGGATACGGAAGAGCTTTTCAAGCACGCTGATTTAGCACTATATGAAGCAAAGGCGCTCGGACCTGGACATGCGAGCGTGTTCAAGTCTCAGATGCAGACGCGTTTGCGGGAGAAAAAGTCATTCGAAGCCGATCTTCAGAAGGCACTGGAGAACGGTGAGATGGAAGTTCACTATCAGCCGCAAGCCTGCACGATCACGCGCGAAATATGCGGCTATGAGGCCTTGCTCCGCTGGACCCATCCTATCCGTGGGTCAGTTTCACCGGTTGAATTTATTCCGGTTGCCGAAAAGATCGGTTTTATTCATGCTCTTGGAGACTGGGTGCTCAAGACAGCCTGTCTGGAAGCAGCCCATTGGAACAAGCCGCTCAAGATTGCGGTCAATCTCTCTCCTGTTCAGTTCCGTAGCCTTAACCTCATTCAAAGTGTGGTGGATGCACTTAAACAAAGCGGGCTTAATGCAGAGCGCCTCGAACTCGAGATCACAGAATCAGTTCTGCTGGACAAGAATGAGCAGACCTTGAGTACGCTCCGGCAGTTGAAAGCATTAGGTATCCAGATCGCTATGGACGATTTCGGAACGGGCTATTCCTCGCTCGGCAGCCTCAGCGGATTTCCGTTTGATAAGATCAAGATCGACCGGTCTTTCGTGCGCGATGTGACGACGCGACCGGATGCTCTGGCGATTGTCGAACTCGTAACTGGGGTAGGGCGCAGCCTCAGAATGGTGACAATTGCAGAAGGCATTGAAACCGAGGAGCAGTTTGAGTGTCTGAAACGACTAGGGTGCGATCAGGTTCAAGGCTATCTCATAGGTAAGCCAATGCCCGCATCAAAGCTCAAACATCTGCATGCCCGCAGCGGACAGAACGCGAAGACGGTCGGTTTAGCTTCAGATCGTTGACGATATAGTGGCGTGACAACTGGCTTCAGAGACGCAAATCAGTTTATGTTCATACGCTAATCACATCGCAAAGTTACGTGTGATGCATTCAATAAGTTGGAGCGCATTTGATTGTTCGTTCGGGCGCAATGCTCCGACATTGGGGAACTGGGGCGTAGGAATTGCTGAAAGTACATGAGATTAACGTGCCGATCGCATCTGACGAAGTTTCGCCGGTTATCTGGCAGGCTTTGACGAGCGGCAGCTATGAGGCCAAAGAAGCGCGTTCGATTTTCAAGGCAGTGAAGCCGGGGGATCGCGTGCTTGAACTCGGCTCAGGCATAGGAATTATAACATCCATTATTGCCAAGATTGCCGACGTGTCTGTCTGGGCTTTTGAGGCAAATCCCTCTACAGCAGCACTCGCCCGCCGAGTTATCGATGCTAACGGCCTGGATAATGTTGTCCTTTCGCAGGGGATTCTCACAGCCGGGGAACCTTGCTCGTTCCGCTTTTATGTGCGGCGCGATCTCTGGATGTCATCCATGGATGAGAATCAAGGACCGTATGAATACGCGATAGAGCTATCCTCCACGAATATTGACGAATTTATCGCTCAGCACGACATCAATGTTCTGGTCATGGATATTGAAGGTGCTGAACGCGACCTGTTGCAAAATGCCGATTTGACGGGTGTGCAGCGCATTTTCCTCGAACTGCATGATCATCTTTATGGCTTAGCGGGCATTCGAGACATGACGCATGCACTTGCGGCTAAGGGTTATGCCTATGATCCGCGTGGGTCCCAGGGACCATGTGTGTTGTTTGCCAAGGACGACGGTGTTCGCGAATACGAACCCGAATAGAGCATTGCGCTCCTAATATACGTGTTTCTGAAAAGAGTCGCTTAGAGCGGCTCTTTTTATTTTTTGGACTGTTGAAAGATTTTTTGGAAAAGTTTGGATTGGTCGTTGACAGTTTTGGTTTGTGGGGTCTATATGGCGCCACAACGAGGGCGGCGACGCTGCTAGCGGCAGACAGGTTCGTCCCTTGAGTTGGTTGAAAGAGTTTGACAGCGATGTTTGATTTGAGTAGA